>NZ_JBFPJQ010000010.1:0-116394 GCF_041021335.1 Amycolatopsis sp. SB7-3
AGGCTTGCCCGTGTCGATCTGGCAGAAATCACAGCGCCGGGTGCACTGGTCGCCACCGATCAGGAAGGTGGCTTCACGGTCTTCCCAGCATTCGTAGATGTTGGGGCAGCCGGCTTCTTCACAGACGGTGTGGAGGCCTTCGCGGCGCACCAGGCCTTTGAGTTCGGTGAACTCCGGACCCATCCGGGCGCGCGTCTTGATCCACGACGGCTTCTTTTCGATGGGAGTCTGGGAATTCCGGACCTCGAGCCGCAACAGCTTGCGGCCATCTGGGGCAGCACTCACACCGTCACCCTACGCCCGCCGGAGCAGTGGTCGCCGCTCACGCGGGGTCGGGGGTGACGCCCGTCAACTTGGTGGTCAGATCCCACAACGCGGCGCCGAGCGATTCGCTCCTCGCGGCGGCCAGCGGGCGCACCTTGACCGGGGCGCCGCGAAGTCCGCCGAGCCCGCGAGGGCCGATGTAATCGCCGCCTTCGGCCTCCGGGGAGGTCGCCGCGAACAGCTGCGGGAGCGTGCCCTGGCGGGCGCTCTGCGCGATGAAGATCTCGCCGATCCGGTTGCCCCCGGCGACGAGCGCGCGCACCACCGGATTGCGGTAGGAACGGGCCATCCCCGAACCGAGTCCGGTCCAGGTGTAGCCGGGATGCGCCGCCACGCTGATGACGTTCTCTCCCGCGGCGCGCAGCCTGCGGTCGAGTTCGAGCGCGAACACCTGATTGGCGAGTTTCGACTGGCCGTAGGCGGAGCCGGGGTTGTACATCCGGCGTTCGAAGTTCGGGTCGGCGACGTCGATGCGCGCGCCTGTCGCCGCGATACTCGACAAGGTGACGACGCGCGCTCCCGAACCGTTGCGCAGTGACGGCATCAGCAGCCAGGTCAGCACCGCGTGCCCGAGATGGTTCGTGCCGAACTGGGTTTCGAAACCGTCCTTGGTGTGGCCGCGCGGGGTCGCCATCACGCCCGCGTTGTTGACCAGGACGTCGAGCTTGCCGCCCGTCAGCTCCTGGACCTTCTTCGCGGCCTCGCGGACCGAGTCGAGGTCGGCGAGATCCAGCCGGACGAGCTCGGGTGCGTCCCCGGTCGCGGCCGCGCGCACCTGCTCCAGCGCCTTGGCGCCACGCTCCGGCGACCGGCAGCCGAGCAGCACGCGGGCCCCCTTGCCCGCGAGCACCTCGGACATCCGCAACCCCAGCCCCGAATTCGCGCCGGTGACGAACACGGTCCGGCCGGTCTGATCCGGGATGTCGGCCTCGGTCCAGCGCGCGTGAGCAGCCATGTCGGTCACCTAACTACATCGTCGGCGGGGCCGCTACGCCGGATCAGGCGCTCGGCGCGAGCAACCGGAGCAGGTGACCCATGGGGCTGCGGCGGCGGGCGGGCTTCGCGTGCCGTCCGTGCCGGAGCAGGGTGGCGAACGCGCTGCCGACCTGGGTGATCTCGTCGACCGGTTCCTTGCCGTCGGCCAGCCCCGCCGTCAGCGCGAGCGTGCGCAGTTCGGCTTCGTGCGACGGGATCAGCGCGGGGCACCGCTCGAGGGCCGCGTCGAGAACGGCGCGGAGGGTCTCGTGTTCGGCGATGGCGCTGTTCCAGGCGCGGGTGACGGCTTCGACGCGGTCGAGCGCGAGGTCCTGGTCGGCGTAGTCCGGATCGGTCATCTCGGCGCGGAGGTGACCGGCGAAAACCTGGTTCCACTTGTACCGGAGCGCGACCAGAAGTTCCTCTTCGGTCGCGAAGTACTTGGTGGCGCCGGGGATTTCTTCGAGTGAGATGGCGTCGGACGGGTGGTGACCCGCCTGGCGCAGTGCGGCTTCGAGGATGTCGCGCCGCTGGTAGAAGTCGTTCCAGCTCATGATGTGGGCTCCCCTCCGTGACCCGGTTCATACCGCAGGTTTGCGGCATACTCCCGGTACGGACCTGACAGCAGCCAACATACCATGAGTATGGAGCGGGACCTGCGGCGTAAAGTTGTGAAGGTGGCGACAATGAGGTCAAGGCGGCTGGACTATTCCGAGTCCACCCGGTCGGCGCTCGTCGAGAGTGCCGTCGAGCTGTTCACCAAACGCGGCTACGCCGGCACGTCTCTCGACGAGATCGCCAAGCGGGCCAGGGTGACGAAAGGCGCGCTGTACCACCATTTCAGTGGGAAGCAGGCGCTGTTCGAGGCCGCCTTCGACACGGTGGAGAGCCAGGTCTTCGACCGGCTCGAAAAGATCATGAACGGCCCGGCCTCGCCGTGGGAGCGCGCGCTCGCGGGATTGCGCGGCTTCCTGCAGAGCTGCCTCGACCCGGCGTACCAGCGCATCGCGATCCACGAGGCGCCGGTGGTGATGGGCTGGGAACGCTGGCGCGAGGCGGAGGAGCGGTGCAGCTTCGGCCTGGTCCGCACCGGGATCCAGTCGCTCATCGAGGTCGGCGAGGTCGACGACGTCCCAGTGGACGTCACCGCGCGGCTGCTGTTCGGCGCGTTGTCGAGCGCGGCGATCGAGATCGCTTCGTCGCCCGAGCCGAAGAAGGTCAGTGCCCAGGTCGAGGAGGTACTGGTGCGGCTGCTCGTCGGCTTCCGCCGTGTCCCGCCCGCCGAGCACGGGAAAGCGAGCTGACCGAGCCCTGGCTAGGGTGGCGGCGTGGACCTCAGGATCTTTACCGAGCCCCAGCAGGGGGCCGCCTACGATGACCTGCTCCGGGTGGCGAAGGCCACCGAGGACGCGGGCTACGACGCCTTCTTCCGCAGCGACCACTACTTGAAGATGGGTTCGGCGACCGGGCTGCCGGGGCCGACCGACGCGTGGATCACCCTCGCGGGTCTCGCCCGTGAGACCAGCCGGGTGCGGCTGGGCACGCTCGTCACCGCCGCCACCTTTCGGCATCCGTCGGTGCTCGCGATCTCGGTCGCGCAGGTGGACCAGATGTCCGGCGGCCGCGTCGAACTCGGCCTGGGTTCGGGCTGGTACGACGACGAGCACACCGCCTACGGCCTCGACCTGCCGCCGATCAAGGAACGTTTCGACCGCTACGCCGAGCAGCTCGCCGTCGTCACCGGGCTGTGGGAGACGCCGGAGGGGGAGACGTTCTCCTTCGACGGCGAGCACTACAAGCTCGTCGACTCGCCCGGCCTGCCCAAGCCGGCGCAGCGGCCCCGGCCGCCGGTGATCATCGGTGGTGGCGGCAAGAAGCGCACCCCGGCGCTCGCCGCCCGCTACGCGGACGAGTTCAACCTGCCGTTCGTCGGCCCGGACTTCGCCGCCGAGCAGTTCGGCCGCGTCGACGCCGCCGCGCGCGAGATCGGCCGCGACCCCAAGGAGATCATCCGGTCGGCCGCGCTCGTCGTCGCCGTGGGGCGTGACGACGCCGAGGTCGCGAAGCGTGCTTCGGTGCTCGGGCGCGAGGTGTCCGAGCTGCGGGAGAACGGGCTCGCGGGGACGCCGTCGGAGGTCGTCGAGAAGGTCGGGCAGTGGCGCGAGAAGACCGGGATCACCCGGCTCTACCTGCAGCTGCTGGACCTTTCGGATCTGGACCAGGTCGAGCTGATCGCTTCCGAGGTCGCTCCTCAGCTGGACTGACGCTTTGCGCGTGAAGGCCCCCTTCCCTCGGCTCAGCCGAGGGAAGGGGGCCTTCACGCGCTTCTAGACGTATTCGACGTCCACACTGGCGATGGAGCCGCCAGGGCTGAACGAGACACCCGAAGGGTTGCCGTTCACCGCCGGGTAGCCCTCTTCCCGGGTGCAGTGCACCCGGCAGTACTGGACGACGACCTTGTAGGTCCCGCTCGGACAGAAGCCCGCGGCCCAGGTCGAGCCGTTGGTCTCGGTCCAGCAGCCCGGTGGCACCGCCGAGGCGACGCCGGGGGTGGCCAGCAGTCCGCCGACGGCGGCCGCGACCACCGCCGCATACGCGATTCTGCGCATGATTCCTCCCAGTGGGGCCGCGGCGCTTCCGCGGCCCTACTGGGAGCTTGGCACAGGAATCAGCTCTGCAGAGCGAAAGTGACGCCGGGGGCGGCCGGGGCTTCGGGGCGCGGCAGCCAGCGCTCGTCGCTCACCGCCAGCTCGCCTTCCAACGCCGCGAGGACGGCTTCCCGCGCCATCGGCAGCACCGACGCGACGGTGACCTCGCGGTCGAGCTCGTAGGAAAGCGACGTCACGCCCGCGTCCCGGATGCCGCACGGGACGATCTTGTCGAAGGCGCCGAGGTCGGCGTTGCAGTTCAGCTCGAAACCGTGCATGGTCACGCCGCGCTGGACGCGGATGCCGATCGCGGCGATCTTCCGCTCCGGGCCGCGGTCGTCTGCGGGGATCCAGACGCCGCTGCGGCCCTCGACCCGGCCGGTGTGCACGCCGAGCTGGTCGCAGACGGTGATCAGGGCCTCTTCGAGACGGCGCACGTAGTGCACGACGTCGATCGGGTCGGCGAGTTTGACGATCGGGTACCCGACCAGCTGGCCGGGCCCGTGCCAGGTGATCTTGCCGCCGCGGTCGACGTCGATCACCGGGGTGCCGTCGGTCGGCCTGTCCTCGGCTTCGGTGCGCTTGCCCGCCGTGTACACCGACGGGTGTTCCAGCAGGAGCATGGTGTCGGGACCCTCGCCGTCGGCACGGGCTGTCACGTGGCGGCGCTGGAGTTCCCAGGCTTCGGTGTAGTCGATCGTCCCGATCTCGCGGACGTCGACGGGCTCGGTGGCGGCACGGCATGACGTGGTCGAAGAGCTCACGTCAGCGACACTACGCCGGGTCTTTCGGCAGGGGGAGCAGGCCCAGCCAGGCCGCCGAAATCAGGCCGACGCCACCCACCGCGAGTACGGATCCCGCGGTGTCGGTCAGCCAGTGCACGCCCAGCACGATGCGGCAGAGGGCGCCGAGCACCGTCGCGGCGACGGCGATCGTGATCGCCAGGCGCGCGAGACGCGGCCGGGTCCACGCGCACAGCAGCACCGCGACGAATCCCGTGCACGCGACGGCGACGACGTGCCCGCTCGGGTAACTCAGATCGGGGAATTCGCGTGGCCGTTCCCGGTAGAAGGCCGGTTTCGCGATCAGGCTGGTCATGCGGCACGACAGCAGGACGACGGCCAGTTTGACGCACAGGACGGTCAGGTCCCGGCGGCGCCAGGCGATCACCACCAGCACGGCGCCCAGCGCGAACGGCAGCACCGGGCCGAGGACGTGCGTGACCAGGCCCGCCACCTGCCCGGCGGGCCGGGTGTACTGGTCGCGGAACGCGTCGGCGAGGGCGACGTCCACCGGCGGTGGCCGTTCGTCGACGGACAGCCCGAGTGTGACGAAGCCGACCAGCAGCAGGATCCCGGCGAGGGTGTACAGCCCGCGCTGCAAGGTCATGTCGCGGCGGCCAGCGCGTCCTCGAGGGTCGGATGGCGGAAGGAGTATCCCGCCTCCTCCAGCGCACGCGGCATGGCGCGCTGCCCGAACAGCGCCATCTCCTCCGCCGCCTGCCCGAGGGCGATCTTCATGGCGAACCCGGGAACCTGCCAGATCGCCGGCCGGTGCACGGCGCGGCCCAGTGCCTTCGTGAAGGCGGCGTTCGTGGCGGGCTGTGGCCCGGAGAGATTCACCGCGCCCGACAGCGATTCGTTCTCCAGCGCGAAAACGATCGCGCCGACCTCGTCGTCGAGCGAGATCCAGGGCATGTACTGCTTGCCGTCCCCGAGTTTCCCGCCGAGCCCCAACCGGAACAGCGGCCGCAGGACGTCGAGGAGCCCACCGTCGCGTGCGAGCACCAGCCCGGTGCGGATGCGCACTACGCGGGCTCCGGCGGTGGCCGCGGACTCGGTGGCGCCTTCCCACGCGGTGCAGAGCTCGGCGAGGAAACCGCGGCCCACCGGGCTCGTTTCGTCCACAAGGGACGGACCGGGATCGCCGTAGTAGCCCACGGCGGAAGCGTTGACCAGCACCGGGATCCCGTGTTCGGCGACGGCTTCCGCGAGGACCTCGGTCGGTTCGACCCGGCTGTCGAGGAGCACCTGCTTGCGGGCCGCGCTCCAGCGTCCGGGCAGCAGCGGCGCGCCCGCGAGGTTCACGACCGCGTCGACGCCGTCGAGCGCGCCGTCGGCGATCTCGCCCGCGGGGGGATCCCAGCGGCGTTCGTCGGCGGCCCGCTCCTCCCGGCGGACGAGGCGGACGACCTCGTGCCCGGAACGGCGTAACCGGGTCGTCAGGGCGCTGCCGATCAGTCCGCTCGCGCCCGCGATCAGAACTCGCATGATCCGATCGTGTCCTATCCGCGATCCGGTCGCACGCTCAGGTTCTTCAGCTGCCCGGCGACGTCCGACGCGGCGGTCAGCAGCACCAGCACCGGGATCGTCGCGGTGGGACGAAGCCGGTAACTGCCGCGCTTGTCCTGCTCGACGATCCCGGCGCCGGTCAGCGCCTTGAGATGGTGGTAAAGCTGGCCGGGCGACCCGAGATCGGCGGCCTCCTGCAGGGCGGGCGCGGTCTGCGCGCCCTTCTCGGCCAGCGTCCGCACCAGTGCCACCCGCGCCGTGCTGGACAGGGCCGCGAGCACCTCGACCCGCGGCCCGTCCTCGAATCCCAGCATCGGACCGGGTGTGATGGTGATCGCCCAGCTCAGCTCGAGGGGCTCGGTCAGCTCGCCGTGGTAGCCGACGATCCCGCCGGGACTCACCGCCTGCTCGGCCTCGTGCTCGCCGTGCCGTCCTTCGAGCGCGGCGACCCGGGCTTCGAGGGCGGCGATCCGGTCGGCGAGCTCAGCGTCCATACCGGCTATCTATACCTGCGCCTCAGCGGAGCGCTCGTTCCAGGGCGGCGAAGCGCGCCGGATCGGACAATGCCGCGAGCAAGACGTCGAGGAGCACGGGGGCGTTCGCGATGTCCTGATCGCTGACGCCGGTGAACAGGATGGCCGCGGTACCCGAACGCCCGCCGGGCCAGCGGACGGAAAGTCCCGTGGTCAGCGAGCGCGGCAGGCTTCCGCCCTTGAAGAGCACTTCGCTCGCTCCGGCGGGCACGCGGTCCGCGAGCGGTTTCGCGAGGATCTCGCGCGCGGTCGGGTACAGCCCGTTCGCGATAGCGCGGTGCAGCGCGAACAGATCCGCCGCCGAGCCCTGGCCGTGTCCCTTGATCCACGGCCATTGGGTGTCGGGGGTGCTTGGCATGTCCGGCCAGCGCCTGAGCGCTTCGGCGCGGAACGCCCGATCGCGGACGAAGCGGCGCGCGACCGCGTCACCCATCGCCCGGCGGACCGCGACGGGGCTACCGGGCGGGGGCGCGTACTCCGGCATGATCAGCATCAGGACCTCGCCGCCGAGCGAACGGGTGTCCGGCCGGAACCAGCCGCCCCGCGCCGCGGCGCGCTGGAGGGCCGGGTCGCCGAGGCGGGTGCGGAGATAGTCCGTGGCGGCGTTGTCGCTGAAGAAGATCATCGCTTCGGCGAGCCTCGCCAGGGGGACGCGCTGCTCGGGGTCCTTGGCGACGCCGTAGTCGTCGCAGGGGACACCCAGCCGGTTGAGCGCCAGGAAGTGCGCGCGGCCATCGCCTACGAACGGGTGGTGGGCGTCCCAGTCGCCCATCCGGATCTGTTCCTTCGGATCGAGCCTGCCTTCGGCGACCGCGACGGCGTACGCGCTGAGATGCACGACCTTGATCGACGAGGCCATGACGCGCCGGACGTCGGGGTTGCGCGCGGCCCGGTGGCCGGCGCCGTCGTCGATCAGGACGGAGACGTCGTGCCGGTGCGCGGCGATCCAGTCGAGCCAGCCCTGTCCGGTCGTCGTGTCCGGCTGGGCCGCGCTCGCGGTCCCCGGCAGCAGCAGCGCGGCCGATCCCGCGGCGGCACCCGCCAGCAGATGGCGTCTGGTCAGCATGGTCAACACCCTCCCTCTTGTTTTCCGTAATTCCGGAATACTAGAGTTCACGGTGGCTGTCAAACTCCCGCATTTCGTCCTCTGGATGCGGTAGTTCGTCATGCCAACGACCGCATTCAGAGGACGGAATGCGGGAGGGGAGAGGGGAGGGAAAGGCGAAGGCCCCCGCCCCGCCGAAGCGGGACGAGGGCCTTCACGGACCACCGGAGGATCAGAGACCGAGCTCGTCCTCGAAGTTGCCCTCTTCCAGACGCTGCTTGATCGTCGTGACGAAGCGGCCCGCGTCGGCCCCGTCCACCAGGCGGTGGTCGTAGGTCAGCGGCAGGAACGCCATCGACCGGACGGCGATCGTGTCGTTGCCGTCGGCGTCCGCGATCACGACCGGGCGCTTCACGACCGCGCCGGTACCGAGCATGCCGGACTGCGGCTGCACGATGATCGGCGTGTCGAACAGGGCGCCGTTGGAGCCGATGTTCGTGATCGTGAAGGTGCCACCCGACAGCTCGTCCGGCTTGATCTGGCCCGAACGCGCGCGGCCAGCCAGGTCGGCGATGCGGTGCGCGAGACCGGCGAGGCTGAGCTCCCCCGCGTCGTGGATGACCACCGACAGCAGACCCTTTTCGGTGTCCACCGCGATCCCCAGGTGCACCGCACCGTGGTAGGTGATCTCCTTCGTGTCCTCGTTGTAGGACGCGTTGACGTTCGGGTGCTGCTTGAGCGCCTCGACGGTGGCCTTCGCGAAGAACGGCAGGAACGTCAGGTTGACGCCCTCACGCTCCTTGAAGGCCGCCTTCGCCCGCTGGCGGAGCTTGGCGATCTTCGTGACGTCCACCTCGTGGACCTGCGTGAGCTGCGCGGAAACCTGCAGCGACTCGCGGGTCTTCGTGGCGGTGATCTGGCGGATCCGGCTGGCCTTCTGCACGGTGCCGCGCAGAGCCGCGAGCTCCGGCGAAACCGCGGCCTTGCGCGGAGCCGACGGGGCGGCGGCGGCCGGGGCGGCGGCAGCGGGCTGCGCGGCCGGAGCCGGGGCGGCCTTCTGCTTGGCTTCGGCGGCCGCGAGCACGTCCTGCTTGCGGATGCGGCCACCGACGCCGCTGCCGGACAGCGACGACAGGTCGATGCCGTGCTCCGAAGCGAGCTTGCGGACCAGCGGCGTCACGTACGGCGCGTTGTCCGAGCCGTTGTCGCTGCTCGCCGCCGGCTTCGGCGCCTCGGCCTTGGGGGCCGGAGCGGCCTGCGGAGCCGGGGCGGGCTTCGGCGCGGGAGCCGCTTCGGCCTTGGGCTCGGGCTTCGGTTCCGGTTTGGGCTCCGGCTTCGGCTCGGGCTTGGGTTCCGGCTTCGGCTCGGCCTTCGGGGCCGGGGCGGAACCGGCGGCACCGATCACCGCGAGCACACCGCCGACCTCGACGGTCTCGTCCTCGCCGGCGCGGATCTCCAGCACGGTGCCGGCGACCGGGGACGGGACCTCGGTGTCGACCTTGTCCGTGGAGATCTCGAGCAGCGGCTCGTCGACCTCGACGCTCTCGCCGACCTGCTTGAGCCACCGGGTGACGGTGCCCTCGGTGACGCTCTCGCCCAGCTCGGGCAGCTTCACCTCGGTACCTTCGCCGCCCGAAGCCGGCGCGGTGTCCGGCTGGGACGGCGCGGAGGCCTCTTCCTTCGCGGGCTCGGGTTCCGGCTCGGGCTGCGCCTCTTCGGCGGCCGGCTCGGCCGAACCGGAGGACTCCGGCACGCCGCCGGTCCCGTCGTCGATGACGGCGAGCTCGCCGCCGACCTCGACGGTCTCGTCTTCCTGCGCGCTGATCTTCACGACCTTGCCGGCGACCGGGGACGGGACCTCGGTGTCGACCTTGTCCGTGGAGATCTCGAGCAACGGCTCGTCGACCTCGACGGTGTCGCCCTCCTGCTTCAACCACCGGGTGACGGTGCCCTCGGTGACGCTCTCACCGAGCTCCGGCAACGTGACGGAGTAGGCCATCGTTCGCTGACTCCCTTGATATGTCTTGCTTGGTCTGGTTCTTCGACGGTGAGACGTCAGCTGTGGACGTGCAGCGGCTTGCCCGCCAGGGCGAGGAACGCTTCACCGAGGGCCTCGGTCTGCGTGGGGTGCGCGTGGATGAGCGGGGCGACGTCCTCGGGGAAGGCCTCCCAGCTGTAGATCAGCTGCGCTTCGCCGATCAGCTCGCCGACGCGGTCGCCCACCATGTGCACGCCGACGACCGGGCCGTCCGGAGCCTTGATCAGCTTGACCCCACCGGAGGTCTTGAGGATCTGGCTCTTGCCGTTGCCGCCGAGGTCGTAGGTGAAGGTGGTGACGTCGGAGCCGTACTTCTCCTTCGCCTGCGACTCGGTCAGGCCGACCGAAGCGACCTCGGGGTGCGAGTAGGTGACGCGCGGGATGCCGCTCTCGTCGATCACGCGCGGCTCCTGGCCGGCGATCTCTTCCGCGACGAAGATGCCCTGCTGGAACCCGCGGTGCGCGAGCTGCAGGCCGGGGACGATGTCACCGACGGCGTAGACGTTCGGCAGGTTGGTGCGCAGGCGGTCGTCGGTGAGGACGAAGCCGCGCTCCATCTTCACGCCTGCCTCCTCGTACCCGTGCCCGGCCGAGTTCGGGCCGCGGCCCACGGCGACCAGGAGCAGGTCGGCTTCGAGCGTCTCGCCGGACTCCAGCGACACGCTGACGCCGTTGTCGTCCTGCTTGGCGCCGGTGAACCGAACGCCGGTCTTGAAGGCGATCTTGCGACGGCGGAAAGCGCGCTCGAGCTGCTTGGACGCGTACTCGTCCTCGTTCGGGACCAGGCGGGGCAGCGCCTCCACGATGGTGACGTCGACGCCGAAGGACGCCCAGACGGACGCGAATTCGACACCGATGACACCACCGCCGAGGACGATGGCCTTCTTCGGGATGTAGTCCAGCGAAAGCGCCTGCTCGCTGGCGATGATGCGCCCGCCCAGCTCCAGGCCCGGCAGCGTCCTCGAGTACGAACCGGTGGCGAGGATGACGTTCTTGCCGGTGTAGCGGGTGCCGTCGACCTCGACGGTCGTGCCGCCGACGAACGTCCCGGTGCCCTCGACGAGGTTCACCTTGTGCGCCTTGGCCAGGCCCTGGAGGCCCTTGTACAGGCGCGAGATGATCCCGTCCTTGTACTTGTTGACGCCGGCGATGTCGATGCCTTCCAGCACGGCCTTCACACCGAAGGTCTCGGCGTCACGGGTCTCGTCGGCGACCTCCGCCGCGTGCAGGAGGGCCTTGGTCGGGATGCAGCCTCGGTGGAGGCACGTCCCGCCAAGCTTGTCCTTTTCGATCAGGGTGACGGAAAGGCCCAGCTCGGCCGCGCGGAACGCGGCGGCGTAGCCGCCCGATCCGCCACCCAGGATCACAAGGTCGGCGGAGGTGTCGGTCACTTCAATAACTCCTCGGCAAGCGGTAGGGGTGGTGCTCTGGCGCCGCTCCGCGCGGTATACGCGCGCGCGGACACTTGCCATCTTGTCACTACGTGTGGAGAGGCTGCGACCTAGGCCGCGTGCTGTGACCCACGGGACACGGTCCACGCGGACCGCCACGCTGAGCACACGCCCGCGTCGGGATAATGGACATCGGACGCGAATGGGAAGTGAGGTGGTCGGAGTGGGTCTGTTCGACTCGCTGCGCCGGCGCTCTAAGGGCGGGCAAAAGCCCGGTACGCTGCGGAAAGCCTCTTCAAACGACTTCAAGCATCTTGAGGACTGGGCGTCGTCACGGACCGGTGTCGAGGCGTACGTGGAGCCGAAGACCAACGTCACCGAGACCACCGTCGTCCTGATCGCCCATGACGGTGAGTGGACCCGGCGCCGGATCGAGAGCCTGGACGCGGCGCAGCAGTTCGGTCACAAACGGTCGATCCCCGTGTACGAGGTGGCGCGGGTCGGCTACCCGAAGCGGATGCGGGAGTACACCGAGCGGAAGAAGCGCGGCGAAGCCTGAGGCGGGGTCAGAGGTCGATCTCGCCGACGTGCTGTCCGTCGTGGACGGTGCCGGTGTCGCGGAAGCCGAGCCGGAGGTAGAACGCCTCCGGACTGTGCTCGCCAGGAACCCAGAGGGTCGTCGCCCGCCGATGGCCACGGCGCCGAGCCTCGTCGAGGACGGCCTCGACGGCGAATCGGCCGTAGCCCTTGCCTTGCCGTCCCGCCGCGACGTTGAGCCGCCAGAGCCCGCAGCGGAAGTAGTCGATCGGGCAGTCCGGATCGAACGCGCCCATCACGAATCCGGCCGGTTCCCCGTCGGCGAGGATCAACCGCGGCCAGGCGACTTCGGGCTGCGCGTAGGCCTCGGCGAGTGACCGGACCACTGGGGCCACGTAGGACTCCTGATGTGGTTCGACGGCGATCGCGCAGGCGGCGCCGACGTTGTCCCGGGTGATCTTCGTGAGCGTGAGTGCGGTCATGGTCGCGAAGCTAACGACGCGCTTCCGCGGATTTCACGCAGATTGCGCCAAAAGGAGCAAGTGCCGCTCCAGCAGCGCCCGGAACGTCGGATGCACCGTCGTGCCCAGCGCCGGGTCGATCTCGACCGTCCGCCACTGCTCGCCGGCGGACGTCAGCAGCACGACGGCCGGATCCGAGATCACCACGACACCGCCTTCCGCGCGCAGTTCCGCCGTCCCGAGCAGTCGGGGGAAGACGACGTCCGCGGGTAGGCCGTCGCAGGTCAGGAGGAATTCGCGGTAGTCGTCGGGCAGCCGGAGCCCGAGCCGCGCCTCGGCCGCGTCGATGGTGCGGAGCGACGCCGCCGGGGGAGCGGTGCCTCCGCCGCGCAGCCGGAGGATGCCCCCGATCATTTCGCGCCACGAGCCGGTGTCGGGCGGGTAGCGCTCGTACAGGGCCGCGACCAGCGCCCCGGCGCAGAGTTCCGTCCAGTCGCCGAGCCCGAGCGGGTCCGCGCCGGCGGCGAGTCGCGGCGCGAGACGTCGGGTCGCGGCGAGCACGGCGACGTCGGGGCGGCCCTGTCGCGACGCGATCTCGGCCCAGCCGTCCAGGTCGCCTCGCGCGATGGCCTCACGCAACCGATCCGGCCGCGACGGCCCGAGATGCGACACGGCCTCGCCGATCGGGGAGCCGCCGAGCAGACCGTCGAGATCGGACACGCGCCGGGCGAGGTAGTCGTCGTGGGCGCGTTCCTCGGCGTCGAGATCGAGCGGGATCATCGCCGCGGCCCAGTTCGGGTGTGCTCCCCGCGCTTCGAAGAGCATCGCCCACGCGCGGGCTTGCACGGCACCGGGGATCAGCGTCGTGACGGGTCGTTCGGTGAGCGCGTGCCAGTGCGTGACCAGCCGGTCCGCGTCCGCCATCGCCCCGGACGCGGCGAACAGCAGTGCCGCGTGCGCGATCCGGTCGTCGAGCGTCGCGTCGTCCCCGCTGAGCACGTCCCTGATCGCGCCTTCGAGATACGCGTCCCTGTCCACGGCACCGACCTTGCCATAAAGCGCGTGAAGGCCCCCTTCCCTCTGCTGCGCCGAGGGAAGGGGGCCTTCACGCGCGAAAAGGATCAGCCGTTCGCGGCGATGTCCGCGAGGACGGCGGCGATGGTGCGGACCGGGACGCCGGTGCCGCCCTTGCCGGTGTAGCCCCACGCGCCGCCGGTGTTGAACGACGGGCCCGCGATGTCGATGTGCGCCCAGGGCAGGCCCTCGGTGACGAACTCGCGCAGGAAGATGCCCGCCGCGAGCATGCCGCCCCAGCGGTGCCCGGTGACGTTGGCCAGGTCGGCGAGACGCGAGTCGAGGTCGGCGCGCAGCTCTTCCGGCAGCGGCATGGCCCAGCCGCCCTCACCGGTGGCCTGCGCGATCGAAGCGATCCGGTCGCGGAACTCGTCCGAGCCCATGACGCCCGCGGTGCGGTTGCCGAGCGCGACGACCTGCGCGCCGGTCAGCGTCGAGGTCTCGATCAGGTAGTCGGGGTTCTCCTCGCCCGCGCGCACGATCGCGTCGGCCAGCACGAGACGGCCTTCGGCGTCGGTGTTGAGTACCTCGACGGTCTTGCCGCCGTACATGCTTAGCACGTCGCCCGGCCGGTACGAGGTGGCCGAAGGCAGGTTCTCCGCCAGCGGGATGTGCGCGACGACCTCGAGCGGGTACTTCAGCTTCGCGGCCAGCACCACGGAGGCGAGCACGGCGGCCGCGCCCGACATGTCCGAGGTCATGTGGTCCATGTTCGCGGCGGGCTTGATCGAGATGCCGCCCGAGTCGAAGGTGATGCCCTTGCCGACCAGCGCGACCTTCTTCGACGCCTTCGCGGGCTTGTAGGCGATGCGCAGCAGGCGCGGCTGCCGCGACGAACCGCCGCCGACGCCGAGGATGCCGCCGAAGCCCTTGCGCTTCAACGCCTTCTCGTCGAGGACCTCGAAGTCGAGGTTGTTCGCCTCGGCCAGCGTCTTCGCGCGGTCGGCGAAGGAGGCCGGGAACAGGTCGTTCGGCGGGGTGTTGATCAGGTCGCGGGCGATGATGACCGACTCCGCGATCAGGCCGGCGGCCTTCAGCGTCGCCTTGTGGTCCTTGGCGGTGCCCTCTTCGGGGCTGACGAAGTCGACCTTCGCGACCGGGCCGTCGCCCTTCTCGGAGCGGTACTCGGTGAAGTTGTAGGCGCCGAGCACGGTGCCCTCGACGGCGGCCTGCAGATCGATCGCCGACAGCGTGACGAACGCGCGGTCGGTCCCGCTCAGCGCCCGCGCGGCGGCACCGGCGGCCCGGCGGACCTGCTCGGCGGTGACACCGTCCGCGCCCGCCTTGCCGAGGCCGACGGCCAGCACGACACCGGCGGACAGCTTGCCCAGCGTCGGTACCTTGACGACCTCGTCGGCCTTGCCGGAGGCGCCGAGGGTGCCGAGGACCTCGGCGAGCTTGCCGTCGAAAGCGGCGTCGGCGACGGAGGAGCCGGCGGCGAGCGCCAGGCCGTCTTCACCCTGCAGGGTGCCGATGACGACGACGTCGGCGCGCGTCTTGGCAAGCGCCGCTTCGGCGTTCTCGGTCAGGGCAAGCTTCGGCACGGTCACTTCTGGCTCCTCGCGCGTTCGCGGTGGTACCGGGCGGCCGCCCGGTTGGATCGTGAGCCATGCTAATGACAGTGGGACCTGGGGGAACAGCGGGGCCGAGCAGGTGACTGGACGAACTGGAAGGGCGACGGCGTGCGACTGGCTGGCGGTCTGCTCATCGCCCTGGCGGTGGGCACCTCTGGAGCGGACTACTGGGTACTCGCCGCGGTCGTCGTCGCGGCTGTCCTCGCCGTCGCGGCGGAGGCGTTGCTGCCGGCATTGGGTGACACCCGGCCCGAGCGGATCGCGGGCTGCGTTTCACGGTTGGGCCTGGTCCTGGTCTTCGCGACGACGTTCGGGCAGTACCTCTTCCCGTCCGCGCCGGGAGCCGCCGCCGCGGCGTTCGCGGTCGTGGTGACCGTCGCCGACCTGGCCGGAGTCCGTCTCGGCGACTACGCCGCCCGCTGGGTCACCGGGCTGTCGCTGGCCGCCGCCGCGTCGCTGATCGCGATCTGCGTGGGCATCCCGCCGTTGGCGCAGTTCATCGCGCCGGATCCGCCGTCGGTACCCGGTCTCGGCCTCGCCGTGCTGGTCCTGCTGCCGTTCCTCCTGCCCCGCCGCCACGGCGCGGGCCGGGCGGCCGCCGTGGGCGCGGTGGCCGTCGCGATCACGGCCGTCGCCCTCTACCAGCTGGGACCGATCCGGCTGGGGCTTTCGGCGACCTCGTTCCGCGAGCTCCTCGCCGCGGCCGACGCGGTCTCGCTGCTGCCGGTGCTGACCGTGGTGGCCGCCGTGGCGACCGTGCCCGTCGCGGTCGACGCCTTCACCGAGGGCAGGGAACGGCTTTCCCCGGAACGTCCGAAGGCGACACTCGCTTGTGGACTGATCGTGGCCGTCGCCGCCTTCTTCGCTGGGCCGGTCGTGGCCCTCGCGCTCGCGGGAGTGGGAACGCTCGCCGAACTGGTTCTGCGGGTCCGCGCCCGTCGGTACCGTTCGGAGAGTGACCGTTCAAGGCGTGCATGATCCTCTCTGGACCCCGGGCGACACGGTCGTCGAACGTTTCCTGCGACCGGACGGCTCGATCGGCCAGCACCATCCGCTGCGCGTCATCGCCGACGACGGCACCGTGCTGCTCGGCTGGCTGCCCGCGGACACCCCGATCGTCGGCAGCAGGCTCGCCGACGGACGGCTTTTCCGTGAAGCGCCCTTGGAAGAGCGGTTCCGGGTGCCGAGGGTGCGCGTGGCCGATTTCTGGCGCGACACGTCGACGCTGCGCCGCATCGCCGACGACGAATGGTCGTCGGTCTGGTGGTTCTTCGACGCCGACGGCCACTTCCTGAACTGGTACGTCAACCTCGAGGTCCCGCTGGGGCGCACGCCGTCCGGTCCCGACCGGATCGACGGCATCCTCGACGTCGCCGTGGAACCTGGCGGACGCTGGCAGTGGAAGGACGAGGACGAGGCCGAGGAGGCCGTCCTCGCGGGCCGCATCACCGCGGGTCAGCTCGAACGCCTGCGCGCCGAGGGCGAGCGGATCGGGGCACTCGCGGACGCCGGGGCGTTTCCCTTCGACGGGACGTGGACCGACTTCCGGCCCGACCCGGACTGGCCCGCGCCCGGCCTCCCCGACGGGTTGCTCTAGCTCACCTGCAACAGCAGGAGCAGCACCAGCACGACGTTGATCACCGTGAGGACGACCACCGACTTGGTGGACAGCTCGCGCGGGAACACCTTGCCGTGGATGTGCTTCCACCAGAAGATGCCGAAGAAACCGGCGATCAGGCCGAGGAACGCGCCGAAGCCGCTGTCGAGCAGGGCCCAGCCGTCCATCATCAGCACGCCGGTGCCGAAGGTGAGCAGCACGGCCGTCACGAAGGTCTTGACGTCGGCCCCCTTGCCGGGAACGGCGGGAGCGGCCGGGTGAGCGGGCTGCATCTGGTTGTACGTCACGCCGCCATCCTAGGGGCGCGACCCCTCCCGTGTTCGTCGTGACGGACAGATCGAGGGAGGTAAAGATATGCGGACGTCCGACTAACGTGGGTCCGACCAAGCGTTATCGTCTTGGGTATGACGACCTCGACGCAGTTCAGCCACCTCCCGCACCCGAGCCCCGCGAGCCCGGAACGCGTCGCGGACGTATTGGCCGCACCCGGTTTCGGGTTGCACTTCACCGACCACATGGTGACCGTGAAATGGAGCGCCGAGCAGGGCTGGCACGACGCGACCGTCGGGCCGTACGCGCCCTTGTCGCTCGACCCGGCCACCTCCGTGCTGCACTACGGCCAGGCGATCTTCGAAGGCCTCAAAGCGTACCGCCAGCCCGACGGCACGATCGCGGCGTTCCGCCCCGACGCGAACGCGATCCGCTTCCGTAACTCGGCCGAGCGCCTCGCCATGCCGCAGCTGCCGGTGGAGACCTTCCTCGACTCGATCCGCGAGCTGATCGCGGTCGACAGCCGCTGGGTCCCGACGAAGCCGGGCGAGTCGCTGTACCTGCGGCCGTTCATGATCTCCACCGAGGCCGGGCTCGGCGTCAACCGGCCCGCGAACGAGTACCTCTACGCGCTGATCGGCTCGCCCGCCGGCTCGTACTTCTCCGGTGGTGTGAAGCCGGTGAGCGTGTGGCTCTCGACCGAGTACGTGCGCGCCGTCCCCGGCGGCACCGGCGAGGCGAAATGCGCGGGCAACTACGCGGCGTCCTTCGTGGCGCAGGCGCAGGCCGTGGAGAAGGGTTGCGACCAGGTCGTGTGGCTCGACGCGGTCGAGCGGCGCTGGGTCGAGGAGATGGGCGGGATGAACCTGTTCTTCGTCTTCGGCTCCGGCGACGAGGCCCGCGTCGTGACGCCGGAACTGACCGGTTCGCTGCTCCCGGGCGTGACCCGCAAGTCGCTGCTGGAGCTGGCGAAGTCGTTCGGGCACCAGGTCGAGGAGCGCCGCGTCTCCACCGACGAGTGGGAGAAGGCGGCGGCTTCGGGCGAGCTGACCGAGGTGTTCGCCTGCGGGACCGCGGCGGTCATCACGCCGGTCGGGCACGTGAAGCACGCGGGCGGCGAGTTCTCCGTCGCGGGCGGGCAGCCCGGCGAGCTGACGATGAAGCTGCGCGGCGCGCTGACCGGGATCCAGGAGGGCACCCGCCCGGCTCCGGAAGGCTGGATGTACCCGCTGGGCTGAGCCCAAGTCCGTGAAGGCCTCCTTCCCTACCTTGAGCGTAGGGAAGGAGGCCTTCACGGACTTTCGCATTTAGAGGACTAAATGCGGGCGGGGTCAGGTGGCGGGGGTCTCGATCAGGGGGCCGCTGACGCCGGCCTGCTCGTGTGTGGCCATCTCCGCGAGCACCCGCGTCGCCATGAACACCAGCGGCAGGGCCGCGACGGCGCCCGTTCCCTCGCCGAGGCGGACGTCCAGGTCCAGGATCGGCTCCAGGTCGAGGTGCTCCAGTGCCAGCGCGTGCGCGGGTTCGCCGCCGCGCTGGCCCGCGGTCCACCACTGCCGCGCGCCGGGGACGAGTTCCTCGGCGACCAGCGCGGCCGCGGAGGCGACCAGGCCGTCCAGGATCACCGGCGTCTTCCGCAGCGAGGCCTGCGCGAGAAAGCCCGCCATCGCGGCGATGTCCGCGCCGCCGGCGGTGCGCAGCAGCGCGACCGGGTCGGCCAGCACGGTCCTCGCCCGCCGCAGCGCGTCACGGACCGCCGCGGCCTTGCGCATCCAGGCGTTGTCGTCGATACCGGAACCACGGCCGACGACGGCCACCGGTTCGCTGCCGGTCAGCGCCGCGACCAGCACCGAGGCCGGGGTGCTGTTCCCGATCCCGAGGTCGCCCGCGATGAGCAGGTCGGCCCCGCCGTCGACCTCGGCGTCGGCGATCGCCCGGCCCGCGCGGACGGCGGCACGCGCCTCTTCGTCGGTCAGCGCGTCTTCGACGTCGATCGAGCCGGATCCGCGCCGCACCTTGAACTCGCCGATCGACCGCGTCGCGGGGGCGTCGCTGTCGACGGCCATGTCGACGACCCGGACGCTCGCGCCCGCCGAGGCGGCCAGGACGTTGATGGCCGCGCCGCCGGTCAGCATGCTTCCGACGAGTTGCGCGGTGACCTCACCCGGATAAGCCGAGACGCCCTTCGCGGCGACACCGTGGTCACCGGCGAACACCACGACCCGCGGCCGCGTGAACGGCCGCGGCGGCGACTGGCCCTGGCAGGCCGCGACCCAAACGCCCAGCTCTTCGAGCCTGCCCAGCGAACCGGCCGGTTTGATCAGTTTCGTGTGCAGGGCGATCGCCGCCGAACGCGCGTGTTCATCAGGCTGCTCGACTTCGGCGAACTCGAGGTTTTCGTCGTCCAACGCCCTGCCCCTTCGGATCGCTTTGGTGGCCGGGCCCAACCTACCCACCCGGCTGTGCCAGAGTTGCCTGTGGCTCAGACGAAGGCCGCCGGAGTGGTGCTCGCGAGCGGAGCGGGTACCCGGGTCGGCGCCAAGCTCAACAAGGTCTATCTGCCGGTGGCGGGCAAACGGGTCGTCGCGTGGTCGCTCGACGCCTTCGCGCGCGTGCCCGGAATCGACGTGCTCGTGCTGGTCATCCGGCCGCAGGACACCGAACTCGCGCACGAGGTGCTCGCCGCGCATCCGGGCGAGGTCGAACTCGTCCACGGCGGCGCGACCCGGCAGGGTTCGGAGCTGAACGCCTTGCGCCACATGGCTTCCCGCATCGAGAGCGGTGAGATCGACGCGGTACTGCTGCACGACGCGGCCCGCCCGCTCGTGACTCCGGAACTGATCGCGGACGTCCTCGACGGCACGCGGCGCCACGGGGGAGCGGTGCCCGGCGTCGCGGCGGACGACATCGTGCGCGTCGACGGCGAGACCGTTTCCGGCGCGCTGCCCGGAGCGATCAGGGTGCAGACACCACAGGGTTTCCGCGCCGCCCCGTTGCTCGAAGCGTACGAAACGGCCGAGCGTGAGGGTTTCGTCGGCACGGACACGTCTTCGTGCATGGAAAGGTTCTCCGCGCTGCCGGTGCGGTGGGTTCCGGGCAGCGCGGAGAACCTCAAGATCACCTACCCGCACGACCTCGTTGTCGCCGAGCAGGTGATCGGCCGAGGTTAGGGATCTCCCTGGTCGGCCTTGGTCGGTATGGCGGGCAGGACGGTGACCGGTCGTCGTGCCTCCATCGGGATCACGCAGTCCGGATGTGGTTGCAGCAGCTGGATCGGCGCGGCGGTGTCGCCGGGCGGCGGAATGGTGAGCACGGCGCGCAGGGTCCAGTCGGCCGTCGAGTGGTACTGCCAGGACACGAGCGCGGGCCGGAAGACGTCGGTGTCGGCGACCGTGGTGACGCGGAAGGCGCTCGCCCGTTCTTCCCCGCGGAGGATGAGGACGTCGGCGCAGGTGTCCCACTGGAACACCGCGGCGCAGACCTCCGGTTCCTCCCGGGGGCCGAAGATGTAGACGACCCACCGGCGTCTTCGAAGCTCTTCGAGCAGTTCGTCGATGCTCAGATGGTTCATCGAGCCCCCCAACGGGTTTCGGGAACTTCTCGGAGAGTAACAGGTGTACTAGAGCACCGTCCAGAATGTGTACTAGTACGTAATAATGGGGTGTGAGCAGGATCCTTGGTGCTCGCCCATTGGTGTGCTAGAACGCTTGTGCGCACCGCGCGACCTTGTGAGGAGTCACCTTGCCCGCCGTCGATCGACCCGAACCGCCGTATCTCCAGATCGCGGGGAACATTCGCGACGACATCGTTTCGGGCAGGCTCAAGGAAGGCGACGCGGTTCCGTCCGCGCGCGAGATCGCGAGGAACTGGAACGTCGCGATGGCGACGGCGATGAAGGTGCTTTCGACACTTCGCGCCGAAGGTCTGGTCCGCGCGGTACGCGGGATCGGGACAGTGGTGCAGACCAGGGCGCTGCATCGGTCCGCGCACGATCGGACGATCTCGATCGCGCGAACCGGCAAGGTCTATCCACCGGGCCACTACGCGAAAATCCGCGAAGCGGGCCTCCTGCCGGCACCGGACAGGGTGGCCGGCGCGCTCGGAATCGATGAAGGTGCTCCGGTGATCCGGCGGCGAAGGACCACGTACGCGGCCGAAGGCAGGCCGGTGTCGACGTCGGTTTCGTGGTTCGACGGAGCCGTCGCGTCGAAGGCGCCTTTGCTGTTCGAGCCGGTGCGGATCGTCGAAGGCACGGTCAAATACGTGGCGGACCGGACGGGCCGGGTACTGACCGCGACTCATTCTCAGCACGCCGCGGGGCTGGCGGGTGCCGAGGAGGCGGCGGAACTCGGCGTGGCCGAAGGTTCGGCGATTCTGTTGAGTCGCAACAGGTTCTTGTCCGCCGAGGGTGACGTACTCGAGTACGGCGAATCGGCGGCCTTGCCGGACCACTGGATTTTCTACGAATACAACATCGAGGACGGGGCATGAAGCACATTCACGCGGGTAAGGTCCGGGACCTTTACGAAATCGACGGCGACATTCTGCTCGTCGCGTCGGATCGCGTTTCGGTCTACGACGTCTCGCTGCCGACCCCGATCCCGGACAAGGGCGCGCTGCTGAACCAGCTTTCCGCCTGGTGGTTCGAAAAGATGGCCGACGTGGTGCCGAACCACGTCGTCTCCACGACCGACGTGCCCGCCGAATTCGCCGGCCGCGCCATGCGCTGCAAGCCGCTGAAGATGATCCAGGTCGAGTGCATCGCGCGCGGCTACCTCACCGGTCTCGGCATGCGCGAATACCAGCGCGACGGCAAGGTTTCCGGGGTCGAGCTGCCCGCCGGTCTGGTCGAGGCGGACAAGCTGCCCGAGCCGATCTTCACGCCCACGACGAAGATCTCCGACACCGGACACGACGAGTTCATGACCTTCGCCGACGTCGTGAACGAGATCGGCCAGGAGACCGCGGACCGCATCCGCGATCTGACGCTCGAGGTCTATACCAAGGGGGCGGAGCACGCGGCGAAGAACGGCATCATCATCGCCGACACCAAGATCGAATTCGGTTTCGACGCCGACGGCGTGCTGACGCTCGGGGACGAGGTCCTCACGTCGGACTCGTCGCGGTTCTGGCCCGCCGACGAGTACGAGCCGGGCCGGACGCAGCACGCGTTCGACAAGCAGTTCGTCCGTGACTGGTCCACCACGACCGGCTGGGACAAGACGCCGCCCGGCCCCGCCATCCCGGCCGAGATCGTCGAGGCGACCCGCAAGCGCTACACCGAGGTCTACGAAAGGATCACCGGGAACACCTGGATTCCCGGTGGTGGTCATGCCTGAACAGCAGGTCTACGACCCGTACCGGCTGATCGACGACGTCGAGGGCCTGCTGATCCAGCGGGGCCACGCACCGGTGCGGCTCGACGGCCGGACCGGTGACCGGGTCGCCGGCGCGAGCAGGTTGTTGCGGGGCTTGGGAATCGATCCCTTGCGCGCGCCCGGCGACGCGCTCGACCTCGACGGTCAGATCGCGTACCAGTCCCGCGTGCACGGCGACTGACGTGTGTCGCAGTTAGTCGGCTGAATGCGGGAAAAGCGTCCGCATTTAGCCGACTAACTGCGTTCTTGGGGATCAGGGGGAGCGGGTCAGCGTCGGGTCGGTCTCGGTGACGCCGTCGAGGGCCTCGTCGATCGCGGCGAGCAGATCCGCGTCCAGCTTCACGCCGGCCGCCTTCACGTTCTCGTGCACCTGCTCCGGCCGCGAGGCGCCGATGATCGCCGAAGCGACGTTCGGGTTCTGCAGCACCCACGCCACGGCCAGCTGGGCCATCGTCAGGCCCGCCTTCTCCGCGATGGGCTCGAGCCGCTGCACGCGCTCGAGGACGTCGTCGTTGAGGAAGCGGGCGACCATGTTGGCGCCGCCCTTCTCGTCGGTCGCGCGGGAGCCCTCGGGCAGCGGCTGACCGGGCTTGTACTTGCCGGTGAGCACGCCCTGCGCGATCGGCGACCAGACGATCTGGCTGAGGCCCTCACGCTCGGAGGCCGGGACGACCTGCGCCTCGATGACCCGCCACAGCGCGTTGTACTGCGGCTGGTTCGAGATGAGGGGCACGTTGAGCTCGCGCGCGATCGCCGCGCCCTGGGTGATCTGCTCGGCGGTCCACTCGGAGACGCCGACGTAGAGCACCTTGCCCTGGCGGACGAGGTCGGCGAAGGCGAGGAATGTCTCTTCGAGCGGGACGGTCCGGTCGAACCGGTGCGCCTGGTAGAGGTCGACGTAGTCGGTGCCGAGGCGCTTCAGCGAGGCGTTCGCCGACTCCATGATGTGCTTGCGGCCGAGGCCCTGGTCGTTCGGGCCCTTGGGGCCGGTGGGCCAGTAGACCTTGGTGAAGATCTCCAGGCTTTCGCGGCGCAGGCCCTTCAATCCGCGGCCGAGTACCGATTCGGCGGCCGTGTTCGCGTAGACATCGGCGGTGTCGAAGGTGGTGATGCCGACGTCGAGCGCCGCCTTGATGCAGGCCTGGGCCTGGTCCTCTTCCACCTGGGACCCGTGGGTGAGCCAGTTGCCGTACGAGATCTCACTGACATTGAGGCCGCTGCGGCCCAGTCGTCGAAACTCCATGGGCGCGACTCTACCCCAGGCCGTTAGCGTCGCTAACGACCTGGGTTTCGCCTGTTCTCAGACCTTGTCGCCGGGGCTCACCCGCGGCTTGGGGACCCGCAGCTTGCGGATCTGGCTCGCCCGGATGAAGGAGTACCAGCCGACGGAGGTGCCCTTGATCGTCTCGTTCGGGAACTTCAGGCGGACCATCTTCGCGATCCGGCGCCCGCTGAGGAAACCTTCGACGATCATGCCGAGCAGCATCACGGTGCACAGCAGCGTCGCGTACCGCTGGACCTCGGGGTACGGCAGGATCAGCGCGACGAACACCAGGATCGCCAGCGGCATGAACAGGCCGAGCAGGTTGCGCCGCGAGTCGACCAGGTCGCGGATGTACGCCTTGACGGGGCCGCGGTCGCGGGGGAGCAGGTACTTGTCCTCGCCCGCCATCATCCGCTCGCGGCGTTCCTTGGCGGCGTTGCGCTGCTTCTGCTTGTACTCCGGGTCGGCCTTCGCGGACTTGCGGAGCTCCTTGTTGCGCTTCATCGCCTCCCGCATGGTGGTCGGCGGGGGCGCCACCGGGCCGCGGCGCTTGGCTTCGGCCTCACGACGCTTGGGCGTGGCCTTGCCCTTGCCCGGCGTATACGCCTTGGCCTGGACCTCGACGGCCTGGGTGTCGGGCGTCTCGGTGTCCGTCGTGGCGGAGTCTGTGGTGCTACGGCGCAGGAACCTCACCTCACCAGGGTAGTTGCAGGCGTCACGGTGCCACGCACCAGGCCGAGCGATATGTCACCATGGAGGGGAACAGATCGGGACTCCGACGTGTTGGACCATGTGCAAGACGAGTACCCGCAGCGAGTTCGACCAGAGGGAGAACCATGACGACCGCTGAGCAGGCAGCCGCAGCTCAGGCCGAAACCGCCGAGGAGACCCACGGCGTCACGTTGACCGACGCCGCCGCCAGCAAGGCGAAGGCCCTGCTCGAGCAGGAGGGCCGCGACGACATGCACCTGCGCATCGCCGTCCAGCCCGGTGGGTGCGCCGGCCTGCGCTACCAGCTGTTCTTCGACGAGCGCACGCTCGACGGCGACCTGTTCCGTGACTTCGACGGCCTCCGCGTGGCCGTCGACCGGATGAGCGCGCCGTACGTGTCGAGCGCCGTGATCGACTTCGTCGACTCGATCGAGAAGCAGGGCTTCACGATCGACAACCCCAACGCGACCGGCAGCTGCGCCTGCGGCGACAGCTTCCACTGATCCGCGTCGAGGCATGAAGAAGGGCCGCGAACCTCACCCAGGTCGCGGCCCTTCTTCATGCCCGGAGCGGATCAGACGTAGGCGTCCAGATCGGCGACCTGGGCGAGACAACGCTCGTCCACGGTCCAGGGCGGAGCGCTCTCCCGGGGCAGGGGCATGTTCTCGGCCTGGAGGGACGACGGGATACCGGCACAGTCGGCGATGAGTTCGCCGATCGATTCCGGTTCGAGGTGATACGCGGAAGTGGTCACGAACGACAAGCTAATGACTCATGGTGGAGTCGGACACCACTACCAACCGGTAGTGTTGACGGCCGTGCCTGAAGCAACCCGTATGGGGCATGACCTGCGGGTAACTTAGCCGTCCTCGCTCCCGCGGGGCCGACCGAACAAGGAGAACCGGTGGCAGCCAGCGCCAGGATCGCGGTATCCGGCAGTATCGCAACCGACCATCTCATGCACTTCCCGGGCAGGTTCGCCGAGCAGCTCATCGCCGAGCAGCTGCACCGGGTGTCCCTGAGCTTCCTGGCGGACGATCTCGTCGTGCGGCGGGGCGGGATCGGCGCGAACATCGCCTTCGGTCTCGGGGTGCTGGGCAAGAGCCCGATCCTGGTCGGCGCGGTGGGCTCCGACTTCGCCGACTACCGCTCGTGGCTCGAGCGGCACGGCGTCGACACGGCCGGGGTGCTGGTGTCCGAGGTCGCGCACACCGCCCGGTTCGTCTGCACCACCGACGAGGACCTCTGCCAGATCGCGACCTTCTACGCGGGCGCGATGGCCGAATCCCGCAACATCGAGCTGGCGCCGGTCGCCGCGCACGCGGGTGAACTGTCGCTCGTGCTGATCAGCCCGGACGACCCCGAAGGCATGGTCCGGCACGCCGAGGAGTGCCGTCAGCGCGGCTACACCTTCGCCGTCGACCCCTCGCAGCAGCTGGCCCGGATGGACGGCGCGCAGGTGCGCGCCTTCGTCGAGGGCGCGAAGTACCTGTTCAGCAACGACTACGAATGGGAACTGCTGCTGCAGAAGACCGGCTGGACCGAGGCCGAGGTCCTCGACCGCGTCGGCATGCGCATCACGACGCTCGGGGAGAAGGGCGTCGAGATCATCGGCAAGGACGGCCTCGCGCTGCAGATCGGCGCCGTCCCGGAACGCGGCAAGGTCGACCCGACCGGCGTCGGCGACGGTTTCCGCGCCGGGTTCATCGCGGGTATCGACGGCGGGCTCAGCCTGGAGCGTTCGGCGCAGCTGGGCTCGCTGATCGCCGTGCTGGTGCTGGAGACCGTGGGCACGCAGGAGTGGTCCTTCGACCGCGCCGACGTCCTGGGGCGGCTCAAGGAGGCCTTCGGGCCGGAGTCCGCCGAGGAGATCGCGGCGATCCTGCCGGAGTGAGCTGCCATAGCGCGTGAAGGCCTCCTTCCCTCGGCTCAGCCGAGGGAAGGAGGCCTTCACGCGCGACCGGTCAGGATCCCGCAGATCTCGGCGGGCCGGGACATCTGCGGGCAGTGCCCCGCGTCGATCTCGATCGCGGTGACCCCGAGCCGTTCCCGGGCGGCCCGCCGCAGCCATTCCGGCCGGAGAGTGCGGTCGCGGGTGGGAACGATCACCGTCGACGGGATCTCCGGTGCAGCCCCGGCGGGATGCGCCGCGAGCACCGCCGGGTTGAACAGCCGCAGGCTCTCGAGCGCCGGCCGTTCGGTTTCGGGATCGCAGTCGTGGAAGAGGAATTCCGACGCCTTCTCGGGATCCGCCGTCGGGTCCACGCCGATCCAGTCCGGTGCGAGCACGTCCCGCGCCTCGTCCCGCAGGCTCCGCCCACCGGCGAAATCGGGGATGTAGGCGGCGACCCACACCAGCGCCCGCGCGTCGAGGGCTTCGGCGATCGCGGGCAGCAGGACTCCCGCGCCGGAATGCGCCACGACCATCGGCCGCTCGCCGTCGTACTGGTCGCGCGCGTGCTGCGCGTAGCCCTCGACCGGCAGTTCCCGCGGGGTCAGCAGATCCACCGCGATCGTGCGGTGCCCGGCGGCGGTGAGCAGCTTCGCCACCCTGTCCCAGCCCGCCGGGCTCTGCGTCGTGCCGTGCACGAGGACGAAGTCCATCGCTCCATGCTGGCCTCCACCGGGTGAACGGTGAAGGCCGGCGTCACGAGTCGTGACTAGAGTTTCACCGGGTAGACGGGTTCCGGCACCTCGGGCTTGATGCGGTTCTCGACGAAGATGCCGTGCCACAGCATGAACACCAGCAGCGCCCACAGCTGACGGCTGCGGTCGAGCTGCCCGGCCTTGTGCTCTTCGAGCAGCGCCAGGACGGCCTTCTTGTCGAGCAGCGCGTCGGTCTGCGAGTCCGAGATGATGCCCTTGGCCCAGTCGTACATCTCGTTGCGCAGCCACAGCCGGATCGGCACCGGGAAGCCCAGCTTGCGCCGGTTCAGCACGTGGCCGGGGATGATCTTCGCCAGCGCCTGGCGCAGCGCGTACTTCGTGGTGCCGTGCGCGAGCTTCTGGTCGAGCGGGATGGTCGAGGCGACCTTGAACACCTCGGCGTCGAGGAACGGCACGCGCAGTTCCAGCGAGTTCGCCATGGTCACCTTGTCGGCCTTGACCAGGATGTCGCCGCGCAGCCAGGTGTAGAGGTCGACGTGCTGCATACGCGCGACCGGGTCCCAGTTCTCGGAGATCTTGTACCAAGGCGCGGTGACGTCCTTGAAGCCGATCCCGTCCTCGTACGTCCGCAGCACCTTGCGGAGCTGGTCGTCGCGGAAGTTGCGCGCGTTGCCGTAGTAGCGGTCCTCCAGCGGCAGCGCCCCGCGCCGCAGCAGGTCCTTGCCGCGGGTGCCCTCCGGGATCTTCGTGGAGACCTTGCCGATGATCTTCCGCATCCCGCCGGGGATCTTCTCGAACGGCGCCAGCGAGATCGGCTCGTTGTAGATCGTGTAGCCGCAGAAGAGCTCGTCGGCGCCTTCGCCGGACAGCACCGCCTTGACGTGCTTGCGGGCTTCGCGCGCGATGAACCAGAGCGGCACGAGCGCCGGGTCCGCCACCGGGTCGTCGAGGTACCAGACGATGAGCGGCAGCGCCTCCATCATCTCGTCCGCCGACACCGTGCGGACCACGTGCTTCACGCCGATCGCGGCGGCCGATTCGGCGGCGACGTCGACCTCGGAGTAGCCCTCGCGCTCGAACCCGGTGGTGAACGCGATCAGGTTCGGGTTGTGCTCCTTGGCCAGCGTCGCCGTCGCCGTGGAGTCGATACCGCCGGAGAGGAACGCGCCGACCGTGACGTCCGGGTCGGAGATCATGTGCTTGCCGACCGAGTCGCGCATCACATCGGCGATGCGCTCGTACAGCTCGTCGGCCTCGGCCTGGCTGTTCACCGGCTTCGCGTTGAACGTCGGGTGGAAATACCGCGTGAACTCGACGTCACCGCCGGGGACCACCCGGAACGACGTGCCGGACTCGACGCGGCGGACACCGGTGTGCATCGACTCGGGTTCCGGCACGTACTGCAGCACCAGGTAGTGCTGCAGGGCCGTCTTGTCCAGCTCGTCCTGGACGCCGAGCACGCTCGCAAGCTCCAGCAGGCTCTTCTTCTCGCTGGAGAAGGCGACCTTGCCGGGGCCCGCCGAGTAGAAGAGCGGCTTGATGCCGAACGGGTCACGCGCGCCGAAGACGACCTTCTCCTGCGAGTCCCAGATCAGGAAGGCGAACATGCCGCGCAGCTTCTTGACCGCCTCGTCGCCGAGGTAGTGGTACGCCGCGACGATGGCCTCGCCGTCGCCTTCTGTGGCGAATTTCGCACCATGCTCGGCGGCCAGCTCGTCACGCAGCTCTTTGTAGTTGTAGATCTCGCCGTTGAAGTTCAGCGTGTAGCGCTCCGGCGCCTCCGGCGGCCCCCACACCAGCGGCTGGTGGGCGTGGTCGACGTCGATGAAGGCCAGCCGGTTGAAGCCGTAGACCACCTCGGCGTCGGCCCAGGTGTCGTGCTCGTCGGGGCCGCGGTGCCGCTGGCAGCGCATGGCCGCGTCGACGGCGTCACGGGCGCTCGCAGCGTCGGCTTCGGTCGAACAGATCAGTCCAAGCAGGCCGCACACGTCTAGTTCACACACCTCTTGTTGGCCGAGCGGGGAGAAGGGCCCAGTATGCCGGTGGGTGTGTACACCCCGATGTGGTGGGGGATACGCGTGTTGGGGTTACCCCTTAGTCAGCGCGGCGCCGCAACTCGGCTAGGCTCCGGCTGTCACGAAGATCGGTCGAGGAGGCTCTGGGTGAAAGGGCAAGGCGCAGTGGGAAATCCAGAGCGCACCCCAGTTAAGCGGGCTGGTCGCGTCGCAGCGCTCGCCGCGCTGGTGATGCTGACCGCGACGGGCTGTTCCGGGGACGAGATCCTCCGCTTCGGCTGGCCGGTCGGGGTGACCCCGCAGGCGCACGACATGCGCACCTTGTGGACGTGGACCGTCATCGCCGCGCTGGCCGTCGGTGTCATCGTGTGGGCGCTGATCTTCTGGACCGCGATCTTCCACCGCAAGAAGAAGACCGCCGACGGCGCGGAGGAGGAACTGCCCCGTCAGTTCCAGTACAACATCCCGCTGGAGATCTTCACGGTCGTCGTCCCGACGATCATGGTCTGCGTGCTGTTCTTCTTCACCGCGACCACCGAGAACCGCGTGCTCGCCGAGACGGAGAACCCGGACGTCACGGTCGACATCGTCGCGTTCCAGTGGAACTGGGAGTTCAAGTACAAGAGCGACTCCAAGAACCACGAGGACCCCGAGATCACCACGGTCGGCAGCTCGACCGAGATCCCGCTGCTGGTCCTGCCGACGAACAAGACGATCCAGTACAACCTGCGGTCGGCCGACGTCATCCACTCGTTCTGGGTGCCGGAGTTCCACTTCAAGCGGGACGTCATGCCGGACCCGGAGAAGAACAACCAGGACTTCACCTTCCAGAACTCGATCGACAAGGAAGGTTCGTTCGTCGGCCGCTGCGCCGAACTGTGCGGCACCTACCACTCGGGGATGAACTTCGAGGTCAGGGCGCTCTCGCCGGACAAGTACGCGCAGTACATCCAGCTCCGTGGCACCGTGAACCCGAAGAGCGGCAAGCCGAACACGGCTTCCGAGGCGCTGACGGCGATGAACTGCGGCGAACTGTGCTCGCCCTACGCCGTCACCACCACCCCGTTCAACACCGACCGCACCGCGCGGGTCGCGTCCAACTGACCCGGCTGTTCGAGCCCGAAACAGGAGTGAGGCAACGTCCATGAAGGTCGAAGGACGGATTTTCTTCCTCGTCGCGGTCTTCTCCGTCATCGTCGCGGGTATCTACGCGTACATGACCGGAACGATGACCCGGGACGGCGTCGAGCCGGTCGGTGTGGTGGCCCTGATCCTCACCGGTGGCCTGGCCTTCCTGGCCGGGAGCTACCTGCAGTTCGTGGCGCGGCGCATCGAGCCGCGGCCGGAGGACCGGGAAGACGCCGAGATCAGCGACGGTGCCGGTGAGCTGGGCTTCTTCAGCCCGGGCAGCTACTGGCCGATCGGTCTCGCGGCGGCCGCCGCGCTGACCGGTGTCGCGCTCGCGTTCTTCCACGTCTGGCTGCTGATCATCGCGCTGGGCCTGGTCATCATCGCCATCGGCGGGCTGGTGTTCGAGTACCACACCGGTCCGAACCACGAGTGACGTTCTGACGCCGGAAGCGGCGCCTCGGTCTCCGGACCGGGGCGCCGTTTCGCATTCAGAGGACTAAACGCGGGCGGGCTGGGGTTCGGGGCGAGGGGCTCGCGTGCGCTTCGGGGCCAGCGCGGCCGCCAGGACGGCCAGCATCCCCACCCCTTCCGGCCAGGTCGGCCGGTGGCCGTAGGCGAGGACGTCGACGACCACCGCGACCACCGGATAGACGTAGGACAGCAGCGCCACCGTCGTGGTCGGCAGCTTCCCGATGCTCGCGTACATGAGCACGTACATCAGCGCGGTGTGCACGGTCCCGAGCAGGACCAGCCACAGCAGCCCTGAGGTGTCCGTGGGCAGCGGCGTGACCAGCAGGGCGGGTGCGAGCACGATCGTGCCGGTCACGAGCTGTACGGCCGCGAGGACGTGCGGTCGGACGTGCGTGAGCTGCTTCGCGACGAACGAGGCGCCGGCGTAGAGCGCGGCCGCGCCGAGGGCGAGCGCGATCCCCGCCAGCCGGACGGGCTTGCCGTCGGCGCCGTGCGCGGACAGGGAGATGAGGGTCACCCCGCCGAACGCGATCAGCGCCCGGACCAGCTGGCTCCTCGCCATCTTCTCGCCGAGGAACGCCGCGGCGAGACCGACCAGCATCAGCGGTTGAGTGTGGTAGACGACGGTGCTGACCCCGATCGACGACAGCGAGTACGAGGCGAACAGCAGCACCCAGTTCCCGACCAGGAACAGGCCGCCGAGGACCGCGAGCAGCAGGTCGCGGCGGCTGAGCGTCCACGGGCGGAGCCAGCCGCGAGCCGCGCTCCACACCAGGAGCAGCAGGCCGCCGACGAGGCTCCTCGCGAACGCCACGGCGGGGGCGTCGGCGCCGCTTTCGAGGACGACGGCGCCGATCGTGCCGGACAGCGCCATCGCGGCCGTCCACTGCAACACGGGGTTGTTCTTGTTCATGGCGACCACTTTCGCCCTCGTGTGCGCGGTCAACCAGTGTCAGAGATGACATCGACCGCAAAACTTGTGACACACTGCCCGGATGGATGTGAAGAAGGTCGCGGTGGTGCTCGCCGACCAGGTCTCGCCGTTCGAACTCGGCGTCGCGTGCGAGGTCTTCGGCACCGATCGCAGCGCCGACGGCATCGAGGGCTGGGACTTCGCGGTCTGCTCGCCCGGCGGCGCGAACGTGCTGAGCTGGTCCGGCTTCGGGCTCGATGGGCTGCGGGATCTGGACTTCGCGGCGTCCGCGGATCTGCTGATCGTCCCGACCTGCGCGCCCCGCAGCGCGAGCCCGCCGGAGCCGGTGCTCGAGGTCCTGCGCGACGCGGCGAGCCGGGGTGCCTGGGTCGCGGGCTTCTGCGCGGGCGTCTTCTCGCTCGGCTACGCGGGGCTGCTGGACGGGCGCAACTGCACCGTCCATTGGGTCTACGAGCAGGAGTTCCGGTCGCGCTTCCCGACGGCGAAGGTCGATCCGAAGGCGTTGTACGTCGACGACGGCGGCGTTCTCACCAGCGCGGGAACCGTGGCCGCCGTCGACCTGTGCCTGCATCTGGTGCGGGAGCTGCGCGGTGTCGCCGCGGCCACGACACTGGCCAGGCGGATGGTCGCGGCGCCGCACCGGGTCGGCGGGCAGGCCCAGTTCGTGCAGGCGCCGGTGCCCGAGACCGCCGCGCCGGACGACACCGTGCTCGCCGAAGCGCTCGAATGGATCGAGCGGCGATTGGACCGGCCGTTCACCGTCGCGGAGCTCGCCCGCCGCAGCGGTCTGGGGGAGCGTACGTTCCTGCGCCGGTTCTCGGCGGCCACCGGCACGACGCCGCACCGATGGCTCACCGAGCGCCGCCTGGACCGGGCGCAATCACTGCTCGAAGAAGGTCGTCTGTCCATTGAGGACATCGCGGTCGCCTGCGGATACGCCTCCGCCGCCGCGCTGCGGCATCAGTTCGGCAAGCTGCGGGGGACCAGCCCGAGCGCGTACCGCAGGACGTTTTCCGCCGGCTAGAAGGAGATTTCCTGTCCAACTGTCACTTGGACATGGTCGGGGACCTCGTCGTGCTCGTCGCCGACGGAGAGGGTGCCGGTCGGCTCGAACAGCAACAGCGACGCACCGTCCACTGAGGACGGTTTGTGGAACGTCCCGCGCGGGACGACGAAAACCGAACCGCGCGGCAGCGTGACGACGCGTTCGCCGCCCTCCTCGCGCAACGCGATGTCCAAGGTGCCGTCGAGAACGAGGAAGAACTCGTCGGTGTTCTCGTGGACGTGCCAGACGTGCTCGCCCGCGACCTTGGCGAGACGGACGTCGTAGTCGTTGACGTGGGCGACGATCCGGGGGCTCCAGATCTCGTCGAACCCGGCCAGGGCGGTTTCCAGATCGATCGGCTGCTTGCTCATACCCCGATCCTCGTCACTGGACCGCCGGGGCGGTGAGTGCTAGGAATCGCATATGTCGCATGATTCCTCGCACAAGGTCGCCATCCTGGTCGACGAGGGCTCCAACCCCTTCGAAATGGGCGTCGCGACCGAGCTCTTCGGCCTGCGGCGGCCGGAGCTGGACAGGCCTTGGTACGACTTCACGGTGTGCGCGGCCGAGCCGTCCGTGCGGATGCACCTGGGCATGTTCACCCTCACCGGGGTCGCGGGGCTCGAGGCCCTGGAGACCGCCGACACGGTGATCGTGCCCAACCGGCCCGATCCGGAGAGCCCGGCCAGGGAGTCGGTGCTGGGGGCTGTTCGCGCCGCGTCCGAGCGAGGTGCCCGGCTGGTGAGCTTCTGCACGGGCGCCTTCACCCTCGCGCGGGCCGGGGTCCTGGACGGGCGCCGCGCGACGACGCACTGGAAATGGGCCGGACGGTTTCGCGAGCTGTTCCCCGAAGTGCTGCTGGAGCCGGACGTGCTCTTCGTCGACGACGGCGACGTCCTGACCGCGGCGGGCAGCGCGGCCGCCCTCGATCTGGGGCTGCATCTGATCAGCCGTGACCACGGCGCCGAGATCGCGAACGCGGTGAGCCGGCGACTGGTGTTCGCCGGGCACCGGGACGGCGGGCAGCGGCAGTTCGTCGAACGTCCGCTGCCGCCGGTGCCGGACACGTCGCTGGCGCCGGTGCTCGCCTGGGCGCGTGAACGGCTGGACCGGCCGCTCACCGTCGCCGACCTCGCCGAGCGGGCGGCGGCCAGCCAGGCGACGCTGCACCGGCGGTTCCGCGCCGAACTGGGGACGACGCCACTGGCGTGGCTCACGACGGAACGGATCGCGCTGGCGTGCCGGCTGATCGAGCGCGGGGAGCAGCGGCTGGACCGGGTGGCGCGGGCTTCGGGGTTCGGGACCGCTGCGAACCTGCGTACGCAGCTTCGGCGGGCTACTGGGCTGACGCCTACGGCTTACCGGGCGCGCTTCAGCACCGCCTCGTGATAGTGCGTTTCGTCCTCTGAATGCGGTCCTTGCACGCGCAACTACCGCATCCAGAGGACGAAACGCGCGTCAGGCGAAGGCGATCCACCGGTTCAGCAGGTCCGCGGCGGCGCCCGAATCGATGGCCGACGCCGCCCGTTCGAGCCCGGCCGCCAGATCGTCTTCCAGCGATCCGGAGAACCCGGCGAAAGCCGCCAGCGCGGCAGCCGAGTTGAGCAGCACCGCGTCCCGCACCGGCCCGGTCTTCCCGGCCATCACCTGACGGAACACGTCGGCGTTGTGGGCGGCGTCCCCGCCGCGCAGGTCGTCCGCGGTCGCCCTGGCGATGCCCAGCGAAGCGGGGTCGAAGCTCCGCTCGGTGATCTCGCCGCCGGAGATCACCCACACCGAACTCGTGGTCGTGGTGGTGAGCTCGTCCAGGCCGTCGTCGCCGCGCACGAGCAGCACGGTCATGCCGCGCCGCGCGAACACCTCGGCCAGCACCCGGGTCTTGTCCTGATACGCGCAGCCGATCAGCGAACTGCGCGGCTGCGCCGGGTTGGTCAGGGGACCCAGCAGGTTGAACGTCGTCGGCACGCCGAGCTCGCCGCGGGTCGGGCCCGCGTGGCGCAGGGCCGGGTGGAACTTCGGCGCGAAGCAGAAGCCGATGCCCAGTTCGTTCACGCTGCGCTGGACCGTCTCCGGCGGCAGGTCGATCGTGACGCCGAGCTCCTCCAGCACGTCCGCCGCGCCGGATTTCGACGACGCGCTCCGGTTGCCGTGCTTGGCCACCGGGGCACCCGCCGCGGCCGTCACCACCGTGGCCATGGTGGAGATGTTGACCGAATTCGACCGGTCGCCGCCGGTGCCGACGATGTCCACCGACGGCCGGTCGATGGTCACCCGTTTGGCGTGCGCCAGCATGGCGTCGGCCATACCGGAGATCTCGGCCGGTGTCTCGCCCTTCGCGCGCAGCGCGACGGCGAATCCGGCGATCTGGGACGGCGTCGCCGCCCCGCTCATGATCTGGTCCATCGCCCACGCGGTGTCCTGCTCGGACAGATCCGCGCGCGCGATGAGCTGGTTGAGCAGGGACGGCCAGGTCTTGGCGGTCACGGCTCAGCCGTGCACGGCCGGCACCCGCCGGGCGCGCAGCACGTCGGCGACGGTCTCGGCGGCGGTCAGCGGGTCGAGCGGGTGGACCAGCACCGCGTCGGCCTGCGACCAGGTCGCGAGCCAGCGGTCGTCCTTGCGCCGCACCGACACGACGATCGGCGGGCAATCCTCGATCTCGTTCTTCAGCTGGCGGGTCAGCCCGATGCCACCGGTCGGCTGGGCCTCGCCGTCGAGGATGGCCAGGTCCACGTTGCCCGCGTCCATCTCGACGAGGACCTCGGAGATGCCGGACGCCTCGGTGTAGTCCACCCGGCCGAGGTCGGCGGCGGGCCTGCGGCCGACGGCGTTGATGATCGCCTCGCGCACCTCCGCCTTGTGGCTGAACACCAGGATCCGCATCGCCTGCTCGCCCATGAGCGCGCCTCCGCCTCGTCTAGTCATGTCGACCCCGCGATGTTATCCGCCATGACCGACATCACGTGGACGCACCCGACGGCTGGAGCGCGTCCCAGCCCAGGGAGTCGCCGCCGAGCCGTTGCGCGAGCCCCGCCATCCGTGACCGTTCCTGCGCGCAGTGCAGCGCGTCGAGGGGCTGGACGCGCAGTGCGTGCGCGAGGGCGAACTCCCCGTCGGATGCCTGTTCTCGCAGCTCCCAGCCGTCCTGGGCGAGGATCGAGGCCGCCTCCGCCACCTTTTCGGGCGGCAGCTTCAAGTGATGCCGCAGGATCGCGGGCGCTTCGGCGACCCAAGCGGGTGATCTCGCCAACGCCGAAGAATCCGCCTCGGCCGGATCGAACGCCTCCACGACGATCTCCACGCCGGGCGTGTCGATCGTCAGGCTGGGCGCGGAAGGCTTCCTGACCAGGTCACGAAGCCGATCTAGTAAACCCATGAGTAGCCCGGTTCCCACTTTCGTTCAGATGTGACCCGACACGCACGCGACCCGCCGTGGACCCACCCGGCGGGCGCCATGCGTGAGAGGACATAATGCGACGCGTGACAACGGCAGCTCCCACCATCAGCCAGCGGGTCCACTCGCTGAACCGGCCGAACATGGTCAGTGTCGGCACCATCGTGTGGCTGTCCAGCGAACTGATGTTCTTCGCCGGACTGTTCGCCATGTTCTTCACCGTGAAGGCGCAGAACGCGACCGGCCAGTGGCCGCCGCCGCTGCACGGTGAGCCCTTCGAGTTGAACGTCGCCTTGGCGATCCCGTTCACGGTGATCCTCGTGGCGTCCTCGTTCACCTGCCAGTTCGGCGTGTTCGCCGCCGAAAAGGGCGACGTCTTCGGCCTTCGACGCTGGTACATCATCACGTTGATCATGGGCGCGATCTTCGTCGGCGGCCAGGGTTACGAGTACCTCCACCTGATCGAAGAGGGGATGACGATCCCGTCCGGCCCGTTCGGCACGGTCTTCTTCCTCGCGACCGGGTTCCACGGCCTGCACGTCATCGGCGGGCTCATCGCGTTCGTGTACCTGCTCATCCGCACCAAGCTGAGCAAGTTCACCCCGGCCCAGGCCACCTCGGCGATCGTCGTGTCGTACTACTGGCACTTCGTCGACATCGTGTGGGTGGGTCTGTTCGCGGTGATCTACATCCTTCCGTGAACGAAGCCGCCACCACGACCTATCGGCCTGAACTGACAGCAAGGGTTGCCGCAAGATGACCTCCAGCAAGAACAACACGGAGCGCCGCTTCCGCAAGCGGTCGAAGGCACGCAGGCGGTTCGCCGGCGCGCTGGCGCTCGGGATCGCGCTGCTCAGCGTGGGCGGGTTGTACGCCGTTTTCGCCCCGGAGCCGCAGACCGCGCAGGCGCAGGGCGAATCCGCCCTCCTGCGCGAGGGCGAGAAGCTCTACAACAACACGTGTATCGAATGTCACGGGCCGAAGCTCGAAGGTGTCACCGACCGTGGCCCGAGCCTCATCGGCATCGGCGACGCGGCCGTGTACTTCCAGACCTCCACCGGCCGCATGCCCGCGGTGCGTCAGGAAGCCCAGGCGCAGCGGAAGCCGCCGAAGCTGTCCGAGGCCGAGATCAACGCCCTCGGCGCCTACATCCAGGCCAACGGTGGCGGCGCGCAGCGTCCCGCCGAGAAGGGTGACGCGCTGCGCGGCGACGACGTCGCGCGCGGCAGCGAGCTCTTCCGCCTCAACTGCGCCTCCTGCCACGGCTTCACCGGCCGCGGCGGCGCGCTCTCCTCGGGCAAGTTCGCCCCGAACCTGGACCCGGCCACGGAAGAGCAGATCTACACCGCGATGCTCACCGGGCCGCAGAACATGCCCAAGTTCTCCGACCGGCAGCTGTCGCCGGAGGAGAAGAAGGACATCATCGCGTTCGTGAAGTCCGTGAGCCACGGGAACAACGCTCCCGGCGGTAGCTCGCTCGGCGGACTCGGCCCGGCTTCGGAGGGCGCGATCGCGTGGATCGTCGGGATCGCCGCGCTGATCGGCGTGACGTTGTGGATTGGATCGAAGGCATGAGCGCCGAAGGGCCGAAGCCGCCGACAGAGGCGGAATTGGCGGACATGGATCGCGACCAGCTCGTCAAGCTGGGTACCGCGCTCGACGGGGTCGAGATCGTGGAGTACCCGACGCCGTGGCCGGTCGAGGGGACCCGGGCTGAGAAGCGCGCCGAGCGCGCTGTCGCCCTCTGGTTCGTGCTGGCCGCGCTGTCCGGCCTCGCGTTCGTGGTCCTCATCGCGTGGCCGCACTGGTTCGAGTACAAGGAGCCGGGTACGACCGGCTACACCAAGTACACGCTGTACACGCCGCTGCTCGGGGTCACCCTCGGGCTGGCCGTGCTCAGCCTCGGTATCGGTGTGATCCTCTACACCAAGAAGTTCATCCCGGCCGAGGTCTCGGTCCAGGAGCGCGGGGACGGCGGTTCCAAGGAGGTCGACAAGGCCACCATCGTCGCCCAGCTCGCCGACTCGGGCAGCCGCAGCACCATCGCGCGCCGCTCGATGATCAAGCGGTCCGCGGGTGCCGGTGCCGGTGTGCTCGGCCTCGCCGTCGCGGCGCTGCCGGTCGCGTCCTTCATCAAGGACCCGTGGAAGGACACCGAGAACCGCGACTCGCTGTGGCACTCGGGCTGGAAGAAGAACTTCCCGGACGAGGTCGTCTACCTGCGCCGCAACACCGGCCGTCCGCACGAGATCTCCCTGGTCAAGGCCGAGGACCTCGACGCCGGCGCGATGGAGACGGTGTTCCCGTACCGCAAGTCCGAGGAGCACGACGAGCACGCGCTGTCGGCCGCCTTCAAGCGGGTCGACAACCCGGTCATGCTGATCCGTCTCCGCCCGACCGACGCCGCCAAGGTCGTCAAGCGTCAGGGCCAGGAGGACTACAACTTCGGCGACTACTACGCGTACACGAAGATCTGCAGCCACGTGGGCTGCCCGACCTCCCTGTACGAGCAGCGGACCAACCGCATCCTCTGCCCCTGCCACCAGTCGCAGTTCGACGCGCTCCACTACGCCAAGCCGATTTTCGGGCCGGCTACGCGGCCGTTGGCCCAGCTTCCGATTACAGTGGACAAAGAGGGCTACCTGATCGCGCGCGGAGACTTCAACGAGGCCGTCGGACCGGCCTTTTGGGAGCGTAAGTCATGAGTTCACTCACCACCCCGACCAAGGGGACGAACCCGGTCGAGAAGGCCGCGGGCGCTGGTGCGAAGTGGGCCGACGACCGGTATCACCTGGCCAAGGGCATGCGGCACCAGCTCAACAAGGTGTTCCCGACGCACTGGTCGTTCCTGCTCGGCGAGATCGCGCTCTACAGCTTCATCATCCTGTTGCTGTCGGGTGTGTATCTCACGCTGTTCTTCGACCCCTCCATGGAGGAGGTCGTCTACAACGGCAGCTACACCGGTCTGCAGGGCGTCGAGATGTCGCGGGCCTTCGCGACCACGCTCGACATCTCATTCGACGTCCGGGGCGGTCTCTTCGTCCGCCAGCTGCACCACTGGGCCGCGCTGATCTTCGTGGCTTCGATGATGGTGCACATGTTCCGGATCTTCTTCACCGGAGCGTTCCGCCGCCCGCGTGAGGCGAACTGGGTCATCGGCGCGCTGCTGCTGGTCCTGGGCATGTTCGAAGGCTTCTTCGGCTACTCGCTCCCGGACGACCTGCTCTCCGGTACCGGTATCCGCGCGACCCTGTCGGGCATCGTGCTCTCGGTGCCGGTCATGGGCACCTGGATCCACTGGGCGCTGTTCGGCGGGGAGTTCCCCGGCAACGAGATCATCCCGCGCCTGTACACGATCCACATCCTGCTGCTGCCGGGCATCATGCTCGGCCTGGTGGCCGCGCACCTGGCGCTGGTCTGGTACCAGAAGCACACGCAGTTCCCCGGCGTGCGCCGCAAGGAAACCAACGTCGTCGGCGTCCGCATCATGCCGGTCTTCGCGCTCAAGGGCGGTGCGTTCTTCGCGCTGGTCACCGGCGTCATCGCGCTGATGTCGGGTCTCTTCCAGATCAACCCGATCTGGAACATCGGCCCGTACAACGCGGCGCAGGTCTCGGCGGGTTCGCAGCCTGACTGGTACATGGCCTGGGCCGACGGCATGCTGCGGATCTGGCCCGCGTGGGAGCTCTACCTCGGGAACTACACGGTCCCGGCGGTGTTCTTCCCCGGCGCGGTCGGGATGCCGCTGCTGATCGGCTTGCTGGTGATGTATCCCTGGATCGAGCGCAAGCTGTCCAAGGACACCGCGCACCACAACCTGCTGCAGCGTCCGCGCGACGTCCCGGTCCGGACCTCGCTGGGCATCATGGCCCTGACCTTCTTCGCGGTCATCATGCTGTCGGGCTTCAACGACATCATCGCGTTCGCCTTCGACATCTCGCTGAACGCGACGACGTGGGCGGGCCGGATCGGTGTCCTGCTGCTGCCGCCGATCGCGTACTACATCACCTACCGGATCTGCCTCGGCCTCCAGCGGGCCGACCGCGAGGTGCTGGAGCACGGTGTCGAGACCGGCATCATCAAGCGCCTGCCGCACGGTGAGTTCATCGAGATCCACCAGCCGCTCGGCCCGGTGGACGACCACGGCCACGCGATCCCGCTCGAGTACCAGGGCGCGTCGGTGCCGAAGAAGATGAACAAGCTCGGCTCGGCCGGACACGCCGTCGCCGGTTCGACCTGGTCCCCGGACCCGGTCGAGGAGACGATCGCGCTGGAGCGCGCCCGGGCCAACGGGCACGGCAACGGCAAGGTCGACGACATCGGTGGCGAGCCTTCGGAGGAGCGCAAGGAGATCACCTCCGGGCACTAGTTCGTCAGACACGCGTGAAGGCCCCCTTCCCTCGGCTCAGCCGAGGGAAGGGGGCCTTCACGCATTAGCGTCAGCCGGTGACCTTGAGCTCCAGGGGACGCATGTCGTCGTCGCTCGGGACGACGGTCAGGCCCGCGGCGGTGAGGACGGCGGTGAGCGCCGTCCGCATCGCCGCGTGGACGGCGATCTGCCGCCGCACCTGGGGATTCTCCTTGTCGCCTGCCACCAGGAGCCGGAAGGCCTCGTCACGCCAAGGCCTCGCCACCACCCAGTCGACCCAGACCCCGCAGGAGCCCTCGAAGACGTCCACCTCGATCACGGCACCTCCGGCGTCCCGGTGATCGTCCGGATCGGGCTCGACGATCACCGGGACTCCCGCCATCCGCAACGCGGCTTCGGTCCGGTCGCCCAGAGCGAACAGCCGTTCCTGCTCGGCGGGGTGGACGCGGCGGAGCGAGGTCATCCACCTGCTCCGCTGCCCACCAAGACGCGCTGTTCCGCTTCGGCGGCCGTCGCCGCACCGGGGAAGAGACCGCGTCTCTTGTAGGACTTCTTGATCATGTCGATCAGGCTCCCCTTGTAGATCTTGTCGATCTCGGGATCACCGGTCCACGGTACCGAGAACGACGTCTTGAGATCGGGCGCCATCTTGCTGACCCAGTCCCGTTTGCAGTCGGGGCACGGTTCGCGTTCGCTGTAGAGACCCTTGATGTTCTTGGGATCGAAACCCTGCTCGATGACCTGCTCGACGATGTGCTGCTCGGAGTGGCGGCCGGCGTCGTTGCTGTTGCCCGCCACGTAGCCGTCGGGGAGCTTCCCGTTCGGGTCCTTGTAGCCGGGGAGATAGGCGACGGCGACGTTCCGGCTGGTTCCGTAGCCGTTTCCGATCCGGTAGTCGAGCGCGATACTCGGCAACGTTCCCCCGTTGTCACCGTGATCCACGAGCCCGCAGGTGAAATCGGGGATGTCCGCGGTCTTCGCGGTGGCCGGTACCTGGCTGATCCGGTTGCACCATTTGCGGATGGCGTTGAAGAGCGGTTTGACCTTGTCCGCGACCTTGCGGAAGATCGCGGACTTGTTCAGGAACTTGGAGATGTTCTGGATGATCTTCACGACCGCCGAAGCCACCTTGGGCAGCTTCAGGAAGACGACGACGATCGACGCGACGTTGACCACGGTCCAAATGCAGGCCTCGATGTTGCCTTCACCGAAGCACCGCTCCGCGTCACGCCAGCCGATCACCTCCAGCAGGACTTCGGCCCCGATCTCCACCAGGAACGACGTCACACTGCCGCCGTTCTTGGACTGCTCCGCGGCCTGGCGGTACTCGTCCAGCAGCATCCGCCCGAATTCGGTCGCCGAGAGCATGGCGATTTCTTCTTGGGTCAGATCGGGCAGCCCGGCGCCCGTCTCCTCCGCCGCGCGGCGTCTCGCCTCCTCTTCTTCCTTGCGTTGCTGGTCTTCCGCGCGGTCGGCGGCTTGCTGGGCTTCGGTCGCGCTCTGCCGTGCCCGCTCCGCGGCGGCGGCCGCGTTACGCGCGTGTTCTTCGGCCCGGTCGGCCGCGGCCCTGGCTTCCGCCGCCGAGGCTTCCGCGGCGGTCGCCGCGTCCCTGGCGATTTGAGCGTCCCGCTCGGCACGCGACGCCGAGTCCCTCGCCGCCTGTGCCTCGCGTTCCGCCGCGGCGGCGTTCCGGCCGGCGATGGCGGCGTCGGCGTTGGCCTCGTTGGCCGCCCCACGCGCGGTTTGCGCGTCCGCACGGGCGGCCGCGTCCGACGCGTTCGCCCGCTCGCCCGCGGCACGGGCCAGCGCGCCTTCGGCCGCGGCCGCGGCCGCCGCTTCCTGCGCTTCGGCCGCCGAGTTCGCCGCGGCGGCGGCTGATGCCGCTGCCCGCGCCGCCGCTTCGAACGCGGGTTTGACCTCTTTCTGCGCCCGAGCAGCGGCTTCGGCGGCCCGATCCGCCGCCAGCCTCGCTTCGGTGGCCCGGTCGCGGGCCGCTTGCGCCTGCTCGGCTCCGACCGCCCTGGCCTGGTTGGCGACCAGGATGACGAAATCGGCGTCGAGGTCCGAACCCGCGTACGGCGCAACGACGGTGATCGCCCGGTTGGCCGGATCGGTGATCGCGCTCGACGACGCCCGCGCGGCGGTGGACGCCCGCAGGGCGATATCCGCTTGCGTGGCCGCGGAGACCGACTCGGTGAAGGCCGCGTCGGCCTCGGCGCGGGTACGCTCCGCCGCCATCAGCGAACGCATCGCCTCGCCCGCCGCCTGTTCCGCGAGCTGGACCGCGTTCCGTGCCGCCTCGGCCGCCTTGGTCTCCTCGGCGGTCGCCTCGGCCGCCTTCACGGTGGCCTGGGTGGCGTGGTGATGGGTCTCCGCCGCCGAGGCCTCGGCCCGGTTGGCCGCGTGGTTGGCCGCGGAGGCGGCGGCACGGGCTTCCTGAGCCGCGGCGCGGGCCCGTGCCGCCGCTCGGGTCGCTTCGCCCGCCGCTTGCCTCGCGACCACGGCGGCGCCGGTCGCCCGGTCGGCGGCGTCGCGGGCCGCGGTGGCCGCGGCGGTCGCGTTGTTGGCCTCGTTCCGCGCCGCGGCGGCGGCGTTCTTCGCGTCGGTCTCCGCCGCGGTGCCCCGTGCGGCGGCTTCGGCCGCGTTCAGCGCGTCCGCCTTCGCCTGCGCGGTCTGCTTCAGCCGTTCCGCGGTGAAGGCGGCGTCGCGAGCGGCTCTCGCCTTCCCTTCTTCACCCACCGCCCGCTGTTCGGCTTCCCCGGCGAGCCGTTCCTGCTCCTGTGCGCGGAGGTTGGAGTCGTTGGCGATACCGGCTTGGCGCTGGGCTTCGCCGCGGTGACGACGTGCTTCCGCGGCCGCTTGGTCGGCACGCTGACGGGCGGCGGCCGCGTTGGCCCGCTCGGCCTCGGCGACCCGCCGGGCGTTCTTCGCCCTGTCCCGCTGCCGTTCCGCTTCTTCGCGATGCGCGCGGGTGCGTTCGGCCGAGGCCCTGGCGGCGTTGGCCGCGGCTTCGGCCGCTTCGCGAGCCTGTCTGGCCCGGACGGCCGCGTCCTTGGCCGCCACCGCCTGCACTCGCGCCGCTTCGGCCACCTGGGCCGCGGCGGTCGCGTGTTCTTCGGCGTGCAGACCCCATTGGCGAGCCTGCTCGGCGTGTTTCTCGGCGCGTTCCTGGGCGTTGCGCGCCTGATCGGTGGCTTCGGTGGCGTCGATCGCGTGCTGAGCGGTCTCCGAGGCGTGGACCGCCGCCTGCCCAGCCGCGCTCATGCCCCTCGCCATGTCGGCCCACTGAGTGCCGTAGGGAAGTCCGACGGCGACCAGTTCGGCGGCCTGGACGCCCGCCTGCTCGGCCGCGCGTACGGCATCGGCCGCGGCGTTGCGGGCGTTGCCGACCTGACGGGCGGCCTCGGCCTTGACCAAGGCGAAGGAGTCGGGCGGGTGGTTGCCCGCCGCGTCGTTCGCGTCGAGGATCTGCTTGGCCTTGCGGGCTTCGTTCCCCGCGAGCACCATCGCGTTCGCGATCCGCTGGAGCGCGCGCAGCGCGTCCCCGTGCGCCACCATCAGGTTCCGCCGCGCGTTCATCGCCCGGACGGCCCGCTTGGCGAGGTCACTCAGCTGCTCGGCGGCCCGTGCCGCTGCTTCCTGGTCACGGATCTGCTTCTCCCGCTCTTCGGCGTCACGTTTCGCCGCGGCGAGGTACCCGGTGTTCAGGAACTCGGCGATGGCCGCGTCACCCGCGTCGAGCGCGGCCTGCGCCGCCGTCTTCACGTGGTGCCCGGCGACGCCGAGCAGTGCCGTGACCCTGGCGCGCAGCTCCTCCGCGCGTGCCTGGCCGCCCGCCGCGACCTGTGCGTCGCGTTCCCTCGCGATCTCCTTGCCGTAGGCGAGGAACTGCTCGCGGTCGGTATCGCTTCCCGCGAGCACCCGCTGGACCTCGGCGTTGAAGATCGGCCCGCCGGTGCCTGCCATCGCCTGGATGGTGGCCCGGTTCTGGCGCGCGGTCTCGGCTTCCCGCGCCGCGGCCCTCGCCTTGGCGGCGTCGAGGCCGGTTTCGAGGAATTCGTGCAATGCGGCTTCGGTGCCCGCGTCGAGCGCCGCGCGCGCGGCCTCACGTACTTCGGGCTCCTCGGCCAGCTCGGCGTGATCGGCGATGATCTGCCGGACGACGGGACTGCCCACCAGGGCGGGTACGCCCGATCGGCCGTCCCAGTTGCGGTACGGGTCTTCCGGCAGCGGACGGGCCGGGGACGTCGGTGGCGGTGTGGTCGGTGGTGGATCGTCGGCCGCGGCCGCGGGCGCCGGGTTGATGAGCCCGGCGAGCAGGGCGGTGGCCAAGAAGACAAGGAACGTTCTCAGCAGATATCTCGTTCTCGACATCAGAACCCCCAGAAATCGGTGCCTGCCGGTCGAACCGGCAGGCACCTCGGGCTTGTCAGTTGTAGTACTCTTTCGCGCCTTCGGCGGCGGTGTGTTCGATCCTTCCGTGCTGGAAGTAGCTCACGCGTTTACCGGGCACACCGGGGAAATCCATTTCGTCGGAAGTGGGATAACCGAGCCTGCTTCGTTCGTATTGCAGTGCCGCCCACCGATCGAAAATGGCTCCGTAGATCAGCTTCGGGCCGATGTCCGGGTGGTACCAGATGCCTCTGGGGCCGGCGAACAGGTTGCGCATACCTTTCCCGTCGGGCAGATATCCCGTGTCCCCGCTGGGGATGAATCCCGGAATGTTCCGGCCACCGGATTCGAGGTACTTGTTGAGCAGCGGGTCCAATATCCGGACCACGCCGTGTTGTGCCGACCAGAAGGCGCCACCCTTCTGGAAGCGTTTGTAGCGGATGCCGTTCAAGATGTTTTCCGGCTGGGTCTGCGGGCCGAGGCCGTTCCAGCCCCACCAGTCCTCGTTGAGCCAGCGCTCGTCGATCTTCGTGGTGATCGAAGGGTTGGGGCCGACGGGAATCCAGCTGATGTCGGCGGCGAAGTTGCCGTCGGTGTCGAAGTTGTTCTCCTTGCTCTGGCCGTTGGCCGCCCAGAGCTCGCCCCAGTACTGCCGCAGGTAGCGGCCCGGATACGCCTTCGCCTCCAGCGTCACGTTGGTCGGATTGCCGTCCCTGCCCGCCTTGGCGCACCAGGTGGCGTTGAGTTTGTAGCCGTCGGTGCCGTCGTTGCCCGCCAGCTGGACCCGCAGGTTGGGCGCGATGCGCAGGTAGCTGCCGACCCGGGTGGCCGATTCCAGCGAGAAGCAGTTCGGGTCGGCGAGCCCGGGGACGATCTTCCAGGTGGCGTCGCCCAGTGGTGCGGTGACGACATTCGACGGCTGGGTTCCCGGGGTGGCCCAGGCATCGCCGCCGGCACTGCGGACGTGCCAGCCCCGCCGTCCGGCGGTGACGCCGGCGAACGCCTGTTCCAGCACGGTGTACTGACCCTTGGCGAGGAAGTCCTTGACCTGGTCCCAGGTCCCGTTCGCGGCGACGTCGGCCGCGGCCGCGGCGAGCCGGGGACGGAGCCTGCTGGCGTCGGCCTTGGCCTTGATGTCGCGGACCTTCTGGCGGTCGGCCTCTTCCCGTTCGCGCAGGATCCTGGCGTCGTCCCTCGCACGGGCCTCGGCGACCCCGGTCCTGATGTAGGCGTTCCAGTCGGCGGGCAGGCCGGTGAGGGCGACGGTGGCCGCGTTCTTGATCTCGCGGTGCGCGGGGTCGGCGAGTTCCGGGGTCTTGAGCAGCTCGCGGATGAAGTCGTCGTCGGCGAGGTCGAGCCAGGCCGCGACGGCGATGACGGGAACCTTGTCGCAGGCGTCCTTCTTCGCCATCCTGGCGGCTTCCCTGCGGGCGGCCTCCTGGTTCTCCTGGTTCAACCGGTCGAGGTAGTCGAGCTGATCCTGGTGATTCAGTGCCCGGATCTTGTTCTCGATGAAGTCCTTCCAGACCGCCGCGTCACCGCCGAACGCGTCGAACGCGCCCTGCTTGAGTTTCGGCTGTTCCGGCCTCGCCTTCTGGTACACCTTGTAGATGAACATCTGATCGTTGTCGTTGAGCATGACGTCGTCGAAACCGACGATGTCGGCGTCGATCAGGATCTCCCGGCGCAGCTGGACGGTGCGGTCCCAGGCCTCCTGGCGACGCTGCCGTTCGACGCGGTCGCGGGCGGCGAAATCGAAGACGCCGGTGCGGATGAACGCCGTGGCGTCGGGGGCGGCGTTGTTGTCGAGCATGACCTTGTAGACGCGGTAGGCCTCGGCCTTGGTGACCGGGAAGTTCGTCGCGTCGATCTTGTCGTAGACCTTGAAGACGAAATTCATGTCGGTGGCCTCGCGCCATTCCTTGGTGGCTTCACCGACTTCGATCTCGAAAACCGCGCGTACCTTTTCGGTTTCGGTCGCGCTCGGCAGTTCGGCCGCCGCGGCGTCCGGGCTTTCACGGGGAACCGATGCCTCGGTGGCGGACGGGGCGGGCGCCTCGACGGTCGGGCTCGGCGGCGCCGGGGGAGCGGCGTACCCGATGGCCGGGGTGATCAGGCCGCACAGCACGGTCGCGGCGGTCAGCACGGCGACACGTCCGGCCGGTCGTCTGCCGACGATCAGTGATCTTCGCATTTCACATACCTCTGTTCGGGCGAAAAAGGCCGGCCGGGGGCCCTGGAGCGTTTCCCGGGCCCCCGGCCGGAGCAGGACGAACTCGGTCAGTTGACGGTCATGAACACGAGGATTTCGTAAGTGCTGGAGTTCCAGGTCATGTAGCCGTGCTCGAAATTGCTTTGCCGTCCGATGGGGATGGTGAACTCGTCGCTGGTCGGGAAACCGAGCCTGCCGTTTTCCGCGCCGAGCGAATTCCACCTGTCGCGAATGGAACCCATCACGAATTTGGCCCCGGTCGACGGTGTCCAGTAGATCGCCATGTTGTGGCCGTGGAAATTGATCATCGACCGGTTGGTCCCGTTCACCTGGTCGGTGCTCGGCAGCAGCCACTTGTGCCCGCCGAGGCTCAGGTACCGGGTGAGGATCTCGCCGGTGATGAACTTCGCGCCGGTCTCCGGGCCCCAGTACAGGCGGCCGTTGGTGAATTCGCGGAACCGGACACCCGCGTCGTAGATCTCCGCGGCCTTCGGATTACCGGCGAGCCCGCGCAGGCCGTCGTTGTTGAACCAGTCCAGCATCAGCGGCGTCGACACCTCGGGATTCGGTGCGACCACCCGCCAGTTCGAGTCCTCGGTGAAGAGCCGGTCCGTGTCGAACCAGTTCCCGCCACCCTGCTGGGCGATCCAGAGCTGCGCGTCGATATGCCGCAGTATCCGGCCCGGGTGCGCCTTCGACTCCAGCTGGACCTCGCCGCCGTTGCGCCGCGGGCACCAGGTGGCGTCCTTCTTGAACTGGTCGGTGCCGTCGTTGCCGTGCAGTTTGACCCGCAGATCCTGCTGCCGCAGGTAGTTCCCGGCGCGGTCGGTGGACTCCAGGGAGTAACACAGCGGATCGGCGAGCCCGCTCGCCACCTTCCAGGTCGCGTACGGCAACGGCTTGGTCCCGTCGGTGCCGGGGTTCCCGGTGGTGATCCACGCGTCGCCCCCGCCGGTGTGGACGTGCCAGCCCCGGACGCCGGGGGTGTAGGTCCCGAACGACTGGGTCAGTACCTCGTACTGGCCCGTGCGCAGGAACGTGACCACCGCGTCGCGGTTGCCCGCCAGCGCCGCGTTGGCGGCCGCGACGAGCCGCGGCCGGAGCCCGCTGTTCTCCGCGCGGACCTTGAGCTGCCGCACGGCGTCCCGGTTGGCCTGGTCTTCCTGCGCTTCACGGCGGGCCTTGTCGCGGCCGGCCGCCGCCTTGAGCCCGGTGTCGACGAACGCCTTCCACGCCGCCGGATCCGTGCTGCGGGAGGCGCGCTCCGCCGCGTCCTTGACCTCGATGTTCGCCGGGTTGGCCAGTTCGGGCAGCCGCAGCAGCTCACGGACGAAGACGTCGTCCTCGGCGTCCAGCCAGACGTTCTGGAAGGTGGCCGGAATCTCGGCGACGGCGGTGCGCCGCTTGATGTCACGCTCTTCCCGGGCCGCCTTCTCGGCGTTCTCCTGCCGGAGGCGTTCGAGGTGTTCGATGATGTCCTGCTCGGCGAGGTCGAGGATGGTGACCTCGATGAAGGTCTTCCAAGCGGCGGCGTCGCCCTTGTACGCGGTCATCGCGCCGCTCTGGACCTTGGAGCCGCTCTTGGCCCGGCTGGCGACCTGGAAGACGAAGTTCCGGTCGGTGAGGTCGAGCAGCACGGGGTCCAACGGGATGATGCGGGCGTTCTCCAGTGCCTTCATCCGCGCGCCGATCCGGTCCCGCCGTTCGATGTCGCGGAGGATCTTCTCGTCGTGATCGCGCTGGACGAATTCGTGGATACCGGTCCGGATGAACGCCGAGGCGTCGGCGACGGTGAGACCGTAGATCCGTGACGCTTCCGCCTTGGTGCGGGGGAAGGCGTCGATGCTGATCTTCTCGTAGACCTTGAAGACGAAGTTCTTGTCGGACAACCGCAGCCAATCGTCGGTCGCCTCGCCGACCTCGATCGCCTCGACCGCCAGCACCTTGTCCCGCTGTGACGCCGGGGGAACCGTGGTCGACCCGATATCGGGTTCCGCGGTCGGCACGGCGGGCGGCACACCCTGTCCGGGTGGTGTTTCGGCCGCACCCGCCGGTGCGCCGACCAGCCCCGCGAACACGGCGGCGACGGCGGCCGCCGCTATGCCACGGCTGAGCCATGGCCTTGACATGGACGTTCTTCGCATACCCCAGTCACCTATTCTCGAGAGGAAGCCGCCGCGGGAAACCGGACGGCGGAATGATCAGCTCGGGTTCTTGATCCGCTGCTCGCCTTCGAGGGCCTTCCGCAGCAACGACTCCCAGTACTCGACGTTTTCGCCGGAGAGGGAGCGGTTGTCCGTCCAGTCGCCTTCCACCGTCTTCGCGGGGTCGATGATCGCCTTCCAGTTGGGGTTCTGGGCGGCCTGCTGCGCGGCGAGCAGGATGGCGTGCCAGGTTTCCGCCTGCCGCTGGGCGAAATCCCTCGCCTCTTCCCATTTCGACCGCACCGGCGAAACCTCGGTCCCGACCTTGCGCCAGGCGGCCGCGGCCCGGTCACGGGCCTCCTTGCCGGCTTCGCCTTCGATTTCCCGCGCGGCCTTTTCGGCGGCTTCGGCGTCGACGATCAGCTGGGTGATCGTCAGTTGCCACTGGCGGTTCTCGCGCAGCATCTCTTCGCGGAACGACTCGATGTCCAGCCGCGCGCCCTGTGCCCAGCCCCAGGCGAAGAAATCCGTCAGGTCGTCGTCGGTCGATCCCTCGCGGACCGCGTAGGCCGCGGCGAATCTCACCTGGGTACCCGGATCCCGTTCGGCGAGCATCCGCACGTATCGGCGGTCCTCCTCGACGAGGGCGCGTTTCTGCTCGCCGAGGTCGGCGCGGAACTTCTGATCCCGAGCCTTCGCGGCTTCGTAACCGCCGCCGTGGCAGAACTGTTCCCGTTTGGACGCGGTCGTCGTCAAATGGTGGTTCGCCGCGTCGTAGACCTCCGGCGAGTAGGCCCGAAGGTGGGTCTCCAGCAGTCGCCGGAGGAAGCGCTTGTTGCCTTCGTCGCGGTTGAGCGCCCGCTGTGTCGCGTATTCGAGCCCGCCACCCGGATAGCGGAGGAACTCGATGGAGGCCGCTTCCGGGTCTTCGCTGAGCAGAGCGGTCCACGCGTCCGTCTTCACCGTGCTGTGGACGCTGTACCTGGCGTGGGTCAGGACCTCCCAGCGGGCGATCTCGCCGGGTGTCATCGCCGCGGCCGTGGCGTGTACTCCGGTTTCGGCGGCGAACCCCGCCGGAACGGCGACCGTCCCGGAGAACAACGCCGCGGCGCAAAGCGCGCAGGACAAAATACGCTTGTACACTCCAAGCCCCCAGTCAGCTTCGGTGCAGGTTGAATTAACGGGGACCCTTCCCGGACGGTGCCGGGAAAGGTGTCGGTGGCAACGGCATCCGGAATCGAGACCGGAGCCGGCGATGAATTCGAAGTTCTTCGAATCCTTGTCGGGAAAACGCCAGCGCTTTCCCGGCGACTGTTTCAGTCACCGGGAAAGGGTTCGGGCTTCGTCAGTGGCCGCGTATCCGGCGGCTTCGGTGATGGATCGGCGAGCAGCTTCCGCCGACGGGCGATGCGGTGGCTCGTGTGGAGTGAATGTGGCGGCGATCGCCGCGATCCCATGACGGATCGATCATCGGTACATACCCCGGAATCCCCAGTACCGGAATTCCCCCAGTGAAATTCCGATTCTGAACCCAGCTAACCGCGAATGGGCGGTTTGCGCAAGATGCACCCCGAAGGTTAAAAAGTCACCGACGGGGCGGCGTTCTTGTTTGTCCTCAAGCTCCTTCGACGCCGATGTCGAACGCGGACTCCTTGTCGGCCTTCGAGTACGAGCGGAACGCGATATGCGTGACGGTGTTCAGCACGCCGGGCACCTTGCCGATCTTCGCCGGGATCAGATCCGCGAGGTCTTCGTGGGCCGTGACCCGGACCGAAGCGACCAGGTCGACGTCACCCGCGCAGGAGTAGACCTCGCGGACACCCTCGATGTCCGCGATCGCCTGCGCCGCCTCGGGGATGGCATCGGCCTCGACCTGGATCAACACGATCGCGGTGATCACTACAGCGCCTCCTACGTCAATGAACCCGGTGTGCGAATCCTAGCCCGCCACCCGTTCCAGCGCCGTCGCGCTCGCCGCCAGGTCGAGCCACTCCTGCCAGCCACCCGCCACCGCGGCGGGCTCCGCCCAGGGCTGCGTCGTGCGCACGAGCCGGACACCCGGACGGGTCAGCCAGCGCAGGAGGATGCCGATCTCCTCCGGGATCGCGCCGAAGAGCGGGCCGGGCCCCGGGATGACCGTCTCCGCCGAGGCCACGAGCATCTCGACGACCGGCATCGGCGGCACCCCGCGCCGCGCGACCCCCGCCGACGCGAGCCTGCCGTGCCGGATCACCGCCAGTTCCCAGCCGCCGTTCCCGTCCGGACCGGCGGCGATCAGCTCCGGGATACCCGCCAGCGCCGACTGCCGGTGCGCCCGGCCGACCGCGCGGATCAGCCCGGCCAGCTGATCGCGATGCTGGGCGGCCTGCTCGTAGTGTTCCGCCGCGGCGAGCCGGGCCAGCTGGTCGGCGGCGGCCCGCAGCGGACGCCCGTCCGTACCGGCGATGAGACCGGACACCGCCAGCACTCCCGGCCTGTACGCCTCGACCGTCTGCAGCCCGGCGCACGGCGCTCCGCAGCGGCCGAGCTCGGCGAGGACACAGGGCGTCCCGTTCGGCGCGGTCGCCGAGATGCGCTGGGTGCACGTCCGCAGCCCGGAGGCGCCGGCGAGGGTGTCCGCGGCGGACCGGGCGTCGGTCTGGGTGCGGAAGGGTCCCAGCATCCCGTCTCGCGGCATGCGGACCACCGAAAGGCGAGGGAAGGCCTCCTCGGTCAGCGCGACCCACCACGCGTGCCGTGGGTTCTTGGAGCGGCGGTTGTACATGGGGCGGTGGGCGGCGATCAGCCGGAGCTCACGGACGGCGGCTTCGAGCGCGTGCGCGCATTCCACCGCGTCGACCCGCTCGGCCAGCGCGACCATCTCCCGGATCCGGCCACGGCTCTCCGAACCGGTGAAGTACTGCCGGACCCGGCGGCGCAGATCGGACGACGTGCCGACGTAGAGGACCTCGTCGCTCGGGCCGCGGAAGAGATAGACGCCGGGCCTCGACGGCAGATGTTCGGCCAGCGACCGTTTGCGGCGCTGGGCCGCGGTCACCTCGGGCAGGTAGTCCAGCAGCTCTTCGAGGGTGTGGACGCCGAGGTTGCCCACCCGTTCGAGCAGCGCGTGCAGGACGTCGACGGTGGCGCGCGCGTCGGCGAGCGCGCGGTGGTTGGGCGTCGTCCGCGCTCCGAACAACGCCGCCAGCGCGGAAAGCCGGTAGCTGGGCGTCTCGTCGCGGGAGATGACCCGGCGGGCGAGCCGGACCGTGCAGACGACGGCCGTCTTGGGCCAGTGGTAACCGTGGCCCTCGCAGGCCGCGCGCATGAATCCGGTGTCGAAGGCGGCGTTGTGCGCCACGAGCACGGCACCGGAGATGAATTCGAGGAACGCGGGGAGCACGCGCTCGATCCGGGGAGCGTCGTAGACCATCGCGCCGGTGATGCCGGTGAGCTCGACGATCTGCGGCGGGATCGGCATCCCCGGGTTGACGAAGGTGGCGAACTCGCCGACGACCTCGCCCGCGCGGATCTTGACCGCGCCGATCTCGGTGATCCCGTCCGGGCCGGGTTTCGTGCCGGTGGTCTCCAGGTCGAATACGACGAACGTGATGTCCCGCAAAGGAGTTCCCAGCTCGTCGAAGGCGAGTTGCGCCGCGCCGGGCCGCCGTCCGGTGTCCATGGTCGGGCACAGTAGGGGCGGGCACCGACAATCCCAGGATGCGCGCACGCCGTCCCATCGAGCGCGCCCCGAGGCCATGGGGCCTACGCTGGAGCGATGCAACCGCAGCCCGCAGTGCCCGAATCGCCCGAGGACGCCACCGGCGGCCCCTCGGGTGTCGTGGCGTCGGCGGGTGCGCCGGAGCTGTCCGAAGAGGTGCCCGCCGAAGGCTGGACCGCCCTGCCGGAGACCGTGCGGGAGCGGATCGCCGAGCTGGCGGCCGCCGCCGTCGGCAAACTGCCGGTCGCCGACGTGCCGAGGCAGCTGCGCCCGGTCGCGAAGTTCGCCCCGGCGAAACGCGCGAAACTCGGCGGGACGGCGCTGCTCACCGCGTTGGGGGAGTCTTCGCAGTTCCGGGTCGCGGTCACCGAATGGCTGCGTGACCACCGCAAGGACGCCCTCGACCCGAACGCCCCCGATTCCGTCGCCGCCGCGGCCGCCGCCGTGCTGCTCGGCGAGGCGGGCGCGGCCGGACGGGTCCGGCTGGTGGCGAAGAACGCCGAGGAGACGGCGTTGCGTGCCGAACGCGACGCCGCGCTGGCGCGTAACCAGCGGCTCGAGGCGGAACTCGCCCAGCTGCGCGAAGAACTGCGTGAAGCCAAGGAGATCGCCGGTAGTGCGCGAGGCGAACGCGACGCCGAGGTCGAAAAGCTGTTGAAGCGCCTGCGGGAGCAAGGTGTCCAGCTGCGCCAGGCGAAGGACGCCGTCGCCGAGGCGCACGCTCGGCTGGAGAGCGGAGGCGCCGAGAGCGCCGAAGAGATCAAGGCGCTGAAGGCCCAGTTGGACCGTGAGAGGCAGCGCGTCGCGACAGAGCGGGCGCGGGCGGAAAAGGCCGTCACGGACGCGGAGATCGCCCGTCAGTCGGCGCGTGAGGCGCGTCAGGCCGACGAGGTCAGGCTCGGGCTGCTGCTGGACACGATCGAAGGCGCCGTCGGCGGGCTCCGCCGCGAACTTTCGGTGAGCGCGCGAGGCCAGCGTCCGGCCGACATGGTGCGCGGCGCGACGTCAGGTCTGGGGGCGGGCGGCAAGATCCAGGACGTCACCGCGCTCGACCGGCACCTCGCGCTGCCCAACGTGCATCTGATCGTCGACGGCTACAACGTCACGAAGACCGGTTATCCGGAGCTGGCGCTCTCCGACCAGCGAGACAGGCTGATCCATCAGCTTTCCGCACTCGCCGCGCGGACTTCGGCCGAAGTGACCGTCGTGTTCGACGGTGCCGGCGTGCTTTCCGTGCCCGCCGCGGTGCCGCGCGGGGTGCGGGTGCTGTTCTCCGAACGCGGCGTGCTCGCGGACGACGTCATCCGGTCCCTCGTCGCGGCCGAGCCGCCGGGGCGGCCGATGGTGGTCGCGAGCACGGACCGGGCGGTGGCGGATTCGGTGCGGGGCAAGGGCGCGCATCCGGTGCCGTCGGCGGTGCTGGTGTCGCGGCTCAGCCGGGTGTAGAGCTTCCGGATGTCATGAAAGGGCCGTTCAGGACGTTTTTCGTCTTGAACGGCCCTTTCATGACATCCGGGACCGCTCGTTGCGACGCATGAGGCCCGAAACTGTCGGTGGTCGCTCTTAATGTGCACCTCACCACTGAAAGTGAGGAGCCCGAGATGGACGACAAGGCCATCGCCGATATAGCCGACATAGAGACGCTCGTCATCGATTGCGACCGGTGCGCGGTCCGCGGTGACGCATGTCATGACTGCGTCGTCAGCGTCCTCCTCGGCGCGCCGCTCGCGCTCGAATGGGACGCCGACGAGCGGAAAGCGGTCGACGCGCTCGCCGAAGCCGGGATGGTCCCGCGCCTCCGGATGGTCGAGATCGTGGAGCAGGAGCGCCGGAAAACGGCCTGAGGACACGCCTCGACCGGGGTATTCGACGAGTGGTCGATCCGATCGGGTGAACGGTAGGTAGTCGTGATCGGCCCCAGGTTGTAACGCCCGTCACACCTTTCCGCTCATGCTGGTCCGAAGGTGTTTCGGCGCATCACGGAGAGTTTTTGCGCTTGCCATGGTGGACGCGGTGCCCGTGGTTTCGTAACCTGTCCGAGATCTCGTGGCCGGAAGTCGTCGCCAGACGGCGACACGGGATCGCCACTGAGGCAGCTTTGTCGGGGAGCTGCACCGGAACCAGCCACGCGCCAAACCTGTTGCGATAGCACTCGGCCAGGCGCGAGGCGGGAACGCGGGGAACCGCGCGGACCTCACGGTCGGCGTCGCGGCTTCGCGGAAGAGGGCCCCCGACCTCTTCGTCCCGGGTTCCGAGTCGGTGGCCGACAGCAAAGGAGACACGCGCGACCGTGCAGTCGCATCCAGTCAAGCGCGTGGTGTCAGGAGCTTTGGCCGCGGCCGCGGTGATCACCGCGGTGACAGTGGCCCAGCCTTCAGCCACCGCTGCCCCAGGCCCCGCCCTCCAGCAGCCCCCGTCCGGCTCGGACGCCCTCGCCAAGTACCGCGACCTCGCGGCACAGGCCGAGAAGGCGAACGAAGACCTCCTCAAGGCGAAGGACGACCTCGCCGCGAAGCAGGGTGAGCTCGACAAGGCGACCGCCGACGCCGCCGCGGCCAAGGAGCTCGGTATCAAGGCGGCCGGTGACGAGAAGACCTTCCAGGCCGAGGTGAACAAGTTCGCCGGTGCCTCCTTCACCAGCGGTGTGCAGCTGAACAAGCTGTCGTCGCTGCTGTCGGGCGCGTCGACCCAGGACTTCCTGGAGCGTTCCTCGGCACTCGAGGTCCTCGCCGCGAACAAGAACACCGCTCTGACCAACCTGAGCGGCGCCGTCGCCCAGGCCGCGGCCGCGGCCAAGCAGGCGGCGGACGCCCAGAACGCGGCCACCGCCGCCCGTGACACGGCCGCCAAGCTGACCACGGACATCGAGGCGCGCCAGAAGACGCTGAACGACCAGCTCAAGGAGATCGAGCGGGCCGGCGGCAACCTGAGCGCCTCGGATCGCAACGCCCAGAAGGACAAGGGCGGCGCGTTCCCCAACCTGCCCGCCCCGGGTCCCGCCGCGGCGGCGGCCCTCGCGGCCGCGAAGAGCAAGCTCGGCAGCCCGTACGGCTGGGGTGACACCGGACCGTCGTCCTTCGACTGCTCCGGTCTGATGCTCTGGGCGTACAAGCAGGCCGGTCTGACCCTGCCGCGGTCCAGCCGTCAGCAGTCGACCTTCGGCGCCCCGGTGCAGAGGTCGCAGCTCCAGCCGGGCGACCTGGTGTTCTACAACTCGCCGGTCTCGCACGTCGGCATGTACGTCGGCAACGGCATGATGGTGCACGCGCCGACCACCGGTGACGTCGTCAAGGTGTCGCCGCTGCAGAACAACTACGTCGGCGCCCGTCGCCCGACGGCCTGACGAACAGACGACAAGGGGCGGTACCGCGCGAGCGGTGCCGCCCCTTTCGCATGCGGAGGGCCAAGTAGCCTGCAGGGGTGCTGAGGACGCTGCTGGTGACCAACGACTTCCCGCCCCGGCCGGGCGGTATCCAGAACTACCTGAACTCGCTGGCCACCCGCCTGCCCGCCGACGACCTCGTCGTCTATGCCCCCTCCTGGGAATCGAGCACCGGCTCGCACGGCGAGTTCGACGCCGCCGCCCCGTTCGAGGTGGTGCGCCATCCGACGTCACTGATGCTGCCGACCCCGGACGTGCTCAAGCGGGCGAAGGAGATCATGCGCGCCCGCGACTGCGAGGCCGTCTGGTTCGGCGCCGCGGCGCCGCTGGCGCTGCTGGGGCATCCGCTGCGCTCGGCGGGCGCGCGCCGGGTGCTGGCGTCGACGCACGGCCACGAGGTCGGCTGGTCGATGCTTCCTGGTTCACGGCAGGCACTGCGGCGGATCGGCGACACCGTCGACGTCGTCACCTACGTCAGCAAGTACACACGTTCCCGCTTTTCGGCCGCTTTCGGCCCGATGGCGGGGCTGGAGATGCTCCCGTGCGGCGTCGACACCGCGCTCTACCGGCCGGATCCGGCCGCGGGCAAGGAGATCCGCGAACGGCACGGGCTCGCCGACCGGCCGACGATCGTCTGTGTTTCGCGGCTGGTGCCGCGAAAAGGCCAGGACATGCTGATCAAGATCCTGCCCGAGCTCCGCAAGCGGATCCCGGACGTGGCGCTGCTGCTCGTCGGCGGCGGCCCCTACCGCAAGACGCTCACCGGGCTCGTCGGAGCGCTGGGGGTCGAAGACAGTGTCGTCATCACCGGATCGGTGCCGTGGAAGGAGTTGCCCGCGCACTACAACGCGGGCGACGTCTTCGCGATGCCGGCGCGGACGCGCGGGAAGGGGCTCGACGTCGAGGGTCTTGGCATCGTGTACCTGGAAGCCTCCGCGACCGGATTGCCGGTCGTCGCCGGGAATTCCGGCGGGGCGCCGGAAACGGTGCTGGACGAGGTCACCGGGCACGTCGTCGACGGCCGCGACGAGCAGCAGCTGCGGGAGACGCTGGCGGCGTTGCTGGCCGATCCGGTGCGAGCACGGCGGATGGGGGCCGCCGGTCGCGACTGGGTCGGCGAGAACTGGCGGTGGGACACCATGGCGAGCCGGCTTTCCGGCCTGCTCGACGGCGACCCCGTCGCGGCGGTGCGCTGACGAATCAGGGTTCGTAGCGCGCCGGATGCTTCGGATCGTCGACGCGGATCACCACGTCCGACAGCGCCGACGGATCGACTTCCTGTTCGTAGCGCGCGTAAGCGGGGAGCGCCCAGGCGTCCGGCACCCGCCGCCTCAGCGCGCCGGGGGAGAGCCACAGATGCACGCTCAGGTCGAACGCGAGCCCCGCGCCGAACAGGAACTCCCCGTCCAGCAGGACGACGCCGCCCTCGGGCAGTTCGACGCGTTCGGCGCGCGTGGCGCGATCGCGGACCGGATCCCACAGCGACGGGAGGACGAGACCGCTGCCGTCCTCGGCGAGCGGGTCGAGCACTTCACGCCGCAGGGCGCCGAGGTCGAGCCAGTCGCTGTAGCGCGAGTCCGGATCCTCTTTTCCGCGTTCGAAGCGCAGTGAAGCGGGACGCAGGAAGTCGTTCGCCGAGATCCGCAACACCGCGTGACCGGCGATCCGCAGGGGATCGACCAGGGCGTCGGCGAGTTCTGTGGTGTTGGTCGCACCGGCCGCGCCGTCGATGGCGACCGCGATCCGGCGGCGGCCCGTGATCGAGGTGATGCGTTCGGTCAGTTCGGACACCAGCAGAGCGGGAGAAATCGGACGGTAGCGCACGGGAAGACATCCTCCACCCGGACCGGTGACTGCCGCACGGTACACCCGATGGGATGATGGCCCGGTGACCAAGACAACGGCCAAAACAGCCGGAAGTGGTTGGCAGGTAGGCGTTTCCCAGACGGTGCCGTACAGCGGCACCCAGGTGTGGGACTTCCTGGTCGGACGCGAGGGTGTGGGCATCTGGCTCGGTCCGGGCGCCGAACTCGGCCACGAGCTGGGCGCGGCGTACGAGACGGCCAACGGGACGACCGGCGAGATTCGCGGCCGCTCCGAAGGCGACAAGCTCCGGCTGACCTGGCGTCCGAAGGACTGGGACCACGACTCGACCCTGCAGATCACGGTGAGCGGCACCGACCAGAAGACCACGCTCCGTTTCCATCAGGAATGGCTCGCGGGCGCCGACGAACGCGAGGAACAGCGGGCATACTGGACCGAAGTGACCGAGCGAGTCGTGGCCGCGCTGGCCGAACGCTGACCGGCGCGCCGGGGAGGCGTACCGATGGGGGAACCGAAGAACCTGGAGTGGGATCTCGTCCAGGAACCACACCGGGTTTCGGCGCTGCTGCGCGAAGAGGGCCCGGCCCGCAAGGTCCGCCTGCCGCGCGGCCTCGAGGCCTGGATCGTCACCGGATACGCCGAAGCCCGCGCGATCCTCGCGGATTCCCGCGTGGGCAAGGATCCGGCGGCCATCCAGCGGCTCTTCGAACGTGACGGCTTCGTTTCCGCGGCCGACAGCGCCGTACGCGCGCTCGGCGCGCACATGCTCAACTCGGATCCGCCGGACCACACCCGGTTGCGCAGACTGGTCAACCAGGCCTTCACCTCGCGTACGGTTTCCCGGCTGCGGCCGAGGATCGAGCAGATCACCGCGGAACTGCTGGACGGCATCGGCGACGCCGAGCGCGTCGACCTGCTGCCCGTTTTCGCCGTCCCGTTGCCGATCCGGGTGATCTGCGAACTGCTCGGCGTCCACGCGGGCGACCAGCCGGCGTTCGCGACCTGGTCGAACACGATGGTCGCCTGGTCGACGCCGGAGGAACTGCAGGCCGCGGCCGCGAAGATGCACGCGTACCTCGTCGACCTCATCGAAGAGAAACGCGCCGAGCCCGCCGAAGACCTGCTTTCGGGCCTGATCCACGCCAGCGACGAAGGCGATTCGCTCGCCGCGGACGAATTGCTGGCCATGGCGTTCCTGCTGCTGGTGGCCGGGTTCGAGACGACGGTCAACTTGATCGCGAACAGTGTCTTGGCGCTGCTTCGCGAGCCGGAACAGCTGGCCGCCCTCCGCGCCGATCCCACGCTGCTGCCCGGCGCGGTCGAGGAGTTCCTGCGCTACGACGGCGCGATCCACCTGGCGACCATCCGGTTCACCAAGGAAACCGTGTCCGTCGGCGAAGTCGAGATCCCGGCGGGTGAGTTCGTCCTCGTCTCCCTGCTCGGCGCGAACCGGGACGCCGGACGCTTCGAAGAACCGCACCGCCTGGACGTCACCCGCTCGGCGGCGGGGCATCTCGCGTTCGGGCACGGCATCCACCACTGCGTCGGCGCCCCGCTGGCCCGTCTGGAGGCCGAGATCGCCTTGCGCGGGCTGCTGGAGCGGTTCCCCGGCCTCGGCTTGGACGCCGAGCCGGAAACGTTGCGGTGGCGGGAAAGCACCCTGGTCCACGGGCTGGAAACCCTCCCTGTGCGCCTGCGCTGAGGAGGGCGTGTCGTAGGGTCGCCGGATGGACGCCGCCGAACTCCTCGCGCTCGACGCGGAACACGTCTGGCACCCGTACGGGCCGATGCCGAGCACGATCGATTCCCTGCTGGTCCGCGAGGCGAGCGGGGTCCGGCTCACCCTCGACGACGGCCGCGAACTGGTCGACGGCATGTCGTCCTGGTGGGCGGCGATCCACGGCTACCGGAACCCGGTGCTGGACGCGGCGCTGGCGGAGCAGGCGGGCCGGATGAGTCACGTGATGTTCGGCGGGCTCACCCACGAACCGGCCATCAGGCTGGCCAAGACGCTGGTCGACCTCGCGCCGGAGGGGTTGCGGCACGTCTTCCTGTGCGACTCGGGCTCGGTGTCGGTCGAGGTCGCCGTCAAGATGTGCCTGCAGTACTGGCAGTCGGTGGGGCGCAAGGAAAAGCGGCGCCTGATGACCTGGCGCGGCGGCTACCACGGCGACACCTTCACGCCGATGAGCGTCTGCGACCCCGAGGGCGGGATGCACTCGCTGTGGCGCGGGATCCTGCCGGACCAGCTGTTCCTGCCCAAACCGCCCGGCGGTTTCGCCGACGAGCCGGATCAGGACTACCTCGATCTGCTCGCCATCGAGATCGGGCGGCACGCGGGCGAACTGGCCGCGATCATCGTCGAGCCGGTCGTGCAGGGCGCCGGCGGAATGCGGTTCCACCCGCCCGCGTACCTGCGCGCGCTGCGCGAGATCACCGAAGCGAACGACGTCCTGCTGATCTTCGACGAGATCGCCACCGGTTTCGGCCGCACCGGCCGGATGTTCGCCGCCGAGCACGCCGGGGTCACGCCCGACGTCCTGTGCCTCGGCAAGGCACTGACCGGTGGGTACCTGACGATGGCGGCGGCGCTGTGCACGCCGGAGATCGCCGACGGGATCTCGCGCGGTGAGCTGCCCGTGCTGGCACACGGCCCGACGTTCATGGCGAATCCGCTGTCCTCGGCCGTCGCCAACGCCTCGCTGGGGATCCTGGCCGAAGGCGGCTGGAAGTCCGACGTGCCGCGGATCGAGGCCGCGCTGAAGGCCGGGCTCGAACCGGCGCGCGAGCTGCCCGCGGTCGCCGATGTGCGGGTGCTCGGCGCGATCGGCGTGATCGAACTGAACCATCCCGTGGACATGGCGGTGGCGACGGAGGTCCTCACCGGGAACGGGGTCTGGTTGCGCCCGTTCCGCAACCTGATCTACACGATGCCGCCCTACATCTCCGAGGCGGAAGACCTCGTCGCGATCACTTCCGCAATGGTCTCGGCCGCACAAAAAGCGTAAAAACGGCGAAGTTCAGCCCAAAGAGTGTGACAGCGGCCACAGCAATCCGGAGAGGCCACGCTCGGTACAGAGCGTGGTCGCGAGTTGATCTTGGTCAAGCGAACGGGCGAGTCCGATCGGGGTCCTTCTCGGGTGCTTTGCCCTGAAAAGGCGGTATGCCCTAGTTCGCGGGCGCACAAGCAAACCTGAGAAACCTTTGCGTAGCGGACTTTTGCGCGCCGATCGGGTTTCCTGCCCCCATGATCGACATCGTTGGTGACGAGCACGACACCGGGCCTCCGGGCCGCCGTAACCCCGCATCGACCCTCCTGAAGAACCTTCGCCACGACGTCCCGGCTTCGGTCGTCGTCTTCCTCGTGGCCGTCCCGCTTTCGCTCGGCGTCGCCCACGCCGCCGGAGCCCCCTTGCTCGCCGGACTCGTCTCCGCCGTCGTCGGCGGGATCGTCGCGAGCTTCTTCGGCGCCTCCGCCCTCCAGGTCAGCGGTCCCTCCGCCGCGCTGACCATCGTCATCGCGGAGACCATCGCCTCCTTCGGCTGGGCCGCCACCTGCGCGATGACCGCCGCGGCGGGCGTGGTCCAGATCCTCTTCGGCCTCACCCGCGTCGCGCGGGCGACGCTGGCGATCTCGCCCGCGATCGTGCACGGCCTGCTCGCCGGGATCGGCCTGATCCTCGTCCTCGGCCAGTTGCACGTGGTGCTGGGCGGTGTGGCGCGCAGTTCCACGATCGAGAACATCCTCGCGCTGCCAGGCCGGATCGTCGGCCACCACGACCAAGCCGCGCTGGTCGGCGTGGTCACCGTCGGTGTCCTGCTGGCGTGGACCCGGCTGCCGCGTTCGGTGCGCCGCGTCCCCGGCCCGCTGGCCGCCGTCGCGCTGGCGACCGGCCTTTCCGTCGCGGCGGGGATGGACCTGCCGCGCGTCGACCTCCCGAACGGGCTGCCGGGGCTGGGTTTCGTCCCCCAGGCGCCGTCCGGATCCGTGGCGGCGATCATCGCCGCCGTCCTCTCCATCGCGCTCATCGCCAGCCTGGAGAGCCTGCTGTCCGCCGTCGCCATCGACAAACTCCGCGACGGGCCGCGCACCGACCTCAACCGCGAACTGGTCGGCCAGGGCCTCGCGAACGTCGCCGCCGGTTCGCTCGGCGGCTTCCCGGTCACCGGCGTCGTCGTGCGCACCATGACCAACTTCGAAGCGGGCGCCCGCACCCGGATGTCGGCGATCCTGCACAGCGTCTGGATCCTCGGCTGCTGCCTGTTCCTGGCGGGCGCGCTGCGGTTGATCCCGCTCGCGGCGCTCGCCGGTCTCCTCGTCCACGTCGGCGCGAAACTGGTCAACCTCACCAATCTCCGCGAGGTCCGCCGCCACGGCGACCTGCCGGTCTATCTCGCGACCCTGCTCGGCGCGGTCGCCGTCAACCTGCTGACCGGCGTCGCCGCGGGGATCGCGGTGGCGCTCGCCTTGATGCTGCGCCGGATGTTGTTCTCCGGGATCCACGTCGAACGGGACGGCTCGCGCACCCGCGTCGTCATCGAGGGCGCGCTCACTTTCCTTTCCGTGCCAAGGCTCACGACCGTCCTGGCCGAAGTCCCCGAGCGGGCGGAGGTGACGCTGGAGCTGTTCGTCGACTACCTCGACCACGCCGCATTCGACTGCCTGCGCGGCTGGCAGCGCGCGTACGAACGCGCCGGGGGAACGGTGATCGTCGACGAGATCGGGCATCCGTGGTTCGAACGCGGCAAGGCGGGCGTGCCGACCGTGCGCCGCGGCGTCGCGTCCCGGGTGGTGCCGCGCTGGCTGGCGCCGTGGTCGCAATGGCAGGCCGAACATCTCGAACTGCCGAGCCAGCGCGGCGGCAGTGTCCCGTTGTGCCGCGGCACTTCGGAGTTCCAGCGGCGGACGGCGCCGTTGCTGCGGAGCACCTGGGACGGGCTCGCGAACGGACAGCAGCCGCATACGCTCTTCATCACCTGTGGCGACGCGCGGATCGTGCCGAACCTGATCACCACGAGCGGGCCGGGCGATCTGTTCACCGTGCGGAACATCGGGAATCTCGTCCCGCGCGCGGAAGCGGATTTCTCGGTGGGGGCGGCGATCGAGTACGCCGTCGGGCTGCTGCGGGTGCGGGAAGTGGTGGTGTGCGGGCATTCCGGCTGTGGCGCGATGAAGGCGTTGCTCGGGGACGCGCCCGACGGCCTCGCGCACCTCGGCGGCTGGCTCCGCCACGGCGAGGCGACCATGCGGCGCAGGGAAAGCGAAGGGCCGGTGCTGCTCGACGGCGAACGACCGGCGCACGAAGGCGATCGGCTCGCGCTGCACAACGTGGTGCAGCAGCTGGAAAACCTGCGCTCGTATCCGGTGGTCGACGCCGCGCTGGCGAGGGGGGAACTGCGGCTGACGGGGATGTACTTCGACGTCGGGAAGGCGAACGTGTACCTGCTCGACGAAGCGCTGCGGTCGTTCACGTCGGCGGCGGCCCCGGTGAAGTCCTGAGGCAGGGCGATCACGCGTGATCAGAGGCGTAACTCGCGTGATCGCGCGAGTTACGCCTTCAATCACGCGAGATTCGGCTTCGATCACGCGAGATCGGGGTATGGGTTGACCGGGCGCCCAACCGATATTTCCCAGGATTCGGGACCAGGCAAGGCTTTTCGCAACGCCGGAGACATCTCTGGGCAACGAATCGGGGCGAAAGTGGGCCACGCCACCCGTCCGTAGGGTGATATTCACTCGATCAGGTGGTGCATATCGGACAATTCACCAGTTTCCTGGTGATCATGCTGGTGTCCACGAAAAAGCCCCTCGCCGTGCTTCGTCACGACCTGCCCGCCTCGTTGGTGGTGTTCCTCGTCGCCGTCCCGCTTTCCCTCGGGATCGCTCTCGCGTCAGGGGCGCCGATCGTCGCGGGGCTGATCGCCGCCGTGGTGGGAGGTGTGGTCGCCGGAGCCCTCGGCGGCTCCGCGCTTCAGGTCAGCGGCCCGGCCGCCGGCCTGACGGTGATCATGGCCGAGACCATCGCGACCTTCGGCTGGGCGACCACCTGCGCGATCACCGTCGCCGCGGGCGCGCTGCAGATCCTGCTGGGGCTGAGCCGCATCGCCCGCGCGGCGCTCGCCATCTCGCCCGCCATCGTCCACGGCATGCTGGCCGGGATCGGCGTCACGATCGTCCTCGGCCAGCTCCATGTCGTGCTGGGCGGATCGGCGCAGAGCTCGGCGCTCGAGAACATCGCGCAACTGCCAGCGCAGATCGTCGGCCACCACGACACCGCCGCGCTGATCGGCGTGCTCACCATCGGCATCCTGCTCGTGTGGCCGCGGCTGCCCAAGGCCGTCCGCAAGGTGCCCGGCCCGCTCGCCGCGATCGCGCTGGTGACCGTGCTTTCCGTCGCCACCGCGATGACGTTGCCGCGCGTCAACCTGCCGGGTGACCTGCTCAATATCCGCTTCGCGCCCGAATTCCCGGACACCGGCTGGGGCGCGTTCGCCGTCGCGGTGGTCACCATCGCCCTGATCGCGAGCGTGGAAAGCCTGCTGTCGGCCGTCGCCGTCGACAAGATGCACACGGGGCCGCGGTCGAACCTCGACCGCGAACTGATCGGCCAGGGCGCCGCGAACATGACTTCCGGCGCGCTCGGCGGCCTCCCGGTCACCGGGGTGATCGTCCGCAGTTCGACCAACGTCGCCGCCGGCGCCCGCACCCGGGCGTCCGCGATCCTGCACGGCGTCTGGATCCTGGTGTTCGTCGCCGCGTTCGCCGGGCTCATCCAGAACATCCCGCTGGCCGCGCTGGCCGGTCTGCTCGTCCACGTCGGCGCGAAACTGGTGAACCCCGGCCACATGAAGCAGGTCCTCAAACACGGCGACCTGGGGCTGTACCTGGTGACGCTCGCCGGTGTCGTCGTCTTCGACCTGCTCACCGGCGTCCTACTCGGCATCGCGCTTTCGGTGCTGCTGATGCTGCGGCGCACGGTGTGGTCCGGGATCCACGCCGAGCGCGACGGCGGCGAATGGCGCGTCGTCGTCGAGGGCGTCCTGACGTTCCTTTCCGTGCCGAGGCTCAGCCGTGTGCTCGCGACCGTGCCCGACGGCGCGAAGGTGACCCTGGAACTGGTCGTCGACTACCTCGACCACGCCGCCTTCGAGAGCCTGTCGAACTGGCAGCAGGGCCATGAACGCGCCGGCGGCACGGTGATCGTCGACGAGGTCGGGCATCCGTGGTTCGCCAAGGGCAAGTCCGGCGACCCCACGCTGACCCGGACAGCGGCGGCGCGGTCGGTGCCGCGGTTCCTCGCGCCGTGGTCCGACTGGCAGGCCAAGGACGTCGAACTGCCCGGCCAGCGCGGCGGGCCCACCCTGCGCGGGGCGACCGAGTTCCAGCGGCGCACGGCCGCGCTCATGCAGCCGGCGCTCAGCAAACTGGCGGGCGGCCAGTCGCCGCACACCCTGTTCATCACCTGCGGGGACGCGCGGATCGTGCCGAACATGATCACCACGAGCGGTCCCGGCGACCTGTTCACCGTGCGCAACATCGGGAACCTGGTGCCCGCCCGCCGGGCCGATCCGTCGATGGGCGCCACCGTCGAGTTCGCCGTCGGCGTGCTGAAGGTGCGCGAGATCGTGGTCTGCGGTCATTCCGGCTGTGGCGCGATGCAGGCGCTGGCCACCGGAGCCCCGGACGGCGCGCCGATGCTGGCCTCCTGGCTCCGGCACGCCGAGCCGAGCGCGCACCGCGACGCCACGGTGACCCTCGACGGCGAACGCCCGGACACCGAGGTCGACCGGCTGGCGCTCAAGAACGTGCTGCAGCAGCTGGAGCACCTGCGGCACTATCCGCTGATCGCCGAGGCGGAGGCACGCGGCGAGCTGCACCTGACCGGGATGTACTTCGACGTCGGGGCGGCGCAGGTCTACCTGTCGGACGAGGGGAGCCCGTCGTTCACCCCGGTCGGGGCCGTCACCACATCCGGGGGCTAACGGAAGCCGTTCAGCGGGACTCGATCCGGACCCACTAAGTTCAACGCACGTGAGCATGCTGGTCATGACCGGCACCGGTACGGGTGTCGGCAAGACGATCTCCACCGCCGCCATCGCCGCTCTGGCCGCCGGTCAGGGCCAGCGTGTCGCCGTGCTGAAACCCGCGCAGACCGGAGTGGGCCCGGACGAGCCGGGCGACCTCTCCGACGTCCTCCGCCTCGCCGGCCCGGTCACCACCCGCGAGCTGCGGAGGTACCCGGATCCGCTGTCGCCGGAGGCGGCGGCCAGGCTTTCGGGACTGCCGACGCTTGCCCCGAGCGAGATCGCCGCCGCGGCGAGCGACCTCGATGGCGACCACGACCTGACCCTCATCGAGGGCGCGGGCGGGCTGCTGGTCCGGTTCGACGCCGACGGAGCCACCCTGGCCGACGTCGCGTGGTCGCTGGGCGCGCTGGTCATCATCGTCGCCGAGGCCGGGCTGGGGACGCTCAACGCGACCGCCCTGACCGCCGAGGTCGCCACCAAACGCGGGCTGACCGTGGCCGGGGTGATCATCGGATCCTGGCCGGACGAGCCGGATCTGGCGGCGGTGTCGAATCTGCGTGACCTGCCGGTCGCCGCCGGGGCCCCGCTGCTGGGCGTGCTGCCCGCCGGGCTGGGCACGGCCGGACCCGAGGAGTTCGCCGAGCGGGCCAAGGCGGGGCTCTCGCCGTGGTTCGGCGGGGAGTTCGACCCGGAATGCTTCGTCGGCCGCGCGTCGGCGCAGAAGTGACCTGCGTCGCTGTGGCCGAGCCGCCCGGTCATGCACGATGATGTGCCTTCGCTTCACCGCCCCACCCCGAACAGGAGCCGCCTCGTGACCACTGCCCCGGAGACCGTCGACATCCTCGCCGTGGCGCGTGACCAGGTCCTCGAGCGCGGCGTCGGGCTCGGCGAGGAGCAGATCCTCGAAGTCCTGCGGCTCGACGACGAGCACCTGACCGACCTGCTGGCGCTGGCCCACGAGGTCCGGATGCGCTGGTGCGGCCCCGAGGTCGAGGTCGAGGGCATCATCAGCCTCAAAACCGGCGGCTGCCCGGAGGACTGCCACTTCTGCTCGCAGTCCGGCCGGTTCCCGACGCCGGTGCGGTCGGCGTGGCTGGACATCCCCGGCCTGGTCAAGGCCGCCCGCCAGACCGCCGAGACCGGCGCGACCGAGTTCTGCATCGTCGCCGCGGTCCGCGGCCCCGACAAGCGGCTGCTCTCGCAGGTCCGCGAGGGGATCAAGGCCATCCGCGAGGACGGCAACGACATCCAGATCGCCTGTTCGCTCGGCATGCTCACCCAGGAGCAGGTCGACGAACTCGTCGAGATGGGCGTGCACCGCTACAACCACAACCTGGAGACCGCGCGCTCGCATTTCGCGAACGTCGTCACCACGCACACGTGGGAAGAGCGCTGGGAGACCCTGCGCATGATCCGAGAGGCGGGCATGGAGGTCTGCTGCGGCGGCATCATCGGCATGGGGGAGAGCGTCGAGCAGCGCGCCGAGTTCGCCGCGCAGCTGGCCGAGCTGAACCCGGACGAGTGCACGATGAACTTCCTCATCCCGCAGCCGGGCACGCCGTACGAGGACTACGAGGTCGTCGAAGGCAAGGACGCGCTGCGCACCGTGGCCGCGTTCCGGCTGGCGATGCCCCGCCCGCTGCTCCGCTTCTCCGGCGGCCGTGAGCTGACCTTCGGCGATCTGGGCACCAAGCAGGGCATGCTCGGCGGCATCAACGCGATCATCGTCGGCAACTACCTGACCAACCTCGGCCGCCCGGCCACCGCGGACCTGGCGATGCTCGAAGAGCTGAAGATGCCGGTGAAGGCGATCAGTGACGTCCTCTGACCCAGCGGCGTACTGCGTCCACTGTGGACAGACGTCCGACGGTGGCGCGGAACATCCGGCCTGCCACAACCCCAGAACGGCACTCGAGCCGCCGCGGTACTGCACGTACTGCGCGCGGCGGATGGTCGTCCAGATCACCCCGGTCGGGTGGACGGCCCGGTGCAGCCGTCACGGTGAACTCGCCGGCTGACTTCCCGCATTTAGTCCTCTGGATGCGGTAGTTGCACGCGCAAGCATCGCGTTCAGAGGACGAAACGCGGGGCGATGTGTGCCGGGTCGCGTGCGCAGGGGGCGTCATTGGTTACGCTCTGCACAAGCAGCTCGAGGGAGGAGTCCGGGGTTGGGCGAGACGACGGGTAAACCGGCGCACCTGTCTTCCAGCGTGCCCGACCCCTGGTCGGTGCCGGTACTGCCGAGGCCACGCCGCCCGTTCCCCAAGGTCGTCGTCAAGGCGGATCTGCTGCCGGCGGTCAGCGTCCTGTCCACGGCGGGGCTGCTCGGCTTCCCGCTGGCCTGGCTGTGGTCGCGGCTCGCGCCGCCCCAGCGGATGCGGGTGATCAACGACCACGGCGGTCTCGCCCCGCTGGAGCTGGAAAGCTGGCACCGCTTCGACGACCTCGCCGTCTACGGTTTCCTCGCGCTCGGCGCCGGGCTGCTGATCGGCGTCGTGACCTGGCTGCTGCGGGAACGCCGCGGGCCGGTCGTGTTGATCGCCGCGACCGGCGGCGCGACCCTCGCGGGCTGGCTGGGGACCACGATGGGCGTCTCGTTCGCCAACGGCCGCTACGAGATCGGCGCGGCGCCCGCCGTCGGCGACGTCATCGCGAAGGCACCGCAGATCGAATCCCCGTGGATCATGCTCGCCGCGCCGTTGATGACGACGCTGGCGTACACGCTGCTGACCGCGTGGAACGGACGGGAAGACCTGGGCCGCCGCCTCGGCTGACGGATTTCCTCTAGGGTGGGCCAGGACACATCTCTAGGGGGCTTTCTCTTGACCGACGACATCGAGGTTTCCCGGCACAACGCCGTCCGCTTCCCGGGTATCAGCCCGCGCGCGTACGAACACCCCGTCGATCGCGGCGCACTGGCCACCCTGCGCGCCGTTCCGGGGTTCGCGCAGGTCGTGAAGGCGGTTTCCGGTTTCTACGCCGAACGCGGTGAGCGGCTCATGGCGCTCGCGTCCGCGATCCGGGTCGGCCCGAAGCAGTATCCGGAGCTGGACAGGCTGCGCCACGAATGCGCCGAAACACTCGACCTCGACCGCGTGCCGAACCTGTTCGTCGCCCGCAGTCCCGAGGTCAACGCACAGACGATCGGCATGGACGAGCCGTTCATCGTGCTCAACACCGCGGCCGTCGAGGCGATGGACCTCGCGTCGCTGCGGTTCGTGATCGGGCACGAGATGGGGCACGTGCTGTCCGGGCACGCGGTGTACCGCACGATCATGATCCGGCTGATCGGCCTGCAGATGTCGATGTCGTGGACGCCGGTGAGCGCGATCGGCATCCGCGTCGTCATCGCGGCGCTGCGCGAGTGGTACCGCAAGGCCGAACTGTCCTGCGATCGCGCCGGACTGCTGTGCTCGCAGGATCCGACGGCGGCGCTGCGCTCGCAGATCCTGGTCGCGGGCGGGATCGACCCGTCGAAGATCGACATCCCGGCGTTCCTGCAGCAGGCGTCGGAGTACGAGTCGGTCGACGACATCCGCGACAGCTATCTGAAGCTGCGTTACGTCGAGACGATGTCGCATCCGCTGGCCGTCGTGCGTGCCGCCCAGTTGCAGAAGTGGGCCGCGTCCGAGGAGTACCGGGGGATCCTGGCCGGCGAGTACCCGCGCCGTGACGAGGACGCGCCTTCGTCCACCTGGACCGACGACCTGAAGTCGGCCGCGAAGTCGTACAAGGACTCCTGGAACAGCTCGACCGACCCGCTGACGAAGGTGTTCAGCGACGTCGGCGAGGCGGTGTCCGGGGCGGCGGGCAAGGTGTGGAGCAAGTTCGGCACCGGCAACGGGTCGGACGAGGGGTCTTCTTCGGAGTCGGGCAAGTAGCGCTTCGCGGATGTCATGAAAGGGCCGTTCAGGACGTTTCTTGTCCTGAACGGCCCTTTCATGACATGGGAGCGGGCGGCGACCCGCGACGGCTCAGTTCAGGTTCGACGGGCGCGTGAACTCGCCGAGTTCCCCCGGCGGCATCGGCACCGCGCCCAGCGTGCTCAGGAACCCGGCCTCCCTCGTCAGCAGGCGGCACGCGATCCGCAGCCGCCGCAGCGGGTTCGTCTCCTCCAGCAGGCGCTGCCGGTCCTCCAGCGGGAGCAGGCAGTCGGCGGTGAGCCGGTAGGCGAGCGCCGCGATGTCGCCGTCCTCGGGCGGGGTGGTCCAGTCTTCGTCGTTCCAGGCGGACTCGCAGTAGCGCCGGTGCGCGGCCTTCGCGACGTCGGCGAGCCTGGTCACGGTGTCGCCGTGCACCGTGGCGATGCGGTCGTCGGGTACCCATTCGACCGAGCCGATCAGGTACGGCGCGGAAACGCGGTCGATCTCCAGCAGCCGGAACCGGCGCCGCGCGGTGGTGACGACGTCGAATCTGCCGTCCGGCAGCCGTTTCGCCTCGCGCAACACCGTGCTGCAGCCGAACTCGTGGACGTGTTCGGGCCCGCTGACCTCCCTGATCATCGCCGAACGCAGTGCGACGACCCCGAACTCGCGGTCCGGGACGACTTCGGCGACGAGGTCGGCCATCAGCTGCCGGTACCGCGGTTCGAAGATGTGCAACGGGAGGTGTGTTCCGGGCAGAAGCACGGTCTGTAGCGGGAACAGCGGCAAGATCGCCTTCCCGGTGGACTCCTCGCTCGGCTCGGTCACCCGTTCAAGGTACGGGGACCGGGAGGAGTTCGCAGGGCGGTCACTTCCCGGTGGGCGGACGGAACACCGCGAACGGGTCGGTGATCTGCATCCCCTTGCCCGCGAAGGAGAACAGCGCCGCCGGACGGCCGCCGCTGCGTCCGGGCGGAGCGGTGTGGCCGGTGGGCAGGAGCAGCCCGCGCCGGGACAGCACACGCTGCAGGTTCGTCGCGGACACGCGGTAACCCAGCGCAGCCGAGTACAGCCTCCGCAACGCCGAAACGGTGAACTCTTCCGGGGCGAGTGCGAAGCCGAGGTTCGTGTAGCAGAGCTTCGAGCGGAGCCGGTCCCGCGCGCGCAGGACGATGGACTCGTGGTCGAACGCCGTCCGGGGGAGCTCGGAAACGTCGTGCCACTCGGTGTCTTCGGGGATCTCGGGGTCCACATCGGACGGTACGAGGCCGAGGAACGCCGTCGCGACGACGCGGGGGCCCGGCACCCGGTCCGGCGCGCTGAAGACCGCCAATTGCTCCACATGCTTCAGCTGGCGTACGTCGACCTTCTCCGCGAGCTGCCGCCGGATGGACGCCTCGACGTCTTCATCCGGGCGAAGCCTGCCGCCGGGAAGGGACCAGCGACCGAGGTGCGGATCGAGCGCGCGCCGCCACAGCAGGACCCGGAGTGTGTCCGAGCGCACTTGAAGGACCGCTCCCAAAACCTCGTGGGCGAGGGGGGTCTGGGTGTTAAGATGACTTCGCACGGTTTTCGATTATAAGGCGAAAACCGGAGACAGGTCCAGGAGGGCCAGAACGATGACGAGCACCCTGCAGAACGACTTGACTCCGTACGGTGGCGTGGTCGCCGACGCGGCTTGGGCGGAGGAGGTGCGCAGCCTCGCGCGCAAACGCGACGCCGTCCTGCTCGCGCACAACTACCAGGTCCCCGAGATCCAGGACATCGCCGATTTCACCGGTGACTCCCTCGCGCTCAGTCGTATCGCGGCGAGCAGTGACGCGTCGACCATCGTCTTCTGCGGCGTGCACTTCATGGCCGAGACGGCGAAGATCCTGGCGCCGGAGAAGACGGTCCTGATCCCGGACGCGCGGGCGGGCTGCTCGCTGGCGGACTCGATCACCGGCGCCGAACTGCGCGCCTGGAAGGCCGAGCACCCCGGCGCGGTCGTCGTCTCCTACGTGAACACCACGGCCGAGGTCAAGGCGGAGACCGACATCTGCTGCACGTCGTCGAACGCCGTCGACGTGGTCGCCTCCATCCCCGCTGACCAGGAGGTTCTCTTCCTGCCGGACCAGTTCCTCGGCGCGCACGTCAAACGCGTGACCGGCCGCGAGAACATGCACATCTGGGCCGGGGAGTGCCACGTGCACGCCGGGATCAACGGCGCCGAGCTCGCCGAGCGGGCTTCGGAGAACCCGGACGCCGATCTGTTCATCCACCCGGAATGCGGCTGCGCGACCTCGGCGCTGTACCTGGCGGGCGAAGGCGCCGTCGCCCCCGAGCGGGTCAAGATCCTCTCGACCGGCGACATGGTCCACGCCGCCCGTGACACCAAGGCGAAGTCGGTCCTCGTGGCCACCGAGATCGGGATGATCCACCAGCTGCGCAAGGCCGCGCCGGAGATCGACTTCCGTGCGGTGAACGACCGGGCGTCCTGCCGGTACATGAAGATGATCACGCCGGCCGCCCTGCTGCGGTCGCTGCGTGAGGGTGCCGACGAGGTCCACGTCGACGCCGAAACCGCCGCCCGTGCCCGCGCTTCCGTGCAGCGCATGATCGAGATCGGGCAGCCTGGCGGCGGAGAATGAGCGACCCGGTTACCGCTCTCCAGGCGAAAACCCACCCGGTCTGGGAGGCCGCCGCCGATCTCGTGGTGATCGGCAGCGGGGTGGCCGGGCTCACCGCCGCGCTGCGCGCGCACGAGCTTGGCCTGCACGTCCTGGTGGTCACCAAGGCGACGGTCTCCGACGGCAACACCCGCTGGGCGCAGGGCGGCATCGCGGTCGTGCTGGAGGGCGAGCACGAGCGAGGCGACTCGGTCGGCAAGCACGCCGAGGACACGCTCACCGCTGGTGCCGGGCTCTGTGACGAGGACGCCGTCCGGTCGATCATCGCCGGCGGCCCGGCCGCGGTGGCCCGGCTGCGGGCCGAGGGGGCGCGCTTCGACCCCGCGGCCGAAGGGCGGCCCGAACTGGCCCGCACACGGGAAGGCGGGCACAGCGCGTTCCGCGTCATCCACGCGGGTGGCGACGCGACCGGCGCGGAGGTCGAACGGACACTGGTCGCGACGGCCGGAGGACGGCGGATCCCGGTGCTGGAGCACCACATCGCCGTCGACGCGATCCGCACGCCCGCGGGCGAGGTCGTCGGGGTGACCGTCCTGGACCACAACGGCGTGCCCGGCGTCGTCCGGGCGTCCGCGGTGCTGCTGGCCAGCGGCGGACTGGGGCAGCTTTACCAGGCGACGTCGAATCCGGAGCTCGCCACGGGGGACGGGCTGGCGCTGGCGTTGCGCGCGGGCGCGCAGGTCGCGGACGTCGAGTTCGTCCAGTTCCACCCGACGGTCCTGTTCACGCCCGGCGCGCGTGGCCGGCTCCCGCTGGTCACCGAGGCGGTACGCGGCGAGGGCGCGACCCTGCACGACGCGACGGGTGCCTCGGTGATGCGCGGGGTCCACCCGCTCGGGGATCTCGCGCCCCGGGATGTCGTTTCCGCGGCCATCACACGCCGCATGGTGCAGGCGCCCGGCGGCGTCGACGACCACGTCTTCCTCGACGCCACCGGGATTTCCGGCTTCGCCAAAAGGTTCCCGACCGTGCACGCGGCGTGCGCGGCGATCGGGCTGGACCCGGCGAAGGAGCCGATCCCGGTCACGCCCGCGGCGCATTTCGCGTGCGGCGGCGTGGTGACCACTGTGGACGGACGGTCTGGTGTTCGCGGTCTCTACGCCGCGGGCGAGGTCGCGAGGACGGGGCTGCACGGCGCGAACCGCTTGGCCTCCAACAGTTTGCTCGAAGGTCTGGTGGTCGGGCAGCGGGTGGCGGAAGCGGTCGCCATCGACCTCGCCGCCGGCCTGCTGGGTGACCCGCGCCGCGGTGTGCTCCTGCCTCCGGTGAAGGCCCCGGTGGCCGATCGGGACGCGCTGCAGCGGGCGATGAGCCGGTACGCCGCCATCGGCCGCGACGCCGAAGGGCTGTCGGTCGTCGGCTCGGTGCTGGATCTTTCGGTGATCGAGAGTCCTTTGTGGACGCCAAAGACCGTTGAGGACGCGGCGCTCACCCTGGTGGCGGAGGCCTTGGTCGCGGCGGCCGCGCGCAGGACGGAGTCCCGCGGCTGCCACGTACGGACCGATTTCCCCGAACGCGACGACGACAGCTGGCAGCGCGGTCAGCTCATCCGGCTCAGCCCGTCGGGGCAGCCGGTGCTGGCCGATCCGATCGCTTTGGAGGGTGTGGCATGAGCGAATTCTCCCCGTGGGTGGTCAAGGCGCTGGCCGATCACGGCCTCGACGTCGCCGACGTGCGGCGCGTCGTCACGACGGCGCTGGCCGAGGATCTGCGGTACGGGCCCGACGCGACGACGAACGCCACCGTGCCCGAATCCGCGCGTGCGCTGGCCGAACTCACGCCGAGGACGGCCGGGGTGGTCGCCGGGATCCCGGTGGCGCTGGCGGTGTTCGACGTCGTGCTCGGTTCGAGCCTGGAGATCCTGGCCGCCCGTGACGACGGCGATCGGCTGACCGCCGGTGAGCCCGCGCTGGTCGTGCGCGGTCCGGTGCGGGGCCTGCTCACCGCCGAACGCACCGCGCTGAACCTGCTGTGCCACCTGTCCGGTATCGCCACCGCGACCGCCGCCTGGGTGGCCGCGGTGGAGGGAACCGGTTGCCGGGTCAGGGATTCCCGCAAGACGCTGCCCGGGCTGCGGTTGCTGGAGAAGTACGCCGTCCGCGCGGGCGGCGGGGTGAACCACCGGCTCGGGCTCGGCGACGCGGTGCTGATCAAGGACAATCACGTGGTCGCCGCCGGTTCGGTGACCGCCGCGCTCGCCGCCGCGCGCGAGCACGCGCCCGAACTGCACTGCGAGGTCGAGGTCGACGACCTGGCCCAGCTGGAGGAGGCGCTCACCGCGGGCGCCGACGAGGTGCTGCTGGACAACTTCACGCCCGACGAATGCGCGAAGGCGGTCGACCGGCGTGACGAGGTTTCCCCGAAGACCCGCCTGGAATCCTCGGGCGGTCTGCGGCTCGACGTCGCGCGGGCGTACGCGGAGTCCGGTGTGGACTTCCTCGCCGTCGGGGCGCTCACGCATTCCTCACCCGCACTCGACCTCGGGATGGACCTGCGCTGACCTCCGGCACTAGAATTCCCTTGTGTGACAAGGGGATTCTGGAGGAATGGTGGGCTTTGCCGGTAAAAGTGCCGTCGCGGGATGCGTCGGTTTCATGGCACTGCTCGGCACCCCCGTCCCGTCGACGGCGGTCGCCGAGCAGTGCGCCAACCCGACGGGCACCTACACCGCGGCCGTTCCGTGGGGCCAGCGGCTGATCGATCCCGTGCGGCTCTGGCCGCTGTCCCGCGGCACCGGCCAGCTGGTCGCGGTGATCGGCACCGGCGTCGACGGCGGCAACGGCCAGTTCGCGCCGGGGCAGCTGCTCGGCGGGCAGGGCACCGAGGCCGAAGACTGCGACGGCCGGGGCACGATCGCCGCCGGGATCGTCGGCGCGCAACCGGATCCGTCCACGACGTTCACCGGGATCGCGCCCGGTGCCAAGATCCTGCCGATCCGCTACACCCAGGTGAACGGCGGCGGCGACCCCGGGCAGCTCGCGGGCGCCATTGAAACGGCGCTGAACCGCGGCGCAGGGATCATCCTCATCGCCGTCCCGGCCGCTTCCGATAGTCCCGCGCTGACCGGCGCCGTCTCGCGCGCCAAGGAGAAGGGCGCGCTGATCGTCTCGCCCGCCGCGGGGACCCAGCAGGGCCAGACGTCGTACCCGACGGCCACACCGGGGGTTCTCGCCGTGGGTTCGACGAACCAGGCGGGGGAGGCCGTGCAGACGGAATCCGGTTCGTACGTGGGGATTTCCGCGCCCGGCGCCGAACTGGTCAGCACGTCCGCCGGCGCGGGCGGGACGGTGGCGCACCGGTGGCCGGTGAGCGATCCGAGCCTGGCCGCCGCGCATGTCGCCGGGGTCGCCGCGCTCGTGCGCGCGTACCACCCCGAGCTGTCGCCGGAGCAGGTCGTCGCGCGGCTGACGCTGACCGCGCACCGCGGTCCGAGCGGTGGACACGATCCTCGCCGGGGCTGGGGCGCGATCGACGCCTACGCCGCCGTTTCCGCCTCGATCCCGGCCGGTACGCCCGGCCCGGGAGGACCGCCGAGCGTCGGTCCGGACACCTTCGTGGTCCCCGCGGCGGCTCCGGCACCCACCAGTGCGGACAAGGTTTCGGGTGTGCTCGCCATCGCCGGGGTGGCCCTCGCCATCGCGGCGGGCGTCGTGGTGGCCGCGGTCCGGCGGGGCAAGCGCCGGGGCTGGAAACCTTCGCGATTCCGCGCCTCGTGAGCGGCAGCGGTGTACTGGGGGACACCGCCACCGCTCACGAGGTCTTTCGCGACCCCCTGGGGTTTTAGGGGACGGATACGCAGGCGGTCGAGCCCACGATGGCCACGCCGTCGCCGACACGGGAGACGTGCACGTTGAAGTCGGCGCCGTCGCGGCTGAACTGCGCGATCAGCTCACGCGGGTTGCTGCGGTCGCGCCACCGCCAGCCCTGGCTCTCCAGCATGGGCAGGACGTCGTCGACGAGTTTGCGGATCGCGTCGGTCGCGTCGTCCACGCGGAGGCCGTACTGCCAGCAGAGCGACCGGCCCGGCTGGGTGGGGTCGCAGTCCAGCTCGCCTTCCACGGTGCGCTCCGCGCTGGTGCCGAAGGTGCCCGCGACACCGTCGATGACCGCGGTGAGGTCCTCGGCCAGCGGGTCGAGCTCGGTGTGCTTCGTGATCATGAACAGTCCCTCACAAGCCTCGTCCGACGCCTTCGATGACCATCTCGCGCAGCGAGCCGCCGGTGAAGCCTTCGTGCGTGACCGCGCCGCCCGTGATCACACCGTAGATGTTGTTCCACGAATCGGAACCGGGTTTCAGCACACCGCTGTGGGAATCGAACCCCCACTGCAGGTCGCCGTTCGCGTCGCGGCCGGTTTCCAGTTCGACGACGCCGGGGAAGCGGTCGGGGTCCGCTCCGTGCCCGGCGCCGAGCCATTCGATGAGGCCGGCGTTGCCCTGCGCGATCACGATCGGGTCGAAGGGGGCCGTCATGGAGTACCGCTGTACACCGGCCTGGCTGGCCGGGAGGTCGCTCGGGCTCCAGATCCCGTGCCCCATACCCGCGGACTCGACGTGCAGCACCTGATCGGCCTTGAGCCCGAGCTGCTCGGCGAGCCCGACGGTCGCGCCGCCGTAACTGTGCCCGACGGCGGTGACCACCACACCGGGTCCGGCGTGGCTGTCGATCTGGCCGCGCAGTTCGTCGCCGAACGCCTTGAGATCGGGCGCCATCGTCTGCGCGTAGTGCGCGGCCGGGCCTTCGGTGACGACGTTCTGGGGGAAGACCCCGTCGGCCCAGACCACCATCGCGGTCCGGCCGGTGGCGTCCGCGGCGACCAGGCTCTTGCCGAGGTCGGCGTAGCTCTGGAAGTTGTCGAACGAGGTGTTGACGCCGGGGACGAACAACCCGACGTTGCGGGTGCCCGGCTCGATGCGGCCGACCAGTTCGACGATGCGCCCGTTACCGGACGGGTCGAACCTCAGGATCTGCCGGTCGTTGGCGAGGATGTCCTCGTACAGCGCGATCCGCGTGCGCGCGCTCGCGATGTCGTCGGCTTTCCCACCCTGTGCGAGGAGATTCGCGAGCCGCTCGCGTTCGGCGGTCAGCGCGTCGGTGACCTTCGTGCGGTTCTCGGCGATCGCGGTGGCCCACGAGCCGGTGTCGGCCGCGCCGCCGACGCCTGCCGGATTCCCGGCCTTGGGCAACGGGTTCTCCGGCATCAGCGACCGGTACGAGGCGGCGACCTGGACGTCGGCGCGCCGGTAGCCGCCGCCCGCGGCCGTCAGTCCCTGGTGGATGACCGTCGCCTTGATGATCTGGCCGTCGAGTTTGCCCGAGACGTCTTTGATCGTCTTGGTGTACGTGGCCGAAGCCGCGCTGGAAGCCGAAACCTGGCCGAACGCGGTCGCGGGGACGTTCTCACCCGCCAGCGCGGTCTGCGCGGTCTTGAGCACGCCGGCGCGCTGTTCGAGTTCGGCCGCCGCCGCTTCGAGCCTGGCGGGGGCGACTCGGTAACCGCCCGCACTGGATGCCATCACCGAGCCGCCTCTCCTGGTCGGGAAAATCAGTACTGTTCGGGTTCTTCGCCGAGCACGGCGGGAGCGACCGGGGACGACTGGCCCCAGACGTTCTCGGTCTCCACGAGCCACGGCGGGATCCGTCGTCCGGAACCCATGTCGCCGCCCGCGCCCATGCCCATCGGCATCATGGGCATCATCGGCATCGCGCCCTTGGCCGCCGCCGCGCCCGCGGCACCGGCCGCTCCGCCGGCGAGCCCGCTCATCGCGCTGCCCGAGCCGCCGTCGCCCGCCAGACCGGAGAACGCGGCCGGGGCCTCACCGGGGCCGGAGAACCCGCCACCGCCACCGGCGCCGATCGCGTCACCGTCCAGCGACGGCGCGCCGCCACCGCCGATCGGGATACCGCCGCCGGCGCCACCCGCGGTCGCGCCGGCCGCACCGGCACCGCCGCCCGCGGGCTCGCCGTTCTTGTCCTTGTCGTTCTTGCCGTTCGCCCACGCGGGCACCCGCGGCATGATCGAGCCGAACCGGCCGAACGCGGCGGCCGAAGCCGCGGCGAGACCGGCGGTGAACATGTCGCCGAACAACGGGTTCGACTTGGGCGGCTGGCCGGGCTGCCCGGTGGTGGGCGGCGTGGAGCCGTCCGAGGGCAGCGGATGCGTGTTGTCGCCGGGAACGACGCCGACACCCGGCGTCCCGCCGATGTTGTTGCCGACCGAACCGCCGGGGGCCGTGCCGCCACCGGTGACCGGCGGCGGGGTGACGGCGTTCGGCGAGGCCGGAATCGACTCCTCGGCGGTGGAGTACTCACCCGCGAGCTGCGTCATCACGACGATCGCCTTGCTGTGCGCCGCGCTGGCCGCGCTCGCCGCCTGCTGCTGCGCTTCGACGTTCGCGATGGCCTGCTGACGCTGCTGGGCGGCGTTGATGATCGTCGCCTGCGACGAATCCGGCGGCAGGAGCGGCGGATTGACGGCCAGCGCGAGATCGGCGGGGGAGACGTCCGGCACCGCGACCGGCGGCGGCATCTCCTTCTTGGCCTTCACCAGCGCGTCCGCCGCGTCCTCGAGGAGGTGGTTCATCGCGTTCGCGGTCTGGGCGACCTTGCGGATTCCGCCGACGAGGTCGGTGATCATCGTGTGGTACTTGTCGGCCGCTCCGCCGGTCCAGCTGGTGGAGAAGTCCTTCAGCTCGCCGGTCAGGTTCTCGGCCTGCTCGAACAGCCCGGAGCCGGTGGACTGCCATTTGTGGGCCGCGTGGCGGGCCGTGTTGGGGTCGCCCGCCTGCAGCATCGCGTAGAGCTGCTGGTGCGAATACGCGGCGAAGTTCGTGTGCGCGGTGTCGGTCATCCCTTGTTCCCCCCGCCGTTCGAGCCGCTGTTACCGCCCAGCACGCCCCCGAGGACGTTGAGCAGCGGATCGAGCAGCCCGGTCTGCTGGCTCGAGTGGTGCATGTCGCCCGCCACCGAATCGTCGGCCGCCGCGTAACCGTCGGCGACGGTCGTCGTGACGTCCTGCGCGAACGTGATCGCGCCCTTGACCTGATCCAGCAGGCCCTGCATCTCGGCGACGGCGGCCTGGTGCGCCTTGTTGAGTGAACCCGCCTCCCCGAACTCGCCGAACAGCAGCGGCTGTTCGCTCAAGGTCAGCAGGAAGTCGTTCGGCTTGGACATCGCGTGGATCTGGGTCTCCAGTTCCCGCACGAAGTCCTTCAGTGATTCCAGATGGACGTAGTACGACTGGTCTTGCATTGATCCCGGCTCTCTCGAAATCGGCCATGCCAACAAGGGACGACTACGCGCAAAGCCGGCCGGCCGGTGCCGAGGGGGGTGAAAGCACCGGCCGGCCGACGGTTGGGGATCAGCCGGCGAACAGGCCCTGGTTGCGGTTCTCCAGGCTGTGCTGGAGATCGTGGGCGTCGCCGACCTTGCCACCGAACTGCGCGATGATCGCCACGATGTCCGCGGTGGCCTGGCGCAGGCGGGTTTCAGACGCACGGGCGGCCTCACCGGCGGAGCTGCCGGAGGCGTACCAGGTCTGGGTGATCGGCTGCAGGTTGGTGTGCAGCTGTTCGAGCTGTGAGGTGAGCGCCTTGGCCTTGGCGGCCAGCGAGGCCGAGCTGTGCTGCAGCGCGGCGAAGTTGATTTCGACGACGTCAGCCATGATTGGTGGTCCTCTCGCGGATCAGGGGTTCAGCCGGTGGATCACGGTCTGGTCGACGACTCCGCTGACGCCGGTGAGGCTTTCCCGGACCTGCTCGTCACCCGAGTTGTAGTTCCGGTTGCTCTCGTGAACGAGGCGCGACATCGTGTTGAGCTCGTTCACGGCGATGGTCATCTTCTCCTGCAGGCGGCGCTGCAGGTCCCAGAACGCGACGGCCTGGTCACCCTTGTAGTTGTGCAGGGTCTGGGTCAGCTCGCTCTCCAGGCTGGCCATCGTGGTCTTGGCGTTCGACGCGGTTTCCTCGAACCCCTGGACGGCGCGCGCCATCGCAGCTGCGTCTGCCTGATATCCCGTACCGGTCATTGATGGGCCACCTCCTCTCATCTCGCTGGAAATCCCGGTGAGCACCAGGGGACGCCCTGTCTGCTCTTGTGAAGGACACGCTAGAAAAGAGGGGAGTGCGGTCAAACGGCACAACTGCCGGTCGCGGTGACGGCACTATTACCCACAGGTCGGCGGTAGGGCTTTCCCCACCCTCGATCAGGGGGAGTACTCCAGTGTCCGGATCGGAGCTTCGCGGCACCCTCGAATCCATGGTGGACAAGGGATCCAGGGCAGTACCGCACCGCCCGTTGATGATCTTGACGGCGGCGATGGCGGTACTCGGCGTCATAGCGCTCGGGGGCCTGGTTTTCGACGATCGCAGCCTCGTCAACGCGCCCCTTTGGCTCAAACCGCTCAAGTTCACGATTTCCGTCGGGCTCTACGCGGTGACCCTGGCCTGGCTGATCGGGCAGCTGACCCGCGGCAAACGGCTCGGCTGGTGGCTCGGGACGGTGTTCGCGGTCGGCCTCGGCATGGACATGGCGCTGCTGTTCTGGCAGATCGCCGTCCGCGGGCGGACGCTGCACTTCAACCGGGAGACCCCGGTCGACCAGTGGATCAACAACATGGTCGCGAACGGCGCCTTCACCGGCTGGGCGGCGACGGCGGCCATCGCGATTCTCCTGTTGTTCCAACGTCTTCCCGACCGGGCGATGAATTCCGCGTTGCGCGCGGGTGCCGCGTTGTCGGTCGCCGGAATCGGGATCGCGCTGCTGATGTTCGGGCCGAACGAACAGCAAATGGCCCAGTTCCGCGCCGGCGAACGGCCGTCGATCGTCGGTGCCCACGCGGTCGGTGTGCCCGACGGCGGGCCGGGGCTGCCGGTGCTGGGGTGGAGCACGGTCGGCGGGGACATGCGGATCCCGCACTTCTTCGGCATCCACGCGATCCAGGTGCTGCCGCTGGTCGCTTTCGGGCTGCTCAAACTCGCCGGGCGGTATCCGGTGCTCGAATCGGAATTCGTCCGGCGGAACCTGGTGCGGACCGCTTCGGCGGGCTTCGCGGGATTGCTCGTGCTGCTCACTTGGCAGGCTCAGCGAGGACAATCCATCGTGCACCCGGACTTCTGGACGCTGGTCGCCGGCACCGGGATCATCGCCGTCGTGGCGGCGGGTTCGGCGCTTTCGCTTCGGCAGATGCACCAACTGGTCTGACGCTCAGTGTGTCTACTTTGGACTGGGGGCCGTTCGCACGCGAACGGCCCCCAGTCGGTCGTCTCAGACTCCCGCGGTGGTGCGGATCCAGCTGCGGCTCGCCGCGACACTGGCGTAGTTCTGGGTGCCCTGCGGGTTCGTGCCGGAGTTGCTGCCGGTCGAGCAGACGCCGACCTGGACGCCGTTCGCGAGCTGCGGGCCGCCCGAGTCGCCGTGCCAAGCGGAACCGTTGATGCCGACGCTGGCGATGGCCTGGCCGCCGTACGCGTCGCTGCTGGTGCCGGTGATGCGGACGTTGGCCGTCTTCAGGACGCTCGAAGGTGGGTTGTTGCCCTGGGTGCGGCCCCAGCCGTAGATCTGGTTCGTGGTGCCGTTGGCCGGGTTCGCGGTGCCGAGCTTCATGTAGGTCGTGCTTACCGCGGTCGTGAGATGCAGCAGGGCGATGTCGCCACTCGGGGCGGCCTTCTGCTGGTCGACGTCGGCCTCGGTGCCCTGGTTCAGGTTGACGTTGCCGACCTTGACGTGCATGCCGGGCTTGTTGAGGCAGTGCTTCGCGGTGAGGACCCACTGCGGCGCGATGATCGTTCCGGAGCAGTTGAAACCGCCGAACGCGGTGGCGTCGTCCCAGTAGATCTGGGCGCCCCACGGCGCGGAACTCACGGTGCCGCCGCCGATGATGTCCTGGCCCGCGTTCGCGGCGGGGGTGGCGGCAAGGGTCAGCGCCGCGGCGGCGCCCGCCACCGTTGCGACGATCTTGGACATACGCATGAATACGCCCTTCGGCCTGCGTCGGGGAAACCGTTTCGAGTCGAAACGGTTTCACCAAGTTAGGTCGCGGTAAGGGTTTTAGTAACCTACCGAAGTCGGTAACCGCCGTGACGAATGTATTGGTGCGTCCGTTGTATCCGTTTTGCTGGAAAAGTGTTCGTCTTTAGGCTGTCGGAGTGACGACCAGGGTGATCGTGCTGAACGGCGGCTCCAGTTCCGGCAAGTCGGGGATCGCCCGCTGTCTGCAAGCGGTACTGCCGGACCCCTGGCTCACCCTCGGCGTGGACACCTTGATCAGCGCCATGCCCGCCGCGGTCGACGAGGGGATCGACTTCGCCGAGGACGGCGGGGTGAGCGTCGGATCCGGGTTCCGGCGGCTCGAAGACGCCTGGATGGCCGGTGTCGCGGCGATGGTGCGGGCGGGGGCCAAGGTTGTCATCGACGACGTTTTCCTGGGTGGCGCCGCATCGCAGCAGCGGTGGCGCGACGCGTTGGACGGGCTCGAAGTGCTCTGGGTCGGCGTCCGGTGTGACGGTGCCGTGGCCGCCGGGCGGGAGATGGCTCGCGGGGACCGGGTCGCGGGAATGGCGGAGGCACAGGCCGAGATCGTGCACCGGGGCGTGGTCTACGACGTCGAGGTGGACACCGGAGCGAACGAGGCTCTGGCCTGTGCCAGGGAGATCGCCTCCGCTATCGGAAGGTGAGCTGCACCTTGACCAATTCGCCGCCCGTGGAGAAATCGCTGCCGACGACCGAGCAACCCCCGCTCAAGGTCTTGCAATCGTAAGCGCGGTCGTCGAACGACATATGCCGGTAGACCGTGGCGGTGGTCGAGATGACGCCGTTGGCGTCCGCCGTCGGATATCCGATGACGTAACAGCTGCCGTCCTCGGTGGGGCATTCGAGCAGCAGGATCTGGCGGTTGGCGTCGAGACCGCCGGCCGTGACGGTCACGGTCTGTTCGGCGGCGAGATTCGTCGACGGTGACACGGACATCGTCCAGCCTCGCGTCTGGGCCGCCGCCGTGCCGGACAGGCCGACGACGGCGATCGCGGCGGTGACAGTGCTGGTGAACGCGCTGGTGGCCGCGCGCCTCGAAAGTTTCACAATTCCCCCTCGTGTCCGATTCGCTTTCCCAGCCTGCCGTCGTTATGCGAGAGGCGTCAACCCCTTCGATTCGTTATCACGCGCGTCACAATCGAGTGCGCCGGATTTCTGAGGCGGATGACAAGCGCGCGGGTATGGATTGCCTGGTGCGAACGGCGCCGAGTACGGTTCGGTCCGCTACCTCGATTCCGTTGGCTGTGAAGGATTTGAGCCCTATGACTCTGGCGAATCGACGCGCCTTCCGGCTGCTCACGGCCGGCGTGGTGCTCTCGCTGGGAGCCTTTTCGCTGAGCTCGGCTTCCGCCGCCCAGGGCGAGGTCGACGCTCCGCGTGCGGACGCGCCCACCATGGCCGCGGGTTTGAAGGCGTCGTATTTCGTGCGGAATACCGTGTCGCGGATCGCGAAGCTGAACTCTCAACTGGCTACCGGTGAGGGACGTTTCGATGGCACTGTCGACTCGGTGAAAGAAACCCTCACGGGGTCGATCACTTTGCCACCCACAGTGGGCGCGTATTTCGTGGCTTTTCGCTTCATGCCGGTGACGAGCACTGTCAGCCTGGTTTCCGAGGGCGACCAACACGGGGTATTGGTGAAGAACCCCGGCGACGCGGGTGTGGTGGCCCCGAGGCTTTTCCCGGACGGCAAGAAGTACCTGTCGGTGATCATCGACCTGACGCTCAGTCTCGGCCTTCGCCTGAGCGACACCAAGGTCGATGCCAAGGTGCTCGATCTGGGACCCAATTGCAAAACGGCGGCTCCGCTGACGATCAAGGTCAAGGGATTGACGGGGTTGCAGGACACGGCGCCGCCGACGGTGCTCACGAGCAGCTTCGAGATCCCGCCGTTCTCGGGATGCGGGGTGCGGGAGGATCTGGACAAACTGCTGACCGGCATGATCTCCGGGCCCGGCAACGAGATGAGCACCACGATCGCGGTGCGGTGCATCAGTACTTGTCCTGAGGGGTAGCTGTTCGTCGGGGAGGTCTGGCATGCCCCTCAGGCTGTCCAATAAGGACACTTTTCGAGGAAAAAGAGTCTGATTTGGGCACTTTGCGCAGTGTGGCCCTGGGGTCGTGAGTGGCAATGGTCGTTCTAACCCTCTTTACCACTCACGACCCCCGCAGGAATCGGACTCCATGACATCAATCGGGCGCGCAGTCCGCGCAAGGTGTCCGTTGTGGACACATCGCGCCGGGGACATCCCCGCGAGTCATTCCGTAATCCCGCGCGGTTGGGGGGCTGCGGTGTAGGTGCGGCCGGTGGGGGTCGCGGCAAGCAACTCCAGACGCTGTTCGTACCAGCCGGCTACCGCCGGTGCTCAGTCCTCCACCGGCTTCGTCCACGCCACCTGCACCAGCCCGGTCCCATGCCGCCGCGACACCAGCACACCCCGCCCGGCTGGCTGCGGTCCCGGCTTCACGTCGCCGAGCAGCGCCCCTTCATCCCGCGAACCGGACATCACGAGACCGGGCGAACCCAGCTCCCGGATCCGTTGCAGCACAGGCTCGAACAGGGATCGTCCGGCGCCGCCGCTGCCGCGCGCGATGACGAGGTGGAGGCCGATGTCCCGTGCCTGCGGCAGGAATTCCAGCAGCGGCTGCAACGGGTTCCGGCCGACGGTCGCGACCATCTCGTAGTCGTCGACGAGCACGAACAGCTCCGGACCGCGCCACCAGGACCGGTTCCGCAACTGCTCCGGCGTGACGTCCGCGCCGGGCAGCCGGTTCCGCATCGCCTGCTGGCACTGCTCGATCAGCCCGCTCAGCACGGTTTCCGAACCCGCGTAGCCGAGCAGATGCGAATCCGGCACCGCGCCCAGCATCCCGCGCCGGTAGTCGGCGACCACGATCGCCGCTTCCTCCGGGGAGTACTTCGACACGATGCCCTGCGCGATCGCGCGCAGGAGCGAACTCTTGCCGGATTCCACATCGCCGAAGGCCAGGAAGTGCGGTTCGGTGGCGAAGTCGAGATGCACCGGCCGCAGGTTCGATTCCGCGATGCCGAGCGTGACCTGCTTGCGGGGCCCGGCTTCCAGCGAGTCCAGCGGGACCTCGGCGGGCAGCAGCCGGACCTGCGGCGCCGCTGCACGAGTCCAGGCCGCCGAAATCCGGCGGTTCAGATCCAGCCCGCCGGCGCCGACGGTGTCCGGCCGCTGGTCCGAGTCGATCCGCGGGAGCGCCGCGAGGAAATGCAGTTTGTCCGCGGTCAGTCCGCGTCCCGGCCGGTCCGCCGGGACGTTCTGCGCGATCTTGCGGTCGATCAGCGAGTCCGCCGGTTCACCGAGCCGCAGTTCGAACTTGGTGCCGATCGCGTCCCGCAACGGCGCCCGCATGCCCATCCACTGGTTGATCGAGACGACGACGTGGATACCGAAACCGAGCCCGCGTGACGCGAGGCTGGTGATCTGTTCCTCCAGCTGCTCGTATTCCTGGCGGATCGTGGTCCAGTTGTCCACGAACAGGAAGACGTCGCCGAATTCGCGGCCTTCCGTGCTCTCCCGGAACTCCGAGCGCCGCTGCCGGAACGTCGTGATCGACTCGATCCCGTTGGCGGAGAAGAACTCCTCGCGCTGTTCGAGCAGGGTCGTCAGCTCCGCCACCACCCGCCGGCACCGCTGGGCGTCGCGCCGCGTCGCGTAGCCGGACACGTGGGGCAACCCGGCGATCGGCGCCAGCGCGCCACCACCCATGTCCAGCACGAACAGCTGGACCTCGTCCGGTGTGTGGGTCAGCGCGAGCATCGCGGCGATGTCGCGCATCAGCGTGCTCTTGCCGCTCTGCGGCGCCCCGACGATCAGCGCGTGCCCGGCGGCGCCGGAGAAATCGGCCCAGAGCATGTCGCGCCGCTGCTCGAAGGGCTTGTCCACCAACGCGACCGGGATCATCAGCTTGCCGTTGCCGCCCCAGCCCAGCGGGCACAAGCCGCGTTCGGGGTCTTCACCGAGCGGAGGCAGCAGCTGGTCCAGGGTGGGCGGTTCGGCCAGCGGAGGAAGCCAGATCTGGTGCGCCTCCGGGCCTTTGCCTTCGATCCGCGAGATCATCGCGCCGATGATCGTCTCGCCGGTGCCCTTTTCGACCGGCTCCTCGGCTTCTACGGTCACCGGGATCTCGACCGGCGCCAGCGTGAACGGCATCAGGCCGAGACTCCGGCCGTCCTTGCGCACGATCTTGCTGCGCGGCGGCAGTTCCCCCGAGACGTACGCGGCCTTGAGCCGGATGAGGGTGTCGTTGTCGGACTTCAGATACGCCGAACCCGGCACGGGCGGCAGCTGATAGGCGTCCGCGACGCCGAGCACCGCGCGGCTCTCCGACGCGGAGAAGGTCCGCAGGCCGATCCGGTACGACAGATGCGAATCCAGCCCGCGCAGCCGTCCTTCCTCCAGGCGCTGCGAGGCCAGCAGCAGATGGATCCCGAGGCTCCGGCCCAGCCGCCCGATCGCGACGAACAGGTCGATGAACTCCGGCCGCGACGACAGCAGCTCACTGAATTCGTCGATGATCACCAGCAGCGACGGCAGCGGCCGCAGGTTGACGCCCGATTCCCTGGCCTTTTCGTAGTCCCGCACCGACGCGTAGTTCCCGGCGGCGTGCAGGAGCTCCTGACGCCGCAACAGTTCGCCGTTCAGCGCGTCCGCCATGCGGTCGACCAGCGCGAGGTCGTCGGACAGGTTGGTGATGACGGCGCAGGTGTGCGGCAGCCCGGTCATCCCCGCGAACGTCGCGCCGCCCTTGAAGTCGATCAGCGCGAGGTTGAGCTTCTCCGAAGAATGCGTGACGGCGAGCGCGGTGACCAGCGTCCGCAGCAGCTCGCTCTTGCCGGATCCGGTCGCGCCGATGACGAGACCGTGCGGACCCATGCCGCCTTCCGCCGATTCCTTGAGGTCGAGTTCGACGGGCCTGCCTTCGGGGTTGACACCCAACGGGATCCGCAGCCGGTCCCGTGCCGAACGCGGTGCCCAGGTGACCGCGGTGTCGGTGTCGCGCGGATCGCCGATACCGAGCAGCCCAGCCAGCCCGAACGTCGCCGACATCGGCGCCTCGCTGACCACCGCCGCCCCCTGGAACAGCGGCGTCAGCATCCGGGACAGCGCCTCGGCGGCCCCACGGTCCAAGGTGTCCGGCTTGCCGAGGAACCCGAGCCGCTGCTCCGTCCCGTCGCCGACGACCATGCCGAGCTGATCGGGACTCATGTGCAGGCTCAGCAGCCGGTCCGACGAGACCGAACGCGGCTGCTCCGTGCCGATCTCCACCACGGTGACGCCGAGCCTGCCTTCTTCGGCGACGAGCCGGGTGTCGCCGTGGACGTGCCCGCCGTCGACGATCACGACGATATGCGGCAGGTCCAGCCGGGTGTCCGGTCGCCGGGTGAACGCGGGCCGGTCGGCGAGGTCGGGGCCGAGGAGGTCGGCGAGCTTTCCGGAGTCCGCGTCCACGAGCCGCCGCGGACCGGCGGCGTCGGCCGCGATCGAGGCGACATGCGGCAGCCACTTCGCCCATTCCCAGTCGTGCAGCCTGTCGTCCTTGACGCACAACGCGATCCGCAGGTCACCGGGCGAGTGGAAGGTCGCGAGCTGGGTCAGCAGCGCCCGCGCCGTGCCGAGCGTGTCCGGGCGGCGGCCGGACAGGCTGACCTGCGCGAACGACCGCAGCGAGATCGCGACCGGGAGCCCGTCCACCGTCGAGTAGGTGCGGATGAAGTGCTTGAGGTTCGTCGAGCACACCGGGTCGAGGTCTTCCAGCGGCACGGTCTGCGGCGCCTTGAGCGGTGTGGCCAGCCGCTGCGGCCCCGTCCCGACGCGCACCTGCCCGAACTGCGGATCGGATTTGCGGCGATCCCACAGCTTCCCGGTCTCGATGTACGCCCACAGATCCGCCGGGTCGGGCTGCAGGGCGGCCATCGCCGCGCGCTGGTTGTCCGCGATCTCGCGGACCTGGCCGCGCAGACCGGTCAGATACCGCTGGTAGTCCCGGCGTTCCTCGTTGATCTGCGCCTTCTTCTGCGCGCCGCCGCGGCCGAGCGACATCACCACCATGCCCACCATCGCGGTGAGGAACAACGCGCCGAAGATGTAGGTCATCACCCCGCCGTCGCGTCCGATGTAGACGAACGACATGGCGCCCATGCCCAGCATCATCGGCATGAACATCAGCAGCTGCATGGCTCCGCCGGAGGAGCCCTTCGGCAGCATCGGCGGGGACTGCAGGACGATCTCACCGGGCTGCTCGCCCAGGGCCGGCAGGCGGTCGCGAGTGGCGCTCATCAGGGTCTTTCTGGCCGCTTGTGGGTAATCCTGCCGATCATTCTGGCCACTCGTGCCGCCCTTGCGGTGGGTACTTTTGCCGTCCGCTCACGTCTGGTGGCGAACTTACGCTGCTGGTCACGCAGACGTGGGGGAACGAGAGAAGGAGAGCCATGGTCGGCACGGGCGAGTACCGGGCGGAGCCCGAGGCCATGCGCTCGGCGGTCGGGAACCTGGGCGGCATCATCATGCAGGGCATCAACGTCGTCGCCGACCTCGAACGCACCGTCCTGCAGCCGATGTCGTTCGCCACGTTCGGCAGCGCGGTGGCGGCGGCCAACACGGCGATGCAGAGCCAGCAGGTGGTCGCGGTCCGCACCCTGCTGCAGCTGCTGCAGCAGATCAACGGCTTCATCAAGAGCAGCGCCGACGCGTACCAGGCCGCCGACGAGGCGGTCGCGGGCGGATACGGCGGCCGCCCCGGCGGCGGTGCCGGATCGACGTCCTCGTCGATCTGGGGGAACTCGCACGCCTCCGAGCTGGCGACCCTGGCCATCAACGACAGCGCCGGCGCCAACGGCGAGCCGTCTTCGGTCGGCAACGTGCTGCGCTACCTGGAGGACGCGCGGCTGGGGCAGCTCGGCGACCACCCGATCACCGACACGCGGTTCCACGGCGTTTCGGATTTCAACGACTGGCTGGCCGGCGACGCCGACAACCAGGCGCGGGTCGGGGTCATCGAGGTCTACGCGGGTACGGCTCGCAACTTCGGCGACGTACCGGGCGGTGTGCACAGCGGCGACGTCGTCGTGGTCGAGCCGCTCCTGTTCTCCGACAGCAAGCCGATCATCGCCATCGCCGGAGAGGGCGGGCTGCTCTACAACCACGGACTCGTCGAAGCGGATATCAACGGCCTGGCGAAGGTCAGCGTCTACCGCCCGGCTTCCGTCTGACTTCGGGCCTGAGGAGCGACATGCTGACTTACCCCAATTCCAGCGCGATGGACGCCACGGCGTCCTCGGGCGGGCCGATCACCATCCTGCCGCAGATCCTCACCGGCCAGCCGGAGCAGATCGCGAAGCACGTGCTCGAGGTGCTCAAGAAGGCCAACGAGTTCCTCACCATGTACAACGAGGTGACGAAGGCCGCCGAGCAGCTGGGCAAGATCTGGTCCGGCGGCGCGTCGGACTCCGCGCTGAAGAAGATCACCGATTCCCTGAACTCGCTGACCAAGATCATCCAGGTCGTGCAGAAGGGTGCCGAGCTGCTCGGCATCGCCGGGACGCTGATCAAGACCGCGCAGACCGCGTACAAGGCGGTGGTCTCGGCGGTGAACCCGACGGTCGCGGGCTTGATGTCGAATCCGTGGACCTACGGTGCCGCGGTCGCGCTTTCCACCGCCACCAGTGCTTCGCTGCGCGCGTTCATCACCGCGATCGGCGCGCTGCTGAAGGCGCTCGGCGTGGTCGACCTCGCCAACCAGATCACGCAGATCGCCACCATCATCGGCGAGGTCCAGAAACTGTTCGGGCACAACGACGCCGGTGACAACGGCGCGGCGGGCAACTCGGCGGTCTCCGGCACCCCGGTCACCAACCCGCAGGCGCCGGGTTCGGTCGCCAGCGGTTCGGGGCAGGCCGCGATCGGTGGTTCCGGTGGCGGCGCGGGCGGTGGTTCGACGCCGGGCGAGACGCCGCCGTTCACCCAGTACCGGCCGCCGGCGTTGGGCGGCAACGGATCCCAGGGCAACTGGCCGGGTGGCGCCGACGCCTGGATCCCGGTGGACAGACCCTCGGGCGGCGGCGCGGGTTCGCCGGGCTCGTTCCCGGGAGCGGGAGCGGTCGCGGGCAACGGGAACACCGTCACCATCACCACCGACCTGAGCACCGGCAAGTCCACCGTGCAGGCGCCGGGTGGTCAGGACATCGACATCGACATCGACATGAACTACGGCGGGAAGCACTTCGAGCAGCACATCGACATCGACGCAGGCGCGGATTCACCGGCGAAGGGCAGGTAAACCGTGTGGGGGAGCGGTGTGGTCGACGCTTCGGGCGTCGTCAGCTCGATCCTGTCGAATTACCGGCGGCTCGTGGTCGAGTACCAGCGAAGGGTCACCGGTGACCCGTCGGCGTTGACCGCGGCCGGTCAGCGGTGCGGCGACCGGGCGTCGACGGTGTCCGGCCGGGCGGACGAGATCGGCAAGGCGTCGAAGGCGCTCAACGCGTCTTGGGAAGGCGACGCCTACACGGCGTTCTCCGTCTCCGCCGCGAAACTGTGCCAGGAACTCGGCGAGCTCGGCGCGAAACTGAGCGACCAGTCGAACCGGCTGCGGGCGGGAGCGCAGGCGCTTCAGGGCGCGAAGTCCTGTGTGGACTCGATCCTCGCGCAGTTCGACCAGTACGCCGCGCAGCTCACCAGCCAGGCGCGGACGGCGAACGCGAACGCGGTCAACGCGTTCATCTCCGCCGCCCGCCAGCTCGGCGAACGCGCGGCGCAGGCGGCGCAGGAGATCGCCGACGAGCTGAGCGAGGAACTCGCGCGGCTGTTCCCGCCGGAGGGCACCGGCCGGATCGAGCACGAGCTCGGCAAATGGGGTCGCGGCCCGTTGTACTGGCTCAACGGCGAAGCGCTCGACGGCCGCAAGCGCCCGCGTTCGCATCCTTCGTGGTTCGGCAATTCCGGCTGGAAGAAGCTCACCTGGGACGGCCTCGAAGGCACGCGCGCCCCGCGGGCGGGCGACACCCCGTTCGGCAGGCCGAAGCCGGAGACCCTGGGCGGAAAGGCCTGGGGCAACACCGAGATCACCTACGCCAAGTGGAAGCAGGAGCAGGACGGCTTCACTCCGGGGTGGGACGCCAAGATCTCCACGCAGGGCTGGGACTTCAAGGCGTCCGGGCACGCCGAATTGGCCGCCTTCAAGGAAGAACTCGAAGGCAAGAAGGAATGGGGCGTCGCTTCGGCCAGTGCCAAGGGGACCGCGTTCGTCGGCGGTGAGGTGAACGGATCGCTGCAGGCGGGCGCGCACGGGGTCGGCGTGCACGCCAACGCCTTCGTGGGCGGCAAGATCGAAGGCGAGCTCGCGGCGGACGTGGCGGGCGTGGGCGTCGGTGCGAGCGGCACCCTCCAATATGGACTCGGTGCGCAGCTCGACGGCCAGGCGGTCTACGACGCCGGGCACATCAAGGTCAACTTCAAGGCGGGTGTCGCGCTCGGGCTCGGTGCCGGGGTCGGCGCGAAGATCGACATCGACCTGCCGAAGATCGCGGACACCTTCGGCGAGTACGGCGGTGCGGCCGTCGACGCGGTGAGCGGCGCGGCGGGCCAGGCGGCGGACGCCGTCGGCGAGGCGTGGGACGACGCGATCTCCTACGTGGGCACGTGGTGACGGGGATGAACGACATGGCGACGCAGGACCGGGTCTCCCTTCCGCTCGGCTTCGACATCCCCGACGGCTGGGTGCCGGTCGAGCCGTCGTCCGTGGGTGCCGAGGGCGCCGTCTTCGTGGCGGTGCACCGCGGGACCGCGTCGGAGTTCACCCCGAACATCACCCTGAGCGTCGGGCAACGGCCGGACCAGGCGCAGATCACCGACATCGCCGACGAGGCCGTCGAACGGCTCGGCCGGTCCATGGCCGCGCTCGAAGTGGTGCGGCGCAAGGTGATCGGCACCGGGATCGCGCCGGGCGTGACGCAGGTGCTGCGTATCCGCACCGGCGAAGGGCAGGACCTCGTCCAGACGCAGGTGCAGCTGACCGTGCCGGGGGCGAGCCCGGCCGAGCGGCTGATCCTCGAGATCGCCTGCACCGCGACCCCCGAGGCGGCCCGCGGCCTCGGCGACGACTTCCGGCGGTTCGTGGGCAGTGTCCACGTCCGGCGGGATACCACCGCAGATGAAGGAGAAGACTCGTGACCACCGACCCCTACGCCATGCCGGACATGGACGAGTTGCTGGACCAGGTCCGCAAGCAGACCGAAGAGGTGCAGCGCATCCAGCGTTCGGTCGAGGCGATGGAGGTCAAGGCGCACTCCCGGCAGAACGAGGTCACCGTCGTGCTGCGCGGGGACGGCCGGTTCACCTCGATCGACATCGACCCGCGCGCGGTGCGTCAGTACGACGCGCGCAACCTTTCGGAGATCGTGCTGGAGGCGGTCAACAACGGGCTGCAGAAGCTGGCCGAGGCCAGCAGCGCGAAGTTCGCCCCGGTCATCGAGTCCGCCAAGTCGATCGAAGCATGACGGCCGCGATCGCGGGCTCCACCCGGCGCGTCACGGTGGTGACACCGCGGGCGCGCGTCGATGTGGCGCTGCCGCAACAGAGCACGTTCGCCGAACTCGTCCCGCAGCTCGTGCGGCTCGCGGGTGCTTCGGGGCAGGCGTCGGCCGAACATCCCGGCTGGGTGCTGTCCCGCCTCGGCGGCGCGCCGCTCGCGCTCGGGCTCACCGTGGCCGCCGCACAGGTGCGCGACGGCGAAGTACTCCATCTGACCCCGCGGGAACGCCCGCGGGGTCCGCTGCTGTTCGACGACGTCGTCGATTCGATCGCCAGCGTCGCCGAGGCGGGCACCGGCCGCTGGGGACCGTCGGTGGCACGCAAGGCGGGCATCGTCGCGTCCGTGGTGCTGCTGCTCGCCGGTGGGCTGCTGGTGCAGGCGGCGGCGTCCGGGAGTGTGCTCGCGCCGATCGGGACCGGGCTGCTCGCGCTGGTCCTGGTTCTTGGCGGTGGCGCGCTGAGCCGCGCGTACGGCGACGCGGAGGCCGGTGCCGCCGGTGCCCTCGCCGGGGTCGGCGCGGCCCTGCTGGCCGGGATGTCGATCCTGTCGCCGCATCCGCTGTTCTCCCTGTCGGCGGGACCGCTGGCCGCCGGGCTCGCGGTGGTGACCGTGTACGGCGTGATCGCGGCCGTTTCGGTGGCGGACCGGTTGCCGTGGTTCGTCGCGGTGACCGTCGCGGCCGGACTCGGCGCGATCACCACCGCCGTCGTCCTGCTGGCCGACGTCCGCCCGGTTTCGGCGGCCGCCGTGGTCGCCGTCGTGGCGACGGCACTGGCCGCGGTGGCGCCGATGATGGCGCTGCGGCTCGGCAGGCTGCCGCTGCCGCGGGTGCCGGACGACATGGACTCGTTCCGCGCCGACGAGAACCCTTCACTCGGCGAGGACATGGTCGGCGGGACGACTTACGCGCAGGCGTTGCTGACCGGGCTGCTCGTCGCGCTCGGGCTCGTCGTGGTCTCGGCGTCGGTGGTCCTGTCGTCGTCCGGCGGGGCCTGGGAAGCGGGGCTGTGCGCGCTGCTGGGCCTGGCGCTGATGCTGCGCTCGCGTGCGTTCGCCGGCCGTTCGCAGCGGCTCGTGCTCGTCGGTTTCGGGGCGGCGGCCTTGGTGGCGGCCGGTTTCTGGCTCGCCGCGAGTGGTCCGCGCTCGTTCGTCTTCGCCGCCGGTTGTGCCGTCGTCGTCGCGGCGGGCGTCTGTCTCACCTACGCGACGCGTGTCGCGAAGGGACGGCGTTCCCCTTACTGGGCAAGGACTCTCGATATCGTCGAGTTCCTGGTGCTGCTCTCGCTGATCCCGTTCGTCGGCATGATCGCGGGCGTCTACGAGGCCGTCCGAGGCTGATCCCTCTCTTCCCGCATTTCGTCCTCTGAATGCGATCGTTGCGCGACGTGACGATCGCATTCAGAGGACGAAATGCGTCACGTCCGTGGAGGATTCCTTCCCTACCCTCAGAGAAGAAAGGAATCCTCCACGGACCGTCCCCTCAGTTCTCCAGCGCCAGCGGCAGGGTCCGCCGGACCGCCGCCGCGTGCCGTCCGTGCAGCGGGGTCACCGCGATCCCGTTCGGCCGCACCGTTTCCGCCCCCGGCCGCCCGCCGACCCGGATGGTCACCTCGGACTTCTCGCGCCCGCCGGGGGAGCGGTACAGCGTGTACGAAGTCGCGGTGAACGCCGAGCCGGGGACGTGAAGATCCAGTGTCCGCGCGAGATCCCGCTCGGACCGCGGCCGGTAGCAGACCTGCGACGCGCCGCCCCAGTCCCAAGAACGCCAGCCGTCGACCGGCGCGCCCTGGCCGCTGCCGAGCGCGACACGCAGGTTTTCCGCCACCTCACCGGCTTCGAGCACGGTGCTCTCGAACCCGGCTTCGGCCAGCGCGCCCATGAGCGACAGCGCCGCGCACGCGGTGCTCCGCAACGCGCCCAGTTCCCCGCCGCCCCTGGCGAGCGCCGCGATCGGCGCGTCCTCGGGCCGGTACCGGACGGTGAGCCAGCGAACGCGCAGCACCGACTGTCCATTGGGGACTGTCCAGGTCAGCAATTGCGCGCTGGACAAAGGGATTCCGGTGCTCGTGTACGCGTCACGTAGGATGCCGACGAGCAGGTCCGGCGTCGGCGCCACGGCACCGGGGGTGAGCCGGACGATCGCGCTCCATCCGTCGCTCACCTCGGCGACGCCGAACCGGTTGCCCGCGCGGTCGACGTGCTGACGCACCCGGACCGGGCCGGCGAGCCGGTGCAGCGGATCGGGGACTTCGGGCTTCTCCCGGCGCTTCAGCCGGTAACCGGCCCAAGTGAGCAGCCAGCCCGCGACATGGCGTCCGGCGAAACGGACCGAGGTCGTCAGCACGAGGACGCCGGCGACGGCGGCGATGCTGATCCGCGCGGCCTGCGGGATCCCGTCGACGGTGAAGGCCAGCAGGATCGCGATCCCGGCGATCTCCCAGAGCGCCGCCTGCAGCGGGCGGACCGGCAGCAGCCAGGGCAGGGGTGCCGCACCCGCGACACCTCGCGCGGGCGCGTGTTCCTTGACCGGGCGGGCCGGGGCATCAACCGACAAGGACTTCCCCTTCTCCGTGCACGCGCCCGACGGTAACCCCGCCCCGCGCGGGGGAGGGGCGTAAAAAATACCCTCACCGCGAACCTGGGCCGGACCTAACGTGAGCACCCTCGGAACGGGTGGGCACGAACGGCGGGGGACGGGAGCGTGTGGACGCAGCGGGACCAGATCCAGGCCTACCAATTCCTTCGCAGGAGACTGGTTTCGGCACTGGTCTCGGCTGACGCCAACCATCCGGTCGCCCCGAGCCGCAGGCTCGTCATCGGCACCCTGTGCGGACTCGGCGTGGCGTTGCTGGTCACCGCGGTGTTCGGCGTGATCGGCCTGCTGAACCCCTCCGGCGGCAAGGACTGGCTGGCCGGCGGCAAGGTGATCGTCGAAGAGGGCACCGGCGCGCGCTACATCCTCGGCCAGGACGGCGCTCTGCATCCGGTGCTCAACTACGCCTCCGCGCGGCTGATGGCGGGCGGCAACGGCGAGGCCACTGTGACCGTCCCATCGGACAAGCTCGCGAAGGCGCCGAGGGGTTCGCAGATCGGCATCCCCGGCGCTCCCGATTCGCTGCCCGCGGCGGCCGCGCTCGTCAAGACCCCGTGGACGAGCTGCTCGCGCACGACCCAGGACGCGCCCGCGTCCGCCGAACCGGAGACGACGGTGCTCCTCGGCGCGCCCGCCGCCGGGATCGACCTGCCGAGGGATCAGGCCGTCGTGGTCCGCGTCCCCGAGGGGGAGCGCTACCTCGTGACGGCCGGGCGCCGCTACAAGCTCACTTCCGAAGCCGCCACGGCGTTGCAGTTCGACACCTATCCGGCGATCGCGGTGTCCTCCCGGTGGATCGGCACCGTCGCCGCCGGACGCGATCTGGCCTACCGCGCGGTCGAAGACGCCGGGCGGCCCGGCCCGAAGGTCGGCGGCTTCTCGACGAAGGTCGGCTCGGTGCTCGGCGTCGTCGACGCGATGGCGTCGCCCAACGACGCGACGTCGTACTACCTCGTCCGTGCCGAAGGGCTCGAACCGATCGGCCAGACCGAGGCGAGCCTGCTGATCAACACCCCGCAGAACGCCGACGCCTACACCGGCGTCCCGGCGCCCGTCGCGGTGCGCGCGGCCGACGTCGCCGCGGTGGCGAAGGTCGGCACGGCGAGGGCGGGTGGGGCCGATCCCGCGGAGTATCCCGACCGGATCCCGCGAAAAGCGCCCGTTACCGGACAGTCCGTGACGTTATGCGCACAGGGTTCTCGAATCGTTATCTCCGCACAGGTCCCGTTGCCGCAAGGTGCGAAGGCGATCCCGGTGACTGCGCGGACGGACGCGTTGGTCGCCGATGCCGTCTTCGTGCCCCCGTCGGGAGGCGCGGTGGTGGCGGAATCCGGTTCCGGCACGGTCTACGTCGTCACCGACACGGGCCAGAAGTACCCGGTGGCGAGCACTGAGGCACTCGCTTCCCTCGGCTACGGCCAAGCCGAACGGCAACCGGTTCCGAATGGATTGCTGGCACTGGTTCCACGCGGTCCCGCGCTGGATCCGGCGCAAGCGGGTCGTGCGGTGTCCGCGGCGGGTGGGACGGGGTGATCGGAACGTGCAGCTGACCGAAGACAGGCCGGAGACCGACCGGGTCGACGTCGCGGTGATCGAAGACCATCCGTTGTACCGGCACGCCGTCGTCCGGGTCCTCACCGAGGCCGAAGGCATCGAACTGGGCGCGGTGGTCGATTCGGTCGCCCGGTTCCACGTCCACCCGCAGCCGCCCGGCAGCGTGGTGCTGCTCGACCTCGGCCTGCCGGGGATCGCCGGGGCGGCGGCCGTGCTCCAGGTGTGCGAACTGGGGCATCACGTGCTCGTGGTGTCCGCCCAGGCCGAACCCGAGCAGGTGCTCGGCGCGATCGCGGCCGGTGCCAAGGGTTTCCTGTCCAAGGACGTCGACGTCGACGAGCTGCTGACCGCGATCAGGACGGTCGCGCGCGGCCGGGCCTACGTTTCCGCGGTGGTGGCCGGAATGATCATCAAGGACAACGCCGACCGTCCCGCGTCCGCTCCGGACGTCGCGCTCTCCGCGCGGGAGAAGCAGGTCCTGCGGCTCGTCGCGGCGGGCGAACGCGACGTCGACATCGCCCGCATCCTGGGCATCGGAGTCCGGACGGTCCGCGGTTATCTGGACCGGATCCGTGACAAACTCGGAGAGAGAAGGCGGGCCGGTCTGGTCCGCAAGGCCATCCAGCTCGGGCTCGCGTCTCCGCCGGAGGTGCCCGGTCCGTCTCGGCCGGTCGCGCCCCGCGCCGACGCGGGCGGATTCGAAGGACGCCGGTGAACGCAGACGAGCAGCAGCCGAAACGCAGTACGCCGATCAACGTCGGGGTGATCGAGGATCATCCGCTGTACCGGGACGCCGTCGCGCGTGTCCTCACCGAAGCGCCCGACATCGAGCTGGGCGCCGTCGCGGACTCCGTCGCGCGGTTCGCCGTCCAGGAGCAGCCGCCCGGCAGCGTGGTCGTCCTCGACCTCAAGCTGCGCGGTGTCCAGGACGCCGCCGCGGTGCTCGAAGTGGGGCAGATGGGGCACAAGGTGCTCGTGGTGTCCGCGCACGCCGAGCAGCCCGAGGTCCTGGGCGCCATGCAGGCCGGGGCGAAGGGCTTCCTGTCCAAGGACGTCGATGGCGACGAACTCCTGCGCGCCATCCGCACCATCGCCGACGACAACGCGTACGTGTCGCCGACACTGGCCGGGATGATCATCCAGGACAGCGAAGACCGCCACGCCGGGCCCAAGATCGTCCTGTCCGAGCGGGAGAAGCAGGTCCTGCGGCTCGTCGCGGCGGGCGAACGGGACGTCGACGTGGCGGAGATCCTGAACATCAGCGTGCGGACGGTGCGGTCCTACCTCGACCGGATCCGGGACAAGACCGGCGAGCGGCGGCGCGCCGGTTTCGTCCGCGTGGCGATCCGGGAAGGCCTGCTGCGCTAGACCCCCTCCGCGTTTCGTCCTCTAAATGCGGGGGGCCGAGAAGTTCACCCGCAGCGTGTACACCGAACTGGACGCGGTGATGAACAGGTCGTTCCGCCGCGGCCCGCCGAAGGTCAGGTTCGAGCAGACCTCCGGCACCCGAAGCTTCCCGATCCGCGTGCCGTCGGGTGCGAAGCAGTGCAGGCCGTCGTGCGCGGCCGCCCAGACCCGCCCCGCGGCGTCCAGGCGCACGCCGTCGAAACCGCCGGCGTCACTGGTCGCGAAGACCTCGCCGCCGGAAAGCCGGCCGTCGTCCACCGAGAAAACCCTGATGTGGCTGGGCTTCTGCCGCGTGTCCGCGATGTAGAGCAGCGACTCGTCGAGCGAGAACGCCAACCCGTTCGGTCGCGAGAAGTCGTCCGCGACGATCCGCACCGAACCGTCCACCGGATCGACGCGATAGACGTGACAGGCGCCGATCTCGCTCTCGGCTTGATGGCCCTCGTAATCGCTGTCGATGCCGTAACTCGGGTCGGTGAACCAGATCGCGCCGTCCGAGGACTCGACGACGTCGTTGGGGCTGTTGAACCTCTTGCCCTGATAGGTCTCCGCGAGGACGGTCGTCGTGCCGTCGTGCTCGGTGCGCGTCACCCGGCGGTTGCCCTGTTCGCAGCTGACGAGCCTGCCCTGCCGGTCGACGGTGTGCCCGTTGTGGAATCCGGCGGGCTCGCGGAACACCCCGACCGCGCCTGTGGTCTCGTCCCAGCGCAGGACCCGGTCGTTCGGGATGTCGCTGAACACCAGGTACCGCCCGGCGGGGAAGTAGGCGGGTCCCTCGGTCCAGCGGCAGCCGGTGTGCAGCCGCCGCATCCACTCGTCCCCGTTGACGCGGGCGAACCGCTCGTCGAGCATTTCGAACTGCGCCTTGACCATGTCCATGAGAACCCCAGTGCTCCGAATGAGATATTGCGATCATCATGAACCGCCGAACTTGATATGGTCAAGGCATGGATGACGTGGATCGCATGTTGCTCACCGCGTTGCAGCAGGACGCGACTCAGGCGTATGCCGCGCTCGGCAAGACGGTCGGGCTGTCCGCGGGCGCCGCGCACGAGCGGGTCCGCAAATTGCGCGAACAGGGCGTCATCCGGCGCACGACCGTCGACGTCGACCCGGCGGCAGTGGGCCGGGGCGTGATGGCGTTCGTGCTGGTCGAGGCGGGCTCGTGGATGGGCGACGCGCCGACCAAGGCCGCGCTGGAAGCGCTGCCGGAGGTCGTCGAGGCGCACATCATCGCGGGCCCGGCCTCGCTGCTGGTGAAGGTGCGCACGCCGACCACCGAAGAGCTGCAGGCGTCCTTGCGCAGGCTGTACGCGATCGAGGGCGTGACCGGGACACAGACGATCGTGGTGCTCGAATCCTTCTTCGAGCGCTCGGTGGACGCTACAGGCGACGGTTCGCCAGAACCCCCGTCGCCGCCCGCGCCTTCCCGCTGACCGCGGGGTCGACGTCGACGATCACCAGTTCCGGCCCGGCGCCCAGCTGGGTGTGGAGGCGGCCGAAGCCATCGGACACCGTGGAGTAGCCGATCCCGGTCGGCGCCTTGGGGTTCACCGGGGTCGAGGTCGTGGCCGGATCGGCCTGCCCGCAGCCCAGCACCCAGCAGCCGGAGTCGAGCGCGCGGGCGCGCACCAGCACCTCCCACTGCTCGCGTTTGCCCTCGCCCGCGCCCCAGGACGTGGGCACGAGGACGATGTCGGCGCCGTCGTCGGCCAGCTTCCGGAAGAGTTCGGGGAAGCGGATGTCGTAACAGGTCGCGACGCCGAAGGTCACGCCGTCGACCTCGAAGGTGGCCGGGGCGGTCCCCGGGGCGACCGTGTCCGACTCGGCGAACCCGAACGCGTCGTACAGATGGATCTTGTCGTAGCCGAAATGATGCCCCGCGCCGGTGACGAGCAGCGTGTTGCTCACGCGTCCGTCGGGCGACGGCGTGAACATGCCCGCGACGACCACGACGCCGTGCTCGTCGGCGAGAGCCGCCACTGTGGACGCCCAGGGACCGTCCAAGGGTTGCGCGACGGGCGCGAGCGGGATGCCGAAGCGCGCCATCGCCGCCTCGGGGAACACCACGATCCGCGCGCCCTCGGCCGCCGCGGCCGTCACGCCTTCGCGAATCAGCTTCAGGTTCGTTTCGGGATCCTCGGCCGCCGTGAGCTGGCACAACCCGATTCGCGGCACGGAGGCCTCCCTCATCGTGGGATCGCTGGTCACCACCCCAGTGTGCCTGCTCGGGGCGATCCGGCCACCTCGTACCCTTGACCCATGCTGAACCGTACCGACCTGCGTGGACAGGTCCCGTCCGTTGCCGAACTCAGGAGCACGCTCCCGCGTGCCGAGTACGACGTGGACGCGGCACTGCATCACGTACGGCCGGTGGTCGAGGCGGTCCGCGATCGCGGCGTCGAGGCGGTCCTCGAGTACACCGAGAAGTTCGACAAGGTCCGCCCCGGTGGTGTCCGCGTTGCCGCCTCTGAGCTCACGAGCGCGCTCGCGAACCTGGACCCGGCCGTCCGCGAGGCGCTGGAGGAGTCCATCGTCCGCGCCCGCAAGGTCCACGGCGATCAGCGCCGTCAGGACGTCACGACCGAGGTCGTCGACGGCGGCACCGTCACCGAGCGCTGGATCCCGGTCGAGCGCGTCGGGCTGTACGCGCCGGGCGGGCTCGCGGTGTACCCCTCGACCGTGGTGATGAACGTCGTCCCGGCGCAGATCGCCGGCGTCGGCACGCTCGTCCTGTGCTCGCCGCCGCAGGCCGCGTTCGGCGGGCTCCCGCACCCGACGATCCTGGCCGCCGCCGAACTCCTCGGCGTCGACGAGGTCTGGGCCGTCGGCGGCGCGCAGGCCGTCGCGCTGCTCGCGTACGGCGGCACCGACACCGACGGCACGACTCTGGAGCCCGTCGACATCGTCACCGGGCCCGGCAACATCTACCTCACCGCGGCCAAACGGCTGCTGCGCGGCATCATCGGCATCGACTCCGAGGCGGGCCCGACCGAGATCGCGATCCTCGCCGACGAGACCGCGGACCCGGTGCACGTCGCAGCCGACCTGATCAGCCAGGCCGAACACGACCCGCTCGCCGCGAGTGTGCTCGTGACCACGTCCGAGGAGCTCGCGGACGCCGTCGACAAGGAACTCACCGGTCGCGTCGCCGCGACCAAGCACTCCGAGCGGGTGACGGAGGCCTTGGGCGGCAAGCAGTCCGGCGTCATTCTGGTGTCCACTGTGGACGACGGGATCCGCGTCGTGGACGCATACGCCGCGGAACACCTGGAGATCCAGACCGCGGACGCGCGTGCGGTGGCGGCCCGTGTGCGCAACGCCGGCGCGATCTTCGTCGGGGCGTACGCGCCGGTCTCGCTCGGCGACTACTGCGCCGGGTCCAACCACGTCCTGCCCACCGGCGGGTTCGCGCGGCACTCGTCCGGGCTTTCGGTGCAGAGCTTCCTCAAGGGCGTGCACGTCGTCGACTACAGCCAGGACGCGCTGCGCGAGATCGCCGGCCGCGTCGTCGCGCTGGCGAACGCCGAAGACCTGCCCGCACACGGCGAGGCCATCACGGCGCGGTTCGAGGGGGAGCGGGCATGAGCATCGGCGAGGAGATCACGCTCGACGCGCTCCCGCTGCGGGAGGACCTGCGGGGCAAGACCCCGTATGGCGCACCGCAGCTCGACGTGCCGATCCGGCTCAACACCAACGAAAACCCGTACCCGCCGCCGGACGCACTGGTGGCTGACGTCGCCGAGGCCGTGCGCGCCGAGGCCGCTTCGCTGCACCGGTACCCGGATCGCGACGCCGTCGCGCTGCGCCAGGACCTCGCGGACTATCTCGCGGTGTCCACCGGTGTGCTGGTCTCGGAGTCGAACGTGTGGGCCGCCAACGGATCCAACGAGATCCTGCAGCAGATCCTGCAGGCCTTCGGCGGTCCCGGCCGGTCGGCGCTGGGCTTCGAGCCGTCGTACTCGATGCACCCGATCATCTCGGCGGGCACCCGCACCGACTGGCTGCCGGTGCCGCGCCGCGACGATTTCACGCTCGACACCGAGAAGGCGGCCGCGCTGGTGCGGGAACGCCGTCCGGACATCGTGTTCGTGACCAGCCCGAACAACCCGACCGGCGGGTCGATCCCGTTCGACGAGTTGCGCGGGCTGCTCGAAGCGGCGCCGGGCATCGTGGTGGTCGACGAGGCGTACGCGGAGTTCTCGTCGCAGCCGAGCGCCGTCGAGCTGATCGAGGAGTACCCGGCGAAGCTGATCGTTTCGCGCACGATGAGCAAGGCGTTCGCCTTCGCGGGCGGACGGCTCGGCTATCTCGCGGCGGCGCCCGCGATCGTCGACGCGCTGCAGCTGGTGCGCCTGCCGTATCACCTCTCGAAGCTCACGCAGGCCGCCGCGCGCGCCGCGCTGCGGCACGCGGACGCCACCCTCGCCTCGGTCGCCAAACTCGCGGCCGAACGCGATCGCGTGGTGGAATCGTTGTTGGGCTTGGGATTCACGCCGGTTCCGAGTGACGCGAACTTCGTCCTCTTCGGACGGTTCGCGGACGCGCCCGCGACCTGGAAGTCCTATTTGGACAACGGTGTACTGATCAGGGACGTCGGCATCGCCGGGCACCTGCGGGTGACCATCGGCACGCCGGAAGAGAACGACGCCTTTCTCGAGGCCAGCAAGGAGGTGCCGCGATGAGTCGCGTCGGCAAGGTGGACCGCACCACCAAGGAATCGTCCATTTCGGTCCAGCTTGATCTGGACGGCACGGGGCAGGTGGAGATCGACACCGGTGTCCCGTTCTACGACCACATGCTCACCGCGTTCGGCGTGCACGGCTCGCTCGACCTCAAGGTGCAGGCGACCGGTGACGTGCACATCGACGCGCACCACACCGTCGAGGACACCGCGATCGTGCTCGGCCAGGCGCTGCGGCAGGCGCTCGGCGACAAGAGCGGTATCCGCCGGTTCGGCGACGCGTGGATCCCGATGGACGAAACCCTCGCGCACGCCGCGATCGACGTCTCCGGGCGGCCGTACTGCGTGCACCTGGGCGAGCCCGAGCAGTTCAACAGCTTCACCATCGGCGGGAACTACCCGTTCGTGTTGACGCGGCACGTGTTCGACTCGCTGTCGTTCCACGCGCAGATCGCGCTGCACGTCCGCGTGCTGCACGGCCGGGACCCGCACCACATCGCGGAGGCCGAGTACAAGGCCGTCGCGCGGGCGCTGCGTGCCGCGACCGAGCCGGACCCGCGGGCGGGCGGCATCCCGTCCACGAAGGGCGTCCTCTAACCCCCGCATTTAGAGGACTAAATGCGGCCGGTGGGGCGGTAGGTGGTGAGCTGGACGCCGGACGGAGTCGTCGTCGAGCCGACGAAGTCCAGGGCCTGGGCAGGCGTTCCTTCGGCGAAGAAACGCTTGCCCGTGCCCAAAAGGAGCGGGTAGACGGCCAGCACGACTTCGTCCGCGAGTCCGTTTTCGAGCAACGTCGACGTCAACGTGGAACTGCCCGAGAGGATGAGGTCCGGTCCGTCCTGCGCCTTGATGCGGCTCAAGGCGGTGACGATGTCCGGCCCGATCCCCTCGAACGGGCCCCATTTCAGGCTTTCCGGCCGGTGGGTGACGACGAACTTCGTCGCCGCCTTGATCCGGTCCGCGAACGGCTCGCTCGGCGCGTCCGGCCAGAATTCCGACCAGAGGTCGTAGGTGCGGCGGCCGAGCAGCAGGTCGAAGCGTTCGGTGTGCGCGGCCAGGAGGGCTTCCCGGCCGGCGGGGGTCCGGTAGGGCATGTTCCAGCCGCTGTACGGGAAGCCGTTCTCGTCCTCGGAATGCTGGATCACGCCGTCGAGCGAGATGTGCTCGATGATCTTGAGCTTCCGCATCATGCCTCCAGCAGTGCGTCGAGCTGGGGCATCGCGGCGCGGAACCCCTCTTCCATCCCGGGAATCGTCTTTTCCATGGCTTCGACGCTGGAAAAGCGCGTCACATGGATCATCCGGGATCCCGTGGCTGTCGTCTCGAAGGTGAAAGTCATGGACGTGGGCATGTCCTCGTCGTCGCCGTCACCGTCCTCCGCCTCGAAGAAGTCGATGGGATTCACCGCGGCGAACTTCCAGGAATTGGGCCACTTCTCGCCGTTGGGCCCGGTCAGGAAGTATTCGGCGCGGCCGCCCGTCCGGAAATCGTGATGGGTGAACGTGGCGGGCGCGAACGGCGGCCCCCAGAAGCGTTCCAATTGTCTTGGATCCGCCCAAGCGGCCCAAAGGCGTTTTTGCGGAACGGGAAAGTCCGCCACGACGGTGAGCTGGAGGTTCTCGGGATCTTTGGTGACCGAGGTGATCGGCATCGTCATTCCCCTTCCCGGAGGACATCGTCGAGCTGCGCCACCCGTTGGTGCCAAAGGACTTCGTAGGAGTCGAGAAGCTCGGTGGCGCGCTTGAGCCGCTCGCGGTCGGTCGACACCAGCTGTTCGCGGCCGTTGGCGCGCTTCCGCACGAGCCCCGCGCGCTGGAGCACGGCGACGTGTTTCTGCACGGCGGCGAAGCTCATCTCGTAATGCGCGGCGAGCTCGGACACCGTCGGCGCTTCCGCGATCGCCCGCGCCAGGATGTCGCGGCGGGTGCCGTCGGCCAAGGCGCGGAAGAGCTGGTTGAGCGACTCCTCGCTCTCCTCACGAAGTACAACCATGTGGTTGTACGTTAGCCGGGTCCCGCCCCGGTGACAAGGGACGAGCCCGGCGCGGTCCGGCTCGCGGGCGTGTGGCAGGGTGGCGGTCGTGAGTAACACGACCATCGCTGTGCTGCTGTTCGCGCTCGGCGGCTTCCTGATCGGCGGCGTCTACGCGACCTGGAAGAGCGTCAAGTTCATGGCCGTCGTGCTGGGGATCGGCGCGCTGCTGGCCATCGGCGGCGCCATCGCCTGGCTGGCCTGAACGCCGTCCGCTAAATCGGCTGCGCGTCACGACGACGGCGAGCATGCTGTCCGGCATGTCCGGAAACCCGCGCTCGGTCGCCGAGGTCGTCCGGCTCCAGCGATCGGGGAGCCGCGTCAAGTTCCTGTACTTCTGGGGTCATCAGCCCCGGCGTGACGGCATGGTCGGGCCCGAATGCTTCAGCCAGTGGTGGCCCGCCCGGTTCACCGCCGACGGCGAAACCTTCCCGACGGCCGAGCACTACATGATGTGGCGCAAAGCGGTCCTGTTCGACGACGCCGAGAGCGCGGCGCGGATCCTCGGTGCCCGGCATCCGCGTGAGGCCAAGGCGCTGGGCCGCTGGTCGAGGCCAGCCCGCTGGACACCGTCTGGGGGATCGGGTTGGCGGCCGACCATCCGCACGTCGAAAACGCCGAACGCTGGCGAGGGCTGAACCTGCTCGGCTTCGCGCTGGGAGAGGCCCGCGCGGCACTCGGCTGAATCCGTGAAGGCCTCCTTGAGGGACCCAGAGTCACTCAAGGAGGCCTTCACGGACGGACCTACTTCGTGGCGTCGACCAGCTCCCGCTCATCAGGCGCATCCAGCTGCTTCGCGAGCTTCTCGCCCTCGACGTCGACATCGGGCAGCACGCGGTCCAGCCACTTCGGCAGCCACCACGCACCGCGGCCGAGCAGCGACATCAGCGCCGGCACGATGGTCATCCGGATCACGAACGCGTCCACCAGCACCCCGAAGGCCAGCGCGAACCCGATCGACTGGATCAGCGAGGATTCCGCGAGCACGAAGCCGGCGAACACGCTGATCATGATCAGCGCGGCGGCGACCACGACGCGGGAGCCGTGCCGGAAACCGGTCACCATCGCCTGCTGCGGGTCGGCCCCGTGGACGTATTCCTCCCGCATCCGCGTCACCAGGAACACCTGGTAGTCCATCGCGAGCCCGAACAGCACGCCGATCAGCAGGATCGGCAGCATGCTCATGATCGGCCCGGTCGTCTTCACGCCGAGCAGGTCGGTGAGCCAGCCCCACTGGAACACGGCCACCACGGCGCCGAACGTCGCGACCACGGAGCCGAGGAAGCCCAGCGTCGCCTTCAGCGGGACGACGATCGAGCGGAACACCAGCATCAGCAACAGGAACGCGAGCCCGACGATCAGCGCGAGATACGGCAGCATCGCGTCGGCGAGTTTCTCCGAGACGTCGATGTTGGCCGCGGTCTGGCCGGTCACGGCCAGCGACGCACCGGTGGCCGAGCCCAGTTTCGCGTTCAGGCCGCGGATGTCGCTGACGAGGTCTTCGGTCGCGGTGCTGCTCGGGCCGCTCTTCGGGATGACGGTCAGCAACGCCAGGTCACCGCCGCGGTTGGTCTTGGGCGGCGTGACGATCGGGCGCTCGGGGAGGCCGCCGATACCCGCGGCCGCCTGCTGGAGCGCGGCTTGCCGGTCGGTGCTGCCGCTCAGGTCGACGACGATCACCAGCGGGCCGTTGGCGCCTTCGCCGAAGCTGCGGGCGACGGTGTCGTAGGCCTTGCGCTGGGTGGTGTCCGGCGCGGCGGTGCTGTCGTTCGGCAGGCCGAGCTGCATGCTCGCGGCGGGCACGGCGACGATCGCGAGTCCGGCGATCGCGGCGATCAGTACCGGGATCCGGTGGCGGGCGACGAACTTCGCCCAGCGCTCGCCGTGCGTCGTCGTGCTTTCCTTGCGGCGCAAGCGGATCTTGCCGCCCGCCAGTTTGCCGCCCGCGAAGCCGAGGATGGCGGGCAGCAAGGTGAGCGCGATGACGACCGCGATCGCGACGGTGATCGCCGCGGCGATCCCCATCTCGCCGAGGAACGGGATGCCGACGACGGTCAGGCCCGCCAGCGCGATGATGACGGTCAGCCCGGCGAACACCACGGCGGAGCCCGCGGTACCGGTGGCGCGTCCGGCGGCCTCCTCCGGATCGCGGCCGATGGTGAGTTCGTGCCGATACCGGGAGACGATGAAGAGCGCGTAGTCGATGCCGACGGCCAGGCCGATCATCAGCGCGAGCACCGGCGTGTTCGTGTTCAGTTCGAGGAAACCGGACGCCGTGGTGATACCCGCCATGCCGATGCCGACGCCGATGAGCGCGGTCAGCAGCGGGATCCCGGCCGCGAGCAGCGAGCCGAAGGTGATGATCAGGACGACCGCGGCGACGGCGACACCGAGTCCTTCGGTGGCGTTGGTCGCGGGCATCGCCTGCACGGCGTCACCGCCGAAGTCCACTGTGTACCCGGCCGCCTTGGCGGCGTCCGCGGCGGCCATCAAGCCCTCGCGGTCGGCGTCGGTGAGCTCGAAGCCCGGCACGCGATAGCTGACCTGCGCCAGCGCGACGTGTTTGTCGGGGGAGATCGCCTGCATCTGTAGCGGGTTGACCACGCCGGCGACCTTCGGGGCGTTCTCGAGTCCCTTGACGAGTCCCGTGATCGCCGCCTGTCCGGCGGGGTCGGTGATGTCGCCGGGCGTCGAGATGACGACGCGCGCCGTCGCGCCACCGGCGGCGGCTTCCGGGAACCGGTCGGCGAGCTGGTCGATCGCCTTCTGCGACTCGGTGCCGGGGATGGTCACCGAGTTCGAAAGCTGGCCGGACAGGGTCAGCGCTCCCGCGCCGAGGGCCACCAGGACGGCGGCCCACACCGCCGTCACCAGTGCCCGGCGCCGGAACGAGAACCGGCCCAGGCGGTAGAGGAAGCTGGCCACGAAAGTCTCCCGTTCACTCGATCAGGTTCATTCCAAGCTAGCCGATCGGCTAGGGGCCTACAAGCCGATCGGCAAGTGTGTGACTAGCCGCACGGCTAGTACTCGTTTGGCCACGCGGGCACGCTTGACGTAATCTCCGACGGCTGAACGAGGAGGGAACATGGACGTCGTCCACGCGGAGGACACCCGCACGCGACTACTGGGCACGGCGTTGCGGTTGTTCACCGAACACGGCGTGGAAGGCACCTCGCTGCAGATGATCGCGGACGCCCTCGGCGTCACGAAGGCCGCCGTCTACTACCACTTCAAGACGAAGGCGGAGATCACCGAGTCGGTCGCCGAGCCCGTGCTGCGCGAGCTGGAGGGCATCGTCGACGACGCCCGCGCCCAGCGCACCCGGGGTGCGCAGATCGACCATCTGCTCGACGGTTTCGTCGATCTCGTGGTGCGGCACCGTTCGCTGGTCGCCCTGTTCTCCAGCGACCCCGGCATCGCCCGCGCGATCGAGAAGTCCGTGCACAGCTCGGACAGTTTCAAGAACCGGCTGCTGGAGATCCTGGTCGGCCCGGATCCGGATCTCACCGCGATCGTCACCGCGCAGGTGCTGCTGGCGGGGATCGCCGTCGCCGGCGGCTCGCCCGAGGTCGCGTCGCTCGACGACGAAACGCTGCGCGAAACGCTCCTGGCCGTCGGGCGCAAGCTCTACAACCGCCCGCGCCGCCGTTCGTGACCGATGTGTTCAAGACGGCGGCCGCGATCCACGCGACGCTGTCGGTATGAACATCGATCTGACGACGGCGGCCACGTTCATGGCCACTCAGACCCGACTGCTCGACAGGCGGCGCTTCGACGTCCTTTTCCGCGACGGTGACCCCGCGGCGGCGCTCGCCGCGCTGGAGGCGTACCGCAATCCCGACGGCGGTTACGGCCACGGGCTGGAACCCGACTGCCGCTCGGTGACGAGCCAGCCCGGTGGCGCGCTGCACGCTTTCGAGGTCTTCGCCGACGTCGGCCCGGCGACCAGTCCGCGCGCGGCCGGACTCTGCGACTGGCTCGAATCGATTTCCCTGCCGGATGGCGGGATCCCGTTCGCGGTCCCGATGCCGGATCCGTTCGGCAGCGCGCCGTTCTGGGCGAACGCCGATCCGTCGGTCTCCTCGCTGCAGATCACCGCGATCGTCGCGGTCACCGCCCATCGCGTCGCGGCGCACGATCCCGCGGTCGCCGCGCATCCGTGGCTGGCGAAGGCGACGAGCTACTGCCTCGGCGAGATCGAAAAGCTCGACGAGACACCGCACGCGCTCGTGCTCGCCTTCGCGATGAAGCTGGTGGACGCCCTGGGCGACACGCGTCTGGTCGAGAAGCTCGGCCGGTTCCTCCCGGCCGACGGGGTGGTCGCCGTCGGCGGCGGCATCGAAGGCGAGGCGATGCGCCCGCTCGATTTCGCCCCGGAACCCGGTGGCCCGGCACGGAAACTCTTCCGGCCCGAGGTCATCGAAGCGGATCTGCGGCGGGTGGCGGGCGGCCAGCACGAAGACGGGGGCTGGCGGGTCGACTACACCAGCTATTCGCCCGCGGCCGCGCTGGAGTGGAACGGCATGTTCACCGTGGGCACACTAGGGCTACTGAGGGCCAACGGCCTCGTCTAGCCGCCGCAAGAACTCCGGCGGAACGGCCGCGGTGAGCCACACACCGTTGGCGCTCACCTGGAATTCGTGTCCGGCGGCGGTCATTTCCCGCGCCCCGACGGCTCGCGCGGTGTCCACGGTCGCCGAGAGATGCACGGCGTGCCGGTTCATCGGCCGGAGCCCTCGCGCCGTTTGTCGTTGCCCTCGACGACTTCGTCGAGTTCGTCGGGGGTGAGGGTGATCCCGATGTCGCCGGGTGCGTGCCGCAGATGCCGGGGGAGTCGCTTCGAGACCCGGATGAGGTGTTTCTTGTCCATTTCGAGTCACAGTGACCCAACATCCGGCCCCCGCGTGGCAACGGAATTCAGATGCCGCCCTCGGACGCCGGGCGCAGTTTGCCCGCGCCGGGGCCGAACCGCGACATCTGGTCGTCGGCGTTGTAGAGCCCGCAGCTGCGCAGGGAAAGGCAACCGCAGCCGACGCAGCCGGTCAGCCGGTCACGCAGGCGCTGCAGCGCGTCGATCCGCGCGTCGAGCTCGTCCTGCCAGCCTCGCGAAAGGCGGGCCCAGTCGGCCTTGGTGGGGGCGTGGTCCTTGGGTAGGGTCTCCAGTGCCGAGCTGATGTCGTCCAGGCTGAGGCCGACCCGTTGCGCGGCGCGGATGAAGGCGATCCGGCGCAGCACCGAACGCGAGTACCGCCGCTGGTTGCCAGCCGAGCGTTCGGAGCTGATCAGCCCTTTGTCCTCGTAGAAACGCAAAGCCGTATGGGGCACGCCGCTGCGGTCGGCGACCTGTCCGATGCTCAGGTGTTCAGCCAATCTCGTCACGTCGCCAGGCTAGCCTTGACTTCGACCTAAGTCGAGGTTGCAACCTCGGTTCATGACCACTGACATCAAGACCGGCTACGAGGATCTGCCGCGGCTGATCTCGCTGATGACCGGGGACGAGAAGCATCAGGCCGCCGCGGAGTCCACTGTGGACGTCTTATGGGTGCTCTACGACCGTGTGCTCGACATCACCCCGGAGAACATCCGCGAGCCCGGCCGCGACCGTTTCCTGCTGTCGAAGGGCCACGGCCCGATGGCTTATTACGCGGTGCTGGCGAAGAAGGGATTCATCCACGAGGAGGAACTCGCCGATTGGACTTCGGCCGAGTCCCGGCTCGGCCACCATCCGGACCGGGCGAGGCTGCCCGTGGCCGAGATCTCCAGCGGTTCGCTCGGGCACGGCCTTCCGCTGGCCATCGGCACCGTGTTCGGCCTGCGCGCCAAGGGATTCCGTGACGCCAAGGTCGTCACCCTCGTCGGCGACGCGGAACTCGACGAGGGCTCCAACCAAGAGGCCATCGCGGTCGCCGGCCGTATCGGCATGCCGCAGCTGACCGCCGTCGTCGTCGACAACTCCTCGGCCACGCACGGCTGGCCCGGCGGGATCGCGCGCCGGTTCGAGGTCGAGGGCTGGACGACACGCACCGTCGACGGCCGCGACCACGACGCGCTCCACGAAGCCCTCACCAGCCCCCATCCGGACCGGCCGCTCGCCGTGGTCGCGACCGTCGAGCGAAAGGCATGAACCCGTGAACATGCGCGAAACGTTCCTGGAAGCCGCCGCCGAAGTGCTCGACACCGACGCGAACGTCGCCGTCGTGCTCGCCGACATCTCCGCGGCACAACTCGCCTTCGCCGCGAGGAAACATCCCGACCGGGTGCTCAACGTCGGCATCCGCGAACAACTGATGATGAGCACCGCGGGCGGGCTGGCGCTGGCCGGGATGCGCCCGATCGTCCACACCTTCTCGTCGTTCCTCGTGGAGCGGGCTTTCGAGCAGGTCAAACTCGACCTCGGACATCAGGACGTCGGCGCCGTGCTGGTGTCGTCGGGCGCGTCCTACGACATGCCGACCGCCGGGCGGACGCATCAGGCGCCCGGCGACGTCGCCCTCATCGACACGTTGCCGGGCTGGACCGTGCACGTGCCGGGACACCCCGAGGAAGCACGGCGGCTGCTGCTCGAGTCCATCCCCGGCACCGGGCGCGTCTATCTCCGGCTTTCCGCGCAGGAGAACGCGAAAGCGCATCTGGGCGCGGGCCTGCAGACACTGCGCGAAGGCGGGCGGGGCGTGGTCGTGGCCGTCGGGCCGATGCTCGACAGGGTGCTGGAAGCGACAGCCGATCTCGACGTCACCGTGCTCTACACCTCGACGATCCGGCCGTTCGACGCCGCCGGGCTGCGTTCGGCCGTGGAGGCCGCGGGCAGCACCGACGTCGTACTGGTCGAGCCCTACCTCGCGGGAACCTCGGCGCACGCGGTGGCGGACGCTTTGTCCGAAACGCCGCACCGGCTGCTGTCGCTGGGCGTCCGGCGCGACGCGGAAGTCCGGATCTACGGCGAAATGGCCGATCACGACCTCGCCCACGGTCTCGACGCCGGTTCGATCGCCTTGTCCGTCAAGGAATTCCTCCGCTAGCGTCACCGGGATGACGAAGATCCGCCCGCTCGCGCTCGGGGTGATCCGCCGCGGCGACGACCTTCTCGTGTTCGAAGGCCGCGACCACGCCAAAGGAGTGACCTACCACCGGCCGCTGGGCGGCGGGATCGAGTTCGGCGAGACCGCCGCCGAGGCGCTGCACCGCGAATTCCAGGAGGAACTCGCGGCGGAGCTGACCTCGGTCGAGCAGATCGCCGTGCTGGAGAACGTGTTCACCTTCGAAGGCAGGCCGGGGCACGAGATCGTGTTCCTGTTCACCGCCGACCTCATCGACAAGGCGTTCTACGAGCGCGACGAGGTCGGCGTCGTCCTCGACGACGGCGCCCGCGTGCACTGGCTGCCGATGGCCGACGTGGCGAGCGGCAAGGCGATCCTCTACCCGGACGGGCTCGCGGATCTCCTTTCCGCGCGGGACTGATCGCCGCTCAGCGGAAAGCGGCCAGCCCGGTGACCGATTGGCCGAGCGAGAGCGCGTGCATCTCCTCGGTGCCCTCGTAGGTCAGCACGGTCTCCAGGTTCGACATGTGCCGCATCACCGGGTACTCCAGCGAGATGCCGTTGGCGCCGAGCATGCCGCGCGCGGTCCTGGCGACCTCCAGCGCGGAGCGGACGTTGGCGAGCTTGCCGAAGCTGACGTGGTTGTGGTGCAGCGTCCCGGCGTCCTTGAGCCGCCCGATCCGCAGCGCGACCAGCCCGGCGCGGTTGACCTCCACGACGAGGTCGGCGAGTTTGCGCTGGGTGAGCTGGAATCCGGCCAGCGGTTTGCCGAACTGTTCCCGGCTCAGCGTGTACTCCAGCGCGGACTCGTAGCAGGAGCGAGCGGCGCCGACGACGCCGAACAGGATCCCGTAGCGCGCTTCGTTCAGGCAGGACAGCGGTCCGCGCAGTCCCCTGACCTCGGGGAACGCCGCCGAATCCGGCAGGCGGACGCCGTCGAGCACCAGTTCCGCGGTCAGCGAGGCCCGCAGCGACAGCTTGTGCTTGACCTCGTTCGCGGTGAAGCCCGGCGTGTTCGTGGGGACGACGAAGCCGCGCACGCCTTCGTCGGTCTGCGCCCAGACGACCGCGACGTCGGCGACGGTTCCGTTGGTGATCCACATCTTCGTGCCGCTCAGCACCCAGTCGGAGCCGTCGCGCACCGCGCGTGTCCGCATGCTGCCGGGGTCGCTGCCGGCGTCCGGCTCGGTCAGGCCGAAGCAGCCGAGCGCCTCACCGGCGGCCATCCGCGGCAGCCACTCCTGCTTGTGGTCCTCGGTGCCCCATTTGTGGATCGCGTACATCGCCAGCGAACCCTGCACCGAGACGAAGCTGCGCAGCCCGGAGTCGACGGCCTCGAGTTCGCGGCAGGCGATGCCGTAGGCGACCGCGCTGGTGCCCGCGCAGCCGTAACCCTCCAGGTGCATGCCGAGCAGTCCGAGCTGCCCGAACCCCTTGGCGAGCTCGGCGGCGGGCAGGGCGCCCGTTTCGTACCATTCGGCGACGTTCGGCAGGAGCTGGTCGTGCGCGTACGAGCGCACGGCGTCCCGCATGGCCCGGTCCTCGGCGGAGAGCTCGGCGTCGAGATCGAGGAAGTCGCGCGGATCCGGGCTGCTGCTCATGCGTCACTCCTGGTCGGCTCGGTGGGGCATCTTCCTATGAAGAAAACCACACACACGACCGGAGTCGGGTGTCAGCGATCGCGCCATCCGGTGGTCTTCGTCACCTGAACCGATGCCGTGGCCGTCCGGGCGGGGGCGGAGCGCCGCTTCTGCGCCGGGATCAGCAGCTCCGCGAAGGTAGGGAAAGGCACGCTGTCGATGTCCTCGCGCCAGGCGTTGAGCAGGCGGGTCAGGTCGTCGGCGTCCTGCATCGTTCCTCCATAAGTGCAGGGCGGTCCTGCGCCGGCCTTTCACTCGGAGTCGCTATTACCCAGAAGAGTGAAGGTCGAAACAGGGAATCCGGGGAAAATCCGGTCCGCTAGCCTGGAGAGCGTGGCTACTCCTCGCGTGGTGATCCTGGACTACGGGTCCGGCAATCTCCGGTCCGCCGAACGCGCCGTCGAGCGCGCCGGTGCCGACGTCGAGGTCACCGCGGACCCGCATGCCGCGCTGGAGGCCGACGGCCTGGTCGTTCCCGGTGTCGGCGCCTTCTCCGCCTGCATGGAGGGGCTGCGGTCGGTGTCGGGGGAGAAGATCATCGGCAAACGTCTCGCCGGTGGCCGCCCCGTGCTGGGCATCTGCGTCGGCATGCAGATCCTGTTCGAACGCGGGGTCGAGCACGGCGTGGAGGCCGAAGGCGCGGGCGAATGGCCGGGCACGGTCGACCGGCTGGAGGCCGACGTCCTCCCCCACATGGGGTGGAACACCGTCCGCGCCCCGGAGGATTCGCAGTTGTTCGCCGGGCTCGACGCGGACACGCGGTTCTATTTCGTGCACTCCTACGCCGCGCGGACCTGGGACCTGGACTCCGGCCTCGCCGGGCAGCAACCCAAGGTGACCTGGGCGAACCACGGTCAGGACTTCGTCGCCGCCGTCGAGAACGGGCCGCTGTGGGCGACCCAGTTCCACCCGGAGAAGTCCGGGGACGCGGGTGCGCACCTGCTGCGCAACTGGCTGAACACCCTCGCTTAGAGTGGGCGCGTGACTTTCACGCTCCTTCCCGCCGTTGATGTGGCCGATGGCCAGGCCGTGCGACTCGTCCAGGGCGAGGCCGGCACCGAAACCTCCTATGGCAGCCCGCTGGAGGCGGCGCTCGCCTGGCAGCGTGACGGGGCGGAATGGATCCATCTGGTGGATCTCGACGCCGCGTTCGGCAAGGGCTCCAACCGCGAGCTGCTCGCCGACGTCGTGGCGAAGCTCGACGTCCAGGTGGAGCTCTCCGGCGGCATCCGCGACGACGCGTCGCTGGAGGCCGCGCTGGCCACCGGCGCCCGCCGGGTCAACCTCGGCACGGCGGCGCTGGAGGACCCGGAGTGGACCGCGAAGGTCGTCTCCTCCTACGGCGACCGGGTCGCCATCGGGCTGGACGTGCGGATCACCGAGGCCGGGCACCGGCTGTCCGCGCGCGGCTGGACGCAGGACGGCGGTGACCTCTGGGAGGTCCTCGACCGGCTCGACCGCGACGGCGCGCAGCGCTACGTCGTCACCGACGTGAGCAAGGACGGCACCCTCCAGGGCCCGAACATCGAGCTGCTCCGCGAGGTCGCCGCCCGCACCGACGCGCCGGTCATCGCTTCCGGCGGTGTGTCCAGTGTGGACGATCTCCGCGCGCTGGCCGCGTTGGCCCGCGACGGTGTCGAGGGTTCCATCGTCGGCAAGGCGCTCTACGCCGGCGCGTTCACCCTGCCCGAGGCGCTCGCCGCCGTCGCGGAGTTCTGAGCTTTACCTCCCGGGTAATCGACGCCGCGCGCCCGTTCGGTCAGGATTCCTTCCAGGACAACGAAACCTGGGAGGACATCATGACCGCGTACGGTATCGCCCACCTTCGCCCCACCGGTGCACCGACCGAAGAGGTGCTCGAGTACCTGGAGCGGATACAGGACACGCTCGACCCTTTCGGCGGGAAGTTCCTCGTGCACGGGAACGAGATCGAGGTCGTCGAGGGGGAGTGGCCGGGAGCGCTGGTGATGATCGGCTTCCCGAGCCTGGCCGTGGCCCGCGAGTGGTACGCGTCGCCCGCCTACCGGGAGATCCTGCACCTGCGGGCGGACCACATCCCGGGCGATCTGATCCTGGTGGAGGGCTGCGGGCCGGACCACGACTCGGCGGCGATGGCGGCGGAGCTGCGGGAGGCTCAGCTCACTCGGCCAGCTTGATCGCGATTCCCACGGTCCGGTCCTTCGGCCCCCGCAGCCTGCTGAAGAACATCGTGACCCGGCCGGTGATCCCGTACTTCCGCGCGATCACCTTGCGCACACGTTCGGTCTCGTCGAGATCCAGCAGCCGCGCCTCGCCCGCGACGACGTCGCCGTGGGTCTTGTTGCCGCGGAAGTCGCAGGCCTGGACCTCGACCCGCCCGCTGTTGCGGATGCGTTTGACCTTGCCCGCCTTCCGTTCGGACCAGATCACCAGTTCGCCGCCGTCGCCCGCCGCCCAGACCGGCGTCGGCACCGGGGTGCCGTTCTTGCGGAAGGTGGTCAGGACGACGTACTTCTCGGCGGCGATCCGCTCGAACTCCGATCCCATGTGCAGAGTCTAGGCGCTGTCC
>NZ_JBFPJQ010000011.1:0-112630 GCF_041021335.1 Amycolatopsis sp. SB7-3
GCCTGCGCAGGGTCGCCGCGCCGAGGACCAGCGCCGCCAGGGCACACGCCCCGACGATGATCAGGTTCCGGATCAGCGTCGCGTCCACGGTGCCCGACGTGGTGACCCGGGTGAGGGCTTCGACGGCGTACGAAAGCGGCATCACGTTCGAGAGCCAGTTCAGGAGCCAGCCCATCTCCCCGCGCGGCACGAACAGCCCGCACAGCAGGATCTGCGGCAGCACGAACAACGGCATGAACTGCACCGCCTGGAATTCGGTCCGCGCGAACGCGCTCACGAAGAGGCCGAGCGCCATCCCGAGAAGCGCGTCGAGGACGGCGATGAGCAGCAGCATCGCGATCGAGCCCGCGATGTCGAGGCCCAGCCAGGCGAGCGACACCCCGGCGGCGACGCCGACCTGCACGATCGCGATGGAGCCGAACGCGAGCGCGTAACCGAAGAGCAGGTCCATCCTGCCGATCGGCAGGGTCATCAGCCGTTCCAGCGTGGCCGTGGTGCGCTCGCGCAGGGTCGTGATCGAGGTGATCAGGAACATGATCAGGAACGGGAAGACACCGAGCAACGCCGGCGCGACGCGGCTGAACACCGCTTCGGAGTTGAAGACGAAGCGCAGCAGCACCATCAGCAGCGACGGCACGACGATCAGCATCGCGACGGTGCGCGGATCGTGCCGGAGCTGCAGGAGGATCCGGCGGGCCGTGGCCAGGGTCAAGGCGGGGTTCACGACGGGCTCACCTCGGTCTCGCGGACCAGCCGCAGGAACGCCTGCTCCAGATCGGTCGTGCCGGTGCGCTCGCGCAACCCGGCCGGGGTGTCGTCGGCGAGGATCCGGCCTTCGCGCATGAGCAGCAGACGGTCGCAGCGCGCGGCCTCGTCCATGACGTGGCTGGACACCAGCAGTGTCGCCCCGCCCTCGGCGAGACGGCGGAAAAGCGCCCAGAGTTCGTCGCGGAGCACGGGATCCAGGCCGACGGTCGGCTCGTCGAGGACGAGCAGTTCGGGCTTCCCGAGCAGCGCGACCGCGAGATTGGCGCGATTGTGCTGCCCGCCCGACAGCGAGCCGACTAGCTTGCCGGCGTGATCGGCGAGCCCGACCTCGCCGATCACCCTGTCCACATCGGACACCGGCGCGCGGAGCACGGAAGCGAAGTAGCGCAAGGCTTCCGTGATGGTCAGGTCGGCGTAGATGGCCGGGTTCTGGGTGGCGTAGCCGATCAACCGCCGCAGCGGCGGGCTGCCCGCGGGATGGCCGAGCACGGTGACCTCGCCCGCGGCGACGATCTGCACACCGACGATCGAGCGCATCAGCGTCGTCTTGCCGCAGCCACTGGGGCCGAGCAGGCCGGTGATCCGGCCGCGCGGCGTCGTGAAATCGACGTCCCTGACGACCTCACGGCCACCGCGGACGACCCGCAGGCCGGTCACGGAGATCGCTGAATTAGTCATGCGTTTAATTCTGCGTCCGTTGAGAAGCGAGAGTCAAGGGGGACATGGGGGCGCGTCTCGTGAGTGGTGAAGACGGTTCTAACCGCCCTTACCACTCACGAGACACGCCTCCAGCAGTACGTGAAGGCCGCCTTCATTGCGCTAGACGCAGTGAAGGGGGCCTTCACGTACTTGGGGAAGGTGTGAAGGTCGAGTTTCCTCGGCTGAGCCGAGGGAAGGGGGCCTTCACGCGCATCTGCTGTGACTGCTGGGACTTGTGGTGTTGTCGAGCCGCAGGTGGCGATCCGCAAGTCCGTGAAGGCCTCCTTGCCTACCTTCAGGGTAGGGAAGGAGGCCTTCACGGACCGGCGGCCAACGGCCACCCACATTCAGTAGGTACCTACGACAGCTTTGGTTCTAACCGTCCTCACCACTCACGAGGTGAGGCTCAAGGGACCAGGACGAGTTTGCCCCGGACGTGGCCCGCTTCGCTCTCGTCCTGGGCCGCGGCCGCTTCGGCGAGCGGGTAGACCCGGGCGATCGGCAGGTCGAGCTTGCCTTCGGCGGCGAGCGCGGCGCCTTCGGCCAGCGAGCCGGGCACCTGCTCGGCAGGAGTTCCCGACGTGAAGCGGACGCCGTGGTCGGCCGCGTCCGGCGCGGCGATGGTGATGACCCGCTTCGGACCACCGGTCAGCTCCACCAGGGTGGCCAGCGAGCCACGCCCGGAAGCGTCGAAGGACGCGTCGACGCCCTGTGGTGCGACGTCGCGTACGCGCTCGGAGAGCCCTTCGCCGTACTGCACCGGCACAGCGCCCAGCGAGCGCAGGTACTCGTGGTTCCCTTCGCTCGCCGTGCCCACGACGGTCAGCCCGCGCGCGACGGCGAGCTGCACGGCGATGGTGCCGACACCTCCCGCGGCGCCGTCGATGAGCAGCGTCTCGCCCTCCTGGAGATCCAGCAGGTTGAGCGCGCGATAGGCGGTGTTGACGACGGCGGGCAGCGCCGCAGCCAGCTCCCACGAAAGCGGCTCGGGCTTGCGGACCAGGCTCGCGGGCTTCGCGAGGACGTACTCCGCGTATCCGCCCGCTCCGGAGCCGAGTACCTCGTCACCGGCCGCGAACTCGGACACGCCCTCGCCGACCGCGTCGACGACGCCGGCGATGTCGCCACCGGGGATGGCGGGGAACTCCGTCGGGAACACCTCGGCCATCAGCCCGGAGCGGATCTTCCAGTCGATCGGGTTCACACTCGCGGCCCGGACGGCGACCCGAACCTGGCCGGGGCCCGGCTCGAGCAGCTCCCGCTCGAGGACGCGCAGGACCCCGGAGTCGCCGTACTCGGTGAACACGATGGAGCGGTAGGTGTCCGTCATGCCGTCGACAACCCCCGCCCGTCCGTCGCTATTCCGGCGGCTTCCCGAACCAGCTGTAATCGCCGGGGATCAGCTGCACGCCGTTCGCGATGTCGAGCAGCGTCGCCTGGTCCCGTTTGCCGGAGACGGTGAGCCACCGCCCGCCCTCCACCTGGACGGCGACCGTTTCGTCCTCGTGCCCGAGCCGCCCGGTCCGCTGCGGCAGGAAGAAGCCGTCGGCGCCCCTGACCTCGAGCGGCACGGGCGTGGCGTCGCCCGAGTCAGGCCGTTCGGCGCGGAGCGACGCCGTGACGACCGCCGCCGCGGTGGGTTGCCCGGTACGGGTGGCTTCGAGTTCGGTCGCACCCCCGCCGACGGTCATGAACAGGTTCACCCCGGACAGCTCCAGGTCGGTGGGCAGCTTGCCGAACCGCAGTTCGCCCGAAACCCGGGCGCGGTCGTCCCTGACCATCTCGTCCGCGATCCGCTGGCCGACGTCGCGCGGATCCTTCACCCCGATCAGCGTCAAACTCAGCAGGTACGTGTCGTCGGGCGACCAGGTCAGCATCGTCCCGTCGCCGTAGACCTCCGCGACCATCCCGACGCGGCCGTGCACGATGATCTGGTTCGGCGCGGGCGCGATCGTCCACGGCCCGCGCCGGTCGTCCAGCGGCGTGGTGGTCAGCCGCAGCTGCCCGACCTCGCCGTTGCTCCACGTCCTGGTCTGCGGTCCCGGATAGGGCTTCGCGCTCCGGGTCAGCTCCTTGAAGCCGTCGGGCAGCCAGCCGGGTTTGTACGGCAGCACCGCCCAGTCGGCGTTGCGCGGTGAGGCGGGGGTGACCGTGGTGTAGGCCCGCAGGCCCAGCGGGACGCCGAGGGCGATGATCGCGACCGCCGCCGCGACCAGTGCCAAGGCCATCGTCGGACGGCGTGACGGCCGTTGGGCCAGCGCGTCGCGGATCTCGGCACCGTCGGGCGCCCGCGTCGCCAGGTGTTCGAGGCTCTCCCGGATCAGGTCCTCGGTGTGCTCGTCACTCAGTCGGGTCATTTGCGGGCTCCCGTGGGCTGAACGGACGAGGACGGCCCGGTCTCCCGCAGCGTCGAGAGCGCGCGCGAAATCTGGCTGCGCACGGTCGACGTCGCGCAGCGGAGCACCGCGCCGATCTCCTCGTCGGAGTAGTTCTCGTAGTAGCGGAGCACGATCGCGGCGCGTTGTTTGCGCGGGAGCTTAGCGAGCCGGTCCAGCATCGCGTCGCGTTCGTCGTACTCGATGGCGTGATCGGAGACCGGTGGGCTCACCAGGTCGAGCACTTCCGGCGACGACGGCGTCACCCGGCGGACCGCCAGCCGCCTTCGCCACGAGAGGTACTCGTTGGTCACCATCCGGCGGACGTAGGTCGGTGGCGAGTCGATCTTCGGCCAGCGTTGCTGAGCACGCAGCAGCACCTCCTGGACGATGTCCTGCGCCAGGTACGGATCGTCGGTCAAGACGGTCGCGTAGCGCAGGAGCCCGTCCAGGCGATCCGCGACGAACTCGTCGAAGCTCGCAGGCACGTGTCCCCCTCAGCCGGTGGTCTCCCTCTGAGGACGCGCGAGACCACCCGGCTGATGCATCGGGAACGGAACTTTCTCGGTGAACGTGATCACCGCACGGCGGTCTCCAGCCGGACGAAGGCGAATCCGGTGGTCGCGAGTTCCTCACCGGAGGGGTCGGTGGCGGCCGGGCGGCGTTCGCCGTCGTGCACGACCAGCAGGCCGTGCGGGAACAGCGGCCCCAGCGGCCTGGTGGTGATCGCGGCGCCGTCGGAGTGCTCGACCGAGTCGGTCCCGCGTCCGGCGACGACCCGGAAATCGCGCCGCGGCGTGCCGTCACGGTCGTAGACCACGAACCGCGAGTCGCCCTGGCTCGACGCGAGCAGCTTGCCGTCGGCCAGCGCCAGCCCCTCGGCGTCCGCCGTCAGCCACTTGCCGCCGAAGCCGGGGTCGGGGCCGTCGGCGACGCATTCCTCGGTCGCCTCGTCGAACCGCTGCGGAACCCCGAACGACCGCACCTTGTCGATCAGCTCCGGACGGCCGAAACCGGCGCCGTGCACCGGGATCCGCCAGATCCCGACGTCCTCCTGCGCGGTGTAGAGCACGCGGTTCGCGGTGTCGAGGACCGAACCTTCCAGCTGCGGCCGCTCGTCCGGTTCGCCGCAGGGCGACCACGTCTTCCCGTTCGGCAGCCGGAACTCCGACGGCAGGTCGATCGTGCCGATCGGCGCCGTGCCGACGGTGCCGTCCGCTTTGTCGACAAGTCGCAAGAGCGCCACGCGGGTCTCGTGCCGCCGGGTCACCGCGACCCAGCGCGCGCCGGTGCGCGGATCACGTCCGGCGGTGAGCCCGTACGCGGTCCGCTGTTCGTCCACTTCGGACTCCGACGCGGAGAAGACCGGTGGGGCGGAAGGATCCGTGACGTCACGCAGCACCCGCGAGCCGGCCGCGGCTCCGGCCGGGTCGATCCGGTAGACGCGCACGCGGTCCCGGCCGCGGTCGCTCACCACGGCGAGATCGCCGACGACGTCGACGTTGTTGAACCGGCCGCCCTCGGGAACGGCGAGATGCTGCAGCTGCCGCGCCTTCAGATCGAACGCGGCCAGCCCGCCTTCCTTGAGCGTGCCGAGTACGACGCTGGCCGAAGGATTCTTCGGGTGGACCCAGATCGCCGGGTCGTCGGCGTCGGCATTCGCGGGGTCCGCGCCCTTGTCGTCGACGTAGGCCCTGGTCTGCGCCACGGGTGAAGGGTTGTTCTGGCCCGCTTCGGCGGGCACGGCGGCGAGCAGCGAGGCCGCCAGCAGGGGGAGGGGGAGGAGAGCAGCGATGCGCATCCTCGGGAAGCTAGCCGCGCGGAGTGTCCGGCCGGTGAACGTCGGGGGTCAGGTAGTACTGCGCGACCGGCGCCAGCATCGCGACGATCTCGTCCTCCGAGGCGGCGGCCAGCGGCGGGAGCCCGATGACGTAGCGCAGCAGCGCGAACCCGATCATCTGCGCGGCGATCCCGGCCACCCGGACCTTCGGCACGCCGCGCGCTTCGGCGACCCGCGCCAGCACCGCCCGTTCCAGGAACTGCCGCATCATGGTCGCGACCTGCTCGTTGGTGGTCGCGGACCGGATCATCGCCAGGAACGGCGCGCGGCCCTCGGGAGCTTGCCAGAGGCCGAGGAACGCGCGGACGAGGCGTTCGCCGATCTCGTCCTCGGGGCCATCGAGGATCCGGGGGACCAGCTCGCCCGGGTCGACCGGCAGGTTCATCGACAGGGCGAAGAGCCGTTGCTTGGTGCCGAAGAAATGGTGCAGCAGCGCGGCGTTGACCCCGGCGTCGGCCGCGATGCCGCGGACGGTCGCCCCGTCGTAGCCCTGTTCGGCGAACCTGCGCCGTGCCGCGTCGAGGATCACCTCCCGCGTCTCGGTCTGCCCCGGCCGCCGCCCCGCCTGTGCCATTCCGCGAGCTTAGAACGCCCTTGACTACGCTTGTCCCCATGTCAGTCGCAGTCAGGGTCATCCCGTGTCTCGACGTCGACGCGGGCCGTGTGGTGAAGGGCGTCAACTTCGCCGACCTGCGCGACGCCGGCGACCCCGTCGAACTCGCCCGCCTGTACGACGCCGAGGGCGCGGACGAGCTCACGTTCCTCGACGTCACGGCCTCCTCCGGGGACCGCGAGACCACCTTCGACGTGGTCCGCCGGACCGCGGAGCAGGTGTTCATCCCGCTCACCGTCGGTGGCGGCGTGCGCACGAACGACGACGTCAACCGGCTGCTGCGCACCGGTGCGGACAAGGTGAGCATCAACACCGCCGCCATCGCCCGGCCGGAGTTCCTGCGCGAGGCGTCCCGCCGGTTCGGCGCGCAGTGCGTCGTGCTGTCGGTGGACGCGCGCCGGGTCCCCGAGGGCACCGAACCGACTCCGTCCGGCTTCGAGGTGACCACCCACGGCGGCCGCCGCGGCACCGGGATCGACGCCGTCGAATGGGCCGCGCGCGGCGAGGAACTCGGCGTCGGCGAGATCCTGCTCAACTCGATGGACGCCGACGGCACGAAGAACGGCTTCGACCTCGAACTCCTCACCCAGGTGCGCGCGGCCGTCCGGGTCCCGGTGATCGCCAGCGGCGGCGCCGGCGCGCTGGAGCATTTCCTGCCCGCCGTCGAAGCGGGCGCGGACGCGGTGCTCGCGGCCAGCGTGTTCCACTTCGGACAGTTGAAGATCGGCGAGGTCAAGGGCGCGCTGCGCGCCGGGGGAGTCGTGGTCCGGTGATCGCGGGCAAGTGGAAGGCCGCCACCGAGGTCAAGGTCGTCTGCGCGCTGCTGCTCGGGCTCGCCGTCGCGTACCTCGCGATGGCCGGGATCCTCATGTTCGCGCCGTATTCGTCCGCGCGGACGTTCCTGCTGCCGGGGACGTCGCTGGTCCTCGGCGGTCTCGTCGTGGCGGGGCTGGTGCTGAAGATGTCGTCCGCGCGGTTCGCCGGGTTCGCGGTCAGCTTCCTTTTCGGGTTGCTGCATGCGTTGTCGATGCTGGCGGCGGAACTCTTCTGGGTGAAGATCGTCTCCGGGATCCTCTTCGCCGGGTACATCTACACGGCGGTCCTGCTCAACTCGATGCCGGTGAAACGGCACCTTCTCGGAGCCACGAATGACGCTTGACCCCGCCCTCTCGGATCGCTTGAAGCGCAACGCCGACGGGCTGATCGCCGCCGTCGTCGTCGAACACTCCACATCGGACGTGCTGATGATGGCGTGGATGAACGACGAGGCACTCGAACGTACGCTCACGACCCGGCGCGGGACCTACTACTCGCGCAGCCGCAAGGAACTGTGGGTCAAGGGCGAGACGTCGGGGCACGTCCAGCACGTGCGCGAAGTGCGGATCGACTGCGACGGCGATACCGTCCTGCTGCGCGTCGACCAGACCGGCCCGGCCTGTCACACCGGCACGCACACCTGTTTCGACACCGACGAACGGCTGCTGCTGGCCGACGAGAGCGAGTAACCCGTGAATGTCGTCGCCAACGTGCTGGTCGGCATCGTCGCGCTGATCCATCTGTACATCGTCGTGCTCGAGATGTTCCTGTGGACCACCCCGCGCGCTCGCGCCTCCTTCGGCACCACCGAGGAGTTCGCGAAGGAGAGCTCGGCGCTCGCGGCGAATCAGGGGCTGTACAACGGTTTCCTCGCCGCCGCGCTGATCTGGGGCCTGGTCGCGACCGGCAGTACGGCGTGGCAGTTCAAGATCTACGGTCTCGCGTGCGTGATCGTGGCGGGGCTTTACGGGACGGCGACGGCGAGCAAGAAGATCTTCTTCGTCCAGGTGGTGCCGGGCACGCTGGCGCTGATCGCGGTGCTGGTCGCGGGCTGACGCCGTCGGGACCTTGGTCCCATCCCCGAATCCCCCTTGCGGGCGTACGCTTTTTCCATGTCACTGGGGACTGGGGAAGGCCCGGCGGAGAAGCATCTCCGCCGGAGATTGGGTTACCGCGTCGCCGCGGTGGTGAGCTTGATACCGGTGAGTGGTGGGGCCATCGGTCTCGCCGTCCAGGCTTTCGGAAAAGATCCGATTTGGGGCTTCGAGGGCTTTTTCGACGAAATCGCCTTGATCTGCGTGGGGCTCTTGGTGGCCCTGTTCGCGCGAGATCGGGCGCGGGTCCATGCCGGGCTTGCCGAAGCCGCGCCCGACGACCGGAGGGTCGACGACGCCGCGCTCGTCGCCATCGATCCCGAGCGTGAGACCGCGAAACTGCGTCTGTTGGGTCTTCGCTCCGCCTGGATCGCCCCGATCTGGCCCGCCGTCCTCGCCGCCGGGATCCTCCTGCTCGTCCTGGGCGGGTCGGGCGAAGACGGGTTCGGCAAGCTGGGCGTGCTGCCCACGGCGTTCGGTCTCGTCGGGTTCGTGGGCTCGCTGATGTCGGCGACGGGCTGGCGGGCCAGGCACCGGGCCGTCCAGGCCACCGGATGGCGTCCGGCGCGGGCGACGATACGGCCGGATTACGAGGGGCTGGGCAACCGGCTCCCGCCCGCCACGTACCTCACTTTCGACGACGGCACCGAAACCGTGGTCCGCTCGGTGGGCTGGTCGATCCGCTCGTGCCGCCGTTTCCGGAAGAATCCCGGCCTCCGGGTCCGGGTCGGTGGCGAAGGCGCGAACATGGTCGTCCTGTTCCCGCGGGGGAGGATTTCCCGCCGCCCGTACGCGTTCCCGGCCCGACCTGAACTTGTACGCTCGCTGAGCACTCAGGGTTGCCCCGAAGCGAGACGCGACTCGTTATCCGGAAAACCCGCGCTTCTCGATTAACCTCGGTGCATGAAACTGGGGCGAGGGAAAAAGAAGATCGACCGTCCGAGACGACGTCCACGGGTCGCCGGGCGACCTCGCTCGAGTGCGGACGACGACTTCGCCGAAAGCTACGAGCCGCCGACGGTCCACGAAGAAGTGGCCGGCCCCTTGATCGAGAAATTGTCGCTTCTCGAACAACGGGCGACGGCTTGGGCGGCGTTCTGGATCGCCTACTTCGTCGCGTGTCAGATAATTTCGGACGATCGCCGATTCGAGGTGCTGATCCCGCTTTCCTTGGTGGCCTTCTATGGTATTCCGGCATGTCTGTACGCCGCCTGGCTCTGGAAGAGCCGCCGTCGGTCCGCCGAGAAGACGGGTTTGCGCGAGGCCGTGGCGACGGTGCGGCCCGGCTGGCTGTTCCCCCGGATCGACGTCTATCTCGAAGGCGACTACAAGCTGCTCCAGACGCGACGCTCGCTGCGGGTCGCTCCCCGTTTCAAAGGGCTCGAGAAAGTTCCCGTCTTCGTCGGCGGCGAGGAAACGGACATGATCGTGATCTTCCCGCGCGGGCGCTTCTCGAAGGACACGCTCTACACGGTTCCGGTCAAGGAAATCGAACCGGACACTGCTTGAGCCACCCGACGGGTCAGTCGATGTCGCCGGTCAGATAACGCTGCACGGTCGGCGCGATCGCGGTCACCAGCGGCTCGATCTCGCTCGAAGCCATTGGCTCGAATTTCGCGACGTAGCGCACCAGCCCCATCCCGACGAGCTGGGAAGCGCAGAGCGTGGTCCGCAGTTCGACGCGGTCCGAGCCCAGTCCGCCGATGACCTTCGTGAAGAAGTTCTGGAAGAAACCGCGCAGCACGGCCGCGGCCTGTTCGTGTCCGGCGACGCTGCGGACGAGCGCCTGGAACACCTCGCCGCCCGCGCCGTCCCATCGGGTGAGGAAGGTGCGAACGATCCGCTGACCGAATTCGTCGTCGGGCCCGTTCTGGAGTTCCGCGAGCAGTTCGTGCGGGTCGAAGGGGAGCTTCAGGATGGCTTGGGCGAACAGTCCTTCCTTGCTGCCGAACCAGTGGTTCACCATCGCCGCGTCGACCCCGGCCCGCGTCGCGATCGCGCGCACGGTCGCGCCGTCGAAACCGCTCTCGCCGAACACCGCGCGCGCCGCTTCGATCAGCGCGGTCCGGGTGTCCTGTCCGCCGGGCCGCCGTCCCCGTCGCCGCACGGTAGTGTCTTCACCAGCCATGGCGTCATCATGAACGGACCCGGCCGGAAATTCAACAATCTTTGAATTCATCCCCCCGTCCCGGCCCGTGCGGCCGTTGCAGCACAATGAGCGACATGGTCAGCGCCGCAAACGCCAGCCCGTCGGGGCTCGGCTCGGTCAGCCCTTCGCGCGATGAGTTCCGCGCGCTCGCCGAGGGCCGTCGCGTCATCCCCGTTGTCCGTCGCGTGCTCGCCGACGGTGAGACCCCCATCGGGGTCTACCGCAAGCTCGCCGCCGACCGGCCGGGGACGTTCCTGTTCGAATCGGCGGAGAACGGCGCTTCCTGGAGCCGATGGTCGTTCATCGGCGTCGACAGCCCCGCCGCATTGACCGTGCGTGACGGCGAGGCCGTGTGGACCGGCACCCCGCCGGTCGGCCTGCCGACCGAGGGCGACCCGCTCACCGTCCTGCGCGAGACCGTCGCCGCGCTCCACACCGAGCAGCTGCCCGGGATGCCGCCGCTCACCGGCGGCATGGTCGGCTACATCGGCTACGACGCCGTCCGCTGGCTCGAACGCCTCCCCGAGCTCGCCGAGCGTGACCTCGACATCCCCGAGCTCACCATGCTGCTGGCGACCGACCTGGCCGCCTTCGACCACCACGAGGGCACCGTCACGCTGATCGCCAACGCGGTCAACTGGGACGACTCGGCCGAGCGCGTCGACGCCGCGTACGACGACGCCGTCGCCCGCCTGAACGCGATGACCAAGCAGCTGCACGTCGCCGCCCCGGCCACGGCCGCCGTCTTCGACCGTCCCGCGCCCGAATTCACGCGCCGCCGCTCCAAGCCGGACTTCCACGCGGCGGTCGAGAAGGCCGTCGAGGCGATCAAGGCGGGCGAAGCGTTCCAGATCGTGCCGTCGCAACGCTTCGAGATCGAGACCCGGGCCGACGCGCTCGACGTCTACCGCGTGCTGCGCACGTCCAACCCGAGCCCGTACATGTACCTGCTGCGCCTGGACGGTTTCGACATCGTCGGTTCCAGCCCGGAGTCGCTGGTCACCGTGCGGGACGGCCGCGCGACCACGCATCCGATCGCGGGCACCCGCTGGCGCGGCGCCGATCCGGAGGAAGACGCGCAGCTGGCCAAGGACCTGCTCGCGGACGAGAAGGAGCGCGCCGAGCACCTCATGCTCGTCGACCTCGGCCGCAACGACCTCGGCAAGGTCTGCAAGCCGGGCACCGTGCGCGTCGTCGACTTCTTCGACGTCGAGCGCTACAGCCACGTCATGCACATCGTCTCCACGGTCACCGGGGAACTCCTCGACGACAAGACGGCTTTCGACGCCGTCACCGCCTGTTTCCCGGCGGGGACGCTCTCGGGCGCGCCGAAGGTCCGCGCGATGCAGTTGATCGAGGAGCTGGAGCCGACCCGCAGGGCGCTCTACGGCGGTGTCGTCGGCTATCTGGACTTCGCCGGGGACGCCGACACCGCGATCGCGATCCGCACCGCGCTGATGAAGGACGGCACCGCGTACGTCCAGGCGGGCGGGGGAGTCGTCGCGGACTCGGTGGCCGACTACGAGGACAACGAGTCGCTCAACAAGGCCCGCACGGTGCTTTCCGCCGTCGCGGCGGCGCAGACGATGATCGCGGCGGACGAGCTCGACCCGGCGGGTGACCGCACTCGTGTCTGAGGTCCCGGCGAAGAAGGCCAAGCGTCCACTGTGGATCGCCGTGGTGGGCCTGCTGCTGGGCGCGGTCGCGTTGTGGGGTTCCTCGCAGCTCGTGTGGTTCGCGGAGTTCCGCGACGGCGGCGTGCGCGGCACCGTGCTGTACACGGAAACCGGTTCACAGCGCGCGGTTGCGCTGATTCCCCTCGCGTTGCTGGCGCTCGCCGGCACGGCGGGGCTGATCGCCACCGGCGGCTGGCCACGCCGGGTGCTCGGCGTGGTACTCGCCGTGTCCGGCCTCGCCGCGGTGTGGATCGGCGTGGCGGGCGGCTCGTTCAGCGGGTTCGCCGACGGACTGCCCGTCGCCCAGATGCTGGGAGCCCGCGGCCTCGCGATTCTCGGGGGAATTCTCGTGACGGCGGGCGGGTTGGCAGCCATCAAGGGCGCGGGCCGGATGCCGCGCCTCGGCGCGAAGTACTCGGCGCCGGGGGCGAAGAAGAAGGCCGCGAAGGATCCCGAGACCGAGCTGTGGGAGGCGCTGTCCGAAGGCGAAGATCCCACCGCCGGCCGGTGACGACGACGGAATTCGCGGGTTTCGGGGATCTTTCCCGGCAAAGATGACACGGTTGGCATTCGGAGCAACGGACATACCCGGAACCAGGCCGTATCCGTGCGGGGGTTAGCATCGTTTCGGCGGGAAGGGGAAGGTTTTTGTGAGCGACCTTGCGAAGGAATCCGTGAGTGCGACGGCCGGTGAGGTACTCCGGTGAGCGTGCTCGAAGACATCGTCGCCGGCGTCCGTGCCGATCTCGCCGAGCGCGAGGCGGTTCTGCCGTTCGACGAACTGAAGAAGCGCGCGACCCAGGTCGCGCCCCCACGTGACGTGCTCGCGGCCCTGCGTGAGTCCGGTATCGGTGTCATCGCCGAGGTGAAGCGGCGCAGCCCGTCCAAGGGCGAGCTGGCCGAGATCCCGGATCCGGCCGCGCTGGCGAAGGACTACGCCGACGGCGGCGCCCGGGTGATCAGCGTGCTGACCGAGCAGCGGCGGTTCGGCGGTTCGCTCGCCGACCTCGACGCGGTCCGCGCGGCGGTCGACATCCCGGTGCTGCGCAAGGACTTCATCGTCAGCCCGTACCAGGTGCACGAGGCGCGGCTGCACGGCGCGGACATGGTCCTGCTGATCGTGGCGGCGCTGGAGCAGAACGCCCTGATCGCGTTGCTGGACCGCGTCGAATCCCTCGGGATGACCGCGCTGGTCGAGATCCACAACGCCGAAGAGGCCGACAAGGCGCTCGAAGCCGGCGCGAAGGTGATCGGCGTCAACGCCCGCAACCTGCACACCCTCGAGGTGGATCGGGACGTCTTCTCGCGGCTGGCCCCCGGCCTGCCGATGGACGTCTTCAAGATCGCCGAGTCCGGTGTCCGCGGCCCGGGCGACCTGATGTCCTACGCGGGTCACGGCGCCGACGCCGTCCTCGTGGGCGAAGGGCTCGTCGCTTCGGGAGACCCGAAGGGCGCCCTGGTCAAGCTCGTGACCGCCGGTTCGCACCCCGCTTGCCCGAGGCCTTCTCGATGAGCGTGGAGTACACCGAAACACCGCACGGCGAGCACGACCCGGACGGCCGGGGCTACTACGGCCCCTACGGCGGCCGGTTCATGCCCGAGGCCCTGATCGGCGTCGTCGACGAGGTCGCGGCGGAATACGACAAGGCGAGGACCGACCCGGACTTCGTCAACGAGTTCCGGCGCCTGCTGCGCGAGTACGCCGGCCGTCCGTCGCTGCTCACCGAGGCCAAGCGCTTCGGCGAGCACGCCGGCGGCGCCCGGATCTTCCTCAAACGCGAGGATCTGAACCACACCGGTTCGCACAAGATCAACAACGTGCTCGGCCAGGCGTTGCTCACCAAGCGGATGGGCAAGAAGCGGGTCATCGCCGAGACCGGGGCCGGACAGCACGGCGTGGCCACCGCCACCGCCTGCGCGCTGCTGGACCTGGAATGCGTCGTCTACATGGGCGAGGTCGACACCGAGCGGCAGGCGCTGAACGTCGCCCGCATGAAGCTGCTCGGCGCCGAGGTCGTCCCGGTGAAGACCGGTTCGCGCACGCTCAAGGACGCGATCAACGAGGCGCTGCGCGACTGGGTCACCAACGCCGACACGACGCACTACCTGTTCGGCACGGCGGCGGGCCCGTACCCGTTCCCGATGATGGTGCGGAACTTCCACAAGATCATCGGCGAGGAGGCCCGCGCCCAGATCCTGGAGCAGGCCGGACGCCTGCCCGACGCCGTCGCGGCCTGCGTCGGCGGCGGATCGAACGCGATCGGGATCTTCCACGGCTTCATCGACGACACGTCGGTGCGCCTGGTCGGTCTCGAACCGGGCGGCGAGGGCGTCGAGGGCAACCGCCACGGCGCCACGCTGACCAAGGGCACCCCGGGCAACCTGCACGGCGCGATGACGTACCTGCTGCAGGACGAGGACGGCCAGACCGTCGAATCGCACTCGATCTCCGCGGGGCTGGACTACCCGGGTGTCGGCCCGGAGCACGCGTGGCTCAAGGACAGCGGCCGCGCCGAGTACCGGCCGGTGACCGACGCCGAGGCGATGGACGCGTTCAAGCTGCTTTCGCGTACCGAGGGCATCATCCCGGCGATCGAGTCGGCGCACGCGCTGGCCGGTGCGCTGGTGCTCGGCCGTGAACTCGGCCCCGAGGGGCTGATCATCGTGAACCTGTCCGGTCGCGGCGACAAGGACATGGACACGGCCGCGAAGTACTTCGGCCTGGTGGAGAACGCATGAGCGCGCTGGACGACCTCTTCGCGAAGACGAAGGCCGAGGGGCGCGGCGCGCTGATCGGTTACCTTCCGGCGGGCTTCCCGACAGTCGACGGGTCCAAGGATCTGCTGGCGGCGGTGGTCGACGGCGGCGCCGACCTGGTCGAGGTGGGCGTGCCCTACTCGGACCCGGTGATGGACGGCCCGACCATCCAGGCCGCGTCGGTGAGCGCGCTTTCCGGCGGCTTCAAGCTCAAGCACCTGTTCGAGGTCGTCGAGTCGGTGTCGTCGCGTGGCGGCAAGGCCGTCGTGATGACGTACTGGAACCCGGTGCACCGCTATGGCGTCGACCGTTTCGCGCGGGACCTCGCCGCCGCGGGCGGGCTCGGGATGATCACCCCGGACCTGATCCCGGACGAGGCCGACGAGTGGATGGCCGCCTCCGAACAGCATGGTCTGGACCGGATCTTCCTGGTCGCGCCGTCCTCCTCGGAGGAGCGGATCGCGAAGACCGTCGCGGCCGCTTCCGGCTTCGTGTACGCCACCGCGGTGATGGGTGTGACGGGTGCTCGCGACCAGGTCGGTGTGCACGCCGAGGACCTGGTCGAGCGGACCCGCGCGCATACGGAACTGCCGATCGGCGTCGGGATCGGCGTCCGGTCCGGCGAGCAGGCGGCGCAGGTCGCCGGTTTCGCGGACGGCGTCATCGTCGGCTCGGCGCTGGTGACGGCCGCGGCGAGCGGCACCGACGCGGTGCGCGAGCTTTCGGCCGAACTGGCCGCGGGTGTGCGGAAGGCCGTCGCCCCCGCTTGATCTGACGTGAGCCGAAGGGGCCCTTCATCGCATCTCAGGCGGTGAAGGGCCCCTTCGCTACATCAGATGCCGCAGTCGGTGATCGACGACGGCGACGAGTAGAAGCTGGTGTACCAGGTGAATCCGGCGACGTTGTTCGCGTGGTCGAGGTACAGGTCCCATCGGCGGTTGCTGCCGTCGGACACGTCGGTGAGGAACCCGAGCGTGCAGATCGCCGCGACGTCGTGGCCCGGGTACATGACCTCGTGAGCCCAGTTCGCCTGTGGGTAGAGGTGCACCCAGGTCTCGCCCTTGGCCCCGCCGGTTCCCTGGCCGACGTTCCCGCACCATTGGCCGGACGGCGCGGTGAGGTACGACGCGTAGGTGTACCCGACCTTGACCGCGTGGTCGTCGTAGACCAGGTTCCAGAGCCCGTCGGCGGCGGACACGTAGCAGAGGGCTCTGAGGCTGACGTCGCTGACCACGACATACGCGGAATCCATGGCGGGCCGGAAATGCACCCATGCCTCACGGATCCCGGGCTGGAACTTCGTCGGATTCCCGGCCGCCGCACTCGCCGCGGTGGCGGTCGAGACCAGGGCCGTCAGGGCGAGCAGGACTGTGACGAGGACGGCTTTCAGTTTCTTCATCGGCTGAGTTCCCCAGTTCGCACAAAGCCCACCCGACCTGGGCGGGCGAGCGTCACTTTAGAGAGCGGCCAGGTCACCGGACAGAGCTGTTCCGGTGACCCGCCTCAGTGGCGCCACCGCTGCGCTTCGGTGATCTCCTCCGGGCTCGCGTCCGCGAACCGCTCGATCTCCGCCCGCCGCACGTCCATGATCGTCGTCGCCAGCGGAGCGCCGAACGCGGCCGCCAGGTCCTTGTCCGCCTCGAACGCGGCGACGGCCTCCTCCAGCCGCTGAGGCAGGCGCTCGATCCCGCGGGCGGCGCGCTCTTCTTCCGTCAGGACGCCAGGATCGACGTCCACCGGATCCGGAAGTGACGCTCCCTCGTCGACACCGGCCATCCCGGCGAACAGCAGCGCGGCCGCCAGCAGATACGGATTCGCGGTCAGGTCGAAACATTTGACCTCGAGGTTCGCCGCCGACGCGCGATTCCCGGCGACGCCGCGCACTAGCCGCAGCGGCGTCTCCCGGTTCTCCAACCCCCACGCGGTGTACACCCCCGCCCAATGGTGCGGCTCCAGGCGCAGATAGCTGACCACCGACGGCGCCCCGATCGCGAGCAGCGCGGGCAGCCGTTTCAGGATGCCGGCGCTGAACGACTCGGCGACCGGCGTCAGCCCGAAAACCCTTTCCCCGCCCGAAAAAAGATTCCGCGCGCCGTCCCAAATGCTCAGATGCACGTGCCCGCCGTTGCCCACGCCGGCGGGCGCGAACTTCGGGGTGAAGGACGTCTTGAGCCCGTGCCGGTGGCTGAGCGCGCGGATCGTCTCCTTCGTCAGCACGGCGACGTCGGCCGCCCGCACGGGATCGGCGGCGGCGACGGACAGCTCGAACTGACCGTCGGCGTACTCGGGATGGATCTGCTCGACCCCGACGCCTTGTTGGTCCAAAGTGGACACCAGGGCGCGAAGGTAGTCCGCGCGCTCGGAAAGCCTCGCGTAGCCGTAGGCCGGTCCCGCCGTGGCCGAGTTCGCGTCGTCCGGGGCGTCGGCGCTGGTGATCACCCATTCGATCTCGAAACTCATCCGCGCACGGTGACCGCGTGCGGCGAGCCGGTCCACCGCCGTCGCCAGCAGGGCCCGCCCGTCCTGCGGATGCGGTTCGCCCTCCTGGTCGAGTTTCGTCACCGGTGCCCAAGCCCAGCCGGGCTGCCCGGCGAGCACGGTCAGCGCGTCGAGGTCCGGATGCAGCCGCAGGTCGCCGACCGGTCCGAGGGAATGCTCACCGCCGGTGATGACGTCGTCGAAACCGAAGAAATCGAAGGAATTCGAAGCGCCGACACCCCACGCGGCCGCCGACGGCAGCTTCCGCAGCGGCACCGCCTTGACCCGCGCTATCCCGGCGTTGTCCACGAAGGTCAGCGCCACGAGCTCGACACCCCGTGCCCGGAGTTCCCCGGTGAGGGCGGTCGCGCGGGCGGTCAGTGCTTCCCGGTTCACCATGGTTCCTCATCCTGGCCTGTTCTCCAGCCCCTTGCCACGCTCCGATCCGGCCATAGGGTGAGGCCGCACTCGTCGATCACGAGAAGGGACGCGCTCATGCCGGGAACCCCGATCCTGCCGTTCGTGGCCCGGACGCGGCTGGTGGACCACCACTGCCACGGCGTCGTCACCGGTGACCTCGGCCGGATCGAGTTCGAGCAGATGCTCACCGAGGCCGACACCGTCTCGTCGCTGGGCACCACCCTGTTCGACTCGCTGATCGGGCTCGCGGTGCGGGCCCGCTGCGCGCCCGTGCTCGACCTGCCGCCGCACGTGCCGGCCGAGGTCTATCTGGCCCGCCGCGCCGAACTGGGCGCCACGGAGGTCAACGCGCGGTTCCTGCGCGCCACCGGCACGACCGAATTCCTGCTCGACGGCGGTTTCCTGCCGGACACGCTGACCACGACCGAGCAGTTCGCGGCGCTGTCCGGCGCCCGTGCGCGGGACATCGTCCGCCTCGAACAGGTCGCCGAAACGGTGATCGGAGCGACCACCGCGGCCGGATTCATCGAGGCCTTCACCGGCGAACTGACGAAACGCGCCACGACGGCCGTCGGGTTCAAATCCATCGCCGCCTACCGGGTCGGCCTCGACCTGGCGGGGGAGCGGCCGACGGACGCCGAGGTCACCGAAGCGGCGGGCCGCTGGCTCGCGCGGATCGAGGCGGGCGAACCGGTCCGGCTGGCGGACGAGGTGCTGCACCGCTTCCTGATCTGGACCGGGATCGACCTGGCGTTGCCGATCCAGTTCCACGTCGGGTTCGGCGATTCCGACGTCGATCTGCATCGCTGCGATCCGCTGCTGCTCACCGGGCTGCTGCGGGCCACCCGCTCGCACGGGGTGCCGATCATGCTGCTGCACAACTATCCCTTCCACCGGAACGCCGCGTATCTGGCGCAGGTGTTCGAGCACGTGTTCGTCGACGTGGGACTCGCGACGCACAACGCCGGTCATCGTGCGCCCGCGATCATCGCGGAGACAATGGAGATCGTGCCGTTCGGGAAGCTGCTGTTCTCCACGGACGCGTTCGGGCTGGCCGAGCTGTACCACCTCGGTACCGCGCTGTTCCGGCAAGGACTGTCCGACTTCCTGTACGCGGGACTCGGTTCGGACGTACTGTCCGAAGTGGACGCGCATCGGATCGCGGCGCTGGTGGGGCACCGCAACGCCGAACGGGTGTACGGGCTGGAGGGGACATGACGGAGCTGGACGAACTGCAGGACCGGTGGGAGGCCGCGGTCGAAGCGGAGCTGCCTTCCGCGATCGGGCTGCGGCACCGCGTGCACGCCGATCCGCGCGCGTCGGGGGACGAGGAGGACACCGCGCGGGTCGTCGTCGAGGCGCTGGGCGTCGACGACGGGGTCCGGGTCGCCAAGACCGGACGCGCCGTCCTGCTCCCCGGCACCCGGCCGGGACCGGCCGTGGCGCTGCGCACCGAACTGGACGCGCTGCCGGTCACCGAGCGCACCGGCGTGCCGTGGGCTTCGGAGACGCCGCTGATGCACGCGTGCGGGCACGACGTCCACATGGCCGCGCTCGTCGCCACCGTCCGCGCGGCCGCCGTGGTCGGGGTGCCCCGGCCGCTCCTCGCGCTCCTGCAGCCGCGTGAGGAGACGTCACCGTCCGGCGCGCTGGACATCGTCGAGTCGGGCGTGCTCACCGAGTACGGCGTCGAGTCGGTCATCGGCGCGCACGTCCAGCCCCGGCTCGCGGCGGGCGTGGTGTCGGCGGTGCCGGGGCCGGTCAACGCCTCCACCGACGAGTTCGAAGTCGTCGTCCGCGGCCAGGGCGGGCACGCCGGGTATCCGCATCTGCTGCGGGACCCGATCCTCGCGCTCAGCCAGATCGTGGTGAGCCTGCAGCAGCTCGCGAGCCGCCGGGTCGACCCGGTGTTCGGCGCGGTCTGCTCGGTCGGCCGGATCGAAGCCGGGACCACGGCGAACGTCGTGCCGAACGAAGCCCGCCTGTCCGGGTCGCTGCGGCTGATGCGCGCCGAGGACCGCGACCTCGCGCTGGAGGGGCTCGCCGAGGTCGTCCACGGCACCGCCAAGGCGCACGGCTGCCGGGCGGAACTGGAGATCAGCCCGTGCGAACCGGTGCTGCACAACGACGCCGGGCTCACCCAGCGCGCGCACCGGCGGCTCGTCCGGACCGGGGCGGCCGTGGACACCGACTTCCGGTCGTTCGGCGCCGACGACTTCGCGCACTACTGCGGGATGACGCGCGGGCTGATGATGTTCGTCGGTCTCGGCGACACCGCGGGCGCGCCGAGCCTGCACGACGAACTGCTCCTGCCGCCCGACGCCGCCATCGGGCAGGTCGCGTCCGCGCTGATCGCGGGCTATTTGGCCGCCGTCGAGGGCTGACGCCCCCAAGAAGTCGACGAAGCGCTACGGTGGCCGACGTGAATACCGCCTCGGCAGCGTTCCTCGCGACCATCCCCAGCCCCGACCAGGGCGTCTGGCATATCGGGCCGGTCCCGATCCGGGCCTACGCGCTCTGCATCATCGCCGGCATCATCGTGGCGATCTGGCTGGGCGAGCGGCGCTGGGTGAACCGCGGCGGCACGAAGGGCACCGTCATCGACGTCGCCGTCTTCGCGGTGCCGTTCGGCCTGGTCGGCGGCCGGTTGTACCACGTCATCACCGACAACCAGCTGTACTTCGGCGAGGGCAAGAACCCGCTCAACGCGCTGAAGATCTGGGACGGCGGCCTCGGGATCTGGGGCGCCATCGCGCTCGGCGCCGTCGGCGCGCTGATCGCCTGCCGCCGCCGGGGCATCCCGCTGCCCGCGATGGCGGACGCGCTCGCGCCGGGGATCGTGATCGCGCAGGCGATCGGACGGCTCGGCAACTACTTCAACCAGGAGCTCTACGGCGCGCACACCGATCTGCCGTGGGGACTGGAGATCTACCAGCGCTACAACCCGACCAACCCGGACGACTTCCTGAACGGGATCGCGATCGGGCACGTCCCGCTGCCGGACAGCCCGGTGCACCCGACGTTCCTCTACGAGCTGATCTGGAACCTCGGTGTCGCGCTGCTGGTGATCTGGGCGGACAAGAAGTTCCGCCTCGGCCACGGCCGCGTGTTCGCGCTGTACGTCGCCGGGTACACCGCGGGCCGGTTCTGGATCGAGATGATGCGGACCGACACCGCGAACCACATCCTCGGCTTGCGGGTCAACGTGTGGACCTCGATCCTGCTGTTCGCCGCCGCGATCGCGTACTTCGTCCTGGCCGCCAAGCGGGGGCCGAGGGAAGCGCCGGAAACGCTGTGGAGCAAGGACGTGCCGCGGGAAGACGCCGATTCCGCCTCCGCTTCGGCCGACTCCGGTGAGTCGCACGCGGAGGTCGCCGCGGCTCCGGACACCGTCCGGGACTCCGCCGCCGACAAGGCGACCGAGGACCCGAAGCCCGACGCCGAGAAGTAGCGCCGCAAGTTCCGTGAAGGCCTCCTTCCCTACCCTCAAGGTAGGCAAGGAGGCCTTCACGGCATCAGGGGGAAACCAGGCCCCGCCCCGTCACCAAAGGCAGGTCCAGCGCCGTCAGCAGCCCCGGCGGAGCCGCGACCACCGCCGGGATCGCGTTCACCAGCCGCATCGCGGTCGCCTTCAGCCCGGCGGTGTTGTGGTCGCCATCGGTCCCGACCAGCCGCAGGTCCAGCACGTACTCGGGCTCACCGGTCACCTGGACGCGGTAACAGCCCTGCCCGGTCGGCTGCGGCCAGTCGGGCCCGAGGTCGCCGCGCAGCCGCGTGATGTGCTCCAGCACGCACACCGCGCGTCCTCCGCGCATTCCGCGCACCTCGAACCGCAGCGCCGCCGCTGTGCCCTCCTTGATGGTTCCCGAGGCGATCTCGAACGTCTCAGTCGCCGGAAGCCGCTCGTAGACCTCCTCGACGCCGTCGAGTTCGACGTCCAGCCCGGCCGCGAGCTGCCGCACGACGCTGCCCCAGGCCAGCGACAGCACGCCGGGCTGCAGCAACAGCGGCAGGTCGTCCATCTCGCGGCCGAAGCCCATGATGTCGAACAGCACCTTGCCGTTGTCGTACGTCGAATAATCGAGGATCTCCAGGCAGCGCACCTCGTCGATCCGTTCGCACACGCCGGTGAGCACCAGCGGCAGCCAGTCGTTGGCGAAGCCGGGGTCGACACCGTTGACCCACAGCGAAGCGCCGCCTTCGCGGGCCGCCTCGCGGATCGGCTCGATCATCTCCGGCGGCACGACACCTTCGGGGTACTGGAGGAACACCGGGCTGCTGGACACCACGTTGATCCCCGCGCGCAGAAAGCGTTTCAGGTCTTCGACGGCCTCCACGAGCCTGTCGTCGGCCATCGCCGTGTAGAGCACGCAGTCCGGCTTCAGCGCGATGAGCGCGTCCGCGTCGGTGGTGGCCGCGACACCGAGCGGGCGCCCGAGCCCGGCCAGTTCCCCGGCGTCCACGCCCGCCTTGGCCTCGCTCGACACCCAGACCCCGGCGAGTTCGAGATCGGGCCGCGCGGCTATCCCGGCCAGCGCGTGGCGGCCGACGTTCCCGGTACTCCACTGGACCACGCGCACGGCGCTCGCCTCCTACAGATCGGGCAGACCGAGCTCCAGGTTCGGGGCTTGCAGTCCACCGTCGACTTCGATGATCTTGCCGGTGACGTACCGGCCCGCCCCCGACGCCAGGAATACGACGGTGGCCGCGATGTCCTCGGCCTCGCCGATCCGGCGCAGGGGAGTGGCGGCCTCCATCCGGCCGCGCAGTTCGTCGTTGCCCACCACCACTTCGAGCGCGGAGGTCGCCACCGAGCCGACCGAGATCGCGTTCACCCGCACCTTCGGCGCGAGGTCGGCCGCGGCGAGCCGGGTGTAGTGCGCCAGCGCGGCCTTCGCCGTCCCGTACGCGGCGAAACCGCGCCCGGTCACGCGGCCCATCACCGACGAGATGTTGACGACCGAGCCGCCCGACTCCAGTAAGGACGGTGCCGCCGCGACGGTCAGCGCGTGCGCGGTGGAGACGTTGAAGCGAAAGGCTTCTTCGAGGAAGTCCGGGGTGGTTTCCAGCAGCGGCCGGGGATACGTGCCACCGACGTTGTTGACCACCAGGTCCAGCCGCCCGAACTCCGCCGTCGCGATACGCGCCAGCTCGCCGGCGGCGGCCGGGTCGCTCAGATCGGCGGGCACCACGTGGGCGCGCCGTCCGGTGGCGGCGACCAGGGCCGCCACGTCTTCGAGCTGGGTTTCGGTGCGCGAGGAGATCACCACGTCGGCACCGGCCTCGGCGAGCGCCACGGCGGTCGCCGCGCCGATCCCGCGTCCGGCGCCGGTGACCACGGCGACCTGGTCGGTGAGCCGGAAACGGTCCAGGATCATGGCCGGAACTGTAACACGTTCTATTTCCGGCGTCCTGGGCTCGCGCCGGGCGCCGGGAGTGACTAGGGTCGCCTCGCCGCGTCTCGTGACATCCCGGAACAGGACATATACTTAGCGGAACGAACTACTGTGACCTCATCAGGAACTGTGTCGTTCCGGGCGTCCAGATCGTTACCCATCGGCGGGCTTCGCGCCCGCCGAACTGATGCCGACGTGTTTCACAGGTGTTAAAGTCTCGCTAACGAACGGGCCATCGTCGTCCCGTGCGCATCCCCCGGCCGGCCCCGCCCGGTCGCTGAGCACAGACGACGAAGGAGGTCCCTTCATGATCTTCTCCGCCATTCCAGGCAAACAGGGTCTCTACGATCCCGAATCCGAACAGGACTCCTGCGGTGTGGCCATGGTGGCCGACGTCCGCGGGCGGCGCTCGCACGGCATCGTCACCGACGGCCTGTCCGCGCTGACGAACCTCGACCACCGCGGGGCCGCCGGAGCGGAGCCGACCAGTGGCGACGGCGCGGGCATCCTGCTGCAGCTCCCGGACGAGCTGCTGCGGGCGGAAGTCGACTTCCCCCTGCCCCCGGCGGACGCCGACGGTCACCAGACCTACGCGACCGGGATCGGTTTCCTGCCCTCGGACGTCGAGGAGCGGAACAAGGCCATCGCCCTGATCGAGCGGATCGCCACGGAAGAGGGCCTCGACGTCCTCGGCTGGCGTGAGGTACCGGTCGACGCCGACCGCGCCGACATCGGCCCGACGGCGCGTTCGGTCATGCCGCATTTCGCGATGCTGTTCGTCGCGGGCGCCGAGGCCGACGGGCGATGTCCCGCCGGCCTCGAACTGGACCGGCTGGCCTTCTGCCTCCGCAAGCGCGTCGAGAACGAGAGCGTGACCGCGGGCTGCGGCACCTACTTCCCGTCGCTGTCCTCGCGGACCATCGTCTACAAGGGAATGCTGACCCCCGAGCAGCTCCCGCTCTTCTTCGCCGACCTGACCGACACCCGGCTCACCAGCGCCATCGCGCTCGTGCACTCCCGGTTCTCCACCAACACCTTCCCGTCGTGGCCGCTGGCGCATCCGTTCCGGTTCGTCGCGCACAACGGCGAGATCAACACCATCCGGGGCAACCGCAACCGCATGCGCGCCCGTGAGGCGCTGCTCGAATCGGACCTCATCCCCGGCGACCTCACCCGCCTGTACCCGATCTGCTCGGCCGACGCGTCGGACTCCGCCTCCTTCGACGAGGTACTGGAGCTGCTGCACCTCGGCGGGCGGTCGCTGCCGCACGCGGTGCTGATGATGATCCCCGAAGCGTGGGAGAACCACACCGGGATGGACGCACAGCGTCGTGCGTTCTACCAGTTCCACGCCAGCCTCATGGAGCCGTGGGACGGCCCAGCGTGTGTCACCTTCACCGACGGCACGCTCGTCGGCGCGGTGCTGGACCGCAACGGCCTGCGGCCCGCCCGATGGTGGCGCACCGCGGACGACCGGGTCGTGCTCGCCAGTGAGGCGGGCGTCCTCGACGTCGCCCCCGCGGACGTCGTGGCCAAGGGCCGCCTCAAGCCCGGCCGCATGTTCCTGGTGGACACCGAGGCGGGCCGGATCGTTGACGACGAAGAGGTCAAGTCGGCGCTGGCCAAGGAACTCCCGTACGAGGGCTGGCTGCACGCCGGGCTCCTGCAGATCGCCGACCTGCCGGATCGCGACCACATCGTGCAGAGCCACGATTCCGTGCTGCGGCGCCAGCTTTCCTTCGGCTACACCGAAGAAGAGCTGAAGATCCTCCTCGCGCCGATGGCGGTCAAGGCGGCCGAGCCGATCGGTTCGATGGGCTCCGACACCCCGCCCGCCGTGCTGTCACAGCGTTCGCGGCTGCTCTACGACTACTTCAAGCAGAACTTCGCGCAGGTCACCAACCCGCCGCTGGACGCGATCCGCGAAGAACTCGTCACCTCGATGAGCCGGATCATGGGTCCCGAGCGCAACCTGCTCGCCCCCGGCCCGGCCTCCTGCCGCCACGTGCAGCTGCCGTATCCGGTGATCGACAACGACGAACTCGCCAAGCTGATCCACATCAACGACGACGGCGACCTTCCCGGCTTCGCGTGCAGTGTCCTTTCCGGACTGTACGAAGTGGACGGTGGTGCCGACGCGCTGGCGTCCGCGATCGAGCGGGTCCGGCGCGAGGCGTCGGAGGCGATCGCGGCGGGCGCGCGCACGCTCGTGCTGTCCGATCGCGACTCCGACCACCGCATGGCGCCGATCCCGTCGCTGCTGCTGGTGTCCGCGGTGCACCACCACCTGGTGCGCACCAAGGAGCGGCTCCGCGTCGCGCTGGTCGTCGAGACCGGCGACGCCCGCGAGGTCCACCACATCGCGCTGCTGCTCGGTTACGGCGCCGCGGCGGTGAACCCGTACCTGGCCTTCGAGACCATCGAGGACATGATCTCGACCGGTGCGGTCACCGGGATCGAGCCGGCCAAGGCGATCCGCAACTACGTCAAGGCGCTCGTGAAGGGCGTCCTGAAGATCATGTCGAAGATGGGCATCTCGACCGTCGGCGCGTACACCGCGGCGCAGGTCTTCGAATCCTTCGGCCTGGCCCAGGATCTGCTCGACGAGTACTTCACCGGGACGTCGTCGAAGCTCGGCGGGGTCGGGCTGACCGTGCTCGCCGAAGAGGTCGCCACGCGGCATCGTCGCGCGTACCCGGACAACCCGACCGATCGTGTCCACCGTGGACTCGAGACCGGCGGCGAGTACGCGTACCGCCGCGAGGGCGAGCTGCACCTGTTCACCCCCGAGACCGTCTTCCTGTTGCAGCACGCGACGAAGACCGGCCGGGAAGAGGTGTACAAGAAGTACTCCGACGAGGTGCACCGCCTGTACCGCCAGGGTGGCGCGCTGCGCGGGCTGTTCTCCTTCCGCGAGGGCGCTCGCGAGCCCGTCCCGCTGGACGAGGTCGAGCCCGTCGAGGCGATCTTCAAGCGCTTCAACACCGGCGCGATGTCCTACGGTTCGATTTCGGCCGAGGCGCACGAAACGCTCGCCATCGCGATGAACCGCATCGGCGGCCGGTCGAACACCGGCGAGGGCGGGGAAGACCCCGAGCGGCTCTACGACCCGGCGCGCCGCAGCGCGATCAAGCAGGTCGCGAGCGGCCGGTTCGGTGTCACGAGCGAATACCTCGTCAACGCCGACGACATCCAGATCAAGATGGCGCAGGGCGCGAAGCCGGGCGAGGGCGGGCAGCTCCCGCCCAACAAGGTGTACCCGTGGATCGCGCGCACGCGGCACTCGACGCCGGGCGTCGGGCTCATCTCGCCGCCACCGCACCACGACATCTACTCGATCGAGGATCTCGCCCAGCTGATCCACGACCTCAAGAACGCCAACGAGAACGCCCGCATCCACGTGAAGCTGGTGTCCTCGCTCGGCGTCGGCACGGTCGCGGCCGGGGTGTCCAAGGCACACGCCGACGTCGTGCTGATCTCCGGCCACGACGGCGGCACCGGCGCCTCCCCGATGAACTCGCTCAAGCACGCGGGCACGCCGTGGGAGATCGGTCTCGCCGAGACCCAGCAGACGTTGCTGCTCAACGGTTTGCGCGACCGGATCACCGTGCAGGTCGACGGCGCGATGAAAACCGGCAAGGACGTCGTCATCGCCGCGCTGCTCGGCGCGGAGGAGTACGGCTTCGCGACGGCGCCGCTCATCGTCGAAGGCTGCGTCATGATGCGCGTCTGCCACCTCGACACCTGCCCGGTGGGCGTCGCGACCCAGAGCCCGGATCTGCGCAAGCGGTACACGGGCCAGGCCGACCACGTCGTGAACTACTTCCGGTTCGTCGCCGAAGAGGTCCGGGAAACGTTGGCGGCACTCGGTTTCCGCACCCTCGACGAAGCCGTCGGGCACGCCGAGATGCTGAACACCGACGAGGCGGTCGAGCACTGGAAGGCCTCCGGTCTCGACCTCGCGCCGATCTTCGAGATGCCCGCCGAGACCCCGTACGGCGGGGCGAAACGGCGCACGCGGGCGCAGGACCACGGCTTGGAGCACGCGCTCGACCGGACGCTGATCCAGCTCGCCGAGGCGGCGCTGGAGGACGCGCATCCGGTGCGGCTGGAACTGCCGGTGCGGAACGTGAACCGGACCGTCGGCACGCTGCTCGGTTCCGAGATCACCCGTCGCTACGGCGGTGAGGGGCTGCCCGAGGACACGATCCACGTGCTGCTGACCGGTTCCGCCGGGCAGTCGCTCGGGGCGTTCCTGCCGCGCGGCATCACACTCGACATGGTCGGCGACGCGAACGACTACGTCGGCAAGGGCCTTTCGGGCGGGCGGATCATCGTGCGCCCGCATCCGGACGCGAAATTCGCCGCGGAGGGCCAGACCATCGCCGGGAACACGCTGGCCTACGGCGCCACCGGCGGCGAGATGTTCCTGCGTGGCCAGGTCGGCGAACGGTTCTGCGTGCGGAACTCCGGTGCGGTGGTGGTCGCCGAGGGCGTCGGCGACCACGCCTTCGAGTACATGACCGGCGGACAGGCCGTGGTGCTCGGCCCGACCGGGCGCAACCTCGCGGCGGGGATGTCCGGCGGCGAGGCCTACGTGCTCGACCTCGATCGAAGCAAGGTCAACGAGGAGATGGTGAACCTCCAGACGCCGTCGTCCGAGGACCTCGCCTGGCTCAAGAAGACCGTGCAGAAGCACTACGACCTCACACGTTCGGCCGTGGCCGCGTCGCTGCTCGGCGACTGGCCGCGTCGCTCGGCGGCGTTCACCAAGGTGATGCCCCGCGACTACCAGCGTGTCCTTGACGCGGCGAAGGCGGCGCGTGCCGCCGGCCGCGACGTCGACGAAGCGATCATGGAGGCCGCTCGTGGCTGATCCGACGGGTTTCCTGAAGTACGAACGTGAAGAGCCGAAGAAGAAGTCCAAAGAGGACCGTCTCGCCACCTGGGGAGAGGTCTATGCCGACGTGGAACCCGGCGAGCGCAACGAACAGGTGCGCAAGCAGGCTTCGCGATGCATGGACTGCGGCATCCCGTTCTGTCATTCCGGTGGTTCCGGCTGCCCGCTGGGCAACCTGATCCCGGAGTGGAACGACCTGGTGCGCCGCGGTGACTGGGCCGCGGCGAGCGACCGGCTGCACGCGACCAACAACTTCCCCGAGTTCACCGGGAAGCTGTGCCCCGCGCCGTGCGAGGCGGGCTGTGTGCTGTCGATCTCGCCGCTGTCCGGCGGTCCGGTGTCGATCAAGCGGGTCGAGCAGACGATCGCCGACCAGTCGTGGGAAGCGGGCTACGTGCAGCCGCAGGTCTCGGCGGTTTCGTCGGGGCAGCGGGTCGCGGTCGTCGGCTCCGGCCCGGCCGGGCTCGCCGCCGCGCAGCAGCTGACCCGCGCCGGCCACGAGGTGACCGTCTTCGAACGGGACGACCGGCTCGGCGGCCTGCTGCGGTACGGCATCCCCGAGTTCAAGATGGAGAAGAAGGTCCTCGACCGGCGGCTCGCGCAGCTCCGCAAGGAGGGCACGAAGTTCGTCACCGGCTGCGAGGTCGGCGTCGACCTGACCGTCGAGGAACTGCGGGCGGAGTACGACGCGGTGGTCCTCGCCGTGGGCGCGCTGCGCGGCCGCGACGACAAGACCACACCCGGCCGTGAGCTCGCCGGGATCCACCTGGCGATGGAACATCTGGTCCCGGCCAACAAGTACGTCGAGGGCGACGGCCCGTCGCCGATCGACGCGGCGGGCAAGCACGTCGTCATCATCGGCGGCGGCGACACCGGGGCCGACTCCTACGGCACCGCGACCCGGCAGGGCGCGCTTTCGGTGACCCAGCTGGACCAGTACCCGACGCCACCGTCCACAAGGGACGATGAACGCTCGCCGTGGCCGACCTGGCCGTACATCCTGCGCACCTACCCGGCGCACGAGGAGGCGGGCGAGCGCAAGTTCGCCGTCGCGGTCACCCGGTTCATCGGTGACGACGAGGGCAACGTGCGCGCCGTGGAGCTCCGTCAGGTCCGCGTGGTCAAGGACCCCGAGACCGGCAAGCGCATGGTGACCCCGGTCAACGACGAGATCGAGGAACTGCCCGCCGACCTCGTGCTGCTCGCGATCGGGTTCGAGGGTGTCGAGCACATGCCGCTGCTGGACGGGCTCGGCCTTTCGCTGACCCAGCGCGGCACGCTCTCGTGCGGCGCGGACTGGCAGACCTCCGCGCCCGGCGTGTTCGTCTGCGGCGACGCGCACCGCGGTGCCTCGCTGGTGGTGTGGGCGATCGCCGAAGGACGTTCGGTGGCGAGCGCCGTCGACGCGTACCTCACCGGCGCTTCGGACCTGCCCGCTCCGGTGCACCCGACGGCGTTGCCGCTCGCGGTGGTCTGAGCCCGGTGCGCGCCGACAGCGTGGTCGGCGCGTTCCTTCCTGCCCAAGGTGGAGGGCGGGGATCAACCTCCGGGCCGACGCGGTAGGGCGGCCGGTCACGCCACGCTTTCCGCATGAGAAAAACGTTGGCGATACTGGCTTTCCTGCCACTGGCGGTAGCCGTCCCGGCGACCGCCGATGCGGCTCCGGCGCTACGGTGGACGTCTCCCTGCCCGGACTACGGCATGACACCCTCACCGACCGAGGGCCTCGAATGCGCGAAACTCCAGGTGCCGCTGGACTACGCCGATCCGGGCGGCCGGACCATCGAACTCACCGTCTCCCGTAAGGCGAGCAAATCGCCGAAGCGGCGCGGCGTGCTGCTCATGAACCCAGGCGGCCCGGGGAGCCCAGGCCTGGCGATGCCCGCGCAACTCGCGCAGCGACAGGGACAGTCCGGCCTGCTCGACAGCTACGACGTCATCGGGTTCGACCCCCGTGGGACGGTTTACAGCACGCCGGTGACCTGTGACCTGAGCGAGGAACAGCAGTTCATCCTCGTCGGCCCGTACGCGGAGGGCCCGCGCGACGTCGCCGAGAAGGCGGCGAAGTCCCGCGTGGTGGCGAAGCAATGCGCCGAGTCGAAGACCGCGGATCTCCTGCCGCATATGACCACCGCCAACACAGCCCGCGACATGGACCGGATCCGCGCGGCGTTGGGGGAACGGAAGATCTCGTACTACGGCGTCTCGTACGGGAGCTACCTGGGCGCGGCGTACTCCTCACTGTTCCCGGCGCGCACGGACCGGATCGTGCTGGACAGCCTGCTCGGCCCCGACGGGCTCGACATCCGGGCCCATCAGCGTTTCGCGGACGGCTTCGACGACCGCTTCGGCGACTTCACGGCTTGGGCGGCGGCGCGCGACGACGTCTACCACCTCGGGCGGACACAGGCCGAGGTGACGGCGAAGTTCCTCGAGCTGGCCGAAAAGCGCCCGGGAATTCGAATCGACACCTGGGGCGCGCTGTACGACGATGCGAACTTCCCCGGTCTCGCCGAGCGGTGGGCCGCTCCGCCGGCGAAGGCCCAAGGCGGGCCGCTCGACGGCGACAATCACGCCTCGCTCCAGCTGCAGGTGCTGTGCAACGACTCCGACTGGCCGGAAAGCGTTCGCTACTACCAAAAAGCGGTCGAGCGGGCCCGCGTGACGCATCCGATGTTCGGCCCCGCGGCCGCGAACATCACGCCCTGCGCGTTCTGGCCGGTCGAACGCCGCGAACCACCCGTGCGGATCCACGACCGCGGGCCGTCGAACATCCTGCTGGTGCAGAACCTCCGTGACCCGGCGACGCCGCTGTCCGGTGCGCGGGAGCTGCGTTCGGCGTTGGGCGGACGGGCGAAGTTCGTCACCGTGGACGCCGGTGGGCACGGGGTCTTCACCAAGGAGAACGCCTGCGGCAACGACTTCGTGGTCCGGTACCTGCGGGACGGCGTCCTCCCGGCCGCCGACGCGCATTGCCGCTAGACCGAACGGCCCATACGCCACCCCGGATGCGGCCGAACGGCCGCTTGTACGCCCGGTAGCAGGACAAATACTTTCGAAATGTCGTGCAAGTCATACGGCAATTCACCGGTGGCGAAAGGTGGTACGCCATGAAGAGGACGGCTTCCCGGACGGGGATACTGGCGGCGCTCGTGGGGCTGGCGGTGACGGCGCTGACGGCCGTCGCGAATCCCGCCCACGCCGGGCCGGTCCAGCATCAGACGGCGATCGACGCGCAGGCGGTCGCGGCCTACTGGACCCCGGAGCGGATGCGGTCGGCGGTGCCGATCGAACAGCTGGTCCAGGCGCCCGCCTTCACACCGAAGGACGTCGCGAAGGGCACGAGCACGATCATCCAGAGCATCCCCAACGGCGGGGGCGCGTGGACCGGCGCGGGCAAGGTCGTGCAGACCGCGGGCCGGGTGTTCTTCACCATGGGCGGGCGGAACGCGTCGTGCTCCGGTGACGCGGTCACCAGCACCAACGGCAGTGTCGTGATCACCGCCGGGCACTGTGTGAAGTACCAGGGCGCCTGGCACACCAACTGGACCTTCGCTCCCGGCTACAACAACGGCAACACGCCCTATGGCACCTGGGCCGCGAAGAGCACGCTGACCACTCCGCAGTGGGAAGCGAGCGAGGACATGAACTACGACATCGGCGCGGCCGTGGTGAACCCGCTCAACGGGCAGAAGCTGACCGACGTCGTCGGCGCGCAGGGGATCGCGTTCAACCAGGCGCGCAACCAGTCGATGTACACGTTCGGGTATCCGGCGGCGGCGCCGTACGACGGCACGAAGCTGATCTACTGCAGCGGGAGCACGTTCACCGACTTCCTGCTCACCAAGGACCACGGGATGAACTGCAACATGACCGGTGGTTCGAGCGGCGGCCCGTGGTTCCTCAACTTCAGCGAGGCGACCGGTGCGGGCATCCAGGCCTCGGTGAACAGCTTCGGCTACAACTTCCTGCCCGGCTACATGTTCGGTCCGTACTTCGGCACCGACGCGCAGAACCTCTACAACAAGGCCCAGGCCGCCTGATCCCTTCCGCCGCCCGTCCACTTTCTGGGACTTTCGTCCCGGTGGGCGGGCGGCTTTCGGCGCGGCATATCCTGGTGCCCGTGAACTGGACAGTGGACGTTCCCGTCGACACGCTCCCCGAACTGCCACCCCTGCCGCCCGAGCTGCGTGACCGGCTCGACGACGCGCTTTCCCGGCCCGCCGCGCAGCAGCCCGAGTGGCCGGACGCCGAGCTGACGAAGCGCGTACGCGGCGTGCTGGAGAGCGTGCCGCCGATCACCGTCCCCGCCGAGATCGACCGGCTTTCGGACCGGCTCGCCATGGTCGCCCGCGGTGAGGCGTTCCTGCTGCAGGGCGGCGACTGCGCGGAGACGTTCGAGTCGAACACCGAGCCGCATATCCGCGCCAACCTGCGCACCCTGCTGCAGATGGCCGTCGTCCTCACCTACGGCGCGAGCCTGCCGGTGGTGAAGGTCGGCCGGATCGCCGGCCAGTACGCGAAGCCGCGTTCGGCGTCCACCGACGCGCTCGGCCTGCCGGTGTACCGCGGCGACATCATCAACTCGCTCGTCGCCAAGCCCGAACTGCGGGTGCCCGACCCCGGCCGGATGATCCGCGCCTACGCGAACGCGGGCGCCGCGATGAACCTCGTCCGCGCGCTCACCGGCGCCGGTATGGCGGATCTGCACCAGGTGCACGACTGGAACAAGGACTTCGTGAAGTCCTCGCCCGCCAGCGAGCGCTACGAGGCGCTGGCCTCGGAAATCGACCGCGGCCTGCGGTTCATGTCGGCCTGCGGCGTCACCGACACCTCGCTCCAGTCCACCGAGATCTTCGCCAGCCACGAGGCGCTGCTGCTGGACTACGAGCGCTCCATGCTGCGGATGGACCGCGCGGACGCGGCGAACCCCAAGCTGTACAACCTGTCCTCGCACTTCCTGTGGGTGGGTGAGCGGACGCGGCAGCTCGACGGCGCGCACATCGCCTTCGCCGAACTGCTGGCCAACCCGATCGGTCTCAAGATCGGCCCGACGACCACGCCCGAGCAGGCCGTCGAGTACGTCCGGCGGCTCGACCCGCGCAACGAGCCCGGCCGCCTGACGCTGATCGCCCGGATGGGCAACGGCAAGGTGCGCGAGGTGCTGCCCGCGATCGTCGAGAAGGTCGAGGCGTCCGGGCACAAGGTCATCTGGCAGTGCGACCCGATGCACGGCAACACGCACGAGGCTTCGACCGGCTACAAGACCCGGCACTTCGACCGGATCGTGGACGAGGTGCAGGGCTTCTTCGAGGTGCACCGCAAACTCGGCACCTACCCCGGCGGCATCCACGTCGAGCTGACCGGCGAGGACGTCACCGAATGCCTCGGCGGCGCGCAGGAGATCTCGGATCTGGACCTTTCGGGCCGGTACGAGACCGCGTGCGACCCGCGCCTGAACACGCAGCAGTCGCTGGAGCTGGCGTTCCTGGTCGCGGAGATGCTGCGCGGCTGACCTGCCCTGGATGTCATGAAAGGGCCGTTCAGGACAAAAAATGTCCTGAACGGCCCTTTCATGACACTTGGCGCTACAGCTAGGCGGTGTCCAGCAGGCGCGAAGCGGACTTGAGCACGCCGTCCCGCAGCGAGCCCACGTCCGAGACCGCCGCCCCGTTCGCCTGCAGTCCGATGTGGACCGAGTCGCGATAGGTCGCCACCGCGATCCCGAGCGCCTGCCGCGGCGCCAGCGGCACGAACGGGTACACGCCCGAAACCTTCGTCCCGTCCAGGGTGAGCCGGTTGGGCGGCACCGGCACCGTGGTCACCACGAGGTCGAACAGCAGCGGCGCGGCCAGCCCGGCGGCCTTCGAACCGAGCCGGTGCAGCATCGGCGGCATCCGGTCGGCGAGCAGCGGGAAGGCGCCCGCGCCCCGCGCCGGGCCCGCGGCCTTGTTCCGGCTCATCTCGCGCTGGACGGCCAGCAGCCGCTCGACCGGATCGTCGAGGCCGACCGGCAGCTCGCAGAGGTACCCGGACAGCTTGTTCCCGCCGAGCTGCTCGGCGGACCGCCCGCGCACGCTGACCGGGATGAGCGCCCGCAGCGTCCGGTCGTCGGCGCGCTGGCCGCGGTTGATCATCCATTCGCGCAGCGCGCCGCTGAGGATCGCCAGCACGACGTCGTTCGCGGTCCCGCCGTGGGCCCGGCGGATCCGCCGGATCTCGGCGGTGTCCAGCCGGACGAGGCCGAGCCGTCGTTCGGTCGACGGCGGAGCGCTGATCGGGGACAGCGGCGAACGCGTCGCGCGCACCACCGACGACGCGATCCCGGCCTGGGCCAACGTCGAGCCGACCGCTTCCTTGACCGCGTCCACAGGGGACCGTGGCGGGGGCGGCACGGACCCGCTGGGTGGACGCCTCGGCGCACGCGGCAGATCGTCGAGCAGGCCGACGGCGACGGCGTACGCACCCGCTCCGTCGGTCAGCGCGTGGTGCAGTTTCAGCAGCAACGCGAACTCGCCGTCCGGCAGGCCGGTGACGAGATGCAAGTCCCACAACGGTTTTCCGGTGTCGAGCGGCCGTCCCATCCATCGTGACGCGTAGGCGGAGAGCGGGTCCGGTTCGTACAGGGAACTCAGGTGGTGATGTGAAATATGTTCACTGGCAACGAAATCCGGGTCTTCGGCCCAGATCGCGGCGCCGGGCGGGAACAGCGCGGTGCGGGGACGCTGACGCAGCTTGGGGAGCCGCGCCGCCCGCTCGGCGAGCAGCGTGGTCAGCTCGCGCGCGTGCACCTGCCCGTGCGGACGGAAGGTGACCACCGCCCCCATGTGCATGGGCGTCGTTTCGCTTTCCAGGCAAAGGAAAGCGACATCGAGTGCGCTCAGCTGCAGGCCTGACATCAGTGACCTTTCTCCGGGAACCGGCGGGCGATGGGCACAACTGCACCAGCCTGACATGACGGGCGGGTGGTCGTCATGTTTCCTCGGCGCTAACTACCGTGGGGTTCACTCGAACGATGGGATCACGTTCGGACATGGACCACGGCTCTGCGACAGATGGTGGACAGTGCCTCCCCGGGTAACTCGTTAGCGGATCATCCGGGGAAACCGGCAGACTGCACGACCATGACCGACGAACCGAAGCGCCCCGAACCGCCGCTCACCGGCGACGAGCGCACCCAGCTGAACGGCTTCCTCGACTTCCTCCGCGCCACCGTCGTGTGGAAATGCTCCGGCCTCACCGATGAGCAGGCCCGGAGGCCGCTCGTGCCCAGCGAACTGACCACCGTCGCCGGTCTGCTCGGGCATCTGACCCTCGTCGAGCAGTACTGGTTCAACGTGGTGCTCGGCGGGCAGGAGGACGTCTGGAAGGAGGCGCTGGAGGCCGATCCGGACGCCGAGTTCCGGGTCGCCATGCAGACCCCGATCGAGCAGCTGATCGCCGCCTACGAGGCCGAGTGCGAGCGCAGCCGCAAGATCGTCGAAGCGATGGGGCTGGACGACGAGGTCCCCTTCCGTGGCGACCGCAAGGTCAACGTCCGGTTCGTGGTCGCGCACATGATCGAGGAGACCGGCAGGCACGCCGGCCACCTCGACCTGTTGCGCGAGCTGACGGACGGTCTCACCGGGGAGTGACGCGGCGAGGGGGCAGCGGGAAGAACCCGCTGGTCCGCTCGACGTACGTCGCGTATCCCGGCCGCGAACGCCGCAAACCCTTCTCCAGCAAAGGTTTTCCGGTCCCCTTGGCCAGCGTGTACGTCATCGCGATCGGCGACAGCACGGTCGCCGCCCCCACCCAGCTCGAACACGCCAGCAGGTACAGGCCCCACCACACGCACGCGTCCCCGAAGTAGTTGGGATGCCGGGTGTAGCGCCACAGCCCGCTGTCGAGCACCTTCCCCTTGTTGCCCGGGTCGGCCTTGAAGCGGCGCAACTGCTCGTCGCCGATCGTCTCGAACCCGAAGCCGACCAGCCACACCGCGACGCCCAGCCACGCCGTCACCCCGAAGGTGTCGCCGTACATCGCGAACTGGACCGGCAGCGAGACGAACCAGAGCACCACGGCCTGCACGAGGTACACGCGGATGAACAGCTTGAGCGCCGGATTCGGGCCGGCGCTCTCGGCCATCCGCACATAGCGCGGATCTTCGGGCAACTTGTGGTTGCGCAGGTGGAGGTGGACGCCGAGGCGTACGCCCCAGACCGCGGTCAGCAGCGCGGCGACCACGCGCAGCGCGACCGACCCGTCCCCGAGCGGGGCCGCCGCCAGCGCGACGAGCGCGAAGCCCGGGCCCCACAGCGTGTCGACGGTGTCGTACCGCTTCCGCCACCGCGCGACGCCGAAGGTGACGACGAAGGCCAGCAGCGTCACGCCCGCCGTGACCGCGAGGGTCCCGCCGAGAGACATCAGGACCACTCCCGGGTGGCGGGCAGCGCGCTCAAGCCCTCTTCCGACGAACGGACCGCGAGGATCTGGTCCACGCCCATCCGGTTCTCCTCGAACGCGAGCGCCCCGCCGACCAGGTACAGCCGCCAGACCCGCGCGCCGGATTCACCGATCAGCGCGACGACGTCGTCCCAGTTGCTTTCGAGCGTCTTCTCCCAGGCCCGGACCGTGCGCACGTAGTGCTCTCGCAACGCGTGGACGTCGCGGATCTCGAACCCGGCGGTCTCCAGATGCCCGAGCGTGCGGCTCAGCGGCCGCATCGTCATGTCGGGGGCGATGTAGCGCTCGATGAACGCGCCGCCGCCGGGCGCCACCGCGCCGCGCGACATCTGCTGCAGGACCAGCCGTCCGGTGGGCTTGAGCATCCGGTACAGCGTCCGCGTGTACTCCGGGTAGTTCTCCTCGCCGACGTGCTCACCCATCTCGATGGAGGCGACGGCGTCGAAGGGCTCGTCACGCAGTTCGCGGTAGTCCTGCCGCCGGACCTCGACGCGATCCTCCAGATCGTGCTGGACGAGGCGGCCGCGGACGTGCTGCAGCTGCTCCGCCGACAGCGTGATCCCGACGGCGGTCACGCCGTGATGTTTCGCCGCGTGCACCAGGAGCGAGCCCCAGCCGCAGCCGACGTCGAGCAGCCGCATCCCCGGGCGCAGGCCGAGCTTGCGGCAGATCAGTTCGAGCTTGTCCCACTGCGCCTGTTCGAGGTCGTACCCCTCGTCCTCGGACGTCCAGTACGCCGACGAGTAGGCCATCGATTCGTCCATCAACAGCTGGTAGAAGGCGTTGCTGAGGTCGTAGTGGTGCGCGATCGCCGACTTGTCGCGGAGCAGGGTGTGCAGCTTCCCGGACAGCCGGGCCTCCTCGGCGGGCGGCTTGGGCGGCGGCCCGGCGACACCGAGGCTCACGGCGAGACGCAAGGCCTCGGCCCAGTCGCGCGGGCCGAGCTTCGCGCCGCGTACGGCGCCCGAACGGGTCAGCGCCCAGATCCGGCGGAATCCGTCGGCGAGATCGCCCTCGACGTCGAGATCTCCCGAGACGTATGCCCTGGCCAGGCCCAATTCGCCGGGGGCGTAGAGGAGACGGCGCAGGGCCCGGCGGTTGCGGAGTACCACGGTCGGGGCATCCGGCGGACCGGCGCGTACGCCATCCCAGGTACGCAAACCGACCGGAAGGGCACCACCGAGGAGCCGCTCGACGAACGGGGCTAGGCGGGACACAGGACTGTTCGGCATAGTCGTCATTCGCTCCCGGACCGGAAAGGGATGGGTCGGATGCCGAGCCGGTTCACGAGATCCAATCCTCGCCCGATCCGGCTCCGAATGCTTCACGTGCACACCAAGGGTCAACGCATCGGAGTCATCGGCAGCGGCGTGGCCGGCCTCACGGCCGCCTATCTGCTGCAACGCCGCTACGAGGTACTGCTGTTCGAAGCCGAGGACAGGCTGGGCGGGCACGCGCACACCCACGACGTCCCGAGCGCGCACGGCGGCACCGTCGGCGTCGATTCCGGGTTCATCGTGCACAACGAGCGTACCTATCCGAACCTGCTCCGCCTGTTCGCCGAACTGGGCGTCGCCACCCGCGACACCGAGATGTCGATGAGCATCCGCTGCGACGGCTGCGGGCTCCAGTACGCCGGCGCGAAGGGCCTGAAAGGCCTGTTCGCGCAGCCGCGCAACGTCGCACGGGGCCGCTACCTGCGGATGCTCGCCGACGTCAAACGCTTCCACCGGCACGCGAGGCGCGTCCTCGAAGCGCCCGAGGCCGGAGACGTCACCCTCGGCGCCTTCCTCGCGATCGGCGGGTACACGAAGTACTTCGTCGACCACTTCATGCTCCCGGTCGTTTCGACCGTCTGGTCCGCCGACCGGACCGACACGCTCAAGTACCCGGCGCGCTACCTGTTCGAGTTCCTCCGCAACCACGGGATGCTGTCGGTCGGCGGGTCCCCGAAGTGGCGCACCGTCGTCGGCGGCTCCCGCGAGTACGTCGAGCGGGCCGCCAAACAGCTGACCGCGGTGCATCTGTCGACTCCGGTCCGCTCGGTCAAGCGCACCGCGCGAGGGATCGAGGTCCGCGACGACGCCGACACGCGGCACCGGCTCGACAAGGTCGTCCTGGCCACGCACGCGGACCAGGCGCTGAAGCTGCTCGCGTCGCCGACCGCGGCGGAGCGCGACGTCCTCGGCTCCTTCCGGTACTCCAGCAACGAGGCGTGGCTGCACACCGACACCGGCGTGCTCCCGACGGCGGAATCGGCACGGGCGGGCTGGAACTACGCGACGCCGTTCTGCGGTGCCCATCAGGGCGCGGTCCAGGTGTCCTACGACATGAACCGACTGATGCGGCTCGACGAGCCGACCGGCTACGTCGTCACGCTCAACCCGGGCACCGGCCCGGCCGACGGCTCGGTCCTGGCCAAGATGACCTACGAACATCCCGTCTACACGCCGGAATCCGTGGCCGCCCAGCGCCGTCTGCCCGAACTGAACGACGGCACGGTCGCCTTCGCCGGCGCGTACCACGGCTGGGGATTCCACGAGGACGGCTGCGCGTCCGGTGTCCGCGCGGCCGAGAACTTCGGGGTGCGATGGTGACCGTCATGGCCGTGCTCTACGACTCCACGGTGGCGCATGTCCGGCGCGTCGAGCCGCCGATCTCGTTCGCCCACCGGATCTACCTGTGGTTCGTCGACCTCGATGTGCCGCCGAAGCTGCCGTGGTGGCTTCGCCCCTTCGCCCGCTTCGACTCGCGAGACCACTTCGCGCCCGAGGACACCTCCAGCATCCGGTCCAAATTGGACCGCTGGCTCGCGGCGCGCGGCGTCGACCTCCGCGGCGGCCGGGTGCTGATGCTGGCCGGCGCGCGGATGCTCGGCCACAACTTCAACCCGATCACCCTGTACTGGTGCCACCGGCCCGACGGCGAACTCGAATGCGTCGTCGCCGAGGTGCACAACACCTACGGGGGCAGGCACGCGTACCTCCTTCGCCCCGACGAGGACGGGAACGCCTTCGCGGACAAGGAGTTCTACGTCTCGCCGTTCCAGTCGATGGACGGCGAGTACCGGATGGCGGTACCCCGGCCGGAGTCGCTGCTTTCAGTCAAGATCGCCCTCCACCAGGACGGCCGGACACCGTTGATCGCGTCGTTGCGCGGCGTGCGTCGCCCGGCCACCGCCAAGTGGCTGGCGCACATGCTGATCACCCGTCCGCTCATGCCGCACCGGGTCTCCGCGCTGATCCGGCGGCATGGGGTCAAACTGTGGTTGAAGAAGGCGCCGATCACCCCACGGACGCCGCAGACGGCCGGAGGCAGGCTTGATGGATGAATCGGCACGCCCGCGCCGGATGGCGCCCGTCCCCGGTGACGGCGAACCGGCAGGCCCGACGGCGGAGGAACTGCTCGTCCGGGTCGCGAAGGGGGACGAACGGGCCTTCGACGCCTTGTACGACCAGCTCGCCGGGCCGGTCCTCGGCCTCGTGCGGCGGATCCTCCGTGACGCCGCGCAGTCCGAAGAGGTCACGCAGGAGGTCATGGTGGAGCTGTGGCGCACGGCCACGCGCTACTCCCCGGAGCGGGGGAGCGCGCTGAACTGGGCCATGACGCTCGCGCACCGCCGCGCCGTCGACCGCGTCCGCTCGGCACGCGCCAGTTCGGACCGCGAGGTCAAGGCGACCTTCGAGGCCGCCCGCGCGCGGCCCTTCGACGAGGTGGCGGAGGCCGTCGCGGCCCGCTGGGAGCGTTCGCAGGTGCGCCGCTGCCTGACCACCCTCACCGAGCTGCAACGGGAATCCGTCCTGCTCGCCTACTACCAGGGCTATACCTATCGCGAGGTCTCAGAGGTGCTGCAGACCCCGCACGGAACCATCAAGACCCGGCTCCGGGACGGCCTGATCAGGCTCCGGGACTGTTTGGGGGTGACGGCATGACCATGCCCGAAATGCACACGCTCACCGGCGCGTACGCCGTCGACGCGCTGTCCGAAGTGGAGCGAGCGCAGTTCCAGCGCCACCTCGCCGAGTGCGCCTCGTGCGCGCAGGAGGTCCTCGAACTGCAGATGACGGCGACCCGGCTCGGTGCCGCGCTGGCCGAAGACCCGCCGCCCGAACTCAAACGCCGCGTGCTCGCCGAGGCGATGGCGACCAGGCAGCAGCCGCCGAAGACGCGCTTCGGCGCGGGCGAGCGCGTCAAGGACCGGCGTCGCGCCCCGCGCTGGGCGATCGCCGCGGTGGCCGCGGCCGTCGTCGGGCTCGCGGGTACCGCCGTGTTCGGCGGGATCGCCTACGACAACCACTCGCAGCTGACGGCCGCGCGGGAGCGTGCGGCGCAGTACGCGGAGCGCTACGCCCCGGTCGCCGACGTCCTTTCGGCCGCCGATCTCCGGACCGGGCACGCCGAGACCTCGGCCGGCGGCGGTGGCACCGTGATGATGTCGCGCGCGAAGGACCGGCTGGTGTTCATGGCGGCGCAGCTGCCGGCGAACGAACCGGGCCGGACCTATCAGGCCTGGCTCATGTACCCGGGTGCCGCGCCCAAGCCCGCCGGGCTCATTTCCGGTGGTCAGGACGGTGCGCTGCTGGTCGCCGACGGGCTCGGCGGGGCGGAGAAGTTCGCGCTCAGCGTCGAACAGGCCGGTGGATCACCGACCGGGTCGCCGTCGAAGGACGTCGTCATGGTCATGTCGATGCCCACCTGATCTTCGCTTTTACCAGGCCGCCGTTCGCCGCCGCGACCGGGTCTCGCTCTTGCGCCCGCGAACATGTTGTGGCAAAACACCTTTGCGACACACGGCGTGGCTACTGGATTCGAGCCAGCCTGGTGCATACCGTCCTGCTTCAACGTCGGCAGTTGACATAACTCTCAATCTGAACTTCAGCTCGAGGGTTCGGTACAGGCTCAGCGACCGGCGGGCAGCACGGGCACACACGATCAGGAAGGCGGCCCCGATGACGCCCCCGCACAACTACCTTGCGGTGATCAAGGTCGTCGGTATCGGCGGCGGCGGCGTGAACGCCGTGAACCGCATGATCGAGGTCGGCCTCAAGGGCGTCGAGTTCATCGCGGTGAACACCGACGCGCAGGCACTGCTCATGTCCGACGCCGACGTCAAGCTCGACATCGGCCGGGAACTGACCCGCGGCCTCGGTGCCGGCGCCGCCCCCGAGGTGGGGCAGAAGGCCGCCGAGGACCACCGCGAAGAGATCGAAGAGGTCATCAAGGGCGCCGACATGGTGTTCGTGACCGCGGGCGAGGGCGGTGGCACCGGCACCGGTGGCGCGCCGGTCGTCGCCCAGATCGCCCGCAAACTCGGCGCGCTGACCATCGGCGTCGTCACCCGCCCGTTCACCTTCGAGGGCAAGCGGCGCAGCAAGCAGGCCGAAGAGGGCATCCAGCAGCTGCGCAACGAATGCGACACGCTCATCGTGATCCCGAACGACCGGCTGCTTCAGCTGGGCGACATCGGTGTCTCGCTGATGGACGCCTTCCGTTCGGCGGACGAGGTGCTGCTTTCGGGTGTCCAGGGCATCACCGACCTGATCACCACGCCGGGTCTGATCAACCTGGACTTCGCCGACGTCAAGAGCGTCATGTCCGGCGCGGGTTCCGCGCTGATGGGCATCGGCTCGGCGCGCGGCGAGGGCCGGGCGATCCAGGCCGCGGAGAAGGCGATCAACTCGCCGCTGCTGGAAGCGTCGATGGACGGGGCGCACGGCGCGCTGCTGTCGATCGCGGGCGGATCGGACCTCGGCCTGTTCGAGATCAACGAAGCCGCCTCGCTGGTGCAGGAATCCGCGCACCCCGACGCCAACATCATCTTCGGGACGATCATCGACGACTCGCTCGGCGACGAGGTCCGGGTCACCGTGATCGCGGCCGGTTTCGACGCCGGCACCCCGACGCACAAGAAGCTCGACCCGCCCGCGTTCGGCTCCCGCACGAACTCGACCGCGTCCGCGCAGGCCGGCCAGGTCAACGCCGGCGGGGCGACCCCGGTGCAGAGCCCACCCTCGGGCGCCACGCCGGTGCCGTCGACCGGTTCGAACGGCTACCCGGTCGCGCCGCCGCGCACGCACACGCCGATGCCGTCCGCCCGCAACGAGGGCAACGGTTCGCTGAGCGGCGGGCTCCCGCAGCCCGGCGGCGGTTCGCGCGGCTACTCGCCGATCGGGTCGAACACGAACCACGGCAGCCTGCCCGGCCGCGCGACCCCGGTGCACGACGACCCGTCGGACGACGAGGTCGACGTGCCGCCGTTCATGCGCCGGTAGTTCGCCAGTACGTTCCGTGAAGGCCTCCTTGACTACAGTCGAGGGGGCCTTCACTCAGGTCTAGGAGGAAAAGCGTGCGGGTACGGCGGGTCGTCACGACACGGGCGGGCGGGGCTTCCCGCGCGCCTTACGACACCTTCAACCTCGGTGATCACGTCGGCGACGACGCGGGCGACGTCTACGCCAACCGCAAGCGCCTCGCCACCGAACTCGGCCTCGCCGAGGACAGGCTGGCCTGGATGGAGCAGGTCCACGGCCGGACCGCGACCATCGTGGACGGCTCGGAGACCTCCGCCGCCGAAGCGACCGACGCGCTCGTGACGGCCGAGCCCGGCCTCGCGCTCGTGGTGCTCGTCGCCGACTGCGTACCTCTTCTGCTGGCCGACGCCGAAGCCGGTGTCGTCGCCGCCGTCCACGCGGGCCGCGTCGGCGCCAGGGTCGGCGTCGTCCCCGCCGCGGTCGAGGCGATGCGTTCGCTCGGCGCCGAACCGGCCAGGACCGAAGCACTGCTCGGTCCCGCGATCTGCGGCGACTGCTACGAAGTCCCCGCCGACATGGCCGCCGACGTCGAAAAGCACGTGCCGGGCAGCGCCTGCAAAACCCGCAAGGGCACGCCGGGGCTCGACCTGCGGGCCGGTCTCTGGCGGCAACTGGCCGACCTCGGCGTCGGCAAGATCGGCGTGGATCCGCGCTGTACCAACGAAGACAAGACGCTCTTCAGCTTCCGCCGCGACGGCACCACGGGCCGGATCGCCGGGATCACGTGGCTGGACGCGTCATGAGTGACACCCGCAAGGGGGAACTCGCCGCTTCCCTCGCCGAAGTGGAAGAGCGGATCGCGGCCGCGTGCAAATCCGCCGGCCGGGCCCGCGACGAGGTCAAACTGCTCGCGGTCACCAAGACCTTCCCGGCGCTCGACGCCGCGCTGCTCGCCGACCTCGGCGCGCTCGACCTCGCCGAGAACCGCGATCAGGAAGCGGGCGCGAAGGCCGAAGAGGTCGCCGGTCTGCGGCCGGACGCCCGGATCCGCTGGCATATGGTCGGCAGCCTGCAGCGGAACAAGGCCAAATCGGTCGTGCGGTGGGCCGACGAGATCCAGTCCGTCGACTCCGAACGACTGGCCGAGGCACTCGCGAAGGCGACCAAGTCGGCCCTCGATTCCGGGCAACGCGAGCACCCGCTAGACGTCCTCATTCAAGTAAGTCTCGATGACGATCCGAAGCGCGGGGGCATTCGGTTGAGCGACGTGAGCCATTTGGCAGAGCGGATAGCCCATGTGGGTGATATTCGCCTCCGGGGGCTTATGGCGGTCGCGCCGCTGGGTACTGATCCCGCGGAGGCGTTCGGGAAACTCGCCCGAGCGTCGGAGCGTCTACGGGAAGAACACCCAAATGCCCGTGAGATCTCCGCCGGAATGAGCAATGATCTCGAGCAGGCGATCGCGCACGGGTCGACCTGTGTGCGTGTCGGAACCGCGTTGCTCGGTGGACGCGGTTTAGCCTCGCCTTAGGGAATACCGTCCCGTCGTTACGGGGAGTGGCGGCGAGGGCGGGGGAGTACGTGCGGGACGCGGCTAAGGCTAGGGAGAGGCATGAGCGCGCTGCAGAAGCTGAAGGCCTACTTCGGGATGGTGCCCGCGGACGAAGACGGCTATGACGTCGAGGATGAGTACCGGCGAGGCTACGTCGACGACGAGTACGACTACGACGACGAGCCGCCGGCCCGGTCACGGGGTGGACGTTACCGGGACGAAGTTGACACTTACGACGAGCCCGCGCCCCGGCCTCGGTCACGCTCCGTGGCCAGTCCGGAGCCGGCCGTCCACGGAGCGCTGGCGATGGACCGTCAGCCGGAGCCGGTCGCGCGGCTGCGGCCGGTCACCGAGCCGGTGCGTCCGGCGGTGCGTGACCCGTTGAGCCGGATCACGACGCTGCACCCGACGAGCTACGCGGAAGCGCGGGCGATCGGGGAGCACTACCGGGAGGGCATCCCGGTGATCATGAACCTCACGGAGATGGAGAACGCGGACGCGAAGCGTCTCGTCGACTTCGCCGCGGGGCTCGCTTTCGCGTTGCGCGGATCGATGGACAAGGTCACCAACAAGGTGTTCCTTCTCTCACCGCCCGATGTGGATGTCACCGCGGAGGACCGTCGGCGGATTGCCGAAGGCGGATTATTCCTGCGCGGCTGATCACCCGGTGACCGCTGAGCGCAGCCGGATGTGATTTTGTCGACTCATCGGCATCCGCGGCCCGTCGACCGCGTCTTTTGACGTGAGGCATGGCAGAGTGGTTACGTGAATGCTGTGTTGCTGGTCGTCTGGTACGTGCTGTTCGCCTTCTGGCTCCTGCTGACGGCACGGATCGTCGTCGAGCTCGTGCGTGCTTTCGCTCGCGAGTGGCGTCCTGCCGGAGGGGTTGCGGTAACGCTCGAGACCATCTACACAGTGACCGACCCACCGGTTCGTCTGTTCAGACGAATCATCCCGACCGTACGAATCGGCGGCGTCGGACTGGACTTATCGATTATGGTGCTGCTGTTGGTTGTGTTCTTCGCGATGCAGCTGGCAACGCCAGGGTGATTTTCGGGGAAGCCCCGGTGGACCTGCAGGCCATGGAGTGCGTGAGGTGATCTGATGTCGTTGACCCCCGCTGACGTGCATAACGTCGCGTTCAGCAAGCCGCCCATTGGCAAAAGGGGCTACAACGAGGACGAGGTGGACGCGTTCCTCGACCTGGTGGAGACCGAGCTTGCCCGGTTGATCGAGGACAACAACGAGCTGCGGCAGCAGGTCGAGCAGCTCGACAACGAGCTCGAGACCACGCGTGGTGAGCTCGAAAACGCCAAGGCCGGCGCCGTCGGCCCGCCGCCGCAGGTACGCGACGAGCCGTCGCGCCGCCTGGCGCCGGTGCCGCCGCCGCAGTCGGCGATGGAGCAGACCCAGGCCCACTCGATGGTGCCGGACAACGGGGAGCCCAACGTCCAGGCCGCGAAGGTGCTCGGGCTGGCGCAGGAAATGGCCGACCGGCTCACCGCCGAGGCCAAGACCGAGTCGGACGGCATGCTCGCCGAAGCCCGGACCAAGTCCGAGCAGCTGCTGTCGGACGCGCGGTCCAAGTCGGACTCGATGGTGAACGAGGCGCGCACGCGTGCCGAGACGATGCTGAACGACGCGCGGACCCGTGCCGAGACCTTGGAGCGCCAGGCGCGCGACAAGGCGACGACCATGGAGCGCGAGGCTCAGCGCAAGTACACCGAGACCATGAACAACATGAACGCGGAGAAGGGCTCGCTGGGCAAGAAGATCGAAGAGCTGCGCACGATCGAGCGGGAGTACCGCACGAGGCTGCGTGGGTTCCTCGAGTCCCAGCTGCGTGAGCTCGACGACCGCGGTTCGGCCGCTCCCGCCTCGGCGTCCTCGTCGAACTCGGGGCAGTCTTCGTCCTCCGGTAGCGGACAGGGTTACTCGTTCGGTCCTCGGGCCGAAGCGGGCTGATCTGGTTCTACCCGGTTTTGTTTCTACACAGTGGAACGGCCTCGGCACTCTCCGGAGGGTCGGGGCCGTTTCCCTGTGGGCTCGTGTTGTAATTCACCGTGCTCTTCATCGTCCTGGTACTGGTACTGGCGGCTCTGGGGCTGCTCGTCGCGGCGCTCATCACCGCGAACTCCCTGTGGGCTTGGATTTCCATCGGCCTCTCCGTCGTCGCGGGGTTGCTGCTCCTCTTCGACTGGCTGCGCCGCCGGAAGAAGCGCGCGGCCGAGGCCCCCGCTGAAGAAGCGGCGGAAGACCCGGCCGAAGAGGACGAGCCCGCCGAGGGTGAGGAAAAGAAACCCGAGGATGTCGAGCAGACCGTCCTGATGCCCGCCGCGGGTGAACTCGGCGACGCGGAGGACACCCCTGAGCCGCAGCAAAGCGGCGACCCCGGCGAGGAAAAGAGCGACCCCGCGGATGTGGCGATCGTCTCCGAACTCGAGATCGAGGTCGTCGTCGTCGACGAGTACCCGCGCTATCACGTGACTTCGTGCGAGTGGCTCGAAACGCGGGACACCATCCCGCTCGGCATCGGCGAGGCGCGGCAGCTCGGGTTCACCCCGTGCGCGCTGTGCACCCCCGACGCCGAGATCGCCGGGAAGCACCGCGAGAAGGCCTAGAGCTTCTGCGCCGCTTCGCCGACCGCCACGACGTCGGCGGCGATCGTGTCGAGCACCAGGCGCTGTTCTTCGTCCGCGTCCCGGGGCACAGGGATCTCCGCGGCTTCTTCGGTGCCGAGCGTGCGCGCGGCCTCGTCCACGGCGTCCGCCGCTCCGGCCGATCCGGGCCGCAGCAGAAGCGACGACGCCGTGACGGACAGGCCGCGCAAGGCTTCGGCGGCCTTCTCCAGCGCGTCCCGTTGCCCGGGCGCGGGTTCCTTCGTGCCCGGCTCCGCCGCGAGCAGACCGTGATGGGCGATGGTGGCGGCGCGGAACTCGCGGCCGAGCGTCCGCGGATCGACGTCCTCGCCGCGTAGTTTCCGCGCCACCGAGCCGAGCAGCTCCCGGGTGGTGCCGACGGCGTTCTCGAACCGTTCCGCCGGACCGGGTTTCGGAACCCCGGGGATCGCGGCGAAACCGAACAGCAGCGCGATGGCGCCGGCGAGGATCATCAGGAGCAGGTACTCGACGAGCACGTAACGCGGGTCGAGATGTCGGGTGGTCGCGTTCATGCCGACCGACATCAAGACCATGCAGCCGTTGAACACCGCCGGCCGCGTCTGCATGAACGAGAACCCGCCGAGGAGCGCGACGAGCCCGATCGGCAGCAGGAATCCTTGCGGCAGAAGCCAAAGAACGAGACTCAGGACGACGGCGCCACCGAGTGAACCGCCGATCCGCTGCCAGGCCTTGCCGAGGCTGTCCCGCCATTCCGGTTGCAGGATGGCGAAGGTGCCGAGCAGGAACGACACGGTGAGCGGGTCGCCGGGCCGGAAACTCGCGACCACCAAGGCCAAACCGACCCCGAGCCCGCAGCGGAGCGCGTGCCGGAACTGCGCCGACTGCCAGGAAAACGCGCCGCCCAGCTCGATCCTGCGCAGTTCCTTGCGGAGTCCCTTCGGAACGTCCACACGCGACTCGTCACGTTCGGTCGCCGCGATCCGGATGGTTTCGAGTGCCTCCCAGAGCGCGGTGACCAGCCTCGCCGTGGCGCCGGGCAGCCCGGCGGGTTCGTTGCGCCGCACCGGTTCCACGTCGCTCGGCGCTGTGGGGTTTCGGACGGCTTCGGCCAGCCTTGTGGCTTCTTCCGTGGCGGCGTCGAGTGTTTCGCCGATCTCCTTGCTGTCCAGCCGTTTCCGGCGGATCTCCAGCAACCCGGTCGCCGCGCGGTACCGGAACAGGCCGCCGAGGACCCCGCCGGTCCAGCGACGGGGCCGGTCCGCGAGCCAAAGCCTCGCCGCCCGCACCTGGGTCTCGGAAGTACCCGTCGAGAGCGCGTCGGCCAGCGCGTCACGGGTCGGCTTGGCGGGATCCTTCGCGCCCATCAGCACCCGCAACAGGATCACGACCCCCACCGCGACCGCGGGCGCGCCCAGGATCTGCCCCGCCGACGCCGTGCCTGTCAACTGGAAGCCGTACCCGAACAGCGACGCCATCCCGAGCCCCAGCCCGACCGTCACGAACCGCGGCCCGAGCACGGGCAGCAGACCGGCGACGACCACGATCGCCACCAGCAATCCGATCGCCGCCCACTGCGACACCGCACCCAGCAACCGCGGCACCCCGACCGCGAGGATCAGCGCGGGCGCGAACCACGTCAGCAACCGCAGATCCGCCCAGAGCGGCCCGCCGACCGCCGCGATGAGACAGAAGAGCGCGGTGAGGGCGGCCAGGACGGCCGCGTTGCCCAGTCCCAAGAGGAACCCGAGCCCGCTGACGCCACCGAGGACGACCAGCAGGACGACGAGGAGTCCGGGCCCTTTCATCGGGCCACGCAGATCGGCATACCGTCAACCTAGAGGCGGTGGCGGGGACGGCAACTCGGGGCCTGTGTGATGGGCAGGCGTCGGTCGCGCGCGTGAATCCAATTCGTGCCCAGTGCTTAAGGCACCTTCGTGTCCTTAAGGTGCTTCGCTGCTTTAAGACTCACTTCGCTGTCGCCATTTTTCGGCAATTCTTCATGTCGCCCTGTTTGGGCTAGTGCAGACGTTCGATTCAGGCTAGCTTCAGTGCCGTGGCCAGCAACGATGCACCTCCAGAGACGCCCATCGAGTGGTGGCGCGTCGATACCGCGACGCTGCATGCGCGTAAACAGGAACTCGAAGTTCTTAAGCGCCAACTGGATGCCGAGCAGAACGCGATCCTCGCTGAGATCAATTCCCGTGGGATTCGGGGCTGCTCGGGCCATTCGACGCTGGCGGGGCTGATCCTCGAGGATTTCCTGGTCTCGGACAAGGAAGCTGCCGCCCGTGCCGACCGCGTCTTGGCCCTGCATCCTAGTCCTTCGATCGGTGGCGATCCCGAGCCGCCGTTGGCTCCGTTGACGGCCGAGGGCGCGATCGGTGGTGGCCAGATCGACGCGATCATCAAGACTCTCGCCCGCATCCCGTCGAGCGTTCCTGAGGACGATGTGCGAGCCGGGGAGAAGATCCTGGTCGAGTTGGCCCGGTGTGCGGGGCCACGGCAGATCGCCCGCGCCGGACGCCGCCTGCTGGACGAACTCGACCCCGACGGCAAAGAACCCCGCAACGAGGACCCGAAGGAGACCCGGCCGGAGCTGCGGTTCGTCAAGCACCGCGACGGCACCCTCGGCCTCAAGGCGAGACTGGACCTGGAAACCTACGCGCGATTGAAGTCCGACCTGGAGCCGCTGGCCAAACCGCACAAGGCCATCGACGGAGTCCGGGACTCCCGGACTCAGGACGAACGTTACGGGGATGCCTTCACCGACTATGTCCGGTTGAAGACCACCAGCCGGAATCTTCCCGGCCAGGCCGGGGAAGCGACGCACATCCTCATCACCATGTCCTACGACGACCTGATCCGCGACATCGGCGAAGCCCACCTCGACCTCGTCGGACCGATCAGCGCGACCGACGCGCGGATTCTCGCCTGCGACGCCCGTGTCCGGCCTGGCGTCCTCGGGACCGCAGGCGAGCCCCTCGACATCGGCCGGTCCAAACGAACTGTGTCGTTGGCGCAGAAATACGCACTCGCCCTCCGCGACGGAGGATGCGCGTTCCCTGGCTGCGACATGCCCGTACCGCGCTGCACCGCACATCACATTGTCTTCTGGCGGCACCACGGCGAAACGAAAATCGACAACCTCGTCCTGCTCTGTACCAAGCACCATCGGCTGATTCATCGCAGTGAATGGAAAGTCCAGATCGCCCAGGACGGACTACCCGAATTCACCCCACCCGCCTACCTCGACCCGACCGGAGCACCAAGGAGGAACACCATGCACCTCAGGACATAGGCCGAACCCTGTATAACGACCTACACGGCCGCGCTTCAGTGCCGCGCTTCTTGCGTGTTCACTCTTCGGAGTGGCCATGCTTTTACTCTACTTAGGGGCTAAGTAGAGTAAAAGCATGGCGCGTTCTGGTAAGCCTCGGATGACGTTGCCGACGCTGTTGGTTCTGCGAGCGTTGATGACCGACCCATCGAGGGAGTTGTACGGCCTGCAGATCTGCGCCGAGGCGGGATTGCCCAGTGGCACGGTGCACCCGATCTTGGCGCGATTGGAAGGCCTGGGCTGGTTGTCCAGTCGATGGGAAGCGGTCGACGCTCGCGAAGAAGGCAGGCCGCGGCGGCGCTATTACCGTGTCGACCCGGCCGCTATGGGGCTCGTGCAGGCGGCGTTGTTGCGTGGCCAGGCGTCCGTGGAGGGAATCGGCCGTCTGCGCCCGAACCTGGCCGGGGGTACGTCATGAGCACGGCCGACTCCTTCCATGCCTTTGCCCGGGTGCTGGTGGAAGATCGCTTGGTCGTTTCGGAGCTGGAAACCATTCTTCGCCGGGCACATGCGGTCAACATAGATTTTCGCGGTACCGCCCGTCGGCAGCTCCGGAACCGGATCCGCCTTCTGTTAAGGGACATCGAGCGCGAGCATCGCCTGCTCGAAGGAATCGACTCGCATACGGCGTACGACCGTGAGCGCGCCGAGGATCTGCAGACCGCTCTCGGGTGGCGGCTGAGCTATGCCCGTTACGGTGTCTTCGCTTTCAGCAGGGCGCTTGACCAGGCTCGCGCCTCTGATCTCGATCAGCAATTCGAGCTCGACATCCGGCTGGCTGTCGGGCAGGCCCTGGACGATTGCCTGCCACTGGTGAACGAACTCGCGGGGATGTTCGCGCAAGCGCCGACGGAACACGCCCTTCGGTCTGGACAGGTCCGTCGTTCATCGTGGGTGTCACTGAGGCTCGTGAACCTGGCTGTCTGTGCCCTGCCTTGGGAGGAGCGTCAGCGCTACCTCTGCGAGTACGCCAGTGAACTCCACGATCTGGCGCAAGGCGGAGGCCATTCCAAGCTTGGTCAAGTCAGGTACGCGCTGCGCTTGCTGGTGCGCACGCCCGCGCTGACCTTCGCCTTACGCGCCTCGGTGTCGGAGGCGTCGCAACGGGGAATCGCCGTTGAGTCTGGACTGTCCGACCTGATCGTGGTGCAACCGGATGACTGACCGGCACACGACAAGCGGACCTCGTCGGCTGGAGAACGCATGAAGCACAGGAGAGTGGCCGTTCATCGATCTGTGCTCGTCGTGGACGTCGAGGAGTTCGGGCAGGAGTGGCGGACGACGCGGCATCAACTGGCCGTCCGGGAGGGTTTGTATCGCGCGTTGCGACGGGCGTTCGAAGACGTGGGGCTCCCTTGGGCGGATTGCCGGGTCGAGGACCGCGGAGACGGGGCGTTCATCTTGGTTCCGGCACAGGTGCCCAAGGGGCCTTTGGTGGAGTCGCTGCCGTACGCGCTCGCGGACGCGCTGCGCCAGCACAACAAAGCGCACCCGGCCGAGGCGCAGATCCGGTTGCGCATGTCGCTGAACGCCGGCGAAGTGGCTTTCGACGACAAAGGGGTGACCGCGCCCGCGATCAACCGGGCGTTCCGGTTGATCGAAGCGGAGTCCGCCAAAGACGCGCTGCGGGAGTCGCCCGGCGTGCTGGTGGTGATCACCTCTGAATGGTTCTTCGATGAGGTGGTCCGCCACAGCTGTGTCCTGGAGCCCGCCGCGTTCCGGCAGGTGCCGGTCGCGGTCAAGGAGACGTCGACGACCGGCTGGCTCTACTGCCCCGATGACCCGTATCCCGTGCCACGCGGCAGTGGCAGGATGTCCGCCGATCCGCTGGACACCACCACCCGTGACAACCCGGTTGCCCCCGCGCGCTACCCTTGAATCAACTGGCACCGATCCGGCCATCACCGGGGAGCCTCCGGAAGAACAGGGCCCATGTCCTCAGCGGCCGAGCCCTCAGTAGAACCGGACGGGTACGGCCCGTCACAGCCGTCGAATGAGCGGCCCAGCCGGAACACCAACCGGCCGGGCAAGCGGGGTGGTACCGCGGAACGCGCCGGAAACGGCCGTCTCGTCCCCGTGTGGGTGAAAGCCCGTACGAGAGACGAACCGCGAGGAGCACCGAAGATGTATCCCAAGGCACAGCTGGACGGCGAGGCCGGCGTCCCGTCCCAGCCTTCGTTCCCCGAGTCGGAAAAGCGCGTCCTCGCGTACTGGGAAGCCGATCGGACCTTCCAGGCGTCGATCGACGCCCGCGACCCCGGCGTCAACGGTTCGAACGAGTACGTCTTCTACGACGGCCCGCCGTTCGCGAACGGTCTCCCGCACTACGGTCACCTGCTCACCGGGTACGTGAAGGACCTGGTGCCGCGTTACCAGACCATGAAGGGCAAGCGCGTCGAGCGCCGCTTCGGCTGGGACACCCACGGCCTGCCCGCCGAACTCGAGGCCATGCGCCAGCTCGGGATCACCGAGAAGTCCGAGATCGACGCGATGGGCATCGACGTCTTCAACGAGGCGTGCCGCGAGTCCGTGCTGCGCTACACCGGCGAATGGCAGGACTACGTCACCCGCCAGGCCCGCTGGGTCGACTTCGACAACGACTACAAGACGCTCGACCTGTCCTACATGGAGTCGGTCATCTGGGCGTTCAAGCAGCTGTGGGACAAGGGCCTGGTCTACGAGGGCTACCGCGTCCTGCCCTACTGCTGGCGCGACGAGACCCCGCTGTCCAACCACGAGCTGCGGATGGACGACGACGTCTACGCCAGCCGCCAGGACCCGGCCGTCACGGTCGGTTTCCGCTTGGAGGGCAACGACAACGAGCTCGACGGCACCTACCTGCTGATCTGGACCACGACGCCGTGGACGCTGCCGTCCAACCTCGCGACCGCGGTCCACCCCGACGTGCGTTACGTCGTGGTGGAAAGCGACGGCAAGCGGTTCCTGCTCGCCGAAGCGCGCGTCGCCGCGTACGCCCGCGAGCTCGGCGAAGAGCCGGCCGTCGTCGGGCACTACACCGGCACCGAGCTGCTCGGAACCCGTTACGCCCCACCGTTCCCGTACTTCGCCGGGCACGAGAACGCGCACCGCGTGCTGTCCGCGGACTACGTCACCACCGAGGACGGCACCGGTGTCGTCCACATCGCGCCCGCCTACGGTGAAGAGGACAAGGTCGTCACCGACGCGGCGGGCATCGTCCCGGTCACGCCGGTGGACGCGCAGGGCAAGTTCGACGCGACCGTCTCGGACTACGCGGGCCAGCAGGTGTTCGACGCGAACCCGAACATCATCAAGGACCTCAAGAACGGCACCGGTTCGGCCGGCCGTCAGGGCGCGGTGCTGCTGCGCCACGAGACCTACGAGCACCCGTACCCGCACTGCTGGCGCTGCCGGAACCCGCTGATCTACCGCGCCGTCTCGTCGTGGTTCGTCGCGGTGACCGAGTTCAAGGACCGGATGGTCGAGCTGAACCAGCAGATCACCTGGTACCCGGAGAACGTCAAGGACGGCCAGTTCGGCAAGTGGCTGGAGAACGCCCGCGACTGGTCGGTCTCCCGCAACCGGTACTTCGGCACGCCGATCCCGGTCTGGCAGTCGGACGACCCGGCGTACCCGCGCACGGACGTCTACGGCTCGCTCGACGAGATCGAGCGCGATTTCGGCGTGCGGCTGGAGAACCTGCACCGGCCGTTCATCGACGAGCTGACCCGGCCCAACCCGGACGACCCGACCGGGAAGTCCACCATGCGCCGGATCGAGGACGTGCTGGACGTCTGGTTCGACTCGGGTTCGATGCCGTACGCGCAGGTGCACTACCCGTTCGAGAACACCGAGTGGTTCGAGCACCACTACCCGGGCGACTTCATCGTCGAGTACATCGGGCAGACGCGCGGCTGGTTCTACGTCCTGCACGTGCTGGCGACCGCGCTGTTCGACCGGCCGGCGTTCCGCACCTGCATCTCGCACGGCATCGTGCTCGGCTCGGACGGCCAGAAGATGTCCAAGTCGCTGCGCAACTACCCGGACGTCAACGAGGTCTTCGACCGCGACGGCTCCGACGCGATGCGCTGGTACCTGATGGCGAGCCCGATCCTGCGCGGCGGGAACCTGGTCGTCACCGACAAGGGCATCCGCGACGCCGTCCGCCAGGCCGTGCTGCCGCTGTGGAACTCGTACTACTTCCTCGCGCTCTACGCGAACGCCGAGGGCGTGGAAGGCCAGTGGCGCACGGATTCGAAGCACATCCTCGACCGGTACGTGCTGGCGAAGACGCACGAACTGGTGACCGACGTCGAGCACGCGCTCGACACCTACGACGTCGCCGGTGCCTGCTCGACCGTCCGCGACTTCCTCGAGGTGCTGACGAACTGGTACGTGCGCCGGTCGCGCGACCGGTTCTGGGCGGGCGAGCAGGACGCGATCGACACCCTGCACACCGTGTTGGAGGTGACCTCGCGGGTGGTGGCGCCGCTGCTGCCGCTGACCACAGAGGTCGTCTGGCGTGGGCTGACGGGCGGCCGTTCGGTGCACCTGACCGACTGGCCGAACGCGCTCGACCTGCCCGCCGACGCGGCGCTGGTGACGGCGATGGACCGGGTGCGCCAGGTGGCGTCTTCGGCGCTGTCGCTGCGGAAGTCGAACAAGCTGCGCGTGCGGCTGCCGCTGGCCAAGCTGGTCGTCGCCGCGCACGAGGCCGACTCGCTGCGCGACTTCACCGACATCCTGCGCGACGAGGTCAACGTCAAATCCGTCGAGCTGACCACGGACGTCGCCGCGCACGGCGGTTTCGAGGTCGCGGTGAACGCCCGTGCTGCCGGACCTCGGCTGGGCAAGGACGTCCAGACGGTGATCAAGGCCGTCAAGGCCGGTGAGTGGACGACGTCCGAGAGCGGCGCCGTCGTGGCGGCCGGGATCGAGCTCGTCGAAGGCGAGTACGACCGGCGTCTGGTCGCCAAGGGCGGCGGAGCGGCCGCGGAACTGCCGGGCGGGGCCGGGCTGGTCCTGCTCGACACCGAGGTGACTGACGAGCTGGCGGCCGAGGGCCTGGCCCGCGACCTGGTGCGGGTCGTGCAGCAGGCCCGCCGTGACGCCGGGCTCGACGTCGCCGACCGCATCGCGCTGACGGTGGACGCGCCGGAGGACGTGGTCACGGCCGCGAAGACGCACGAGGAGTTCATCGCTTCGGAGACGCTGGCGACTTCGGTGGCGTACGGCGCCGTCGCCGACGGCTCGGCCGGGACTGTCGGTGAGGGCACGAAGGTGACCGTGGCGGTCACCAAGGCCTGACCCTCGCGAGCGCTATGAAAGGTCCTTTCCTTGCAAAATTTGCGAGGAAAGGACCTTTCATTGCATTCCGGGGCGGGTCTCGATCACCGGGATCACGAAACGGATTCGGAACCGTCGCTTTCTCGCCGTCGCCCCGCCTTGCGCGGGGGAAATCGGCAGGCTGGCGCCCGGGGGCGCGCGAGGGTGCGTCGTATGGGGGGAGAGCGAATCCATGAGTCCTGCCCGGAAAAGAGGGATCCTGATCGGCGCCGCGCTGGCGGTGGTCGCCATCGTGGTGGCCGGGGTGGTGCTGCTGGTCAGGGAGGACCGGGCGCCCGCGGCTTCCGGGCCGGGCGACGCCACCGAGAGCGAGCAGGAGAGCCCGGCGCAGGTCGCCGGCCGGTTCCTGCGGCTGTTCGACATGGGTGACCTGAACACCGCCCCGGTCGACGATCCGGCGGCGGCCACGACGGCCCTGTCCGGAACGCGCGCGGCGCTCAACGGGGCGTCGGTCAGGACGTCGCTCGGCGAGGTCCCGACGACGCCGGGCAACGCGACCATGACGTCGGCCACCTTCCACGTCGCGTGGACGTTCCCGGGCAACAGCGTCTGGAAGTACGAGGGCAAGCTCGAACTGGTGCGCAACGCCGGGAAATGGGTGGTCCGCTGGGCGATGTCGGTGATCCACCCGAAGCTCGAAGCCGGGCAGAAGCTGTCCGTCGCCCCCGTTTCGGCCAAGCCGGTCGTGGCCGACCGGGACGGCAAGGCGCTTGTCGGCGGTGACGCGACGGGTGTCGCGCCGATCCTGCAGGGAGCGCTGTCCAAGGTCGCCGCGGGGGAGAGCAGCGGCACCGGAGCGACCGTCACCGTGTCCCGCGTCGACGTCTCCGGCAAACCGGTCGAGACGCTCTTCGGGCAGGCCGCCGAGACCGACAAACCGCTGGTTTCGACCTTGAGCGTGGCGTCCCAGAACGCCGCTCAGAAGGCCGTCGACGGCTTCGGGGGACCGGCGATCATCGTCGCGATGAAGACCTCGGGCGAACTCCTGGCGGTCGCGCAGAACGGCGCCGCCGGAAACCAGCCGAAGGCGCTCAACGGCCTGTACTCGCCGGGTTCGGCCTTCAAGATCGCCACGGCGACCGCGGCGCTGCAGCAGGGCGGGGTCTCCGCCGACTCCCCGGTGGCGTGCCCGGGCAGCGAGCAGATCGGGACCCGCACGCTCAAGAACGACAACGGGTTCGATCTGGGGACCGTCTCGCTGAAGACGGCGTTCGCCGCGTCGTGCAACACGACCTTCGGACGGCTCGCCGGGCAGTTGCCCGCGGACGGCCTCGCGAAGGCCGCGAGCCAGCTCGGCCTCAACGCCGACTTCGAAATCCCGGGACTGTCGACGGAGGCCGGGAAGGTGGAGCCGTCGGGCAGCGGTGACGAGCAGGTCGAGGCCGGGATCGGCCAGGGCAGGGTGCAGGTCAGCCCGCTGGGCGCGGCGCTGATGGCCGCGACGGTCGCGACGGGGAAACCGGTCGTGCCGAAGCTGTGGCAGGGGCTGGAGACCAAGGTCAACGCCGGGTACCAGGCCCCGCCGTCCGGGGTGCTGAACCAGGTCCGCGCGATGATGCGCGAGGTCTGCACGACCGGGACCGCGAAAGCGCTGAAAGGCAGCGGGGCCGTCTTCGGCAAGACCGGCACGGCGCAGTACGGCTCGGGCGCGGACGCCAACGGCTGGTTCGTCGGCTACCGCGGCGACGTCGCGTTCGCCGTCATGCTCGAAGGTTCCAACGACTCCAGGCCCGCGGTCCAGCTGGCGGCGAAGTTCCTGGCGGGCTGACGCTTCGGCCGCCGCCGAACCGTGTGTCTTCTACGGTGAAGGCATGGAAACGATCGCACTGGCCGAGGTCGCGGCCGTGCTCGCCGATCCGAGCCGCGCGTCGATGTGCCTCGCGCTGCTCGACGGGCGCGCCTGGACGGTGACCGAGCTGGCGGGTGCGGCCGAGGTGGCCGCGTCGACGGCGAGCGAGCACGTGACGAAGCTGACCGACGCCGGGTTCGTCGTGCGGGTCAAGCAGGGGAGGCACAGTTACGTCCGGATAGCCGACCCCCGGGTGGCGGAGCTGATCGAGCATTTGGCCCAGCACGCCGAACATCGGCCGGTGAAGGGACTGCGGTCTTCCGTGCGGGTGAAACGCCTCGAGTTCGCCAGGACCTGCTACGACCACCTCGCCGGGACGGTCGGTGTCGCGCTGCGCGACGGGATGCTCGCCACCGGGCTGATCGACGACGCCGGCGGATTGACGCTGACCAGGCGCGGGCGCGAGGTGCTCGACACGCTCGGGGTGGAGATCGACGGTGGTCGCCGTCCGATGCTGCGCGACTGTCTGGATTGGACAGTGCGCCGTGATCATTTGGCGGGCCGGGTCGCCGCGGCGTTACTGTCTCACGGGGTGAGCGCCGGCTGGTTGTCCCGTGAGGGCAACCGCGCGGTGAAAGTCCTTCCCGCGGCGGAAGAACCGTTCGCGGAACTCGGTGTCGACCTGGTGGCCCTGCGCAGTCCGTAGTGGACAGTCTGTAACACAGGTTATCCGGACGCTTTTCCACCGGTACACGAACGTGTGACGATCACCGCCTCACTATTCTGGAGCCCTCACGGCGACCGGAACGGGAGGCGACATGGAGCAGCTCCCGCTCATCCTCGGCACCGGCGGTGCGGTGCTCCTCGTCGCCGTGATCGCCGTCCGGGTGTCGATCCGCGTCGGCCTCCCGTCGCTGCTGCTGTACCTGGGGATGGGTGTCCTGCTCGGCGAAGCCGGGTTCGGCATCCAGTACGACAACCCCGAGCTCACCCAGTCGCTCGGCCTCGCCGCGCTGGTGATGATCCTGTCCGAAGGTGGCCTCACCACCCGGTGGACGGCCGTGAAACCCTCGCTGGGCATCGGAATCGCACTGTCCACAGTGGCCGTCGCGGTGAGCATCGCGGTCACCGGCGCGGCTTTGCACTGGCTGCTGGGCCTGGACTGGCGGATGGCGTTGCTGTGGGGCGCGGTCCTCGCCTCGACCGACGCCGCGGCGGTCTTCTCCGTGCTGAGATCGGCGGGCATCGGGAAACGGCTCGTGGGCGCGCTGGAGATCGAGTCCGGGATCAACGACGCCCCGGCCTACATCGCGGTCGTCGTCCTCGCCGAGGGCGCGACCGTCGACTGGTCGCTGCCGCTGCTGGTGGTCTACGAACTCGCCGCCGGGTTGGTGATCGGCCTGGCCTTCGGCTGGGGCGGGGCGTTCGCGCTGCGCCGGGCGGCGCTGCCCGCCACCGGTCTGTACCCGCTGGCCACCGTCGCGGTGTGCGTCGTGGCGTACTCCAGCGGGCAGCTCGCTCACGCGTCGGGCTTGCTCGCCACCTACGTCGCGGCCCTGGTGCTGGGGAATTCGAAGCTGCCGCACCGGTCGGACACGCTTTCCTTCGCCGAAGGGCTCGGCTGGCTCGCGCAGATCGGCCTGTTCGTGCTTCTCGGTCTGTTCGCCTCGCCGGGCAGGATCTTCGAGAGCCTGGTCCAGGGCCTGGTCGCGGGCGCGGTCGTGTTGCTGCTGGCGCGGCCGTTGTCGGTGCTCCTGTCGGCGCTGCCGTTCAAGATCCCCTGGCGGGAACAGGTGTTCCTGTCCTGGGCCGGGTTGCGCGGCGCGGTCCCGATCGTGCTCGCGCTGATCCCGCTGTCGTCCGGGGTGCCCGGCGCACAGGAGCTGGTCGACGCGGTGTTCGTGCTGGTCATCGTGCTGACGCTGCTCCAAGGGGCGACGTTGACCCCGCTCGCGCGAGCGCTCGGGCTGGCCCAGCACGCCGAAGCGCACGAGATCGACGTCGACTCCGCGCCGCTCGACGAAATGGGCGCGGAACTCCTGCAGGTCCGGATCAACACCGGCTCGAAGATGCACGGCGTCTACCTGGCCGAACTGCGGCTGCCGGTGGGGGCGACGATCAGCCTCCTCGTCCGCGACGGCACGGGCTTCACGCCGAACAAGAACACGCGGCTTCAGGAACGCGACCAGTTACTCGTCGTGACCACCGCTGAAGCCCGTGACACGGCCGAACGACGCCTGCGAGCCGTCGACCGCGCCGGCCGTCTGGCCAGGTGGAAGGGCGAATCCGGCCAGTAGGTCACGAACCGGCACCAGCTGTTCGTCGGTTGATCTCAGAAAATTCTTCCCTTTCGTACTCCTTTTGGATTACTTTCCCGGCAATCGACTCCATCGAATGGGTGAGTGTCACGGGGTAAGGAGTACGCAAGGTGACGAAACTTCCTGTGCGGTTCGCCGGTCTGGGGGCCGCGGTGGCACTCGTCGGAGTGGCTCTCTCCGCTCCGACGGCCACGGCGGCCGGTGCCTTTCCCGCGTTCGGGCTGCCCTTCGAGACGGGCCAATCGGTCTACTCGGCGGGGATCCACTCGGACAACGGGAACTCCGGCGTGAAGAACGCCATCGACTTCAGCCCCGGCGACAGCACCGTTCGCGCCCCGCTGGCGGGCACTGTCCGGATCCAGCACTGCTCCGGCGGCGACTGGGTGACCGTCGACCACGACGGCGGCTGGCGCACCGGGTACTACCACATGGAGAACATTTCGGTCACCGACGGCCAGCAGGTCGTCCCCGGCGACGCCCTCGGCCGGACCGGCAACGCGCTGCCCTGCGGTGGCAGCAGCACCGGCGCCCACGTGCACTTCACCTTGTGGACCCTGCCCACGGCCGCCGCGCAGGGCGGCGACTCGCGCGACTTCGGGGTCGGCGCCGGCAACTGGAACGGCAAGTCCTACGACGAGGTCTCGACCACGGTCGCCGAGGCCTACGGCGAGGCGGTCGACGGCAAGACCTTCGGCGGCTGGCGGTTCACCGCGGGGACCGATCAGTACTCGGGTACCGCGACCGAGCTCTCCTCCCGCGCGACCATCGGACTGCCCGGCCGATTCCGGGTCTGACCTGCCGTTGCCCGGCGCGGCGCGGCGCCGGGCAGCGGTGTTTCCCGCTCGCGGGACACGTGAGCGGCGTCTCAAGATGCGGACGAGGGCTGGCTCGATCGCCCGCCCATCCGCTAACTTCGTCCGTAGGTCACGAGTGTCAGCGTCAAGCCCCGGCTAGCTGACCGGCAACCCTCCTACCGCGGTGGGGTGCCCCGGGTGAGGACCTGGCTCGTCGCGTGGTGCGACGGGCAAGCGCGGGATCCTCGTCGGGTCCCCTGGCCCGGAGGATGACGATGACTCTCGCTCTCGAACGCACCAGCACCCCTGCTGAAACCGTTGCCACGCACGAAATCCCGACGGTCGCGGGTGCCGGTCTGCGGGTTCCGCTGGTCACCGGCGGCGACATCGGTTACGCCAACCTCGACCACGCGGCGAGCGCACCCTGTCTGGACAAGGTGCGGGCCGCGGTCGACGAGTTCCTGCCCTGGTACGCCAGCGTGCACCGCGGGGCCGGGTTCGCCTCGCAGGTCTCCACCAAGCTCTACGAGCGGACGCGCGGAATCCTGCGGAACTTCGTCGACGCGCGATCGACCGACACCGTCGTGTTCACCCGCAACACCACCGATTCCTTCAACCTTCTCGCCCGCAGCCTGCCGAAGCACACGTCGGTCGTCGTGTTCGACACCGAGCACCACGCCGCGCTGCTGCCGTGGAAGGGGCCGAACGTCCGCCGGGTCGAGACGCCGCGCACCCGGCTCGCCGCGGTGTCCGCTGTGGACGAAGCGCTCGCGGACTGCCCGCAGGGGCCGCGGCTGGTCGTGCTCACCGGCGCGTCCAACGTGACCGGCGAACTGTTGCCGGTCAAGGAGATCGCGGCCGTCGCGCGGCGGCACGGCGCCCGGATCGCACTCGACGCGGCGCAGCTCGCGCCGCACCGGAAGATCTCGGTGCGCGAACTGGACGTCGACTACGTCGCGTTGTCGGGCCACAAGCTGTACGCACCTTTCGGCGCCGGCGCGCTGATCGGCCGCGCGGACTGGCTGCGCGCGGCCCAGCCGTACCTCGCCGGCGGCGGCGCGACGAAGCTCGTCAGCCATGACTCCGTGGTCTGGAATTCCGGACCTGAGCGGCACGAAGCCGGTTCTCCCAACACTGTCGGCGTCTACGCGCTCGGTGTCGCCTGCGAGACGCTGGCCGCGAACTGGGACGGCATCGTCGCCCACGAAGAGGAACTGCTGGCGCGGCTGCGTCGTGGTCTCGCCGCCATTCCCGGCTTCGCCGAATTGCGGCTGTTCGACGCTCCGGTCGACCGCGTCGGCACGCTCAGCTTCGTCGTCGACGGGTTCGAACCCGGCTGGCTCGCCGCGGTCCTGTCCGCGGAGTACGGCATCGGCGTGCGGGACGGCGCGTTCTGCGCGCACGTGGCGACCAAACGGCTGATCGCCGTCGCCGGTTCGACGGGCCAGCAGGCCGTGCGCGTGAGCCTCGGCCTCGGCAGCACCACCGAACACGTGGACCGGATCGTCCTGGCGCTGCGCCAGATCGTCGCCCGCGGCGCGCGCTGGCAGTACGAGAAGCCGGAAGGCCGCTGGGTGCCGGAAAACGATCCGCGCGAACTGCCCCCGTTCTGCGCCTGAGCCACTACCCTCACCCCGCATGGGGAACGAGCGACCGCGTTACTGGTTTCCGCTGGCATTGCTGGGATTCGCCCAGCTGGCCGTGGTGGCCCTGTCCGTCGGCTCGCACCGGTCCGAAGGGTGGTTCGCCTACGTGCCTCACGGGGACGGCGGCATGTTCGGCCCCGTCCAGAGCGCGGGGACGCCCCTGACCGCGGTTTCGGCCGGCGCCATCGGCAGGATGGACAACTGGCTGTTCGCCGTGTTCGCGGTCTACCTCGGCACGGTGTTGTTCTATGCCCTTCGGACGAAGACCATGCGGTAATGGAAGGTCGCCGCGATCGCGCTCGGCGGTCTGGTCGCCATCGCGCTGGCCGACCTGGTCGGTTACTGGGAATTCGACCTCGACGGCGACACCCGGAGCGCGATCCTGCTGACGATCGGCCTGGTGCTGCTGGCCTGGCTGGAACGCAGCGTGCTGGTGCTGGTCGTCGCCGCGGCCTTCGTGCTCTGCGCGGTCGTGCCCGCGCACGGACAGCTCGCGCTGGTGCTGTCGTCGCTGGTGGCGCTCGCCGGGGCGTTCGCGGCCCTGCTGAGCAGGCCGAAGACGGCCGCCGAGGAGGCCTGAACACGCTCAGTGGACAATGGGGGAGTGAGTACAGAGCCCGAAACCGCGCCGCCATCGCCGCCGCTGCCCAAGAAGCGCGTCGCCGTGGTGTTCGTCGTCGCCGCGGTGCTGTGGGGGATCGACCTCCTCACCAAGCAGATCGCCGTGTCCACGCTGGAGGGCAAGCAGCCGGTCGAGTTCCTCGGCGGGCTCGTGTACTTCCAGCTGGTGCGCAACCCCGGTGCCGCCTTCTCGATGGCGACCGGGCTGACCTGGGTGCTCGCGCTGGTCGCGATCGCCGTCGTGATCGCCATCGTCTGGCTGTCGCGGCGGCTGCGGTCGGTCGGCTGGGCGATCGGCCTCGGCCTGGTGCTGGCCGGCGCGCTCGGCAACCTGACCGACCGGATCTTCCGCGCCCCCGGCCCGCTGCAGGGGCACGTGGTCGACATGATCTCCGCCTTCGCGCCGAACGGGCAGGGCTGGGCGATCTTCAACGTCGCCGACTCCGCGATCTGCGTCGGCGGCGTGCTCATCGTGATCCTTTCCTTGCTGGGCAAGGACTACGACGGAACATCCACAAAGGACAAGAAGAAGGCGGCGACCGAATGAGCGCGCGCATGCTGCCCGTCCCCGACGGGCTCGACGGAATGCGCGTCGACGCGGGGCTGGCGAAGCTGCTGGGACTTTCCCGCACCGTCGTGGCGGAACTGGCCGAATCCGGCGAGATCTACCTCGACGGCAAGCCCGCCGGGAAGTCGGACCGGCTGAGCGCCGGCGGACTGCTCGAAGTGACGCTGCCCGACCCGGCTTCGGCCATCGAGGTCGTCGCGGAACCCGTCGAGGGTATGAAGATCCTGCACGACGATGACGACATCGTGGTGATCTCGAAGCCGGTCGGCGTCGCCGTGCACCCGAGCCCCGGCTGGACCGGGCCGACCGTCGTCGGCGGGCTCGCCGCCGCCGGGCTGCGGATCGCGACCTCCGGCGCGGCCGAACGCCAGGGCGTCGTGCACCGGCTGGACGCCGGCACCACCGGCGTGATGGTCGTGGCGAAGAGCGAGCACGCGTACACCGTGCTGAAGCGGGCGTTCAAGGAGCGCACCGTCGACAAGGGCTACCACGCCATCGTCCAGGGCCACCCGGACCCGACGCGCGGCACCATCGACGCGCCGATCGACCGGCACCCCCGGCACGACTACAAGTTCGCCGTCGTCCAGGGCGGGCGGCCCAGCGTCACGCATTACGAGGTCGTCGAGGCCTTCCGTGCCGCGTCGCTGGCGCAGATCAAGCTGGAGACCGGCCGCACGCACCAGATCCGCGTGCACTTCTCGGCGCTCAAGCACCCGTGTGTCGGCGACCTGACCTACGGCGCCGACCCCGTGCTGGCGCGCAAGCTCGGGCTTTCGCGGCAGTGGCTGCACGCGAAGACGCTCGCCTTCGCGCATCCGGCCGACGGGCGCTGGGTCGAGTTCGAGTCGGAGTACCCGGACGACCTGGCGAACGCGCTGCGGATCCTGCAGGCCGAGAACTAGCCCCCTTCCCGCATTTAGTCCTCTGAATGCGGGCTTGAGAGGTACGTGAAGGACCCCTTCATTGCGTCTAGCGCAGTGAAGGGGTCCTTCACGTACTTGTGGGGAGACAGAATCGGTGCTGTATGTCATGAAAGGGCCGTTCAGGACGAAATGTGTCCTGAACGGCCCTTTCATGACATCTGGGCAGCCGCGAAGGGCGAGTTTCCTCGGCTCAGCCGCGTGAAGGGGGCCTTCACGCGCAACCGTTGTGGCGCGTGGGGCTTCCGTGACTGTTGAGGCGATCGGCGTCCGTGAAGGCCTCCTTCACCACCCTGAGGGTAGGGAAGGAGGCCTTCACTACCTTGCCTTGTCGCGTCCTGAAGAGCCGCATTTAGTCCTCTGAATGCGGAAACAGGGGCGCGCTAGTCCTCGATCGACCAGGTCAGCGTGCGCTCGTCGGGCTCCGGCCGCGGTGACCAGCGCACGGCGACCACGCGGGTGGCGTCCGGCAGCACGTAGACGGTGTGCCCGCCGAGCGTCTCGCCGGGCCGGACGCCGATCTTGTGCGGCGGCCGCGACGTCAGGGAGACCGGCGCCTTCGCGATCGGCTTGCCGTCCGCGGTGAGCAGTTCGAGGTAGTTGTCCGGAAGCGACACGAACGGGATGTTCCCGCGGTTGGTGATCTCGGTGTGCACCACGACCGACCGTTCCCCGGCCTCCAGCGAGTAGCCCGCCGCGCTGAACAGGTAGTCCGCCGGGTCCTGGACCTCGAGCAGCTGGACGGTGAGCTGCTCGCCCTCCAGGCCCTGGGTCTCCATCACGTCGCCGGTCCGGCCCTTCTTGCCCTCCGGGGCGGCCTGCGGGGTGACCTGCTGCTCGTCGCCGCGCGCCCAGGACGCGGTCTGGGGGACACCCCAGGTGCTCATCACCGGGTCGACGGGCGCCACCGGCGGCGGGGCGAACTGCTGCTGCGGTGGCGCGGGCGGACGCGGCGGGGGCTGCGGCGGCGCCATCGGCTGGCGCACCGGAGCCGACGGCGGGCCGGGGTAGCGGCCCGAGGGGGTGCCGTGCACGTTGTACGCGCCCGAAGGCGTCCCCTGGACGTTGTACGGCCCCGAGGGAGTCCCCTGGATGTTGTGCGGTCCGGAGTGCCCCGGTGGACGCTGGGGTTGTTGAGGGGGCTGTTGGGCCCAGGAGGGCGGCGAGCCGGCGATGGCGGAGCGTAGCCCGTTCGGGTCGCTCTCCACGCCCACGAGCAGGGGCAACCCGCTGCCCGAGAGGGCGACCAGGCGGTACGCGACCTCGCGCGGATCCATCCCGACCTTCGCCGCGAGTTCGTGTACGGCCGCCTTGCCCAGGTCCGCGAGGGCGGCGAGCAGGCGGATGTCCACGGGATCGGTCACGGCCACGTCGGGGAACGCTACCGTCTCGCCTCCGGCGCCGCGGGGAGAGGCCGCAAATCCCGGCTTCGGTAGTACTCGCTCTCCATTAGGGTCGGGGACACCGCCTCCATCGACCACTGGGGAAAGAAAACATGAGCGAAGTCTCCGCCCTCGCCGACGAGTTCGTCGAAGCCCTCTTCGACGCCGAGCCGGTCATGCCCGCTTTGCAGGGCTTCCGTCCGGAATCGACCGGGCTCACCGATCTCAGCGAGGCCGCGGGGGACGCTTTCCGCGCGCGGCTGGCCGGGCTCGCCGAGCGGGCCGAGGCACTCGCCACCGACGGTTTGAGCGCGGAGGAGAAGACCACCCGTGACGTCCTGATCGCGATGGCGCGGGCGAGGATCGCCCTGCTGGACTCGCGGTTCGTCGAGTTCACCATCAGTGACCTGTTCATCTCGCCCGCCGCCGAGGTGCTCACCGTGCTGCCGATGATGTCGGTCGGCACGGACGCGCAGGCGGAGGCCCATCTCGGGCGGATCGCCGCGATCCCGGAGTACCTGCGGCAGGCCGCGCAGCGGCACCGGGACGGCGTCGCCCGCGGCCTGGTCCCGGTCGCCTACCTGGTCGACGCCGCCGTCGCGTACCTCGACCGCCACCTCGCCGAGCCCTCGGCCGACCCGCTGCTGCGCCAGCCCGCGCCGAACGAGGACTTCGAGACCCGCCGCGCCGACCTGCTGCGCGACACCGTCCGTCCCGCGATCGCCGAGTACCGGGAGGTGCTGGCGAAGGAGATCGCGCCGCACGGCCGTCCCGAGGACAAGCCCGGCGTCTGCTGGCTGCCCGACGGCGAGCGCCTCTACGCACTGCTCGCCGAGATGCACACCACGACCGTCCGCACCCCGCGTGAGCTGCACCAGACCGGTCTCGACGTGATCGCGGGCCTCGCCGGCGAGTACCGCGAGTACGGCTCCCGGGTGTTCGGCACCAGCGACCTCCAGGAGATCTTCAGCAAGCTCCGCACCGACCCGGACCTGCGCTGGTCCAGTGCCGACGAGATGCTCGACTCGGCCCGCGCGGCCATCACCAGGGCCGAGGCCGAGGCGCCGAACTGGTTCGGCCGGATCCCGCCGCAGCCGTGGACGGTCGAGGCGGTCCCCGCCGAATCCGCGCCCGGCGCGCCCGCCGCGTACTACATGTGGCCCGCGGTCGACGGCTCCCGCCCCGGCATCTACTTCGCCAACACCCACAAGGCGGAGGAGCGGTTCCGGCACGCGGCCGAGGCGACGGCCTTCCACGAGGCCATCCCCGGCCACCACTTCCAGCTGAGCCTCGCGCAGGGCCTCACCGAGCTCCCGTTGCTGCGCCGTATCGGCGACTTCACCGCGTACGCCGAGGGCTGGGGCCTGTACACCGAGCGCCTCGCCGACGAGATGGGCCTGTACTCCGACGACGTCGCGAAGCTCGGCATGCTGACCATGGATTCGATGCGCGCCGGACGGCTGGTCGTCGACACCGGGCTGCACGCGCTGGGCTGGAGCCGCCGCCAGGCCATCGACTTCCTCACCGAGAACACGCCGATGGCGCTCGTGGAGATCGAGTCCGAAGTGGACCGGTACATCGCCTTCCCCGGCCAGGCGCTGTCGTACATGGTGGGACGGCTGGAGATCCAGCGCATCCGCGCCGCGGCCGAGCTGACGCTGGGCAGCCGCTTCGACATCAAGGCGTTCCACGACGTCGTGCTCGGCGGCGGTTCGCTGCCGCTTTCGGTGCTGGACGGCGTGGTCCGCGACTGGGTGAAGGGCCACGGTGACACGCCGAACGGCCTCGCCGAGGAGCTGATGGAGCTCAAGTTCGAGGAGCTTCCGCTGTGGCGCTCCCTGCTCGGCCTCCCCGGCGACGAAGGCGCTCTGCCGGACCCGAGCGCGGAGGCCGCGGCCGCTCAGCGCGCGTCGGCGGTCGCCATCGCCGAGCGGGCCGAAGCCCTTGCCACCGAAGGGCTTTCCCCGGCCGAGGCGGTCACCCGCGAGGTCGTGATCCAGCAGGCGAAGGCGATGGTCGACGTCATCGATTCGCGCGCCGCGGAGTTCTCGGTCAGCGACGGGCTGGCCTCGCCCGCGCTGTTCCTGCTCAACGAACTCGCGGTGCTGTCGCTGACCGACGAGGAGAAGGTCCGCGGTTACCTGAAGCGGCTGGAAGGTCTCGGCGCCTACCTGGACGCCCTGATCGTGCGCCAGCGCGCGGCCGCGGCCGACGGGCTGGTCCCGCCCGACTTCCTCGTCGAAGGCGGGATCGCTTACGTGGAGCGCTATCTCGGCGACGAGGCGGGCGATCCGCTGGCGCTCACCGCGTCCGTTTCCGTGGAGGGCTACGAGACCGAACGGGACCGGCTGCTGGCCGAAGTCGTCCGGCCCGCCTACACCCGGTATCGCGACTTCCTCGCCACCGAACTGCGTCCCGTGGCGAAGTCCGAAAAGGAGCCGGGTCTCTGCGCGCTTCCCGGCGGGCAGGAGAAGTACGCCGCGCTGATCCGGGCGCACACGTCCACCGAGCGTACGGCGCAGGATCTGCACGACACCGGTCTGGACATGATCGCGAAACTGGCCGACCAGTATCGCGAGCTGGGCGAGAAGATCTTCGGTACCAAGGATCTCGACGAGATCTTCGAGCGCCTGCGTACCGACCCGGCGCTGCGCTGGCGAGACGGCGACGAACTGCTCACCGCCGCGCGTGACGCCATCCTGCGTGCCGAAGCCGTCGCGCCGGAGTGGTTCTCGACCGTTCCCGAGGAACGGTGCGAGGTCGAGCCGGTCCCGCCCGCGGAGGCACCCGGCGGCACGCTGGCGTACTACATCGAGGCGTCGCTCGACGGTACGCGGCCGGGCACCTACTACGCGAACACCTACGAGGCCGAGCAGCGCCCGAAGCACACGAGCGAGGCGATCGCCTTCCACGAAGCCGTTCCGGGGCACCACTTCCAGATCTGCATCGCGCACAAGCTCAAGGGCCTGCCGATGCTGCGCGGGCACGCCGACGTCAACGCCTACGTCGAAGGCTGGGGTCTCTACTCCGAGCGCCTCGCCGACGAGATGGGCCTGTACTCCAGTGACCTGACCAGGTTCGGCATGCTCACCCAGGATTCGATGCGCGCCGGACGGCTGGTGGTCGACACCGGGATGCACGCGCTCGGCTGGAGCCGTCAGCAGGCCGTCGACTACCTGGCCGAGAACACGCCGATGGCCAGGGTGGAGATCGAGGCCGAGATCGACCGCTACGCCGCCGTTCCGGGGCAGGCGCTGTCGTACATGGTGGGACGGCTGGAGATCGAGCGGATCCGCGCCGAGGCCGAGGCCGCCCTCGGCGACCGGTTCGACATCAAGGGCTTCCACGAGGTCGTGCTGGGCAACGGCATCCTGCCGCTGCGGGTCCTGGACGACGTGGTGAAGGAGTGGGTGGCCGCGCAGTGAGCCGGAACACAGGCGAAGTGCGTGCTCCCGGCGCATACTGTCGCTAAGCGAGCGCTCAGTAACTCGATGAGGAGATGCGGATGAGGATCGGGACCGCGATCAGCTACGCCGGCGGGTTCGCCGAGAGCGTGGCCGACATCGTCGAACTGGAGAAGGCCGGACTGGACATCGTCTTCGTCCCCGAGGCCTATTCGTTCGACGCGGTCAGCCAGCTCGGCTACGTCGCGGCGAAGACCGATCGGGTCCAGATCGCGTCGGGCATCTTCCAGATCTACACGCGGACGCCGACGCTGACCGCGATGACCGCCGCCGGGCTCGACTTCGTGTCAGACGGCCGGTTCACGCTCGGCATCGGCGCCTCGGGTCCGCAGGTCATCGAGGGTTTCCACGGCGTGAAGTACGACGCGCCGCTCGGGCGCACGCGCGAGATCATCGACATCTGCCGTCAGGTGTGGCGGCGGGAGAAGGTGGTGCACTCCGGTACGCACTACTCGATCCCGCTGCCACCCGAGCAGGGCACGGGGCTCGGCAAGCCGCTGAAGCTGATCAACCACCCGGTGCGCGAGCGGATCCCGATCCTGCTGGCGTCCATCGGCCCGAAGAACGTCGCGCTCACCGCCGAACTCGCCGAAGGCTGGGAGCCGATCTTCTTCCACCCCGAGAAGGCCGCCGACGTCTGGGGCGCGTCGCTGGCCGAGGGCAAGGCGAAGCGCGACCCGTCGCTGGGCGAGCTGGACACCTTCGTCGGCACGGCGCTGGCGATCGGTGACGACGTCGAAGGGATGCTGGACCACCTTCGCGGCATGCTGGCGCTCTACATCGGCGGCATGGGCGCGCGCGGCAAGAACTTCTACAACAGTCTCGCCCAGCGGTACGGCTACGAGGCCGAGGCGAAGCTCATCCAGGACCTTTATCTGGACGGAAAGAAGGAAGAAGCCGCCGCGGCGGTGCCGAAGGAACTGATCAGGGCGATTTCGCTGATCGGTCCCGAGGGTTACGTCAAGGAGCGGCTGGCGGCCTTCCGCGAGGCCGGTGCGACCACGCTGGTGGTCAACCCGCTGCTGCCCGGCCGTGAGGCCCGCGTGGCGCAGGTTTCGAAGCTGCGCGAACTCATCGATTAGGCGCGCAGGGGAGGCGAACCTCTCACCTGTATCGATACGGTATACTTGACCTGCGCCGGTGTACCCCCTTCGTGGTCAAAAAACGGCCTCCCGGTGGAAAGAGAACGTGAATCACGCCTGAACGGCGGGGAAATCCGCCATTATCAGGAGTGAAAGCGAGACCTCGGGGGAATCCGTTCGCGACGAAGGTGAGGTGCCTCGCGTGCGCAAGCAGATCGGCGAGCCGTCCGCCGCGGTCCTGGACGTCGGGTCGTTCAGTGCACGGCTGGTTGTCCTGGCCAAGGGTGGTTCGCCGCTCGACCCCGTGCTGAGCCACCAGACGCGGCTGCGGCTGGACCGGGAACTCGACGATGACGGGAACCTGACCCGGCGCGGCATCGACGCGGTCTCCTCCGCGGTCGAGGCGGGGATGACCATGGCCGCCAAGCACGGCGTCGAGGACGTGTACCCGCTCGCCACGTCGTCGATCCGCGACGCGACCAACGTGAAGCAGGTCGTCTGCGAAGTCGCGAAGGCGACCGGGGTCAAACTCCGCTTCCTCACCGGCCGCCGCGAGGCGGAATTGGCTTACGTCGGCGCGCGCCGCTGGTACGGCGCTTCCGCCGGACGGCTGCTCGTACTCGACATCGGCGGCGGGACCGTCGAACTCGCCGCGGGGGACGCCGAGGAAGCCGGGTTCGCGCACTCCTTGCCGCTCGGCGCGCGCTCGCTGACCCGGGACTGGTTCAGCACCGAATGCCCGTCGCCCAAGGTCGTGCGAGCGATGCGCGAACACGTGCTCGACGAGGTCAGCGACGCGATGCGGGACGTCCTGCCGCAGATCCGCGACCATCACGCCGTCGGCTGCTCCAAGGTGCTGCGGCAACTCGCCCGGCTCGCCGGCGACCGGCCGTCCCGCTCCAGGGAACTGCACCTCGACGACCTCCGCGCGTGGATCCCGCGGCTGGCGAAGCTGCCCGCGAAACGCCGCGCCGAACTGCCGGGTATTTCGCGCCAGCGGTCCCATCAGGCGCTCGCGGGCGCGATCGTCGCCGAGGCGTTGCTGACGCTTTCGGGTGGTCAGGTCGCCATCTGCCCGTGGTCCACCAGGGACGGACTGCTGCTCGGCATGCTCGACGGGCTGGTCACGCTGGACGGCAAACCGGCGAAAGCCGCCTGAGGACTGGCGCATCCGGCCGCGAGCGGGTACCCCGGACACATGAGGGAAAGCAAGAAGAGCTTCGGGCAGGACGACGAAGAAGACCTCGACGACATCCGCGGGATCCAGCCGAAGACCGACGTGCCGAGCGCGCCGAACCGGGACATCGGGCCGCACGGCACCAAGGAGGTCGACGACGTGCCGGGTGGCGGCGAGGCGCCGATCGAACCGCCGGACTGAGCTTGCGAGTGTCATGAAAGGGCCGTTCAGGACATTTTTCGTCCTGAACGGCCCTTTCATGACATTTCGCGGGTCACGCGTCCTTCGGCCGCCGCCTCGCCGGAGCGCGGCCCGCGGGCTGCGTCGGTGCCGGACCCGGATCGATCGCCGGGATCGGCAGCCGAACCGGCTCGGCGGTCACCGTGAAGGTCTCGCCGTGGTGCGCCAGTTCCAGCGGTTCCCCGGTGATCACGTGGTACGTCGCGTTCTCGCCGTCGATCTCGACCTGGAACCGGGTGCCGCGGAAGGTCAGCCGGAACGCGATCCGCCGCAGTTGGGGCGGCAGCCGCGGCGCGAAGGTCAGCCGCCCGCCGTGGTCGCGCAGCCCGCCGAATCCGGCGACGGTGCCCTGCCACGCGCCGGCCAGCGAGGCCAGATGCAGTCCGTTGCGGACGTTGTTGTGCACGTCGTGCAGGTCGGTGAGCGCCGCCTCGGCGAGGTAGTCGTAGGCCAGTTCGAGATGCCCGACCTCGGCCGCCACCACGGCCTGCGTTCCCGCGGACAGCGAGGAATCCCGCACGGTGATCGCCTCGTAGTAGGCGAAGTCGCGCGCTTTCTGTTCAGGGGTGAAGGAATCCCCGCACAGATGCAGCGCGAGCACCAGGTCGGCCTGTTTGACCACCTGCTTGCGGTACAGGTCGAAGTACGGGAAGTTCAGCAGCAGCGGGTAGAAATCCAGGTCCGTCGCCGCGAAATCCCACTCGTCGTGCTCCAGGAACCCTTCGGACTGCGGATGGACGCCGAGGTCTTCGTCGTAGGGCACCAGCATCGCGTCGGCCGCCTTGCGCCACAACGCGACCTCGTCCTCGCCGACGTCGAACCGCCGGGCGATGTCGTCGTGTTGGCCGACGATTTCGGCGGCGTAGAAAAGATTCCGGCGGGCCATGAGATTCGTGTAGACGTTGTTGTCCGCCACCGCGGAGTACTCGTCCGGCCCGGTGACCCCGTCGATCCGGAACCGGCCCCGCCGGTCGAAATGCCCCAGCGACAACCACAACCGCGCGGTTTCCAGGAGCAGTTCGGCGCCGCAGGTCCGCATGAACTCCTCGTCGCCGGTGGCGTTGAGATACCGCACGACGGCGTCGGAGATGTCCGCGCTGACGTGGAACGCCGCCGTGCCCGCCGGCCAGTACGCCGAACACTCGGCGCCGTTGATGGACCGCCAGGGGAACGCAGCACCGCGTAGACCCAGCTGTGTCGCCCTTTCCCGCGCTTTGTCCAAAGTGGAGTGACGCCAGCGCAGGGCGTCGCGGGCGGCGTCCGGGATGCTGTAGGTGAGCACGGGCAGAACGAAGGTCTCGGTGTCCCAGAACGCGTGGCCGTCGTAGCCGGGGCCGGTCAAACCCTTGCCCGCCAACGCCCTCGTCTCACCGCGGGCCCCGGCCTGCAGGAGATGGAAGAGCGCGAACCGCACGGCCTGCTGCAGTTCCGGGTCGCCGTCGATCTCGATGTCCGAGGTCTCCCAGAAATCGTCGAGGAACTCCTTCTGCTCGGCGAGCAGTCCCTTCCAGCCGGTCTGCCGGGCCCCGGCCAGCGCGGCCTCGACCTGCGCGCGCACCGCGGGCACCGAACGCTGCGCGGACCAGCCGTAGGCGAGGAACTTGGTGATCCGCAGCCGTCCGCCCTTGGGCACGTCGACGGCGATGGTGAGCCGCGCGAGATCGTCCTCGGCCTCGATATGCGTGCGCACGCCGTCGGAGACGTCGATCTTGTGGTCCATCGCGGCGGCCATCCGCAACCCGGATCGCCGGGTCTGGTGCACCAGCACCGCGTGATACGCCTCCGCGTGGTGATATTCGCCGACCAGCGGCGATTCGAGTGCCGCCGCGACCCGTGGATCGCGCGTGTCGGACTCGATGGGTTCGTTCGCCAGCAGATCCGACTGCACCACCAGCTGGAGATCGTCGTCGAGCGGTTCGACCTCGTACCGGATCGCGGCGACGGCGCGCTGGGTGAACGAGACCAAGCGCTCGGTCTTCACCCGGACGCGGCGCCCGGTCGGCGAGGACCAGACGGTGTCGCGCGCGAGGGTGCCCTTCCGGAAGTCGAGCACGCGGTCGTGTTCGGTGGCCTGGCCGTATCGCATGTCGAGCGGTTCGTCCTCGACCAGCAGCCGGAGGATCTTGCCGTCGGTCACGTTGACGACGGTCTGGCCTTCTTCGGGGTAGCCGTAACCGGTTTCCGCGTACGGAAGGTCGTGCTGCTCGTAGAAACCGTTGAGGTAGGTGCCCGGCAGGCCGCGCGGCTCCGCCTCCTCCAGCGTCCCGCGCAGGCCGATGTGCCCGTTGGACACCGCGAACGCCGATTCGGTGCGCTGCAACGCGTCGACGTCCATCCCGTGCCAGCGCAGCTCCCAGGGCGCGACCTCGTAGCCGCGGAAAAGCGCTTCGCTCACTTGCGGTCCTCCAGGAGTTCGGCGAGGTCGTCCACCACGACGTCGGCGCCGTGCGCGAGCAGTTCGCCCGCCTGGTGCGCGCGGTTCACCCCGACCACGTAACCGAAACCGCCGTCCTTGCCCGCCTGCACGCCCGCGAGCGCGTCCTCGAAGACGGCCGCGTTCGCCGGTGCGACCTCGAACGCCTCGGCGCCGGCGAGGAAGGAGTCGGGCGCCGGTTTGCCGCGCAGGTTCTTCTCGGCGATCACGATCCCGTCGATCCGCGCTTCGACGAACTTGGTCAGGTCGGCGGCGTCGAGCACCTTGGCGCCGTTGGCCGACGAAGTGACGACGCCGATACGCAGGCCCGCCGCCTTCGCCGCTTCCAGGTACCGGACGGAACCCGGGTACGGCGTCACGCCCTCCTCCTCGATGATCTTCAGCACCAGCTGGTTCTTCCGGTTCCCGACCCCATTGACGGTGGCGGCGTCGATGTCGTCGTCGGGGTTGCCTTCGGGCAGCTCGATCCCGCGCGAGGTGAGGAAGGTGCGGACGCCGTCGGCCCTGGGCCTTCCGTCGACGTAGGCCGCGTAGTCGGTGTCGGTGAACGGCGAGAACGCGTCGCCGTCGCGGGCGCGCAGGAACTCGTCGAACGTGCGCTTCCACGCCGCGCGATGCTGGGCCGCGGTTCCGGTCAGCACGCCGTCGAGGTCGAAGAGACAGGCCGTGATGGTGTCGGGCAGACCGATCATGCCTGGCAACGCTACCCGCGCTCGCCGGTGGGCGCTCGGCTTCGTCAGGCGGCGCGGACCACGAGCGCGACGTGCCGCGCGGCCCGCTCCAGCGGTTCCGGCGATCGGTGGACCCGGCTGACCAGCAGGGCGCCTTCGAGGTTGTTCATGATGGCCGTCGCGACGTCTTCGGGATCTTCGACGTCGCCGAGCAGTTCGACGAGCAGCTTGTGCCAGGCGGCGAACGCGTCCTGGCACGCCTTGGTGATCGCGGGGGAGGCGTGCGCCATCTCCAGCGTGATCGTGGCGAGCGGGCAGCCACCGCGGTAGTCGTCGGCGGCCAGCGCCTCACCCGCCTTGCGATACCACCAGGCCACGGCGTCTTCGACCGTCTCGTTGCGCTCGAAGGCACGGCGGACCGTCTTCGTCACGACGGCGGTGCCGAGTTCGATCGCGGCGACCGCGAGTTGCTCCTTGCCGCCGGGGAAGTGGTGGTACGCCGACCCCCAGGGCGTGCCGGCCTCTTCGACCAGCCGCCGCCACGAAGTCGCCTGGTAGCCCTCACGGCGGAAGAGCGTCATCGCGGTCGAGATCATCCGCTCGCGGGTGGTGGTGTCGGACACGTGTCCAGCATAGTCCTTGACTAGGACGACCGTCTTAGGAAAACCTAGGACGATCGTCTTAGGAGGCAGCCATGACCATCGACGTCACCGGACAGACCAGGCAGAAGACCGTGACCTGGCAGGATCCGCTGCCCACCGCCCGGCTCGGCCGGGAGCTTTCCGGGCTCGAATACCTGACCGGCATCGCCGAGGGCCGGATCCCGCCCGCGCCGATCTCGGCGCATTTCGGCATGCGCTGGGTGAGCGTGGCCGAGGGTGACGTCGTGATCGCCGCGACGCCGGACGAGTCGCTCTACAACCCGATCGGCACCGTGCACGGCGGCGTCGCGGCGACCCTGCTGGACTCGGCGGTCGCGTGCGCGGTGCATTCGACCCTGCCCGCCGGTGTCGGCTACACCTCGGTGGAGCTGAAGGTGAACTACCTGCGCGCGATTTCCGGTTCGGTGGGGGAGATCCGCGCGCACGGCTGGATCGTGAAGGCCGGTTCGCGCGTCGCGTTCGCCGAGGGCGACATCCGCGACGGGCAGGGCAAGGTGCTCGCGACGGCGTCGAGCACCTGCCTGATCATCAAGCCCTAGAACATTTCCGCGCCGGGCGGTACCGGCTGCTTGACGTCCCAGTGCTCCACGATGAGCCCGTCCGCCACGCGGACGATGTCGACGACGGCGGCCCCGGCTTCCTCACCCGGCCGGACGACGTGCAGGTGGACGACGACGTGCTCGTCGTCGGCGATCACGCGTTTCACCGCGACGTCCGCGTCCGCCATCGGTGAATTCCGCATGGCTTCGACGAAAGCGTCACGGCCGGAGGGGAAACCCGGGCTGTGGGTGACGAAATCCGGATGCACGTTCGCGCTCGCGGCGACGAAGTCCTTGTGCACGAACATGTTCTCGAAGCAGTCGAGGACGATTTTCTTGGCTGTAGTCATAGGAACAGCGTGCACCCGCTGTCGATTACCGCGGAGGTAATGCCTCAGGCCGCGCCCACCTTGCGTTCGAAGACCAGACCCTCGGCGGCGCGCAACCCGACGCTGATCGCACCGGTCAGCACGCCGTCGTCGCCCAGTTCGCCCTGGACGACCGAGGGGACCAGGGGGGTGAACGAGCGCAGGGCGCGGTCGATCGGGTCGAGCAGCAGATCGGCCGCGGTACCGATGCCGCCGCCGAGCACGATCAGTTCGGGGTCGATCACCGCCGCCACCGACGCCACGGTGTACGCGAGCCTGTCGGCCTCCGCCTCGACGGCACGCAAGGCGAGCTCGTCGCCGTCGCGGGCGAGACGGAAGACCTCGCGGGCCGATTTCGCCGTACCGAGACCGAGTTCACGCGCGCCGCGCACGACGGACTGTGCCGCCGTCGCCTCTTCGAGGTGGCCGCGGACCGGCGGGGCGTCCTCGCCCTCACTCGCCGCGTGCGACTGGCCGTAGGGCAGGTAGCCGATCTCGCCCGCCGCACCCGTCGCGCCGCGGAAGACCTGGCCGTTGACCATCACGCCCATCCCGACGCCGGTGCCGATGGTGATGCAGCCGAACACGGACGCGCCGCGCGCGGCACCGCGTTCCCATTCGCCGACGGCGGTGAGGTTCGCGTCGTTCTCGACCATGAGGTCCGGGCCGAGGACGCCTTCGAGTTCGTCGAGCAGGCCCGCCTTGCCCCAGCCGGGCAGGTTCGGCGCGTGCCGGAAGCAGCGTTTGTCCGGGTCGGCGACGCCGGGGGAGCCGAGGACCCGCACGACGATGTCCGCCTGAGACAGTCCCGCTTCGCGCACGGTCGCCGCCGCGAGGGCGCCGACGGCGCTGACGAGCGCGGTGCCCGAACGCGAGGTGTTCCGCTCGTCACGGCGGGCGACCACGGTGTGGCCGAGATCCGAGACGGCGACGCGGAGATGCTCGCGTCCGATGTCGACACCGAGGACGTAACCCGCCGTGGGGTCCGCCTCGTAGAGGACGGCGGACCGGCCGGTGCCGGTCGAGGTGTGCCCGGTCGCCCTGGCGAGACCGGCCGCTTCGAGGGCCAGTAACGCTTGGCTCACCGTGGGTTTCGAAAGACCGGTGTCCTTGGCGACTTGGGGCCGCGTCGCCGGGCCGCTGCGGCGCAGGAGGTCCAGCACGGCGCGCTGATTGATCTTCCGCATCCCGGCGGGGGTGCCGACGGGTGGGTTTTCTGCGCCAACCACGAGCTTCGCCTCCTGTCGAACCAAGGTGTTCCACCAAAGTTATCCGCCTCCGGCCCGAAATGGGCAAGAAGGTTTACATTCGGTGGTCCCAGGCGACGATAAACGTGCCCGCGCCGCGAATCGCGCACGCCGCGCGCGAAAAACCGCGATTCACCCGGTATCCGGACGCGTGCTCCCAGTGACCGGTAATGGTCTAGACCAGATGGCGTCAGGCGACGTGACGGCTCGCCGGCCGCCGGAATCCCCTGTGCTGCCGGGGTCGTTCGGGGGTTTCGCCGGTCTCGTAGCCGGTCTCCGCGCTGTGGGAACCCGGATGGTCGGCCGTCGTCGCCGGGCTGGGGCGGTTGCGGAGCCGGTGCTGCCGGTTCACCACGTACAACAACAGCAGTCCGGCGACGACCAGCCCGTGCGTGAGCACGCGTCCGGCGGTCACCTGACCGGTGACGAGGTCGCCCGCCGACAACGCCAGGAGGAGCGCGACGAAACCGGTCAGCGCGGGCAACTGCCCGGACGCCGCCTTCGTGCGGACGGCCGCCCAGCCGAGCCCGACGCCGACGGCGAGGTTCCACGCGCTGCTTTCATGGGAGAGGTGCCCGATCAGGGATTCCGTGCCGTGTCCCGCGGTGTGGTCTTCGACGCCCAGCAGCTGGGCGAAGGCGAGGCCGAGCTGCGCGATCGCGACCAGGGCGAGCGCGATCCTGGCAGGCCAGCCCTCGCCCGGCGGGGCGGGGGTGCGTTCGAGGATGACGGCGGTGAGGTCCGGGACCGGGGGCGCCGGGCGCAGCAGCAGCGTCCGGTGCAGCCGTTCGGCGCGCGAGAGCCAGGACCGGCAGGCGGCGCAGCCGGCCACGTGCCGGTCGACCACCTCGGGCGGGGCGGGTTCGGTTTCGCCGTCGAGCCGGGCCGACAGGGCCTCGCGGCAGGTCTCGCACTTCACGTCTCACTTGTCGGGCGCGGGCCTGCCCCGGTTCCCGGGACGCTGCTACGTTTCTCGTATGGCCGGGGCGCGCAACCACGACGACGAGCGGGTGACCGAGCTCGCCCTCGCCGCCGCCCGCGGCGACCGGCGGGCGCTCGAGGACTGGGTGCGTGCCACCCAGGCGGACGTCTGGCGCTTCGTCGCGCACCTCGCCGACGTCGGCGCCGCCGACGATCTCACCCAGGAGACGTACCTCCGCGCGTTCGGCAGCCTGCGCCGGTTCGCCGGCCGGTCGTCCTCGCGGACCTGGCTCCTGTCGATCGCGCGCCGGGTGGTCGTCGACCGGATCCGGGCGGCTTCGGCGCGCCCGAAGCTCGCCGACGTCGACTGGGAGGCCACCGCCGAACGGCGCGGCGCCCGCCAGGCCGAGGGGGTCGCCGGGTTCGAAGACCTGGTGGAGCTGCGGATGCTGCTCGACGGGCTCGACCCGGAGCGGCGCGAGGTTCTCGTGCTCACCCAGGTGCTGGGCCTGTCCTACGCCGAGGCCGCCGAGATCTGCGGCTGCCCGGTCGGCACCGTGCGTTCGCGCGTCGCGCGCGCCCGCGAAGACCTGCTCGAAGCGGGCCGGGAGCGCGACTCCATCTGACGCGTTTCGTCCTCTCAATGCGGTAGTTCGCGCTGCCAACTACCGCATTGAGAGGACGAAATGCCACGTACGCTGTGGCGCGTCACACATTTGAGCCCTTCCGCTGTCACCTCGTCACACAGATGGGGCGACACGACTACTCCGCGTTGACTAGGCCGAATGCCGATGCCTAGCGTGTCGCCATCCAACCCCAGGCCGCGCGAGGGTCCCCGCCTGCTCCGCGCGCTCTCGAAGGGATCTTCCCGATGGCCAGTCCCACCACCGCTGAGGGCCACGGCAGCGAGGCTCCGGACCCCGGAGGCCTCGGCCGCCGCCGGTTCCTGACCTTCCTCGTCGCCGCGCCCACCCTCACGATCGCCACGAAGATCGGCATCGACACCGTCGCGCCCGAAGAGGCCGAAGCCGTCATCCCCACCCCGCCGGGGCCGGCCGAGATCCTCGACCTCGGCGACGTGCTGATCCTGTCGAACGCCCCCACCGCCAACCTGCTGGTCCTCGAAGTCCGCGAAGACGGCCGGGTCCGGCTGGAACTGCCGCGGACCGAGGTCGGCCAGGGCATCACCACGGCGAACGCGATGCTGGTCGCCGAGGAGATGGACATCCCGCTCGACCAGGTCGACGTCGTGCTCTCCGACGCCCGCCCGGAACTGCTGTTCAACCAGCTGACCGGCGGCTCCAACACGATGCGCTCGCTCTACACCCCGGTGCGCACCGCGGCGGCCGCCGCCCGCGCCCGCCTGGTCGCGACCGCCGCTCAGCAGTGGGGCGCCAAGGCGGACCGGCTGTCCACAAGGGACGGTGCGGTGATCGCCCCCGACGGCCGCCGCGCGGACTACGGCGCACTGGCCAAACCCGCCGCCCGCGCCGACCTCGGCAAGCTCACCGCGACCCCGAAGGCGGAGTCCGCGCACAAGCTGATCGGCACGCCGCAATCGCGCAAGGACGCCCGCGCGATGGTCACCGGGCAGCTGAAGTACACCCTCGACCTGGACATCCCCGGCGCGAAGCCGGTGATGGTCCGCCGCCCGCCGACGATCAACGGCACGGTCGCGAAGGTCAACAACGAGGCCGCCGTCCGCGCGATGCCGGGCATCATCGACATCGCGGTGATCAAGACGGGTGTCGCGGTGATGGCCGAGACCTTCGGCCAGGCGCTGGACGGCAAGAACGCCCTCGACGTCAGCTGGAACGGCGGCACCGTCGACGGGGAGAACAACGCGACGATCAAGAAGAAGCTGCAGGCCGCGGCGCTCCCGTTCGTCGTGCCGCCGCTGCTGACCCAGTACGTCGACGGCGAGTTCGACTTCGCCTTCGCCAGTCACGCCCCGCTGGAGACCAACTCGGCGGTCGCCGACGTCCGCGAGGACGGCGCGACCATCTGGTCCGGGATGAAGGTGCCGATCCTCGCGAAGCAGAACATCGCGCGGGAACTCGGGCTGCCCGAGAACAAGGTCGTCGTGCACGTCCAGCAGGCGGGCGGCTCGTTCGGACGGCGGTTGTTCTCCGACGGCGCCATCGAGGCCGCGCGCGCCTCCAAGGCGTTCAAGCGGCCGGTGCGGCTGATGTGGAGCCGCATCGACGACATGCGCCACGGCCGCGCCCGTGCCGCGAGTCACCACAAGATCCGCGCGACCTTCGCCCTCGGCCAGGTGCTCACCTTCGAACACCGCGTCGCCAGCGTGGAGACCGACTGGAGCCACGGCCTCGGCGAGGTCCTGACCGCCTTCGCCGCCGAACTCCCGGTCGGCGGCAACCTGAGCTTCGCGCAGACGGTGTTCCTGCTGACGGTCAAGTCGCCGTACAACTTCGGCGTCACCACGCAGCTGCTCAACGAGGTTCCGGTGGACTTCCACACCGGCGCCTGGCGGTCGGTGTACTCGGCCAGCACGCGCGGCGCGGAAGAGATGATGGTCGACGAGATCGCCGCGAAGCTCGGCAAGGACCCGGTGGAGTTCCGGCGCGAGTTCATCAAGAACGACCGGCAGCGCGCCGTGCTGGACAAGGTCGCGGAACTCGGCGAGTGGGGCAAGAAGATGCCCAAGGGTTTCGCGCAGGGCGTCGCCGTGCACGGCGAGTACAAGTCGTACACCGCGTGCCTCGTCGAAATGGACGCCCGCGACCCGAAGAAGCCGCGTGTCACCAAGGCGACCATCGCGGTCGACGTCGGTAAGCCGATCAACCCGCGCGGGATCGAGGCGCAGATGCTCGGCGGCCTGACCGACGGCATCTCCACCACGCTGACGGCGGGCCTGCACATCGACAAGGGGCTTCCGCTGGAGGGCAGCTACTCGCAGTTCCACTACGCGCGGCAGAAGAACTCGCCGATGGACGTCAAGGTGTTCGTCATGCCGGAAACGGGCGAGATCGGCGGTGCCGGGGAGCTCGGCGTGCCCGCGCCGGTCGGCGCGATCGGGAACGCCTACGCGCGGGCGACCGGGATCAAACCGCGTAGTTTCCCGATCAACTTCCCGATCGACTTCGACCCGTTCCCCCGCTGACTTTCCTTCCCCGCCAAGGAGTTCCGATGCCCAATTACACCTTCACGGTGAACGGGAAGACCGTCACCGTCGACGCGCCCGCGGATCTGCCCATGCTGTGGGCGCTGCGCGACAAACTCGGCGTCCGCGGCCCGAAGTACGGCTGCGGGATCAACGTCTGCAAGGCCTGCACCAGCCACCTCGACGGCGAGGCGTTCAACCCGTGCGTGACGCCGGTGTCCGACTGCTCGGGCAAGGAGGTCACCACGATCGAAGGCCTCGCCGACGGTGAGGACCTGCACCCGGTGCAGGAGGCCTGGCTGGAGCAGGACGTCGCGCAGTGCGGCTACTGCCAGCCGGGGCAGATCATGGCCGCGGTGGCGCTGCTGAAGAAGACGAAGAACCCGACGGACGCCGAGATCGACGCGATCCAGAACGTCTGCCGGTGCGGCACCTACTTCCGGATCCGCGAAGCCATCAAGAGCGCGGCCGCGAAGATGTGAAATTCCCGCCGGTGCGGCGGGAATCCCGATTTCCCGCCGCACCGGCGGAGTCTTTCCGCTTCGACAGGCCACCTCCGGACAAGTCGTGTTAGATGACGGCCCCAGGGACTCGACGAGGAGTCCCTGCCCCGGAGGACGTCCATGCACTACGAAACTGTGCTCCGCGAAGGCTCGGCCGTCATCGTCGCCGAACTGGCGGTCGAGGTCGAGAAGCAGCTGCCCGGGCTCATCGACGGCACCGTCGAGCAGATCCGCGCCGAAATGCCGGTGTACCGCGACGCGCAGTTCGTCACCCTCGCCGAATTGCGGACGTCGGTGCGGAACAACCTCGAGTTCGTCATGCGGACCCTGCGCGGCACGGAGCAACCCGACCTCGCGCAGGCGCGGGCGACCGGGCGCGCACGGGCGCTGCAGGGCGCGCCGCTGCCGGAACTCCTGCGGGCCTACCGCATCGGGCTCACCGAAGTGTGGAACCGGTTCGTCGAACTGACCGCTTCGGGCGAGCATCAAGACCTCCGCGGCCTCGTCGCCGCGACGTCGGCGATCTGGGCGCTGATCGACGACTACGCCGAGGCGCTGACGACGACCTACCGTGACACCACCGCCGAAGTCATGCTGGCGCACCAAAGCAGGCGCTCGGCGTTGGTCGAGGCGTTGTTCGCCGGTGGCGCGGCCACCGAAGGCACGCTGTGGGACATCGCGCGCGTGCTGGAACTCTCGCTCGACGGGACCTACGTGGTCGTCGCGGCGGAGACCCCGCGGGTCGGGCACGAACCGTTGCCGCAGATCGAAAACCGGCTGCGCGAACGGCATCACGCGTCCGCCTGGCGGCTCACGCCGGACCTGCAGGTCGGGGTCGTCTCGATGCGGGATCCGGCGGCGTCCCAGGTGATCATCGGGCTGCTGCGCGAGAACCAGACCGGCCGGATCGGCGTCAGCCCGGTGTTCACCGGTCTCGGGAACACCTCCCGCGCCCTGCATCTCGCGCGGGTCGCGCTCTCCAGCATGCTGCCGGGGACGACGGGAATGGTGCAGTTCAACGAATCCCCGCTCGCCGGCCTCGTCGCCAGCGCGCCGGAGGCGTCGGTCCAGCTCGCGCACCACGTGCTCCGGCCGATCCTCGACCTGCCCGGCGACGACCGGAACGTGCTGCTGCTGACGTTGCGGGCGTGGTTCGAATGCCAGGGCTCCACAAAGCTGACGTCGGAGCGGATGTTCTGTCACCCCAACACGATCCGGCACCGCCTGAAGCGGATCTCCGAAGAGCTCGGCCGTTCGCTGACCGACCCGGCCGACATCGCCGAACTCGGCGCGGCCCTGCGCGCGCTCCACATGTTCCCGGACACCTCGCATCTGCCCTCGCCGCGGGACCCGCTGCGCTAGCGCGCCAGGCACACGGGGGAGCGGAGCCGCGCCATGGCGATCACGCCCAGCAGCGGCCCGACGGCCAGTACGGGGGCGGCCGCCCGCCAGCCGACGGCGTCGGCGAGTACCGGGAGGCCCTGGATGGTCAGGGCGCTGAGCAGGAAACCGATCGCGGTCTGCGCGGTGAGCGCGGTACCGACGTAACGGGTGTCCGCGGCCTCGCTCAACGCGGCGGAGAACTGGCCGGAGTCGGCGATCGCGGCGACACCCCAGACGAACAGCAGTGTGCCCAGTATCGCGGGGTGACCGCCGAAAACGAAGGCCGAGACCAGACAGCACGCCCCGCTGACGGCCAGCGCCGCGAGCGCGACGTCGATCCGCCCGAACCGGTCCGACAACGCGCCGCCGAGCAGGCAGCCGATCGCCCCGCCGACGCCGATGACGGTGAACGCGAGCAGGCTCACCGTGCCCGGCGAGGTCTTCGACGCCGCGGCCGCGTAGGCCGGGATCCAGGTCCAAAACGCGTAGAGCTCCCACATGTGGCCGAAGTAGCCGAACGCGATCAGCCGCTGACGCCGATCGCGCGCCATGGTGAGCAGGTACCGCGGTTCCCACGGCGGTGACCGCCGGGCGGCCGGGCCGGCGCGGACGAAGAGCACGGCCAGCACCGCCGCGCCGAGGGCGAGAAGGGACGCGACGACGAGTACCGTCCGCCACCCCGGGAGGTTCCCGGCCAGCAGATGGGGTGACGCCGAGCCGAGTGCGAGCGCGGCCAGCAGAACGCCGAGGGCGAGCCCGCGGCTGTTCGGAAACCACGAGACGACGATCTTCATCCCGACCGGGTAGACCCCCGCCAATGTCATCCCGGTGCCGAAGCGCAGCAGAACCGCGAGCCAGAAATGGTTGCCGCACAAGGGAAAGAGCGATGTCAGCAAGGCGCCCGTCGCGGCGCTCGCGGCCAGCAGACGCTCGGGCCGGAGCCGGTCCGCGAGATTGGCGACGGCCGACACCAGCGCGCCGGCCGCGAAGCCGACCTGCACCGACGCGGTGAGCAGCACGGTGCCCTGAGTGGACAGTGCCCATTCCGCGCGCAGGGCCGGGACGACACTCGACGCGGAGAACCACAGTCCCATGGCGAGGATCTGGGCCGCGGAGGTGAGCGCCAGCTGGCGCGGTGCGGAGCTGGACACGTCCGCAGGTATCGCACCCGCGAGCGTGTCCACTCAAGACATCGAGTCGGTGATCACCCGAACGTGTGGCCGGGCTTGACGGCGTCGACTCGACGCGAATCGCTTCAGGCGGTCGGCCAGGTGAGCGTGGTGGTCGACGTGGGTATCTTGCTCGGGTCGGAGCCGGCCAGCAGGATGTGGACGTCGGACTCGGATGCGCCCGCCGGTTGCCGATAACAGGCGTAGATCACGGTGTGGACGGTCGCGCCGGAGGGCGCGTTCTCGCGAGCCCAGTGCAGCGCGTCGTGGACGTCGCATTCGGTGAGTTCGTATTCGACGGCGGTCCACGCGTCATGCCCGGTGTCGTCGGCGATGGCGCGCCAGAATTCGACCAAGTAGCTGGGCGCATCGGTGCTGACGACATTCCCGGATCCCGTGTATCCATCGGTCACCTTCATTGCGGGAGGATGTCATACCCCGCACGGAAGAGTCGCCGTCGGGCTGTCCAGGACCGCGGCTTGGGGGATGCCGCGCCAGACCGCGTTCACTGAAGCCCTGCCGAACCAGACCGTGTTCCCGGTACCGTCGCAGTTGTATCCGATCCGCTTGTTCTCGACGGAGACCTGGCCGGCGTTGGTCGAGGTCGGAGCGTCACCGTGCGCGGTTGTCGTCCCGCCGATCACGGCGTACATCTGGCCGGTCAAAGAGATGGTGTCCATGACCTCGTCGCAGGTTATTTTCGGCTTGAAGCCGACTACTTTCTTGGCTCCTGAAGTGCGTAGGTAGGTGTTTCCGGTTTTGAGCTCGCAATGCGGCGCGGGGATCACGTTGCCGATGGAGCTCGTGAAGGTGACGGCGTGAGTGACTTCTATAGTGGCAGCGGCAGTTCCCGGTGTGAGAAGGAGCGGGGCGAGAGCGAAAGCCACGAGAATCATCGAGTGCGTTCGATTGATCACGTAGCCCGACGTTACTGGGTGGATAGAGCCCGGCGAAGTTATTCCGGCGGAGATCGCGCGATGGCATGACAACGACTTACGACTTGCGAAATGTGTTCTGTCACCCGAACGTGTGGCCGGGCTTGACGGCCTCCACAAGCACTCGCCGCGAGTGCGCGACGAACTTCCCGTCGGTCTCGATCATCCGGTGGAGTTCCGCGAGTTCGTCGCGGTACTTCCCGACCTCGAATCCCGGCACGATCCAGATCACCTTCCGGAGGAAGTGGACGACCGCGGCGAGGTCGAAGAACTCCATCCGCAGTTTCGCCGGTTCGAGCCGCTCCACCCGGAGCCCCACGGCTTCGGCCTCGACGCGCAGGACGTCGGGCGTCCAGTCGCCGTAGTCCTGCGGGCCGAGGAAGAACTCCTTCAGTTCCCGCACGGTGCCAGCGCCGATCTGCTGCGACAGGAAGGTCCCGCCCGGGCGCAGCACGCGGGCGATCTCTCGCCACGGGTTTTCGATCGGATGGCGGCTGCTCACCAGATCGAAGGACTCGTCGGGGAAGGGCAGCGGCGCGTCGTACTCGGCCTCGACCACCTGTCCGCCGAGGGGCGCGAGAGTCTTCCGCGCCACCTCGACGTTCGGCGGCCAGCCTTCGGTGGCGGCGAGGACCGGCGGCGGCTTCGGGATGCCCGCGAGCACCTCGCCGCCGCCGGTCTGCAGGTCCAGCCCCGCCGAAGCCGCCGCCATCCGTTCGCCGAGCAACCGCGAATAGCCCCACGGCGGCCGTTCCTCGGTGGCCCGGCCTTCGAACCACGAGAAATCCCAGCCTTCGACCGGGACGGCTTCTCCTTCGGCGAGCTGATCTTCGAAAGTCATTCCCGCAGTGTCGGCTCCCCGGCCCGGTGGGGCAACGCGATTAGCTAGCCGGCGTCGGTCGAGCGCTTCCAGAGGTTGATGTCGGCCTCGGTGGCGTAGCGGTCGATCTCGGCCAGCTCCTCGTTCGTGAAGTGCAGGTTCTTCAGCGCGCCGACGTTGTCCTCCAGCTGGGCGACGCTGCTCGCGCCGATCAGCACCGACGTCATCCGCGGGTCGCGCAGGCCCCACGCGAGCGCGAGCTGCGCCAGCGTCTGACCGCGCCGCTGGGCGATCTCGTTCAGTGCCCGGATCTTGCCGAGGGTGCTCTCGGTGATCGTGTCCGGGTTGAGCGACTTCCCTTGCGCAGCACGGGAATTCTCGGGGACGCCGTCGAGGTAGCGGCTGGTCAGCAATCCCTGCGCCAGCGGCGAGAAGGCGATGCAGCCCGCGCCTTCGGCTTCGAGCGTGTCGAGCAGCTTGTCGCCTTCGAGCCAGCGGTTGAACATCGAGTACGACGGCTGGTGGATCAGCAGCGGGGTGCCCAGTTCACGCAGGAGCCGGGCGGCCTCGGCTGTCTTCTCCGACGAGTACGACGAGATGCCGACGTACAGCGCACGTCCGGACCGGACGGCGGTGTCGAGCGCGCCGACCGTCTCTTCGAGCGGCGTCTCGGGGTCGAAGCGGTGCGAATAGAAGATGTCGACGTAGTCCAGGCCCATCCGGCCGAGCGATTGGTCCAAAGAGGACAGCAGGTACTTGCGCGAGCCCCATTCGCCGTACGGGCCGGGCCACATGTCGTAGCCCGCCTTGGTCGAGATGACCAGTTCGTCCCGGTACGGCTTGAAGTCCGACGCCAGCAGCCTGCCGAAGTTCTCCTCCGCCGAGCCGTAGGGCGGGCCGTAGTTGTTGGCGAGGTCGAAATGGGTGATGCCCAGGTCGAACGCGCGCCGCGCGATGTCCCGCTGCGTGCCCAGCGGCTTGTCGTTCCCGAAGTTGTGCCACAGGCCCAGCGAGATCGCGGGCAGCTTCAGGCCGCTGCGCCCGGTGCGGCGGTAGGGGATGCTCTCGTATCGGCCCTCGGCCGCGACATAGGTGCTCACGGCCCGATGCTAGCCGCCGTGAAGAGGGCGGCGACGGACGCGAGGTGGTCTTTGAACGCCGAGGGGCTCTCGACCTCGAAAGGCGCGCCGATCGCGGCGAGGATCAGCACGGGCCAGTCGAAGGTGTCGACGTTCATCGTCAGGCGGCAGGACGTCCCGTCGATCGCTTCGAGCGCGCCGCCGAGGTACCGCACCGCCGATTCGACCCGGTCCTTCGGCGCTTCGACCCGGACCACCAGCGTGTGCGTGGTCGGCCTGGCCTTGATCTGGGCCTCGACGAACTTGACCGCGTCGCCGCCAGGGATCTCGCGCGGCCGGTAGCGGGCGCCGGTGGTGCGCGGCTCGCTGAGCCTGTCGACGCGGAACGTGCGCCAGTCCACCCGGTCGAGGTCCCAGGCCACCAGGTACCAGCGGCGTCCGAGTGAGACGAGCCGGTGCGGCTCGACCAGCCGCGCGGACTCCTCGCCGCCGCGCGCCGCGTAGTCGAACTTCAGCCGCTCGTCGTCCCGGCACGCCTGCGCGATCACCGTCAGGCTGGCGGCGTTGACGCGAGGGCCCGTGACGGCCGCCGGCGTCGTATACGCCTGGAGCGCGTCGACCCGTCGGCGCAGCCGGGGCGGCATCACCTGGACGACCTTCGTCAGCGCCCGGACCGACGTCTCCTCGATGCCCTCCACCGAACCGCTCGCCGCCGTGCGGAGGCCGACCGCGATCGCCACGGCCTCCTCGTCGTCGAGCAGCAGCGGCGGCATGACCGTCCCCGACCGCAGTTGGTAGCCGCCCGCGACGCCGCGGCTCGCGTTGACCGGATAGCCCAGCTCGCGGAGCCGTTCGACGTCGCGCCGCAGCGTCCGTTCGCTCACCTCGAGCCTGTCGCTCAGCTCGATCCCCGACCAGAAGCGGTGTGTCTGCAGAAGGGAGAGCAACCGCAGCATCCGCGCACTCGTGTTCGCCATGAATCCAGGTTCGCTCGCATTCCGGTCAGAAAGTGGCCGGAATTGACTTTAGCGTTGTCCCCATGACGATGACACTGGACACCCCGAGCGGTGTGACCTCGGAAAACACGCCTTCGGCGAAGCCGTACCGCTGGCGCTGGCCCGCGCTGTTCGTGATCCTGACCGGCTCGGTGATGGAGCTGCTCGACATGACGGTCACGAGCATCGCCGGACCGGTCATGCGGGCCTCGCTCGGCGGCGGCACGGCGATGATCCAGTGGCTCGGCGTGGCCTACACCCTGGCGATGGTGTCCGGTCTGCTCACCGGCGGGCGGCTCGGCGACATCTTCGGCCGCAAGCGCATGTTCCTGATCGGCGCGATCGGCTTCGTCGCCGGCTCGCTGTTCTGCGCGGTCGCGGTGAACCCCGAGATGATCATCACCGCTCGGGTGGTGCAGGGCCTCTTCGGCGCCGCGATGGTGCCGCAGGGCCTCGGCATGATGAAGGAGATGTTCGCGGGCAAGGAACTCCAGTCCGCGTTCGGCATGTTCGGCCCGGTGATGGGGCTCGCCGCGGTCGGCGGCCCGATCCTCGCGGGCTGGCTCGTCGACGCCGATCTCTTCGGCACCGGCTGGCGGATGATCTTCCTGATCAACCTGCCGATCGGCGCGCTGGCGGTACTCGCCGCGATCAAGTTCCTCCCCGAGTCCCGTCCCGGCGGTTCGCTCACCCTCGACATCCCCGGTGCGCTGCTCGCGACGACCGGCGCGCTGCTGATCGTCTTCCCGCTGGTGCAGGGGCGTGAGTACGGCTGGCCGCTGTGGACGTTCGCGATGATGGCCGCCGCGGTCGTGGTGTTCGGCGTGTTCGCGTGGTTCGAGAAGCGCAAGAGCCGCCGCGGCGGTGACCCGCTGGTCGAGCCGAGCCTGTTCCGCAAGCGCAGCTTCCTCGCCGGGATGGCGACCGGCACGATCTACTTCGCGGCGTTCTCCGGCTTCGGTCTGGTCTTCACGCTGTACCTGCAGCTCGGGCTCGGTTTCTCGCCGCTCAAGGCCGGACTGACCGGGGTGCCGATGTCGCTGGGGATGATCGTCGGGATGGGCCTGGTGCAGGCGGTGCGCAAGCACGGCCGCAAGGTGCTGCACACCGGTGCGCTGATCATGACCGCCGGCGTGGTCGCCCTCCTGCTGCTCCTCGGCCCGGAGACGGGTCCGTGGCTGATCGCGCCGGCGTTGCTGGTGGTCGGGATCGGCTCGGGGCTGATCATGGGGCCGTACTTCGAGATCGCCCTGTCCGGGGTGGAACCGGCCGAGGCCGGATCGGCGTCGGGCGCGCTGACCTCGCTCCAGCAGGTCGGCGGCGCGCTGGGGCTCGCGTTGCTGGGCACGGTGTTCTTCGACGCGGGGACCGCCGACCCGACCGCCGCCGCCCAGCGGACGTTCTGGGTGGTCGCGGCGATGGTGATGCTCACCTTCGCGGTCGGGTTCCTGCTGCCGAAGCGGATTCGCGACGTAGAGTCGGCCGGGTAGGCGATCGAGCTGGGAGGCCGCGTGGCTGGGACCGGGTACTTCACATCCGTCGAAGACGTGACGGCGAAGCTCGCCGACACCGGCTACCTGGCCTCCGCGGCCGTCGCCACCACGGTGTTCCTCGCGGACGCCCTCGGCAAGCCGTTGCTGATCGAGGGCCCCGCGGGGGTCGGCAAGACCGAGCTGGCGAAGGCGGTCGCGCAGGCGAGCGGCTCCCGGCTCGTGCGGTTGCAGTGCTACGAAGGCGTCGACGAGTCCCGTGCGCTGTACGAGTGGAACCACGCGAAGCAGCTTCTTCGGATCACCGCCGGCAAGGACGAGACGTGGGACGAAGCCCGCAACGACATCTTCGGTGAAGAATTCCTGCTGGCCAGGCCGCTGCTGACGGCGATCAAGGGCGACGAGCCGACCGTCCTGCTCATCGACGAGACAGACAAGGCCGACGTCGAGATCGAGGGGCTGCTGCTGGAGGTGCTCGGCGACTTCCAGATCACCGTCCCGGAACTCGGCACCATCACCGCCGGGCGCAAACCGTTCGTGGTGCTGACCTCCAACGCGACGCGGGAACTTTCGGAGGCGCTGCGCCGCCGGTGCCTGTTCCTGCACATCGACTTCCCCGACGCGGCGCTGGAGCAGCGCATCGTGCGGCTGAAGGTGCCGGGCGTCGACGACGCGCTCGCCGCGTCCGTGGTCAAGGTGATCACCGCGCTGCGGGCGATGGAGCTGCGGAAGGCGCCGTCGGTCGCCGAGACCATCGACTGGGCACGGACCCTGCTGGCGCTCGGTGCGGGCAGCCTCGGCGAGGACGTCGTCCGCGCGAGCCTCGGCGTCATCCTCAAACACCAGGACGACGTCGTGAAGGCGGACGCGCGGCTGGAACTCGGCAAGGTCCTCGACTCGTGAGCGGTGTGCCGGGCAGGCTCGTCGAATTCGTGGAAGCGTTGCGGGAACACGGAATCCCGGCGGGGCCCAGCGAGACGGTCGACGCCGCCGCGGCACTGGAAGTGCTGGGGCTCGACTCCCGCGAGCAGATGCGGGAAGGGCTCGCGGCGGCGCTCGTCCGGCGCGGCGGTCAGCGCGCGGTGTTCGACGCGACCTTCGACATCTACTTCCCGCTCGGCGTTGGCGCGCCGTCGCAGGACCCCGTCGACGATCTGGCCACGCTGCGCGACCGGCTCGCCACGGCGCTCGCGGCGAACGACCAGCCGGAACTGACGCAGCTGGCCGGGCTCGCCGTCGACATGCTGGGGGAGTACGGCGGCACGGCGGGCAGCGGCGGCTGGTCGGCGCACCAGACGTTGGAACGCCTTCAGCCGCAGACCCTCGTGGTCCGCGTGCTCGAAGCGATCCGCGCCGGTTCGCCGTCGGAGGAGTTCACCGACCGGCTGGATCGCGACGACGTCCGCCGCCGCGTCGAGGGTTTCCGCGGTCTCGTGCGGACCGAGGCACGGAGGCGTGTGGCGGAAGTCCGTGGCAGGGAACGGGTTTCGCGGCACGCGGTGCCGCCCGCCGCCGACCGCGTCGACTTCCTGCTCGCCAGCCGGGCGCAACTCGCCGAACTCCGCCGGGTCGTACAGCCGTTGTCACGCAAGCTTGCCACCCGCCTGGCCGCGCGGCGACGGCGGCACGCGCGCGGGCACATCGACCTGCGGCGGACACTGCGGCGCTCGCTGTCCACCGGCGGCGTCCCGATGCGGCCGTCGTACCGGCGGCACCGGCCGGGAAGGCCGGAAATCGTGCTGCTGTGCGACATGTCGGGCTCGGTGGCCGGCTTCGCGAACTTCACCATGCTGCTGGTGCAGGCCCTGCGCGACCAGTTCAGCAAGGTGCGGGTGTTCGCGTTCATCGACGCCTGCGACGAGATCACCCACCTCGTCGACACCGGCGCCGCCGATCCCGAAGACCTCGGCGCGCGAATCCTCGCCGACGCGGAACTGACGCGCTGGGACGGGCACAGCGACTACGGGCACGCACTCGGCGAGTTCGTCGAGCGCTACTCGGACGCGGTGGGCCCCAGGACGTCCATGCTCATCCTCGGTGACGCGAGGACCAACGGCGGCGACCCGAACCTCGACGCGGTCCGCGGGATCGCCGCCGCGGCAAGGCATACGTACTGGCTCAACCCCGAGCGGACCGAGCTATGGTCCACCGGCGACTCCGAGGCGCACGCGTACGCGGAGGTCGTCGAGATGTACGAATGCCGGAACGTGCACCAGCTGACCAAGCTGGTCACGCGGTTGTTGCCCGCTTAAGGCTTCAGTGCCGCTTTTCCGTACGCGTCGGCATTGCTGAAGACTTCCTGCCCGTACTGGGTGGAGTTGTTGTAGGTCAGCACCGCGGTCCACCAGCCGGAGGGGTCTCCGAGGTCGCCGCCCCGCGCGCACATGTACCGCGCGGTCGTCAGGGCCGCGTCGTCGATGTTCTGCGGGTCCGGCGCGGCGCCGTCGCCGCTCGCGCGGACGCCGTACCGCTTCCAGGTGGCGGGCAGGAACTGCATCGGCCCGACCGCGCGGTCCCATTTGGGGTCACCGTCGAGGGCGCCCTTGTCGGTGTCGACGACCGCCAGCACACCGGGGGAGCCGTCGAGCGGGATGCCGATGATCGGCGGCGTCACGATGCCGTCCTCGCCGGCGCGGGAACCGTCGTGCCGGGCGTGCTGGGACTCGGTGCGCCCGATCCCGGCGATGGTCGCCCAGGTGATCTCGCAACGTGGAGTGGTCTTCGCGGTCTTCTCGGCGGCGTTCACGTACGCCCGCAGCGTGCGCGAAGGGATGTCCGTGTTCTCCGACACCTTCGCGATCCAGGCGTCCTTCGCGGGCTCCGCGGGCAGCGGTCCGGCATCACCGGGGATGGCCGAACGCGGGGCGGGCTTGAGCGCGGGGACCACGAATTCCGGCTTGACCGGCACCGGCTCACGGTCGTTGAGGCTGATCACGACCCAGACGGCACCGGCGACCAGGGCGCCCACGACCAGCAGAACGAGCATCACGCAGCCACGCGGGCCGCGTTTCGGGGGCGGCTGCTGCCACTGATCCATCAGGTCCAGGGTCGAAGGGGACGAAGCGGTCACCGGTTCCACGGTACGTGACGAATGTGGAGAACTTGTGTGGCCCGCCGTCCGGGTGATGCGGACCACGACCCGCATTTCGTCCTCTGAATGCGGTTCTTGCGCGTGCAACTACCGCAAGTAGAGGACCAACTGCGGGGCGCGATCGCCCCGTTTGCCCTGTTGACAGCGCTTCATCCCGATGGTGAGACTAGTCCGCGTTAGGAAGGTTTCTTAACGAGGGCTCGCCGCGCCCCTGCTCCACGGAACGCAACGATGCTTCTGAAGGAGGCACAAAGTGGTACGCCCAAGATGGCGGGCGGCGCTGGTCACGGTGCTCGCGGCCGCCTCGGTCCCGATTTCCGCCCAGGCCGCTTCCGCGGCTCCCGTCCAGTACGAATCCGAGGACGCGACGATCTCGCGCGGCGTGGTCGAAGCCAATCACACCGGCTTCACCGGCTCCGGCTTCGTGAACTACGACAACGTCACCGGTAGCTACGTCGAGTACACCGTCAACGCGGCGCAGGCCGGGCAGCATACGCTGACCTTCCGCTACGCCAACGGCACCACCGCCAACCGCCCGCTCGACATCACCGTCAACGGCTCCCTCGCCGTCGACGACCTCGGGTTCGCCGGCACCGGCGCGTGGACGACCTGGCGCACCGTCACCACGACGGTGACCCTCGTCGCGGGCAGCAACAAGATCCGCACCACCGCCGTCACGTCGAACGGCGGCCCCAACGCGGACTCGCTCTCGGTCGAAGGCAGCGGCGGTCCGGGAGCCGGGACACCGGTGTCCATCAACGGAAAGCTCCACGTCTGCGGCGTCAAACTGTGCAACCAGTACGGCAAGCCCATCCAGCTGCGGGGGATGAGCACGCACGGGATCCAGTGGTACAGCCAGTGCGTGAAGACCGCCTCGCTGGACGCGCTGGCCAACGACTGGAAGGCCGACATCCTGCGGGTCGCCATGTACATCCAGGACGACGGCTACGAGAGCAACCCGCGCAAATTCACCGACATGGTGCACAACTACATCGAAGAGGCGACGAAACGCGGGATGTACGTCCTCGTCGACTGGCACCAGCTCGACCCCGGTGACCCGAACGAGAACACCGACCTGGCCAAGACGTTCTTCGCCGAGATCGCCCAGCGGCACAAGGACAAGGTCAACATCATCTACGACGTCGCGAACGAGCCCAACGGCGTCAGCTGGGCGGACGTGAAGCGGTACGCCGAGGAGGTCATCCCGGTGATCCGCGCCCAGGACCCGGACAGTGTCGTCTTCCTCGGTACGCACGGTTGGTCGACCTTCGGCATCTCCGACGGCCGCGACGAGAACGACATCCTGGACAACCCGGTGAACGCGACCAACATCATGTACACGTTCCACTTCTACGCGGCGTCGCACCAGGACGAGCATTACGACGCGCTGGCGCGGACGGCCGACAAGATCCCGGTGTTCGTCACGGAATTCGGCACCCAGACCTACACGGGCGACGGCGGGAACGACTTCACGTACTCGCAGAAGTACCTGGATCTGCTGGCCGCCAAGAAGATCGGCTGGACGAACTGGAACTTCTCCGACGACTTCCGCTCCGGTGCCGTGTTCAAGACCGGAACCTGCGCCGGGAACTCCTTCACCGGCACTTCGATGCTGAAGCCCGCCGGCGTCTGGGTGCGGGACCGCATCCGCACACCGGACGACTTCCCGACCGGCTGACCCCCCGCGTTTCGTCCTCTGGATGCGGTAGTTGCACGCGCAAGTACCGCATCCAGAGGACTAATTGCGTCAGCTGAGCCAGGCGTCGATCTCCGCGTGGAGGGAGCGCTTGAGCTCGGTAGGCGCGAAGGACGCGTCGACGGACGCGCGGGCGAGCCCGGCGAGCGCGTGATCGTCATAGGCGAACGCCTCCCGGGTGCGCAGGAACTCGTCGGTCAGCGTCGTTCCGGTGATCGACGGGACGTCGGTGCTGAGGGTGACCACGAGCCCGGCGTCGACCAGCCGGGGGAGCGGGTGCTCCTCGAACGACGGCACCAGCCCGAGCGTCACGTTCGACGACGGGCAGACCTCCAGCGCGATTCCGCGTTCCCGCACTTCGGCGACCAGCGCGAGATCCTCCAGGATCCGGATGCCGTGGCCGATCCGTTCGCTGTGCCCGGCTTCCAGCGCCTCGCGGATGCTGGCCGGGCCGGCGTCCTCCCCGGCGTGGTGGATCAGGTGCAACCCCGCCTCCTCGGCTTCGTCGCAGATCCCGGCGAACGGCGCGAGCGGGTACTTCTCCTCCCCGGCGAGCCCGATCGCGAACACGCCGTCCGGGGCATACCGGCGGGCGAGATCGAGGGTGAGCCGGGCGCGTTCGACCGAGCGGCGGCGCGAATGGTCCAGGATCACCCGCCAGTGGAGCCCGTGTTCGGCGGCGCCCGCCGACAGTCCTTTGAGGACGGACTCCAGCGGCATGTCCGGCTCGCCCAGCCGTTCGCCGTGCGAAGCCGCCGTGAAGGTGACTTCGGCGTAGCGGACGCCGTCCGCGACCTGGTCCTCGCAGAACTCGCGCGCCACCCGTTCGAAGTCCTCCGGTCTCCGCAGGCAGGACCGCAGCAGCCCGTTGTAGTCGCCGAACGCGCGGAACCCGTCGAACACCGGTTGTTCCGCGGGGACGGCGATGCCGTTCGCCTCTCCGATGTCACGGAGCGTGTCCGGTCTGACGGTACTTTCGAGGTGGACGTGCAGATGGGCCTTGGGCAGCAGCGAAAGATCCCGCATGAGCACGAATTTAGTGGTCGTGACCGTCGGCGCGCGCCCCGTTTTCCGGCGGAATGAGTGATTCGGCTCGCCGCGGGGAACCCAGGAGCCATCACCGGTCGTTGAGCAGGACAACCAGACGACCCCGACGAAAGGGACCACCGTGGCTCTACTGCGGAAGTTGACCGCCCTGGCCGGCACCGCCACGGCCGTGCGCGCCTACGTGCGGAAGAACCCCGAGAAGGTCTCCAAGGCCGTGAACAAGGCCGCGACCTTCGTCGACCACAAGACCAAGGGCAAGTACCACAGCCAGATCGACGGCGCGGTGCGTAAGGTCGACGGGATGACCGGACGACCGCCGCGCCGCCCCTACGAGCACTAGGCGTCCGCGAGCGTCTCGAGGATCTGCTCGCCGTACTTCGCGAGCTTGTTCTCGCCGACGCCGCTGACCGTGCCCAGCTCCTGCAGCGTGGCCGGCCGTTTGGTGGCGATCTGGCGCAGGGTCGCGTCGTGGAAGATCACGTACGCGGGCACCCCCTGCTCCTTCGCCGCCGCGGCCCGCCACGACCGCAGCAGTTCGAACACCGGCGCCGCCTCGGCGGGCATGTCGGCGGCCGCGGCCTTCTTCGCGCTGGAGCGGGCCGCGGCCTTCGCCGCCCGCTCCGGCTCGCGCCGCAGCTGGACCTTCCGTGACCCGTTCAGCACCTCCGCGCTGCCCTCGGTCAGCACCAGCGAGCCGTAGTCGCCCTCGACCGCCGCGAGCCCCTGCGCCAGGAGCTGCCGCACGACGGCCCGCCACTCCGGCTCCTTCAGCTCCGTGCCGATGCCGAAGACCTTCAACGTGTCGTGCCGGTGCTGGGTCACCTTCGGGGTCGATTTGCCGAGCAGGATGTCGATGATCTGCCCGGCGCCGAACTTCTGCCGCCGCTCGTTCTGCAGCCGGACGATGGTCGAGAGGAGCTTCTGCGCCGGGATGGTGCCGTCCCAGGTCTCCGGCGGTGCCAGGCAGGTGTCGCAGTTGCCGCAGGGCTCGCTCCGCTGGCCGAAGTAGCTCAGCACCTGCACACGGCGGCATTCGACCGTCTCGCACAACGCCAGCATCGCGTTGAGGTGCGCGCTCAGCTGTCGCTTGTGCGCGTCGGATCCCTCCGAGGTGTCGATCATCTTGCGCTGCTGGACGACGTCCTGGAGGCCGTACGCCAGCCACGCCGTCGAGGGCAGCCCGTCGCGGCCCGCGCGACCGGTCTCCTGGTAGTAGCCCTCGATGGACTTCGGCAGGTCCAGGTGTGCGACGAACCGGACGTCCGGCTTGTCGATGCCCATGCCGAACGCGATCGTCGCGACGACGATCAGCCCGTCCTCGCGCAGGAACCGCGACTGGTGCTTCGCGCGGGTGCGCGCGTCGAGGCCGGCGTGATAGGGCACCGCCGGGATCCCGTTCTCCACCAGGAAGTCCGCGGTCTTCTCGACCGAGTTCCGCGACAGGCAGTAGACGATCCCGGCGTCGCCCTTGTGCTCGGTGCGCAACAGCTCCAGCAGCTGCCGCTGCGGCGAGTTCTTGCCGACGATGCGGTACTGGATGTTCGGCCGGTCGAAGCTCGCGACGAAATGCCGCGCGTCCTCCAGGTTGAGCCGGGACGCGATCTCGGCGTGCGTCGCCTTCGTGGCCGTCGCGGTGAGCGCGATCCTCGGCACGTCCGGCCAGCGCTCGTGCACCGCGGACAGCATCAGGTAGTCGGGGCGGAAGTCGTGACCCCACTGGGAGACGCAGTGCGCCTCGTCGATCGCGAACAGCGAGATCTTGCCGCGGTCGAGCAGCCGCACCGTCGATTCGACCGAAAGCCGCTCGGGCGCCAGGTACAGCAGGTCCAGCTCGCCGGAGAGGAACGCGGCCTCGACCTTGCTGCGCTCGGCGTAATCCTGCGTCGAGTTCAGGAAACCCGCGCGCACGCCGAGGTTGCGCAGGGCGTCGACCTGGTCCTGCATCAACGCGATCAGCGGCGAGATCACCACGCCGACGCCCGGGCGGACCAGCGCGGGGATCTGGTAGCACAGCGACTTCCCGCCGCCGGTGGGCATGAGGACGAGCGCGTCACCGCCTGCGATGACGTGTTCGACGATGGCGTGCTGGTCGCCGCGGAAGTCGTCGTAGCCGAAGACGCGGTTCAGCGTTTCAAGGGCTTCCGAGGTACCGATGTCGGGGGCTGCCACCCGGACGATTCTAGGGGCGGGGTCCGACAGTCCCCGCGCGCCTAGTCTTCGGCGGCCTTCCGCCGTTCGCGGCGGCCGCGGGCGATCTCGGTGGCGAGCGCGTCGAGCGGTCCGGCCCAGAACCGCCGGTACTGCTCCAGCCAGCCGTCGATCTCCTTGAGCGGGCCCGGATCGACCGAATACAGCCGTCGCGCGCCCTCGGCACGGACCGTGGTGAAGCCGTTCTCGCGCAGGACTCTCAGATGCTGGGAGACCGCGGGCTGCGAGATCCCGAACTCGGCGCGGACCACGGTGGTCACGTCGCCGGAACTCTGTTCCCCGCCCGCCAGCAGTTCCAGGATCCGGCGGCGTACCGGATCACCGAGGACGTCGAACGCGTGCATCCGGCAACTATCACGGCCTGGGCTTATATAAGTCAAGGTTGTAAGGCCGGGGACACCTCGCGGTGGCATCGTGGGGCCGGAGACGCCGGAAGGGGAATCGATGAAACTGGCCGAAGTGGTGGCCGACGGGTTCGGCCGCGTCCAGGAAGTAGTGCACGCCGCCGTAGAGGGGCTGAACGCCGATCAGCTGATCGCGAGCCCGGCACCGGGCGCGAACACGATCGCGTGGCTGGTCTGGCATCTGGCCCGGGTGCAGGACGATCACGTCGCCGATCTGATGGACACCGAGCAGCTCTGGACCGCGCAGGACTGGGTCGGCCGCTTCGGGCTGCCCTTCCCGGCGTCGGACATCGGGTACGGGCATCGCCCCGAGGACGTCGAGGCGGTCCGTGTCGGCTCCGCCGACCTGCTGACCGGGTACTACGACGCGGTGCACGAGGCGACGGCGGCTTGGGTCGCCGGACTCGGGGAGGCCGACCTCGACCGTATCGTCGACGAGGCGTGGGACCCGCCCGTCAGCCTCGGGGTTCGCCTGGTCAGCGTGCTGTCCGACGACCTCCAGCACGCCGGGCAGGCGGCGTACGTCCGCGGGCTCGTACTCCGCGATACGTAGCCGAGGAGCCGCTCCACGACGGACGACGGGGGCCCCGCCCGCGGAAACACTGGTCGCATGAGTACTTCCACAGTGCGGCGACCGCTCACCCCGCGGTGGCGGAAACTCGTCCTCGTCGTCCATGTCGTTTCGTCACTCGGCTGGCTCGGGATCACCATGGTGAACGCGGTCCTGACCTTCACCTCCGTGTTCACCGACGACGCGCGGCGCCAGCACGCCGCCATCCTGATGATGGAGCAGATCGGCGGCTACCTGCTGCCGTCGGTCAGCCTGACCGCCCTGATCAGCGGGATCGTGCTCAGCGTCGGCACGAAATGGGGATTGATCCGGTACAAGTGGGTCGCGATCAAACTCGTGCTGACCCTGATCGCCGCCGGGCTGACGTTGTTCTCGCTGCTGCCGGGGATCAGCGAGCTGGCGGCCGCGGTCGAGTCCACTATGGACGGTGTGTTCGTGGAAGCGGGCCGTCGCGTGGACGGGTTCTATCCGATCATCGTGTCCACGACGATGTACGTGACCATGACCGTGCTGTCGGTGTACAAGCCGGGCGGCAAGACACCGTATGGACGCCGGGTGACCGCTACGCGCGTTCGTGACCGGCAGCCGGCTTAGAACTGTTCGAGGGCTTCGTCGATACGCGCCGCCTCGGCGCGCAGGCCGTCCAGGACGGTCTGCGCGGACGCGGTCTCCTCGTTCGCCGTCTCTTCTTCGAGTTCGGCGTCGGCGAGGCGCCGTCGGAGGTCGTTCGCCTTCTCCGTGAGCTTCTCGGCCCGGCGCTCGGCGCGGGAAAGATCGATCTCGGCCTGCTTGAGGGCCTTCGCGAGATCGGCCGCCTCGCGCCGGAGCCGGTTGAACTCCGCCACCCGCTTCTGTTCGCGTTCGGCCTCTTCGCGGGCCTTGTCGATCCGCTCCTGTTCGGCCTTCTCGGCGGCCGCGCGTTTGGCCTTCCGTCGATCGTCCAAATGCGACACGGTGGCCGGTTTTTCGCGCTCCGGCGCGGGTTTCCGCTTCGGCTGCGGGGTGAATCCACTGGTCAGCCATTGGTCGCCGGTGCTGTCCGCGCCGCTGCTCAGCCGTCCGGCGAGGGCGAGTGCCGCCACTTCGGGATCGGCCACGACGGCTTCGAGGGTGGCTTCGACGTCGCGGCTGACGGATTCACTCATCGAACGTTCGTCCCGCAGGATCCGGTTCACCAGCTCCTGGCGCCGCTTGGCGAGTTTGCGCAGGTCTTCACCGGCCAGCGCCGAATGCGCCTTGCGCAGCTCGTCGCCCAGCTTGGCCAGCTCCGTCAGCTCAGGGGAACCGGCACGGCGATTGAGGATCGTGGCCGCGAGCGTCGGCTTCCGCAGAGCGCGGATACGCTCGGCCAAGGCCGCGTCACCCGCGGCCTTGGCTTCTTTCGCCCGTTGGTTGCGCACCGCGACGAACTCGGCCGGATCGCCGGCGTAGAGCTCGTCCGCGACCTCGTCGAAGTCCATCGCCCTCCGCAGGTTCAGTGGCCGTACCCGTCCGCCGATGATCCCACGACACTCCGCGGCTTTCACCTTTTCGGAATTACCCGGAGCCGGTCGGAGCAAGGGTGGATCGGCACTTTGGAGGTGGCGCGACCCGGACCGCGGAACAACGATGAGCGAGGGGGAAGCCATCAGCCGCTGGAGGTACGAATGTCCGTGACCGAACGCGCTCCCGTTTCCCCACAGTCGAATTTCCTGGGCTCAGGACCCTATCCGGAACACAAAGGGCGCATCGTCCTCTGGTCCGTCCTCGCCGGCTTCGCGCTGACGGTGATCTGGTCGGCACCCTTTGTGGACAGTGTGATCGGCGACAGCGTCGCCAACACCCTCCTGGGACACGACGCCAAGGCGACCCCGATCGGCGGGTTGCTGGCCGGAACGTTCTTCGCCTTCGTTTCGGGCCTCGCCGGAACCTTCACCGCGTGCAACATCGCCGCCTTCGGTGCCGTCGCCCCGCTTGTCGGCGGCGGAACCGCCGGACGGCCCAAGTTCACCGACACTGTGAAACCGCTGGGCTGGATCGCGGCGGGCATGCTGACGGTTTCCGTGGTGTACGGCGTCATCGTCGCGCTCGTGGGCACCCGGATGCCGCAGTTCTCGACCGCTTCGTCGCCGGGCGGGCTCACGCCGCGGAACATCCAGTCGATGATCGTCTACGGCGTGATCGGGATCGTGTTCATCGTGCTGGGCCTGGCTTCCGTCGGACTCGTCCGCAACCCGATCGCCGGTCTCACCCGCCGGTTCCCGCCCGCGCCGCTCGTCCTGATGGGCGCGCTCATCGGCGGATTCCTGATCGGCAGGCCATTCCCGCTGTTCCGGATGATGTTCCGCAGCGCGGCCGAAAGCCACAACGTCTTCTACGGCGCCGCGGCGTTCGCCCTGCAGTCGGTGGGCAACATCGTGGTGATGGCGCTGTTGTTCCTGGTGCTCACCCACGGCACGGGCGGGCGGCTGCAGCGATGGATGCTCGCGAAGCCCACCAGGATCGCCGTGGTGACCGGTGCCGCGTTGCTGGTCGCCGGCACGTTCACGCTGCTGTATTGGGACCTGCGGGTGCTCGGCCGGACCGGCGTCATCTGGTATCCGACCATCAAGTGGTGAACAGCCGCGCCAGCACCTGTTCGACCGAGTCCTGAAGGCACCTCGCCGCGTCCTCCTGGCCGGCGAGGTGTTTCAGCAGACCTTGCTGGAACAGGCCGTCGAAGAGCGCGTACGTCGTCGAGGGTGCGAAATCCGCCGGCTTGCCCAGCAGTTCCGCGTACCGCGACACGACCCGCCAGATCATCAGTTCGAGTGCCTCGTCGATGGCCAGCACCTCGGCCTGGAACAGCTTCTCGAACAGGCTCTGGTTGCGCAGGTCGTACCAGAGCCTGTGCAGCCGGGCGTTTTCACACAGCGTGGCAGCGGTCGCGGCGCCGAAGGCGGTCTTCAGCTCTTCGGCCGTCTCCGCGGTCTCGACCATCCGGTCGTACCGGGTGACGCATTCGGCCTTGTACTGCTTGACGCAGTAGGTGATCAGCTCGGCCTTGTTGCGGAAGTAATAGTGCAGCACGCCGTGGGAGAACTCGGAGTTCTGCGCTATCTCCCGCAGGCTCGTGCGCGCGTAGCCCAGTTCGGACAAGGTGACCAGCGCCGACATCGCCAGCTGTGCGCGCCGTTGGTCGAACCTGTCCACCTGGCGGGTTTTGTCACCACTGCGGTCCGCCACGTCGGTCACGGTTCCCGGTTCCCGTCGCCTCGGGTGCCCGCCCGTCCACGAGCACGTCGTCGGATTCTAGACCGGGAAAGGGTTTTCTGGCGTCCGACAGAATTACTCGAGCCATTCGGTGATGAAATGGTCGCTTTCGTGGATGTGGACTGCTTCGTAGACTTCCGGGCCGATCACGGCGAACTTGTGCGGCGTCTCCGCCGGAACGACCAGGACGTCGCCCGCCCCGCCTTCGCGCTCGGAGTCGCCGATGGTGAACCTGGCCCGGCCGTGGACGATGACGAAGGTTTCGCGATACGGGTGCTGGTGCAGCCTCGGTCCGGAACCGTCGACTGCGGTCCGTTCGCGGATGATCGAGACTCCGGAGCCGATGTCGCGGCCTTCGACGTTTTCCAGGGTTTCGGTGGTCATTCCGCCACTGTAACCCTGGTCGCGGGCACCGTGGCCCTATTCGCCGCGCTCGACCACGAACGCCGAAAGGCCGACGAGCAGTGCCCGGGCGGGCCGGTCGGGGAGACTGAGCGCGAGGTCCTTCGCCTTGGCCGCGTACCCGTGTGCCTCGGCGAGGGCACGCACGACGCCGGCGGAGTCGCGCAAGAGCCTCAGCGCCTCCTGACGGACCGCCGGATCGGAAACCGGACCGTGCCCGATGATCTCGCGCAAACGAGCCGCACCGGGCCCGTCGTCGTCGAGCGCGTGGAGCATCGGCAAGGTGACGATGCCTTCGCGGAGATCCGTTCCCGCGGACTTCCCGAGGTCGTTGGTGGACGCCGAGATGTCGAGGACGTCGTCGGAGATCTGGAACGCCACGCCGATCAGTTCTCCGTACTGGCCCAACGTTTCGATGGTCCGCTCATCCGCACCCGACACCTGCGCGCCGAGCCTGCCCGCCATCGCGATCAGCGACGCGGACTTGTCGGCCATCACCTGGATGTGGTGTTCGTGCGGTGCGTGACGGCCGCAGTCTTCGAACGGCCCCGTCGTCTCCAGGAACTGGCCGCGCACGAGCCTGCCGAACGTCTCCGCCTGCGAGCGCAACGCGTAGTCACCGAGCCCTGCCCCGACCCGCGCCGCGCAGGCGAGCACGTAGTCTCCGAGCAAGACGGCCTTCTTGTTGCCCCACAAGGAGTTCGCGCTGGTGACCCCGTGCCGCATCGGCGCTTCGTCCATGACGTCGTCGTGGTAGAGCGTCGCCACGTGGACGAGCTCGACGAGTACGGCCGCCGAGATCGCCTCGTCCCGGCCGTCGCCGAACGCGGCTCCGGCCAACGCCATCAACGGGCGCAACCTCTTCCCGCCCGCGCGGACGAGATGAGTGGCGGCTTCGGTGAGTTCCGGATGACCTGGGCTGCGCAACACCTCCTGAAGTCTTTCCTCGACCAGGGCGAGCCCGGTGCGGAGTTCGGCGGCGAACCGCATATGCCGCTCGAGGGCCGGGTCCAGCCCGAGTTCCGTGACGATCGTGGTCGTGTTCACGCCCTCCAGCATCCGAGCCGGAGGCGCGCGACCGCCTGACGCGCGGGAGGGAGATCGCTCCCTCCCGAGAGGGAAACCGCCCGGTCAGAAGGGCGGCTCCGGATTTCCGGCGGCCACCGGCGTTCGCTCCCAGGCGCCGTCCGAGGGTGTGCCCGCCGAACTCCGGCCCGCCTTGTTGACCTTCGCCGTGGCATACCGCAGCGACGGGCCGATCTCGTCGACGTCGAGCTCCACCACCGTGCGTTTCTCGCCGTCCTTGGTTTCGAACGATCGCTGTTTCAGCCTGCCCTGCACGATCACCCTGGTCCCCCTGGTGAGCGATTCGGCCAGGTTCTCCGCGGCCTGCTTCCACAGCGCGCAGCGCAGGAACAGCGGGTCTCCGTCACGCCATTCCCCGCTCGCGCGGTCCAGGACGCGTGGCGTCGACGCGACCGTGAAGTTCGCTACCGCGGCTCCCGACGGGGTGAACTTCAGCTCCGGGTCGGTCGTCAGGTTGCCGATCACCGTGAGCACCGTTTCTCCGGCCATGGGACTTTCCTCCTCCGCTTCGGCGCGCGGCCCCGGACGGGCCCGCTGTCGCCTGGGAACAGGAGACCACCGGGGTACGACAGTTTTCGGCGTCCCGCGGCGAACGGATGTCATGAAAGGGCCGTTCAAGACGGAAAGTGTCCTGAACGGCCCTTTCATGACATCCTGGCGGCCGAAACGCACTCGCCGAGCCGGGCGAGCCCTTCGTCGATGCGGTCGGAACCGACCAGGCCGTAACCGATCACCAGACCGCCGCGCGTTCCTCCGTACGTCGACAGGCTTTCGACGGCCACCCCGGCCCGAGCCGCTTCGGCGACCGCACTGTCCACAGTGACCGTCGCTTGTGGAGAGACCGGCGCGCACAGATGGAGTCCGGCGCTGGACGGGACGATGTCCAGCACGTCACGCAATTCGTCGCGCACGAAGGCCAGGATCCGGTCCCGTCGCACCGAATACTCCCTGATGGCCTTGCGTACGTGGCGGGCGAGCAGGCCCTCGTCGATGAAACTCGCCAAAGCCGATTGCGTGACGAGGTCGCCGTGCCAGTCCATGAGCTGCTTCGCCTGCCGCAGCGCCGGTCGCAGCGAGGCGGGCGCGACGAGGAAACCCAATCGCAGCAAGGGAAGCAGTGTCTTCGAGAAGGATCCGACGTAGAGCACCCTGCCGTCGTGGTCCAGGCTTTGGAGCGGTTCGAGCGGCCGATCCGAGAAGCGGTACTCGCTGTCGTAGTCGTCCTCGATGATCACCGCGTCGTTCCGTTCCGCCCACGCCAGCAACGCCGTCCGCCTGGCGAGTGACATCGGCGTGCCGAGCGGGAACTGGTGCGAGGGCGTCGTATAGATCAATCGAGTGCCCTTCGCGAGCGCGGTGACGTCGAGCCCCTCGGCGTCCACCGGCACCTTCACGATCCGGGCGCCGTGGGCGGTGAAAAGCCGTTCGGCCGGGGGATAGCCGGGATCTTCGACGGCGACCCGCGTACCGGGTTCGATCAGGACCCGGCCGATCAGGTCGAGGGCCTGTTGCGCGCCCTGGGTGACCAGAACGTCCTCGACGCCGGCTCGCACGGATCGGGCGGCGCCGATGTGCCGGGCGATCGCCACTCGCAGTGCTTCGAGCCCGGCGGGATCGGCGTACCCCGATGGCGGCAGCAGCGACGGCCGGAGCGCCTGGCTGACCAGCCGTCGCCAGGTCCGCAGCGGGAAGAGGGCCGGATCCGGGGTGCCGACCCGGAAGTCGAACGCGGGCCGGACGTCGCCGGGAGGGTCCGGCAGCGAACTCCACCGCGCGACGGGGCGCACCCCGGTGCCCGCGGGCGCGGCGCGCTTCGAACGCGCCACGAAGCCGGGGCTGACGAACGTCCCGCGTCCGACATGGCTGTCGAGGAAGCCTTCGGCGGTGAGCCGTTCGTAGGCGACCGCGACGGTATTGCGCGAGACGTCGAGCTCGCGGGCCAATTCCCTGGTCGGAGGCAGGCGCTCCCCAGCGCGGAGGCGTCCGTCGAGGATGCCGTCACGGAGCTGGCGGTAGATCCGGGCGGCCAGGTCGGTGTGGCCGTCGAGGCTGATGTGGAACGGCACGTCCAGAGGCTATATTGGCCCAACCGGAATGACGGATATTGGAACTGGGATGTGGCCAATCCGGTGCTTAGTTTGAGCATATGAAGCGACTGACCTCGGCCCAGCTGATCAGCTCCGTCGGCGACGGCGCCTACTACGTCACCTCGGCCCTGTACTTCACGCTGATCGTCGGGCTTTCGCCCGCGCAGGTGGGGCTCGGCCTCACCGTGGGTTGGGCGGTCGGCTCGGTGGCCGGGGTCGCGCTGGGGCAGCTGGCCGACCGTCGCGGACCGAAGGGCACGGCCGTCCTGCTGGCATTGGGCACCGCCGCGTCGGTCACGGCGTTCCTCTTCGTGGACTCGGTCTTCGCGTTCGTGATCGCGGCCTGCGTCTACGCCTGTTTCCAATGCGGTCTCGGCGCGGCACGGCAGGCGCTGCTCGCCGGCCTGATCGACCCCGCCGGGCGCACGACGTTCCGCGCCCGGCTGCAGGCGATGTCCAACGCGGGGATCGCGATCGGCGCGGCGCTCGGCGGGATCGCGCTGGCGATCGGGACGCGGGAAGCGTTCCTGACGGTGTTCGTCGTCGACGCGCTGGCCTTCGTCGCCGCGGCGCTCGTGCTCCGCAAGGTGCCTTCGGTGGCTCCGGTGCCGATGCGGGCGGGCGAGCCGTCCGTGGCCGTCCTCCGCGACCGCCCGTACGCCCTTCTGGCGCTGCTCAACATGATCATGCTGCTCTACATGCCGCTGTTCAGCCTGGTCCTCCCACTGTGGATCTCGACCCGGACCGCGGCCCCGAGTTGGCTGGTCTCGGCGATGCTGGTGCTCAACACGGCGAGCGTGGTGGTGTTCCAGGTGCGGGTGGCGCGCGGTGTGACCGGCCTGCGCGGCGCCTCCCGCTACGTCCGGCACGCGGGGCTGCTGCTTTTCGTCTCCTGCCTGATCTTCTCGTTCTCCGCCATGGGCGATTCCGCGTGGGCGGCGGCACTGGTGCTGCTCGCGGGGGCCGCGTTGCAGGTGGTCGGGGAGATGGCGCAGGCGGCGGGCTCCTGGGAGATCGGCTTCGGTCTCGCGCCCGACGGAAAACAGGGGCAGTACCAAGGACTCTTCGGTGCGGGGACGGCCATCGCCCGGATGCTCGGCCCGGTACTGCTGACCGGTCTGATCCTGGTCGGCGGGACGGTCGGCTGGATCGTGCTGGGCGGCTTGTTCCTGCTGGCGGGGACGCTCACCGCGCCCGCCGTCCGCTGGGCGGAGCGGACCAGGCCGGAGACCGCTCTCGAAGTCAGTCCTCCAGTGCCCGCCTGAAGTGCTCCGCGAGATCGAGCCCCGCGGCTTCCTCCGGGCCGCACCAGACGAAGGCGTCGTGTTCCTCGGGATCGAGCACGACTTCGCTCGGAACCTCCTCGGCGAGCGCGTACACCGCGGCGTGGATCCGCATCGGCCTGCCCGCGACGTCGTCCCAGGTGTGGGTGCCGCGTTCGCCGGTGACGTGGACGGTCAGCCCGGTCTCCTCGGCGAACTCGCGGACCACGGTCTCGGCCGGTCGCTCGCCGGGCTCGACGGTCCCGCCCGGCAGTTCCCAGCGGCCGCCCAGGAACGACGACGGCTGCCGCCGGATGAACAGGATCTTCCCGTCGCGGATGAGCCTGCCGTATGCCAAGTACTTGTCCGTCACGAGCGAATCTTCCCGTACTCGGAATACCTTCCCGATCGAGGACCGAACCTGTCCTCAATGGCTCGTAACGTGGGCTTTATGGAAAACACCGAGCTCCGCCCCTTCCGCCTCGACGTCCCTCAGGAACAGCTGGACGAGCTGCACGCGAAGCTCGACGGCACGCGCTGGCCCGCGCCGCTCCCCGGCGACGGCTGGGACACCGGAGTGCCGGTGGCCTGGCTGCGCGGACTCGCCGAATACTGGCGCGACGGCTACGACTGGCGCGCCGCCGAACGCGAGATCAACCGTCATCCGCAGTTCACCACGGTCATCGACGGGCAGCGGATCCACTTCCTGCACGTCCGCTCGCCCGAAGCCGGCGCGACGCCGCTGATCCTCACGCACGGCTGGCCGGGTTCGGTGGTGGAGTTCCTCGACGTCATCGGTCCGCTCACGGACCCGAAAGCGTACGGCGGCGACCCGGCGGACGCGTTCCACCTCGTGATCCCGTCGCTTCCGGGCTTCGGTTTTTCGGGCCCCGTCTCGGATTCCGGGTGGACGATGCCGCGGATCGGCCGGGCATGGGCGGAACTGATGCGCCGGCTCGGCTACGAACGCTACGGCGTGCAGGGCGGCGACCTCGGCGCCTCGGTGTCGCCGGAAGTGGCGAGGTTCGCGCCGGACAAGGTGATCGGCGTGCACGTCAACGGCGGGCTGACCCCGATGCCCCCGATGTCGTTGTCGGAGGAGGAGCTCGCTTCGCTCACCGACATCGAACGCGATCGCATCGATCGGATCAGGGCATTCATGCGGGAGGAGTTCGGGTACATCGCGATCCAGTCGACGCGGCCGCAGACCCTCGGCTACGGGCTCGTCGACTCCCCGGTCGCGCAGCTGGCCTGGATCATGGACAAATTCCGCGAGTGGACGCATCCGCGCCCCACGCTGCCGGAGGAGATCATCGGCAGGGACCGGCTGCTGACCAACGTCATGTTCACCTGGCTGACCGGAACCGCGGCTTCGTCCGCGTACATCGGCTACGCGCAGGCTGAAACCTGGGGAGCCGTCGAAAAGAACTCCGGCGTGCCGACGGCGGCGCTGATCTTCGCGCACGACGTCGGGATCCGGCGGTACTCCGAGCACGCCCACACGATCGTGCGGTGGACCGACGTCGATCGCGGCGGGCATTTCGCGGCGTTGGAAGAGCCCGAGATCCTGGTCTCGGACGTTCGCGAGTTCTTCCGGTCCCTCAAATGACGAGGACGGCCGTCTCGCCGAGGAAGCGGCCGTAATCGTCTACTTCGGACTCCAGGCCGGTGATGGCGGATCGCGATAGCACGCCGAAGGGCTCCACGACGACCTTCGTCTGCTTCGCGGTCCGCTTGGTGTGCCAGGTTCCGGCGATCCGGCCGTCGACCAGTACGGTCGGCGCGATCATCCCGCCACCGGAGTTGACGCGTTTCGACTCGGCCGGGTCGAGGAGCAGAGCGCGGTCGCGGTAGCCCAGCAGGTACGTGTCGAAGGCGCCGAGCAGACGCGGAGGGCATGGGGGAGCGGACAACTCGGTCTGCGACAGGGCGAAGCCGCCGCCGGCGGGCACGAGGTCCAGTGCGGCGAAAGCCTTGCGGCAGAGGCCGAGCGGGAGCCCGGACCAAGCGACGAAGTCTTCGACGGTCGCGATGCCGTACGCGGTCAGGTACCGGTGGGCGAGTTCCGTATGCGGTTCCGCCGGGTCATGGCCTTCGGTGGCCCATTCGTCGAGAAGCACGTACGTCGGCTCCGTTCCGGCGTCGTGCCCTCGGCACAGCAGCCCGCGATTGGCCGCGTAGGCCAGAAGATGGGCCGGTGCCTGGGACTTCGCGTCGAGCGCGATGCCGTCGGCGGCCAAGCCGTCGAGGATCTCTTGCCGGGTGAGTGCCTTGCCGGGCAAGAGATCCTGGAGCTTCGTGAGCGCGCGTTCGCAGAGTTCGTCGGTGAGACCCAGCTGACGGCGGCGTCCCTGCCCCGCCTGGACGTTACGCGGACCGAACAACCGGTTCAGCCACCGGAGATCCGCTGTCGGCACCAAGTGGAGCGTCTTGCGCATCAGCCAGGTGCGCGTGACCTCGCGGGACGTGTCGATGTCCTTGGCGGTCAGGCCCCGGCTACGGGCCCGGAACGCGAGCCGCGCGGCGGGCGTCGACTGCGCCTGGACGGCGGTGATGGATCGGGCGACGGCGAGCACGTCCGTCGCCGGAACGGTCAGCAGTTGCGCGTAGGCGCGGACGGCGCGGATGTCGTTGTCGGACGGCGTCACCCGTTGACGATCTCATGGGCGTTCACCGGTTCGGTGTGGACGACCGCTTCCGCGAGCCGTGGGAGGGCCTCGCGCAGCCTTGCCTCGACACGATGGGCGAGGCGGTGCGCCTCGGTGACGGTGAGCCCGGCCTCGACCGACACCGCCAGTTCCGCGCGCAGGCTGTGCCCGATCCAGCGCATCCGCAGGTCCCGCGTGCCGAGCACGCCGGGGACTTCGGCGGCCGCGCGTTCGGCGCGATCGACGTCGGCCGGGTCGACGGCGTCCATCAGGCGGCGGAAGACCTCCTTGGCCGCGTCGCGCAGGACGAACAGGATCGCGACGGTGATGGCGAGACCGACGATCGGGTCGGCCATCGGGAAGCCGAACGCGACACCGGCGGCGCCGAGCACGACCGCGAGCGACGTGAAGCCGTCGGTGCGGGCATGCAGGCCGTCCGCGACCAGTGCGGCGGACCCGATCTCGCGGCCGACGGTGATCCGGTACCTGGCCACGAGTTCGTTGCCCGCGAAGCCGATGACACCCGCCGCCGCGACCACCCACAGATGCTGGACCGGACGCGGATCGAGCAGCCGCTGGACGGATTCGTAGCCGGCGAGGAAGGCCGAGGCGGCGATGAGCAGGACGACGAGCACGCCGGCCAGGTCTTCGGCGCGGCCGAGCCCGTAGGTGTAGCGGCGGGTGGCGGCGCGGCGCCCGAGCACGAAGGCGATGCCGAGGGGGAGCGCGGTGAGCGCGTCGGCGAAGTTGTGGATCGTGTCGCCGAGCAGGGCGACGGAGCCGGTGATCAGCACGAGCACGAGCTGGGCGACGGCGGTGACGAACAGGGCGGCGAACGACCAGATCAGTGTCCGAACGCCGCGTTTGCTGGTCTCCAACGCGCTGTCGACACGGTCGGCGCTGTCGTGGCTGTGGGGAGTCAGGAGGTGCCGGAGACGGCTCTTCGCCGTCTGGTGGCCATGACTGTGTCCATGCCCTGGCATCTTTCACCTCACTGTCATGCTACCTGCGCAGTCATGCAGGTACGCAGGCAGAAGGATAGCGGCTATCCTCCTGGCATGCACGAGTCGGTTCCGGATTTCGAGATGCCCACCGAGGAGCAGGTCCACCTGGCCGCGGAGACGTTCCGGCTGCTCGCGGATCCGACGAGGGTGAAGGTCCTCTGGGCGCTCCTGCAGGGCGAGTCCTCGGTCGCCTGTCTCGCGGAGCTGGCGGGCGCGGCGCCGACCGCGGTCAGTCAGCACCTCGCGAAACTGCGTCTCGCGGGCCTGGTGAAGGGTCGGCGTGAGGGGACGTTCGTCTATTACTCGGCGGCCAACGATCACGTCCGCGGTCTGCTCGCGCAGGCGCTGTTCCACGCCGACCACATCGATCGTGACATCCCGGCACTGCATTCGGCGGCGAAACCCCACCGTCCGGCGGCGCACTGAATCCGGCTACGGTGGAGCCGTGACCCAGTCCTCGTGCCCGGCGGCCCTGCGGTGGCTGCTGCTGTGCGTCGTGGCGCTGGGGCTCGTCGGCATGCACCACGTCGTCGCCGAGTCCGGCCATGGCACGGGGCACTCCGCCGTCGCGATGGCGGATCCGTGTTGCACGGACACGCCTTCCCATGACGACGGTGGACACAGTGGACTGCACCTGTGTCTCGCGGTGCTCGCCGCGGGAGTGCTGCTGATCGTCACCTGGCTGCTCGTCCGCAATGGACGGACGGTGGCGACGTGGAAGTCGCGGCGGGCGGCCGGTTCGGCCTCCGGCCGCGATCCGCCGCGCTGGAGACCGGTACCGGAGAAGTTGTCCTTCCTTTGCGTGTTGCGGGTGTGACAGGCGGGTTCGTCCCGCCCTACCCGAAACCGATTTGAGGAAGAACCATGACCAGCAGGAAACTGGTCGGAGTGGCGCTCGCCGCTCTGGCCTCCTTCGCCGTGCTCACCGGATGCGCCAGTTCCGACACCGCTTCCACCGGGCACGACATGTCCACGGTGAAGGCGCCGGACCCTCAACAGGCCGGCCACAACCAGGCCGACGTCACGTTCGCGCAAGGGATGATCCCGCACCACGAACAGGCGCTCGCGATGGCGAAACTCGTCGACGGCCGCACTCGCAACGCGAAGGTCGTCGACCTCGCCGCCCGGATCCAGAAGGCGCAGGATCCGGAGATCCAGCAACTGAACGGATTGTTGAAGGGCTGGGGAGTGGCACCGTCGGGTGAGCACTCCGGGCACGGTCCGGCGGCCGGCATGATGACCGAGGACGACCTCGCGAAACTCGGCAAGGCCAAGGACGCCGCCTTCGACAAGCAGTGGCTGGAGATGATGGTCAAACATCACGAAGGCGCGCTTGAGATGGCGAAGACCGCGCTGCAGCAGGGGAGTAACGCCGAGGTGAAGGCCTTGGCGCAGAAGGTGATCGACGGTCAGCAGGCCGAGATCACCGAGATGCGCGCGCTGCTCGGCTGAGTTGGGCGGTGGCACGGGTTCGGATCGGCCCGTGCCACCTCCTTCGCGCGCAGGATGATCGCGATCCGGTAGAGGTTGTTGCCGTCGCGGGGTTCCGCGCTGTCTGCGTCGACCTTTCGGCGTTATCCGGCGCTGACACGGGAGATCGCCCGGGCTTCGATGATCGACGGTCTGGCTGAGGTTGCTGTCCGGGTGGGCTCCATTTCCTTTGAGGAAGGGGAGCTTCTTGTCGGAGAAGGTTAATTTTGTTGCTGTGCCACAGTTTCTGGTTTCAGGGCGGTTTGATCGTCTCGTGTTTCGGAAACTGTCGGTGGTCGGTTGTACGTTCTGCGTGTGGACACTCTCAACGCCACTGTGGCGCGTTTGAAGGAAATCACGTCGTCGGAAGTTTTGCGGGAGGTTAATGCTTCGCTGGATTCGTTGGGGGATCAGGATGCCGTGGATGCGGCTGTCGCTGCGTCGGAGGGCATCGCACGCCTGGAGGCTGTTCGGTTCCGTGCTTTGGGTCGGTTGAGCCGTCATCGTGATGGCGCCTCCAGTGTGGTGCAGGAAGTCGCGTTTGCTCTGTCCGTTGTGGATGGACATGCT
>NZ_JBFPJQ010000012.1:0-9418 GCF_041021335.1 Amycolatopsis sp. SB7-3
ACCCCGAATCGCACCACAGCTAAGCGGCCTTATCCGAAGCAGTCATTCCTAGCAGTTTTTGGTGGGACACCCACTCAATCGCACTGAGCGAGAGCTTGGTTCGTGTCCCGGTCGGCCGCTCGGTTTCCCTGGCGACGAAGAGAACTTTACATGGCCGGAAACCCCCGAAAACAGGGGGGTACCTTAACGACATTCGCGCAGGTCAGAGGCCATAAACGGGCTCGGACCCGGCGATCACGCGGTGATCACCCCAGGGGACCGCAGATGAACTCCCGGGCAAGAACATTGCTCCGAGTACATTGCACCGTATTGATCCTGACGATTGCTCCGATTAGCGTCGGGCTCATGAGTACTGCGGAACTCGACGGCATCTCCGTCGCTTACGACGACCTCGGCACCGGGTTGCCCGTCGTCCTCGTCCACGGCCACCCCTTCAACCGTTCGATGTGGCGGCCCCAGGCCGAACGCTTCAGCCGGGAGGGCTACCGGGTCGTCACCGCGGACCTTCGCGGGTACGGCGAGACGACCAAGCCGGCAAAGGACCAGAAGACGGGTCTCGAGGTCTTCGCGGCCGACATCGTCCGGCTCGCCGATCACCTCGGTCTGGAGCGCTTCGTGCTGGGCGGCCTCTCCATGGGCGGGCAGATCGTCATGGAGTTCCACCGCACCTACCCCGAGCGCGTCGCCGGCCTCCTGCTCGCCGACACCTCTCCCCAGGCGGAGACCGACGAGGGCAAGCGCGTCCGCAACGAGATGGCGGACCGCGTCCTCGCGGAGGGACTGAACCCGTACGCGGAGGAAGTGCTGACGAAGATGGTCGCCCCGGAGAACGTCCGCACCATGCCGGACGTGGCGGCGCACGTCCTCGGGATGATGCGCACGACGCCCAAGGAAGGAGCGGCGGCCGCGCTCAGGGGACGGGCCGAGCGTCCGGACTACCGGGAGAGCCTCGCGCGCGTGGAAGTACCGGCCTTGGTCGTCGTCGGGACCGAGGACGAGTTCACGCCGGTCGCGGACGCCGAACTCATGCACGACCTCATCCCCGGCTCCACCCTGGCGGTGATCGAGGGCGCCGCGCACATGCCTAACCTGGAGCGCGAGGCCGAGTTCAACGACGTGTTCGCACGATTCTTGAAAGAGATTGACTGATGCCCCAGAAGACCGTTTTCGTGACCGGTGCCAGCGCCGGGTTCGGCGTCGAGATCGTCCGCCGGTTCGCCGCCGACGGCGCCAAGGTCGTCGCGGCCGCGCGGAGCAAGGACCGGCTCGACAAACTGGCCGGTGAGCTGGGCGAGAACGTCCTCCCCTTCGAGCTCGACGTCCGGGACGCCGACGCGGTGGCCGCGCTCCCCGGCACGCTGCCCGCCGAGTTCGCCGAAGTCGACCTGCTGGTGAACAACGCCGGCCTCGCGAAGGGGCTCGAGCCCGCCCACCGGGCGAAGCTCGACGACTGGGACCAGATGATCGACACGAACATCAAGGGGCTCGCGCATCTCACCCGCGCCCTGCTGCCCGGCATGGTCGAGCGCGGCCGCGGGCACGTGATCAACATCGGCTCGGTCGCGGGCAGCTATCCCTACCCCGGCGGCAACGCGTACGGCGCGACCAAGGCGTTCGTGCACCAGTTCAGCCTGAACCTGCGCGCGGACCTGCAGGGCACCGGCGTCCGGGTGACCAACGTCGAGCCGGGCCTGGTCGGCGGCACGGAGTTCTCCGTGGTCCGGTTCGAGGGCGACCAGAGCAAGGCGGACAACGTCTACAAGGGCACGACACCGCTGACGGCCGCCGACGTGGCCGAGTCCGTTTTCTGGGCGGCTTCGCAGCCGGAGCACGTGAACATCAACGTCATCGAGTTGATGCCGGTGGTGCAGAGCTTCTCCGCGCTTCATATCCATCGGGAGAGCTGAGGCCGAAGAGGTCGAAGAGCGCCTGCTGTTCCGGGTTCCGCTCGGTCAGCAGGCGCCGCGTCCGCGGTCGGCCGCCGGTGGACGGATACCGCAGCACGGTCTCCCCTATCCCCGCGAGGCTGTCCATCAGTTCGCGGACCGACAGGTTCATCCCCGCGCGGTCGGCCTCGCGCCGCATGAGGTGGGTGACCGTGGACGCGAGCACCGTGACCAGGGTGTGCACGGCGATCCGATGCGGCGTCCACTCCCAGCGCGGGGCCGGACCGGCGACGGCGGGGCCGGTCAGCCAGCGGAACGTCGAGTCGAGGTGGGTGCGGGCCCGGTACGCGGTGACGACCTCGGCCACCGGCCAGTCGTGGTCGGTGACCAGCACCTGCTTGCCGAAGAACTCGTCGTGCAACCGCGAGACGGCGGCGTCGTCCACCTTCCAGGTCAGCCGGATCTCCCCCGGCTTCGTCCCGGTCAGTGCCGGTGAGAGCACCCGTTCGACGCGGCGGCCGCGGGTGATCCGGGCGATTTCGGCGTTCACCTGGCCGCGGTCGCCCCGGTACGTGCCCGAGGCCAGCGCGGCGTCGAGGCCGGCGAGTTCGCGGGTCGCGGTGCCCAGTTCCTCGCCGAACGCGCGGGCCTGCGCGTTGTGCAGGGTCTCCGAATGCGTGAGGATCACGCGCCGCCGCATCCCGGCGACCACGGCCCTGGTGTCGAGGGCGGTCAGTCCGGCGAACCTTTCCGGGTCGACCGGTTTGCGCGCGGACGGCGGTTTCGCCAGCAGTTCCGGATGTTCCGACAGCGGGAGCGCGCCGACGAAATGCCGCCCGAGATCCAGTTGGGCCGCCTGGCCCGCGGTGAAGACGAGCGTGACGGGATACCGCGAGCGGAGTTCTTCGGCGAGCGCGGCGAACGGCGGCGCCCCTTCCCGCGGGTACACGTGCGACGCCAGCGGGATCGCGCCGTCCTTGGTCACCACCAGGCCGAGGCCGGCGAGTTCGCAGCGGCAGGGGTCGGCCGTGGTGAAGGTGGCGAACTGCGGGACGTCGACGGCGAGCGCGGCGTCGCCCGTCCCCAGCCAGGAGAGCACCGCGTCGGCGACGGCGGTCTCGATCCGCGCGATCCGGTCCGGTGTGAGGCGTTGCAGCGCCCGGCGGTGATTCGACAGGTCGGCCTGGATGAATTCCCTGGCGACGGAGTCACGCCACCAGTCGGCTAGCTGCGTTTCGGGAGCTGTCGCGCGGTGCAGGACGGCGAGCGCGAGATGAGTTCCCAGGGTGGTCGACGCGCGCTGGGCTCCGACGGCTTCGTCGACCCGGCGCACGAAGTCGAGCCGTCGCAGCGTGGCCCATACCGCCGCGACGTCGCCGAAGGTCCGGTGACGCGCTTCGCCGGGCGCGGAGACGTCGCCGTCCATCGCGCGCCCGATCTCCTCGGCCGTGCCCAGATAGCGCTGCGAAACCACCCTCGGCTCGCCGTCGACCCGCGCGGAGGTGACGAGGTAGTAGTAAGTCCGCCCGCCGACCTTCTTGCCGATCACCGAAGCCACACTTTAGGTAATACACTCGCAGCCCCTGATCGGCAACCAAGATCATGCGCTGACCAGCGGAAACAGTGACCACACCCACGTGGGTGACGCGGTGGCGGGATGCACACTGGCAGGTGGAGCGAGTCCGGCCATAGCGTGCGGGAATGGCATCCCCTGCTGACGCGAACGCCCCCACCACCTCGGCGATGCGCCGGGCGCTCGCCAGGGCGCGCGACGGGAAGACCCTCGACATCACCGAGGCCTCGATCCTGCTCCAGGCGCGCGGCGACGACCTCAAGACGCTGTCCGAGCACGCCTCCCGGGTCCGCGACGCCGGGCTCGTCGCGGCCGGCCGTCCCGGCGTGGTCACCTACAGCCGTTCGGTGTTCATCCCGCTGACCCGGCTGTGCCGGGACCGCTGCGGCTACTGCACCTTCGCGACCGTCCCCGGCCGCGTCGAATCGCCGTTCCTCTCCCCCGACGAGGTGCTCGACATCGCTCGCAAGGGTGCCGAGATGGGGGTCAAGGAAGCGCTCCTCACCCTCGGCGACCGTCCGGAGGACCGCTGGAAGGCGGCGAAGGACTGGCTCGACGCGCACGGCTACGACGACACGCTGTCCTACGTCCGGGCGATGGCGATCCGGGTGCTCGAAGAGACCGGCGTCCTCCCCCACCTCAACCCCGGCGTGCTGAGCTGGCAGGACTTCCAGCGGCTCAAGCCGGTCTCGGCGTCGATGGGCATGATGCTGGAGACGACGGCGAAGCGGCTGTACACCGAGAAGGGCGGCCCGCACTACGGCTCGCCGGACAAGGACCCGGACGTCCGCCTGCGGGTGCTGGAGGACGCCGGCCGCAGTTCGGTGCCGTTCACCACGGGCATCCTGATCGGCATCGGTGAGAACTTCGAGGAACGCGCCGACTCCCTGTTCGCCATCCGCAAGGTCGCGAAGACCTACGGCGGCATCCAGGAGGTCATCGTCCAGAACTTCCGCGCGAAGCCGGACACGAAGATGCGCGCGACCCCGGACGCCGACCTCGAAGAACTCGCCGCGACCATCGCCGTCGCGCGGCTGGTGCTCGGACCGCGGATGCGTATCCAGGCGCCGCCGAACCTGATCGGCCAGCAGTACGAACTGATGCTGAACGCGGGTATCGACGACTGGGGCGGCGTCTCGCCGCTGACCCCCGACCACGTGAACCCCGAACGCGCGTGGCCGCAGATCGACGAGCTCAAACGCCGCACCGAGGCGCTCGGGTTCACCGTGCGCGAGCGGCTGCCGATCTATCCGGAGTACGTCAAGGCCGGCGAGCCGTGGCTGGACCCGCGGATGAACGCGCATCTCGCGCCGCTGACCGACACCGAAACCGGGCTCGCGATCGAAGAGGCCATCCCGGTGGGCATCCCGTGGCAGGAGCCGGACGGCGGATGGAAGGAGGCCGGGCGTACCGATCTGCACGTCGAGGTCGACACCGTCGGGCGCACGGAAGACCGCCGCAGCGACTTCGACTCGGTCTACGGCGATTGGGCCGAGATCAAGGGCAACATCAAGACCGGGCCGCAGCGGTTCGACACCGACATCCGGGATGCCTTGCGCAGCGCGGAAAAGAACCCCGCCGGGCTGTCGGACGACGCGGCGCTGGCGCTGCTGCACGCCGACGGGCCGGAGCTCGACGCGCTCGCGAAGATCGCCGACGACCTGCGTCGCGAGGTGAACGGCGACGACGTCACCTTCGTCGTCACGCGGAACATCAACTTCACCAACGTCTGCTACACCGGCTGCCGGTTCTGCGCGTTCGCCCAGCGGCGTACCGACGCCGACGCGTACACGCTCTCGCTGGAGCAGGTCGGCGACCGCGTCGACGAGGCCTGGGCCGCCGGTGCGACCGAGATCTGCATGCAGGGCGGTATCCACCCGGATCTGCCGGGTACCGCGTACTTCGACCTCGCGGCGGAGGTGAAACGCCGTCAGCCGGACATCCACCTGCACTCGTACTCGCCGATGGAGGTCGTCAACGGCGCTTCGCGGACGAACCTCTCGATCGAAGACTGGCTGGCGCGGGCGAAGGAAGCGGGCGTCGACTCGCTGCCGGGCACGGCGGCGGAGATCCTCGACGACGACGTGCGGTGGGTGCTGACGAAGGGCAAGCTGCCGACGTCGGAATGGATCAACGTCGTCACCACCGCGCACAAACTCGGCATCACGACGACGTCGACGATGATGTACGGCCACGTCGACACGCCGGCGCACTGGGTCGGGCATCTGAAGCTGCTGGCGAAATTGCAGCGCGAAGGCCTGGAGCGCAACGGGCGGCGCGGGTTCAGCGAGTTCGTGCTGCTGCCGTTCATCCACCAGAGTTCGCCGATCTACCTCGCCGGACTGGCGAGGGCGGGCACGACGCTGCGCGAGAACCGCGCGGTGCACGCGCTGGCCCGGCTGCTGCTGCACGGGATGATCGACAACATCCAGAGTTCCTGGGTGAAACTCGGCGAAGAGGGCAGCCGCGCGGTGCTGCAGGGCGGGGTCAACGACATCGGCGGAACGCTGATGGAGGAGACGATCAGCCGGATGGCGGGCGCGGCGAACGGGTCGTACAAGACGATCAGCGACATGCGCGCGATGGTCGAGCCGCTGGGCCGTCCGCTGCGCCAGCGGACCACCGAATACGGCACGCCGACCGCCGAGCGGATCGCCGCGGCCCAGGCGTCCGACGGCGTCGCGACCGCGGTGCGCCGTCCGCTTTTGCCGCTTGTCACCAGCTGACGAAAAGCCCCTGACGGCCCCCTGACCCGAGTCAGGGGGCCGTCACGTTGCGTGTGGCACCGCTCACAAGGCGCGGGGGTCGTGGGCGTTTTCTGTGCTAAACCCGAGAATCACTTCCGGGCAGCCGAGAGGACGTCGATGACCGCGAGCGCAGTCCAAGTGGCCGATACCGCCCGCTATCCGTTGTCCGAACCGGGAAGCCCGGCGTGGCGCGAAATCGTTTCCCGGACCCGCGCCGAACTGCGGGAAACGGGCTGCAGTGTGCTGGCCGACTTCATCCGTCCGGAGTTGCGTGACGTCCTTCGCCGCGAAGGGGCGAAGATCGCTCCGGAGGCGTACGCGAAGGTCGAACGCGTCAACGCCTACAACATCGCCATCGACACTCCGCTGCCGGAGGACCACCCCGGCCGCACGATCATGGAACGCGGCAACGCTTTCGTGGCGCGAGACCGGATCCCGGCGACCGCGGTGATCCAGCAGCTGTACTCGAGCCGCGAGTTCCAGCGGTTCGTGGCCGACTGCTTCGAACTCCCCGAACTGCACGAACTCGCCGATCCGCTGTCCGGTCTGGTGCTCAACGTGATCGAACCGGGCCGCGCGCATCCGTGGCATTTCGACACCAACGAGTACACGGTCAGCATGCTCACGCAGGAAGCGGCCGACGGCGGTGTCTTCGAATACTGCCCGAACATCCGCTCCGAAACGGCGGAGAACTTCGACGACGTCCGTGCCGTCCTGGCGGGCGAAGGCGATCACCTGATCAGGCGGCTCACTCTCCGTCCTGGCGATCTTCAGCTGTTTCGCGGACGCTTCGCGCTGCATCGGGTGAGTAGTGTTCAAGGGGCAGTCGCCCGCCATTCCGCGATCTTCGCGTACAGCGAGCGCCCTGGGGTCATCGGCAGTCCGGAGCGGACGAGACAGCTGTTCGGCCGGGTCCTGCCGGAACACGTCGCTTCCGCGGCTATCCGGGGCGATCAGCTGCTCGACTAAGTCAGGAGCATGGCCGTGCCTTTGGATTCGACCGGCAAGATCAATTTCGACGACATCTACACCGCTCCCGATCCACGCGCCTTCTTCGGCACCTTGCGTCCGCTGGACTACGACATCCCGCAGCAGGCGAAGGCCTACTTCGCGAAGCTGATCGACGAGTACCGGGCGGAAGCCGACGTCAAGGTGCCGACGGTGCTCGACCTGGGCTGTTCGTACGGCGTGAACGCGGCGCTGCACAGATGCGACACCACGATGGAACGGCTGTACGACCACTACGCGTCCGCCGGTTCGCTGAGCCGGGACGAGCTGATCGCGCGCGATCGCCGGATGGTCGAGAACGACGACGTCCGCTTCATCGGCCTCGACGCCTCCGCGCCCGCGCTGGACTACGCGCTCGCAGCGGGCTTCATCGACGAAGCGATCCACGCCGATCTGGAGAACGAAGACCCGACGGACGAACAGCGCGCGTTGCTGTCCGAGGTCGACATCGTCATCTCGACCGGCTGCGTCGGCTACGTCACCGAGAAGACCCTCGTGCGGATCGCGCGGGAAAACCGGCCGTGGATGGCGCATTTCGTCCTCCGGATGTTCTCCTACGGCCCGGTCGCCGACAGCCTCGGCGAACTGGACTACGAGACGACCGGGGTCGAGGGCGTCTTCCGGCAGCGGAAATTCGCTTCGGATGAGGAACAGACGCAGATCCTGGACAATCTGTCCGTCGCGGGCGTCGACCCGCGTGGGCTGGAGGACGGCGGCCGGCTGTACGCGCGGCTGTTCGTCTCCCGCCCGACCGGCGCGGCGGGCGGGCTCGCCTCCGCGCTGAACGCCCTTCCCCTTCGAGATCAAGGATGATCGTGAGCAGTCCGGAACCGTCCACCCGCACGTTCGGCAACGAGGACATCCTGCCGCGGGTCCCCGTCCCCAGCCTGGAGGACACCTGCCGCCGGTTCCTCGAGTGGTGCTCGCCGCTGCTCACCCCCGGCGAACTCGCCGAGACCGAAGGCGCCGTCACCGAGTTCCTCGCCGAAGGAAGCCCTGCGCACGAACTGCAGAGCGCGCTCGAGGCCTACGACAAGCGCGAAGACGTCCGAAGCTGGCTCGACACCTTCTGGCCGTATCGGTACCTCGGCCGTCGCGACCGGATCGCGCTCAACGCGAACTTCTTCTTCCTGTTCACCGACTCCCCGCTGGGACAGCTGGAACGCGCGGCCGAACTGGCGGCTTCGGCGGTGGACTACAAGCTGAAGCTCGACGAGGAACTGGTCCCGCCGATCCTGCTGCGCGGGCAGCCGCAGTCGATGGTGCAGCACAAGTTCCTGTTCTCGGCGACGCGGATCCCCGGCGCCGTGCAGGACACCGCGCGCACGCCGTACCGCGAGGACTGGCCGGGGCCGTCGAGGGCGCGGCACATCGTGGTCTTCCACCGCGACACCCCGTTCCGGATGGACGTCATCGCGCCGGACGGCCGTCCGTATTCCCCCGAACAGCTGGTCGCGGGACTGCAGGCGATCGTGAAGTCGGGGAACTTCATCGAGGACCCGCAGACCGCCGCCGGGCATTTCACCACCAAGGCCAGGGCCGAGTGGGCGGCGACGCGGGAAGCGTTGCTGGCGGCGGGGAACGCGGCCGCGCTCGACGACATCGAGACGGCGTTGTTCTGCCTGTGCCTGGAGGATTTCACGCCGTCGGGCACACAGGAGGCGTGCGACGCCCTGCTGCACGGCGACAGCGGGAACCGCTGGTTCGACAAGGCCGTGTCGCTGATCGTGTTCGAGGACGGCACGGCGGGGATCAACGTCGAGCACTGCGAACTGGACGGGACCACGATCCTCGGGTTCACCGACGCGCTGCTCAGCGGGACACGGCTGGAGCGGCCGCCTGCCGACGGGGTGCCGTCGTCCGAGGTCATCGAGTTCGTCCTGGGCGACGCGCTGCGCGAAGACGCCCGTGCCGCCGCCGCGTCCTTCACCGCGTACGCCGACGCGACCGCTACGAAGACGGTGTCCTTCACCGACTTCGGTGCGAAGCGGGCGAAGGAGCTCGGAATGTCCCCGGACGCCTTCGCGCAGATGGCGTACCAGCTCGCGCACAAGCGGGCGAAGGGGATCACGGGCGCGACGTACGAGTCGATCGCGACGCGGCAGTACCAGAACGGGCGCACCGAAGCGATGCGTGTGGTGACGCCCGAGGTGCTGTGGTTCGTCCAGGTGATGAACGACCCCCAAGCCGACCGCCAGACGCGT
>NZ_JBFPJQ010000013.1:0-4667 GCF_041021335.1 Amycolatopsis sp. SB7-3
GGTGGAAAGCTCCGGCGGTACGGGATGAGCCCGCGGCCTATCAGCTTGTTGGTGGGGTAATGGCCTACCAAGGCGACGACGGGTAGCCGGCCTGAGAGGGTGACCGGCCACACTGGGACTGAGACACGGCCCAGACTCCTACGGGAGGCAGCAGTGGGGAATATTGCACAATGGGCGCAAGCCTGATGCAGCGACGCCGCGTGAGGGATGACGGCCTTCGGGTTGTAAACCTCTTTCGCCAGGGACGAAGCGCAAGTGACGGTACCTGGATAAGAAGCACCGGCTAACTACGTGCCAGCAGCCGCGGTAATACGTAGGGTGCGAGCGTTGTCCGGAATTATTGGGCGTAAAGAGCTCGTAGGCGGTTTGTCGCGTCGTTCGTGAAAACTCCACGCTTAACGTGGAGCGTGCGGGCGATACGGGCAGACTTGAGTTCGGTAGGGGAGACTGGAATTCCTGGTGTAGCGGTGAAATGCGCAGATATCAGGAGGAACACCGGTGGCGAAGGCGGGTCTCTGGGCCGATACTGACGCTGAGGAGCGAAAGCGTGGGGAGCGAACAGGATTAGATACCCTGGTAGTCCACGCTGTAAACGTTGGGCGCTAGGTGTGGGCGACATCCACGTTGTCCGTGCCGTAGCTAACGCATTAAGCGCCCCGCCTGGGGAGTACGGCCGCAAGGCTAAAACTCAAAGGAATTGACGGGGGCCCGCACAAGCGGCGGAGCATGTGGATTAATTCGATGCAACGCGAAGAACCTTACCTGGGCTTGACATGCGCCAGACATCCCTAGAGATAGGGCTTCCCTTGTGGTTGGTGTACAGGTGGTGCATGGCTGTCGTCAGCTCGTGTCGTGAGATGTTGGGTTAAGTCCCGCAACGAGCGCAACCCTTATCCTACGTTGCCAGCGCGTTATGGCGGGGACTCGTGGGAGACTGCCGGGGTCAACTCGGAGGAAGGTGGGGATGACGTCAAGTCATCATGCCCCTTATGTCCAGGGCTTCACACATGCTACAATGGCTGGTACAGAGGGCTGCGATACCGCGAGGTGGAGCGAATCCCTTAAAGCCGGTCTCAGTTCGGATCGCAGTCTGCAACTCGACTGCGTGAAGTCGGAGTCGCTAGTAATCGCAGATCAGCAACGCTGCGGTGAATACGTTCCCGGGCCTTGTACACACCGCCCGTCACGTCATGAAAGTCGGTAACACCCGAAGCCCATGGCCCAACCCGCAAGGGGGGGAGTGGTCGAAGGTGGGACTGGCGATTGGGACGAAGTCGTAACAAGGTAGCCGTACCGGAAGGTGCGGCTGGATCACCTCCTTTCTAAGGAGCAACACATCCACACTCCCGGTTATTGACCGGATCAGCAGTGTGGAGTGGCCAGGGTTTCAGCACCGAATGTGTGCCGGCACTGGTTGCTCAAGGAATTGTGGAACTACTGGTTATGGCCTGAGGCCAGGTTGCTGATGACTTCTAGTACTGCACTTCGGTGCGTGGAACGGGGTATGTCGGGTCTGGTTGATGATTGTTCACGAAGCACGCTGTTGGGTCCTGAGGCAACACGCCGAGGGGCTTACGCCCTGGGACGTTTGTTTCTGGTGTGGTGTTTGAGAACTGTAGAGTGGATGCGAGCATCTTTGTGGTCAAGTTGTTAAGGGCACATGGTGGATGTCTTGGCTTCAGGAGCCGATGAAGGACGTGGGAGGCTGCGATATGCCTCGGGGAGCTGTCAACCGAGCTGTGATCCGAGGATTTCCGAATGGGGAAACCCAGCACCAGTTATGTGGTGTTACCCGCATCTGAATATATAGGGTGTGTGGAGGGAACGCGGGGAAGTGAAACATCTCAGTACCCGTAGGAAGAGAAAACAACCGTGATTCCGTGAGTAGTGGCGAGCGAAAGCGGAAGAGGCTAAACCTTGCACATGTCAAGCTGTCAGGCGTTGTGTGTGTGGTGTTGTGGGACCCGCCTTGAGAATTCTGACAGGTTCTCGGGTTGATGTGCTGGTTAGTGGAACGCCTTGGGATGGGCGACCGGAGTGGGTGAGAGTCCCGTACGCGAAAACCAGTTTCTGAGACCTTGGTGGTGTTCCCGAGTAGCAGCGAGCTCGTGGAATTTGCTGTGAATCTGCCGGGACCACCCGGTAAGCCTAAATACTTCCTGAAGACCGATAGCGGACTAGTACCGTGAGGGAAAGATGAAAAGTACCCCGGGAGGGGAGTGAAAGAGTACCTGAAACCGTGTGCCTACAAGCCGTCAGAGCCCGAGCACATCCTTGTGATGTTGAGGTGATGGCGTGCCTTTTGAAGAATGAGCCTGCGAGTTAGTGCTGCGTGGCGAGGTTAACCCGTGTGGGGTAGCCGTAGCGAAAGCGAGTCTGAATAGGGCGATTGAGTCGCGTGGTCTAGACCCGAAGCGGAGTGATCTACCCATGGCCAGGCTGAAGCGTCGGTAAGACGACGTGGAGGGCCGAACCCACTTAGGTTGAAAACTGAGGGGATGAGCTGTGGGTAGGGGTGAAAGGCCAATCAAACTCCGTGATAGCTGGTTCTCCCCGAAATGCATTTAGGTGCAGCGTCACATGTTTCTCCACGGGGGTAGAGCTACTGGATGGTCTAGGGGCCTTACCGGGTTACCGAAATCAACCAAACTCCGAATACCGTGGTGTGAGAGTGTGGCAGTGAGACGGCGGGGGATAAGCTTCGTCGTCGAGAGGGAAACAGCCCAGAACACCAGCTAAGGCCCCTAAGTGTGTGCTCAGTGGGAAAGGATGTGGGATTGCCCAGACAACCAGGAGGTTGGCTTAGAAGCAGCCACCCTTGAAAGAGTGCGTAATAGCTCACTGGTCAAGTGGTCCTGCGCCGACAATGTAGCGGGGCTTAAGCACACCGCCGAAGCTGTGTCATTCACACATACAGATCGACTCTGCTCTTGAAGTAGTGTCCAGTCGTGTGGATGGGTAGGGGAGCGTCCTGCATCCAGGGAAGCGGCGGCGGAAGCCAGTCGTGGAGGGTGTGGGAGTGAGAATGCAGGCATGAGTAGCGAATGCAGAGTGAGAAACTCTGCCGCCGGATGACCAAGGGTTCCTGGGCCAGGCTAATCCGCCCAGGGTAAGTCGGGACCTAAGGCGAGGCCGACAGGCGTAGTCGATGGATAACGGGTTGATATTCCCGTACCCGAGCACGTGCGCCCAGGATGAGGCGGTTGATACTAACCACCCAAAGCCTCGTGTTGAAGCCTTCGGGTGAATACGCGAGTGTGGAGCGTGGGATCTGATTCCGTAGTAGTCGAGTGATGGGGTGACGCAGGAAGGTAGCTCCGCCAGTGAGTGGTAGTACTGGTGTAAGCGTGTAGACCGGAGTGTAGGCAAATCCGCACTCCATATAGGTTGAGACGTGATGCGTAGCCGATTGAGGTGAAGTAGAGTGATCCTATGCTGCCGAGAAAAGCCTCTAGCGAGTGCGTGCACGGCCCGTACCCCAAACCAACACAGGTGGTCAGGTAGAGAATACTAAGGCGATCGGGTGAACTGTGGTTAAGGAACTCGGCAAAATGCCCCCGTAACTTCGGGAGAAGGGGGGCCAAACACTCTGAAGTCCCTTGCGGACTAGGGGTGGGTGGCCGCAGAGACCAGCGGAAAGCGACTGTTTACTAAAAACACAGGTCCATGCGAAGTCGCAAGACGATGTATATGGACTGACGCCTGCCCGGTGCTGGAACGTTAAGAGGACCGGTTAACCCTTCGGGGTGAAGCTGAGAATTTAAGCGCCAGTAAACGGCGGTGGTAACTATAACCATCCTAAGGTAGCGAAATTCCTTGTCGGGTAAGTTCCGACCTGCACGAATGGCGTAACGACTTTCCGGCTGTCTCAACCACAGGCCCGGCGAAATTGCACTACGAGTAAAGATGCTCGTTACGCGCGGCAGGACGGAAAGACCCCGGGACCTTTACTATAGTTTGGTATTGGTTTTCGGTTCGGCTTGTGTAGGATAGGTGGGAGACTGTGAAGCTGGCACGCTAGTGTTGGTGGAGTCGTTGTTGAAATACCACTCTGGTCGGATTGGGAATCTGAACCTCGGACCATGATCTGGTTCAGGGACAGTGCCTGATGGGTAGTTTAACTGGGGCGGTTGCCTCCTAAAGAGTAACGGAGGCGCCCAAAGGTTCCCTCAGCCTGGTTGGCAATCAGGTGTTGAGTGCAAGTGCACAAGGGAGCTTGACTGTGAGACAGACATGTCGAGCAGGGACGAAAGTCGGGACTAGTGATCCGGCACCACCTGGTGGAAGGGGTGTCGCTCAACGGATAAAAGGTACCCCGGGGATAACAGGCTGATCTTGCCCAAGAGTCCATATCGACGGCATGGTTTGGCACCTCGATGTCGGCTCGTCGCATCCTGGGGCCGGAGTAGGTCCCAAGGGTTGGGCTGTTCGCCCATTAAAGCGGCACGCGAGCTGGGTTTAGAACGTCGTGAGACAGTTCGGTCCCTATCCGCCGCGCGCGTAGGATACTTGAGGAAGGCTGTCCCTAGTACGAGAGGACCGGGACGGACGAACCTCTGGTATGCCAGTTGTCACGCCAGTGGCATGGCTGGTTGGCCACGTTCGGAAGGGATAACCGCTGAAGGCATCTAAGCGGGAAGCCTGTTCCAAGATGAGGTATCCCACCC
>NZ_JBFPJQ010000014.1:0-4375 GCF_041021335.1 Amycolatopsis sp. SB7-3
ATCACGAAGGCTCGTGAGGCCGGTCTGGTGACGAAGTCGAATCTGATCCTCGGTATGGGTGAGACGCCGGAGGAGGTGGCTCCGGCGATGAAGGATCTGGTCGACGCGGGCTGCGAGATCCTCACGATCACCCAGTACCTGCGCCCGTCACCGCGTCACCACCCCGTGGACCGGTGGGTCAAGCCCGAAGAGTTCGTCGAGCACTCGAACGCCGCCGAGGCCATGGGCTTCGCCGGCGTCATGGCCGGGCCGCTCGTACGCTCCTCGTACCGCGCCGGTCGCCTTTTCGCCCAGACGAAGGCCCACCGCGGCGAGCCGCTGTCGGAGAACCTGGCCCACCTCGCCGCCGAAGGTCCCGCCGCGCAGGAAGCCAGCTCACTGCTGGCCCGGTGACTCCGGTCACCCTCTTCGCGACATCGCCACCCACCAGGTCACGAATCAGTAAAGTGACCTGGTGGCGTTGGTAACCGATCTTCTGAACTGGCTGCAGGGACTCCCGGAACCGGGACTGGTCGCGGCGACCGGCGGACTGGTGTTCGCCGAATGCACCATCGGGCTGGGCTTCATCGCTCCCGGTGAATCGGGGCTGCTGGTCGCGGCCACGACGGCGACGTCGGTCTCGCGCTTCCTGACCCTGTGGGCGGTCGTGACGGTCTGCGCCGCACTCGGCGACTCGCTCGGCTACGCGATCGGCAAACGCTTCGGCCCGCGCCTGCGCGAGACGAAGCTGATCCGCAAGTACGGCCTCGACGCCTGGGACAAGGCGACGGGAGTCCTCGAACGGCGAGGCGCTTGGGCGGTGTTCTTCGCGCGGTTCCTTCCCGTGATCCGCACGCTGACCCCGGCCGCTTCCGGGACCTCGGGCCTGCCCTTCCGTAAGTTCCTGCCCGCCGCCGCGGCCGGTGCGGCCTGCTGGTCGGCCATCCACATCGGTATCGGTGCCGCCCTCGGCGAAGCCGCCAAGAAGGTCGAAGGCGCGCTCAACACCGGCGGCCTGGTCATCGTCGGCGTGCTCGTGGGTGTCGCCGTGTTCTTCCTGCTGCGCTACAAGAAGAAGAAAGCGCTCGCGGTCACAGCCGAAGAAGCCACTCCGGCGAAGGTCGGCGCGGACGACTAGATTCCGGGCATGACCGCCCTGAACCTGCCCCAGCCGATCGGTTTCGTCCTCGGTGGCGGCGGCAGTCTCGGGGCGATGCAGGTCGGGATGCTGCGTGCCCTCACGGAAGCGGGCATCGCGCCAGACCTCGTCGTCGGCACCTCCGTGGGTTCGCTGAACGCCGCCGTGCTCGCCCTAGGGGGTGAATCCAGCGGGAGGCTCGACCGGATCTGGTCGCGGATGACGCGGCACGAGGCGTTCCCCGGCGGTGTGCTCAGCCAGGTGCGGACCCTGCGGCACAGCAAGACCAACCTGTTCCCCAACACCGGGCTCGCCGCGATCGTCGACGAGCACATCGGCGAGGGCGTCCGCTTCGAAGATCTCGCGCTGCCACTGGGTGTCGTCGCGACGGACGTCGACACCGCCGAGCCGCTGCTGATCCGTTCCGGGCCCGTTCTGGCGCCGCTGCTGGCCAGTTGCGCGATTCCGGGGATCTATCCGCCGGTGCCCTTCGGAGAGCGCATGCTCTACGACGGCGGCCTGGTCGCCAACGTGCCGATGCGCCAGGCGCTCGCCATGGGCGCGAAATCGCTCGTCGTCCTCGACTGCGCCTTCCCCGGCAAGATGCCCGGCACCCCGCAGACCTTCGCCGAGGTGATGATGTTCACCGCGATGATCAGCATGCGGAACCAGGCGGTCCTGGAGGCGCCGATCGCCGCGGCCGAGGTGCCCGTGGTCTACGTGCCCGGGCCGAAGCCCGTGCGGGTCAGCCCGCTGGACTTCAGCCACACCGCGGCTTTGACCGCCGAGGCCTACGACGCCGCGAAGACCTATTTGGGTGAATTGAGTGTCGATGGCCCCGGCCTTTATGGTGCGCCCGGTCTCGTCGTGGACTGAGAAGCAACCAACCGACATCGATCACGTCTTCATCGTCGCGTAGTTTTGAAAAAGGACCTTTCCGCTGAACGAGCGACGTTAAAAGAGACCCATATGTTTCCCAAGAAGACATTACTTTCGACGGCCGGAATACTCGCCGCGACACTGCTGATCTCGGCCTGTTCGTCCTCCGGCGGCACCGGCACTTCGAATTCAGCCGGCCCGAGCGCCGGATCGGACGAAAGCGCGGTTTCGGTGACCATCGACCCGGCGGGCGGGACGAACGTCAATCCGGCGACCCCGGTGGTGGTCAAGGCCGAGCACGGCAAGCTGATCGACGTCACCGTCAGCAACGCCGACAAGGGCAACCAGGTGAAGGGCGAACTGGCGAGCGACGGGCTCAGCTGGAAGACCATCGAACCGCTCGGCTACGGCAGCACCTACAAGATCGTGGCGCATGCCCAGGGCAGCGACGGAAAGCCCGTCGAGCAACAGAGCAGGCTCTCCACGCTGAGCCCGAAGCAGCAGGCGAACCCGAACCTGATCCCGGCTCCCTCGGCGGTCGCTTCCGGCGGTGTCGGCGTCGGGCAGCCGATCGTGTTCACCTTCGGCCAGCCGGTGAAGAACAAGGCCGACGTGGAGAAGAAGCTGTCCGTGGAGTCGACGCCGAAGCAGGAGGGCTCCTGGTACTGGATCGACGACAAGAACGTCCATTACCGTCCCAAGGTGTATTGGCAGCCGGGGACGACGCTCAAGGTGTCGGCGATGATCTACGGTGTCGATTTCGGCAATGGCGTGTACGGCGCGACCGATCGCACCGAAACGTACAAGGTGCACGATTCCTGGGTCGCGAAGGCCGACGGCAACACCGAGCAGATGCAGGTCTTCCACAACGGCCAGCTCGCGAAATCGATGCCCATTTCCATGGGCAAGGACGCCACGCCGACCCATTTGGGCGCGCACGTCATTTCGGACAAACACGAGAATTACACGATGGATTCGTGCACGTACGGCGTCTGCCAAGGCCAGCCGGGCTACTACAAGTCGAACGAGAAGTGGTCGCTGCGCATCTCCAACGACGGTGAGTTCGTCCACGAGAACCCGAACAGTGTCGGCGCGCAGGGCAGCTCGAACGTGTCGCACGGCTGCATCAACCTCAACGCCGCCAACGCGCAGTGGTTCTACCAGAACATGGGGCTCGGCGACGTCGTCGAGGTGACCAACTCCGGTGGCCCGCAGCTGCCGGTGTGGGACCTCTACGGCGACTGGTCGAAGTCGTGGACGGACTGGCAGGCGGGCAGCGCGCTCAAGTAGAGGGATGATGGGGCGGTGACCAGCACCCTGAGCACCGCCCGTGCCCTCGTGGCCGGCGCCGGCCGGATCGTCGCACTGACCGGCGCCGGGATCTCCACGGACTCGGGGATCCCCGACTTCCGCGGCCCGCAGGGCCTGTGGACCCGCGACCCTGGCGCGGAGAAGATGTCGAACCTCAAGGCGTACCAAGGCAGCCGCGAGGTCCGGGAGCGGACCTGGCAGGCGCGGCTGGTGCATCCCGGCTGGGACGCCGTGCCGAACGCGGCGCACTACGCCCTCGAGCGCCTGTCGCCGACATGGATCATCACCCAGAACATCGACCGGCTGCACCAGAAGGCGGGCTCTCCACCCGAGCGGGTGCTGGAACTGCACGGGACGATGTTCGAGTCCGTCTGCCTGTCCTGTGACGATCACCGGGACATGCGCGCGACGCTGGGACGCGTCCGGGCAGGCGAGGCCGATCCGCCCTGCCTGGTGTGTGGCGGCATCCTGAAGTCGGCCACGGTCTCCTTCGGCCAGCACCTGGACCAGAACCTGCTCCGCGCCGCGCGTGCCGCCGTCTCCGACTCCGATCTCCTGCTGGTGGCCGGGTCTTCCCTGAGCGTGCAGCCGGCCGCCTCACTGGTGAGTGTCGCTTCCCGCGCCGGCGCCGCGGTGGTCATCTGCAATGGCTCCGAGACGCCCTACGACCACATGGCCACCGCCGTCGTCCGCGGCCCGCTCGCCGACTCGCTCCCCGCCCTCGCCCCCTCCCGCATTTAGTCCTCTAAATGCGCTCACCCCGGGCCCCGTCGCGCATTTAGTCCTCTAAATGCGCCGGGCTCGCCCTCTCCTCACGTGCCTGTCCCCGCGACTCGCGTGATCGGGGCCGTGACTCGCGTGATTGGAGGCGGATCTCGCGTGTTTAGAGGGGGATCTCGCGTGATCAGAGGGCCGACTCGGCCGGTGGTGGTGTCGTCCGTGGGATCACGTGTGTTCGCTCTGCAATCACGCGTGTTCCGTGTCGGATCACGGGTGTGGCGGGTTTCGGGTATGAGAAAAGGGCCCAGGTCTGGGAGAACTCGTGGTTCTCAACCAGGCCCTGGGCCC
>NZ_JBFPJQ010000015.1:0-2416 GCF_041021335.1 Amycolatopsis sp. SB7-3
GGGGCACAAGGACCCGGCGTATCTCGCCGAGCTGATCCGCACGGCCGGGATCACCACCGTCCACTTCGTCCCGTCGATGCTCGCGCTCTTCCTGGAGACAGCGGAGTGCACCGGCCTCCGCCGCGTGATCTGCAGTGGTGAGGCACTACCGTCGGACCTGGCGGCCCGCGTGGACGTCCCGCTGTACAACCTGTACGGCCCGACCGAAGCGTCCGTCGACGTGACCGCTTGGCGGGCCGGTGCCGAGACGACGCCGACCGTCCCGATCGGACGTCCGGTGTGGAACACGCGGACGTATGTGCTGGACGCGCGGCTGAACCCGGTCCCGCCGGGCGTCCCCGGTGAGCTCTACCTCGCCGGTGTTCAGCTCGCTCGCGGGTATCTGGCTCGGCCTGGGCTGACCGCGGAACGGTTCGTGGCGAACCCGTTCGTCGCGGGGGAGCGCATGTACCGCACCGGGGACCTCGCGCGCTGGTCGGACGACGGTGTGCTGGAGTTCCTGGGCCGCGTGGACGATCAGGTCAAGATCCGCGGCTTCCGGGTCGAACTCGGCGAGGTCGAGGCGGCGCTGACCGCGTCGGAGTCCGTCACGCGCGCGGTGGTCGTCGCGCGTGAAGACCGGCTGGTGGCGTACGTCGTCGGTTCGGTCGACGGGCTGAGGGAAGCGGTGGCCGCGAAGCTGCCGGACCACATGGTGCCGTCGGCGTTCGTCGTGCTCGACGAGATCCCGCTGACCCCGAACGGCAAACTCGACCGCAAAGCCCTGCCCGCCCCCGAGTTCGCGACCGCCGAAGGCCGCGAGCCGAGGAACGCGCGGGAAGAGGCGCTGTGCGGGTTGTTCGCCGACGTGCTCGGCGTCGAACGGGTCGGGATCGACGACGGGTTCTTCGCCCTCGGTGGGCATTCGCTGCTGGTGATGCGCCTGGTCAGCCGGATCTCGGCGAGTCTGGACGCCACGGTGTCGGTCCGTGACGTCTTCGACGCGCCGACGGTCGCGGCACTGGCCGAACGGCTCGCGGAACCGTCGGCCCAGCCGGTACTGAGTGCGGGGAACCGGCCGGAGCTGCTGCCGCTTTCGCCCGCCCAGCAGCGGTTGTGGTTCCTTTACCGGCTCGAAGGGGTCACCCCCACCTACAACATCCCGCTCGCCTGGCGGCTGCACGGCGAGCTGGACGCGGAGGCGCTGAGTGCGGCGATCGGCGACCTCGTCGAGCGGCACGAACTGCTCCGGACGTTGTTCGTCGAAGAAGGCGGCGTCGCGGCGCAGCGCATCCTGGCCGACGCGCGTCCGGAGGTCCGTTTCGCGGACGCGGGCGACCTTTCCGCGCAGTTGGCCGCCGAAGCCGGTCGCGGATTCGCTCTCGACGAGGAACTCCCGATCCGGGTCACGGTCTTCACCGTGTCACCGCGGGAACACGTCCTGCTGCTGGTGATCCACCATGTGGCGACGGACGAGTGGTCGCAGGGGCCGCTCCTGGCCGACCTCGCCACCGCGTACGAGGCGCGTCTCGCCGGAAACACTCCACAGTGGACAGAGCTGGCGGTCCAGTACGCGGACTACGCCCTGTGGCAACGTGAACTGCTCGATTCGACGGCCTCCGGGCATCTCCGGTTCTGGCAGGAAGCGCTGGCGGATCTGCCGGACGAACTGCCGCTGCCCGCGGACCGGCGGCGTCCGGCCGAATCGAGCCATCGCGGTGGTCTCGTCACCTTCCCGATCGACGCCGCGCTCACCGCACGGCTGCGTGCGGTGGCCCAGCGGCACGACGTCAGCATGTTCATGCTCGCGCAGGCCGCGGTCGCGGCACTGCTGCACCGGCTCGGCGCCGGGGACGACATCCCGCTCGGCGCCCCGAGTTCCGGCCGCGTCGACGAACGGCTGGAGCCGCTGATCGGCTTCTTCGTGAACTCGCTCGTGCTGCGCACCGACCTGTCCGGCGAGCCGGCGTTCGGCGAACTGCTCGCGCGGGTGCGCGCGACCGACCTCGCCGCCTTCGAACATCAGGAGCTGCCCTTCGAGCGCCTGGTCGACGCCGTCAACCCGGAACGTTCGCTGGCCAGGCATCCGCTGTTCCAGGTGATGGTGGTGTACCTGCCCGAAGCCGAGGACGGGCTGAAGCTGCCCGGCCTTCGTGCGGAACAGGAGGACTTCGCGCAGGGTGTCGCCAAGTTCGACCTCGAGTTCGGGTTCCTGGAGAACGATGACGCCATCTCCGGCGCCATCGAGTACAGTGCCGACCTCTTCGACCACGCCACCGCCGAGTCTTTCGCTCGACGGCTGGTGAGGGTCCTTGACCAGGTGGCCGCCGATCCGGCGATCCCCGTCGGCGAAATCGACGTCCTTGCCGAGGACGAACGCACGTTGCTCAAGCACTGGAACGAGACCTCGCACGACGTCCCGGCGAGCACGTTGCCC
>NZ_JBFPJQ010000016.1:0-311 GCF_041021335.1 Amycolatopsis sp. SB7-3
GTTAGTCCGGCGGTGTCCTACTCTCCCACAACCCTTCGGTTGCAGTACCATCGGCGCTGTCAGGCTTAGCTTCCGGGTTCGGAATGGGACCGGGCGTTTCCCTGACGCTATAACCACCGAAACACTATGAAACACACTCTCCACCGACTCTTGCTGGTGGTTGTGTGGTGTTTCAGAGCTGTAGAGTGGATGCGTAACATCTTTGTGGGCAAGTCCTCGGCCTATTAGTACCAGTCAACTCGACAACACATTACTGTGCTTCCATTTCTGGCCTATCAACCCAATGGTCTGTTGGGGGCCTTAACCCACAA
>NZ_JBFPJQ010000017.1:0-296 GCF_041021335.1 Amycolatopsis sp. SB7-3
CCTGCATCCACAGTAGACGGTTCACGATGCCCTCGTGCGGCACCACGACACCCTTCGGGCGACCGGTCGAGCCGGACGTGTAGATGACGTACGCCGGGGACGCGGGATCCACGGCCCGCCGCAGGCTCTCTCCCGAATAGCCGTCCAGCACCGGCAGCTCGTCCAGAACGACCGTCGGAGCCGCGTCTTCGAGCATGAACGCGATGCGATCGGCCGGGTAGTCCGTGTCGAGCGGCAGGTAGGCCGCGCCTGCCTTGTGCACCGCGTACAGCGCGACGACGAGGTCGATCGAGCGC
>NZ_JBFPJQ010000018.1:0-296 GCF_041021335.1 Amycolatopsis sp. SB7-3
ATTGCATCCACAGCAACCGGTTCACGATGCCCGCATGCGGCACCACGACACCCTTCGGCCGACCGGTCGAACCCGACGTGTAGATCACATACGCCGGAGACGACGGGTCGACGGTCCGCCCCAGGCTTTCGGAGGAGTACCCGTCGAGAACGGGCAGTTCTTCGAGCACGACCGCGGGGGCGGCGTCTTCGAGCATGAACGCGATGCGATCGGCCGGATAGTCGCGGTCGACCGGCAGGTAAGCGCCACCGGCCTTGTGCACGGCGTACAACGCGACCACGAGGTCGATCGACCGT
>NZ_JBFPJQ010000019.1:0-257 GCF_041021335.1 Amycolatopsis sp. SB7-3
GAGGCGCTGGACCGGACCGAGCCGCGCAAGGTGGCGGAGTCGGTGCAGGCGATGGGCTTGCGCTACTCGACGGTGACCGGTGTGGCGCGTGACGATCTGGAGGATGGCGGTGCGTGGCTGTACGCGGAGACCGTCCGTCAGATCCATGCGTTGAACCCGGGTACGGGTGTGGAGCTGTTGATTCCGGATTTCAACGCGGATCCGGAGCAGCTGGCGGAGGTGTTCGGTTCGCGGCCGGAGGTTCTGGCGCACAACGT
>NZ_JBFPJQ010000002.1:0-1427925 GCF_041021335.1 Amycolatopsis sp. SB7-3
CGGGCACCGGGATCCGCGGTATCTCGCGGAGCTGATCCGCGACCAGGGGATCACGACCCTGCACTTCGTCCCGTCGATGCTGGAAGCGTTCCTCGCCGAAGGGCCAGCGTGGCATGGCGTCCGCCGCGTCCTGTGCAGTGGTGAGGCGTTGCCGCCGGAGCTGGCCGCTCGCGTGGATGTCCCGCTGCACAACCTTTACGGGCCGACAGAGGCTTCGGTGGACGTGACCTCATGGGAGGTCGTTGACGACACCGTCCCCATTGGACGTCCTGTGTGGAACACCCAGGTCCACGTGCTCGACTCCCGGCTCCGCCCGGTGCCTCCTGGTGTGGCGGGGGAGCTTTACCTGGCTGGCAAGCAGCTAGCGCGCGGGTATCTCGGCCGGGCCGGGCTCACCGCGGAACGGTTCGTCGCGAACCCGTTCGCCGCGGGGGAGCGGATGTACCGCACGGGTGACCTCGCGCGGTGGCGGGCCGACGGCGCGCTCGACTATCTCGGCCGCGCCGACGACCAGGTCAAACTGCGCGGCTTCCGGATCGAGCTGGGCGAGATCGAGTCCGTGCTCTCCGCGCGGGTGGTCCTGCGGGAGGGCAGGCTCGTCGCGTACCTGACCGGGGAGGCCGACGTCGAGGAGGCCCGGCGGCTCGCCGAGGTCACCCTGCCGGGGTACATGGTGCCGTCCGCGTTCGTGGTGCTGGACGCGTTCCCGTTGACACCCAACGGGAAGCTCGACCGCAAGGCGTTGCCCGCGCCGGACTTCTCCGGCGAGGTCACCGACGACGCCCCGCGCACACCTCGCGAGGAACTGCTCGCGTCACTTGTCGCGGGAGTGCTCGGGCTGGAGAAGGTCGGTGTCCACGACGACTTCTTCCGCCTCGGCGGCGACAGCATCGTCGCGATGCAGCTGGTCGGCCGCGTGCGGAGTGCCGGGCTGCTGCTGAACCCGCGTGACGTCTTCCGGCACCGGACCGTCGCCGCCCTGGCCGAGGTCAGCGCGGTGCGGCTCGACGCACCCGCGCCCGAGAGCGGGAAACCGTTGGTGGAGCTCGACGCGGCGGAGCGCGCGGAGATCCTCGACGTCGCACCGGACACGGCCGAGGTGTGGCCGCTGACGCCGTTGCAGGCCGGGTTGCTCTTCCACGCGACGATGGACGGCGACGGACCCGACGTCTACACCGTCCAGGTGTCTTTCGATCTCGAAGGGCCGCTGGATCCGGCACGGTTGCGCGACGCCGCTCAGACACTCGTCGACCGGAACGCCGTCCTGAGGACGGGCTACCGCTACCTGGCGTCCGGTCGGCCTGTCGCGCTGGTGGCGCGTTCGGTCACGGTTCCCTGGCGTTTCGTGGATTCGCCGGACGCCGTCGAAGCGGAGATGGCCCACGACAGGCGCCGCTTCGATCCGGCTGCCGCGCCGGTGCTGCGGTTCCTGCTGCTCGCGCTGGCGGACGGACGCCACCGGCTGGTGTTCACCCACCAGCACGTGCTGCTCGACGGCTGGTCGGTTCCGCAGCTGTTCGCCGAGCTGTCCCAGCTCTACGCCGGAGCCGACGTGGCACCGGCCCGCCAGTACCGCGACCATCTCGGCTGGCTCGGAGGCCAGGACCGGGACGCGGCGGAGGCCGCCTGGCGGCAGGCGCTCGACGGCCTGACCGAGCCGACACATCTCGTCCCGCACGACCCCCAGCGGGTCCCGGCCCTGCCGGAACGGCTGTCACTGGAGTTGCCGGAGCAGTCGACCGAGGCGCTCACCGCGCTGGCCCGCTCACGCGGCCTGACCCTGAACACACTGGTCCAGACGGCGTGGAGCATCGTGCTCGGCAGGCTCACCAGCCGGGCGGACGTCGTCTTCGGCGCGACGGTCGCCGGACGCCCGCCCGAACTGGCCGGGGTCGAGCGGATGATCGGCCTGTTCATCAACACCATCCCGGTGCGGATCGTGCTCGACCCGGCCGAGAAGCTGGGCGACCTGCTCGACCGGGTCCAGGACGAGCAGTCCGGATTGCTCGCGCACCAGCACTTCGGGCTCGCCGACATCCAGCGCGGTGCCGGGCTGGGGGAACTGTTCGACACCCTCATGGTGTTCGAGAGCTACCCGGGCGCGGACGAGGACGAGACGGGCGCCGGGTTGCGCGGGGAGATCGTGCGCCACGACGACTCCACGCACTATCCGCTCACCTGGGCGGTGGAGCCGGGAGCACGGCTGAAGCTCACCGCGGAGTACCGCGCCGACCTGTTCGACGCCGGCCTGCCGGAACGGCTTCTGCCCGCGATGGAGCGGGTGCTCGCGGCGATGGTGTCCGATGTGGACGCTCCCGTCGGCCGGGCCGACATCCTGGGCGAGGCCGACCTGGACCTGATCGTGCGCGAGTGGAACGACACGGCCCTCGCCGTCGAACCGTCCACTGTGGCCGGTCTGTTCGAGGCGCAGGTCCGGCGTTCGCCCGACGCGACGGCGGTGGTGTCCGGTGCGGTCGTCCTGACCTTCACCGAACTCAACGAGCGCGCCAACCGGCTGGCCAGGGCGCTGGTCGCCCACGGGGTGGGGCCCGAGGACTTTGTCGCCTTGGCGTTGCCGCGTTCGGCCGACGTGCTGCTGGCGATCCTCGCGGTCCACAAGGCGGGGGCGGCGTACCTGCCGCTCGACCCGGACTATCCGGCCGAACGGCTGGCCGCCATGCTCGCCGACGCGCGACCCAAGGTGATCCTGACCGAGCCCGAGCTGCTGGAGTCGTTGCCCCGGACCGAGATCGAGACGCTGGCCCTCTGCGCACTCGTCACCGAGGACCGGCAGGCCCACGACCTGACCGACCGGGACCGCGTCCGGCCACTCGTCCCGGAGCATCCGGCGTACGTGATCTACACGTCGGGCTCGACCGGGACGCCGAAGGGGGTCGTGGTCCCGCATCGCGGCGTGGTGAACCTGTTCCACAGCCACCGCGCCACGTTGCACCGGCCCGCGGTCGAGGCCACCGGCAAACCGCATCTGCGGGTCGGGCACGCGTGGTCGTTCTCCTTCGACGCCTCCTGGCAGCCGCAACTGTGGCTGCTCGACGGGCACGCCGTGCACATCGTGGACGAGGAGACGCGGCGCGACCCCGAGCTGCTGGCCGCGATGATCGAACGGGAGGGCTTCGACTTCATCGAGGTCACGCCGTCGTTCTTCGCGCAGATGGCGGACACGGGCCTGCTCGACGGCGACCGGTGTCCCCTCGCGGTGATCGGTGTCGGCGGTGAAGCGGTGCCCGAGAGCCTGTGGCGCCGTCTGGCCACTTTGGACGGCACCGAGGCCTTCAACCTGTACGGGCCGACCGAGTCCACAGTGGACGCACTGGTGGCGCGGATCGGCGACAGCGAGAAGCCGCTGGTGGGCCGTCCGGTCGCGAACACCCGCGCCTACGTGCTGGACGCGGCGCTGCGGCCGGTGCCGCCCGGGGTCACCGGCGAGCTGTACCTCGCCGGTGCCGGGCTCGCCCGCGGCTACCTCGGGCGGACGGCGCTGACGTCGGAGCGGTTCGTGGCGGACCCGTTCGGCCCGGCGGGCGCCCGGATGTACCGCACCGGAGACCTCGCGCGCTGGACCGCGGACGGGCGTCTGGACTTCGGCGGGCGAGCCGACGACCAGGCGAAGATCCGCGGGTTCCGGGTCGAGCCGGGCGAGATCGAAGCCGTGCTCGAACGGCACGGCGGCGTCGCCCAGGCCGTCGTCCTGGTGCGCGAGGATCGCCCTCGGGTCAAGCAACTCGTGGCGTACGTGGTGTCCACTGTGGAGCGGGACGAGCTGCGGCGGTTCGCGGCCGAGACGTTGCCGGACTACATGGTCCCGGCGGCGTTCGTCACGCTCGACGCGCTTCCCACGCTGTCGAACGGGAAACTGGACCGCAAGGCGCTGCCGGCGCCGGACTACTCGGAGCTGGCCGGTGGCCGCGCGCCCGAGACCGCGCTGGAAAGGACGTTGTGCGCGCTCTTCGCGGAAGTGCTCGACGTGCCGGAACTGGGTGCCGACGACGACTTCTTCGCCCTCGGCGGGGACAGCATCGTCGCGATGCGGCTGGTCGGCCGGGCACGCGCGGCCGGACTGAAGATCACGCCGCACGACGTGTTCGCCGGCCGGACGGTCGCGGCGCTGGCCGAGGTCGCGGAACGGATCGAGGACGACGGCGCGATCGCGCTCACGCCGATCATGCACGCGCTCCGGGAGCTCGGCGGTCCGATCGACGGTTACCACCAGGCCGCTCTGGTTCGGACGCCCGCCGGGATGACCGGCGAGCAGCTGAAGACCGTGCTCGACGCGCTCGTGGTGAGGCACGACATGCTGCGTGCGCGGCTCGACCGGTCGGTCGACGGCTGGGTGCTGCGGGTGGCCGAATCGGCCGAGGTGCGCGTCGAGCGTGTCGACGCCGAGGACGGTGACCTGTTCGCGCTGGTCGAGCGGCACGCGGTGCCGACTCGTTCCCGGCTGGACCCGGACGCCGGCGTGATGCTGAGCGCGACGTGGTTCGACGCGGGCTCGTCGGGCTCCGGCCGGTTGTTGCTGATGATCCATCACCTGGCCGTCGACGGTGTCTCGTGGCGGATCCTGCTGCCGGACCTCGCTTCCGCGTGGGAATCGGTCGCGCGCGGCGAGACACCCGATTTGTCCCCTGTGGACACTTCGTTCCGCCGATGGGCGCAGGCGCTGTCCACACAGGACCGCGCGGGTGAGCTGGAGCGGTGGAAGTCGGTGCTGGGCGGTGGGGACCCGATCCCGCTGGAGCGGCCGCTCGACCCCGCTCGGGACGTGCAGGCGACCGTGCGGAAGGTGTCGTTGAGGCTGCCCACCGAGCGGACGGCCCCGCTGCTGTCCCGGGCGACGATCAACGACGTCCTGCTCACCGGTCTCGCGCTCGCCGTCGCCCGCTGGCGCCGGGACGGGGGACAGGCGGTGCTGGTCGACGTCGAGGGACACGGCCGCGAAGAGGAACTGGCGGACCTTTCGCGGACGGTCGGCTGGTTCACCAGCGTCGTCCCGGTGTGCCTCGACCTGGGCGACGTCGACCTGGACGACGCGTTCGCGGGCGGGCCCGCCGCCGACGACGCGTTGAAGCGGGTGCAGGCTCACCTCGATGGGCTGCAGGACGGAGGTATCGGGCACGGCGTGCTCCGCTACCTGAACCCGCACACCGGGCCTGAACTCGCGAAGTTCGCGAAGCCGCAGATCGAGTTCAACTACCTTGGCCGGATCGGCGTCCCCGAAGCGACCGACTGGTCGTACGCGGCGGAGGCCGAGGCGGCCGAACTCGGTGCCGACGACGGGATGCCGGTCTCGCACGCGCTGACGGTCAACGTCGTGGCCGAGGACCGCCCCGGCGGTCCTGAACTGAGCGCACACTGGTCGTGGCCGGAGGCCGTGCTCACCGAAGACTCGGTGCGGGAACTCGCGGAAGGCTGGTTCCTCGCGCTGGACGCGCTCACTCGCCGGGCTGATTCACCGGCCGTACAGAAGGAGAACAAGGAATGACGAACCCGTTCGAGAACCCCGACGGCACGTACCTGGTGCTCGTCAACGACGAGGGACAGCACAGCCTGTGGCCCGAGTTCGTCGAGGTCCCGGCGGGCTGGACCACGAAGTTCGGCCCGGCCTCGCGTCCGGCGTGCCTCGAATACGTCGAGACCAACTGGACTGACCTGCGGCCCGCTTCGCTCATCAAGGCTATGGAGTCCTGACCCGCTTCGGTCCGTGAAGGCCTCCTTGAGGGACTCCTGGTCCCTCAAGGAGGCCTTCACGGACTTGCGTTGTTCAGAAGCATGACCGAATCCGGCCATAAAACGTGAGTAGCGTTCGGGTTATGGATCGAAGAGCGTTCATGGTGGCCGCCGGCGGTGCGGCCGCGGGAGTGACGATGCTGCCGGGACAGGCCGAGGCGCAGGGGAAGTGGGGGCCACGCGGGCCTGTCGTCCGCTTCAACATCCTCAGCGACATCCAGGGTGACCTGACCGATTTCGGCAAGGCGCTCGACGACCTGCACGCGATCAACCCGGGCAGCGCGGGCCTCGGCATCGCGGGTGACCTCACCCCGCGCGGCTACGACTTCGAGTACGCCCAGCTCCGTTCGACCTTCGACAAGCACCCGCATCCGCGTGAGGTCGCGTGGGCCATCGGCAACCACGAGTTCTACGTCCCGAAATGGCGCGATCCCGACACCCTCGCGCAGGAGACCTGGCCCAACGGGACGACCGAGGACTCGCTGTTCCGCAGTTTCTACCGGTTCGCGGGCCGCAACACGGTCTACAGCGAGACGTCGTTCGGCGGGGTTCCGGTGCTCTGCCTCGGGACCGAGCGGTACGCGAAGTACCACGACCCCAAGCTGTGGGACGAGGTCTGGATGAGCGACGGCCAGTTCACCTGGCTGGAGCAACGGCTTCGATACTGGTCGAACCGGCGCAGCCCGGTGATGGTGCTGACCCATCATCCGTTGCCCAACACGGTTTCCGGTACGCACAACAAGCTCTACCGGTCCGACTACCTCCAGCCCGACCGGCTGCTTTCGATTCTCGGCCGTCACCGGGACGTGTTCCTGTTCTCCGGGCACACGCACTGGGATCTCAACCTGTCGGACTGGGTGGTCCGCCGGGTGGTCCCGGGCACCGGCAACCTCGAAGGGTTCACCGTGGTCAACACCGCGGCCGTCCAGACCGGGTGGACGGATGACGGCAAGGGCGGGGAAGTGTCCCTCGGCGGCGCTTTCAACCAGGGACTGCAGGTCGAGGTCTCGTCGGGCTCGGTGGTGATCAAGGCCCGCGACTTCACCACGAAGACCTGGCTGAAGCAGATCACCGTTCCGCTGCACAACTCCCGCCCTCGTGACCTTTGACCGTCCACAAAGGACGCCCCCGGGGGGCAAACGGCTGATTTGGTCGCTTGGTGCGGGGGTCGTGAGTGTTTTGGGTGGTTCTAACCCTCCTTATCACTCACGACCCTGCATGGATACGGATGTCAAGGCATCAATCGGACGCCTGATCGGCACGGATGCGCCACCTTTGCTCACCTCTCATGAGAACCAAAGGACTCGCGTGACTGGCGGGAGGACACACGTGTTCGGGCGGACGACACGCGTGACTGGACGGACGGCTCGCGGCGGCCGCGAGCGTGTCGTCCATCTGATCACGTGTGTCGTCCGGTCAGACACGCGAAAGCGCCGGTTCGGGCCGGAGCACGTGCCCGATAGCGCGTGAAGGCCTCCTTCCCTCGGCTCAGCCAAGGGAAGGAGGCCTTCACGCGCAACGGCCAAAGGCTCAGCTGGCCGGCTTGACCTCGGTCTTCGGGTCACCGTCGACCGCCGCGGAAAGCTGCGGGACGATCCGGTCGATCACGTAAGGCAGGCTCAGCACGGTCACGAAGGAGACCGCGCTGCCGTAGTTGCCTTCGTTCTCGATGAAGACCTCGCGCTTTTCCTTCGCCACCTTGAGGCCGGTGTAGAGCGCGTCCTTGCCGAGGATCTCCTGCGCCTTGGCCGGGGTGTCGATCAGCCACACGAGCGCGTCGCGGTCGAGGAGGTCGGTCCGTTCGGCGCTGAGGCTCTTGCCGAACTTGTCACCGATGACGGCGTCGAGGTCGGCGGGCAGCTTGAAACCGAGCGATTCGAGGATGTGCGAGCGGCCGTCCTGGCTGCCGTAGACGAAGTAGCCCTCGTAGGTCGACGCCATCAGCGCCGACTTGCCCGCGAACTCCGGGTGCTCCTTGCGAGCCTGGGCGAACTTGTCCTCGACGGCCTTGACCAGTTCGTTCGCCTTGGTGGCGCGCCCGACGGCCTGGCCGACCTTCTTGGTCGCCTCGTTCCACGGGATGCCGTAGTCGTTGTACTCCTTGGGCTGCGCGACGACCGGGACGCCGATCTGGCTCAGCTTGTCGTACTGCTCCTTGGTGAGCCCGGAGTACAGCGCGATGATCAGATCCGGCTTCAGCGCGGCGATCTTCTCGTACTGCGGCCCGTCCACGTCCTTGAGCACCTCGGGCAGCGCGGCGCCGCCGAGCTTGTCGGTCGCCCACGGGCCGATCGTGCCGGGGAACTTGCCGAGCCATTCGGTGACCCCGACCGGGACCACGCCGAGGGCGAGCAGCGCGTCCTGTTCGGTCAGGCCGACCGTGACGACGCGTTTGGGCTCCTGGGTGATGGTGGTGCTGCCGTACTTGTGCTCGATGGTGGTCGGGAACGCGTTCGCGTCGACCGCGGAGCCGGCGGAGTTCTGCGCGGCCGGGGTGGCCGACTCGCCGCCTCCTCCGCACGCGGTGAGCGAGGCGGCCAGCACCAGGGCGGACGCCAGTACACCGGCGGTCTTCAGGCGCCCTCGCGCGGCGGAGAGGGTGGGGATTCGGGCCATCATCCGTCCTTCGTGATCGGAGGTCCGGCGGTATGCCGGATTAATCGAGAATCAGGTTTGGCTAACCTAAGACGCCGACCGGCCGATTGCAACCGGTGACGCTGCGTCCCGGATCACGTCTGTGAACGGTTGTCCGACCAGGCCGCCCAAAGCGTTGCGTATTGACCACCCGCGGCCACGAGTTCGTCGTGTGTCCCGCTTTCGACGATCACGCCCGCGTCGAGCACGACGACGCGGTCCGACGCCGCCGCCTGCGTCAGCCGGTGCGCGACGACGAGACCGGTCCGTCCCTCCAGGGCGGCGGCCGCGGCGGCTTCGAGGACTTTCGCGCCCGCGCTTCCGGCTTCCGCGGTCGCCTCGTCGAGGATCGCGATCGGCGGATCCGCGAGTACCAGCCGCGCCAGCGCCAGCTGCTGCGCTTGGGTCACCGTCAGCTGATGCCCGCCCTCGCCGACGACGGTCGCGAGACCCAGCGCCTCCGCCCAACCCCGTGCGCCGACCTTTTCCAGTGCTGTCACCAGGTCCGCGTCGGACGCGTCCGGACGGGCCAGCCGGAGATCGTCCGCCAGTGAGCCGGCGAAGACGTGCACTTCTTGACTGATCAGCGCGACCGCCCGCCGCGTGGCGGACGGCCCGAGCTCGTCGAGCGGGACCCCGCCGACGCAGATCGTTCCCGAAGCCGGGGCGTGGATCCCGGCGATCAGCTTGGCCAGCGTCGTCTTCCCGGCCCCGCTCGCCCCGACCAGCGCGACCCGCTCACCGGGGGAGAGGTCGAGGTCGACGTCCCGCAGCACCGGATGTCCGTCCACATAGGAATGAGAGATCCCGGCCGCCTTCACCGACGCGTCGACGGGCCTCGCCGGCCGCTCGGGTTCGCGCGGCGCGGGCAGGTCGGCGACGCCGATCAGCCTGGCGAGACTCGCGGCGGCCGCTTGCGCGTCGTCCACCAAGGCGAGCGCGGTGTTGATCGGGCCGAACAGGCTGTGGAAGTACAACGCCGCCGCCGTCGCCGCGCCGACGGTCACCGCGTCCGCGCCCACCAGCAGGAAACCGGCCGCGAGCACGGCCGAGAGACCGATGAACTCTGCAAGGTTGAGGCGGGCGAAGAACTTCGTCATCAGCCGCACGCCGCGCAGCATCAGGTCCATCGCGCCCTCGGACCGCTGCCGCACGCGCTCCACATGGGCGTCGGCGAGCCGGAACGCGCGGACGGTCTTCGCGCCGCCGATCGTGTCGAGCAATTGCTGCTGCTGCGAACCGGTCGCGATCCTCTGCTTCGCGTACAACGGGACAGCGTTGCGGACGTACCAGCGCACGGTGTGCAGCTGGATCGGCGCCGCCAGCAGCGCGGCCAGCAGGAACCGCCAGTCCAGGACGGCGAGCGCGCCGAGCGTCAGCACGATGGTGAGCACCGAGCGGCCCAGCTCGGGAAGGGCTTCGCGGACCGCCCTCGCGACCACCGTGACGTCGTTGGTGACGCGGGCGGTGAGGTCGCCGGAGCCCGCGCGTTCGATCTGTTCCAGCGGGAGCCCCAGCGCGCGGTCGACGAACCGTTCGCGCAGTTCCGCCAGCAGTGTTTCGCCGAGTTTCGCGGTGAGCGAGACACCCAGCGCCGTCGCGATCGCCTGTGCGACGGCGACCAGGACCAGCGCCACCACCGGTGTCGCCAGTTCGGTGGCCGGTCGTTTTTCGATGACCAGGTCGACGATGTGGCCGAGCAGGCGGGCGGTGAGCAGCCCGATCGCGGTGGCGCCGACGAGCATCGTGAGCGCGCCCGCCGCACGGGCCTTCGACGTGCGGAGCAGTTCGCCGAGGACCGCACGGATCCGCTTGCCGTCGGCGGTGGGCAGGAGTTCGCGGGTCATGACAGCACCGCCGCGCGGTAGTCGGCGCGATCGCGGACGAGTTCGGCGTGGCCGCCTTCGCCGGTGATCCGGCCGCCGTCGAGCACGACGACGAGGTCCGCCACGGAGAGCAGGGCGGGGCTCGTGGTCACCAGGATCGTGGTCCGGCCTCGTCGTAGCCGGGCGAGCCCGGTGGCGATCTTCGCCTCGGTCACTGTGTCGACCGCCGTCGTCGGGTCGTGCACGACGAGCACCGGCGCGTCCGCGGCGAGCGCGCGGGCGAGCGCGACCCGTTGCCTCTGGCCGCCGGAAAGGGAACGGCCGCGTTCGGTGACCGCGGTCCCGGTGCCGTCCGGCAGCGCCGCGGCGACCTCGTCCGCCGCCGACGCGGCCAGTGCCTCGTCGAGCGGGCGGTCGCCGGCGTGGACGTTCTCCGCGAGCGTCCCTTCGAACAGGTCCGCGTCGTGCGCCGCGACCAGGACGACCTCCCGCACCCGTTCGGGGTCCACGGTGGACAGATCAACGCCGTCGACGTCGACCCTGCCCTCGGCGGGGTCGCCCGCGCGGCCGAGGCAGTCGAGCAGATCGGTCGCGGCGGCCGGATCCGCGGCGACGACACCGATCAGCTGTCCGGCCGGGATGTCGAGGTCGACACCGCGAAGGCTGCCGTACGAGACCCCGGAGAGCCGCACGTTTCCGGCGGCGGGCGACGGGAGTTCGCCGTCGCCCGATTCCACCGCGGCGGGTGTGGTCAGCAGGTCGGCGACCCGGGACGCGGACGCGCGACCCTGCGCCAGTTCGCCGTTGACCCACGAGAAGATCAGGAACGGCGTGAGCAGGAACTGGGCGAGCCCGACGGCCGCGACGAGGTCGCCGACGCTGATCGAACCCGACGACGCGAGATGCCCGCCGACGAGGGCGACGATCGCGATGAAGACGCCGGTCAGCGCGAGCACCGCGCCGTCGTGCCAGGCCTTGGCCCGCGCGGCGCGCAGCGTCGCCTTGAGCGAGTCCTGGCTCGTGTCGCGGTAGCGGGCGACGGCCGCGGGTTCGGCACCGATGCCTTTGAGCACCCGCAAGCCGGACACCAGGTCCGTGGCGACCCCCGAGGCGTGCGCGGACCGTTCCTGTTCCGCCTCGCTGCGGCGTTCGAGCGGCTTGCCGATGAGATGCGCGAGGTACAGCAGCGGTGGCGTGCCCAGCAGTACGAGGAGACCCAGCGGAAGCGAGATGCGCAGGAGGGCGACCGCGCTGACCAGCACTCCGGCCAGTGCCGCGATCCCGAACGGCAGCACGGCGTTCACCACGCCGACGCGTTGCGCGTCGCTGGTGCCGATGTTGACCAGTTCCCCGGCGAGCTTGCCGTTCTCGGCGCCACCGCCGGGATGCAGGACCCGGCGGCTGATCGCGATGCGGAGGTCGTGCGCGGCCCGCAGCGACGCGCCTTCGGCCGCGCGCGCGGCGAACCGGTAGCTGTAGGACAGTCCCGCGAAGACCACGGCGAGCACGGCGAGCCAGAACACGAGTGTGCCCACGGAACCGCCGTCGACCGCCTGGTCGATCACCACGCCGATGATCACCGGGACGAGTGCTTCGCCGCCCTGGTGCCCGGCGGCGAGCACGGACGCGAGCGTGACCTGCCGTCGCTGCCCGGAAATCGCCTGGCGCAGGACGCTTCGGCTGGTGGTGGCCGTTGCGGTCACCGGCGCCTCCTAGTGGGGAGTAGGTAAGGCTAGTCTAAGTAGGTAGCTCGTTGAGGTGAACTCCGGCGTTCGGTTAGCCTCGCCTCACTCGAAGGAGGTCCCGTGGTCGTCACCGAACGCCCGCCCGAAGCGGCGTCCCCGCCCAGCGCGGCGGCACGGACGTTCCGCGCCGGCGGTCTGGTGGTCGGGCTCGCGCTGCTGGCGCTCGTCTTCCTGCTCAGCATCTGGGTGGGGTCGAAGAGCATCCCGTTCACCTCCACCTGGTCGGTGCTGTGGCACAACGACGGCTCGACCGACGCGGTGATCATCCACGACCTCCGCATCCCGCGGACCCTGCTGGGCCTGGTCGTCGGGGCGGCGCTCGGCCTCGCGGGCGCGGTGATGCAGGCGCTCACCAGGAACCCGCTCGCCGACCCCGGCCTGCTCGGCGTCAACACCGGTGCCTCGGCCGCCGTCGTGTCGGGGATCGCGTTCGCCGGTGTCACCAGCGTGCTCGGCTACATCTGGTTCGCCTTCGCCGGAGCCGCGATCGCCTCGGTCGTGGTGTACGCCCTCGGCTCGGCGGGGCGCAGCGCCACACCGGACCGCCTGGTGCTCGCCGGCTCGGCCGTGATGGCGGTGCTGCAGGCGTACATCGTCGGTGTGCTGCTGCTGATGCCGGAGACGTTCAACCAGTTCCGGTTCTGGAACGTCGGCTCGCTCAGCGGCCGCAAATGGGACGTGTTCCTGCAGATCTCGCCGTTCGTCGTACTCGGCGTGATCATCGCGCTGCTGCTCGCCCGTCCGCTCAACGTCCTCGCGCTCGGTGACCAGACCGGCAAGGCGCTCGGCGCCCACGTCGGCCGTACCCGGGTGCTGGGCGCGGTCGTGGTGATGCTGCTCTGCGGCGCGGGCACCGCGGCGATCGGACCGGTCCTGTTCCTCGGGCTCGCCATTCCGCACGCCGCGCGGATGCTGGTCGGCCCGGATCAGCGCTGGGTGCTGCCGTACTCGATGCTGCTCGCGCCGATCGCGCTGATCGGCGCCGACGTCGTCGGCCGCGTGCTGAACCCGCCGGAGGAACTGCAGGCGGGGATCGTCGTCGCGTTCCTCGGGGCGCCGGTGTTCATCGCGCTGTGCCGCCGCCGGAAGCTGGCCCGCCTGTGAACGCGATCAAGGAGCATCCCCGGATGAGCACCCGCGTCCTGCGCACCCCGGGCGGCGGGCTTTCCCTGCGCGTCACCCCGCGGGCGGCGATCGTCGTCACCCTGCTGGCCGTCGCCGTGTTCTTCGTCGGCGCGGTCAGCATGACCACCGGCGACTACCCGCTGTCCGTCGGCGAGGTGATCCAGACGCTGTTCGGTTTCGGCGACCGGGCCACCGAGTTCATCGTGACCACCCTGCGGCTGCCCCGGCTGCTGACCGCCCTGCTGGTCGGCGGCGCGCTCGCGGTCAGCGGCGCGATCCTGCAGAGCCTGTCCGGGAATCCCTTGGGCAGCCCCGATTTCATCGGCTTCACCGAAGGGGCGGCGGCCGGGGCGCTGCTGACGATCATCGTGGTGCACGGCGGCATGCTCCAGGTTTCGCTGGGCGCGCTGGTCGGGGGCGTCGCGACGGCGGCGTTGATCGCGTTGCTCGCGCTGAAGGGCGGCGTGCACACGTTCCGGCTGATCCTCGTCGGCATCGGCGTGAACGCGATGCTCATCGCGTTCAACTCCTACCTGATCACCAGGGCCGCCTGGCAGGACGGGCTCGCGGCGCAGGCCTGGCTGGTCGGCGGGCTCAACGGACGCGGCTGGGAGCACGTCGTCCCGGTCGCGATCGCCATCGCCGTTCTGCTGCCGCCCGGGTTCGTCTACGGCAGAAGGCTTTCCCTGCTGGAGATGGGCGACGATTCGGCCATGGGGCTCGGCGTGCCGGTCCAGCGGAGCCGGATCGTGCTGCTCGGTGTGAGTGTCGGACTGTGTTCGATCGCGACGGCGGCCGCCGGGCCGATCGCGTTCCTAGCCCTCGCCGCGCCGCAGCTGTCGAAGCGGCTCACCCGGTCTTCGGGCCCGGGGCTCGCCGCCGCCGCGCTGATGGGCATGCTCCTGCTGGTGACGAGTGATCTGGTCACCCAGCAGTTCTTGGCGGGTCTGCCTGTCGGCCTGGTGACCGGGGCGATCGGCGGGCTGTACCTGGCCTGGCTGCTCGTTTCTCGGCGCGGGGTCAGCCGGGCTGCGCGCTGACCGGCTCGATCGGCGCGGGTTCGCCGAAGCGGGCAAGCGCGAGCGCCGCGGAGACCGCGAGCGCGAAGCCGACGACCGCCACGGCCGCGAAACCCGGTCGCGTGGTGTCGCCCAGTACGAGCACGCCGATCAGCGACGGGAAGACGGTCTCGCCGATCACCATCATCGCGGTCGAGGTGGTGACACTGCCGCGTTGCAACGCGGTGGCGTAGAACAACATCGCCAGTGCGCCCGCCACACCCAGCGTGTACGTGGCGGGGTCGGTCAGCAGATCCAGCGGGGCGAGGCTGGTGAGCGCGCGGCCGGAAAGCGCGACGACGCCGAAGCACAGCCCGGCGATCAGGCCCAGCGCCGGTGTCCGGATCCGCCGTGCCGCGCGGCCGGCGAACATCCCGGCCGTGCCGAGGACGACCACCGCGCCGATCAGCACGAGCCGGAAACCCAGCCCGGTCGGCTCCGAACCCTCGCTCTCCGCCGACATCCCGAGCAACGCGAGCCCGGCGCAGACGACCGCGACCGCCGTCCACTCGCGGCGGCCCAGCCGGACGCCGAGCGTGCGCGCGGCGACCGCGGTCACCGCGAGACTGCCCGCGAGCGCCGCCTGGACCACGAAGAGCGGCAGCACGCGCAGGGCCGCGACCTGGGCGACGAACCCGATGACGTCCAGCGCCAGGCCCGCGACGAACTTCCACTGCCGCAGCACCCGCACGAGCAACCGGGGATCGACTCGGTCTTCGGTGCCCGACGTCGCCTTCGCGGCGATCGCCTGCATCACCGAAGCGACGCCGTAGGCACAGGCCGCGAAGAACGCGCAGATCAATCCCCACCACATGAAACGAGCCTAGCCCTGTGATGCCCTCGCGTGATCACGCGAGCTCCGCCTTCAATCACGCGAGCTCCGCCTTCAATCACGCGAGATCGCCGCCCAATCACGCGAGATCGCCGTCTGATCACGCGAGTTCGCCGTATGTGTACAGTGCCCGTATGTCGAACACGAGTTCGAGACCCGCCGAGCCGGTGGAGCGGGCCTGGCCGGACCGGATCGCCGAGGACGAGGCCGGGATCCAGTGGGACTTCCTGCGTTTCCTCCGCGCCACGGCGGTCAACAAGGTCGCCGGGCTGACCAGGGACCAGGCGGCTGCGGCACCGCTGCCGTCGTCCCCGCGGATGAGCGCGCTGGGAGTGCTCAAACATCTGACCGCGGTGGAACGGTGGTGGCTTTCGATCGAGGCGGGCGGCGCCGACCTGCCGTCGCTGTGGGAAGGCTCACCGGATCCGAGCTGGGATCTGTCCGAGGACGACGATCCCCGCTCGGTCGTCGACGCGTACCGCGCCGAGTGGGCGTTGTCGGAGTCGTCGCTGGCGGGGGTCTCGCCGGACGACCGGGCTCGCAGGTCGGGGAAGTTCACCGTGCGCTGGGTGCTCGCCCACGTCCTTCAGGAGACCGCGCGCCATGTCGGGCATCTGGACGTCTTGCGGGAGCTGGCCGACGGAACCACCGGCGAATAGCACCGTAAGGTGTGCGCCATGGCTGACAGGCTGTACTTCCGGCAGTTGCTCGCGGGCCGCGACTTCGCGGTGGGGGATCCCGTCGCGACGCAGATGGTCAACTTCGCGTATCTGATCGGCGACCGGGAGACGAACGAGGCCGTCATCGTCGATCCGGCGTACGCCGTGGGCGATCTGCTGGACCGGCTGGAAGCCGACGGCATGCGGCTGACCGGCGTCCTCGCCACGCATCACCATCCCGACCACGTCGGCGGCGAGATGATGGGGTTCTCGCTGCCGGGCATCGCGGAACTGCTGGAACGCGTCCAGGTGCCGATCCACGTCAACGGCGCGGAAGCCGAGTGGGTCCGCCGCATCACCGGCGTCTCCGGCACGGACCTGCGTTCGCACGAGCACGACGACGTCGTGGAGGTCGGCGCCGTGCCGATCCGGCTGCTGCACACGCCGGGCCACACCCCGGGCAGCCAGTGCTTCCTGGTCGACGGGAAGCTCGTCTCGGGGGACACGTTGTTCCTCGAAGGCTGCGGCCGGACCGATTTCCCGGGCGGTGACGCGGAAGCCATCTACCGGAGCCTGCAGTGGCTGGCCGGGCTGGACGGCGATCCGGTCGTCTACCCGGGGCACCAGTACTCCGCCGAGCCGTCGGCGAACCTGTCGCGGGTGAAGGACACGAACTTCGTGTTCCAGCCGAAGTCGCTGGAGGAATGGCGGCTGATGTTCGGCGGCTGAGGCGCATTCAGAGGACTAAATGCGTCCAGATCGCGGGACACGGAGCCCGCCGATTGACCCGGCCCGCCCCGGAAGCCGAAGCTCGGAACCGTGACGCTCAAGCTGCATTGGTTCCTGCCCACCACCGGGGACGGCCGGACGATCGTCGAGCACTTCCACGCCAGCCGCGCCGCCGGAGCGTCCTCCGCGCGTGAGCCGAGCCTCGACTATCTCGCCCAGGTCGCCCGCGCCGCCGAGGCCAACGGTTTCGAAGGCGTGCTGACGCCGACCGGCACCTGGTGCGAGGACGCCTGGCTGACGACGGCCGCGCTGATCCGCGAGACGCGCAGCCTCAAGTTCCTCGTCGCGTTCCGGCCAGGGACGATCTCGCCGACGTTGGCCGCGCAGATGGCTGGCACGTTCCAGCGGATCTCGCAGGGGCGCGTGCTGCTCAACGTCGTCACCGGCGGTGACGCGGTCGAGCAGCGCCGGTTCGGCGACTGGCACGACCACGACGAGCGCTACGCCCGCACCGGCGAGTTCCTCGAGATCGTGCGCGGAGTGTGGAGTGGCAAGCCGTTCGATTTCGACGGCGAGCATCTCAAGGTCGAGGGCGCGACCACACGCGCGGCGCCGGATCCGGTCCCGCCGATCTACTTCGGCGGGTCCTCCGCGGCGGCGCTGCCGGTCGCGGCGGCACACGCCGACGTCTACCTGACCTGGGGTGAACCGCCCGCGCAGGTCGCCGAGAAGATCGCGAAGGTCCGCGAACTCGCCGAGGACCAGGGCCGCAAGATCCGCTTCGGCATCCGGCTGCACACCCTTTCCCGTGACACGTCGGCGGAAGCCTGGGCGGAGGCGGGGAAACTCCTGGACGCCATCGACCCGGAGCGGATCGCCCACACCCAGGAACAGTTGTCCGCCAGCGAATCCGTCGGCCAGCAACGGATGGCCGCCCTGCACGGCGGGAAGACCGACGGCGGCGTCCGCGGTCTGGAGGTGTACCCGAATCTGTGGGCCGGGATCGGCCTGGTCCGCGGTGGAGCGGGCACCGCGCTCGTCGGCAGCCACCGCGAGGTGGCCGACCTCATCGAGGAGTACCACGCGCACGGCATCGAGGAGTTCGTCCTGTCCGGATACCCGCATCTGGAAGAGGCGTACTGGTTCGGCGAAGGGGTGCGGCCGGAGCTGGTCCGCCGCGGGCTCGTCGCGTAAAGCGCTTACAGGGTGCGGGAAAGAGCCAAAGCGGCGGTCCGGACGGCCGGCGCGACGCGGTTGGTGTGCATGCGATTCGCCCAGCCGGAGATCGACAACGCGGCCACCGCGACACCGTGCGCGTCGAGCAGCGGGCTCGCGGCGCAGACGACGCCGACGCCGGACTCCTCCCGCTCGAACGCGATCCCTTCACTGTGGATCTTGGCGAGCTGACGGCGCAGCAGACCGGCGGCGGTGATCGTCCGCACGCTGACGCGAGGCAAACCTGCGTCGATCACTTGTGTCACCACGGATTCCGGAGAGAAGGCGAGGATCGCCTTGCCGACGCCGGTGGCGTGCGCGGGGAACCGGCCACCGATCCGGGACGGGAGCGACGGCGCGTCCGGTCCCCGCAGGATGTCGAGATAGACCACCTCGGTGCCTTCCAGCACGGCGAGGTGCACGGTGTTGCGGGTCGCCTCACGCAGATCCGCGAGATACGGCCGCGCCGCCTCGACCAGCCCCCGGCGCCGGACGGCCAGCTGCCCGATCTCGAACAGCTTGAGCCCGAGCCGCAACGCCGCGCCCTCGCGTTCGAGCAGCCCGGTCGCGACCAGATGTCCGGTGAGCCGGTGGACGGTGGACTTCGCCAGCCCGGTCCGCCGTGCCAGCTCGGAGACGCCGAGCGCGTCGTCGCCGGGCCGGAAGGCGGAGAGCAGCGCCGAGATCCGGGCGGCGACGAGGCCGTCCGCTCCGGTTCGTTCGGTGTCGTCGTTCCGCCCAGCGGCACGCATGGGTTGAGTGTGCCCTATCCGCTCGGGGAGCGTCACCTGGCATGGCGCAACGGAAAGCGGTGGCCGCGATCGTCGGTCCCGGGAACATCGGCACCGACCTGCTCGCGAAGCTGAGGCGCAGTGAGCACGTCGAGGTGCGGTACATGGTCGGCGTGGACCCGGATTCGGACGGGCTGGCGAAGGCCGCGGAGCTCGGGTTGGAGACCTCCGCCGGCGGTGTCGACTGGCTGCTGTCGCGGGACGAGCTGCCGGACCTGGTCTTCGAGGCGACTTCGGCGAAGGCGCATCTGGCGAACGCGCCGCGGTACGCCACGGCCGGGATCCGCGCGATCGACCTGACCCCGGCCGCGGTCGGCCCGTTCACCTGCCCCGCGGTGGGCCTGCCCGAACGGCTCGACGTGCCCAACGTCAACCTCATCACCTGCGGCGGCCAGGCCACGATCCCGATCGTGCACGCGGTGTCGCGGGTGACGCCGGTGCCCTACGCCGAGATCGTCGCGTCCGTCTCGTCGCGTTCGGCCGGGCCGGGCACGCGCGCGAACATCGACGAGTTCACCGCCACGACGGCGCGCGGGATCGAACTCGTCGGGGGAGCGAGCCGCGGCAAGGCGATCATCATCATCAACCCGGTCGAACCGCCGATGATCATGCGCGACACGGTGTTCTGCGCGATCGACCCGGACGCGGACTTCGACGCGGTGAGCGAATCCATCCACCGGATGGTCGAGACCGTCCAGGGTTACGTGCCGGGCTACACGCTCAAAGCGGATCCGCAGTACGACCCGCCCCGGCCGGGCTGGAGCGGGCAGGCGCGGGTCGCGGTGTTCCTGGAGGTCGCCGGGAACGGGGACTTCCTGCCGAAATACGCCGGGAATCTCGACATCATGACGGCTGCGGCCGCCCGTGTCGGTGACCTTCTGGCCACGCAGGAGGTGGCGGCATGAGCTGGGACGACGTGAACCGTGAGGTCCGGTTGGTCGACACCAGCCTGCGCGACGGCAGCCACGCGATGGCGCATCAGTTCACCGAGAAGAACGTGCGCGACACCGTCCGGGCGCTGGACGACGCGGGGGTCTCGCTGATCGAGGTCAGCCACGGCGACGGGCTCGGCGGCTCGACGTTCAACTACGGCTTTTCCCTTGTGGACGAACGGAAGCTGATCGAGGCGGCGGTCGACGAGGCACGGCGGGCGAAGATCGCGGTGCTGCTGCTGCCGGGACTCGGCACGGTCGGCGACCTGCGGGTGGCCGCGGACCTCGGGGCAGGCGCGGTCCGGATCGCGACCCACTGCACCGAGGCCGACGTCTCCGTCCAGCATTTCGGCGCGGCGCGCGAACTCGGGCTGGAAACGGTCGGTTTCCTGATGCTGTCCCATATGTCCACGCCCGAGGCGCTGGCGGAACAGGGCCGGATCATGGTCGACGCCGGGTGTCAGTGCGTGTACGTCGTCGACTCCGCCGGGGCGCTGATCCTGGAGGACGCGGGCGAACGCGTCGCCGCGCTGGTCGCGGAATTCGGGGACGAGGCGCAGGTCGGCTATCACGGGCACCAGAACCTGAGCTTCGGCGTCGCGAACTCGGTGCTCGCGTACCGGGCGGGCGCGCGGCAGATCGACGGTTCGCTCGTGGCGCTCGGCGCGGGCGCGGGCAACTCGCCGACCGAGGTCCTCGCGGCGACCTTCGAGAAGCTCGGGATCCGCACGGGCGTCGACAAGGACGTGCTGATGGACGCGGCCGAGAACGTCGTGAAGCCCTACATCACGCGGCTGCCGGTGATGGACCGGTCTTCGATCGTGCAGGGTTTCGCCGGGGTGTACTCGAGTTTCCTGCTGCACGCCGAGCGTGCCGCGGAACGCTACGACGTCCCGGCGCACGAGATCCTCTACCGCGTCGGCGCCGCGAAGTACGTGGGCGGGCAGGAGGACATGATCATCGACATCGCCCTGCAGCTGGTCGCCGAACGCGGTCAGGGTTGACGGTCGGCGCCGAGCACGAGGCGGACGCAATGCTCGATCAGGCGCTCGCGGCTCACCTTGAGCGAGCCGTCGAGATAGGCGATGAACACGTTGCTCAGCGCGCCCACCAGCCCGATCGAGGTCATCTGCCGCTCGGCCGCGTCACCGTGGGACAGCTGCCCGCTGACCAGTTCGGCGAACGAGGGGAGGAGCGCGATCCCGCGCGTCGTCAGCGCGGGATCGGTGATCGGCGCGAGCAGGAGCACCCGGCCCTTGCGCGGGTCGTCGAGCATCAACTCGACGAAGGCGCGGACGGCCGCCTTCGCCCGTTCGGCGGGTTCGGCCGTGTCGCTGACCGCGTCGACCAGCGCTTGCCGGGCCTGCTCTCCGATGTGCTCGTAGACCGCGACGACCAGTTCCTCGCGGTCGGTGAAGCTCTCGTAGAAGTACCGCTCGGTCAGCTTGGCGTGGCGGCACACCGCGCGGACGCTCACCCCCGCGCTGCCCTGGGTGCCGAGCAGGTCGAGGCCCGCGTCGACGAGTTGTCCCCGCCTCGCGGCCTTGCGGTCGTCCAGGGTCGTGCCTGCCCAGCTGCGGCCGGCCATGATCGGCTCCTCTTGTTGACTACGGCCGTTGTCAACTTTAACCTGACAACAGTTGTGGTCAATTTAACCAGCTCATTGAGGAGACCGGGGATGACACAGCCGCGGCCGCTGGGACCGGATTCGCTGACCTGGAAGTACTTCGGCGACTGGCGCGGGCTGCTCATCGCGCTCTGGGCCGGATCCATGCAGAACATGCACCCCGAGCTGGGCGCGGGCGTCGAAGAGCACTCGCGGTTCTTCGAGGAGCGCTGGCAACGGCTGTTCCGCTCGCTCTACCCGATCGGGGGAGTGATCTACGACGGCCCGCGGGCGCGGCAGACCGCGCTGGAGGTGCGGGGTTACCACGATCGGATCAAGGGCGTCGACAAACACGGGCGGCGCTATCACGCGCTCAACCCGGACACGTTCTATTGGGCGCATTCGACGTTCTTCGTGAGCGCGATCCTCATCGCCGACAACTTCTGTGGTGGCATCGGCGAGGCCGAGAAGCGGAAACTCTTCGAAGAACACGTGCAGTGGTACGAGATGTACGGCATGAGCATGCGCCCGGTGCCGGAGTCGTGGGAGGACTTCCAGCTGTACTGGAAGCGCATGTGCGAGGACGTGCTGGAGGACAACAAGGCCACGCGTGACGTCCTCGAGATCCAGGACATCGCCAAACCGCATTTCCTGCCCTGGCTACCGGACTTCGCGTGGAACCTCGTGCGCGGGCAGGTGGCGCGGAACTTCGTCTGGCTGACGATCGGCCTGTACGACCCGCCGATCCGCGAGCGGCTCGGCTACACCTGGACCGAACGCGACGAGCGACGGCACCGCCGGGTCGGGAAGCTGATCAACGCGGCGTTCAAGCTGGTCCCGCGCGATCGCCGTTACCACCCGCGCGCGAGGGCCGGCTGGCGCCGCGAGCGTGGCGAACTGGCCCCGGACGCGCCGTTGGTCGAGACTCCCGCGAGGAACCTTCCGCCGCTTTCGGAGCGGGGCAAACCCGAGCACTACTCACCGAACGTCTGACGAGGAGCCTCGATGAAGCTTGGTTACCACCTCGGTTACTGGTCCTCCGGGCCGCCGGAAGGCGCGCTGGACGCGATCCTGCGGGCCGAAGAGCTCGGCTTCGATTCGGTGTGGACCGCCGAGGGCTACGGCTCGGACGCGTTCACCCCGCTCGCCTGGTGGGGTGCGTCGACGAGCCGGATCAAGCTCGGCACCAACATCGTCCAGATGTCGGCGCGCACCCCGACCGCGACGGCGATGCACGCGCTGACGCTGGACCATCTGTCCGGCGGCCGGTTCGTGCTCGGGCTCGGCGCGTCCGGGCCGCAGGTGGTGGAAGGCTGGTATGGGCAGCCGTATCCGAAGCCGCTCGCGCGCACCCGGGAGTACGTCGACATCGTGCGGAAGGTGGTCGCTCGCGAGGCACCGGTGACCCATGACGGGCAGCACTTCCAGCTTCCGCTGCAGGGCGGCACCGGGCTCGGTAAACCGCTGAAGTCCACAGTGCACCCGTTCCGCAAGGAGATCCCGATCTTCCTCGCCGCGGAGGGGCCGAAGAACGTGGCGCTGTCGGCGGAGATCTGCGACGGCTGGCTCCCGTTGTTCTTCTCGCCCAAGAGTGACGCCTTCTACCGGACGGCGTTGGAGGAGGGCTTCTCGCGGCCCGGTGCCCGGCGCGGTTTCGACGACTTCGAGGTCGCGGCGTCCGTTCCGGTGCTCGTCCACGACGACGTCGAGGAGGCCGCGAGCTGGATCAAACCGTCGCTCGCGCTCTACATCGGCGGTATGGGCGCGAAATCGGTCAACTTCCACCACGACGTCTTCGCACGGATGGGGTACGAGGACGTAGCCGACAAGGTCCAGGAGCTGTATCTGGCGGGGCGCAAGGACGAGGCTACGGCCGCGATCCCGACTTCGCTGGTCGAGGACACGTCGCTGATCGGGCCGGCGGAGAAGATCCGCGAAGAACTCGCGGCGTGGGAGGAGACCGTGGTGACCACGCTGCTGCTGCGCGGGGATGCCGCGACGCTCACGAAGGTCGCCGAGACCCTCGGGTAGCGGCTCCCGACATGCATTTAGTCCTCTGAATGCGGGTAGTCCGCGCCTTTCGCGGGGTTGCGGCAGTGAGGCCCATCACGTAGCGTCCCGGCCACGAACATGAAGTCGGTTCATGTTCGTGGCCGGGAGGTGCGACTCATGACGGTGAGCCGGAGGCGGGTTCTCGCGGGTGCGGCGGCGTTGCCCGTCGCGGCGAGCATGCTCGGCGCCCAGCAGGCGCAAGCGGCGCCGTCGAAGGGGTTCCGCGTCGGCGTCGGCATCTCCGACGTCACCGGCCCGGCCGCCGAGAACGGCATGATGGGCTACTCGATGCCGCAGCAGCAGACCGCCGGCATCCACCTGCGCACCCGGGCGCGGGCCTTCGTGGTCGACGACGGAGCCAAGCGGATCGCCTTCGTCACCGCCGACCTCGGCGCGCTGTTCCAGTCGGTCCACCAGGGCGTGCTGCGCAAGCTCCAGGCCGCGTACGGCGACCTGTACACCGAGCAGAACGTACTGCTCAACGCCACCCACACCCACTCCGCTTGCGGCGGGGATTCCCATTACGCCGCTTACGATCTGGCGATCCTCGGCTTCCAGCAGGAGGTCTACGACGCCGTCGTGGACGGGATCTTCGAGGCGATTAGCCGCGCGCACGCGAACCTCGCGCCCGGGTCGATCCGGCTCGGCCGCGCCGAGCTCACCAAGGCGAGTGTCAACCGTTCCCGCAAGGCCTTCGACCTGAACCCCCAGGCCGACAAGGACCACTTCCCGCAGGCGATCGACCCGGCCGTCACGGTGCTGCGGTTCAGCCAGAACGGCGTCGACGTCGGCGCGATCAGCTGGTTCGCCACCCACGGGACGTCGATGAGCAACGGCAACCATCTGATCAGCGGCGACAACAAGGGATACGCCGCCTACGAGTGGGAGCACGACCACGCCGGCGTGCGGTACCTCGACGGGAACCCGCGGTTCGTCGCCGCGTTCCCGCAGACCAACACCGGCGACATGAGCCCGAACCTGAACCTCGAACCCGGCACACCCGAAACCGAGTTCGAGAACACCCGCACCATCGGCGACCTCCAGTTCCGCGCGGCGAAGAGCGCCTTCGACGCCGCGGCCGAGGCCGTGACGGGCGGCGTCGACCACCGGATGTGCTACGTGGACATGTCCGACGTGGCCGTCGACGCGAAGTACACGCCGAACGGGCGGCCGCAGCGCACCTGCACGGCCGCGATCGGCGTCTCGATGCTGGCGGGCAGCCGTGAGGACGGCCCCGGTCTGCCGCTGCCGGAAGGGGTGAAGAATCCGTTCATCGACTGGCTCGGCGGCATCGACGCGCCGATCCCGCAGGCGCTCGCCGACGCGCACGCGCCGAAGGTGATCGCGGTGCCGTTCGGCGCGATGAAGCCGTATCCGTGGACGCCGGAGGTCCTGCCGCTGCAGCTCGTCCGGATCGGGCAGCTGCACCTCGTGGCCGTGCCGGCTGAACTGACGATCGTCTCCGGGCTGCGCTTGCGCCGCACCGTCGCCGCCGAACTCGGCGTCCCGCTGGAGAACGTGCTCATCCAGGGCTACTCCAACGCCTACAGCCAGTACGTCACCACGCCCGAGGAGTACGACTCGCAGCAGTACGAAGGCGCGTCGACTCTCTACGGCCGCTACACACTTCCCGCGTACCAGCAGGAATTCGCCAAACTGGCGGCCGTGATGAAGGCGGGGACGTCGGTTCCGCACGGGCCGACGCCGCGGGATCTGCGCGGCAAGCTGATCAACTTCCAGCCTGGCGTCGTCTTCGACAGCCCGCCCGCGTTCAAGAGCTTCGGTGACGTCCTGGTCGACGCGAAGAGCACGTACGCGCGCGGCGAACAGGTCGCGGTCGAGTTCGTCACCGGCCATCCGAAGAACGACCTCCGGCGCGGCGGCACGTTCCTGGAGATCCAGCGGCTGGTCGACGGCAAGTGGGTCCGCCACGCCGACGACGGCGACTGGGATACGAAATACCACTGGGCGCGGACGTTCGTCGCCGAATCGAAAGCCGTCGTCCACTGGAAGATCCCCGCGAACGCCCCGATCGGCAAATATCGCGTGGTCCACTTCGGCAACTGGAAGAACGGCTGGAACGGGGCGATCTCCGCGTTCAGCGGGACTTCGCGGACGTTCGTCGTTTCCTGATACCGAAAGGGTCTTTCGTGCGGAAGCTCGCCGTACTCGCCATCGCCGCCGCCCTGTTCGCCGGAACCGCCGTCCCCGCCCAGGCGGCGGTCACGGTGAAGGTCATGGCGTTCAACATCTGGCAGCTGCCCTGGATCGCCAGCCCGAACACCTCGGACAAACAGGCGCGCGCCCGCGCGGCGGAGGCCGTCATCCGCGCGAACGACGCCGACGTCGTCGTCCTGGACGAGGCTTTCAGCGCCCAGGCGGAGGAAATGCGGAACCGGCTGAAGGACGTCTGGCCCCATCAGACCCCGCTCGTCGGCCAGTACTGCTCCACGTCACCGGGCTGGACCACGGTGAACGGCAACTGCTCGAATTCCCCGGTCGTGGTCAACGGCGGGGTCACCGTGCTGAGCAAGGCACCGGTGACCGAACAGCACCAGCTGGTCTTCCGCAATTCCTACTCCGGTACCGCGGACTATCTGTCGAACAAGGGCGCCGCGCTCGCCCGTCTGGTCGTCGCCGGGAAGCCGGTCTGGATCGCGGGCACCCACATGCAGGCCGACGAGGGACCGGAGACGCTGCCGAAGGCGCACGACGTCCGGATGGCCCAGCTCGGCGAGATCCGGGACCTGGTCACGAAACACGCCCCCGCCGGCGAGCCGGTCGTCATCGCGGGCGACCTGAACATCGAGTACTGGGCGGGACAAGCGCGCAAGGATTCCCTCGGCCGGACCCAGGTTCAGCAAGGTGAGGCCTTCCTCGACGGCGTTCTCCGCACGACGGGCGAAGGCGCGTACACCTTCGACGCGGCGACGAACCCCAATGCGGCGAAGTCCGTTCCGGCGACCTACCGCGACTCGCTGGACTACGTCGGAGCCGTCCGCGCGGGCGGCCGTCCACTCGCCGCTGTCGGCCCGGTACAGCTCGTGCATTACGACGGTGGCACGATTCCCTCCGACCACTACCCGGTGGTGGCCAAGATCCAATACTGAGGCCTTCATCGGGAGAATCGCCTCGAGGAGGATCATGGCATCGCTGCCAGCACGGACGAGGTACCGCTACTCGCTCGGCTCGTTCGTCACCGGCGCCTTCGGCACGGTTCCCGGCCTGCTCCTCCTGAAGTACCTCACCGACACGATGGGCGTCGCGGCGGGCGTGGCCGGCCTGATCGTCTTCGTTCCCAAAGCGTGGGACGTGCTCTTCAACCCGATCGCGGGACGGCTCTCGGACGCGGACATGGTCCGCACCGGGAGCCGCCGCCGTTTCCTGCTCTACGGCGGCATCGGCGTCGCGATTCTCTTCGCGGCCCTGTTCGCGCATCCCGGCTTCGGCGGCCCGGTGCCCGACGCGATCTACGTGATCGTCGTGTTCCTGTTGTGCGCCACGGCGTACGCCTTCTTCCAGGTGCCGTTCAACGCGCTGCCCGCCGAGCTGACGGACTCGGCCGAAGAGCGTACGAAGCTGACCAGCGTCCGGATCGGTTTCCTCGCGGTCGCCATCCTGGTGTCCGGTGGCGGCGCGCCCGCGATCACCGACCTCATCGGCGGTGTCGCAGGCTACCGGGTGATGGGCCTGTTCATCGCCGTGGTCATCCTGCTCGCGACGCTCGGCGTGTACTTCGGGCTCAAGGACGCTCCCGTCGGCGCGCTGCGGCCGAACACGGTGAGCCCGCGCGAGCTGCTCCGGACGCTGGCGCAGTGGCGGCCGTTCCGCTGGCTGCTCGGGGTGTACTTCATCCAGGCGCTCGGCATCGGCACGGTGCTGGCCGCGATCCCGTTCTTCGCCGAGCGGATCCTCGGCAGCTCCGGCTACTCGACGGTCCTGTTCGTCGGCTTCGTCGGTCCGGCGCTGCTGACCATGCCGCTGTGGCCGAAACTCGGGGCGAGCGTCGGGAAACTGGCCGGGTTCCGGATCGCTACGGCCGCGTTCGGGATCGGGCTGCTCGGTCTTCTCGGGGCGAAGGTGTTCCCGTTCCCCGTCACGATGGTGTTCGTCGCCTTCTGCGGCGTCGGGTACGCGGGGATCTCGGTGTTCCCGCTGGCGATCCTGCCGGACCTGATCAGCGACGAGGAGGAGCGGACCGGCGAGACCAGGGCCGGGGTCGCGGCCGGGGTCTGGACCGCGTCCGAGACGCTGGGGCTCGCGCTCGGGCCGGGGCTCTGGGGACTGGTGCTGCAGTTCGGCGGGTACCAGTCCAGCCTCGACGCCAAGGCCGCGCAGCCGGACAGCGCGCTCACGGCGATCCTGCTCGGCGCGTCGATCCTTCCGGCCGTGCTGATCGTGCTCGGCATCCCGTTGCTGCGCAAGTCGGTACTGGAGCGCCGGCCGTGACCGCCGAGGACGTCCTGAAGGAGCTTCGGGAACTGCGCGCGGAAGACCTGCCGACCCACGGCGGCCGGACGCTGGCGTACGTCTACGACAGCGGTCTGTCCGAAGTGGACGAACTCGGCGCGGCGGCGCACGCGCTGGCCTCGTCGGCCAACGGGCTCGACCCGACGGCGTTCCCGAGCCTGCTGCGGATGGAGAACGACCTCGTCGGCACGGCCGCCCGGCTGCTGGGCGGTACGGCGGACACGGTGGGCTCGGTGACGTCGGGTGGCACGGAGTCGTGCATGCTCGCCGTCCTGGCCGCCCGCGACGCGCGTCCGGACGTGTCCTCGCCGAGCATCGTGCTGCCCACCACCGCGCACGCCGCGTTCCACAAGGCCGCGCATTTCTTCGGTGTGCGCGTGGTTTCGGTGCCGGTCGACCCGGTGAGCTTCCGCGCCGTTCCCGAGGCGATGGCCGCCGCGGTCGACGACAGCACGGTGCTCGTCGTCGCGAGCGCGCCGTCGTACGCCCACGGCGTCCTCGACCCGATCCCGGAGATCGCCGCGTCGCTGGACGGCGTGCGGTTCCACGTCGACGCGTGCATCGGCGGCTGGGTGCTGCCGTATCTGGGGCTCGGCCCGTTCGGGTTCGACGTCCCGGGCGTCACCAGTGTTTCGGTGGATCTGCACAAGTACGCGTACTGCCCGAAAGGCGTGTCGGTCCTCTTGCACGCCGACGCCGGGCTGCGTCGTTCGCAGTACTTCGCCAGTGCGGACTGGCCCGGCTACACGATGCTGAACACCACGCTGCAGAGCACGCGGTCCGGCGGCCCGCTCGCCGCGGCGTGGGCTGTCGTGCGTCATGTCGGCGAAGACGGTTATCGCGAACTGGCCTCGGCGGCGCGTGAGGCGGCTGTCGAGATCCGCGCCGGGATCGAGGCGCTGGACGGGTTGCGGGTCCTCGGCGATCCGGTGTCGACCCTGCTCGCGTTCACCGTGGCGGACGGCGCGGGCTTCGACCTGTTCACCGTCGCGGACGAGATGCGCGAGCGCGGCTGGTACGTCCAGCCGCAGTTCGCCCACGAGTCCTCGCCCGCGAACCTGCACCTGACGATGACGGCCGCGAACCGGGGGAGCGAGAAGGATTTCCTCGCCGATCTCACCGCTTCTGTCTCGGCCGCCCGAGAGGCCGGGCCGGTCGTCGTCGATCCGCAGGTGGCCGGGTTCGTCGCCGCGCTGGATCCCGCGACGCTGACGCCGGAGCAGTTCGCCGGACTGCTCGCCGCGGCGGGTCTCGGCGGCGACGCGGGCCTGCCCACCCGGATGGCGGAGATCAACGCCCTGCTGGCCACGGCACCCGGTCCGCTGCGGGAGCGGCTGCTGCTCGAGTTCCTCGGCTCGTTGTACACGGCTTCCTGAGTTCCCCTTGACGCAATCAATCGGTTGCTATACAAGTTATAGCAACCGACTGATTGCTACTTGTGGAGGCTGTCGTGGGATTCCCCGACCGGATCGAACGCACCGTCGAGATCGCCCATCCGCCCGCGAAGGTCTGGGCCGCGCTGACCACGGCCGAAGGGCTGGGCACCTGGTTCGGCAACCAGGCCAGCATCGACCTGCGGCCCGGTGGCGACGCCGAGATGAAATGGGACGAGGGGCACAAGGCGGTCATGCGCGTCGAGCGCGTGGAAGAGCCGGAGGTCTTCGGCTTCACCTGGAACATCTACGGCCTGCCCGACGACGATCCTCGTCGTACCTACGTCGAGTTCACCCTCGTCCCGAACGGTGAAGGCACGCGGCTCACTGTCGTCGAGACCGGTTTCTCCCAGCTGCCGGACGACGTCCACCAGGTCGCGTTCGAAGGGAACACGAAGGGGTGGGCGGCCGAGCTGGGCGAACTGATCGAATACCTCGATGCCGCCTGACAACGAAACGATCGCCGAACAGGTCTTCGTCGCACTGGCCGACCCGAGCAGGCGGAGCATTCTCGCCGTCCTCGCCTCGGGCGGCCCGGCCACGGCGACCGACCTGGCGGAGCGGCTGCCGATCACCCGGCAGGCCATCGCCAAGCACCTCGCACTGCTCACCGACGCCGGCCTGGTGATCCCGGAACAGGGGGAGCGGCGCCGCGTCCGGTACCGCCTGCACTCGGCGCCGATGCAGGTCGCCCAGCAGTTCCTCGCCGCGCTCGCCCGCGATTGGGACGGGCCGCTCGCGGCGCTGAAAGACCATCTGGAGGGTTCAGCATGAGCTTCACGACGAGTTTCACCGTGGACCGGACACCGCAGCAGGTCTACGACGCCTTCACCGACGTTCGCCGGTGGTGGTCGGAAGAGATCGAGCACACCGGCGACGAGTTCGAGTACCACTACGAAGCGGTCCACCGCTGCCGGATCCGGATCACCGAGTCCGTGCCCGGCCGCAAGGTGTCCTGGCTGGTCCTCGAGAACCACTTCGACTTCACCCGCGACGAGACCGAACGGGTCGGCACCACGATCACCTTCGAGATCGCGGAGAAGGACGGCAAGACCGAAGCGCGCTTCACCCACCACGGACTCGTCCCGGAGTACGAATGCTTCGACGTCTGCCACAAGGCGTGGACCTTCTACGTCGGCACCAGCCTGCGGGACCTGATCACCACCGGCGAGGGGCAGCCGAACCGGCAGAGCGTACTTCCCGCGGAGCTGGCGCGATGAACACGGTGTCCGCCGCGGAATGGGAAGAAGCGCGCCTTCGGTTGCTGGTGAAGGAAAAGGAGCTGACCCGGGCCCGCGACGCGCTCGCGGCCGAGCGGCGGCGGATGCCGTGGCTCGCGATCGGGAAACCGTACGAGTTCGAAGGCCCGTCCGGGACGGTGAACCTGCTCGACCTGTTCGAGGGACGCCGTCAGCTGATCGTCTACCGGGCGTTCTTCGATCCCGGGGTGGAGGGTTTCCCCGACCACGCCTGCAAAGGCTGCTCGCTGGTCGCCGACCAGGTCGCGCACGTCGCGCATCTGAACGCCCGCGACACCACGCTCGCCTTCGCCTCGCGCGGCACGCAGCCGGACATCGCGCGGCTGAAGAGGCGGATGGGCTGGACGATGCCGTGGTACACGATCACCAGCGACTTCGACGTCGACTTCGGCGTCGGCGAGTGGCACGGCACCAACGCCTTCATCCGCGAGGGTGACCAGGTCTACCGGACGTACTTCGTCAACGATCGCGGCGACGAGACGATGGGCGGCACGTGGAGCTACCTCGACATCACCGCGTTGGGGCGGCAGGAGGAATGGGAGGACTCGCCGGAGGGCTACCCGCAGACGCCGCCGTACGAGTGGTGGAACTGGCACGACGCCTACGAGGATGCCTCTTCGTCCGGCGGTGGGTGCTGCTCGGGGTCGTGAGCCTGGGTTAGGGTCCGGCCGGTGGAGAGTCTGTTTCTGACCAGGGTGCTGGACGCGCTGCGTTCGGGTGGCGACGAGGTGCTGTTCGTCCAGGACGGCGTCGAGACCGGCTACGGACAGGCGCTCGAACTGGTGCGCCGGATGTACGCGGCACTCCCGGACGGCGGCGTGGTCGCCATCGACGCCGGCAACCGGCCCGAAACCGTCCTTCTGCAGATCGCCGCCCAGCTGCGGGGTTCGACGGTTCTGCTTGTCGCCGCGTCGGCGAGTGCGCCGGATCGCCTCGCCGCGGTCGAGGCGGCCGGGGTCACGACCCTGGTGGCCGAGCACCCGGCGGACTGGCCGGACGGGGTGACCACGCTCGACGAACTGGTGGACCGTGACGGTGCCGACCCGGCGGAGCTGCCGCGGTCGGTCACCGTCGTCTTTCCCACCGGCGGCACCACCGGAACGCCGAAACTGATCCGGCACAGCGGGATCTACGACGGGATGGCCCATATCTTCGCGCCGGATCCGGCGGGGCCGGGGCGCACCCTGCTGATCGCGCCGATGACGCATATGACCGGCAACGCCAGCGTGCTGGGGGCGATCCTGCGCCGGGAAAGCGTGGTATTGCTGCGGGACTTCGACGCGGGCGCGGTCCTGGACGCGATCGCGGAGCACCGGATCACCACGTTGTCCCTCACTCCCGCGCGGCTCGCCGCGGTACTCGACCATCCGGCCACGGCGTCGACCGATGTCAGCAGTGTGCGCGGGCTGTCGCTGGGTGCCGCCCCGCTTCCGCCGCGGCGGCTGGCTCAGGCACTCGACGTGTTCGGGCCCGTGGTCGGACAGGGATACGGGCTCACCGAGGCGCCGATGATCGCGAGCATCTCCGCGGCGGAACTCGACGGGCGCCCGGACCGGCTCGAATCCGTCGGCCGGATCGTCCCCGGTATGGAGGCACGGATCGACGAGGGGGAGGTCCTGGTGCGCGGACTGTCCATGATGGACGGTTACCACGGGTCGGCGCCGATCGGGGACGGCTGGCTGCGGACCGGTGATCTCGGGCGGTTCGACGACGAGGGGTATCTCTACCTGCTGGACCGGGCGAACGACGTCATCATCACCGGCGAGCACGGCACCAAGGTGTACTCGACGGTGGTCGAGAACGCCCTCGCGCGGCATCCGCTGATCCGTTCGGTGGCCGTTTTCGGTGTACCGGGCGACGACGGCGAGGGCGAGCGGGTCCACGCAGTGGTGGTGCCGGTCGCTTCCGGGGCGCTGTCGGCCGAAGACGTCCGTGCACAGGCCAGGGAGTTCTTCGGGCGGGAGCATTTCGTACCGTCCGATGTGGACTTCGCCGAGGCGCTGCCGCTGACGGCGATCGGGAAGGTCGACAAGCGGGCGTTGCGGGCGCCGTTCTGGGCCGGGCACCGCCGCGGCATCGCCTGAGCCGACCTCCGCCGATCGTGCCGCAGGCAGTCAGTGGACGTGTACCGCCTCCCATTCCGGAAACGGATCCACGCCGCCCGAACCGACGGTCAGACAAGCGTCAAGCGAGTCCAGCAGGGCGTCCTTCTCCAGCCCCACACCGATGAACACCAGTTCCTGCCGCGGCGCTTCCTCGACTCCCTGCGGCTCGAACCGGGCCACCGAACCGGCCTGCGACCACAGCCCGGTCACCCCGGGCCGCGACGCCAGCGAGAAGAACCCCTTCGACCGCAGGACCGTCCCGAACTCCCCGGTATCGAGCCGCCCGACGAAGTCCCACAGCCGTTCCGGATCGAAGGCCGCCGAGGCGCGGAAGACGACGCTGGAGATCCCGTACTCCTCCGTCTCCGGCACGTGATCACCGTTGAGTTCCGCCACCCACCCCGGCGCTTCCTGTGCCCGCTCGATGTCGTAACGCCCGGTGCCGAGCACCCGGTCGAGCGGGACGCGGCCGTGGGTCGCGACGACGACCTCGGCAGCCGGATTGAGCCGCCGCAACACCGCCGTCAGCCGGTCGAGCGAACCGGCCGGGACCAGGTCCGCCTTGTTCAGCAGGAGGACGTCCGCGAACTCGATCTGGTCCATCAGCAGGTCGCTGACCGTCCGCTCGTCCCCGTCGTACTGGTCCAGCCCGCGTTCGGTCAGCCCGTCCCCGGCGGCCAGTTCCCGCTCGAAGTTCACCGCGTCGACCACGGTCACCATCGTGTCGAGCCGCGCGGAGTCCAGGAACGAGAACGTCGCCGCCACCGGCATCGGCTCGGAGATCCCGCTCGATTCGATGAGCAGGTAGTCGAACCGCCCGTCTTCGCACAGCCGCGAAACCTCCTCCAGAAGGTCGTCGCGCAGGGTGCAGCAGATGCAACCGTTGGTCATCTCGACGAGCCGTTCCTCGGTGCGGGACAGGCTGTTCCCGTCCCGCACCAGCGCGGCGTCGATGTTGACCTCGCTCATGTCGTTCACGATCACCGCCACCCGCAGCCCGTCGCGGTTGGCGAGGACGTGGTTGAGCACGGTCGTCTTGCCCGCACCGAGGAAACCGGACAGCACCGTGACCGGCGTCGTCACGCCCCACCCTGGTGAAAGTGTTTCATCAGCTTGCGCGGTACGAGTTTCGTCTCGCCGTTCACCTTGATCGGCACCAGATCCGGCACGGCCGCCTTCCACTGCGAACGACGGGACCGGGTGTTGCTGCGCGACATCTTCCGCTTCGGGACGGCCATTACTTCGACCCTCCGCGACGGCCGTAGCGACGGTGGAACTTCTCGACCTGGCCGGCGCTGTCCATGATCCGCCGGTTGCCGGTCCAGAACGGATGCGACCACGAGCTGATCTCGACGTTCACCAGCGGGTAGGTGTTGCCGTCGCTCCACTCGGTGGTCTGCTCCGACGTGGCGGTGGAGCGGGTCAGGAAGGCGTCCCCGGTGGAGAGGTCCTTGAACACCACGGGGTGGTAGTCGGGGTGGATACCCGGTTTCACTGCGATTCGTCCTTTCGGTTCGACGCGTTCACGTCGTGCTTCTCGGGGTCGGTTTCCGTGTCCTCGCACGGTTCTTCGTGCCACTCGCCGAACGGATCCGGATAGCGGAGCCATTCCTGTTCCCCGGCCGCGAGCTCTTCTTCGGTCAGCAGCGCCCCGTTCAGGGCGGCTTCGATCTCGTCGGGGGTGGCCTGATCGGTGACGACGACCAGTTCCTGCGCGCGGTCGCCGAAGAGCGGGTCCCAGCGCAGGGACGCGAGGGTGCGGCGTTCGGGGGAGACGGCGGCCCAGTCCGGGCCGTCCGGGGCGGCGAGCCACGGCCCGGCGTGCCCGACGCCGAGACCGCCGCCCGCGGATTCGATCCACAGCGCCATGTCCGGCTGGCTCGCCACCCAGAGCCGTCCCCGGGTGCGGACGACGCCGTCGAGCAGGACGTCGATCGCGTCGTGGAGGCGCTCCGGATGGAACGGGCGCTGCGAGGTGAAGGTGAGCAGCCCGATCCCGCAGTCGGTGTGCAACGGCGGCTGTCCGCGCAGCAGGGGGCCGTGCATGTCGGTGACCTCGCCGCGCCGGGCGTCGGAGGGGACGGCGTCGAGTACGGTCTTCCCGTCCACTAAGGACAGTTCGACGCGGGGGATCGACGGCGCGACCCGGTCGAGCACGGCCGAGGCCTTCGCCGCGGACCACGCGTCGGTCGCCGCGCCGGCGAGGACGAGCAGATCGGCGAACTCGACCTGGGACAGCGCGACCTGTGCGACGGTGCGCTCATCCTCGGGGCTGGCGAGCAGGTTCCGCTCGGCCAGCGTGTCGTCTCCGGTGCTGTCGGCCAGCCAGCCCGCGCAGTCGACGACCGTCAGGACAGCCCGCAGGTCGACGTCCTCGATCACCGGCCGCTCGCCGACGAGGACGTTGTGCAGCGCCCAGCTGACCGGCTCGGGCTCCATCGCCTCGTCGAGCCGCACCACGATCCGCCGCACCTGCGGCATCCGGGAGAGCTTGCGCAGCAACGGCAACAGGTCTTCGCGCAGGGTGCACGAGACGCAGCCGTGCGCCAGTTCGAGAACCGTCAGCTGGTCGCGGTCGGCGAGCCGGATGCGCCGTCGGACCACACCGGAGTGGATCTGCCTCAGGTCGTGATGCACGACGGCGGTGCCGGGTTCGGCGAGGCGCAGCCGCTCGGCGAGGTCGGCGTTCGGTCCCGGTGCGAGGCCACCGATCAGGACGAGGGGCACACGGGGGTTGTCGGTCACTGAAGCTCCGGGGCGTCGAGGGCGTTCTGGTTCGGCTGTGTAGAGTAAATGAAAACGACAACCGATATCAACTTGGGAGGGTATATGTCCGCCGTGTGCCAGGTCACCGGCCGCAAACCGGGCTACGGGAAGCAGGTGTCGCATTCGCATCGGCGCACGTCCCGGCGCTGGGAGCCGAACCTGCAGGCCAAGCGGTACTTCGTGCCGAGCGAAGGGCGCTGGGTCCGGCTGCGGGTCTCGGTGAAGGGCATGAAGACCATCGACAAGCGGGGGATCGAGGCCGTCGTGGCCGAGCTCCGCGCGAAAGGGGTGAAGCTCTGATGGCCAAGAGCACCGACATCCGGCCGATCATCAAGCTCCGCTCGACCGCCGGCACCGGCTACACCTACGTCACCAAGAAGAACCGCCGGAACGACCCGGACCGCATGGTGCTGCGCAAGTACGACCCCATCGCGCGCAAGCACGTCGAGTTCAAGGAGGAGCGCTGATGGCCAAGAAGTCGAAGATCGCCAAGAACGAGCAACGCAAGGTCGTCGCCGCCCGCTACGTCGAACGGCGCCGTGAGCTGAAGGCCACCATCGCTTCGCCCTCCGCGTCGCCGGAGGAGAAGGCCGCCGCCGTGTCGGCCCTGCAGGCGATGCCGCGGGACGCCAGCGCGACGCGGATCCGCAATCGCGACGCCGCGGACGGCCGCCCTCGCGGCTACCTGCGGAAGTTCGGGCTCTCACGGGTCCGGATGCGGCAGATGGCGCACAACGGCGAACTGCCCGGCGTCACGAAGTCGAGCTGGTGAGCGCGATGGCCAAGCCGAACCGCGACCGTCCGTACAAGCGCAAGACGAACCTGTTGCACGCCAACAAGATCACCGAGGTCGACTGGAAGGACGCCGACCTGCTGCGGAAGTTCATCTCCGACCGCGGCAAGATCCGTGCCCGCCGGGTCACCGGGCTGACGCCCCAGCAGCAGAAACAGGTCGCCACGGCGATCAAGAACGCCCGCGAGATGGCGTTGCTGCCCTATCCCCACGCGGGGCGTTGACACCGCCGGTCCGGGCGGTGCGACGTGCCGCCCGGACCGCGTCCGGCGTGGAAGAATCGGCCCCATGACGGAGAACCCCGGAAAGGCCGAGGAATTCGATCCCGAACTGCTGGAGTTGTGGGCCAAGGTGTTCGGCTTCGCCCGCTCGGGCGCGACGGCCGAGCTCGCCGCGTACGTCGACGCGGGGATCTCGGCGAACCTGACCAACGACCGGGGCGACACGCTGGTCATGCTCGCCGCCTACCACGGTCACGCGGAGACCGTCGCGGCGCTGATCGAGCGCGGCGCCGATCCGAATCGTGAGAACGACCGCGGCCAGAGTCCGCTCGCCGGCGCGGTCTTCAAGAACGAGCCCGAGGTCGTGAAGGCGCTCCTCAAGGGCGGCGCGGACGCGACGGCGGGGGAGCCGTCGGCGATCGACGCGGCCCGGATGTTCGGCAACACCGAACTGCTGGAACTGCTCGAGCGCTGAGGCGGTTCTCACTCGGATCGCGGTCCGGGGCGCTGAATCCTTACACTGCCCCGCATGGATGACCCGCATTACCTTTCCGGCCTCGACCTGGCAGGCCGTCGTGTCGTGATGATCGGTGGCGGGACGGTCGCCCAGCGCCGCCTGCCACGGCTGATCAGCGCGGGCGCGCGGGTCGAACTGGTCTCGCCGCACACCACGCCGTCGGTGAGCGCCATGGCCGACGCCGGCGAGATCGTCTGGCACGAACGCCGCTACACCGAGGGAGACCTCACCGACGCCTGGTACGCGCTGGCGTGCACGAACGATCCCGAGGTCAACGCCGCCGTCTGCGCCGAGGCCGAACGCGCGCGGGTGTTCTGTGTCCGCGCCGACGACGGCGATCGCGGCAGCGCGGTCACCCCGGCGTCCGGCAGGCACGGCGGGCTCCTGGTCGGCGTACTCTCCGGCGGTGAGCCGCTGCGGTCGGCGACCGTCCGGGACAGCGTCCTCGACGGCCTCCGGGCCGGTACCGTCGCCGACGGCCGGGTGCCGGACGCCCACGACGACCTCCCCGGCGTCGCCCTCGTGGGCGGTGGCCCCGGCGACCCGGAACTGATCACCGTCCGCGGCCGCCGGCTCCTCGCCAGGGCCGACGTCGTCGTCGCCGACCGGCTGGCCCCGCGCGAACTGCTCGACGAACTCGCGCCCCACGTCGAGATCGTCGACGCCGCGAAGATCCCGTACGGCCGCGCCGCGAGCCAGGACGTGATCAACTCCACCCTGATCGAGCGGGCCAAGGCCGGGAAGTTCGTCGTGCGGCTCAAAGGCGGCGACCCGTACCTGTTCGGCCGCGGCTTCGAAGAAGTCCTCGCCTGCGCCGAAGCGGGTATCCCGGTGACGATGGTCCCCGGCATCACGAGCGCGTTCTCCGTCCCCGCCGCGGCGGACGTCCCGGTGACCCACCGCGGCGTCGCACACGAGGTCGTCGTGGTGTCCGGTCACGTCGCGCCGGACGACGAGAAGTCGCTGGTGGACTGGGATCAGCTGGCGAAGATGCGCGGCACGATCGTGCTGATGATGGGCGTCGAGCGGCTTCCGTTGTTCGCCAAGGCGCTGCAGGCCGGGCGGCCGGGTGACACGCCGGTGGCGATCATCGAGGACGGCACCATGCGCACGCAGCGGGTGCTCCGCTCCACTTTGGACAAGGTGGTCGAGGACGCGGCGGCGGCCGGGGTGCGGCCGCCCGCGGTGATCGTCTTCGGCCCGGTGGCGGGGCTGGCTCAGCCTTCGTAGCCAGGGTTCGAGACGTAGAACCAGTCGGTGCCGTCGTCGCCGGGAGTGTCGAGGTGCTCCGCGCGGACCAGCCCGGCCCGTAGCGCCACCCGCTGCGACGCGACGTTCTCCGGCCGGACGCGGGCGATCACGAGGTCGTCCGGCCGGTGGGCGCGGGCCCAGTCCACCGCCGCGGTGGCGGCCTCGCCGGCGTATCCGGAACCCCAGGAAGCGGGGAACAGGCGGTAGAAGAGGTTCAGGACCGGGCGTTGCCGGAAACCGACGATCTTCACCCCGCAGAACCCCAGCGTCTCAGCCGAGTCATGGGGCCGGATCGTCCAGTACCCGAAGCCGTACCGGTCCCACTGGTGCGACCAGCGGAGCAACAGCAGCTCCGCGTCCTTGCGTGTCTCCAGCAGATCCGAAGGGTTGTGCGCGCAGGCCTCAGGATCGGTGTGGAGGGCGAAGATCGCGTCGAGGTCGTCGGGCCCTGGTCGGCTCAGGCGCAAACGCCCGGTCCGCAGCTCTTCCGCGCCCACGTCCCGGGTCGGCGCCGGCTCAACGGTCATGACAGCGCGCGGAGAAGTCGGCGATGGTGTCGGTCAGACGGGTCGGATCGAACCGCAGCTCGACCGGGCTGCGGGCCTGGACGAACTCGGCCGCCGGCATGTCCGCGGCCAGCGTGTCCGCGTCGCCGAAGGGGTGGATCGGGTCGCGCTCGTGCCCGATGACCAGCGCCGGGATCTCGATCTTGCACCGGATCGACTTGGGCGGCGCGATCCGGCCGAAGAGCACGCCGTGCAGGAGCGCGGCCATCGGCGCCGGCTGCTGGGACAGCGTGTCGGTGACGACGTCGACCCACTGGTTGCCGTGCGGTACCAGTTTCGCCGCCAGCGCCACCCCCTGCACGGTCACCGGCAGGAACCGGGCGGCCATGAGCAACGGGGCGAACGTGATCAGCCCGGCGACGATCGCGTTGTCCAGCACGGGCATCTCGACGACCAGGCCGAGCGCGCGTTCCGGCGCGGCGACGCCGACTTCGAGCGCGACGTTGGCGCCCAGCGACGTCCCGCCGATGACGGCGGCGTCGATCTCCAGGTGGTCGAGCAGCGCGACGGTCTGCTCCGCGAACGCGGGCATCGAGTACAGCCAGGAATCGGTGGGCCGGTCCGAATCGCCGTGCCCGAGCAGGTCGAGGGTCACCGCCCGGAAACCGGCACGGGCCAGCCTGCGGGCGAGCGGGGCGTGCATCCGCCTCGTCAGCATGATGCCGTGGGTGAGCACGACGACCCGGTCGCCGGAACCGAACTCGGTGTAGGCGAGCCGGTGACCCTCATGGGTGAAGGATCCCGACAACTCGATCGGCCGGGAGGATCGTTCCCGTCGCCGTCCGGGGGTCGGCGCGGGCAGGTCGGCGACCGCGGTGGCGCTGCTGGCCGGGCTCATATCCCACCGTCCTTCGTCGATTGCCGGTACTCACCGGTAGTACTCGCTGGTACCAGGAAAGCATCTCAGGCGCGGCCGGGCACAGTGGCCGTTGGCAGCCTGTCAATCACATGAGTCAAGATGACCTCATGACCGCTACAGCTGACAGTCTTCCCGATCTCGTTTCGCTCAAGGTGGAGATCGACGGGCACGTCGCCGAAGTGACGCTGCTCGGTCCGTCCAAGGGCAACGCGATGGGCCCCGATTTCTGGCGTGAGCTGCCGATCGTCTTCCGCGCGCTCGACGCGGACCCCCAGGTCAGGGCGGTCGTGCTGACCGGGAGCGGCAAGCACTTCTCCTACGGGCTCGATCTGCCCGCGATGATGCCCAGCTGGGGCGAAATGCTCGGCGGCGACGCGCTGGCGGGCCCGCGCACCAAGTTCCTCGACGAGGTCCGGAGCCTCCAGGCGAGCGTGTCCTCGGTCGCGGAATGCCGCAAACCGGTCATCGCGGCCATTTCCGGCTGGTGCATCGGTGGCGGGGTCGACGTGATCGCGGCCGCGGACATCCGGCTGGCGAGCGCCGACGCGAAGTTCAGCGTCCGCGAGGTCAAGGTCGCGATCGTGGCCGACCTCGGCAGCCTCCAGCGGCTCGCCCCGATCATCGGTGAGGGGCACCTGCGCGAACTGGCCCTGACCGGCAAGGACATCGACGCCGCTCGCGCCGAGAAGATCGGCCTCGTCAACGACGTCTACGCGGATCAGGACACCCTGCTGGCCGAGGCCCGCAAACTGGCGGCGGAGATCGCCACGAACCCGCCGCTGGTCGTGCAGGGCACCAAGAACGTCCTCTCGGCCAACACCGAACGTCAGGTCGCGGACGGCCTGCGTTACGTCTCGGCCTGGAACGCGGCCTTCCTGCCCAGCAAGGACCTGGGCGAGGCCGTGCAGGCCTTCCTCGAGCGCCGCGCGCCCGAGTTCAAGGGGGAGTAGAAAGAACCGGCGGCCCAACCAGCGGACCAGGAGGACGATCGTGAGCGCTTCGGAGGCATACCGCACGTTCCGCGAGGCACGGGACTATCTGCAGGCCCATCGCGAGGACTACGAAACCGCCTATCGGGACTTCACCTGGCCCCAGCCCGCCGAGTTCAACTGGGCGCTCGACTGGTTCGACGTCGTCGCGGCCGATCCGGCCAATCAGGACCGGTACGCGCTGTGGATCGTCGAAGAGGACGGCATCGAGAACCGCTGGACCTATCCGGAGATGGCGCGGCGGTCCAACCAGGTCGCGAACTGGCTGCGCTCGCTCGGCGTGGCCAGGGGCGACCGGCTGATCCTGATGCTGGGCAACCAGGGTGAGCTGTGGCAGACGATCCTCGCCGCGATCAAACTGGGCGCCGTCATCATCCCGGCCTCGACCCTGCTCGGCCCGGCGGACCTCACCGACCGGGTCGAGCGGGGCGCGGCGAAACACGTCGTGATCCGGTCCGTCGACGCGCACAAGTTCGAGAACGTCGAGGGCGACTACACGCGCATCGCCGTCGGTGAACCGGTCGAAGGCTGGCGGTCCTTCGTGGACGCCTACGAGGAAGTGGACACCTTCACGCCCGACGGCCCGACGGCGGCGGAAGACCCGCTCCTGCTGTACTTCACCTCGGGGACCACCGCGAAGCCGAAACTGGTGCAGCACACCCAGGTCTCGTACCCGATCGGCCATCTGTCCACAATGTACTGGATCGGCCTCGAACCGGGCGACGTCCACCTCAACATCTCCTCGCCCGGATGGGCGAAACACGCGTGGAGCAACGTCTTCGCGCCGTGGAACGCCGAGGCGACGGTGTTCCTCTACAACTACGCGCGATTCGACGCGGTCTCGCTGATGGCGCAGATGGAACGGTGCGGTATCACCACTTTCTGCGCTCCGCCGACGGTGTGGCGGATGCTGATCCAAGCGGATCTGACCGTGCTGAAGACGCCGCCGCGCAAGGTGGTCGGCGCGGGCGAACCGCTCAACCCCGAAGTGATCGACCAGGTCGAAAAGGCTTGGGGTGTCACGATTCGCGACGGTTTCGGGCAGACGGAGAGCAGCGTCCAAATCGCGAACACCCCCGGACAGGACGTCGTGCCGGGGTCGATGGGCCGCCCGCTGCCGGGCTTCACCGTGGCGCTCGTGGACCCGGTGACGGGGGAGCGCGCGCAGGAGGGCGAGATCTGCCTCGACCTCGCCCAGCGGCCGGTCGGGCTGATGGCCGGATACGCCGACGACGAGGAACGCTCCGCCGCGGCGTTCGCGAACGGCTTCTACCACACCGGCGACGTCGGGTCGATCGACGAACGCGGCTACATCACCTACGTGGGCCGGACGGACGACGTGTTCAAGGCGTCGGACTATCGGATCTCGCCGTTCGAGCTGGAAAGTGTCCTGCTGGAACACGAGGCGGTCGCCGAAGCGGCGGTCGTCCCGGCGCCGGACCCGATCCGGCTCGCGGTCCCGAAGGCCTACGTCGTCCTGACGAACGGGCACGAGCCCACGGCCGACACCGCGGTGTCCATCCTGGCCTTCTGCCGGGAACATTTGGCCCCGTACAAGCGAATCCGGCGGCTGGAGTTCACCGACCTGCCGAAGACGATCTCCGGCAAGATCCGCCGGGTCGAACTGCGCGGCCGAGAGAACGAAGCCGACGGCCGGCCGGCGGGGGAGTTCCGCGAAGAGGACTTCCCGCAGCTGAAGGGCTGACAGCCCGGTCCCGAACTCCGAACTCGCGTGATCGGAGCCGGAACTCGCGTGCTTGAGGGCGGAACTCGCGTGATCCGGCGCGTTCCGCCTCCGATCACGCGAGTCGCGGCTCCGATCACGCGAGTTCCGGGTTCGGGCGTGTGGGTCGAACGACCCACAGCGCGGTAACCGGAACCGCGTTAGCATCCTCGGCAGTGAATCGTTGACAACCCGTGGGGGTCACGGGTCTCACCTTCCCTGCTTTGAAAGGTGTTCCTGTCATGCGCATTCGTTTCCTCCTGCCGATGCTCGCCCTGGTGGCCGGGCTCGGTACCGCGGTGGCCACCCCGGCCGCCGCCGATCCAGGCCCGGTGACAGCGGGCGAAATGTCCGTCGCCGACGCGTGCTACTCCTGGGGACGCACGTTGTCGGAAGGCGCGTCCGGTGAGGACGTCCGGCAGCTGCAGATCCGTGTGGCCGGGTACCCCGGCTACGGCGGCGTGCTCGCCCTCGACGGCCAGTTCGGCGCGGGGACCAAGGCCGCGGTCACCCGCTTCCAGCAGGCATACGGGCTGGCCGCGGACGGCATCGCCGGTTCGGCCACGTTCTCGAAGCTCTACGCGTTGCAGGACGACGACTGCACGCCGATCAACTTCACCTACGCGGAACTGAACCGGTGCAACTCCGACTGGTCGGGCGGCAACGTCCCACCGGCGACGGCGAAGGCCAACGCGCTGGTCTCGATGTGGAAGCTGCAGGCGATGCGGCACGCCATGGGCGACCGGCCGATCGACGTCAACGGCGGTTTCCGCAGCGTCGCCTGCAACAACGCGGTCGGCGGCGCGACCAACAGCCGTCATCTCTACGGTGACGCCGTCGACCTCGGCGCCGGCTCGCAAGGCTTCTGCGGATTGGCGAAGCAGGCCCGTAACCACGGGTTCGCCGAGATCCTCGGGCCGGGCTACCCCGGCCACAACGATCACACCCACGTGGCACACCGGTCGACGCGCTTCTGGTCGGCGTCCTCCTGCGGGATCTGAGTCACTCCCAGCGCCACAGCGACGGCGGCCGTCCTCCCTTGGGGAGGGCGGCCGCGTGTTCGGTGGTACGCCGCAGACCGGGGACCCGCTCCATCGTCCGGCCGAGATTGGCCGGATACGGGCGGTCCCCGGTCAGCGCTTCGGTGACGTCCAGCGCCTGTGCCGTGGTGAAGATCGGTCCCAGCAGCCCGGCGGTGAAGGCGACGTCCCGCCACAGCCGTTCGGCCAGCATCGGACGGCAGTCGGCGACGATCCGGTCGTGGTCGAAGGCCAGCGGCGGGACCTCGTCCAACGGCACCCAGACGACGTTCCCCGGGTCGTCGAGCGCGGGATTCACGGTGGCCCACAAGGCGATGGAGAGCGTGGGACCTCGCGGGTCACGGTTCGGCTCGTCGAAGGTGGCGAGCTGTCCCGTCGCCGAGACCGCGTCGGGCGGGAGGCCGAGTTTGCCGACCACCGCCCGGCTCGCCGCCTCCCGCAGCCGTTCCCCGAGCCCCAGCAGCACCCCGGGCAGGGCGAGTTCCCCCTCGAACGGCTCGGCCGCCCGCGGCGCGATTCCCAACAGGACGTTCCTGGTGCCCGGGGCGAACCGCACCACGAGCACGTCAACGGACACCGGCGTCGAATCGATCACGCGTTGATTGTCGACCGTGCCTCCGCGACCCGGTAACCGGCCCTGTCCGGGCCGTACCCCATGACGGCCACCGGCAGCCGCGCGCCGAACCACGCCAGCGGATCCGGCAGGTCGACGGCGGGGGAGCCGTCACGGGGCACGACCTTCAGCCCGGTCGCGTCGAGATGGGTCACCGCGAGCGCGTCCACGCCCTCGCAAGCCGCGATCGCGTAGTCCAGCAAGGCCGCGTCGAGATGTCCCGCCCGCCACGCGCCCTGGAATTCGCCGGTTTCGTTGTGCCGCTCCGGGAACCGGGCGAGGACGGCGGCGGATTCGGTCGGCAGCGGTCCCGCGCCGTGCCGGGTGAGGTACGTCCGCGTCACCCCCACGACGGTGTGCGGGCGCCCGCCCAACAGGGTGCGGGCGTTGTGCGGCGTGGTCGTCGACCAGGTCGTATGCGGATGGAACCCGTGGTACTGGTCGAGAAGAGCCCCCTGCGCTCCCTCGAACACCAGCCGCCCGGAATCCGCCAGCCGCCCCGTTTCGTCCCCGTCGGTGATCCGCACCGCGCCCGCGAAATCGCGGTACAGCGCCACCAGTTCGTCGACGCTGTACGGCGGCGTGGCGAGCGGCGCGTAGAACCGCGCGAGCGCGTCCAGTTTGCGCCGCAGCACCGACGGCCGGGCGCAGTCGGCGACCGTGGGCGCTTCCCCCGGCGTCCCGATCACCTCCTGGCTCTCCACCACCTCCCCCGGCGCGGCCCCGGGCAACAGCGAGTACCAGACGGTCTCGCCGATGCCCTTGCCACACGAACCGTGCCGGTTCACGCCACGGGCCTCCTCCCTGGCCCGGTTGGCGTGGATGTGGAACGGCGTCGTGAGCAGCGCCCGGCCGTCCACACTCAGCAGTGACAGCGGATTCCGGACGCCGGCCGCTTCGAGCCGCCGCGCTTCCGCGGCGAGCGCGAACGGCTCGACGAGCACGAACCGCGACAGATGGGTGGGCACGCCGGCGAACGTGCCCGCCCCGAACTGGCTGAAGGTGTGGTGCCGCCCGTCCACGACGACGTTGTGCGCGGCCTGCGCGCCGCCGTTGAAGCGGACCACCGCGGTGGTGGGCCGGGCGGCGCAGAGCGCGTCGACCACCGCGCCCTTGCCTTCGTCGCCGAAGCCGAGCCCGACCACCACCACGTGACCATCAAGGAGTCTCATCGCAGCACCACGTCGCTCGGCCCGCCGGTCTCGGGCACCGCCGACGTGACGACCGATTTGGTGCCGAGCTTCGCCAGCGCCTTGCCGACCGCCTTGCTTTCGGCGACCGAGCCGACGTCCGCGAGGTCGGCGAGCGCCCGGTCGACGTCGACCACCCGCTCTTCCAGCCCGATGGTGGCGGCGATCAGCTCGCACACCGCGCCCGGGTCGTCCAGCTTCAGGAAGTTCTGGCCGAGCAGATCGCTCCAGTGCTCACCGATCTGTGGGTCGTTGTAGTACGAGGACTGGTTCGGCAGCACGAAGTACACGTGCCACTTGCGCGCCAGCTCCCGGTACACCGAAGCCGGGTCGATGTCCTCCCGCACGTCGTCCCCGATCACCCGGCGGATGTGGCGGGCCTCCAGCGCGGGCTTGTTCAGCTCGTCGCCGATGATGAACAGATAGCCCTTGCGGCCGCGGTTCTGCCACGCGTCGGTCACCACGTGCCGCGCCATGAAGTACGCGGCCAGTTCGTAGGACTCGCTCTTCTGCCCGCCGCCACCGCCTTCGAGGAACATCGTGCGCAGCTGCTCGTCCATCCGGTTGTCCGATTCGAACTGCCCGACCTGCAACGGAACCCGGTCGCTGTCGGCGTCGCCGATCGCGCCGAACAGCACCTGCGGGTCGGCCAGATAACCCCGGCGCTTCAGCAGGCCGTGCAGCTTTCCGAGCTTGCCCTGCATGATCCGCGGCACCCGGCGCATCGAACCGGTGACGTCGAACAGCACCGCGATCGGCGTCGAATCGCTGTGGTCGGCCGAATCCCGGCATTCCCGCACGGCGTTCAGCGGGTCCAGCGCGGCCGCGACCTTCCATTCCTTGGCGGGCTTGGAACGAAGATCGGCGGTGTAGCCGAAATCGTCCTCACCCTTGGCCGCGCGGAAGGTCTTCGCGGCGGCGTAGGCGTTGTCGTCCCAGTGTCCGTGTCCCATGGTCAGGCTCCTGTCTCGGGGATGATGAACGGTCGGAAGGTGCGAGGGCCGTACAGGTCGGCGAGCAGTTCGTCGTACTCGTCGAGCAGATCGGCGGCCTCGGGTCGTTGTGCCGGGATCTCCTGGAGACACCACTTGGCGAATTCGCGCTGGCGGGTTTCGCCCGGTGCCAGCAGGTCCAGCATCATGCGGTGGAGCATGTGGACGTCGGTGGCCGAGGTCATCGGCTGTCCTTTGTGGACTTCCGGTGGATAGCGGACGGATTTGTCCGCCGCCAGCGGGAGCGCACCGTCTTCGACGGCGAACGACCAGCCGGCCACGACGATGCCGTGCTGTCCGGGATGGACGAGCACGTTGTCCGCGGTGAGATGGCCGTGGACCACACCCGCCCGGTGCGCGCCGGCCACGGCGCGCAGGAGACGACGGTGCATCCAGGCGTAGTCGCGGCCGTCGAGCCCGCCGGGGAAGGCCTTCCCGATGTCGGCGAGGGTGAGGAAGCCGTCGACGAGCGGATCGAGAACGCTGAACGCGCGATCGCCCCTCGCGACCGGCCCCGACGTGTCGAGCAGCCGCGGGTAGTAGGGGCGGAGCCATCGATGCCGTTCGGTGAAGCCGTCCAGCGCGCGCAACGCGTCCCATTCGGCGTGGATCAACGGGTTGAGCGCCGGATCGCGGACGAGTTTGACCAGATGCGGGCCGGTGGTCCGGTAGGTCGTGGCGACACTGCCCACCGCGTGCGGCGCGACGAGGGTGTAGGCCGACGTCGCCGTGGTGACCGTCTGCCGCCGGGTCCGCTTCCACTCGTCGTGGAGGCGGTTGAGCGTGGCGGCCGCGCGGTGGGCCCGCGCGTCGCCGGGGTTGCGGTCGGGGTGGAGCACGGCCGCCAGTTCGCGGTAGCGATGGCGGGCGAACAGCGCGGCCGGGCCGGCCGCGTCCTCGACCGCCTTCATGGCGTCTTCCCTGGTGAGCATAGTTTGAGTCTAGACGACTCTTACTCCGGCTGGCAAGGGGTGGGTACAAATCCCGTGCAGCTCCGTCGCTTCGGTGAATAGCCTGGAACGGCCGAGAAGAAGGGACTTCCTTGTCAGGTGAACCGGGGACTTCCAGGTTTCTCTTGCAGATGCTGCTGGGCGGGATCCCGCTCGTTTTCCTGTTGTGGGTGGCCGGGGGAGCCCTCGGTGACCGCGTGCGTGAACTGAACACCGGAGAGGACGTCACGGTCACCGCCGTCTCCGGATGTGTCGAGGACGGGCCGCCGATGAGCGGCCGGTTTCCCTACTGCGAGGCCGGGTGGCGGTTCGACGACGGGCGCACCGGACAGGGGAGGATCAACGGCGAGAGGGTCGCGGAAGGCGACAGGATCTTCGCCGGTGACGGATTCGCTTACCCGTCAAGGTCGAATCGGGTCTTGAGCCTGGTGATGGTCGCGTTGTGCGGCCTGGTCCTGCTGGGCATGCTGATCGGACTCGGTGTCCTGTACCGGAAGACCCGGACCTGGCGGCGTCGCGGGAAGTGACGCCGCCGTCCGTGCTCAGCTCCGGGTGGCCTCGATCTGCCGTTCGTCCTCGGTCGAACAGCTCGTCACCGGATCGTTCGGACCGCTGCCGCAGGTCCAGGCCCCGACCACGACCGGGCCCGGCCCCTGCGGTGACGTCGCTTCGGCGGGTGTCAGCTTGGCGAAGTAGTCCTTGAGCACCTGCGTCGCTTCGGCACAGTCGGTCTTCCCCCGGACGACGACCTTGTTCTTCGCGCCTTGGTATCCGGCGACTTCTCCGCACGGCGATCCGGCGAGGGCCTGGTCGGCGGCGGGTGCGGGGGAGGACGGGGGCGGCGCGGCCGCGGGCGCGGGATCGGCGCCGCAACCGCTCAGCAGGACGACGGCGAACGCGGCGGGAAGCACGGCGAGGCTCTTCATGGGCCCTTCTTCTCGGGGATGGTTCATTCGACGGGGACGACGGCGGCGAACACGTTCTGCTCGCCCTTGCTGCAACTCGTGCCGCCCTGGGCGGCGGGAGCGCCGGAGACGCACAGCCAGCCGTCCACGGTCTCGCTGACCGGCTCGTCCGAGCCCGCGGACTGACGGCCGGCGATCCTCTTGTGGAACGCGTCGACGATCCCGGTCGCCTCCGCACAGGAGACGCCGGGTCCGTTGAGCACCTGCAAGGTCAGCCCGCTCGCCGCGGTCACCGTCCCGCAGGAACCCTGTACCGGTTCAGCGGGTTTCGGTTTGGGGGCGGGAGTCGGGGCGGCGGACGGACTCGGCGCGGTTGGGGACGGGATCGGCGGCACCGAAACGCTGGACGCGCTCGTGGGGATCGCGGGCGATGAGACCGGCGTCGAAGTGACAGGCGGTGGCGGGGATTCGCCCGAACAGGCGGCGAGCGTTCCGGCGACGGCGCAGACCGCGAACAGGCGCCGCCACGTTCCCGTGGTCGTCGAGACGGGCAAGGCGATCCTTTCGTCGGCCGGTCGTGGCCGGCCCATTCTGACCCGGCCGGGCCCGATGTCGTGGCATTGAGCCACGTTCGGTTCGCGGGAGGCTATCGCGGCCCCGTCGCCGCGATACGCGAGGACCGGACAATCACTGTCCACTGTGGACAATTAATATGCCGTTCACGGCGCGGCAACACCCTGCTGTCGTCGCGAACCGATCGGACGAATCCGGCGCCGAGCCGTTAACGCGCGGCCCCGTTCTGCCGAAAAGACAAGTAGCGCTCCGGCGTGTCCCAGTCCCCGTCACCGAAACCGTGAGAGCGATGAAGACCGACGAACAGACCGACCCCGCGTCACCCCAGGCCACCGCACCGGCGAGCACGGAGCTTCCCCCGACGGCCCCGTGCACCGTCGTCTGGTGTGGCGGCCGCCCGTACGTCCTGGAGAACTCGGCGGGCCACCATCGCTGGATGGGCACCGACCACCGGGGCAGGCCCGTGGCGCTGACCAGCGCGGACCTGCAACGCCGCGGCTGGACGCACACCCGGGCCAGCTGACGCGGGAGGACCTGCCGCCGCTGGCTAGGCTGAGCGGGTGAGTACGCCCCCCGAACCGAGCGTGACCAGCGAAGAGCCTTCCCTGCTGCGGCAGGCCCTGAATGTCCCCAACATGCTTTCGATCCTCCGGCTCGCCGGGGTGCCGGTCTTCCTGTGGCTGCTCCTCGGCCCTAAGGAGGACGGCTGGGCGCTCGCGCTGCTCGTGTTCAGCGCGCTCACCGACTGGCTCGACGGCAAACTCGCCCGCTGGCTCAACCAGATGTCGCGGCTCGGCCAGCTGCTCGACCCCGCGGCCGACCGGCTCTACATCCTCGCGACCCTCATCGCCTTCCTGATCCGCGACATCATCCCGTGGTGGCTGGTGGTCCCGCTGGTCGTCCGGGAGGCCGTCCTCGGCGTCTGCGTCCTGCTGCTGCGGCGCCGGGGGTTCGCCCCGCCGGAGGTCACCTACATCGGCAAGGGCGCCACCTTCGTGCTGATGTACGCCTTCCCGTTCCTGCTGCTCACCCAGGGCGGCTCCGACATCGCCGCGATCGCCCGGCCGATCGGCTACGCCTTCACGGCATGGGGTGCGGTCCTGTACGTCTATTCAGGCGTGCTGTACGTCGTCCAGACCGTACGGGCGCTGCGCCCGGCCGCTCCCGGCGTGTCGCGGGAGGCGCCGGGCGCGTGACCCGGCGGGATGGGAAACTGCGCGCGTCGGTTTCGAGTGAGGGCATCAGAAAGGGGAGCGGCGTTGTCCACTCCAGAAGAACTGCGGTACACCGAGGAGCACGAGTGGGTCTCCGTGCGCGACGGCGGGCTCGTGCGCGTGGGCATCACGGAGTACGCCCAGGACCAGCTCGGTGACGTGGTGTTCGTCGAACTGCCCGAGGTCGGCAAGCAGGTCGGCTCGGGCGACGCGTTCGGCGAGGTCGAGTCGACCAAGAGCGTCTCGGAGCTGTTCGCCCCGCTCGACGGCGAGGTGGTCGCGGTCAACGACGCGGTGACCGAATCGCCCGAGCTGATCAACAGCGACCCGTACGGCGAAGGCTGGCTGATCGAGCTCCGTCTCGACGACGCGAGCTCGGTGGAATCCCTGCTGGAGGCCGAGGCGTACCAGGCGCTGATCAAGGAATAGCCGCAGGCCGTGGCCCTTCGGGAAGAGTAGGGGGAGCCGCGGGCCGGAGATTCGATCAGGCACGGTACGTTTGACCTCCACACGTTCTTGAGTAGTGGCAACACACATGCGTTAGGAGAGCTCAGGTGAGCACGAACGACGGGCCCGGCGTTCCCCCGGAGCAGTCTCCGGAGCGGACTTCTGTCTTCCGGGCCGACTTCCTGGCCGACGTCGAAGGCACTGAGGCTCCTCCGGCTGCCGAGGCCCCCGTCCAGGGTGTGGACGCGCTGCCCGCGGGTTCCGCGCTGCTGGTCGTCAAGCGGGGCCCGAACGCGGGGTCGCGCTTCCTGCTGGACCGCGACACCACCAGTGCGGGACGGCACCCGGACAGCGACATCTTCCTCGACGACGTCACGGTCTCCCGGCGGCACGCCGAGTTCCGGCGTGAGGGCGGCGAGTTCGTCGTCATCGACGTCGGCAGCCTCAACGGCACCTACGTCAACCGCGAGCCGGTCGACCAGGCCGTCCTCGCCGGTGGCGACGAGGTGCAGATCGGCAAGTTCCGCCTGGTCTTCCTGACCGGCCCGGGTTCCGGGGGCCAGGGGGCACGGTGACGGCGGCCGGGCGGCCTGATCGGGATGCTTCGCAGCGCGATGGGTTGAGCATCGGGGCCGTGCTGGCACAGCTGCGCGGCGACTTCCCCGATGTCACCATCTCCAAGATCCGGTTCCTCGAGGCGGAGGGGCTGGTCCAGCCGGGCCGGACCCCGTCGGGGTACCGGCAGTTCGCTCCGGCGGACGTGGAGCGGTTGCGGTTCGTCCTGTCCGCCCAGCGGGATCACTACCTGCCGCTGAAGGTCATCAAGGAACAGCTGGACGCGGCGGATCGGGGCGCCGCGCCGGAAGCGGCGATGCCGAGGCTGCCGCGGAAACTCGTTTCACTCGACGCCCCCGGGGAGAACGGCGGACTGCCGTCCCCCGGGGACTTCGAGACCGATCGCGAGATCAGGCTGACCGAGGAAGATCTGCTCCGCCAGGCCGGCATCGACGCCGCCACCCTGGCTGAGCTGCGGCAATACGGTCTCGTGCGCCCAGGTGCGGCGGGGTTCTTCGACCCCGACGCGGTCCTCGTGGCGAAGACCGTGAAAGCGATGACCGAATTCGGTATAGAGCCGAGACATCTGCGTGCCTTCCGGGCCGCGGCCGACCGCGAGGTCGGCCTGCTGGAGCAGATCGTGACCCCGGTGTATCGGCATCGTGACGAGGACGCCCAGGCGAGGGGCGACGAAGTCGTCCGGGAGCTCGCCGCCTTGACCGTGGCGTTGCACACGCTCTTGGTGAAGGCCGGAATACGGGCTGTCACGGGCGGTTGAACGGTTCCAGGTGACCGGGAGCCGTTGTGCGGCCACTTGTCAATGCCTGAATGTTCGGCATCCAATGCCGTACCGTGAGAGTCGGGTTTGCCACGGGCGAACCGAGAATGTCGGAGACAGCGAGCACAGCGCTCGGAAGACGGGTAGCGTCGGGACTACCGTCGCTTGGTCGTCGAGACAAGCGTTGCAGCCCGTGCGCACGAGAGGGAGGCGAAGCCCGATGAGCGAGATGCGCGTCGTCGGCGTGCGGGTGGAGCTACCCGCGAATCAGCCGATCTTGTTGCTGCGGGAAACCGAAGGCGAGCGTTACCTGCCGATCTGGATCGGCTCGGTGGAGGCCACCGCCATCGCCTTGGAGCAGCAGGGAGTCCGCCCGGCCCGTCCGCTGACCCATGACCTGCTCAAGGAGGTCATCGGCGCACTGGGCCGTGAGCTGGAACAGGTCGTCATCACCGACCTGAAGGAAGGCACGTTCTTCGCGGAACTGGTCTTCGACGGGGACATCCGGGTTTCGGCGCGGCCGAGCGATTCGGTGGCGCTGGCGCTGCGGGTGGGGGTGCCCATCCACGCCGTCGACGCGGTGCTGGAGGAGGCGGGCCTCATCATCCCCGACGAGCAGGAGGACGAGGTCGAGAAGTTCCGCGAGTTCCTCGACTCGGTCTCGCCGGAGGACTTCCGCGGCGCGGACACCTGATCCCGAGAACTCGATCGAAGGGGCGGCGCCTGGTGGTGCCGCCCCTTCTTCGTAGGCGTTTAGTCCTCTGAATGCGGATCAGGCGGCGGTCGCCTTGAGGAACAGGTCGGCCAGCTCGCGGCCATACCGCTCCAGGTCCAGCTTCGGATCCGCCGCGAACTTCGCCGCGACGCCGTCGATGGCCTGCGCGATCGACAGCGCCATCACGTCCGCCGCGAAGTCGCCGAAAGCGCCTTCCTGCTGGCCCTGGCGCAGCTGACGTTCGAGCCGTCCGGTCCGGAACTCCTCGACGAGCGGCGCCGACATGAACCAGCCCTCGGCGTCCGAGCCGCTCGAAGCCATCTCGACCATGACCCGTACCAGTTCCGGGTACGAGCCGAGGAAGGCGATCTCCGCCTCGATGTAGCCGCGCAGCAGCCCGGCACGGTCGGTCGTGCCCTCGATGCGCTCCTCGAGGAACTTGTCCTTCATCCCGGTCGCGGTGGTGACCACGGCCTGCATCAGGCCGGCCTTGTTGGTGAAGTGGTAGGAGATGATCCGGGTGCTGGACAGCCCGGCCCGCTCCTTGATCTTCGCGAACGACGTCTTGTGGTAGCCGAAGTCGGCGATCGTCGCGATCGCGGCCCCGACGATCTGGGCCCGCCGGGCCGCCTCGGTGACCGAGAGCCCCAGCTCCGCCTGAACCTCTTGCAGGGCACTTTGGGTGGAGGGATTTACTTGCATGAGTAAAAATTAACACGGCTGAGTAAATCCGGCAAGCGTGCGGCCGAACGGGGGACTGTCCTCGACAAGCCTCAAGAAGAGCTTGAGGCCGACCGCGCGTCGCGTTGACCGGTTTGCCGGACGCGCTTACCGTCAATGAAGGTGAATCGCCAAGGTGTGATTCGGATGTCTGGGGCATTCGTCTTGACGAGGAACTCCGGTGCGGACTCCCGTGGGTCCGCGCGGCTTTGTTCGCCGGCCGCCAGGTCGGGCGAGGGGAGGCATGGCGTGGTCGAGGCTGGTAGCCCTCAAGAGCCGCTCGTTCCGGTCGCTGACGGCGAGCAGGGCGAGCTGTTCCCCGACTCTTCCCTCCCGGACGAACTCGTCGGCTACCGCGGCCCGGCCGCCTGCCAGATCGCCGGGATCACCTACCGGCAGCTCGACTACTGGGCCCGAACGAAGCTGGTCGCGCCGAGCATCCGCACGGCGCACGGTTCCGGTTCGCAGCGGCTCTACTCGTTCAAGGACATCCTCGTCCTGAAGGTGGTCAAGCGGCTGCTGGACACCGGTGTCTCCCTGCAGAACATCCGCGTCGCCGTCGACCATCTGCGCCTGCGCGGCGTCCGTGACCTCGCCAAGGTCACCCTGTTCTCGGACGGCACCACCGTCTACGAGTGCACCTCGCCCGAAGAGATCGTCGATTTACTCCAGGGCGGGCAGGGCGTCTTCGGCATCGCGGTCAGCGGCGCGATGCAGGAGATCAGCGGCACCATCCACGAGTTCCCGGCCGAACGGGCCGACGGCGGCGTGATCGAAACGGTCACGCCGGACGAGCTCACGCAGCGCCGCAACGCCCGTCGCACCGGCTGATCATGAGGCCGCGCGAGCGGCAGGGTAGGCTCACTTCCGCGGTCGACGAATCCGCGCGGGAGAGACCGAGTCGATAACCGTTGAGCTCGGCGCCGAAGGAGCAAGTCCTCCCCGGAACCTCTCAGGCACCCTGGACCGCGCGGAAGAGACGCCTCTGGAAAGTGGTTCGCCAGGTCACAGCCTGGCGGCCCCGCCGACGGTGCAAGCCCGGCTCAACACTCGGGCGAAACTCTCAGGCGCCCCCTCGGGGGTACGGACAGAGTGGGGAGGGCCAGGACAATCCGTCCCGGCCCCACCCCCGCGTCTTGGGAGGTCCCCGATGGAGCCTGTTTCACTGGCCGCTCTCGAATCCGGAACCCCCTTCGCGGACCGGCACATCGGTCCCGGCGCCGAAGAGCTCGCGCGCATCCTGGACGTCGTCGGCGTCGCCTCCCTCGAAGAGCTCGCCGAGCGGGCCGTCCCCGCGTCGCTGCGGGAGTCCGCGACGCCGCCGGATCTGCCGCCACCCGCCACCGAGACCGGCGCGCTCGCCGAGCTCCGCGCACTGGCCGCGCGCAACCGGCCGATGGTCCAGATGATCGGCCTCGGCTACCACGACACCGTGACCCCGCCGGTGATCCGCCGCAACGTGCTGGAGAGCCCGGCCTGGTACACCGCGTACACGCCGTATCAGCCGGAGATCTCGCAAGGCCGCCTCGAAGCGCTGCTCAACTTCCAGACCATGGTCGCCGACCTGACCGGGCTGCCGATCGCGAACGCGTCCATGCTGGACGAGGCGACCGCCGCGGCCGAGGCGATGACACTGGTCCGCCGGGCGGGCAAGGCGAAATCGAGCCGGTTCGTGGTCGACGAGGACACCCTTCCCCAGACGATCGAGGTGCTGCGCACCCGTGCCGAACCGCTCGGCATCGACCTGGTGACCGCGGACCTGTCCCAGGGCATCACCGGGCTCGGGCTCGGCGGCGACTTCTTCGGGGTCCTGCTGTCGTATCCGGGCGCCTCGGGGGTCGTCCGCGAATGGGACCACACGATCGCCGAGGTCAAGGCGCTCGGCGCCGCCGTGGTGATGGCCGCGGATCCGCTCGCGCTGACCCTGCTGCGGTCGCCCGGTGAACTCGGCGCCGACGTCGCCATCGGGTCGACGCAGCGGTTCGGGGTCCCGATGGGCTTCGGCGGACCGCACGCGGCGTACCTCGCCGTCCGGCAGGGGCTCGAACGGCAGCTGCCCGGACGGCTGGTCGGGGTGTCGAAGGACGCCGACGGCGCCTCCGCGTACCGGCTCGCGCTGCAGACCCGTGAGCAGCACATCCGCCGCGAAAAGGCGACGAGCAACATCTGTACCGCCCAGGTGCTCTTAGCGGTCATCGCGTCGATGTACGCGGTGTACCACGGTCCCGAAGGGCTGCGCGCCATCGCGAACCGCGCGCACCGGATGGCCACGGTGCTCGCGGCGGGCCTCGCCGAAAGCGGTGTCGACGTCGTGCACTGCGAATTCTTCGACACCGTCACGGTTTCCGTCCCGGGCCGCGCGGCGGGGATCGTCGGCACGGCGCGGGAACTCGGGGTCAACCTGAGGCTCGTGGACTCCGACCACGTCGCCGTCGCCTGCGACGAGACGACCACCCGTGAGCATCTTTCCCTGGTGTGGAAGGCGTTCGGCGTCGCGGTGTCCGATGTGGACTCGCTCGACGCGGACACCGCGGACGGCTTCCCGCCGGATCTGCGCCGCACCAGCGACTACCTGACCCATCCCGTCTTCCACGCGCACCGCTCGGAAACGGCGCTGCTCCGGTACCTGAGGGCGTTGTCCGACAAGGACGTCGCGCTCGACCGGAGCATGATCCCGCTGGGCTCCTGCACGATGAAGCTCAACGCCACGGCCGAGATGGAGCCGATCACCTGGCCCGAGTTCGCCGGTCTGCATCCGTTCGCACCCGCCGAGGACGCGGCCGGCCTGCTCACCGTCGTGAAGGACCTGGAGCGCTGGCTCGCCGGTATCACCGGCTACGACGCGGTCTCCCTGCAGCCGAACGCCGGAAGCCAGGGCGAGTTCGCCGGGCTGCTGGCCATCCGCGCGTACCACCGCGAACGCGGGAACGCCGCGCGTGACGTCTGCCTGATCCCTTCCAGCGCGCACGGGACGAACGCCGCCAGCGCGGTCATGGCCGGGATGCGGGTGGTCGTCGTGAAATGCGACGACGAGGGCAACATCGACCTGGGTCATCTCAAGTCCACTGTGGACGAGCACGCGGACGACCTCGCCGCGATCATGATCACCTATCCCTCCACGCACGGCGTGTACGAGGACACCGTCCGCGAGGTCTGCGCGCTGGTGCACGACGCGGGCGGCCAGGTGTACGTCGACGGCGCGAACCTGAACGCGCTGATCGGGGTGGCGCAGTACGGGAAATTCGGCGCCGACGTCTCGCATCTCAACCTGCACAAGACCTTCTGCATCCCGCACGGCGGCGGCGGACCGGGCATCGGCCCGATCGGCGTCCGCGCGCATCTAGCGCCGTACCTGCCGAACCACCCGCTGCAGCCGGACGCGGGCCCGGCCACCGGGGTGGGGCCGATCAGCGCCGCGCCGTGGGGGAGCGCGTCGATCCTCCCGATCTCCTGGGCCTACGTCCGGATGATGGGCGCCGAAGGCTTGAAGCGGGCGACGCTGACCGCGGTCGCGCACGCCAACTACGTCGCCAAACGTCTCGCCGCGCACTACCCGGTGCTGTACTCCGGGCACGACGGCCTCGTCGCGCACGAATGCATCCTCGATCTCCGCGCGCTCACCAAACGGACCGGCGTCACCGTCGACGACGTCGCCAAGCGGCTGGCCGACTACGGGCTCCACGCGCCGACGATGTCCTTCCCGGTCGCGGGAACGCTCATGGTCGAGCCCACCGAGAGCGAGGATCTCGGTGAACTCGACCGGTTCTGCGACGCGATGATCGCGATCCGCGACGAGATCGAGAAGGTCGCCGCGGGGGAGTGGCCGCTGGAGGGAAGCCCGCTGCGGAACGCGCCGCACACCGCGCGCTGTCTCGCGGGCGAGTGGGATCGCCCGTACAGCAGGGAGATCGCGGTCTTCCCGGCCGGCTTCACCGCGTCGAAGATCTGGCCCCCGGTGCGGCGGATCGACGGGGCCGCGGGGGACCGCAACCTCGTCTGCTCCTGTCCGCCGCCGGAGGCCTTCGCCTGATCGTCAGCCGGGCATCTTGTCGAGAAAGCCCAGCACCTGCTTGATCCGGCCGTCCTCGACGGTGATGACGTCGAAACCGATCGCCAGCGGCTCCACGGCGCCTTCCGGGCCGAGGTACCACTGGAACCGTGCGATGTCGTGGTGCGCGTCGGGCGCCGCGGGCAGGCTGAACTTCAAGCCCGCGAACTGGGCCTGCGCGCCGGCGATGAAGCCGTCGACACCGTCGTGGCCGGTCACGGCGCCGAGCGGGTCGGTGTAGGCGGTGTCCTCGGTGAAGACTTCGGCGATCAGGGCGCGGCGCTTGTCCGCGTCGGTCTCGTTCCACACGGCGATGTACTGCTCGGCGACGCGCTGGATGTCCGACATGGTGTCTCCTCGTTCTGTTGTGGGGTAACCGATGCCGCAACTCTGTCGGCCGGGAGCGGGTCCCGTCGATTACGCGGGAGGTAATGGCGGCTCCGCGGGCGGGGCCGTAGGTTCGTGATCGTGACGACCACAGTGAGCGCGGGCCGCCCCGTCGGCGAACTCCTTCGTGAATGGCGTGACCGCCGCCGGATCAGCCAGCTGGACCTCGCCATCTCGGCGGACATCTCCACCCGGCACCTGAGCTTCGTCGAAACCGGCCGGTCCAAGCCCAGCCGCGAGATGGTGCTGCGGCTCGGCGAACATCTGGAGGTGCCCTTGCGGGAACGCAATCAGCTGCTGCTGGCGGCGGGATACGCGCCCGCGTACGCCGAAACCGGTCTGGCCGCCCCGGAGCTGCAAGCGGTCCGCAAGGCGGTGCGCCAGCTGATGACCGGCCACGAGCCGTACCCGGCCGCCGTCGTCGACCGCTGGTGGAACCTGGTCGACGCCAACGCGAGCATCTCGCTGATGACCGACCTGGTCTCACCCGCCTTGATGACGGCGCCGGTCAACGTCCTGCGGGTGACACTGCATCCGGACGGGATGGCGCCGCATGTGCTGAATCTGGGGGAGTGGCGGGCCCATCTGCTCGGCAGGCTGCGGCGTCAGGTGATCCAGACCGCCGACCCGATGCTGACCGAACTGCTGGAGGAACTGCGCGCCTATCCGTGCGCGGATCCCGTCCCCGAGGTGGAGGTCCCCGGACCGGGTGACATCTTCGTCCCGCTGAGACTGCGGCACGAAGACGCCGAACTCACGTTCTTCAGTACGGTCTCGACCTTCGGCACACCGCTGGACGTCACGGTCGCCGAGCTGGTGATCGAGTCGTTCTTCCCGGCGGACGCGGACACGGCGGAGTATTTGCGCGCGTATGCCGCGCGCGGGGTGGAATGATGCGGGGCAAGAAGCCCTGCCGCCGAACCCAGTGAGGATTTCCCTTCCATGGCCGTGCCTTCCGTCGTCCTGAACAACGAGGTAGCCATCCCACAACTCGGTTTCGGCGTCTGGCAGGTGCCCGCGGGCGATACGGCCAAGGTCGTCCGGACCGCCATCGAGGCCGGGTACCGCAGCATCGACACCGCCGCGTCGTACCGGAACGAAGCCGGTGTCGGCGAGGCGATCCGCTCATCGGACGTCCCCCGCGACGAACTGTTCGTCACCACGAAGCTGCCGAATCCGGGCCACGGTTACGACGAGGCGCTGCGGGCGTTCGACGCGAGCCTCGCGGAGCTCGGGCTGGACCACGTCGACCTCTACCTGATCCACTGGCCGATGCCCGCCCGCGGGAAGTACGTCGAAACCTGGCGTGCGCTGGAAAAGCTCTACGCGGACGGCCGGGTGCGCGCGATCGGGGTGTCGAACTTCCACGTCCCGCATCTGCGGCGGCTCTTCGACGAGACGGGGATCGTGCCCGCGGTCAACCAGGTCGAACTGCATCCCCGGCTTCAGCAGAAGGCGTTGCGGGAGTTCCACGCCGAGCACGGCATCGTCACCGAGGCGTGGAGCCCGCTGGCGCAGGGATCTTTGCTCTCGGACGCGACGCTGACCGCCCTCGCCGCCAAATACGGCAAGAGCCCCGCGCAACTCGTGCTGCGCTGGCATCTGCAACTCGGCACGGTCGCGATCCCGAAATCCGTGACCCCGTCCCGGATCCGCGAGAACTTCGACGTCTTCGACTTCGAACTCGCCGAAGACGATCTCGCCGCGCTCGCCGAGTTCGACGACGGGACGCGCACCGGCCCGGACCCGGACACCTTCTCCTCGTGAGTGTTGAGGACGGCTCTTACTGTCCTCAACACTCACGAGGCCGGGACCGAATCGGGAGTCTCGCGTGATCAGATGGACGACACGCGTGATCCGACGGACGACACGAGTGTCTGGAGGGACATCACGCGAGTCGTCCGTCTGGGCACGCGTGTCGTCCATTCCGTCACGTGTGTCGTCCGTCGGATCACGCCAAACCGTCGGACACGGTTGGTGTTAACCGCTCTCGCCGCTCACGAGGACTTGGCCCGCTGATACTGGCGTCCCAAGTACATGAAGGCCCCCTTCACTGCGCTAGACGCAGTGAAGGGGGCCTTCATGTACTTGGGAAGGTGTGAAGGTCGAGTTCAGCAGAAGTCCAAGACACCCTTGGTTCTAACCGTCCAACACTCACGAGGCGGAGATACGGGAAAGGCCCCTTCCCGAGCGGCGAAGGGGCCTTTCCCGTGGTTCGGGGCCTCAGGTGGCCTTGATACCCGCGGCCGCGAAGTCGGCCTGCTGGGCGGGCTGCTGGAGGTACTGGCGGAACGTCTGCGCGGCGCGCATCTGGACCTCGTCGATGTTCTTGCCGGCGAGCCCGACGAGCGGGTAGTCGGCCGAACGCGCCGTCGCGACCGACTGGGCGGGCGAACCGACCAGCTCGGGCTTGGCGGTGTTCAGCTCGGTCACCCAGTAGGAGGACTCGGGGATCCAGGCGGCGGGCAGGCCGCCGATGGAGTCGAGGTTGGTCCGCCCGACGAGGCCGTCGAGCACCGAAGCGGAGGACAGCGCGTCGATCTGGATGATCACGCAGTGGTCGCGGACCACGGTCGCGGCGTTGTTCCACCGCTCGGCCGCCGCACGGACCGGCTTCTCGATGCTGGGGGTGACGATGACCCGCATCGGGGTGTCGCCGGCGCTGCACGCCTTGGCCTGGGCTTCGGCACGGGTGTTGAGCTCGCCGTCCGCCCAGTTCCAGCCCAGCACGCCGATCGCGACCAGGACCACGAGGACCAGGCAGGCGATGGGCCATTTGGCGATCCGCCGCCGCGGGGCCTTCTTCCCGACGATCCGGTGCGAACCGGTCGCCTCACCGCGACCCTGAGGCCGCTTCGGCGGGTCGAGGGGATGCGGCACCGGCTCCTCGACCGCGCTGTGTCGCCCCATCGTTGTCCTTTCGAAACGTGCGCGCTCGCGCTGCGTATGCAATCAAACCGTTATCACTCTAACAGGGGAGGATGTTACGGGGAATGCGACGACTCACAGTTGTTTTCCGCGTGTCGCGGGAACTTTCCTTAACTCGGCCAGGAGCCGTTGGCAATGCGCTATCAGGTGCTCACGCAGCGGCGCCGCCCGCCGGGCGAACGCGGCCTGCGCGCGGGCGTACTCGGCACGGCCTTCCGGGGTCTCGATCCGCACGGGCGAGTATCCGAATGACGCCAGATCGTACGGGCTGGCCCGCATGTCCAGCTCACGGATGTCCGCGGCCAGCTCGAAGCAGTCCCCGACCAGCTCGGCCGGGACGAACGGATCGAGTTTGTACGCCCACTTGAACAGGTCCATGTTGGCGTGCAGGCAGCCCGGCTGCTCGAAGTCGACCTGGTCCTCCCGCGCCGGCCGCAGGGTGTTGAGCGGCCGGGCGGGCTCGGTGAAGAACCGAAACGCGTCGAAATGTCCGCATCGGATCTCCAGCGACTCGACGACGCCGTCGGTCCCGGCCGAGCCGAGCCGGAGCGGAAGCTGTGAGTGGCGAACCTCATTCGCCGATTCCCGGTAAACCATTGCCCATTCGTGAAGCCCGAAACAACTGAGTCTCGGCGAGCGGGACGCGGTCGCGGAAAGCAGCCGGAGAACGAATTGCGCGGTCTTGGCCCGGCCCTCGGTGAAGCCCGCCGGATCCAGCATGACGCCGTCCGGAGTCTCCAGGTAGCCCTTCCGCTCCAGGAACCGGCGCGCGGACGCGCCTTCGAGCACGACACCCGGACCCGGCTGCCAGCGCTCCAGATGTCCTGGCCGGTGCGAGTAGTAGCTGAAGAGGAAGTCGAGCACCGGATGCTTCTCGCCCCGCGAGCGGCGGCGCTGGTGCGGTGTCGTCCAGCGCCGCATCCGCGTGACGTGGTCGTCCTCCCGAGCCCGCCACACGGACTCGGGAAGGACGATCAGGCCGGTCATGACATGACGTGGGTACCGTCGCGGACAGTTCCCACGTATTCCTCGACGAGGTCCTCCAGCGCGACGACGCCGACCGCGGTCCCGGCCGGGCTCAGCGCCCGCGCCAGGTGACTGCCTTCCTTGCGCATCGCCGACAGCGCCTCGTCCAGCCGGGCGTCGGCGTGCAGTTCGGTGAGCGCCCGCGTCTTGTCCGACGGCACCACGGTGGTCGGGTCCTCGCCCACGAGGTCGAGGATGTCCTTGACGTGGATGTAGCCGGTCAGCGTCCCGTCGTCGGTGCACACCGGGAAGCGGGAGAACCCGGTCGAGGACACCGCCCGTTCGACGTCGCCCAGCGTGGGCGAGCAGGGCAGTGTGGTCAGCTGGGCCGTCGGGACCAGCACGTCCGCGACCGTCTTCTCCACCGAGGACAGCGTCTTGCTCAGACGCTGGTGCTCGGAATGCTCCAGCAGGCCCTCGCGGCGCGACTCGCTGAGCAGTTCGGCGAGTTCGTCGGACGTGTAGGCAGTCTCCAGCTCGTCCTTCGGCTCGACCTTGAACACCCGCAGCAGCGAGTTCGCCACGAAGTTCAGCAGCCAGATGAACGGGTTGGCGACCTTCACCCAGGCCACGTGCACCGGCACCAGCCACAGCGCCAGCCGCTCCGGCTCGGCGATCGCGAGGTTCTTCGGCACCATCTCGCCGATGAGGACGTGCAGGATGGTGATGAACGCCAGCGCGATCGCGAACGAGATCGGGTGCAGCAGCACCTCGGGGATCCCGAACAACTCGAAGAACCCGGCAAGCCGGTGCGCGACGGCGGGCTCGCCGAGCCGTCCCAGCAGCAGCGAGCAGATGGTGATGCCGAGCTGCGCGCCCGCGAGCATCAGCGAGACGTTCCTGCTCGCGTTGATCACGATCCTGGCGCGGGTCTTCCCCTGCTCCAGCAAGGCTTCCAGCCGGTCACGCCGCGACGAGATCAGCGCGAACTCGGCACCGACGAAGAACGCGTTGGCCAGCAACAGGACCACGACGAGGAAGATGTTGAACCAGTCGCTCATCGGGCGGGCTCCTGCTCGGCGGAGGTCGAGGTTTCGCTGACCCGGCGGACTTCGACCTCGGCGATGCGGAGACGGTCCATTTTGGTCACCGTGAGCCGCCAGGCGTCGAGTTCGGTGGCGTCGCCGGGGGAGGGGATCCGGCCGAGCCGTTCGAGGATCAGCCCGGCGATGGTCTCGTAGTCGCCGTCGGGCATCCGGAACCCGGTCTCGTCGGTGACCTCGTCGGCGCGAAGCTGTCCGGACACGAGCCAGTTGTCGGCGCCGACCTGCTGGGAGGACGGCGCTTCACGGTCGTCGTGCTCGTCGCGGACGTCGCCGATGATCTCCTCGACCACGTCCTCCAGGGTCACCAGGCCCGCGGTGCCGCCGTACTCGTCGACGACGATCGCGAGCTGGAAGCGGGAATCACGCAGCCGGTTGAGCAGCGAGTCTCCCGGCAGCGATTCGGGCACCGTCGGGATCGGCCGCATGACCGAACCGATCCGTATCGTGGCGCGCTGGGCGGCCGGGACGGTGAACGCCTGCTTGATGTGCACCGCGCCCTGCACGTCGTCGAGATCCTCGGTGTAGACCGGGAAACGCGAGAAGCCGGTGCGGCGCGAGATCTCGATGAGGTCGGAGATCGTGTCGTCCACGGTCAGCGATTCGAGCTGGACGCGCGGCGTCATCAGCTCGTCGGCCGTCCGCTCGCCGAAGCGCAGCGACTTGTCCAGCAGTTCGGCCGTCGACGTGTCGAGCGTGCCGCTTTCCGCGCTGGAGCGCACGATCGACCCGAGTTCCTGCGGCGACCGGGCCGACCGCAGTTCTTCCTGCGGCTCCACGCCGAACTTGCGGACGAGGAAGTTGGCGCTGTTGTTCATCAGGGTGATGAGCCAGCGGAACAGCGACGAGAACCGCGAGTGGTACCCCGCGACGGCACGCGCGGTCTGCAGCGGCCGGGCGATCGCGAGGTTCTTCGGCATCATCTCGCCAAGGATCATCGACAGCGACGTGGCCAAGATCAGCGCGACCGCCAGCGAGACGCCGTTCGCCACGCCTTCGGAGAACCCGACGGCGGTGAACAGCGGGTGCAGCAGATCACCGATCACCGGTTCCGCGAGGTAACCGGTGATCAGGGTGGTGATGGTGATCGCCACCTGCGCGCCGGAGAGCTGGAACGAGAGCGTGCGGTGCGCCTTCTGCACGGTGTGCGCGCGTTTGTCGCCGACCTGGCGGACGTTCGCGTCCACCGTGCTGCGCTCGAGCGCGGTGAGGGAGAACTCGGCGGCGACGGCGAGGCCGGTGCCGACGGTCAGCAGGAGGAACAGGAGAATGCCGAGAACGGCGAGCAGGATTTCCATCATTTCCTGCCGGCGGGGTCGGCGGGAAGAGCCGCGGAACAGCCGGGTGTGCCACCCGGCTCGATACTGTCACCAGGTGACTGCGCGTCGCGCACGAAAAGAGTCACTCCTCGATCGGAATCAACTGACACCGCCGCTGTACTGCGGCGATGGGACAATCTTAACGTGTTCCCCCGGCCGCGTGGGCACGGTGCCGCCGCACGCTCTCCTCGACCAGGTCGAGAACGGGGCCGAGATCGTCTCCGGGCTGGCCCATCGCGAGGTGGGAGACGAGACCTTCGAGAACGAGTTCGAGGTATGCGGTCAGGACGTCGACGTCGACGTCGTCACGCAGGATCCCGGCGTCGCGCTGGCGCTCCAGGCGGCGGCGGGTCGCGGCGGTCAGCTGGTGGGACCGCTCGGCCCAGCGGGCCCGGAACTCGGGGTCGGTGCGCAGCCGCCGGGAGACCTCCAGCCGCGTGCCGAGCCAGTCGGCGGGGTGTTCGCTGCGGTTCGTCAGCAGCTCGCGCATCACCTGGACGAGACCCTGCTCGGCGACGATGTCGGCCATGCGCACCGCGTCGTCCTCGGCCAAGGCCAGGAAGAGGGACTCCTTGTCGCGGAAATGGTGGAAGATCGCACCGCGGGACAGTCCGGTGGCTTCTTCCAGCCGCCGGACGGTGGCACCCTCGTAGCCGTGGCGTGCGAAACACACGCGGGAGCCGTCGAGGATCTGGCGCCGGCGTGCGTCGAGGTGATCCTGGCTGACCCGTGGCATCCTGGGATCCTGTCACCGGGAACCCGGTCAATGCAATCCGTACGTACGTACTGTGACCAGTTCGCGGGATGATCCGCCCGACCGGGAACCGGACGGCTCCGAGACACGTCCGACCACTCGGCCGGATCGGCTGACACGCCGTCCGCCGCTTGGCTACTCTTTGTCCATCACCGTGTGTGAGTGCTGAGGGGAAGGTGCGGGTTGAACATCATCGGCGATGCCGCGAGCGCGATCAAGGCCGTCTGGGGTGACCTCACCACGCCGAAGGAACCGACCGTTTACGGCGGTGGGGGCGGCGGTGGCGGCGGGTTCGAGATGAGCCCCGAAGAGCTGAAGACCGTCATCGGGCTGTGGCAGGACGAGCTGAAGAAGGTTGTCGAGGACGGCGACAAGATCCGCCGGATCGCGGAGGACCTGATGCCGCCGGGGAAAGACGAAGCCAGCTCGAGCTATGTCGATTCCGGAATCACGTCCTTGATCTCCCTGCAGGACCAGAACGACTCGATGAAGGCCTATATCGAGGGCTACATCGAGAAACTCGAGATGGCTCGCACGAAGACGATGGCGACCGACCAGGCCAACACCCTGCGCACGACCTGAGGATGCCGAACGTGTTGAGGAATCGCGCCGCGGTGGCGGCGCTCGTGCTCGTTTCCGTCGCGGTCGCAGGGTGCACGGGGGAGACCCCTGGTACAGCTACGCCCACTCCGGGAACGTCGCCGTCGTCGGCTTCGTCGGCCGCGCCGGAGGATCCGAACGTCCCGAAGGTGGCGAATCCGCTGGATGCCTCGGCCTTCGTCGGCGACCCGTGCAAACTGCTCCCGGCCGCCACGGCCGCGGAACTGGGGTTCACCGAGCCCGGCGAGCCGAAGAGCGACACCAGCAATCCCGCTTGCAGCTGGAAGAGTCGTGGCAAGGCCGACAGCCTGCAGATCATCCTCGGCAGCGGCAACCGCGAAAAGGGTATGGGCGGGCTTGCCGGATTGCAGAAGGCCAAGGACGCCGGGCAGCTGAAGTTCCTCGAGCCCGGTCCCGAGGTCGACGGTTATCCGACCGTGTACTACGGACTGCAGGACCGGCGAGCGCGCGGCAATTGTGATCTGTCGGTCGGCGTCGCCGACGACCTGGCGATCAGCGCCCAGGCCGAGGGCTACGACAACGAACAGGATTCCTGTGGGAACGCGCAGAAGGCCGTGTCGGCCATGATCAAGACACTCAAGGGGGCATGAGAGTGGACGGCAAACAGATCTTCGAGAACTTCACCCAGGGCGACACCCGCAACCTGCGTTCGGCGGCCGATCGCATCGCCGAACTCTCGGACGCCTACGTCGAGCGCGGCATGGCCATCAAGTCCCTGCAGACGCGGATGACGGCGTCCTGGACCGGTTCCGCCGCCGACGCGGCGAACGCCGGTGCGGGCCCGCTGGAGCAGGCCTTCAAGGAGACCGCGGAGCCGCTGTTCCAGACCAGGGATTCGGTGACGACGCAGGCCGACAGCTTCGACGACTCCGGGCAGACGGTCGTCCCGGTGCCGCCGAAGCCGGACAAGCCCAACCCCTGGACCACCGGCCTGAAGGGCGCGATCCCGATCGCCGGGCCGTTCATGGTCAACAACGACATCAAGAACTACCAAGAGGGCGTCGCGAAACACGAGGCGGCGAACCAGAACAACGTCCGCGTGATGGACCAGTACGACTCGGTCACCAGCAGCACGAGTTCCAGCCTGCCGACCGATTACGGCGTGTTGAAGAGCGACGGCGCGGACGTCAGCGTCAAGACCCCCGGCGGTACGCCCCCGGTCCACCCGCCGGTCATCCCGGTCAAGCCGATCAGGAACGGCGGCGGGGACGACAACGACGGCACCGACACCAGCGGCACGGACGACAACGGCACCAACCCGAATCAGAACAGGCCGGGCGGCGACGATCGCACCCCGACCAAACCGGGCCCCAACGACGACCGCCCGGTGATCCCGAGGGACCGGCCCGACCCCACCATCCCGCCTCCCACGACGCGCAAGCCGGGCGACGGCGACGACACCACACGCCCGACCGGCGGTGGCAAGGGCAGGCCCGGGCCGACGACCGAAATCCCGGGCAGGATCCCCGGACGGGGACCCGGCGGCGACTCGGACAACGTCATCGGCCTGCCGAACGGCCCCGGCCAGAACTACAACCCGAACGGTCCCGGCCAGAATCCGCCGGGAAGCACCGGCGGTCGCAACGTGCCCCCGTCCAACAGCGCCGCGGGCAGGCTGCTCGGTGGCGAGGGCGGCACCGGCGGCCGGGCGGGCGCTCCCGGTTCCGGCGGTCTCGGCTCGGGCAGGGGCTCCGGCATGGGCGGTCTCGGCGGCATCGGTGGCGCCGACCACCTGGCCGGTGGTCGCGGAGCGGGCGGTCGTGGCGGCGGGCAGATGGGTCCGATGGGCGCCGGCGGCCGACGTGCCGACGGCGACGAGGACGACGAGCACCAGCGTCCCGACTACCTGATCGAGGCCGACCCGGACGCGATCTTCGGCACCGACCAGCGGACCAGTCCGCCGGTCATCGGCGAGTAACGGATGACCGTGAGAACAGGCCGGGTGGACGTCCCGGTCGAAGCCTTGGCGGTGCTCGCCGAACGCGAACGCGTCGGCGAACTGCACATCACGCTGCGTCCCGAACCGCGCTGGCTGTCCAGGACGGCCCGCGCGGAGGCGGACAAGCGCGTTGAAGCGGCGCTGGCACAGGCCGGGCTGCTGGATTCGAGCGGCCGCGCGTCGGTCGACTTCCTGGACTGGCTTCCGGTGCTCACGAAACCGGCCATCGAGTACTACGGCTGGGTGAACACCGGCGGCCAGACCTACGGCGTCCTCGCCGCTTCGCTGGGGCTGCAGGCGGTCCTGGCGGTGGCGTCGGGCGACTGGGTCGGGCTGCAGGAGATCGATCGGCGACGGCTGCCCGAAACGCTGATCGAGCAGCTGCCGCCCGTCCCCGCGGGCGGCGGAAGGCTGCGCACGGTCCGCGCGTACGAGCTCGAAGAAGCGGCTCGCCGCGGCCCGGACACGCATTCGCTGCCGCCGGTGATCGCGGACATCGTCAGCCTCGTGCAGCGGCCGGTCGAGGGGAGCGGCGAGCTCTACGTCGGCAAGCGGGACGAGGTCGGCAGGCATGTGGCCGCCGAGGATCCGCTTCATTTCGCCGATACGGACTGGGGCCGGTACCTGAGCTACACGACCGGCCATGGCAACGACGCCGTGGTCCACATCGGACCGGCCGGCCCGGCGGAGCTGGCAGACGCGCTCAAGCACGTCTCCAGCACCTTGGCCGGCTAGGCCGTCACCACGGAAACACCGCCCTGAGCGCGGCCGAGATCGGTTCGAGGTCGGCGACGACACGCTCGAGTTCTTGGGCGCTCAGGGCGTTGTACGGCGTCTCCGCGAGCCTGTTGGTCATGGCCTCGACGCGTTCCTTCGTGGCGCGCCCAGCCGGGGTGAGCCAGCCGTCCGTCCCGATGAGACCGCGGTCGCGCATACCGTCGACGACCGCGGTCAGCTGGGCGGCGGGGAGGTGCCAGACCCGGCCGAACTCGTTCGCGGGGGTGCCGACGGACAGGGCGTGGAGCACATGGGACTCCGTGCCACCGATGCCTTCGACCAGCAAAGCGACGGTGTGGCCGTCGCCGCGGTGTTCACGCAGGAGAGTGGCGGCGTGCCACAGCCTGGCCACGGGCTCCTGCGGGACCGGGACAGTGCGGAGGGCGGCGTAGAGGGCGCGTCCCTCGACCGGCGCGCTGGTCGCGGCTTTCAGCAGGAGGTCGCCTGCGCGGGTGACTCCGGAGGTGTCGGCGAGTCCGCCGAGGATCCGCCGCATCCCCGCGACGCATCCTCGTTCGCGGGCGGCCAGCGCCGCCTCGGGTGTGGTCAGCTCCCAGATCTTCGGGATGTGCCGGGCCACCTCGCCGGGGGCGAAGTTGTAGAAGATCGCGTGGATCACCTCGGCGGGCACCGACCGGCCGAACGGCGCGGCGCGGCCGGCGAAGTAGGCGTCCCACGGGCCGCGCAGGCCGAGCGCGATCAAGGCCTCGTCCGACTCGTCGGCGAAGTAGGGCACCAGACCGATGGGCTCGACCAGGTCGTACATGCGGCGGGCGTTCGACATCTCATCCCCTGGGGCTTCGTGGCGGCGCTCTCGTGGCGGCCGCTCACCTTGTCCACGAATGACTCGCGCCGGAACAGACACTCGGACCGGATCCCGCTATTGTGACAGCGCTGTTGTATTTCTGGCGGGGTCTGGGAGGACGAGAACGTGACACGGCTGTATCCGGAAATCGAACCGTACGACCACGGGATGCTCGACGTCGGCGACGGGCACCTCGTGTACTGGGAGGTCTGCGGGAATCCCGACGGCAAACCCGCCGTCACCCTGCACGGCGGCCCCGGGAGCGGCTGCAGCACCGGCCTGCGCCGGTACTTCGACCCGGCCAAGTACCGCGTCGTGCTGTTCGACCAGCGAGGCTGCGGCCGGAGCACCCCGCACGCGGGGGAGCCTGAAGCCGATCTTTCCGCCAACACCACCGACCACCTGATCTCCGACATGGAGCGCCTTCGTGAGCATCTGGGCATCGAGAAGTGGCTGCTCTTCGGCGGTTCCTGGGGCTCGGTGCTCGCGCTGGTCTACGCCGAGCGTCATCCAGACCGCGTCACGGAGATGGTCTTGATGGGCTTGGCGACCGGACGCCGGAGCGAGACCGATCTGCTCACCCGCGGCCTCGGCGGCGTCTTCCCCGAGGCGTGGGCGAAGTTCCGCGACGGCGTACCCGAAGAGGATCGCGACGGTGACCTGGCGGCGGCCTACCTCAAGTTGCTGATGGACCCCGATCCGGCGGTGCACGGGAAGGCGGCGGCCGACTGGTGCGCCTGGGAGGACGCGATCATCCCGACCTCGCCGCCATACAAGAGCTTCGAGAGCCCGGAGTTCCGGCTCGCCTTCGCCAGGCTGGTCACGCACTACTGGAGCCAGGGGTCCTTTTTGGACGAAGGCGTGGTCCTGCGGGACGCCGGGAAACTGGCCCATATCCCGGCTGTGCTCGCCGAAGGAAGTCTCGACCTGGGCAACCTCATCGGCACGCCGTGGGAACTGGCGCACGCTTGGCCCGGCAGCGAACTGGTGGTCATCGACGAGGTCGGCCACAGCACCCAGGACGAGCCGATGCGCGAGGTCCTCATCGGCGCGACGGACCGCTTCGCTTCCTGAGCCACGGATCGCGCGTGAAGGCCTCCTTCCCTCGGCTCAGCCGAGGGAAGGAGGCCTTCACGCGCAATCTCAGGGGATGACCAACGCGGGGGCGGTCTCGGGAGCGGTGGCGTCCGAACGGGTGGTTTCGGCGAGCCGGAGCCCGGTGATGCGGGGTGCGATCCGGTCGAGGTTCCACGAACTCAGCAGCAGCGCCACCTTCGCCCGCATCTCGGTCCGCAGGCGCAGGAACGAATCGGCGGGATCGGCGCCGACCTCGCCGAGCAAGAGCCACCACGCCCACGCGGCCGCGCCGGCGTTCGCGACGAAGTCCGGGATCACCGGGATGCCACGGGCCGCCAGTCCCGCTTCGGCGTCGGGCGTGGTCGCCGCGTTGGCCGCTTCGATGACGACCTTCGCCTTGACGACGCCCTGGTTCCCGGCGCGCAGCGCGTAGGAGATCGCCGCCGGGACGAGGATGTCCGCCTCCGTCGCCACGATCTCGTCGCGGGGGAGCAGCCGGACGTCGGCGGGGAGCCGGCTCCGGTCGATCTCGCCGTAGGAGTCCCGCAGTTCCAGCAGCGCCGGGATGTCGAGACCTTCGGGCCGGTACAGCGTCCCGGCCGCGTCGGCGACCGCGACGACCTTCATCCCGGCTTCGTGCAGGTACCAGGCCGCGCCGCCGCCCATGGTGCCGATGCCCTGGATGGCGACCGTGGTCTTCTCGGCGGCCCATTCCCACGCGTCGGCGACACCGAGGCAGGCCTGTGCGACGCCGTAGCCGCCGATCACGTCGCCGAGCAGGAGCCCGCCGGGGACCGGGGTGTTCAGCCCGGCCTGCACACGGCGAAGGGTGTGCGCCGGATCGGCCGAACGCCGGATCGCTGCGTGGTATGACTGCTCGAGCCCGAGCTTCGCGAACACCTCGTCGATCAGGTGCTGGGGCACGCCGAGGTCTTCGGCGGTCACCCAGTGGTTGTCGATCCACGGCCGCAGGAACGAGCAGAACCGTTCCAGCACACCGAAAGCACGCTCGTCCTTCGGATCGAAGTCGATACCGCCCTTGGCCCCGCCGACCGGCAGGCCGAAGGTCGCGGTCTTGTTCGCCATCCCCCTCGCCAGGTCTTCGACCTCGGTCATCGTGCAGCCCGCGCGCATCCGGGTCCCGCCGGTCGCGATACCGGAGACCAGGCTGTGCACTACGAGGTAGCCGGTGGCACCGGTGACGGGGTCGGTCCAGACGAGCCTCATCAGCGGTTCGGCGTTCCTCGCGGCCATGCGGCCACCTCCTTCGTGGATTCGGGGTCGTTCCTGCGCCACTTCCGAGGGTGCGCCCCGGCGGGCGCGCGCGTCCATTTACCGAATCTGAACGATGATGTGCAGAGAAACTGGTGTAACGCGTCACCCGGCGTGCACGACCGCACCCGATTACGTTGGGGCCATGGAGCTTTCGTTGCACCGCCTGCGGATGCTCCGCGAGCTGAGCAGGCGCGGCACCGTCACGGCGGCCGCCGCTTCGTTGCATTACACCGCTTCGGCGGTATCGCAGCAGCTGGCTCAGCTGGAGCGGGACGTGGGCGCGAAGCTGTTCGAACGATTCGGCAGACGGGTGCAGCTGACCGAACTGGGGTTGCTGCTCACCGAACACGCCGAGGAGATCCTGGGGTCGGTCGAACGGGCGACACTGGCCTTGGAAGAGGCGCAGGAGACCGTTTCGGTGCGCCTCATGGCCGGAGTGTGGGCGTCGGTCGCATCGGGGCTGCTGCCGCACGCTCTGGCCGCGCTCGCGGGTGAGCATCCTGGCATCCAGGTCCGGACCCGTGAGCTGGCTCCCGAGGACACCGCCGACGCCGTGCGCGACGGCGAGCTGGACCTGTCGTTCGTCCTCGACTACTCCGACGCGCCGATGCCGTGGGACGCGGGCCTGGAGCGCGCGGTGATCGCGGTCGAACGGCTGCACGCCGCCGTACCCGCCGGCGCGGTGCCCGCCGGAAGCGCGTCTTTACTCGAACTGGGTGAACATCCCTGGATCCTCGCCAGCCCGAAGAGTCATTTCGGCCGCGCGGTGCGCACCGCGTGTCACCGGCACGGGTTCGAACCCAAGATCAACCACGAGGTCGAGGAGCAGTCCACGGCGATGGCGATGGTCAGGGCGGGGCTCGGGGTGACCCTCGTTTCCGACCTCGGGCTCGGGCTCCGGCCGCCGGGGATCGACGTCGTCGCGTTGACCACACCGTTGCTCCGGACGGTTTCGATCGCCTACCGGACGACCTCGTCGCGGCGCCCGGCGCTGCAGCTGGTGATCGAGGCGGTGCGGAACGCGGCGGCCGCGCTGGGCCTGGGCACGGAGCCCGCTTTGCCCTGATCGTCCCGTCCCGGAACGTGGTCCGGCGATCCTGCCCGGCAAGAACCGGACTGATTTTGTCGGACCCCGCGTGTAGCGTCCGAAGTCAAGGCATCTCAGTTATCGGACAACCGACTGGACGGCGGAAAGATGACTACTGTTCATGATTTCCCCGAGAAGTCCGGGAGCGCGTCGAACGCGACGGCGAAGGTCCTCTCGGACCGCGCCGAAGGTGAGGCGTATGTGGCTTCCGTGTGCTTCAAACACGGGCCGCCGAGACTTCTCGGCGTAGAGCTGGAATTCACCGTGCACTACGCCGACGAACCCGCCCGGCCCCTCGATCCCGACGATCTCGCCGCAGCGCTCGGCCCGCACACGCCGCGGACGCTGCGCCCCGACAGCCCCGCCCTCCCGCTTCCGGCAGGTTCACCGCTGAGCCTCGAGCCCGGCTGCCAGGTGGAGATCTCCGCTCAACCCCAGACCACGCTGCGCCACCTGGACGCCGTCGTCTCGGCCGATCTGGCCCATCTCGAAAGTCTTCTCGCCGCACGAGGCCTGTACCTGGGGGACACCGGGATAGACAGGTATCGCGCCCCCGCCCGCAAGCTGGGCACCCCGCGCTACGCCGCGATGGAACGCCGCTTCGCCCCGATGGGCGAGGGCGGCGCCACGATGATGTGCAGCACCGCGGGCCTGCAGGTCTGCGTGGACGCCGGTGAGGCGCACGATCTGCCGGTCCGCTGGGCGGCCGTCCACGCGCTCGGTCCGCCCCTGCTCGCCGCCTTCGCCAATTCCCGGATCCACGCCGGACGCGACACCGGCCACGCGTCCGCACGCTGGCTCGCCGTCATGGAAACGGAAAAGGCCCGCACCCGGTCGGCGGAACCGGGCAAGGACCCGGCCGCGGAATGGGCGGGCAGGATCATGGACACCCCGCTGATGGTCCTTCCCGGACCGGACGGCCGCTGGGACGCACCCGATTCCCTGACCTTCGCCGACTGGATCGACGGCCGGGGCGAGGGCGCCGGGCTCGGCAGGCCGACCGAGGACGACCTGGCCTACCACCTGACGACGTTCTTCACCCCGGTCCGTCCACAGGGATATCTGGAGATCCGCTACCTGGACGCCCAGCCCGCCGCCAGGTGGCTGCACCCGGTGGCCCTGCTGGCCGCACTGCTCGCGCGCCCGTCCACAGTGGACAAGGTGCTCGAACTGTGCGAACCGGTCATGGGCCGATGGGAGTGCGCCGCCCGGTTCGGCCTCGCGGACCGGGCGATCGCCGACGTCGCGAGCAAGGTGGTGGACCTCGGTTGTGCCGAACTGGGCACGACCGGTCTGCCGCCGGAGACCATCACCGAGATCAGCGAGGGTGTGCAATCCCTCGTGAGGGGTTCGAGGAGCCACCAGTCATGAGCGTGGAAAGCACCGAGACCAACCCGCTTCGCGCGCTGAGCCCGCAAGACCTGCGGGCTCACGCGGCCGAGGCGCTCACCAGGGCCCGTGAGCGCAGTGTCGCGCTGACGAGCGTCGACGACGAAGACCTGGTTCGCCAGCATTCGAAACTGATGTCGCCGCTGGTCTGGGATCTCGCGCACATCGGCAGCCAGGAGGAGCTCTGGCTGGTGCGCGACGTCGGCGGCCGCGAGGCGCTCCGGCCCGACATCGACGACATCTACGACGCGTTCCAGCACGCCCGCGCGGATCGCCCGGCGTTGCCGCTGCTGGGCCCGGAAGAAGCTCGCAAGTACGTCCGAGAAGTCAGGGAGAAATCCTTCGACATCCTGGAAACCGTTCCACTGCAAGGCAGGCGGCTTACCGAGGACGCCTTCGCCTTCGGCATGATCACCCAGCACGAGCAGCAGCACGACGAGACGATGCTGGCCACCCATCAGCTGCGCAAGGGCGATCCGGTGCTGCACGCGCCCGCCCCGCCGCCGTCGCGGTCCGGGCCACTGCCCGCGGAGGTGTTCGTACCCGGCGGTGCCTTCACCATGGGGACCTCCGCCGAGCCGTGGGCCCTGGACAACGAGCGTCCGGCGCACGAGGTCGCGGTGGAGGCGTTCTTCATCGACACCACGCCGGTCACCTGTGGGGCGTATGCCGAGTTCCTCGACTCCGGCGGTTACGAAGACCCGAAGTGGTGGAGCGAGCGCGGCTGGGCGTACCGCAGCGAGCACGGCATCGACGCGCCGCGGTTCTGGAAACGGGAGCAGGACGGCTGGTGGCGGACGCGGTTCGGCGTCTACGAGAAGGTGCCCGCCGCGGAACCCGTTGTCCACGTTTCCTTCCACGAGGCCGAGGCGTACGCGGCCTGGGCGGGGCGGCGCCTGCCGACGGAGCCGGAATGGGAGAAGGCCGCCCGGTTCGATCCGGCGACCGGCCGGTCGCGCCGATTCCCCTGGGGCGACGAGGAACCCACCCCCGACCACGCCAACCTCGGGCAGCGGCATCTGCGGCCCGCGGAGGTCGGCGCGTACCCGGCGGGTGTGTCGCCGCTGGGCGTGCACCAGCTGATCGGTGACGTCTGGGAGTGGACCAGCAGCGGTTTCGAGGCGTATCCGGGATTCGCCGCCTTCCCGTACAAGGAGTACTCGGAGGTGTTCTTCGGCGGGGACTACCGGATCCTGCGCGGTGGCTCGTTCGGCACGGACGCGGCGGCCATCCGCGGCACGTTCCGCAACTGGGATCACCCGATCCGGCGGCAGATCTTCTCGGGGTTCCGCTGTGCCCGGGACGCGCGGCCGAGCGAGGTGGCCTGAGCGGCATGTGCCGTCACGTCGCGTATCTCGGCGAGCCGCGCTCGCCCGCCGAGACGCTCTTTCACGCCCCTCATTCGCTGCTCGTGCAGTCGTACGCCCCTCGTGACATGCGGGGCGGCGGCTCGGTCAACGCGGACGGATACGGCCTCGGCTGGTACGCCGAAGGCCCCGAGCCGCTGCGGCTGCGCCGGTCCGCTCCCTTGTGGACGGACGGGGATCTGCCCGCCCTCGCCGGATCGGTTCGCTCGCACGCCTTCCTGGCGGCGGTCCGCAACGGTACGACGGGGATGCCCGTGGTCGAGGCGGCGAACGCGCCGTTCACCGGCGGCGGTTACCTCTTCAGCCACAACGGGCTGGTGCGGGGCTGGCCGGACTCGATGGCCGAGCTCGCCGCGAAGCTGCCGATCACCCGGCTGCTGACACTGGAGGCGACCACGGATTCGGTACTGCTGTGGGCTTTGCTGCGTGAACGGCTCGAGGCGGGCGAAGACCCGCTCGCGGCCGTCACCTGGCTGACCGGAGTGGTCGAGGAGGCGGGCCCGGGTTCGCGGCTCAATCTCCTGCTGACCGACGGCCGGACGCTCATCGGTACCGCGTGGACGCATTCCCTGTCCTATCGGGACACCGGAGACGGTGTGCTCGTCGCGTCGGAACCGTGCGACGACGATCCCGGCTGGACTCCCGTTCCCGACCACCACGCCGTCCGGGTCACCGGCGCCGGCGTGGAGATCCTGCCCCTCGAAGCCGATCGGAGCCCTGAGGCACGATGACCGAACTCGACCTCGACGTACACCACAGCGAATCGGATATCACCGAGCAGCTGCGCGCGGACGTCCGTGCCGGCCTGGAGGCGGACCAGAAGTGGTTGTCGCCCAAATGGTTCTACGACGCGCGCGGCAGCGAGCTGTTCGAAAAGATCACCGCCCTTCCCGAGTACTACCCGACCCGGAGCGAACGGGAGGTGCTCGCCGCGCGCGGCGGCGAGATCGCCGAAAGCTCGGGCGCGCACACCCTCGTCGAACTCGGTTCCGGGTCGAGCGAGAAGACGAGGCTCCTGCTCGACGCGCTCACGAGCCACGGCACGTTGAAGGAGTTCGTCCCGCTCGACGTCTCCGAGACGGCGCTTGCCGAGGCCGCGGAAGCCATCACCGCCGACTACCCGTCCCTCGAGGTCCGAGGCGTGGTCGGTGACTTCACCCAGCACCTCGACCTGTTGCCTGGCGACCGGCCGCGGATGGTGGTCTTCCTCGGCGGCACGATCGGCAACTTCCTCCCCGCCGACCGCGCCACCTTCCTGCGCTCGGTCCGGGAGGTGCTCGACGAAGGGGAGTGGTTCCTTCTCGGGACGGACCTGGTGAAGGACCGGGAGACCTTGGAGCGTGCTTACGACGACGCCGCCGGGGTGACCGCCGAGTTCAACCGCAACGTGCTCCACGTGATCAACAACGGCCTCGGCGCGAACTTCGACCCGGCCGCGTTCGACCACGTCTCGTATTGGGACGAAGAGAACGAATGGATCGAAATGCGCTTGCGGGCGCGTGAGCCACTGACCGTCGACATCCCGGGCGCCGACCTTCAGGTGAAGTTCGCCGAGGGCGAATACGTGCGCACCGAGATCTCCGCGAAGTTCCGGCGGGAGGGAATCGCCGCGGAACTGGCCGAAGCCGGTTTCTCCGTGGAGAAATGGTGGACGGACTCGGAATCGCGGTTCGGGGTGAGCCTGGCAAGATCTGTCCGTGGCTAACCCTCTCACTTCGCTCGCCCGCGTGCTCGGCACCAAACCGTGGCTGATGGGGCTCGCGGGCGGGATCATCTGGGTGGACAAGAGACTCCACCGGCTGTTCAAGGGGAAGGTGAGCCTGGTCGCGCTGGCCGGGCTCCCTTCCCTGCGGCTGACCACGACCGGCCGGAAGAGCGGGCTGCCCCGCAGTACCAATCTTCTGTACTTCCCGCACGAGGAAGGTTTCGTGCTCGTCGGCTCCAATTGGGGGAGGCCGAACGATCCGGCGTGGACGCACAATCTGCGCTCGCATCCCGACGCGGTCGTCGCGCTGGCGGGCGAGGAGATCCCGGTCAGGGCCAGGGAACTGCTCGGAGACGAGTACGAGGCGATGTGGAAACGGCTGCTGGAGTTCTGGCCCGGTTACTCCATGGAGGAGAAGGCCGCTTGCCGTGTGTTACCGATTTTCGAGTTGAAGACAACCACTCGATAGGTTCGTACCATCCTTTCGGCCGGTGACTGGGTTACCGGCCTGTGCGAGGCTCCTTGGGTGTTACGCGCCGTGACGTCGGCGGCGCATCGCGCGACGTGGTCCGACACGTCGCCAGCCGAGGGAGGAGTCGTTTTGCCGAGATCCACAAGGAGGCCGGTGCGCGGTTTCGCACTGGTAGGGCACTCGTGGCCGGCGCCGCGCTGACCGGGGCGTCCGGGACGGCGGTCGCCGCCCAAGAGGCCGGGCCGCCCGCCGCCCAGGTCGGCGCGACGGCGCCGGTGAACTGGGGTGCCTGCACGGCGGACCAGCTCCGCGGTGTTCCGGCCGATCAGGTGAAGTTCTACAGCTGCTCGCGGTATCGCGTGCCGATCGACCACGACAACGCGGCGCTCGGCACGATCGACATCGCGATGCTGAAGCGGGCGGCGAAGACGCCCGACAAGAAGGTCGGTTCGCTGTTCCTCAACCCGGGCGGCCCCGGCGGCTCCGGGTTCCGGATGCCGATCGGCGCGGCGAACTACTTCCAGCCGCAGGTGCTGGACCGGTTCGACCTGATCGGGTTCGACCCGCGCGGGGTCGGCGCCAGCAACCCGCTCAAATGCTTCACCACGCAGGAGGACGCGGACGACGTCTTCGCCGCGCAGATCCCCGTGCCGCTGTCGCGACAGGAGATCTCCGGGACGCTGGCCTCGTACCGTGACTACGGCCAGTTCTGCAAGAACAACGCGGGCGCGCTGCTGAACCACATGTCCACCAAGGACGTCGTGCGTGACCTGGACAAGATGCGGGCGGCCGTCGGCGACCAGAAGCTGACCTTCGTCGGCTTCTCGTACGGGACCCTGATCGGGTCGACGTACACGTCGATGTTCCCGAAGCAGAGCCGGGCGATCGTCATCGACGGCAACGTCGATCCGGCGCTGCGCACCAGCGACGGCGTGCAGTACGACCGCGAGCGCGCTCGCGGGTTCGAGATCGCGCTGGACGCCTTCCTGCGCAAGTGCGCGCAGGTCGGGCCGAAGTGCTCCTTCAGCGCGGGCACGCCGCGGGCGAAGTTCGACGAGATCCGCGACCACCTGCGGCAGCAGCCGGTCAAGCTGCCGGACGGGAGCAGCTACGACATCAACGCGTTCACCAGCACGGTGGCCGGGGTGCTGTACTCGCCGACGTCGTTCCCGCCGCTGGCCGACGACCTGCAGGCGCTGTACAACGTCGTCCACCCGCCCGCGGCGCAGGCGCAGACGGCTCAGGCCGTCGAGCTGAAGGTGCTGCGGTCCGGGGCGAACGGGCGCGCGGACGCGAACCCGGACAGCCCGTACACCGGCGACGACTCGTACTTCGCCGTGAACTGCTCGGACAAGAAGATCACGATCAAGCAGGAGAAGGTCCCCGAGATCGCCGCGAAGTGGGAGAAGGAATCGCCCACTTTCGGTCGCTACCAGGCGTTCTCGGACGTGGCGGGCTGCCCGGTGTGGCCGGTGAAGAAGCCGGACGTCTACCGCGGCCCGTGGCAGGCCAAGACCGACACCCCGGTCCTGGTCGTCGGCAACTTCTACGACCCGGCGACCCAGTACCTGTTCTCGAAGCGGATGGCCGACGAGCTGGGCAACGCCCGGCTGCTCTCGGTCGACGCCTTCGGGCACTGCATCCTGGGCGACTCGCTCGGGGTGGACAAGGTGACGGCCGACTACCTGATCGATCTGAAGGTCCCGGCCAACGGCCAGGTCTTCCAGCCGAACGTCCAGCCGTTCGAAACCGCCTGATCCCGGGCTGAACACCACGAAGGCCACCGTCTCGGCGGTGGCCTTCGCGGCGTCCGGGGACCGGTCCCGAACTTCCGGCCCTAGGGTTCCGGACGGGGAGGGCCGGATTGGCCGGACGATTCGCTCGTCCAGGAGATCCGGGTGGGTAACCAGGGCACCGGCTTCGGCTTGGTCGCGGCCGCCGGTGCGCCTGGCTCACCCATCGGCCATCCCGCTGCGGCAAGCTGGGCGGATGGATCCCGTCCAAATCGCCCGCCAGATGGTCGAGGCCCGCTTTCCCGGTGCGAGGGCCGCGATCCTGGGAGGAAGCGCGAACACCGGCTGGCGCACCGCCGGTTCGGATCTCGACATCGTCGTATTCCTCGACGGGCCGCCCGCTCCGTTCCGCGAAACGACCGAACGCGACGGCGTGCCAGTGGAACTGTTCTGCCATACCTCCGAGTCCTACGAGCACTTCGCCGAGCGGGAGACGGCGAATCGCCGCTCGCCTTTGCTGCACATGTGCGGCGAGGGTGTCGTGCTCATCGACCGCGACGGCTTCGGCCGCCGGACGCGTGCGGCGGCCCGGGCGCGACTGGACGCCGGACCGCCGCCGCTTTCCGCGACCGAACTGGAGGACCATCGCTATCTGCTCACCGATCTCATCGATGACCTCGACGGCGCCGACGATCCCGACGAACTCGTCTTCATCGCCGACCGGTTGCTGATCGCGGTGGCCGAGCTGATCCTCCTGGCAGGAGGCCGGTGGCGCTCACACGGCAAATGGCTCCTCCGACGGCTTCGGGAAGCCGATCCGAAGACCTGTCAGGAATTGCTGTCCGGCTACCGGCAGGTCGTCTGCGTGGGGGATCGGGCGCCGATGCGGCGGGTCGCCGCCGGTGTGCTCGATGGCGTGGGCGGCCGCCTCCTGGTGGGCTACCGGCGGGACGCTCCTGCCGGTTTCAGACGTTGACGCTCGCGTAGGCGTCCAGACCATAGTTCGTGGCATACGCGTTCTCGACCCCGACCAGGAGATCGACCACCTCGAAGTACCGGTCCCAGAACGGCGTCTCGCGCAGCGCCTCGACGAGCAGCTGGTACGAGTGGTGGTCGCCGGCCTCCCACACCCATACGTCGGTCACTCGCGCGGAGTAGAACTCGGTGTCGAAGAAGCGGGACCGGACGCCCTTCACTTTGCTTTCGATGGCGGGGAGGACCTCGGTCTTGAAGGCCGCCACCCGTTGTTCGACGGTGAGGCCGAGCCACTCGGGTGTGGTCTTCACCAGCATGAAAGCGGTCACTGCGGACATGGTGCTTCCTCTCGATCAGGCGTAAGCGCCGGCTTCGATGTCCTCGGCCAGGCGCGGTCCGTACGGGGTCCACTTCAGGAGTTCGCGGGTGCGCGCGCTGGACGCGGACATGTCCAGCGCGAAGAACCGGCCGACGAACCCGAAGTGCTCGGCGGCGTTCTCCGGCGCCACGGACACCACCGGGACGTCGAGCGTCCGTCCGATGGCTTCGGCGATCTCCTTCGTGGTGACGGCTTCTTCGGCGACCGCGTGGAGCAGGGAGCAGGTGGGCGCGCCTTCCAGTCCCAGCCGGACGAGCCGGGCCGCGTCGGTGCGGTGCACGGCGGCCCAGGCGGCGGTCCCGTCGCCGAGATAGCCCGATACGCCAAGCTTGCGGGCGGCCGCGACGAGGGCGGCGACGAAACCGTGGTCGCCCACGCCGTGCACGGACGGTGCGAAGCGGGCACTGATCACCCGCATGCCCTTTTCGGCGTACTCGAGCGCGAGGTTCTCGGCGCCGCCACGGTGGGAGTCGGGGCCGACGGCGGGGGAGAGGTCGGTCTCGGTGGCAGGCCGTCCGGTGGCGAGGGTCGAGAGGCCCGCGGCGAGAACGAAGGCCCGGCCGGTGCCGGTCAAGGCGTCGGCGAAGGTCTGGACGGCCGCCCGCTCGGCCCGGTCGGACTCCGCGGGGTTGGCCCAGTCGTGCTTGTTCGCCAGGTGGATGACGGCGTCGGCCGACTCGGCGCCCGCACGGAGGCCGTCGAGATCGTCCAGGTCGCCGCGACGGACCCGGGCGCCCTTCCGCTCCAGCGTGGCGGCGGAGTCGTCCGATCGGGCGAGGCCGGTGACTTCGTGGCCGGCGTCGAGCAGTTCGTCCACGACGGCCGAGCCGATCCAGCCGGTCGCCCCAGTGACGAATACGTGCATGGGAATGCTCCTTCTACTTGGTGTTGCGGGAAAGCCGTGATTGCAGGACGACGAGCGCCCCGAGAACGAGCACGCTCACCCCGATCACCCGGAGTGCCGTGCTTGCGCCGGTGACGAACGCGGAGATCACCTCGGGCGAGCGGCCGGGCGCGGCGACGGCCAGCGCCTGCGCGACGGTGTGCGGATCGTGGGCCTCGCGGATATCTTCCGGCAGCGCCGCGACGAAGCGTCCGGTGAGGACGGTGCCGACGACCGCGACCCCGAGCGCGCTGCCGAATTCACGTGTGGTGGTCTGCAGCCCGGCGCCGACCCCGGCCTGCGCCGGGGGCAGTGAACCGGAGATCGCGGCGGACAACGTCGGGAGGGCCAGCGTGACACCGATCCCGGTCACCACGAGCCAGGCGGCGTAGACCGGATACGGCGTCGAAGTGTCGCTTATGGACAGTCCTATGAGGCCGCAGCCGCAGGAGAGGAAAGCGGTGGCGACGACGACGTCGACGCCGAAGCGCTGGACGAGCTTGCCCACGTGTCGCGCGCCGAGGACGACCGGGACGGTCAGCGGGATGATCCCGAGCCCGGTCGGCAGTACCCCGAAACCCTTGCCGTACTGGAGGAAGGACGCGTTGACGTAGAACAGCGCGAACATCCCGAAGAAGATCGCGGTCATGCCGAGACAGGCACTGCGCAGCGCGGGCACCCGGAACAACCGGGGATCGAGCAGCGGGTGCTCGGCCTTCAGTTCCGCGAACGTCCACAGGGCGAACAACACGAGCGAACCGGCGAATCCGGCCAGGACGATCGGGCTGGTCCAGCCTGCTTCGGGCCCTTCGACGATGCCGAGCAGCAACGCGACCGACGCGCCGACGAGCAGGACGGCACCGAGCGGGCTGAGCGGCCGCTCGTGTCGCGGCGACACCGGCGCGATCCGGGCGACGAGCGCGGCGAGCACCAGCGAGAGCGGGACGGCGGCCGCGAACAGCCAACGCCACGATCCGCTCGTCAGTACGGCACCGCCGCCGACATTCCCCACGACACCGCCGATCCCGGTCATCGACGCCCAGGTCGCGATGGTCACGCCCTTGCGCTCGGCGGGGACGGCGTGCAGCAGGACCGCGAGCGTGTTGGGCAGCACCGCGGCGGCCCCGATCCCGGTGATCGCCCTGCCCGCCAGCAGGAAGGGCACGTTCGGCGCGATCGCCGACAGCAGCGCGCCGAGCGCGAAAAGCGCCAGGCCCGCGAGCAGGACACCCTTACGGCCGAAGCGATCGCCCGCCGCTCCACCGGGGATCACGAGACAGGCGAAGAAGACGACATAGGTGTCGACGATCCAGATCAGCGCCGACGCGGACGGGTGGAGGTCGCTCGCGGCGAGCATCGGGACGGCGAGGTTGATCGCGGCGACCATCCCGACGACGAGTACGACACAGGCGCACATGGCGGTCAACAGGCCGCGTCGGTTCACCGCGGTTTCGGGAGCGTCGCGGATTTGGAGTCGGAGTGGCATGTCCACGACGCTATGGGCCTTCGGGTTCTTCGCGCCACGCAACATTGGCAACAGAGAGTTGCGTACGATGCAACTATGGCCGATCAGCTGGACCTGAACCTCTTGCGAGTGTTCGACGCCTTGCTGCGGGAGGGCAGCGTGACGGCGGCCGCCGAACGCCTGCATCTGTCGATCCCGGCGGCAAGCCGGGCACTGGGCCGGTTGCGGCGCGCGATGGGGGATCCGATCCTCGTGCGCGCCGGCCGCGGGATGGTGCCGACACCGTTCGCGCTCCGCACGGCCCCGCGGGTGCGATCGCTGCTCGACGAGGCGTCGGCGCTGATCAGCGCCGATCGCGAGTTGTCGCTCGGCGACCTCGAACGCACTTTCACCATCCGCATCAACGACGGCGTCGCCGCGACACTGGCGACGGCCGCCGTCGAGGCGACCGCCGCCGTCGCTCCGGGCGTCGTCCTGCGCTTCGTCGCGGAAGGCAGTGAAAGTACCGAAGCCTTGCGAGACGGTTCGGTGGATCTGGACATCGGCGCGGGCGACATCACGGCCCCCGACATCCACTCGGAGCTGCTGTACCACGAGCGTGTGGTCGCGATCGTCAGGGCGGACGGCCCGCTCGGCGGCGTGCGGCGTCCGACGCTGGCGCAGCTTTGCCGCTATCCCCACGTTTCCGCGTCACGGCGGGGCCGGGGCAGGGGACCGCTCGACGACGTGCTCGAGGCGGCCGGACTCCAGCGCCGGGTCGCCGCGGTCGTTCCCACCTCCGCGGTCGCCGCGTTCCTGGTCGCGTCGAGCGACTACGTCGGGCTCGCGCCCCAGCGGCTCGCCGAGCACTACGGCCGGTCACTCGGCATCCGCTGGTTCCCGATCCCCGCCGAGCTTCCGCGGATCGAGGTCTGCCAGCTCTGGCACGCGCGGCTCGACGCCGATCCGGCCCAGCGCTGGCTGCGTGACACGATCCACGCCGCGCTCGGACCGTCCGGTGGTAGAGTCCCGAAGGTTGATCAACACCGCTCGAGTACGAAAGCGAGGTGAGCGGCACATGCCGGAAGACAGTTCTGGACCGACCGGACGTGGTCGCCGTTCGCCCGTGCGCGCGGTGCGCTGACCTTCTCCGGTCTCCTTTCCCTGTCTGGCTTTGTGTACGCACGCCAGAAAAGAGCCGGAATCATGAACACCTTCGAAATGCTGCTCAGGGTCGGCACCGGCGTCGGCCTCGGCGCCGTCATCGGCATCGAGCGCCAGTACCGCGCCCGGATGGCCGGACTCCGCACCAACGCCCTCGTCGCCGTCGGCGCGACGCTCTTCGTTTTGTTGTCCGCGCACGGTTTCGGCGGGCTGAACACCAGCGGTGACGCCGACCCGACGCGGGTCGCCGCCCAGATCGTCTCCGGGATCGGTTTCCTCGGGGCCGGCGTGATCCTGCGCGACGGCCTGAATGTGCGCGGGCTCAACACCGCGGCCACCCTCTGGTGCTCCGCCGCCGTCGGATCCCTTGCGGGAGCGGGACTTTACGTCGTCGCACTCGCCGGGACGGCGGTGATCGTCGGGGTCAACGTGCTGTTGCGCCCGCTCGGCCGCGTCGTCGACCGTCGCCCGGAACAGCGGGAAGACGACCTCGTGAGTGGTAAGGACGCTTAGAACGAAGGGCACCCACGGGACCTCGCTGTGGTCGGTCCCGTTCGGGTCCGTGAAGGACTCCTTCCCCAAGTACATGAAGGACCCCTTCACTGCGCTAGGCGCAATGAAGGGGTCCTTCATGGCATGGTGGGGTCCTGCTTGTGAGTGGTAAGGATATCTATTGAGGGGTAAGGCGAAGGTGGCGTGCTCGTCGGCTGGGTATAGAGGCTTTCGCTGCGTCTGATGCGGTGATGGGTCCCTTCGTCTCTTGATGGGGCGCCGGAGCGCCGCCGATCACGGCGGCATCTTCGCCGTACGAGTCAAGAAAACCAACCGCGTCTCAAGCTACCTACGGTCGGGCGGTTTCGCGTGACTGCAGGGACGACACACGTGATCAGACGGACGACACGTGTGTCCAGGCGGACGACTCACGAGCAGGAGAGGAAATCCAGTAATATCCGGGAGAACTCGCCGGGTTTCTCCAGATTGATCATGTGCGCGACCCCGGGGACGACCAGTTTCCGGGCGTCGTGTGCCTCGTTTTCGATCTGGTCCGCGATGGTGATGATGTCCGAGGAATCCAGATCCCCCACCAAGGTCAGGGTGCGCGGGGTCAGCTCGCCGGTGCGCTCGACGGCCCGTAGCTCGTCCATCAGCGTGAAACCGGCGAGCCCGTGGCGCACGATCGTCTGCGTGTACATCTCCTGGCACAGCAGCCGGACCCGTTGATCGACGTCCGCGGGTGCGCGCCGGGGCCCGTCCACCCACATGCGCAGGAGGCACTCGATGGCGGCGGGAAGATCGCCCCGCGCGCCCGCTTCTTCGAGTTTCTTGTTCTGCTCCAGGACGAACGGATCCTTTGCCACCATCGCACTGAGGCCGGTCGCGACGAGGACGAGGTTCTCGACCAGCTCCGGATACGTCAGCGCGAAATCGACCGCGATCCGCCCGCCGCCGGACAGGCCGACCAGTGACGTGCGGGGGAGTTCCAGCGCGGTCATCAGCGCGCGGAGGTCCTCGTAGTGCCTGAACCGTTCCGTCGGCGTGGACGACTCGCCGTGTCCGCGCGCGTCGTACCGGATGACGGTGTGGTGGCGTCCGAGTTCGCGCATCTCGGCATCCCACATCCGGGAGTCGAGCATGCCGCCGTGGAGCAGGACGACGGGATCACCCTCGCCCCGGATCTCGTACGCGAGCTCGCCGTTCTCGACCTGGATTCGACCGTGGGCCATACGTCCACGCTACCGAAGGACGCACGAAGGCCCCTTTCCCGAAAGTGCGGGGAAAGGGGCCTTCGCGGGTGTGCTTACGCCTGGGTCATCTTCCGCAGGACGTACTGCAGGATGCCGCCGTTGCGGTAGTAGTCCGCCTCACCAGGGGTGTCGATGCGGACGTCCGCGTCGAACTCCACCTTGGTGCCGTCGGTCTTCGTCGCGGTGACGTGGACGGTGCGCGGGGTCTCGCCGTCGTTCAGCTTCGTGATGCCCGAGATGTCGAACGTCTCGGTGCCGTCGAGGCCGAGCGACGAGGCCGACTCGCCCGCCGGGAACTGCAGCGGGATGACGCCCATGCCGATCAGGTTCGACCGGTGGATGCGCTCGAACGACTCGGTGATCACCGCGCGCACGCCCAGCAGGCGCGTGCCCTTGGCCGCCCAGTCACGCGACGATCCGGAGCCGTACTCCTTGCCGCCCAGGACGACCAGCGGGATGTCCTGCGCCGCGTAGTTCTGCGCCGCGTCGTAGATGAACGCCTGCGGGGCGTCGGCCTGGGTGAAGTCGCGGGTGTAGCCGCCCTGCACGTCGTCCAGCAGCTGGTTGCGCAGCCGGATGTTCGCGAAGGTGCCGCGGATCATGACCTCGTGGTTACCGCGACGCGAGCCGTAGGAGTTGAAGTCCTTCTTCTCCACGCCGTGCTCGGTCAGGTACTGCGCGGCCGGGGTGCCCGGCTTGATCGCGCCGGCGGGGGAGATGTGGTCGGTGGTGACCGAGTCGCCCAGCTTCGCCAGCACGCGCGCGCCGGCGATGTCGGTGACCGGGGCGGGCTCCGCCTGCATGCCCTCGAAGTACGGGGGCTTCCGGACGTAGGTGGACTCCGCGTCCCAGTCGAAGGTCTTACCCTCGGGGGTCGGCAGCGACTTCCACCGCTCGCCACCGTCGAAGACGTCGGCGTAGTCCTTGGTGAACATCTCCTGCGTGATCGCGTAGTCGATGGTCTCCTGGATCTCCTTGGCCGACGGCCAGATGTCCTTCAGGAAGACGTCGTTGCCGTCGGAGTCCTGGCCGAGCGGCTGGGTCTCGAAGTCGAAGTCCATCGTGCCGGCGAGCGCGTACGCGATGACCAGCGGCGGCGACGCGAGGTAGTTCATCTTCACGTCGGGGTTGATGCGGCCTTCGAAGTTCCGGTTGCCCGAGAGCACCGAAACCGCGGTGAGGTCGTTCTCCTGGATCGCCGCGGAGATCTCGTCCGAGAGCGGGCCGGAGTTGCCGATGCAGGTGGTGCAGCCGTAGCCGACCAGGTGGTAGCCCAGCTTCTCCAGGTACGGCCAGAGACCGGCCTTGTCGTAGTAGTCGGTGACGACCTGCGAACCCGGCGCCATCGAGGTCTTGACCCACGGCTTGACCGCGAGGCCCTTGTCGACCGCGTTCCGCGCGAGCAGCGCGGCGCCGAGCATGACCGACGGGTTGGAGGTGTTGGTGCACGAGGTGATCGAGGCGATCACCACGGCGCCGTGGTCGAGGATGAACTCGCCACGGTCCGAGGTGCTGACCTTGATCGGGTTGGTCGGGCGGCCGCTGTGGCCGTTCGCCGCCGACTGGATGTCGACCGCGCCCTCGTCCTTGAAGGACAGGGCGGCCGGGTCGCTGGCCGGGAAGGACTCCTCGACGGCCTCGTCCACGTTGGTGTGCGGGACCTGCTCGCCGCCCACGTAGTCGTGGATCGACTTGCGGAACGAGTTCTTCGCGTCGGTGAGCTCGATGCGGTCCTGCGGGCGCTTCGGGCCGGCGATCGACGGGACGACCGTCGACAGGTCCAGCTCGAGGTACTCGGAGTACTCCGGCTCGTGCGACGGGTCGTGCCAGAGGCCCTGCTCCTTGGCGTAGGCCTCGACGAGCGCGACCTGCTCCTCGGAGCGGCCGGTGAGCTTGAGGTACCGGACGGTCTCCTCGTCGATCGGGAAGATCGCCGCGGTGGAGCCGAACTCGGGGCTCATGTTGCCGATGGTGGCGCGGTTCGCCAGCGGCACCGCGCCGACGCTCTCACCGTAGAACTCGACGAACTTGCTGACCACGCCGTGCTTGCGCAGCATCTCGGTGATGGTGAGCACGACGTCGGTGGCGGTCACGCCGGTCGGGATCTCGCCGGTGAGCTTGAAGCCCACGACGCGCGGGATGAGCATGGAGACCGGCTGGCCCAGCATGGCGGCCTCGGCCTCGATGCCGCCGACGCCCCAGCCCAGCACGCCGAGGCCGTTGACCATGGTGGTGTGCGAGTCGGTGCCGACGCAGGAGTCGGGGTACGCCTGGCCGTTGCGGGCCATCACCGTGCGCGCGAGGTGCTCGATGTTGACCTGGTGCACGATGCCGGTGCCCGGCGGGACGACCTTGAACTCGTCGAAGGCGCCCTGGCCCCAGCGCAGGAACTGGTAGCGCTCGCGGTTGCGCTCGTACTCGATCTCGACGTTGCGCTCGAAGGCGTCGGCGCGGCCGAAGACGTCGATGATGACGGAGTGGTCGATGACCAGTTCGGCGGGGGCGAGCGGGTTGACCTTGTCCGGGTCGCCGCCGAGGTCGGTGACGGCTTCGCGCATGGTGGCGAGGTCGACGACACAGGGCACGCCGGTGAAGTCCTGCATGATCACGCGAGCGGGCGTGAACTGGATCTCGATCGACGGGTCGGCCTTGGCGTCCCAGTTGCCGAGCGCGCGGATGTGGTCGGCGGTGATGTTCGCGCCGTCCTCGGTCCGCAGCAGGTTCTCGAGCAGGATCTTCAAGCTGTAGGGAAGGCGCTGGGAGCCCTCGACCTTGTTCAGGCGGAAAACCTCGTAGGAGGAGTCGCCCACCTTCAGCGTGTCTTTGGCGCCGAAGCTGTCCTTGCTGGCGGGTGCGGTCACTTCTAACTCCAGTGGCGGGTCAGTTCGGTGTGTTCTCCAGGTCGTTCGGGCCGACCCGGAGCGAGTGTTGCGCACCCCCACCGTAGGTCCGGACCCGGGATGGCACACCTCGTTCGTCCTTTCAAACAGTACGCCCGTCCTGTTTGGCTTGGCAAGCCGACACGCGGGTCGCGAAGGTCTCATCGACCTGCGGCCGTTCGAGTGACGAAACGTTCGTCTGTTCGTCCCCCGTTGAGGGGAAATGGTGCCTACGGTGTGTAAGTTCCTGGTGGTGCTTCTGGTAATGCTGTGACGGCAGTGGCACAGTGAGCTCATTGTTCAAGATCAGGAGGTGGGTGGATCGTGCGTGGTGAAGCCGGGTCGGGGACCGGTGCCCGCCGTGGCATGACCATCGGCGCCCTCGGCATCGCCCTGTTGCTCGGGGTGACGGGTACCGCCGTTGCGGTACCGCCGCCTCCGCCGAATCCCAGCGACTCCGAGATCAACTCCAGCAAGGCCGACGCCAACGCCAAGGCGGGTGACGTCGGCAGGCTCACGAACCAGCTGGCCCAGGCCGAGTCGAAGCTCGCGCAGCTCAACGACGACGTCGAGCTGAAGATGGAAGAGGCCAACAAGGCCAGGGTCGACGCGGAGACCGCGCAGGACGAAGCCGCGCAGGCCGATCGCGAGGCGCGGTCCGCGCGTACCGAATCCGACGCCGCGCAGGCGACCATCGACAAGGCCCGCGCCGATCTCGACAAATTCGCCGCCGCGAGCTTCCAGCAGGGCAGCACGATCGGCTCGGTGTCGGCGTACCTGACCGCCAACAGCCCCAAGGAACTCCTCGGCCGCGCCCAGATGCTCGACGCGGTCGGCGGCAGCAGGCTCAACGCGCTCGACGCGATGAAGCGCGCGCAGACGGACAAGTCCAACAAGGACGCGACCGCGCGCAAGAAGCTGGAGATCGCGCAGGAGCGCAAGCGCGCGGCCGAGGCGGCCAAGCACGAGGCCGACAACGCGCAGAGCGCGGCACAGCACGCCCAGGACACCCAGGCCGCGCAGAACCAGAAACTCGAAGCCGATAAGGCCAGTGTCGAGAAGCAGCTCTTCGAAGCACAGCAGAAGGTCAACGGCTTGCAGGGGCAGCGGCAGCGCTACGAGGACTGGAAGGCGCAGAAGGCCCGCGAGGACGAGGAGCGCGCCCGTCAGGCCGCTCTCGCCGCGGAAAGGCCCAGTCAGGGCGGCGGTGGCCGTCCGTCCGGCAGGCCCGTCCAGTCGGCTCCGGCCGGGGCGAGCGTCGAGGCCGTCGTCCGGCGGGCGCTCGCGCAGCTCGGAGTCGTTTACGCGTGGGGTGGCGGCAACACCTCCGGCCCCACCCGCGGTATCCGCGACGGTGGTACGGCCGACCGTTACGGCGACTACAACAAGATCGGCTTCGACTGCTCGGGCTTGATGATCTACGCGTTCGCCGGGGTGAAGTCGCTTCCGCACTACAGCGGCTACCAGTACAACGCCGGGCGCAAGGTGCCGCTCTCCCAGATGCGCCGCGGCGACATGCTCTTCTGGGGCGGCAGCGCGCGGGGCATCCACCACGTCGCGATGTACCTGGGGAACGGCCAGATGGTCGAGGCGCCGCAGTCGGGTCTGCGGGTCCGGATCGCGCCGGTGCGGTACGGCGGCATCATGCCGTACGCGACCCGCTTGATCGGATAGAGCGTGTCCTACGCGGGGATCGTGCTGGCGGGCGGCGCCGCGCGTCGACTGTCCGGTGTGGACAAACCCGCGCTCGCCGTCGGCGGGAAACCGTTGCTGGCCAGGGCTTTGGCGGCCCTCGCGGACGCGGATCCGGTGATCGTCGTCGGCCCGGAACGGCCGGGCTTCGGCGACGTCGTCTGGACCAGGGAAACGTCGCCGGGAACGGGTCCGGTGGCCGCGCTGGCGGCCGGGCTCGCGCTGGTGCGCACGGAGCTCGTCGTGGTGCTGGCCGGTGATCTCGCCGGCGTCCGGAAATCCACTGTGGACCGCTTGCTGGCGGGACTCGGCCGGGCCGCGGGGGCGGTACTGGTCGACGCGTCGGGGGAGCGGCAATGGCTGCTCGGCGCCTGGCGTGCGGAGGCCTTGCGCGACGCCCTGCCGGAAACGGTGGAGAACGCGTCGCTTCGGCGGACGTTGGGCGGGCTGGAGATCGTCGACGTGCCCGAAGAGTCCGGGGAGAGCGCCGACATCGACACGCCGGAGGATCTGGACCGGTTTTCCTGACCGGAACCGGGGAACGCGGGCGGGCGGTTCGGCATCATAAGCCGGTGAGCGACCTGCATCCGGACGAGTAGCCGCCGGCACCGGCTCGCCGTCGTCCGGCAGCGGATGGCGATGCATCCGAAACAGGCGTGGGAGGACCTGGTGAAATTCCGCGGCGAGGCCCCTTCACAGCCGTCATACCGCTGATCGGGTTGGCTACCGTCACGAACGGCTGTGTCACCGACCACTACGGTCACATCCGGACGCAAGAACGCAAGCGGGGAACACAGGAGGCACGAGTGACCGAGCCCGGCTACGCCGACGGCGCGCAGCAGCAGCCCGGAACGCCGGCGCGGGACGCCCAGTTGCTGGAGCGGACCGTGTTCGAGGTCAAGCGGATCATCGTCGGCCAGGACAGGCTGGTCGAGCGGATGCTGGTCGGCCTGCTGGCCAGGGGACACCTCCTGCTCGAAGGTGTGCCCGGTGTCGCGAAGACCCTCGCCGTCGAGACCTTCGCGCGAGTGGTCGGCGGCTCGTTCTCGCGTGTGCAGTTCACCCCGGACCTGGTCCCCGCCGACATCCTCGGCACCCGGATCTACCGGCAGGGCGCGGAGCGGTTCGACGTCGAGCTCGGCCCGGTGGTGGCGAACTTCGTGCTCGCCGACGAGATCAACCGCGCGCCCGCGAAGGTGCAGTCGGCGATGCTGGAGGTGATGGCCGAGCGGCACGTGTCGATCGGTGGCCAGACCTTCCCGATGCCCGACCCGTTCCTGGTGCTCGCCACGCAGAACCCGATCGAGAACGAGGGTGTGTACCCGCTGCCCGAGGCGCAGCGTGACCGCTTCCTGTTCAAGATCGTCGTCGAATACCCGACGGCCGAGGAAGAACGCGAGATCATCTACCGGATGGGTGTCACCCCGCCCACCCCGCAAGAGGTGCTCAGCCCGGCCGAGCTGGTGCGGCTGCAGAACGTCGCTTCGCAGGTCTTCGTGCACCACGCGCTCGTCGACTACGTCGTGCGCCTCGTGCTCACCACCCGTACGCCGAACGACCACGGCCTCGCCGACGTCGCGGGCTGGGTTTCCTACGGCGCTTCGCCGCGTGCCAGCCTCGGCATCATCGCCGCGGCCCGCGCGCTGGCGCTGGTCCGCGGGCGGGACTACGTGCTGCCGCAGGACGTGGTCGACGTCGTTCCCGACGTGCTGCGTCACCGGCTCGTGCTGTCCTACGACGCGTTGGCCGACGGCGTCCCCATCGACCACATCATCACGCGGGTGCTGCAGACCGTGCCGCTGCCGCAGGTCTCGGCCCGTCCGCAGGGCGGCGCCGGACAGGGCGGCCCGGTCCCGGCCGGCGCACCGGTCAGGTAAGGAATCGAGCGTGAAGAACGAGAAGGGCGAACGTCCTTCCTGGGCTCCGCCGGTACTCCGCGGGGAGCGGATGGAGGCGGGCCTGCGCACGCTCGAACTCGACGTGCGCCGCCGTCTCGACGGGCTGCTGCAGGGCAACCATCTCGGCCTGGTGCCGGGGCCCGGTTCGGAACCGGGGGAGGCCCGGCCGTACCAGCCCGGTGACGACGTCCGCCGGATGGACTGGGCGGTCACCGCGCGCACGACGAGCCCGCATATCCGGGAGACCGTCGCCGACCGCGAACTGGAGACGTGGCTGGTGGCGGACGTGTCCGCGAGCCTCGACTTCGGCACCGCGCTGTGCGAGAAACGCGACCTGGTCGTCTGCGCGACGGCCGCGGTCGCGCATCTGACCGGCGGTGGCGGCAACCGGATCGGCGCGCTCGTCTCCAACGGGGCAGGCAGCATCACGCGCATCCCGGCGCGCGGCGGGCTCCCGCACGCGCGGGGGCTGGTCCGCAAGATCGCCGAGACCCCGCGTGCCGAGGAAGGTGTCCGCGGGGATCTCGCCGCGGCACTGGAGAAACTGCGCCGTCCGCCGCGCCGTCGCGGGCTCGCCGTCGTGATCTCCGACTTCCTCGGCGACACCGAATGGCAGCGTCCGTTGCGGGCGCTCGGCGGGCACCACGACCTCATCGCCATCGAAGTCCTCGACCCGCGCGACATCGACCTGCCCGACGTGGGCACCGTCGTGCTGGCCGACCCGGAGACAGGGAAACAGCGCGAAGTGCACGCTTCGGCCTTGCTGCGCAAGGAATTCGGCGCCGCCGCACACGCACACCGGCAGGAGGTCGCGGCCGCGCTGCGCCGGGCCGGTGCCGCGCATCTGGTGCTGCGCACCGATTCGGACTGGATCGCGGACATGGTCCGGTTCGTGGTGGCCCGCAAGCGCCGCTGGTCCGGTGGTGTCGCGTGAGCCTCACCGGATTCGCGTCGCCGTGGTGGTTCCTGCTGCTGCTGGCGGTCGCCGCGGTGGTCGTGGGCTACGTGCTGTCCCAGCGCGCGCGGCGCAAGCGCACCATGCGGTTCGCCAACCTGGAACTGCTGGAGAAGGTCGCGCCGAAGAGCCAGGGATGGGTGCGGCACGTTCCCGCGATCCTGATCGTGCTCTCGCTGCTGGTGCTCACCGTCGCGCTCGCCGGGCCGACGGCCGAGCAGAAGGTGCCCCGCAACCGGGCCACCGTGATGCTGGTGATCGACACCTCGCTGTCGATGGAGGCGACCGACGTCGCCCCGACCCGGCTGAAGGCCGCACAGGAGTCGGCGCGGTCGTTCGCGCAGAACATGACTCCTGGCGTGAACCTCGGGCTGATCTCCTTCGCGGGGACGGCGACCGTGCTGGTCGCGCCGACCACCGATCGCGGTGGCGTGGTGAAGGCGATCGACAACCTGAAGCTGGCGCAGTCGACGGCCACCGGTGAAGGGATCTTCGCCGCGTTGCAGTCGATCGAGAGCTTCTCGGCGATCGTCGGTGGCGCGGAAGGTCCGCCGCCCGCCCGGATCGTCCTGATGAGTGACGGCAAGCAGACCGTCCCGGACGACCTGTACGCCCCGCGCGGCGGCTACACGGCCGCGCAGGCGGCGAAGCAGGCGCAGGTGCCGATCTCGTCGATCTCGTTCGGCACCACGCACGGTTCGGTCGACATCGACGGCAAACCGCAGGACGTGAAGGTCGACGACGAATCGCTGGAGGAGATCGCGCGGCTTTCGGGCGGCGACTTCTACAAGGCGGCGAGCGCGGACGAGCTGAAACGCGTGTACGACGACCTCGGCGAGCAGATCGGGTACGAGCTCAAGGACGCCGACGCGAGTCGTCCTTGGGTCATCCTCGGGACTTTGGTGCTGATGATCGGAGCCGCGGCTTCGCTCTTCCTGGGGCAGCGACTGCCCTAGCCGGCTCGCGACGTGTCATGAAAGGGCCGTTCAGGACAAAAGATGTCCTGAACGGCCCTTTCATGACATCCGGGCGGCTAGGGGGTCGCGAAGCCGTTCTGCCGCCAAGCCTCGTACACGCTGATCGCAGCGGTGTTCGAGAGGTTAAGCGACCGGCTCGACGGCAGCATCGGCAGCCGCACCCGGTCCGTCACCTGCGGGGACTCCTGGATCTCGGCGGGCAGCCCCGCCGACTCCGGCCCGAACATCAGGACGTCGCCGGGCTCGTACGCGACGTCGGTGTGCAGCCGCGTCGCCGAAGCGCTGAACGCGTAGACCCGGGCGGGCAGCAAAGCCGCCCACGCCGCGTCGAGATCCGCGTGGACGTGGACGCGCGCGAGGTCGTGGTAGTCGAGCCCGGCGCGCCGCAACTGCTTGTCCTCCAGCGTGAAACCGAGCGGCTCCACCAGGTGGAGCTCGCAGCCGGTGTTCGCGGTCAAGCGGATCGCGTTACCCGTGTTGGGCGGGATTTCGGGGCGGTAGAACAGGATGCGGAACACGAGGGTTGATCGTCTTTCGTTCACGGGCGCTTCGCCTGAGCGCGGCCGGGCGGCCATCAAGCCGGACGAGCATGAGGCCCGCCCGTGACCATCCCACCACAGGAGGGCTTACATGCCTTCGCTCCCTCACCCCCTGTCGCGGCGTCGCTTCCTCGGTTATGGCTCCGCCGGCGCGGCCGCCGTCCTGCTGGGGACCGGTGCCTGGAACGCCGCCGGCGCGATGCCGCTCGCTCGCGGTGCCGGCGACCCGTTCACCCTCGGTGTCGCTTCGGGCGACCCGCTGCCCGGCGGCGTCGTGCTCTGGACCAGGCTCGCGCCGAAGCCCTATGAGGCCGACGGGTTCGGCGGTATGCCGCGCACGCCGGTCCGCGTCGAGTACGAGGTGTCGCTCGACGAGCGTTTCCGCGCCGTCGTCCGCCGCGGCTCCGTGGTCGCCACGCCCGAACTCGGTCACTCCGTGCACCCCGAGATCCACGGTCTCGCGCCGGATCACGAGTACTTCTACCGCTTCCGCACGGGCGGCGTGATCTCGCCGGTCGGGCGCACCCGGACGGCGCCGGTCGCGTGGTCGTCGCCGCGTGAGCTGAACTTCGCGTTCGCGTCGTGCCAGAACTGGGAGGCCGGGCACTTCACCGCGTACGACCACATGGCGGCCGAGGATCTCGACCTGGTCGTGCACCTGGGGGACTACCTCTACGAAAGCGGTGTCACCGGTGTCGGCCGCGGGACGCCGGTGGGATCGCAGTTCAAGGGCGAGACCTTCGACCTGGCCCGCTACCGGCTCCAGTACGCCCTCTACAAGTCCGAAGCGCCGCTGATGGCCGCGCACGCCGCCTTCCCGTGGATCCACGTCAACGACGACCACGAGGTCGAGAACAACTGGGCCGGCGACATCTCGCAGATCGACAAGGAACCGGACCAGGACCGCGCGGTGTTCCGGCAGCGGCGGGCCGAGGCGTTCCAGGCGATGTACGAGCACCTGCCGTACCGCATCGCCCAGCTGCCGAAGGGGCCGGACGCGCGGCTTCACCGGCGGCTCAGCTACGGCACGCTGGCCGATTTCACCATGCTCGACACCCGCCAGTACCGCGACGACCAGCCGTGCGGCGACGGCCAGTCGGCGAACTGCACCGAGCGGTTCGACGAGAACCGCACCCTGCTCGGCGCGGAGCAGCGGCAGTGGCTGCTCGACGGGTTCTCGCGGTCCCGCGCGCGGTGGCAGATCCTCGGCAACCAGGCGCCGATGGGCCAGACCGACACCGACGCGGGTGAGGCGACGAACGTCTACCTCGACCCGTGGGACGGCTACGTCGCCGACCGCGACCGCGTGCTGGCCGCGGCGCAGGACCGCGGGGTGCGGAACCTGGTGGTCATCACCGGCGACCGGCACCAGAACTACGCCTGGGACCTCAAGCGCGACTTCGGCGACCCCGGTTCGCCGACCGTGGCGAGCGAGTTCGTCGGGACGTCGATCACCAGCGGCGGCAACGGCGCGGACATGACGCCCGGCGGTGAGACCCTGCTGAAGGCCAACCCGCACATGAAGTTCTTCAACAGCCAGCGGGGCTACGTCCGGGTGAACGTCAACCGGCAGCGCTGGCGGAGCGACTTCCGCGTGGTGCCGTTCGTCAACACCCCCGGAGCGCCGATCAGCACGCGGGCCAGTTACGTCGTCGAAGACCGGCGGCCCGGCGTTCAGTCCGCCTGAGCGGGCACGAAGGCGGCGTACGCCTCGCGTACCGCCGCGGGCGGCGCCGCCTTCGTGAGCGTCGACGGGTCGACGAAGACGTAGCGGGTCTTGACTTCCGCGCACAGCCGGCCGTCGCGAGTGATCTCGAAGTCGATGATCAGCGACGTCGTGCCGAGGTGGTTCAGGTACACGGCGACGACCAGTTCGTCGTCGTAACGGCAAGGCGCGCGGTAGCGGAGATTCGATTCGGCGACGACGACGTCGACACCGGCGGCCAGGGCCTCCTGGTGGGAGCCGAAGAGGGCCTTTTCCGCCTCGAACATCGCCATGTCCACATAGGCGAGGTAGTGCGCGTTGAACACGATGCCCTGCCCGTCGCATTCGTGGTAGCGCACGCGCAGCGGCATCTCGACGATCGGTTTCCGTGGCTCTGTCACGGTTCCAACCTACGTGAAGGCCCCCTTCCCGCGGCTGAGCCGAGGGAAGGGGGCCTTCACGCGCGTCCGGTCAGTCGATGAAATCGATGTTCGGATGACGCGGCGACTCGCCGTCGAGCAGATGCCGGTCCCGGCCCTTCAGGTGCAGATCGAAGAACGCGCCGATGTAGTCCCGCTGCGCGGCCACCGAACGACGGGGATCGATGGTGCCGATGACCGCCTCCCGCTTCTCCGGCGTCACTCGCGAACCCAGCTGCGGCACGACGACCTGCAGATCGCTGTAGGCCATGTGCGTGCTGCCGCCGCGCAGGTACAGATCACGCTTCCAGCCCCGCTGGTTGGCCCAGAAATCCGCCCAGCTGCGGTCGAATTCGGGATGCCGGTGCGTGTGTTCGAGCGGTTTGCCGGTCTCGTCGGTGCCCTCGGCGCCCATCAGCATGAACGGCCGGTCGAGACCGCGTTTGGTGACCTCGCCGGGCACGTAGACGCTGCCCGGCGGGTAGCCGATCGCGCTCGCCATCGCGCCGTCGAGGTTGATCCCGGCATCGATACGCCGGTCGTGGACCATCGTCTCGCCCGCGGTGAACCCGCCGTAGGAATGGCCGTAGGCGCCGACCCGCGACAGGTCGAGCGACCAGCCGAGCCCGCGGGGGAGCGGCCGGTTCTCCGCGTCCGGGTTCTGCCCGCGGGTGATCTTCGTCAGCTGGTCGAGGACGAACCGGCTGTCGGCGACGCGGGCGTCGAGCGCCTTCTTCATGAACTCGGGACCTTCGCCCGAGACGGCCGTTTCGAGCCTTCCGCCAGGGAATTCGACCGCGGCGCTCTCGTAGGTGTGCGAAAGCGAGAGGACCACGTAACCACGGCTGGCCAGGTCGTCGACGATCGCCGTGTACGTCTCACGAGGGCCGCCGAAGCCCGGGGAGAAGAGCGTGACGGGCTTCGGCGCGCCATGCGCCACTGGCACGCCGAGTTCGGCCCGCCGCTTCGCCGAGGCCCAGTCGATGGAGCCCGCCGGCAGACCGAGGTAGTCCTCGCTCGCCAGCACCTGGTCGAGGACGGAGCCCACCCCGGGCGCGAGCCACGGTGCTCGCGGGCCGTCGGCGAACCGGTCCGCCGGATAGGTGACGGTGACCATGAGCTCCCGTCGCCGCTCCGGTTTCCACGGATCGGCGCGGGACGGGTCGACGAGGTGGAGGTCGGTGGTGCCGACGTCGTAGGGGCCGGTGAGGGCCGGTGCGGTGAGCTTGGCCTGGTCGGCCGCGACGGCGGGGGCCGCCGTCGCGAGCCCGCCCGCGAGCGCGAGGCCCGCGATCAGCGCCGAACCCCGCACCACCCTGGTGTGTCTCAATCCCACTGCGGGAGTCCTTTCGGATCGGAGCGGCCCGGTGACCGCCTGCTTCCGACCCTGGCAGCGCCCCAGTGCGACGCGCATCCCTCTGAAGATGGAGCCGTGATCACCCGTGCAGGGCACGGTAGGCCGAAGCGGCTCCGGGATGCAGCGGGACCTTCCCGGTACCGATCAGCGTCCGGACGTCGAGGAACTGCGTTCCCACGGCGGCCGCGGGGACGAGGTCGGCGGCGTGCTCGGCCAGCACCCGCGCCACTGCGGCCGCGACGTCGTCGGGCAGTGACGGAGCGGCCAGCAGCAGGTTCGCGACGCCGATCGTCCGCAGCTCGCCGACACCCTGATAGGCCTGCGCCGGGACGTGGACCTGGTCGTACACGGGTCCGTAGCCGGCGCGCAGGGCGGGAAGGTGACCGTCGAGCGGGAGGAGCGTGATCGGGGTGGTGCGGTTCAGTTCGGTGAGCGCGGGGGTCGGGATCCCGCCGGACCAGAGCAGCGCGTCGACCTCGTGCGCGGCCAGCGCGTTGATCGCTTCGCCCAGGAGCAGGTTCTTGGCCTTCACGGGCACTTCGGCGCGGGCGAACAGACGGGTGCTGAACACCGCGACGCCGGACCCGCTCGCGCCCATCGCCACCGGACGCCCGGACAGATCGGCGAGCGACCGCACACCGCCGTCCACCCGGACGACGAGCTGGTGGTAGTTCTCGTAGACGCGGCCGATGGCCGAGAACGCGATCGGGACGGAGAACGGCTCCGCGCCGAGGAAAGCGGACTCGGCGACGTCTCCGAGGACGAGCCCGAGATCGGCTCTGCCGTCCCGTAGCCGACGCAGGTTCTCGACACTTGCCTCGGTGGCGACGGCGCTCGCCCGCAGCCGTGGTTCCGCCCGGTTCAATTGCTGGGCCAGGAGTTCCGCGAAGGCCAGATAGAACCCGCCGTTCTCGCCCGCCGCGATGACGACCTCTCGCTCCGGGCCCCGGTAGCCCGCGGCCGAACAGCCCGCGAGTGGCGCGAGCCCGGCGAGGAGTGCGGTGCGCCTGGTGACGGTCATGGCTTTTCCCTTGCCGCTAGAGGGAGTTCGACGCGGACTTCGAGGCCGTGCGGTTCCGCCTCGCGCAGTTCGAGTTTCCCGCCCCTGGCGAGCACGTGCTGGCTCGCGATCGCGAGGCCGAGACCCGTGCCGCGCGGGGCGCCGTCGCCACCGGCACGCCAGAAGCGTTCGGTCGCGCGTTCTCTGTCCTCTTCGGACAGTCCAGGACCGTTGTCGGACACGAAGAGCGTCGCCGTCGTGTCGCCGGTTTCGTAGCCGGTGGTGATCGTGGCGCCGCGTCCCGCGTAGTGCACCGCGTTGTCCAGCAGGACGTCCAGCACTTGGGCCAGTTCGCTTTCCTCGCACCGCACGGGCACCGGCTCGTCGTGGCCTTCCGACGCCGCGAGGCCCACTCCCGCGTCTTCGGCCGAGGGCCGCCACGCGTCGACCCGTTCCGCCAGGACGGCGGGGAGATCGCAGGGTTCGTCACCGGATTCGCCCGCGGCGAGCCGGGTCGCGGCACTTTCGGCGAGCGCCAGCGCGAGCAGCCCGTCGAGCAGGGATTCCAGGCGCTCGACCTCGGCGACGGTCGCCCGGTACGCCCGCTGGCCGTCGCCGTCGACCTGCGCGGCGAGCGAATCCACCCGCAACCGCAAGGCGGCCATGGGATTCCGTAGCTGATGCGACGCGTCCGCGACCAGCCGCCGCTGCTGTTCGGCCGACTCGACGACGGCGTCGGACATCCGGTTGAACGACGTCGCGAGCGACCGCAGCTCCCGGGGCCCGGCCCGCTCGGGGACCTGCGCGCGATGTCCTTCGGTCACCGCCTGCACGCCGGTCTCCAGTTCGTGCAGCGGCCGCACCATCCAGCGGGCCAGCAGGACGGCGAGCAGTACGAACACCGCCGCGACCAGCACCGCGCCCGCGACGATCGCGGCCCAGCGGGCGGCGACGTCGGCCGCCGCCGTGGTCACCGACGCGCGGAGCACGACCACACCGGCCACCCGGGTCCCGGTGCCCACCGGACGGGCGAAATGGACCGGATCCGCCGACCACGGGCTGAGCTGTTCCGGCCCTTTCGCGGGCTGGTTGCGCAGCGCCGCCTCGACGAGCGAGCGGACCACCGGTTCCGCGGCGGTCATCCCACCGGTTTCGACCAGCGGCACTCCGCGCGCGTCGACCACCACGACCGCTTCGCCGTATAACGACGAATACCGCGCGGCGTCGACCGCCAGCGCGGTCGGGTCGGCGGCGTCGACCGCCTGCTGGGCGAGGACGACGAACCGGTCGACATCGGCGTTGCGGGCGATCACGAGCTGCTGTGTGCGCTGTGCGGCCGTCGACCCGAACAGCGGGATCGCGAACGCGGCGACCACCGTCAGCGCGAGGGCGACGAGGACGACCAGCAGCCGGGTGCGCACCGGTCAGTCCCGGCCCAGCCGGTAGCCGAAACCCCGGATGGTGGTCAGCAGGCCCGGCCGGTCGAGCTTCGCGCGCAGCTGGGTCAGATGCACGTCGAGCGAACGGGAGACGGCGAGGTACGCGTCGCCCCAGACCTCGTCCATCAGCTGCTGGCGGCTCACCGCGGTGCCCGGCCGGGCGGCGAGTACCGCCAGGACGGCGAACTCCTTGGCGGTGAGCCCGATGTCGTGCCCGTCGACCAGCACGCGACGCGCGCCGAGGTCGATCTCGACGTCCTCGACGCGCACGACACCGTCCCGCGGTGCCGCGGAGACGGAGGCACGGCGGACGACCGCGTCCATCCTCGCCAGCAGTTCGGCGAGGCGGACGGGTTTGGTCAGGTAGTCGTCGGCGCCGAGCCGCAGCCCGCGCACCACGGACCGTTCGTCCCCGCTCGCGGTGAGCACGAGAACCGGTACCGGCGACACCTGACGGACCTTCCTGAGCACGTCGAGCCCGTGCATGTCGGGCAGGTTGAGATCCAGCAGGATCACGTCGGCGGCGCGGTGCCGGTGCAGCGCGTCGCTGCCGCGGATCGCGTGGGAGACGGTGTGGCCGCGTGACTGCAGCGCTTCGGCGAGCGCGTCGGCGACACCGGCGTCGTCCTCGACGAGCAGCACCCGCACGGCCACACCTTCCCGCCTAGCCTTCGCGGCCGGACACGAGCTCGGGCTCGGGCCGCTTCTTCTTGTCCAGCTCCGAGGTCTTCGAGGTTTCCCGCATTGTGCCGTACACGATCAGCGACACCAGGACACAGCCCGCGACGTAGTAGAAGAACACCGATTCGTGGCCCGCGCCCTTCAGCGCCTGCGCGATGAGCTCGGCGGTGCCGCCGAAGATCGCCACGGTGAGCGCGTAGGGGAGACCGACGCCGATCGCGCGGATCTTCGTCGGGAACAGCTCGGCCTTCACGATCGCGTTGATCGAGGTGTACCCGGTGACGATCACCAGCCCGGCCAGCATCAGCAGGAAGGCGAGCACCGGCTGCTTCGTCCCGCCCATCAGCGTCATGATCGGGACGGTCAGCAGCGTGCCGGCGATCCCGAAGAACATCAGCAGCGGACGGCGGCCGATGCGGTCGGAGAGCTTGCCCGCGAACGGCTGCAGGATCGCGGCGACGAGGATCGCGCAGAACAGGATCAGCGTGACCGTCCGGCGCGGGATGCCCGCGGTGTTCTCCATGAACTTCTGGCTGTAGGTGGCGAAGGTGTAGAACGACACCGTGCCGCCGAGCGTGAGGCCGACGACGAGCGCGATCTCCTTGGGGTACTTGATCAGCGCGCGCAGGGTGCCCTTGTCACCCGCGTCCTTGCCGGTGCCGGAGGCCTTGGTCTCCTCGAAACTGGCCGACTCGTCCATCCCGCGGCGCAGGATCATCACCACGACCGCGGCGAGCGCGCCGACGACGAAGGCGATCCGCCAGCCCCACGAGGTCAGCTGCTGCTCGGTCAGCACGGCCTGCAGCAGGAGCTGGAGACCCAGCGCCAGCAGTTGGCCGCCGTACAGCGTCACGTACTGGAAGCTGGAGTAGAAGCCGCGTTTGCCCGGAGTGGCCACTTCGGACAGATAGGTCGCGGAGGTCGAATACTCGCCGCCGACCGAAAGTCCTTGGATGAGCCGGGCCACCAGCAGCAGGATCGGCGCGGCGATCCCGATCGTGGCGTAGGTCGGCGTCACGGCGATCATCAGCGACCCCGTCGCCATCAACGTGACGGAAAGCACGAGTGCGCTTCGTCGCCCGAAGCGATCGGCGAACCGGCCCAGCATCCAGCCGCCGAGTGGCCGCATGAGGAAGCCGACCGCGAACACCGCCGCGGTGCCGAGGAAGGCCGCCGTCGTGTCCTTGGTGGGGAAGAAGGACTTCGCGAAGTACGTGGTGAAGGCGGCGTAGGCGTACCAGTCGTACCACTCGACCAGGTTGCCGATCGAGCCGCGCAGCACGTTGCCGACGACTCGACGTTCGCTCACGGGCGGCGACGCTTCGCCGATCCGGGTTGTCATCTTTGACCTCCTGTGTTCCGGCTCACGGTGAACAATCCGTGACCGCCGGGCAAGGTTTCGGCGCGGTTCCTAACATCCGCTTAGGACGGTCGCGGTTACCCGGAGGTAGGGGTGGCGCGGCTCCGGCGCGAACCTGGCGAGCCGATAACCTCAGTGCCGTCAGCGCGACAAGACGAGGCGAGGAGAGCTGAAGTGGGACGGTCGGTACTGGTCACCGGCGGCAACCGCGGCATCGGTTTGGCGATCGCGAAGGACCTCGCGGCGCAGGGGCACAAGGTCGCGATCACGCACCGCGGTTCCGGCGCGCCCGAAGGCCTCTTCGGGGTGCAGGCCGACGTCACGGACGCCGAGCAGATCGACGCCGCGTTCAAGCTCGTCGAGGAGCACCAGGGCCCGGTCGAGGTCCTCGTCGCGAACGCCGGGATGACCGACGACACCCTCCTCATGCGCATGAGCGAGGAGCAGTTCACCCGCGTGGTCGACGCCAACCTCACCGGCGCGTACCGGGTGGCCAAGCGTGCCTCCCGTGGCATGCTGCGCGGCAAGTGGGGCCGCTACATCTTCATCTCGTCAGTCGTGGGCCTCACCGGTTCGGCCGGTCAGGTCAACTACGCGGCCAGCAAGGCGGGCCTCGTCGGTCTCGCCCGCTCGCTCGCGCGTGAGCTGGGCTCGCGCAACATCACCTCGAACGTCATCGCGCCGGGCTTCGTCGCCACGGACATGACCGACGAGCTCGGCGAGGACCGCAAGAAGGAGATCCTCGCCCAGGTTCCCTCCGGCCGGTACGCCGAGCCGTCGGAGATCGCCGCCGCCGTCCGCTACCTCGCCTCCGAAGAGGCCGGTTACGTCAACGGTGCGGTGCTGCCGGTCGACGGCGGCCTCGGCATGGGCCACTGACGTCCCCGTTTTCCCGTACCGATCGCAAACCACTCCGGACTGGAGGTCCCGTGCCAGGACTGCTCGAAGGCAAGCGCCTGCTGATCACCGGCGTCATCACCGACGCCTCGCTCGCGTTCCACGCGGCCAAGATCGCGCAGCAGGAGGGCGCGAAGGTCGTGCTCACCGGCTTCGGCAGGCTGTCGCTCGTCGAGCGCATCGCCAAGCGGCTCCCCGAGCCGGCGCCGGTGCTGGAGCTGGACGTCACCAACCAGGAGCACCTCGACTCGCTCGCCGACCGGGTGCGTGAGCACGTCGACGGGCTCGACGGTGTGCTGCACTCGATCGGGTTCGCCCCGCAGTCCTGCCTCGGCGCGCCGTTCCTGGACGCCCCGGGCGAGGACGTGAAGGTGGCCGTCGACGTCTCGGCGTTCTCGTTCAAGTCCCTGGCTGTCGCGACGCTGCCGCTGCTCTCGCGCGGTTCGTCGATCGTCGGCATGGACTTCGACGCGCGCGTCGCGTGGCCCGTCTACAACTGGATGGGCGTGGCGAAGGCGGCGCTGGAGTCGGTGAACCGGTACCTGGCGCGCGACCTCGGGCCGAAGGGGATCCGGGTCAACCTGGTCAGCGCCGGTCCGATGAAGACCATGGCCGCGAAGTCGATCCCGGGCTTCTCCGAGCTGGAGGAGGGCTGGGGCGACCGCGCGCCGCTGGGCTGGGACAGCTCCGACCCGGACCCGACGGCGAAATCCGTCTGCGCCGTCCTGTCGGACTGGCTGCCCGCCACCACCGGCTCGATGATCATGGTCGACGGCGGAGTGCACGCCCTCGGCATCTAGGTCTCGATGCGCGTGAAGGCCTCCTTCCCTCGGCTCAGCCGCGGGAAGGAGGCCTTCACGCGCGTCAGGGCTGGACGGCGTTCGCGACGTGCCAGGAGTCCTCGAGCATCAGGTACTTGGTGATCCGGCCGTCGTCGTCCACTTCGAACTCGAGGCTGAAGGCCGTCTGGATCACCTTGCCGGTGCTGCGGATCGTCGAGCGCAGGCGGCCGATCGCGACCGCGTGCGGCCCGTCGACGAAGACGCGTTCGACGTCGAACCGGTCCTTGATCAGGCCCTTGTCGAGCAGGTCGTAGAACTCACGGATCTCCGCCCGGTTCCGGCGCGGGCCGATCCACGGGACCAGATCCGTCGCGCCGGGGATGTCCCACGCGACGCTGTCGGCGAAGAGTTCCGTGGCGCCATCAGAGTCTCCTGTGGACATTCGGCGGAAGAACTCGTCGAGGGTGGCCTTGGTGCGTTCGGACATGATTCTCCTTACTGAGTAACGGGTTCACGGAGCAGGCGGGTATCGTCGGTGCGCTGGACACCGGCGGCGAAAGTGAGTGCGACGACGGTGGCGACCCCGAGCCCGACGCTCACCCACGCCACGCTCGGATAGCCGAGTCCGGCGTCGATCGACTCGCCGCCGAGCCACGGGCCGACGGTGTTGCCGACGTTGAACGCGGCGGTCGTGCTCGCGCCGACGAGCGTGGGGGCGTTGCCCGCCACGGCGAAGGCGCGGACGTTCAGGGCGGGATTGACCCCGAATCCGGCGACGCCGAACAGGAAGACGGCGAAGATCGCGACCGGCGTCGCCGGACCGGAGACCGCGAGCAGCACCAGAGCGAGCAGGGCTACGGCTAGGCCGCCGTAGAGGGTCGCGAAGGGCCTCGCGTCGGCGAGCCTGCCGCCGGCGGTGATCCCGATCAGCGCGCCGAGCCCGAACAGGGAGAGCACGCCCGGCACCCAGCTTTCCGGCAGCCCGGCGACCTCGGTCAGCAGAGGCGCGAGATAGCTGAAGGTCGCGAAGATCATCGCCTGCGCGAGCGCGATCACGCCGAGCGCCAGCCAGAAGCGGCCGCCCCGGTAGAGCCGCAGTTCGGTCGCGACGTCGGTCTTGTCCTCACCCTTCTGGGTCTCCGGGACCAGGGCGAAGACCCCGATCAGCGCGACCACGGTCAGCGCCGTGACCGCCCAGAACGCCGCCCGCCAGCCCGCGTGCTGGCCGAGGAAGGTCCCGGCGGGGACGCCGGCGATGTTCGCGACGGTGAGGCCGCCGACCAGGATGGCCAGCGCGCGGCCGCGGCGCTCGACCGGGACGAGCGCGACCGCGGTGGCCGCCGCGACCGCCCAGAATCCGGCGCACGCGACCGCGCTGACGACGCGCGTCGCGAAGAGCAGGGCGTACCCCGAGCCCAGCGCGCCGACGACGTGCGAGAGCCCGAAGACGACGAGCAGGGCCATCAAGGTGGCGCGCCTCGGCACCCGCAGTGTCGCGATCGCGAGCAGGGGAGCGCCGACGACCATGCCGATCGCGAAGGCCGAGATGAGCAGCCCGGCCTCCGGGATGCCGACGTTCAGATCGGCCGCCATCCCGGGGAGCAGGCCGGTGATCATGAACTCGGAGGTGCCGAGCGCGAACACGCTCAGTCCGAGTACGCAGACCGCCAAAGGCACGAGAAATCCCTCCAGTTTTGTATCGTTCAGTCCAAAATGTGGGCAGCGTTGCGCACAAGGGTTCGTTCGGTCTACTTCGCGGCGATCGCGTCCACCGCGATGGCCGCGACGGCCTCCATGGCCGCTCGTCCGGCGCCGCGCCGGGACATCAGCCGGAGCCCGGCGACGGTGCTGTGCGCGAACTCGGCGACGGCGCCGGGCTCGCGACCGCCGTCGATCGTCCCGTCCAGCTGCCCTTCCTCGGCGCAGGCCGAAAGAAGGGCGATGTGCCGCCGGGTGTCGGCGTCGATCCGCGCCTTGACCTCGGGATCGCGCTCGCCGAACTCCGCCACCGTGTTGACCACGAGGCAGCCTCGGCCGGGATGCTCGACTTCCTCGTCGATCGTGTACGCGAACAGGGCGCGGAACCGCTCGACGCCGGTCCCGGATTCCTCCAGCAAGGCGGTCCTGGCCGTGATCCCGCGTTCGGCGTAGTGGTCGAGCGCGCGCATGAACAACGCGTGCTTGCTGGTGAAGGTGTTGTAGATGCTGCTGCGGCCCAAGCCGGTGGCTTCGCAGAGGGCCTGTGTCGACGTGCCCTCGTAACCGCGCGCCCAGAACGCGTCCATGGCGCGCCCGACCGCGGCGCGCTCGTCGAATTCCTTCGGCCTGGCCATGGAAGCGACCGTACCAGGTTTTGGATCGGTCGGTTCAAAACGGGCCGGGTCAGCGTGCGGGGCGCCACAACGGCAAGATGGCGGGGTGGGTTACGACGCGCTGCTTTGGCTTTCGTTCGGTGGTCCCGAGGGACCCGACGAGGTGATGCCGTTCCTGGAGAACGTCACGCGGGGCCGGGGGGTCCCCCGGGAACGGCTGCTCGAGGTCTCCGAGCACTACCAGCACTTCGGCGGGGTCTCGCCGATCAATCGGTTGAACCGGGACGCGATCTCCGCGGTCGAGAAGCGACTCGCGGCCGCCGGGATCGATCTGCCCGTCCACTTCGGCAACCGCAACTGGCGGCCGATGGTCGAGGACACCCTGGCCGAGATCACCGAGGCGGGCGCTCGGCGCGTCCTGGTCTTCCCGACGAGCGCGTACGGCGGCTATTCCGCCTGCCGCCAGTACGACGAGGACATCGAGCGTGCCCGCGCGTCGGTCGGCGACGGTGCGCCGGAACTGGTGAAGCTGCGGCAGTTCTTCGACCACCCGCTGTTCATCGCCGCCTTCGCCGACGCCGTCCGGGCCGCGCACGCGAAGCTGGGGAACCGGCCCGGGACCAGGACGGTGTTCTGCGCGCACTCGGTGCCCGAGTCCGCCGACAAGGCGTCCGGGCCGCCTTCGGAAGGCGGACGGCGTTACTCGCGCCAGATCGCCGAAGCGGCCCGGCTCGTCGCGGCCGAAGCGGGGATCGAGACCTACGACGTCGTCTGGCAGTCGCGCTCCGGCCCGCCGCAGGTGCCGTGGCTGGAGCCGGACATCGTCGACCACATCGACGCGCTGCACGCGGAAGGTGTCACGTCGGTGGTCGTCTGCCCGGTCGGTTTCGTGTCCGACCACCTCGAGGTGATCTGGGACCTCGACAACGAGGCTGCCGAACGCGCCGCGGAGCACGGCATGGGCTTCGCGCGGGCCGCGACTCCGGACACCGACCCGCGGTTCGCGGAGCTCGTCGTGGAGCTGATCCGGGAGCACACAGAGGGGGCGCCGGCGCGGAAGCTGTCGTCGTTCCCGGCGGCCGGGTGCACGATCAACGGGGCGCCTTGTGCGGTCGGGTGCTGTGAGCCGGCGAAGAGGCCCGCGCGCCCGTAAGTGCCTAGCCCTCGCCGCCTTGCTCGCTGTGAAGTACGTGAAGGCCCCCTTCACTGCGTCTAACGCAATGAAGGGGGCCTTCACGCGCGGCCGCTGTGACTGCTGGTGCCACTGAGGCTGCGGTGGCGATCGCGTAGTCCGTGAAGGCCTCCTTCCCTACCTTCAGGGTAGGCAAGGAGGCCTTCACGGACCTGGGGCCAGATGTCGGGCTCGCGAGATCAGGCGGCGATCCTCGACAGGTGCAGATCGATCAGGGCGATCGCCTCGTCGCCGGACTGGTAACCGAGTAGCACCGCGTCACCGAGGCCGGCGACCAGCGCCAGCAGAAGGGTGGCTTCGGCGGCCGGGTCGACGGACTGGGCGAGATCGCCGTCCGCTTGGGCGGCGGCGATCAGGGCCGCCACCGTGTCGCGAAGCAGTCCGTGGCCGGTCCGGAAGTGACCCGCGATCTCCGGATCCTTGAGCGCGCGCACCAGGAAGGCGTTGGCGACCAGCGCGTCGTCCCGTCCGGCGTCGTCGAGGGGGAGCAAGGCGACGAGCAGGTCGCGGACACGAAGCGGGGTGGCGATGCGCTCCTCGATCCCACCTCGGAGGGTGGTCGCCGCGAACCGCAGCATGTCGTCCCGTGACGCGAAGTAGTGCTGGACGAAGCCTTTCGAGATACCGGCTTCGGCCGCGACTTCGTTCAGGCTGACCCCTTCGAGTCCCCGGTCGGCCGCGATGCGGCGAACGGCCGCGGCGATCTGCCGCCGCCGGTCCTCGTGATCGACTCGCTTGGGCACCCACTCCTCCTTTTGGCAGTCCGATCGGATTGCAAACTTCTCACCGACTGTTTACAATCCGATCGTACCGTAAAGAGGAGGGGTGCGAATGAAGGTGGGCGGTTTCGCCTCGTCGGCGGCGCGAGCCGAGTACGAGGTCGTCTATGACCGAGGTTTGGCGGCCTTGCCCGCGCCGACCGGTGTGCACGACATCCAGACGGCGTTCGGAGTGGCGCGCGTGTACCGGTTCGGTGAACCGGGCGGGACACCGATCGTGCTGCTGCCCGGTCGCGCGGGCACCGCGGTGATGTGGGAGCCCAACCTCGCGGCGCTGCTCGGGCACGGCGAGGTCTACGCGGTGGACCTCATCGGTGAGCCGGGCCGCAGCGAACAGACCGTCCCGATCCGCGACGGCGCGGATCAGGCCGCTTGGCTGACCACGGTGCTCGCGGAATTCGATCTGCCCTCGGTGCACCTGATCGGGTATTCGTTCGGTGGCTGGCTCGCCGCCAACCTCGCGGTGCGGGCGCCGGAACGGCTGAGGTCGCTCACCGTGATCGACCCCGTGCTGACCTTCGGCGGACTGACCCCGGGACTCGTCGTCCGCGCCACCCTCACCGCGATCCCCGTCGTCAACCGCTGGGCCCGGCCGTCGTTCCTCAACTGGATCTCCGGTGGCGCGGAGGTCGACGCCACGGATCCGGTCGCGCGGGTGATCGACGAGGGAATGCGGACCTACCGCATCGCCCTGCCGTCGCCGAAGTTGTTCACCGACGAGCAGTTGCGCTCGCTGCGGATGCCCGTGCTGGCCCTGATCGCCGGGCGCAGCGTCATCCACGATCCGGACCGCGCGGCCGCCCGCGCCCGCGAGCTTCTGCCGCGGGGACAGGTCGAACTGTGGCCGTCGGCGACCCACGCCATCGCCGGTGAATCCGCGGCCGAGGTCAACGCGCGCGTCCTGAAGTTCCTGGCCGACTGCGAAGCGGACTCGTGACCGCGCGCGGCAGGAATCCCGCGCTGTCGTTGCTGCTCTGGGACGTGGCGCTCCCGCTGGCCGCGTACTACGGGCTCCGGCTGGCCGGTCAGAGCGAGCAGATTTCGCTGCTCGCCGGGGCGGGACTGGCGGCGGCGCGGATCGGGTGGGTCGCCGTTCGCGACCGGTCGTTCGACGGCTTCGCCGCGTTGCTGGCCGGTGTGCTCGGGGTCGGACTCGTGCTCTCGCTGGTCACCGGTGACGTGAAGTTCTTGCTGCTGAAGGAATCCTTCGCCACCGCGACCGCCGCGATCGTGCTGTTGCTGAGCTGCTTCGGCCGCACGCCCATGATGCTCGTCGCGGTGCGGGCCGGTTCCAGCGCGGCGAAACGCGCGGAGATCGACCGCCTCAGTGACGAGGTCCCCGCCTTCCGGCGGGCGTTCACCCGGATGTCGGCGGTGTGGGGAGTGGCGCTGCTGCTGGAAGCCGCGGCCCGGGTGCCCCTGGTCTACACCCTGTCCGCCGACGTGATGAACGCGCTCAGCGTGATCCTGCTGCTCGCCGTCATCGGCGGGCTTTCGCTGTGGTCCGTCCGGTACGCCGAACGGATCCGGCGGGAGCACACCGTGGCCGCCTGAACCCGGCTACGGGTGCCTGTCACCCTGCTCGGCGAACACCCGCACCGCTTCGTTGATCGCCGCGCACCGGGCGTTGCGGACGGCTTCGGTCAGCGGCCGCAGGGCCTCCGCCCGCCGAAGCGCCGCCGACGACGAGAGCGCGCCACCCGGATCATCGGATTCCGCGATGGCGAGGATCGCCGCGATCTCCTGGGACCGCTGGAGCACCCGCAGCGCCCGGCTGGGCATTCCGGCGGGCCAGGGCGCGTCGGTGGCCGCGCGGAGCCGTGCCGAGAGCTCGGCACGCACCCCCGGCCGTTCGCTGGCGACGTCCAGCGCCTGCAGCGCACCCGCGCTCGCGCGGATCGCGTCGGTCAGGCCGTGTTCCGCCTCGCCCAGCGGGCGGTATTCGAGGACGCCGGGCATGGGCACCGAGTACACGGTCCAGCGCATGAGACCTTCGGCGATCGCCTCGGGGACCACCCCGTAACCGAGATCCGGCAGCACGACGGCCTCGCCGGTCCGCAGCGCCGCCTTGGCGAACGGCCCGCCGCCACCCAGCCCCCGCACGTCCCCGGGCACCGGGAGCACCAGCTGCATGCTCTTCGCCCCCTGCGAACGGAGGGCGAGCAGCAGCTGGACCGGGGTCGCGGCCCGGTTGAACGCGAGCGGCAGGTCGAACGCCTCGGCGGCGGCCGCGTCCGCGGCGACGAAGTCGTGGGCTTCGCCCCAGACCTGCAGGGCGTCAAGGATGTCGTCGGAGGCCGCGGCTCCGTTCAGCCACGCCGAAGACCAGACCGCGAGGGTCGCACTAGGACGGCACACCGGACTGATTTTAGTCGTGCTTTCGGTAAGACCAGGAAAGGGTCGCGTTGGTCTTTCGACGCGGAGCTGGAGTTGCTTCACGTCGACAGCGGCCACGCCCGCGACGTAGCGTCGAACGGGTGAACGATGTTCCCGCAAACCTGCCCCGGACCGCCGGGGACCTCCGCGCGGCGGGTCACCTGCCGCGGTCGATCAACCAAGAACTGCACGACAACCTGCTCGCCAAGCTGCGTGACGGCGAAGACGCCTGGCCCGGGATCGTCGGCTTCTCCCGCACGGTGCTGCCGCAACTGGAACGCGCGCTGCTGGCCGGCCACGACGTCGTCCTCCTCGGCGAACGCGGCCAGGGCAAGACCCGGCTGCTGCGCACCCTCGTGGGACTTCTCGACGAATGGACGCCCGTCATCGAGGGTGCCGAGCTGGGTGAGCACCCGCTCGACCCGATCACCCCGGAATCGCGCCGCCGCGCCGCCGAACTCGGCGACGCCCTCCCTGTGACCTGGCGTCACCGCGAAGACCGGTACACGGAGAAGCTGGCCACGCCGGACACCTCGGTCGGTGACCTCATCGGCGACGTCGACCCGGTGAAGGTCGCGGAAGGCCGCAGCCTTGGCGATCCCGAGACGATCCACTTCGGACTCGTGCCGCGCGCCCACCGCGGCATCGTGGCGATCAACGAACTGCCGGACCTCGCCGAACGCATCCAGGTCGCGCTGCTGAACGTGATGGAGGAACGCGACATCCAGGTGCGCGGCTACACCCTGCGCCTGCCGCTGGACGTGCTGCTGGTGGCGACCGCCAACCCCGAGGACTACACCAACCGCGGCCGTATCATCACCCCGCTCAAGGACCGGTTCGGCGCCGAGATCCGCACCCACTACCCGCTCGACGTCGAGGCGGAGATCGCGGTCGTGCGGCAGGAGGCCCATCTGGTCGCCGAGGTCGGCGAGCCGCTGCTGGAGGTGCTCGCCCGGTTCGTGCGGAACCTGCGTGAGTCGCCGGTGATCGACCAGCGGTCCGGCGTTTCGGCCCGGTTCGCCGTCGCGGCGGCGGAAACGGTCGGTGCCGCGGCGCTGCGCCGCTCCGCGCTGACCGGCGAGGAGCCCGCTGTGGCGCGCCCGGTCGATCTCGACGCCGTGCCCGCCGTCCTGCGCGGCAAGCTCGAATTCGAGCCGGGGGAGGAGGGACGCGAGACCGAACACCTCGTGCATCTGCTGCGCCGGGCGGTCGCGGAGACGGCCCGCTCGCGGTTCGCCGGCCTGGACCTGCTGCCACTGGCCGACGCCGTCGAGTCCGGGCATCTTGTCGCCACCGGGGAACGTGTACCCGGCAAGGACGTCCTCGCCGCGCTGCCGGAACTGCCGGTCCTGCACGACGTCGCCGCGCGTGCGGGCGTCGCACCGGACGAACCGGCCGGGCGTATCGCGGCCGCGGTCGAGCTGGCGCTGGAATCCCTGTTCCTGTCGAGGAGACTCGCCAAGGACTCGGACGACTCGACGACCGTCTACGGCCGATGAGTTTCCTCCCGGAGGGGTATTCGTACGGGCCGTGGCACGACGGTCCCGATCCGCTGGCGCCGCCCGCGGATCTGCGGGACGCGCTCGACGAGATCGGTCGCGACGTCATGGCCGGCGCCTCGCCCCGGTCCGCGCTCGAAGAGCTGCTGCGGCGCGGCACCCCGCGCACCGCGGGGCTCGACGAACTGACCAGGCGGCTCTGGCAGCGGCGGTCGGAGATCCAGCGACGGCACCGGCTCGACGGCACGCTCCAAGAGGTCCAGCGGCTTCTCGGCCAGGCGCTGGAGGCCGAGCGGCGCGAGTTGTTCCCCGATCCGGACGACGACGCCCGTTTCCGCGAGGCGCAGCTGGACGCGTTGCCACCGGGGACGGCCGCGGGGGTGCGCGAACTCGCCGAGTACGACTGGCGTTCGCGGGAGGGCAGGGAGAACTACGAGAAGATCCGCGACCTGCTCGGCCGTGAGCTGCTGGATTCCCGGTTCGAAGGGATGAAGGAGGCGCTGCGGAACGCCGGGCCGGAACAGGTCGAGCAGGCGAACCGCATGCTCGCCGACCTCAACGACCTCCTGGCCGCGCACGCCCAGGGCCGTGAGGACGTCCCGGAACGGTTCGCGGAGTTCATGCGCCGGCACGGCGAGTTCTTCCCGGAGAACCCGAAGAACGTCGAGGAGCTGATCGACGTCCTCGCCGCCCGCGCCGCGGCCGCGCAACGGATGCTGAACTCGATGACTCCCGAACAGCGGGCCGAACTGGCCGAACTGTCCCAGCAGGCGTTCGGCGACCCTCGGCTCGCGCAGCAACTGTCCACTTTGGATGCCCAGCTGCGGTCGCTGCGGCCCGGCGAGGACTGGACGTCTTCGGAACGGTTCCGTGGCAACGATCCGATGGGCCTCGGCGAGGGTGCCCGGGCGATGTCCGATCTCGCCGAACTCGACGCGCTGGCCGAGCAGCTCGGCCAGTCGTATCCCGGCGCCAGGCTGGAGGACATCGACGTCGACGCGCTCGAACGCCAGCTCGGGCCGGACGCCGGGGTCGACGCGCGGCGGCTGTCCGAACTGGAACGCGAGCTTCGGCGGCAAGGACTTTTCGAACGTGCTCCCGATGGCACGCTTCGCTTGTCGCCCAAGGCTTTGCGGCGGCTGGGCGAGACGGCTCTCGCGGACGTCGTGAACACGCTGCGGGGCAAGACCGGGCAGCGGGAGACCGAGTCCGCCGGCGCCGCGGGCGAACCGACCGGCGCGACCAGGCCGTGGCGGTTCGGGGACATGCAGCCGTGGGACGTCTCCAGGACGGTCCGCAACTCCGTCCTGCGCTCGGTTTCGGTGGGGGAGCGATCGGTCCGGATGGACGTCTCCGACGTCGAGGTGATCGAGACCGAGCACCGGTCGCGCGCGGCGGTGGCGTTGCTCGTGGACACCTCGTGGTCGATGGTGCAGGAGGGCCGCTGGCTGCCGATGAAGCGGACGGCGCTCGCGCTGCACCAGCTGATCAGCACCCGGTTCCGCAACGACGCTCTCCAGCTGATCACCTTCGGCCGTTATGCGACATCGGTCGAGCTGGCCGAACTGGTGGGCCTGGAAGGCGCTTGGGAACAGGGCACCAACGCCCACCACGCGCTGCTCCTGGCCGGACGGCATCTGCGGCGGCATCCCGACGCGCAGCCGGTGGTCCTGATGGTCACCGACGGCGAGCCGACCGCGCATCTGGAACCGGACGGTTCGGCGGAATTCGACTATCCGCCCCAGCCGAGGACGTTGCTGAAGACCCTGTCCGAAGTGGACCGGATGGCGAAACTGGGCGCGTCGGTGACGGTCTTCCGGCTCGGGGACGACCCGCGGCTGACGGAGTTCGTCGACCTGCTCGCTCGCCGCTCCGGCGGCCGGGTGGTCGCTCCCGACCTCGACGGGCTCGGTGCCGCCGTGGTCGGCGACTACCTGCGGACCAGGAAGCGCTGAACTCGCCTACGCTGGCCCGATGGGGTATCCGGTCGGGAAGGTGGCGGCGCTCTCGGGCGTCACCGTGCGCACGCTGCACCACTACGACGAGATCGGCCTGCTGTCCCCGAGCGGGCGGACGGCCGCGGGGTATCGCAGCTACAGCGACGACGACCTCGACCGCCTCCAGCGCGTCCTGTTCTACCGGGAACTCGGCTTCGGCCTCGAAACGATCGCGAAGGTGATCGAAGACCCGGGCGTGGACGCGCTGGAGCACCTGCGGCGTCAGCGCGCGTTGCTCGCCGACCGGATCGGCGAGCTGACGCGGATGGCCGAATCCGTCGAGCGGGTGATCGCGGCGAAGGAGGCCGGGAACGCGCTGACCCCGGAGGAGCGGTTCGAGGTCTTCGGCGAGTTCCGTGAGCCGGAGGGCTACGCGGAGGAGGCCGTCCGTCGATGGGGTGATACCCCGCAGTGGCGGGCGGCGGCCAGGCCGCGGTCCAAGGAGGAATGGCTCGAAGCGGAGAAGAGCCGGGAGGACTGGGTCCGGCGGCTGCTCGCCGTCTTCGACTCCGGCGCGCCCGCCGACAGTTCTTCGGCGATGGACCTCGCCGAAGAACACCGCCGGATGCTCGCGGCGTTCATGGGCGACTGCGACCTCACGACGCACCGCGAGCTCGCCCGGCTGTACGCGACCGAACCGGTCCAGCTCGGCTTCCTGGTGCGCGAGCCGGACCAGCGGCCGGGCCTCGGCGAGTACATCCGGGACGCCGTCCACGCCAACGCGGACCGGGCCGCCGGATAGCGGTCCGGTTACTCCGGCCGTGTTCGTCTCCCACCGGGCGGGAACGGCGCGGCGGCTCCGCTTACAGTCGGGGTATGCAGACTTGGTCATCGGTCGACGTGCCCCGTATCCCCGGCACCCCCCGTCCGCTGCGGCTCCACGACACCGCGACGGGACAGATCCGTCCCACCGCGCCCGGGCCCACCGCCCGGATGTACGTCTGCGGCATCACGCCGTACGACGCCACCCATCTGGGGCACGCGGCCACGTACCTGACGTTCGACCTGGTGAACCGCCTGTGGCGGGACGCCGGGCACGAAGTCCACTACGTGCAGAACGTGACGGACATCGACGAGCCCCTGTTGGAGCGCGCCGAGCGCGACAAGGACGACTGGGTCGTCCTCGGCATGCGTGAGACGGCGCTGTTCCGCGAGGACATGACCGCGTTGCGGGTGCTGCCGCCGCGGCAGTTCGTCGGGGCCGTCGAGAGCATCCCGGAGATCGTCGAGGTCATCGCCAAGCTGCTGGCCAACGGCAGCGCCTACCGTGCGGACGATGCCGAATACCCGGACATCTACTTCGACCACAACGCCACCGGGCACTTCGGTTCCGAGTCGAACTACGACGCCGAGACCATGGCGAAATTCTTCGCCGAACGCGGCGGCGACCCGGACCGTCCCGGCAAGCAGCACCCGCTGGACGCGCTGCTGTGGCGGATGGCGCGGCCGGGCGAGCCTTCGTGGGAGTCCGAACTGGGCGCGGGCAGGCCCGGCTGGCATATCGAGTGCAGCGCGATCGCGGTCAACCGGCTCGGTCTCGGCTTCGACGTCCAGGGCGGCGGCTCGGACCTGATCTTCCCCCACCACGAGTACAGCGCCGCGCACGCGGAGGCCGTCGCGGGGGACAGGCCGTTCGCGCGGCACTACGTGCACGCCGGGATGATCGGCCTCGACGGCGAGAAGATGTCGAAGTCGCGCGGGAACCTCGTGTTCGTCTCGCGGCTGCGCGCCGACAAGGTCGACCCCGGCACGATCCGGCTCGCGCTGTTCGCCGGCCACTACCGCGAGGACCGGCCGTGGACCGCGCAGTTGCAGTCGGATGCCGAAGCACGGCTGGCGCGTTGGCGTGAAGCTGTTTCCCTCGCCACGGGCCCCGCCGCGGAGGACACCGTCGCGCGGCTGCGTGACCACCTCACCGACGACCTCGACACGCCCAAGGCGCTCGCGGCCGTCGACGCCTGGGTGGAGCAGGCGCTGAACCGCTCCGGCACCGACCCGGCCGCGCCCGGGCTGATCCGGAACGCGGTCGACGCACTGCTCGGCATCGAGCTCTGAGGAACGTCAGGAAAGGGTCGTTCAGGACATCTTTCGTCCTGAACGACCCTTTCCTGACATCCGTATAACGCCCTACACGGCGACGCGACCGGCTTCCAGCCGCAGGTGGTCACCCGCCCAATCGCGCCGCAGCCATCGATCGTGGGACGCGATGACGACGGCACCCGGCGCGGAATCGAGCGCGGTGAACAACTCCTCGGCCAAGGTGAGCGAGATATGGTTCGTCGGCTCGTCCAGCAGGAGCACCTCCGGCGGGTCGGCGATGAGCAGCGCCAGCGCGAGCCGCCGTCGCTGCCCGACGGACAACGCGCCCACCCGCGTCCCGAGATCGCGCGGGGCCAGCAGCCCCAGCCCGCGCAACGGGGGAGCGTCCTCGCCGAGGGCTTCGGCGTAGGTCCGTTGAGCGGTCTTCTCCGGCTCGGCGAACACGACGTCCTGTGCCAGCAGGCCGATTCGAACGCCGCGTCCGGAAAGGACGGTGCCGGAGTCCGGGGTCAGCGAGCCGGCGAGGACGGACAGCAGCGTCGACTTCCCGGCGCCGTTGCCACCGGTGATCAGGAGCCTCGACGTCGTCGTGATGTCCAAGGTCGACAACCGCAGCCGTCCCGCGATCTCGATGTCCCGTACCGAGATCGCCGTCTTCCCCTCACCGGGCTCGCCGGTCAGATCGCCCTGGAACCGCAGCGGCGCGGGCGGTTTCCGCACCTGATCGCGTTCGAGTTCGTCCAGCCGCAGCTGGGCGTTGCGGACCCGGCGTGAGATCTGCTTCTGCACCCTCCCGGTCTTGAAGTCGTAGAGCATCTTGGCGTTGTCACGCTGCGGACGGTTGTGCGCGACGTTGCGCGCGGTGACGGCCACCGATTCCCGCAGTTCCTTGAGCTCGTCCTGCTCCTCGGCGTACCGCTGTTCCCAGCGCGCCCGTTCGGCCCGTTTCTGGTCCAGGTAGTCGGAATACGTGCCGCCGTACCGGGTCGGGCCGCCCAAAGCCGGGTCGAGGTCGACGATGTCGGTGCACACCGCGTCGAGGAACACGCGATCGTGCGACGACAGCACGAGGACCCCGGTCAGCGAAGCGAGATGCTGTTCGAGGAACTCCATCGCGGCGTCGTCGAGGTGGTTCGTCGGCTCGTCCAGGACCAGGGTGCCCGGCCGCCGGATCAGCAACGCGGCGAGGCCGAGCCGCGACCGCTGGCCGCCCGACAACGTGCCCAGTTCGCGGGCCGGGTCGATCCCGGCCAGCCCGAGCCCCGCGCACACGACCTCGGCGCGCCGGTCGGCGTCCCACAGGTCGTGCGCCTGGGCCCATTCGAGCACCGTGCCGTACTCGTCGAGCACGGCGGCGTCGTCCGGATGCCGGGCGAGCGCCGCGGTCAATTCGTCGAGTCTCGCCGACGCCCGCCGGATTTCGGCGAGCGCGTCGTCGATGACGTCGGCGAACCTCGCCGTGAGCGGGAAAGGCAACTCCTGCAAGAGGAATCCGAGGTCGTCGCCGCGGAGCACCTCGCCACCCTGCGGCTCTTCCACTCCGGCCAGCAGGCGCAGGAGCGTGGACTTGCCGACGCCGTTCTCGCCGACCAGCCCGAGCCGCTGCCCGGCCGAAGCCGTGAGGTTCACGCCGTCGAGGACGACGCGGGCACCGTAGGAGTGGACGAGGTCCTTGGCGATCAGGGAAAGAGACATACGACATCACCGTGTTTCTTCGGACATGGGGGAACCCCGCCGGGCTTCGTGGCTTGCGGGAGCTGTGCTCGACCGGAGCCGCCTCGGAACGGGGAAGGTGCGATGTCAGTTGTCCATGATGCGGAGAGTCTAACGCAACACCAGTAGCATTAGTCAACCCCCTTCTTGTGCGTCGAGACGTGATTCGCTTGACAGCGGTGCGGTCGCCTGTGAATCTGAAAGAGAACTTTCGAAAGAAGTCTTTCAGATTGGATCGGTCGATGGCCGGGTTACCGCCGCGCAAGCGGATCGAAGACGTCGAGCTGATGCGGGCGTTGGCGCATCCGCTGCGTTCGGCACTGGTGGACCACCTCATGGCGGTCGGCCCGCGGACCGCCAGCGAGTGCGCGGCGGCCGTCGGCTCGACCGCCTCGAACTGCAGCTGGCATCTGCGTCAGCTGGCGCGGCACGGTCTCGTGGAGCGGGTCGAGGGGGAGGACGGGCGGGAGCGGCCGTGGCGGGCGTGCCAGGTCGGCATCGAGTTCGGTGACGACCCGGAGCTGCACGGCGCGCAGCTGGCGGTCGTGGGCACCACCCTCGCGCGGGAAAAGGAGCTGACCGAGCGTTATCTCGACGCCGCCGACCGGCTCGGCAAGGAGTGGCGGGACGCTTCGGGGATCAACACCTACTCGCTGCAGGTGACCGCCGGCGAGCTGGACGAGCTGGTCCGGCGGATCGACGCGCTCGTGCGGCCCTACGTCGGCGCGATCCGTGAAGACGCTCCCGCGGAGGCGCTCCCGGTCCACTTGGGGCTGCGGGCGTTCCTCCGCATCGACGCCGAGGGGAAACCGGGCAGATGAAACCGTTGAGGGAACCCGCGTTCGCGCGGTTGTGGATCGCCGCGTTCTTCTCCGAGACCGCCGAGTGGATGCTGCAGATCGCGTTGCCGGTGTTCGTCTTCCAGGCGACCGGTTCGGCGGCGACCACGGCGTTGAGCATCGTCCTGGGCCTGGTGCCCGCGGTGCTGCTGAGCCCCGTCGCCGGTGTGATCGCGGACCGCTGGAACCGGCGGCTGGTGCTGTGCGTGGTGTGCGCGGGACAGGCGTTCGTGGCCTTGCCGCTGTTGTTCGTCGCGTCCGGCGGCCCGGTCCACGTGATCTACGCGGTGATGGCCGCGCAGGCGGGCCTGGCTTCGTTGTTCGAGCCCGCGCGCAACGCGCTCGTGCCCGAACTGGTCCCTCCCGGCGAGCTGATCGGCGCCAACGGCCTGATGAGCATCAACGGCAGCGTCGCTCGGCTCGCCGGTGGCTGGGCGGGCGGTCTCCTGCTCGGGTTCGGCGGCCTGGGCTGGGTCGTGGTCGCCTATCTCGGCGTGCTGGTGATCGGCTCCGCCCTCCTGGCGCGCCCGTTCCAGCGTGTCGCGGCGCCGAAAGCGGCCGGACCGCACGAACCGGTGTTGCGAGCGTGGCTCGACGGGCTTCGCGAGATCGGCCGCGAAGGACGCCTTCGCCTCGCCGGTGTCGTCGTGGTCCTGACGTCGCTGGCACAGGGGATGTTCCTGGTGCTGTTCGTGGTCTTCGTGCTCGACATCCTCGACGGCACCGAAGGCGACGTCGGCCTCCTGCGCGGCGTACAGGCGCTCGGCGGGCTGGCCGCGGGGTTCGCCGTCGCCACCGTCGCCCGCAAGGTCGCGCCCGCCGCACTGCTCGGCTGGGGCGGGCTCGCGCTCGGCCTGCTGTCGGCGCTGATCTGGAATCTGCCCGCGCTGACCGCTTCGCTGGGCGTTTTCATCGGGCTCTTCGGCCTGGTCGGCGCACCCGGGGTGCTCGCCGGATCCGGGTTGCTCTCGCTGGTCCAGACCGCCGCGTCCCCGGCACGCTCCGGCCGCGTGCTGAGCACCGTCTTCGCGGGGACCGCGGGGTTCACGGCGCTGGGCGCGTTGCTGACCGGCTGGCTGCTGAACGTGCTGGGCACGGGGGTCCTGTTGAACGTCCAGGCGGGTTTGCACACCCTCTCGGCGTTGATCGTGCTGGCCGTGTCGGCTTCGGGAAGGCTGCGCGGTAAGGCAATTCCGGCGGTTCCCCGGACCGGGTGAAGCTACGGTGGTGGAGTGCCGCATCTCTTCGCCACCAGCGACCTCCACGTCACCCATGAGGGCAACGCCCCGCTCGTCGACGAGGTCGTCCCCCGGACCCCCGACGACTGGCTGCTCGTGGCCGGTGACGTCGCCGAACGCGCCGAATCCGTGATCGGGGTGCTCAAGACCTTGCGTGAACGTTTCGCGAAGGTCGTCTGGGTACCCGGCAACCACGAGCTGTGGACCACCCAGAAGGATGAATGTCAGCTGCGCGGGCAGGCGCGCTACGAGCATCTGGTGGAACGCTGCCGCGAGATCGACGTCCTCACCCCGGAGGACCCGTATCCGGTGTGGGAACACCAGGAGAAGCCGCTGACGATCGCGCCGCTGTTCGTCCTGTACGACTACAGCTGGCGGACCCCGCTGGCCGACGGGCTGCCGATGCTGGCGGCCATCGAGCAGGCGCGCGAGGCGGGCGTGCTGTGCACGGACGAGTTCTTCCTGCACCCCGATCCGTATCCCAGCAGGCAGGCGTGGTGCGCCGACCGGGTGAAGATCAGCACGGAGCGGCTGGAGGCGATCCCCGAGGACCACGGGACGATCCTCATGTCGCACTGGCCGCTGCACCGCCACCCGACCGAACCGCTGTACTACCCGGAGTTCGCGCTGTGGTGCGGGACGACCGAGACCGAGGACTGGCACCTGCGTTTCCGTGCCGAGGTCGCCGTCTACGGGCATCTGCACATCCCGCGCTCCACGGAGGCTGACGGCGTGCGCTTCGAAGAGGTCTCGCTCGGCTATCCGCGTGAGTGGCGGAAGCGGGCGCGGGGGCCGATCCCGCTGCGGCGCATCTTCTGACCCCCTGCCGAATGCTATGAACGGTCCGTTCCTTGCAAAATTTGCAAGGAACGGACCGTTCATAGCGCTTGAAGGGACGCGATCAGCCCCGTCCGGGACCGTCCTGGCCGGGACGGCGACGCCGCAGGTACCGCTCGAACTCGGCCGCGATCTTGTCCCCGCTGACGTCGTCCAGCGTGAACTCGGTCTCCGCGTCGCCGCGCTCCTCGAGCCCCCGGACGTACTCGCTGATCTCCTCGTCCTCCTCGGCCATCTCGGTGACCGTCCGCTGCCACTCCTCCGCCTGCTCGGGAAGGGCGCCGAGCGGGATCTCGACGTCGAGGACGTCCTCGAGTTTGTGCAGCAGCGCCAGCGTGGCCTTGGGCGATGGCGGATGCGAGACGTAGTGCGGCACGGCCGCCCAGATCGAGACCGCCGGGACCCCCGCCTGCACGCAGTAGTCCTGCAGGACTCCGACGATGCCGGTCGGCCCCTGGTAGTTGTTCAGCTCCAGCCCGAACTGCGAAGCGGTGTCCTTGTCGTACGCCGTCCCGGTGACCGGGACGGGCCGGGTGTGCGCGGTGTCGGCCAGTAGCGCGCCGAGGGTGACGACGGTGGAGACCTCCAGCTGCTGGATGTGCTCCAGCAGTTCGGCGCAGAAGGCGCGCCAGCGCATGTTCGGCTCGGGCCCCTGCACCAGCACGATGTCCCGGCTGAAGCCCTCCGGGCGGCACACCGAGAGCCGCGTGGTCGGCCAGTCGACCCGCCGGGTGACGCCGTCCACCATGCGCACGGTCGGTCTGCTGACCTGGAAGTCGTAGTACTCGTCAGGACTCAGCTCGCTCAGTGGGGTCGCATCCCAGTTGAGCTGGAGATGCTCGACCGCCCGGCTGGCCGCGTCACCTGCGTCGTTCCATCCTTCGAAGGCGACGATCATGATCGGCTTGGTGTCATCCGGGTGGTCGCGGCCGGGCCGCTGGGTCTCGTCGACGGGCTCACTCACCGGACCAGCCTACGACCAGGCGGCCGTGCGCCGTTGGGCATGTCCGGTGGCGTTTCGCGGGCGCGAACCGCGCGGAGCCGACGCAATGCGACATTTCGGGCGCCTACCTGGCCGTCGACGTGAATCCGTCTCGGCTACCGTGGGCTCCGGAAGGCCTGACCGAACGTGAGGGGGAGCCGTGACCGAACCGTCCACACCGGACGGACTCGCCGCCGTGCTGTGGGACATGGACGGCACGCTGGTCGACTCGGAGAAGCTGTGGGACGTCGCGCTCTACGAGGCCGTCGAAAGCCTCGGCGGCAGCCTGACCGAGGAACAGCGCCTGAGTCTCGTCGGGTCCAATATGGACGACACGGCCACGTTCCTCCTCGAAGTGTGCGCCAGGCCCGTGACACCCGAGTCGATCGCGGAGATGGGGGAGTGGATCCGCCGCCGCACGGCAAACCTCTTCGACGGTCCCCTCCCGTGGCGCCCCGGCGCGCAGGAGCTGCTCGAACTGTTGCGCGCCAACGGTGTCCCGATGGCGCTGGTCACCTCCACCGAACGGTCGCTGACCGAACTCGCGCTCAACACCATCGGCCGCGACTACTTCGCCGCCACGGTCTGCGGTGACGAGGTCGATGGTCTGAACAAGCCGCACGCGAGGCCGTATCAGCTGGCCACGGAGTTGCTGGGAGTCCCGGCTTCCCGGTGCGTGGCGATCGAGGATTCACCGCCCGGCGCGGCTTCCGCGGCCGCCGCGGGCTGCACGGTGGTGGTGATCCCGAACGACGTCGACGTCGAACCGGGAGAGCGGCGGGTGTTCCGTTCGTCGCTGGTCGGGCTCGACGTGCCGGCGCTGACCGCGCTCCTGCCCTGACCGCCATGTCGCATTTCCGCTAGACCGCACCCGGTGCGGTCGGTGATGCTGGCCTGGTGCATGAGGATTTCGAACGCTGCGTCCGGGCGGTCCAGGCGAAGGACGCCCGGTTCGACGGCTGGTTCTTCACCGCCGTCCTGACGACGCGGATCTACTGCCGGGCGAGCTGTCCGGTCGTCCCGCCCAAGCCGGAGAACATGTCGTTCTACCCGAGCGCGGCGGCCGCGCAGGAGGCCGGGTTCCGTGCCTGCAAACGGTGCCGCCCGGACGCGAGCCCCGGGTCGCCGCAGTGGAACGAGCGCGCGGACCTGGTGGCCAGGGCGATGCGGCTGATCGCCGACGGCGTCGTCGACACCGACGGCGTGAGCGGGCTGGCCGCCCGGCTCGGCTACAGCGTCCGGCAGGTGGAGCGGCACGTGCGCGCCGAACTCGGCGCGGGCCCGCTCAGCCTCGCCCGTGCGCAACGGGCGCAGACGGCGCGGCTGCTGATCGAGACGACCGGCCTGTCGATGATCGACGTCGCCCTCGCCGCGGGGTTCGGCAGCGTCCGGACCTTCAACGACACCGTCCGCGAGGTCTTCGCCCTGTCCCCGACGGAACTGCGGGCCCGCGTCCGCACCGCGCCGGCGACCGCGCCCGGGACACTCAACCTGCGCCTGCCGTACCGGAAGCCGCTGTTCCCGGACAACCTCTTCGGGCATCTCGTCGCGACCGGCGTCCCCGGTGTCGAGGAATGGCGCGACGGCGCGTACCGCCGCACGCTGCGGCTCCCGCACGGCGCGGCCATCGTCGCGCTCAAGCCGGAAGACGGGTACATCGGCTGCCGGCTCACGTTGTCGGATCTGCGGGATCTGTCGACCGCGATCAGCCGCTGCCGCCGTCTGCTCGACCTCGACGCCGACCCGGCCGCGGTCGACGAAGCGTTGTCCGCGGACCCGCTGCTCGGCCCGCTCGTGGCCGCCGCGCCCGGCAGGCGGGTGCCGAGGACGGTCGACGGTGACGAGTTCGCCGTCCGGGCGGTCCTCGGGCAGCAGGTGTCCACCGCGGCCGCGCGAACCCACGCCGCCCGGCTGGTGCTCGCGCACGGTGAGCCCGTCGACGATCCGGACGGCGGCCTCACCCACGTCTTCCCGGACGCCGCCGCGCTGGCGGAAATCGATCCGGAAAGCCTCGCGATGCCGCAGAGCCGCAAGCGGACCCTGCTCGGCCTCGTCGCCGAACTGAACGACGGCGGACTCGACCTCGGCGCGGGAAGTGACTGGCAGTCGGCCCGCGAGCGGTTGCACGCGTTGCCCGGCTTCGGCCCGTGGACCGTCGAGAGCATCGCGATGCGCTCGCTCGGCGACCCCGACGCCTTCCTGTCGACCGACCTCGGCGTCAAAGTCGCCGCGAAGGGGTTCGGACTCGGCCCGGCGGCGTTCGCCGCGCACGCGGAACGCTGGCGCCCGTGGCGCGCCTATGCCGTCCAGCACCTTTGGGCGACCGGAGATCACCCGATCAACAAGCTGCCCGCCGCCTGACTCCGAGGAACGCCATGCGCACGCACACCGTCATCGACAGCCCCTACGACAAGCTGACCCTGGTCGCGGACGGCGAAAGCCTCTGCGGGGTCTACATGGTCCAGCAGCGGCACCGTCCGGCCGAGGAGAGCTTCGGCCACCCGGACCCGGGCGCGCCGATCTTCGTCGACACCGAGAAGCAGCTGAAGGAGTACTTCGCCGGACAGCGGAAGGAATTCGATCTTTCGCTGAGCTTCGGCGGCACCGAATTCCAGCGGATGGTCTGGGAAGGCCTGCTCGGGATCCCATATGGCGAGACGGTTTCCTACGGTCAGCTCGCCGACCGTTTGGGCAGGCCCACCGCGTCGCGCGCGGTCGGCCTCGCGAACGGGAAGAACCCCATCAGCATCATCGTGCCCTGCCATCGCGTGATCGGGTCGAACGGCGATCTCACCGGTTACGGCGGTGGCGTCGAACGGAAACGGCACCTGCTCGACTTCGAACGGGGCGGCGCCGCGCTGTTCTGAAGTGTGACGCGAGCGGCAACACACCGGCCCGGGGCAGCGCGACGCGGGCGCGGATGGAAGGATCTCCAGACCGTGAAGACCTTCGATGAGCTGTTCGCCGAGCTTGCCGAGCGCGCCCGCACGCGCCCTGACGGTTCCGGCACCGTCGCCGCGCTGGACGCGGGAGTGCACGCGCAGGGCAAGAAGGTGCTCGAAGAGGCGGGCGAGGTGTGGATCGCCGCCGAGCACGAATCCGACGACAGGCTCTCCGAGGAGATTTCACAGCTGCTGTACCGCGTACAGGTGCTCATGCTCGGCCGAGGACTGTCGACAGAGGACGTGTACCGGTACCTGTGACGCGTTCGCGTCCGGAGAACCAAGGAGAAGCAATGCTGCGTGTCGCCGTGCCGAACAAGGGAGCCCTCGCCGCCGCCGCGTCGGAGATGCTCGGAGAGGCCGGCTACCGCAAGCGACATGAGGCCCGCGACCTGACCGTGCTCGACACGGTCAACGAGGTCGAGTTCTTCTTCCTGCGTCCCAAGGACATCGCGATCTACGTCGGATCCGGCGAACTGGACCTCGGCATCACCGGCCGCGACCTCGCGCTCGACTCCGGCGCCCCGGTCGAGGAGATCCTCGGCCTCGGCTTCGGCGGTTCCACCTTCCGGTACGCCGCGCCGGCGGGCCGGGAGTGGCGGGCCGAAGACCTGCAGGGCAAGCGGCTCGCGACGTCGTACCCGCGGCTCGTGCGCGAGAACCTGAAGCAGCACGGGGTGGAGGCGGAGGTCATCCGCCTCGACGGCGCCGTCGAGATCTCGATCCAGCTCGGCGTGGCCGACGCCATCGCGGACGTCGTCGAGTCGGGACGTTCGTTGCGCCAGCACAACCTCGTGGCCTTCGGGGACCCGATCTGCGTGTCGGAGGCGGTGCTGCTGCAGCGGGCGGGCACCGAGCACACCCGGCCCAAGGATCAGCTGAAGGCGCGGCTGCAGGGTGTCGTCTTCGCCCAGCACTACATGATGCTGGACTACGACTGCCCGCGGTCGCTGCTCGACGCGGCCATCGCGATCACGCCGGGTCTCGAGTCGCCGACCGTCGCGCCGCTGGCCGACGCGGACTGGGTGGCCGTGCGGGCGATGGTGCCGCGCAAGGAGGTCAACCGGATCATGGACGAGCTCGCCGAGACCGGCGCCAAGGCGGTCCTCGCTTCGGACATCCGGGCCTGCCGCCTCTGACCCCGCTCCAGACGCCATGAAGGGTCCTTTCCTTGCAAAATTTGCAAGGAAAGGACCCTTCATGGCATTGGCTAGCGGGGCCGGTTGGGCTTCTTGGGCATCAGGTCGTAGAGCTTCTTGCGCGCCCCGTTGTCCTTGGCGCTGCGAGTCACCGAGACCTCGGTGATGAAGTCCTCGAAGACGAACTCCTCGTCCGCGGGCACGATCGCCGCGGCCGGATGATTCCGCAGGTAGCCGTCGAGCGTCTCCGCGATCTCCCGGAACGACAGTGCCTGCAGCGTTTCCGGCGCGTACGTCGTCACCGGAACGCCGTGCGCGGCGGCCTCGTTCATCACGACGCCGAGCGGGACGTGCGACAGCATCGGGATCCCGAACGCGTACAGCTCCTGCAACGCCGCGGCCGCGTAATGCGAGATCGGGCGGCGGTACAGCCCCGGCACGAGACCGTAGTAGGCGATCGGCGGACGGCCGACGGTCTGTTCGACGTAACGCACCTGGTCCGAAAGCAGGCGCAGCGCGCGGATGCTCGTCCGGTCCGGCTGCACCGGCACGAGGATCCCGTGCGAAGCGGCGAGCGCGTTGTTGGTCAGCACGTCGAGCGCGGGCGGGCAGTCGATGATGATGTGGTCGTAGTTGGCGAACTGGATGACCCTGGCCAGTTGCCAGCCGGGCACCCGGAACTGGTCCAGCCGCCGGATCAGGTCGAACATCCCCGGCGAGGTCGGGATGACGTCGAACGCGCCGCCCCGCCCGAGATTGCTGCGCGGATGCCGGACGACGAGTTCCTCGATCGGGCCCTTCCACACCTTGGTCAGGGCTTTCGCGAGGCTGGGCATGTCCGGTGCCACCTCGTCCAGGCCGAGGAGTTCAGTGGTCGCGTGGCCCTGTGGGTCGAGGTCGATCAGCAGCACCCGGCGGCCGCGTTCGGCCAGTGCGGCCGCCGCGCCCACGCTGAGTGAGGTCTTGCCGACCCCGCCTTTCTGGTTGACCACCGAGGTGATCTGCATGCCGAAGCGCTCCCTGTGTCTGTTGTTCCGGGAAGGCTATTGGAAACCCGCCGAGAAAGCGCGTCTATCAGCCCGCCTGTCGCGGTCGCACCAGCAAGGCCTGCGCCCCGGAGGCGATCGGGCCCGACGTGTCGTGCAGCGTCGTCGTCGCCGTGCCGATCCCGTTCGGGCCGACCAGGGTGGCCGCGTCGACGCCGATCCAGTCGCCGAGGGGCGGACGGCGGAGGTGCACGGTCAGCTCGGAGTTGATGAACCACCACTCCCGCGGGTCCAGGAAGTTCGAGATCCCGTTGCCGGAATCCGCCAGCACGAACAACCGCTGCAGCGGGCTCGGCTTCTCCCCGTCCACGAGCGCGACGCGCTGCCTGCCCCAGACGGTCGCGGGGCCGGGTTCGTCCAGCGCACCCTTGACGCTGCGCCACTCGACGGCCTGCAGGTACCCGCCGAGCCAGCCCTCGGGCCAGTTCGACGCGGGCAGCCCGTCCGGCGACGGCAGCGCGGGAGCATCCGCCGTGGCCACCGCGGTGGTGTCCGACGTCGCGATGCGCCACGCCGAAGCACGGGCGACGACCCGCTCGCCGTGGGAGAGCTCGGCCGTCAGCCACTCGACCGATCGGCCCGGCCGTTCCACCCGGGCCCGTACCGACAGCTCCTTCAGCGGCGCGGGCCCGAGGATCTCGACCGTCACCCGGGCCAGCTGACTCGCGTGGGGCGCCTCGACCTCTTCGAGCGCGCGGACCAGCAACGCCGAGGGCGGCCCGAAGTGCTGCGCGTCCGGGGTCCACGGGCCGGCGGTGTGCGGGGTCGGAAGGAAGACGCCGTCACCTGACGGCACGTAAAAAGCGTCTGTCACATAAGCACCCTAATCCGCACGGTCCAATACGGACTCCTCGCCGGGATCCGGCTCCGGCCAGCCCGGGTACGGCGGGGGAGTGCCGCCGTACTGCGGGCAGAGGGCCTGGTGATCGCACCACGCGCAGAGTTTGCTCGGATTCGGTCGGAAGTCGCCGGTCTTGCCCGCTTTGAGGATCGCCTGCCAGATCGCCTCCAGCGTGCGCTCGAAGCGGATCAGCTCGCCCTCGTCGGGTGTGTAGGCCAGGGACTGCCCGTCGGTGAGGTACATCAGTTTCAGCTGGCGCGGCACGACACCGCGAAGCCGCCAGAGGACCACGGCGTAGAACTTCATCTGGAACATCGCCTTGGCCTCGCCGATCTCGCGGGGCGCGGCACCGGTCTTGTAGTCGACGACGCGGATCTCACCGGTCGGCGCCACGTCCAGCCGGTCGACGTAGCCCCGGAGCAGCACTCCGGATCCCAGTTCGATCTCGACGTGCAGCTCACACGCTTCCGGCTCCAGGCGGCGCGGATCCTCCAGGCCGAAGTAGGTGTCGACGAGCTGCTCGGCCGACGCGAGCCACGACGTCACGGCCTCGGGATCCTCCTGATCGAACAGCTCGATCCACTCCGGACGCTCCGAAGACAGCTCCTCCCACGCCGGCGCGAGCAGCTCCTTGGCCTGCGGCGGCGTGCGATCGGCCTGCGGAAGGGAGAACAGGCGCTCCAGCACGGAATGCACCAGCGTGCCGCGCAGCTGGGCCTTGGTCGGGATCTCGGGCAGTCTGTCGACCGCGCGGAAGCGGTAGAGCAGCGGACACTGCTTGAAGTCGCTGGCACGCGACGGGGACAGGGCCGGCCGACGGCGCGGGACTTCGGCGCCGGGCGGCGGATCGGCGGTGACCGTGTCGGTGTCGGGCATGGGGGAAGCGTATCGCCGGGTACCGACAGTTTCGGGACCGCGACGGACCGGAGTGGCATGACCGACACCACCCGGACGGGAAGGGCGGGTTACCGGCACCCCACACCTGGGCATCTACGCTTCGACACATGGCGGTGACGGGTGAGCAGGGCCCGCCTCGACGAGGCGTGGCACCAGAGGGTGGGCTCCTGCTGTTCCGGGTCTCCGGGATCCCCGTGCTGCTGGCCCCTTCGTGGTGGATCGGCTCCCTGATCATCGTGGTGCTCTACACGCCGCTGGTCGGCCGGATCCTGCCCGGCGTCACCACGCTGACCTCCTGGCTGCTGGCCGCCGCGTTCGCGGTCCTTCTCGGACTGTCGGTGCTCGCGCACGAACTCGGGCACTGCCTGGTCGCGCTGCGCCTCGGCATCCCGGTCCGGCGCCTGCGGTTGTTCCTGCTCGGCGGCCTCTCCGAGGTCGCCAGGACTCCCCGCCAGCCTCGGCAGGAAGGGCTCGTCGCCGCCGCGGGACCGGTGGTTTCGTTGCTGCTCGGCGGATTCTGCGGACTGCTGATGTTCGCCGTCCCGCCGGAGAGCGCCGCCTGGCTGCTCATCGCCGAATGCGCCGTCGCGAACTTCGCCGTCGGGATCTTCAACCTCCTTCCCGGACTTCCGCTCGACGGCGGACGGCTGGTCCGCGCCGGGGTCTGGGCCGCCACGGGACGCCGCGAGAAGGGCACGCGCGCGGCGGTCGTCGGCGGCGGTGTCGTCGCGGCGGGCCTGGTCGTCTGGGCGCTGTGGGGGTTGGCGGCGGGCAGCGAGGACCGTTGGCTCCGCCTCGGTGTCTGCGTCGTGACCGCGTGGTTCGTGATCCTCGGCGCGCGAAGCGAACTCGCCGCCGAAACACGCCGAGGCTGGCCGGAAGGCGTACGGCTGAGCGAACTCATCCGGCCCGTTCTCCAGCTTCCCGCGGAAAGCCCCGTCTCGGACGCGCTGGCCGCTTCGGCGGGCCGTGGGGTGGTCCTGGTGCGCGCCGACGGCGTCGCCGCCGGGCTGCTCGACGAGACGGCCGCCGCACAACTGGCCGGGACGTCGCCGCACGCGCCCGCGGAGATGGCCGCGGAGCCGATCCGCGCCGACACCGTGCTGCTCTCCTCGGAGTCGGGGGAGGAGATCGCCGAGCGGGTCAGGGAAACCGCCGCGTGGCAGTTCCTCGTCGTGGACGACGAAGGCAGGCCCGCGGGGGTGCTGCGGCGGGAAGACCTGCGCGCCGCGATGACCCGGAGCCGACCCCCGGCGTAGCGCGGTACGGCCACCTGCGAGGATCGGTCGTCGATCATTCGCGCGTATGGAGGTTCAGTGTCGGTCCGTGGGCCGTTTCGTGTTGGTGACCGGGTTCAGCTGACCGACTCCAAAGGGCGGCACTACACCATGGTGCTCGCCGAGGGACAGCAGTATCACACCCACCGCGGCGCGCTGGCGCACGACGACGTGATCGGTGCGCAGGAGGGTTCGGTCGTCACTTCGGCCGGCGGCAGCCACTATCTGGCGCTGCGCCCGCTGCTGCCCGACTACGTGTTGTCGATGCCGCGTGGCGCGCAGGTGATCTACCCGAAGGACGCCGCGCAGATCGTGATGTGGGGCGACATCTTCCCGGGGGCGCGGGTGCTCGAGGCCGGTGCCGGTTCCGGCGCGCTGACCTGCTCGCTGCTGCGTGCGGTCGGTTCGGAAGGCACCGTGCAGTCCTACGAGATCCGGGACGACCACGCCGAACACGCCGAGCGGAACGTGGAGACGTTCTTCGGCCACAAGCCGGACAACTGGTCGCTGACGGTCGCGGACCTGTCGACGCACACCGGCGAGGTCGACCGCGTCGTCCTCGACATGCTGGCGCCTTGGGACCAGCTGGAGACGGTCGCCGCGCATCTCGTGCCCGGCGGCGTGCTCACGGTCTATGTGGCGACGGTCACACAACTTTCGCGGATCACGGAAGCCCTGCGGGATCAGCAATGCTGGACCGAACCGGAGTCGTGGGAGACCCTCATGCGGCCGTGGCACGTCGTGAGCCTCGCGGTGCGGCCGGACCACCGGATGGTCGCGCACACCGCGTTCCTGCTGACGGCGCGCCGTCTGGCGGACGGGACCGTGTCGCCCCGGGTCCACCGGCGCTCCGGCAAGGGCTGATCGATACTGGTGGCCGTGCTCGCCTGAAGGACCCTTTCCCGGCACCTGGCGCAGGGCACCGGCGAAGTCGTATGAGCGCTGGTCGATGCCACTCTTGGTGATTCGGACCGGATCTTCGAACGGGGCGGTTGGCAGGAGGCTCGACCGGATTATGTCCACAAAGGACACCAGTCGTGTCTTGGGTTCTTCTGGCCTCGGGGTGGCTGAAGGGGCCTTTCACCGCATGGGGCGAGGGTAAAGCGCCCATCGTCACATGCGATGAGGGGGATGTGCCGTGAATGCCCGCAGGGACGCTCTTCGCCGGCTGAATGTCTGATTGATGTCTACATGCCCGATTTGTCGAAAGGGTCGTGAGTGATAAAACGCGTTAGAACGCTCTTTATCACTCACGACCCAGCCCACACGCATCACGACTGGACACCGATACGGACTTAAGGCACGAACTTCTGACGCAGGACACTAGGCGCGAGGAAGGGGTCCTTCACGGATCGCGGGCCGATGCCTACGGCACGCACCACTTGCCGTCGCGTTTCTTCAGCGGGAAAGGCGTGTCCTTCTGCCCGCCCGCACCCTCGACGTGAACGGTCACCGAGGCGGAGTCGCCGCTGACCGACGGCGGATCGGGGACGGTCGCGGTGACCTTCCCCGCGGCGGCCCACTTCCGGCCGAGTTCGGCCAGATCGGCCGAGGACTGCTGGACACAGGTCAGCTTCCCGAACGCGGTCGCGTCGTGGTTGACGATGGCCGCGGCGATCGCCTTGCCGACGACCTCGACCGCGGCCACGTCCGGATCCACCGGCACCGGCCGGGACGAACCCGGCCGCGGCTCGGGCGTGACACTGCTCGACGCGGCCGGGTCGGAGCCGGACGGGGCCACCAGCAGCAGCCCCACCACGACCCCGGCCACGACCGCGCCGCAAACCACCGCGACGGCGGTCAGCTTGTGGCTCACCGTCACGGGTAGGTCACTTCTTGTCGGCCTTGATGTCCTTGAGGCACCACAGGTCCGATTCCTTGGCCGCGGTGATGGTGCCTTCCGCGGTCTTGGTGCCCTGGGTGGCGCGGTAACGTCCGGTCGCCCGGTCGCCGCTTTCCTTGGCGGGCTCGATGATCTCGAGCTTGATCGGGTCGAGCGGCTTGCCCTCGTCCTTGGTGTTCTCGCTACGGCAGATCAGGTCGAGGAACGTCTTCTTGTCACCCGCGCTATACGAAGTCGCGGCGCCTTCGAAGACCTCCTGCGGCGTGGCCTTGCCACCCGGCGCCGGACCGGAGCTCTTGGTCGACGACGTGCTCGGCGAGCTGGACCTGGTGCGCGTCGAGCTCGGCTTCTGCGACGAGGACGGGGTCTCCGACGGTGCGGCGCTGCTGGAGGGCGGCGCGGCGACCGGGTTGTCGTCGCCGGAGTTCAGCGCGATGACCAGTGCGGTGACACCGCCACCGACCAGCACGACCGCGCCGATCGCGATGCCGACGATCAGGCCGGTCTTCTTTTTCTTGGGTGGCTCTCCGCCGCCGTAACCGCCTTCCTGCGGGTACGCGTTGAAGCCGCCCTGCTGCCCATACGGATCCGGCTGGCCGAACTGCTGCGTGCCACCGGGGTATCCCTGCTGGGGCTGAGGACCGCTCTGCGGGTAACCACCTTGCTGCTGGCCGTACGGGTCCTGTTGTCCGTACTGGCCGGCGCCGGGGTATCCCTGTTGCGGCTGGGGGCCGCTCTGCGGGTACCCGCCCTGCTGGCCGTACGGATCCTGTCCGTAGCCGCCGGGCTGCTGCGGCGGGTATGTCATGGCTGGTGCCCCCTAGCTGTTCTGCGAAAATGCTCAACATGACCTGCGGGTCCGCCTCCCCGGCGAACGTCGCCCGATGCTAGCCATCGAGCCGGATCGCCGCTCGATTAGGGCCGAACTGAGACCGGAAACCCGTTTGCACCCGGACGGAGCCGGGTATTCCGTCGCAGGTCAGGCCAGGTGGACGGATTGTGACCATGAGTGCGCCGGACCCGGCACCGGGATGGCCCCTTGCGCGTCGCGAAGGTACGTGCTGGCGGGTCGTCCGGAACGCGACGCGCCGATCTTGTGATGCGGAAAGGCCTTTTATTGTCGGTGATCGCCGGTACCGTGGAATGAAAAGCACTCCGAGGAGGTGCCCGATGCATCATGACCTTCCCGGAGGTCGGCGCGAGGAGGCCGACCCTTCAGAAACGACCGGAGCTGGAACCACGTCCGACGAGCAGGCACGTCAAATCCGCTTCCTCGAGGAGGAAGTCGCCCTGCTGCGCCGGAAGCTCACCGATTCCCCACGTCAGAACCGAGTGCTGGAGCAGCGACTCGCCGAGGCGTCGGAACGCGTGAGCCAACTCACGGAACGCAACACGAAACTGGTCGAGACGCTCCGCGAGGCGCGTGGCCAGTTGCTCGCGTTGCGGGAGGAGGTCGACAGGCTGGCCCAGCCTCCGAGCGGTTACGGCGTGTTCGTGACCGCGTACGAGGACAACACGGTGGACGTGTTCACCGCGGGCCGCAAGATGCGGGTTTCGGTCTCACCCGCGGTCGAGGTCTCGTCGCTGCAGCGCGGACAGGCGTTGCGGCTCAACGAGGCGCTCACCGTCGTCGAAGGCGGTGACTTCGAGCGGATCGGCGAGGTCTGCGCGCTGCGCGAGGTGCTGGCCCCGGACGTCGAGGGCGGCAGCCCCCGTGCGCTCGTGGTCGGTCACGCGGACGAGGAGCGGGTCGTCCTGCTCTCCGACCCGTTGGCCGAACAGCCCCTCAAGCCGGGCGATTCCCTGCTGGTGGACTCGAAGGCCGGTTACGCCTACGAGCGCGTGCCGAAGGCGGAGGTCGAGGATCTCGTGCTGGAGGAGGTGCCCGACGTCCGCTACGAGGACATCGGTGGCCTCACCCGGCAGATCGAGCAGATCCGCGACGCCGTCGAGCTTCCGTTCCTGCACGCGGATCTGTACCAGGAGTACCAGCTGCGTCCGCCGAAGGGCGTGCTGCTCTACGGGCCTCCTGGCTGCGGAAAGACCCTCATCGCCAAGGCGGTGGCCAACTCGCTCGCCAAGAAGGTCGCGGAAGCCCGCGGCGACTCGGCGGACGGGAAGTCCTACTTCCTGAACATCAAGGGTCCGGAACTGCTGAACAAGTTCGTCGGGGAGACCGAGCGGCATATCCGCCTGATCTTCCAGCGGGCTCGGGAAAAGGCCTCCGAAGGCACCCCGGTGATCGTGTTCTTCGACGAGATGGACTCGATCTTCCGCACCCGCGGTTCGGGCGTGTCCTCCGACGTGGAGACCACGATCGTCCCGCAGCTGCTTTCGGAGATCGACGGTGTCGAGGGCCTGGAGAACGTCATCGTCATCGGCGCCTCCAACCGCGAGGACATGATCGACCCGGCGATCCTGCGGCCGGGCCGGCTCGACGTCAAGATCAAGATCGAGCGTCCGGACGCCGAAGGCGCGAAGGACATCTTCTCCAAGTACCTCTCCGACGGTCTCCCGATCCACGCGGACGACCTCGCCGAGTTCGGCGGGGACGTGAAGGCGACCTTCGACGCGATGATCCAGCACACCGTCGAGCGGATGTACGAAGAGACGGACGAGAACCGGTTCCTCGAGGTCACCTACGCCAACGGTGACAAGGAAGTCCTGTACTTCCGTGACTTCAACTCGGGCGCGATGATCCAGAACATCGTGGACCGGGCGAAGAAGTCGGCCATCAAGTCGGTGCTGGAGACCAAGCAGCCCGGCCTGCGCGTGCAGCATCTGCTGGACGCGATCGTCGACGAGTTCGCGGAGAACGAGGACCTGCCCAACACCACCAACCCGGACGACTGGGCCCGGATCTCCGGCAAGAAGGGCGAGCGGATCGTCTACATCCGCACGCTCGTCACCGGCAAGAACCAGGATTCGGGGCGGGCGATAGACACCGCCACGAACACCGGTCAGTACCTGTAGCACGAGCCGAAGGGGCCCTTCGCCGCATACGTTGCGGTGAAGGGCCCCTTCGCGTCACACGGCTACGGCTTCTTCGACCTTCTTGCGCAGGCTCAGCCGCCCGTGCGCGGCCAGAATGCCGAGGACGACGAGCAGCGCGCCGACGGGCTGGTTCCACGCCAGGGGTTCGTCGAGCACGAGAACACCGAGCAGGACACCCACGACGGGTGTGAGGTAGGTCACTGCCGAAGCGTTCGACGCGCCCCACGCCGCGATGATCGACGCGTTCCAGGCGTACGCCAGTCCGGTGCCGAGCGCCCCGAGCGCGATCATGCTGAGCACGATCGGCGTGTCGAGGCGTACCGGCGTCGTCGCGATGAACGGCGCCAGCGCCAGCATCACGACGGCGCCGCAGCAGACCTGCCCGAGCGCGATGGTCGGCGCGTCGAGGTTCCGCCAGGAGATGAACCGTCGCACGTAGACGAACGAGATCCCGTAGCAGGTCGTCGCGCCCAGGCAGGCCAGCTGCGCGGTCAGCTCGTGGGAGATGTCGATCCCTTGCCAGACCCCGACGATGGTGAGCACTCCCAGGAATCCGAGGATCAGCCCGGTCGTGCGGGCCTTCGTGAACCGTTCCGACGGCAGGGCCGCGGCGGCGATGAGCATGGTGATCAGCGGGGTCGTCGCGTTGAAGATGCTGGCGAGCCCGGAGGAGATGTACTGCTCGGCCCAGGAGAACAACAGGAACGGGATGACGCACAGCAGCACGGAGACGACCGCGAGGTGGCCCCAGAGGGCCGGATCGCGGGGGAGTGGCTTACGACGCCAGGCGGCGATGGCTATCAACGCCACGGCGCCGAGGCAGACGCGGGAGAGCGCCACCTGAGCGGGCGACAGGCCGGTGAGGCCGACCTTGATGAACAGAAAACTCGCACCCCATACGATCGCGAGCGCCGCGAACCGGATCGCGATACTGAAACGTCCCAATTGTCCTTCTCCTGATTCCGCAAGTCCGCGCCCAGTGAATCCCGGCATCCCCCTTGCGCTCCAGCGGTTTTCGGACGTTGTGTCCGACGCCTCCCGCGTGGCGCTCGGCCGGATCGGCCGTATAACGACCTATACTTCCGGGCCGTGAGCGAATCCTCCGGGCGCCCGCGAGCGCCGATCACCGAAGCCGATGTCCTGGCCTGGCTGGAAACCACGGCCGCCGCCGTCCGGGCGGGCGAGGTGAGCGCGCCCGAACTGATCGAGCTGCTGGGCGAGTTGCGCCGCGCCTCCGCGGCTTGCGCCGACGCCTCCGACTGGGCACTGCTCGCCGCGCGGGAGGAGGGCGCCAGCCTCCGTCAGATCGCGCCGGTGTTCGGCAAGGGTTACGTTCGGGCCCCGGCGGCCCGCCTCGAAAAGCTGCACCGGCAGGCGCAGAATTCGAGCCAGTGGCTCGCGATCCTCCGCCACAAGAACGAAGGAGCCCGGTGACGGACACGGAAATCCCCGTCGGCGACCGGATCGCCGTCGGGCTGGCGGCACTCGGCAGGCCCGCCTACATCAACCTCGGCCGGGCCGAGGTGTTGCCGCCGGGACGCGAGTTCGAGGCGATGCGCGCGGCGACCTACGCGGTGCTGGACGACGCGTACGGCGCCGGTGTCCGCTGGATCGACGTCGCCCGTTCGTATGGTTCTTCGGAGGAGTTCCTGGCCGGCTGGCTCGCCGACCGCGGGCACGCGGACGTGACGGTGTCGAGCAAATGGGGCTACCGCTACGTGGGGGAGTGGAAGCTCGACGCGCCGGTGCACGAGGTCAAGGAGCACACCGCGGCGCGGTTCGCCGGGCAGTGGGCGGAAACCGTTGACCTGCTGGGGAAGGCGGTCTCGCTCTACCAGGTCCACTCGCTCACTGTGGACAGTCCACTGTTCACCGACGACCGGCTGATCGGCGCGCTCGCCGAACTCGCCGCCGGTGGTGTCCCGGTGGGCTTCTCCACATCCGGGCCCGCCCAGGCGGACGCGGTGCGGCGGGCGTTCGAGCTGGAAGTGGCCGGAACGCCGGTGTTCAGCGCCGTGCAGTCGACGTGGAACCTGCTCGAACCCTCCGTCGGCCCGGCGCTCGCGGAAGCGCACGCCGCCGGGAAACGGGTGCTGGTCAAGGAAACCGTCGCGAACGGACGGCTCGTGGTCGAGCCGCCGTCACCGCTCGCGCGGATCGCGCGGGAGCACGGGACGGGACCGGACGCGGTGGCCATCGCGGCGGTGCTCGCGCAGGACTGGCGGCCGGTCGCGGTCATCGGCCCGTCGAGTACGGCGCAGCTGCGGGAGAATCTCGTTGCCGCGAAGGTGAAGCCGACCGCCGACGAACTCGCGGAACTCGCCACGCTCGCCGAGGAGCCGTCCGCGTACTGGCGGCACAGGTCCTGCCTCGGCTGGCGGTGAAGGGCTGGACTACTCTCGCGGCAAACGTCAGGCGGGACATCGGGGAGGACTCGAGAGTGCGTCATCGGCAGGTACTCGCGGTGGCGACGGTCGCGCTGTTCGGTCTGTCGGGATGCGCCGACCGTCCCAACGACCTCGACACCTACTACGACGACCCGACACCGACGCCCACGGTCGAGCCCGCGCAGCCTTCGGTCAAGCCGCAGGCCAACCCGGTTCCGCCGTCGTCGACCCAGGCTCCCGTCCCAGCGGCCGTCTCGGCCGCGTTGCTGACCGACGAGGACGTCGCCGAGGAAGAGGTCGTTCCCGGCGAGAGCAAGGTGTCCGGCTGTCTGACCGGTCTGACCCGCGGCACGAGCCGTTCGGCGTCGTGGTCGTACCCGAGCGGCTCGACGCTGGAACACCAGGTCACCGAGTACACCGACCGGGACGCGTCGGATGTCGTCACTCAGGCGGACTGCGAAGGCAGGAAACTCACCCTGGCGAAGCAGACCGGCATCGAGGTCCAGCGCGCCTGGTGCGAGGACAAGACGTGCACGGTGTTGCTTGCCAAGGGGAAACTCGTCTCCGCCCTCAGCGTGACCGCCGGAACCGAAGCGCGGGCGACGGACGCGGCGAAGCGGTTGTTGCCGATCGTCGCGCAGCGCCTCCGTTCGGCCTAGCGCGAGTCTCGTCGCCGAAACCATTCCAGGGCGCCCAGCCGGCCGTCCGGGATGAACCGGCTCTCGGGATCGTCGAGCCACGAACGCAACTCGCTCAGCGTCAGCCAGCGTCCTTCGACCACTTCGGACGGCTGATGCACGAAAGGGCCGTCCCAGCGGGTTTCGAAGGCGAAGTTGTGGGCACGGATCGTGTCGTCGTCGGTGACGTGGACGAAAAGCGGGCGCAGTTCCACTCCGTGAACACCCAGTTCTTCGGCCAGTTCCCGGCGTGCGCATTCCTCCGGCGTCTCGCCCGCGGCGACGATGCCGCCCGCCCAGCAGTCCCATGTGGAGGGATAGACGTCCTTGGTGGCCGTACGGAGATGCACGTAGACACGCTCTCCGTCACTCGAACGGACCAACACCACGCCCGCGGCGTGCCAGAGCCCCTCCGCGCGGACCCGGGAGCGCGTGGCCGCTCCCACCGCGGTTCCGTCGAGGTCATAGAGCGCAACGAGTTCGTCACTGCCTGACATGGGGGGCATCGTCGCACGGCTCCGACCCCGTAGGGTGGTGGGTATGCGGCGGATCATGGGAACCGAAGTCGAGTACGGCATCGCGGTGCCGGGCGACGCGACGGCGAACCCGGTACTCACCTCGACCCAGGTCGTGCTCGCCTACGCGGCCGCGGCGGACATCCCGCGGGCGAGGCGGGCACGCTGGGACTACGAGGTGGAATCACCCCTGCGCGACGCCCGCGGGTTCGACCTGACCGGCCCGAGCGGCCCAGGGCACGATCCGGACGTCGAGGACCTCGGCGCGGCGAACGTGATCCTGACCAACGGGGCGCGGTTGTACGTCGACCACGCTCACCCGGAGTACTCGGCGCCCGAGGTGACGAACGCGCGTGACGCGGTCATCTGGGACAAGGCGGGCGAACGGGTCATGGAGGAGGCGGCGCGCAAGGCGGCCACCGTCCCCGGGCAACCCCCGCTGCAGTTGTACAAGAACAACGTCGACGGCAAGGGCGCGAGCTACGGCACGCACGAGAACTACCTGATGCAGCGGTCGACCCCGTTCACCGCGGTGATCGGGGGACTGACGCCGTTCTTCGTCTCCCGTCAGGTGATCACGGGTTCCGGCCGGGTCGGCGTCGGGCAGCAGAGCGAGGAAGCGGGCTTCCAGCTCTCGCAGCGGTCCGACTACATCGAGGTCGAGGTCGGCCTGGAGACGACGCTCAAACGCGGCATCATCAACACCCGCGACGAGCCGCACGCCGACGCGGACAAGTACCGCCGTCTCCACGTCATCATCGGCGACGCGAACCTGGCCGAGTACTCGACGTATCTCAAGGTCGGCACGACGGCACTGGTGCTGGACCTGATCGAGGCGGGTATCCGGTTCGACGACCTGAAACTGGACGAGCCGGTGCGGGCCGTGCACCAGATCAGCCACGACCCCACGCTGAAGGCGAAGGTGTCGCTGGCCAACGGGCGCAAGTACACCGGGCTGGACCTGCAGTTCGCCTACCACGAGATCGCGTCGGCGAACCTGGAGCGCACCGGCGCGGACGAGGCCTCCAAGGAGGTCCTGCGGGTCTGGGGCGAGATCCTCGACGCGCTGGCACGGGACCCCCAGGAATGCGCGGACAGGCTGGACTGGCCGGCGAAGCTGCGGTTGCTCGAGGGCTACCGCGCGCGGGACCAGCTGGCCTGGGGCGCGCCGCGGTTGCGGCTGGTCGACCTGCAGTACTCGGATGTCCGGTTGGACAAGGGCCTGTACAACAGGCTCGTCACCAGGGGTTCGATGAAACGCCTGGTGACCGAGGAGGAGGTGCTGGAGGCGGTCACGACCCCGCCTTCGGACACCAGGGCCTATTTCCGGGGCCGCACGCTGGAGAAGTACGCCAACTCCATCGCCGCGGCGTCGTGGGATTCGGTCATCTTCGACGTCGGCAGGGAATCGCTGGTGCGGATCCCGACGTTGGAGCCGTTGCGGGGCACGAAGGCCCACGTGGGGAAGTTGCTGGACGACTCCGCGACCGCCGAGGAGCTGGTGGAGGCGCTCACCGGTTCGGACTAGCGGGATTTCCTTTCATCGGGGTTAAGCGATCACGGATCCCACGGAATGTCGGGACCGCTGGGTAGGCTAGGAAACATCGGCCACACCGGGAGGCGAGATGGCTCAGGAAAAGATCGAAAAGCACGGCGGAGGCGACTCGGACGAAGAGTTCGAGGGCGGCGGTCCGGCGGGCCAGGAGCGGCGCGAGAAGCTCGGTGAGGACGTCGACACGATCCTCGACGAGATCGACGACGTGCTCGAGGAGAACGCCGAGGACTTCGTGCGCGCGTACGTGCAAAAGGGCGGCGAGTAGCTCGTTTTCCGGCGGCCCCGGGCCGGGGCCGCCTGTGCGGAGCCGGCGGATCACACAGATTGGAACTTTGAGCACGTATGGAACACACCTCGGGTAAGTCGGCGCTGCCCGCCGCGTACTTCTCGTCGGCGACCTCGTCGTTCTCGGACTTCCTTCGGGCGCAGGCGCCCGAGCTGCTCCCGGAGCGGCGGGTCGCGACGGGCGCGGGCGGGCTGGACGCGCCGCACGGCACGACGATCGTCGCGGTCAAGTTCGCGGGCGGGGTGCTGATCGCCGGTGACCGGCGGGCGACGTCGGGCAACCTGATCGCCTCGCGCGACATGGAGAAGGTCCACGTCACCGACGAGTACTCGGCGGTGGGCATCGCGGGCTCGGCCGGGCTGGCGATCGAGATGGTGCGGCTGTACGCGGTCGAACTGGCGCACTACGAGAAGATCGAGGGTGTCTCGCTCTCGCTCGACGGCAAGACGAACAAGCTCGCGGGGCTGGTGAAGTCCAACCTCGAGATGGCGATGGCCGGGCTGGCCGTGCTGCCGCTGTTCGTCGGATACGACCTCGACGCCGAGGACGCGAAGCACGCGGGCCGCATCGTCTCGTACGACGCGACGGGCGGGCGCTACGAGGAGAACGCCGGCTATCACGCCATCGGTTCGGGTTCGCTGTTCGCCAAGGGCTCGCTGAAGAAGCTGTACGACCCCGACGCGGACGCCGAAGGCGCGATCCGGACGGCGGTGGAGGCGTTGTACGACGCGGCGGACGACGACAGCGCGACCGGCGGTCCGGATCTGGTGCGCCGGATCTTCCCGACGATCGTGACCGTCACCGCGGAGCAGGGTGCGGTGGCGTTGCCGGTCGAGCAGACGACCGCGGTGGCCGAGGCGGTCGTGGCCGGACGAGCCGAGCGCGGGCGCTAGCCCTTCTCCCTGTCCCCTTCCCGATGAGAGCCCGAAAGAGCGGAGCACCACAGTGACGATGCCGTTGTACGCCTCTCCCGAGCAGTTGATGCGGGAGCGTTCCGAGATCGCGCGCAAGGGCATCGCGCGTGGCCGGAGCGTGGTCGTGCTCAAGTACCGCGGTGGCGTGCTGTTCGTGGCCGAGAACCCCTCGGCGACGTTGCACAAGGTGTCGGAGATCTACGACCGGATCGGTTTCGCGGCCGTCGGCCGCTACAGCGAGTTCGAGAACCTCCGTGTCGCCGGTATCCGGCACGCGGATCTGAAGGGTTACCAGTACGACCGGCGGGACGTCAGCGCGCGTGCGCTGGCGAACGCGTACGCCGCGACGCTGGGCAGCATCTTCACCGAGCAGCTGAAGCCGTTCGAGGTCGAGGTCTGTGTCGCCGAGGTCGGCGCGACCGCCGCCGAGGACCAGCTGTACCGGTTGACCTACGACGGTTCGATCTTCGACGAGCCGAAGTTCGTCGTGATGGGCGGTCAGGCCGACACGCTCACCACCAAGCTGAAGGAGAGCTTCGAGCCGGACATGGAGCTGGGCGCGGCGCTCGGTGTCGCGGTGAAGGCGTTGCGCGACAACACTCCCACACCCGCGAACGGCGATTCGGACCCGGTGAAGCTCGAGGTCGCCGTCCTGGAGCGGGAGCGGCGTGGCCGCAAGTTCCGCCGGGTCGCCGGTGCGGCACTGGAGGCGCTGCTGCCCGCCGAGCCCGAAGAGCCGAAGAAGGACGACGCCGACGGCGACAAGCCCGAAGGTGAGTCCAAGAAGGACTGAGCCTCTCTGTACGCGAAGGGCCCCTTCCCGCGTTGGGAAGGGGCCCTTCGCGTTCTCACCCCACGTTTGTACACAGTGGAACGCCGTGAAGGCCTCCTTGAGGGACCCAGAGTCCCTCAAGGAGGCCTTCACGGAGCGATGGCTACGGGAGCGGCGGTTCGGTCGCAGGTGCCGCCTCGTGAGTGGCGATTCGGGTTAGAACCCGAAATGCCACTCACGACTTCCGTGACAAACCGCCCTCGCCGCCGGGGACCGACTCAAGGATCACTTGAGCGACGTGGACGCCAGAAAGCCGTGAAGGCCTCCTTCCCTACCTTGAGAGTAGGGAAGGAGGCCTTCACGGAGCGATCAGCCGAGATCAGGCGGGGGTGTCGCCCCACCACTGGCTGCGGCCGCCGGCGATGAAGCTCCACAGCTGGAGCCGCGTGCCGTTGGTCGACGAGTTGCCTTCAGCGGTCAGGTAGCGGCCGCTGGCCGGGCTCTGGAAGCGGACGTAACCCTCGGGGTTGACGGTGCCGCCCCACCACTGGTTCTTGGCACCGGCGATGAAGTCCCAGAGCTGGACGATGGTGCCGTTCTTGTTGATGCTGTTGAGGTCCGCGTCCAGGTAGCGGCCGCTGGCCACGTTCTGGAAGCGGGAGTAGCCCTCGGGGTTGTCGGTGATGTAGAACGCCTGGTGGTCCGCGTTCAGGTTGCAGTCCCAGAGCTGCATCTTGGTGCCGTTGCGGTTGATGGTGTTGAGGTCGGCGTCCCAGCACTTGTTCGGGTTGAGCCCGGACGGGATGAGGTACATGTCCGCGTCGGCGACACCCGCGGCCTGCGTGCGCGCACCGGTCGAGGTGCGCTTGACCGGGATGAGCTTGATGCCGTGGACGGTGACCGTGTTGAACCCGTCGCCGACGGGCTTCGGAGCCGCGGTCGCGGCCGGAGCGGTGACCAGGGTCAGGACACCCGCGGCGGCGGCGATGATTCCCGCCAGGCGCTTCATTTTCGTCATTTTCTTTCCCCTTTGTGGAAAGCGTTTTCTCCCAGTGAGCGAAGGGGAACGGCGGAAGACGACAGGCCGCGACGAAACGCGGCCCGCAGGCCAAGCCGGTGAATCCCCCTCGTGGAAGGCTCCGCGTAAACCCCCGAGAAGCGGGCCTTCTCCGAACATCATTCAGGTCTGAACCACGGCCGTCGAGGAGATTTCCGATAGCGGCAATAAGGCTGTTCAGCGATGTAACGGAATGGCCCGCCTCGCGATCACACGGCGACGACTTCGAGCAAGGCGAGGACATCCGTGCGCATCGAGCTGACGTTGCAGGACCTGACGCGCGTTCGGCTCGCGCCCGAAGCCGATCCCTTGGCCGAGCTGGTTTCGAGTCTGCAGATCCTGCAACGGCGCGACGCGGGTTCGGCGTTGTTCAACCGATGGCGGCATCGGGTCCGGCTCGGCCTGGGGGAGTCGGCTTCGGTGCTGTTGTGGTTGTGCCGCCCGTATGCGCCGATTCCCGCGTTCCTCGTGCCGGGCGTGGACGAAAGCGGTTTGGAGGCGGGGCTCGCGGAAGTCGCCCGCACCGACCCGCTGTGCTTGAAATCGGCGTTGCGGGATTTCCCGGTGAACCGGGAGCTGCCGTCGTGGGCGGCCGGATTGCCGGACGGGGACACGGCCGGGCTGCCGAAGCTCGTCCAGGCGATGCAGGACTATTTCGAACTGTCGCTGGCGCCGGGCTGGGAGCCGGCACGAGCACAGGTGGACGCGGACCGGGGAATGCGGGCGCAATTGCTCCTGCACGACGGCGCCGACGCGATGCTCACGAGTCTGCGGCCGCTGGTGCGCTGGTCTTCGCCGGTGCTGGAGGTCGGCGACGGGATCGTCGGTTCCTGCGGCACGGACGGCGGCGGGCTGATCATCTCGCCGACGTACTTCGCGGTGTGCCCGGTGATCGTCCCGGCGGCGGGACGATCACCGGTCCGGCTGCTCTACCCCTCGGTGCGGCAGGCGGCCCCGTCGACCGGCTACGGCCGCGACGTGCGGAGATCGCCGGACACCGCCCTCGCCGACCTGCTGGGCCCGACGAGGGCGGCGACGCTGGCGGTCCTGGCGGTCGGCTGCAGCACGTCGGAGCTGGCCGCCCGCTTGGGCGTGACCCCGTCGGCTGCCAGCAAGCACGCCGCCGTGTTGCGGCGCGCGGGGCTCATCACCACCGAACGGGACCGCAACGCCGTGTTGCACGCGCTGACGCCGCTGGGCACCGCGCTGTTGGGTAACTAGAGCCGGTAGATGGTGAGCGCGCTGGGCCGCGAACGGAAGCGGAAGTCGTTGCCGAGCGGGCCGACCTCGCCGTCGGTGGCGACCCGGCGGTTGCCGTTGAGCAGCCGGACGTGCAGCTCCGGGACGTCGAGTTCCTGGTAGACGTGGCTGGCGTTGAGGCTGTTCGTGATCGTGGCGAGGATGAACCGCGCCCGCGAGTACGGCACGTCGGCGCGCAGGTAGCGCACGTCTAGGAGCCCGGTGTCGAGGGCAGGGCGACGTGAGGGCGCGAAGCCCTTCGGCGAGTAGGTGCCGTTGCCGACGAACAGCAGCCAGATGCTGGTGTGCTTGCCGTTGAGGGTCACTTCGAGCGGCTTCGCGCGCCGGAGGGTGCGAGCGAGCGCGATCGCCGCGGACGGCCACTTCGGGTGCCGCTTCTGCAGCTTTTCCCGGATGCGGACCATCTCCGGGTAGCCGCCGAGGCTGGCGGTGTTGACGAAGTAGCGGTGGTCATCGTCGTCGTTGATCTCGACCTCGCCGAGGTCGACTCCGACGGCGTTGCCCGCTTCGGTCGCGGCGTCCGCGTCGGGCATCGAACGCATGCCGACGTCGCGGGCGAAATGGTTGAGGGTGCCCGCCGGGATGAGCGCGAGCGGCAGGTCGTGGTCGGCCGCGACGGCGGCCACCGCGGCGACGGTCCCGTCGCCACCGGCGACACCGAGCGCGCGCACGGTGTTGTCGCGGGCGGCGATCTCGTCGCAGAGCTGATCGCGCAGGTCCCGTTTCGCGTCCGGGTACAGGATGGTGGCCTTCGGCCAGGCGAAGCGGGCTTCCTCCGTCGGGTCCTGGCCGTCGATCCCCGAATGCGGGTTGACCAGGACGAGCATGTCCTCGCCGTCGCGCATCTCCGGCGCCTCGGCGGTGTGCGCGGTGCGGCCGGGGACGTCGTCGTTCAGCGGCCACCAGTGCCGCGTCAGCAGGCCCGCGCCGACGCCGATGCCGATCCCCACCCCGACGTCACTGGGCCAGTGGACGCCAGTGTGGACCCGGGAGTAGGCGACCGCGGCGGCCAGCGGCACGAGGGCGGCACCCGCCTTGGGCGATTCCATCGCGACAGCCGTGACGAAGGCGGCCGCCGACGCCGAGTGTCCGGACGGGAACGAGGACGACGTCGGGCGCCGGACGAGGCGCCGGTGCATCGGCACCTCCTCGGCGGCGGGACGGCGGCGCGGGAACAGCGGCTTGCCGATCAGGTTCGCCGCCGCGCTCGCCCCGGCGATGGCGGCCACGCCGCGGAGCGCGCCCCGGCGCGTCGGGCCCTTCTTCGCCGCGAGGGCGATCGCGACACACCACCAGAGCTTGGACTTGTCCGCACTTTTGGAGAGTGAGGTGATCACGTCGTCGGCCCTGGTCCTCGGCAGGGCCGCACTGCGGGCCATCAACCGCCGATCGGTCCGTCCGACCTTGCGGAAAGGGCGTTTGAGCTGCTTTAACACGGGTTCCCCACTTCCGGGCCGGGACGTCATGCGCGTGATACCCGATCGGGACTTCCCGCACACCTTTCACCGAATGCAACGTACCGACCGCGTGTCGCCGCCCGAACGGCGCACCGTCAGTGGGTCCTCACCGCCTACTCTGGTGGGATGCAGCGGCGGATCTTTGGCATCGAGACCGAGTACGGGGTCACGTGCACCTTTCACGGGCAGCGCAGGCTCTCCCCGGACGAGGTGGCGCGTTACCTGTTTCGGCGTGTCGTGTCCTGGGGGCGTTCGTCGAACGTCTTCCTGTCGAACGGCTCGCGGCTCTACCTCGACGTGGGCTCCCACCCCGAGTACGCGACGGCCGAATGTGACGACCTCGTCCAGCTCGTCACGCACGACAAGGCCGGTGAGCGCATCCTCGAGGACCTCCTGGTCGACGCCGAGCGGCGGCTGGCGGACGAGGGTATCGGCGGCGACATCTTCCTGTTCAAGAACAACACCGACTCGGCGGGCAACTCCTACGGGTGCCACGAGAACTACCTGGTGACCCGTGCCGGGGAGTTCTCGCGGATCGCCGACGTGCTGCTGCCGTTCCTGGTGACCCGGCAGCTGATCTGCGGCGCGGGCAAGGTGCTGCAGACGCCGCGTGGCGCCGTGTACTGCCTGTCCCAGCGAGCGGAACACATCTGGGAAGGCGTCTCCAGCGCCACCACGCGTTCGCGGCCGATCATCAACACGCGCGACGAGCCGCACGCCGACGCGGAGCGCTACCGGCGCCTGCACGTGATCGTCGGCGACTCGAACATGGCCGAGCCGACCACGATGCTCAAGGCGGGCTCGGCGAACCTGGTGCTGGAGATGATCGAGGCGGGCGTCCAGTTCCGCGACTTCACGCTGGACAACCCGATAAGGGCCATCCGCGAGATCAGCCACGACCTCACCGGCCGCCGCCAGGTGCGGCTCGCCGGCGGTCGCGAGGCGTCGGCGCTGGACATCCAGCGCGAGTACCACGCCCGCGCCGTCCAGCACGTCAAGGAGACGGGTTCGTCGCCGCAGTCCGAGCGCGTCGTCGAGCTGTGGGGCCGGGCGCTGGAGGCGGTCGAGCAGCAGGACTTCAGCAAGATCGACACCGAGATCGACTGGGCGATCAAGCACCGGCTGGTCGAGCGCTACCGCAACAAGCACGACCTGGATCTGTCGAGCCCGCGGATCGCCCAGCTCGACCTGGCCTATCACGACATCCGCCGTGGCCGCGGCATCTTCGACCTGCTGCAGCGGAAGGGGCTCGTGCGGCGGGTCACCGACGACGGCGAGATCGAACTGGCCAAGGACACCCCGCCGCAGACCACGCGGGCGAAGCTGCGCGGTGACTTCATCGCCGCCGCGCAGGCCGCCGGGCGTGACTTCACCGTGGACTGGGTGCACCTCAAGCTGAACGACCAGGCGCAGCGGACCGTGCTGTGCAAGGACCCGTTCCGCTCGGTGGACGAACGCGTCGAGAGGCTCATCTCCTCGCTCTGAATTACTCCGTGAAGGCCATCTCGGAGGGCGCCGCGCGCTCTAAGGTGGCCTTCACGGATCTTCGAGGGAGAGGTGCGCCGATGCGCCGTGCGTTGCTGGTCCTGCTGGGAGCGGTCGTCCCGCTGGCGTTCACCGGCGTCGCGCACGCCGCGCCGGAGTGTCCCGATCCCGCGTGGGTGGAGACCCCGACGGGCACGGACGCCCAGCTTCGAGGGCTGTCCGCGGTGGATTCCCGTACGGCGTGGGTCAGCGGCAGCAGGGGCACCATCCTGCGCACCACCGACCGCGGCCGCACGTGGAAGCCTGTCGCTCCGGCCGGTACCGAGGCGCTCGACTTCCGCGACATCGAGGCCTTCGACGCCGAGCACGCGGTCGCCCTGTCGATCGGTCCCGGCGACGCGTCCCGGATCTACCGCACGGACGACGGCGGCGCGAGCTGGCGACTGTCCTTCCAGAACAGCGAGCCTGCCGCCTTCTACGACTGTCTCGCGTTCTTCGACCACCGGCGCGGTCTCGCGATGAGCGACCCGGTGGACGGCAAGTTCCGGCTGCAGTCCACTTCGGACGGCGGCCGCACCTGGAAGCCCGTCCCCGCCGAGGGCATGGTCCCCGCGCTCGACGGCGAGTTCGGCTTCGCCGCCAGCGGTCAGTGCCTCACGACGTCGGGTCCGCGTGACGCGTGGATCGCCACCGGCGGCGGTGCCCGCGCCCGGGTCCTGCATTCCGGCGACGGCGGGAAGACCTGGGAGGCGGCCGACACCCCGTTGCCCAGCGGCGCGTCCGCGGGCGTCTTTTCGGTGACCTTCCGGGATCCGCGGCACGGTGTGGCGATCGGTGGCGACTACGCGGCGCCGAACGCGCCCGGCCCGGCGGTCGCGCTCAGCGCGGACAAGGGCCGCACCTGGCGGACGCCGTCCGAGGCGCCGGTCGGCTACCGCTCGGGTCTGGCGTGGCTGGGGAACACGGTGCTCGCCGTCGGCCCCGGAGGAAGCGACGTGAGCCCGGACGGCGGGCGGCACTGGAAGTCGTTCGACACCGGCTCGCTGGACTCCGTCGACTGTGCCCGCGGTGCGTGCTGGGCGAGTGGGGCGAAGGGGCGGGCCGCTCGCCTCGGGACGGCCTAAGCTCGAAGGACTATGACCGCACAAGCCGAACCGGTCCCGCAGACCACCGAGCAGCTGGTCGAGGTGCTGAAGGCGCTCGCCAACCCCATCCGGCTCCAGGTGCTCGGGTGGCTGCGCGAGCCGGACCGCCATTTCCCGCCGGAGAAGGCGATCGCCGACCAGAACGAGGTCGGCGTCTGCGTCAGTCATCTCCAGGCCAAGCTGGGGCTCGCGCAGTCCACGGTGTCCGCGTACATGGCGTTGCTGCAGCGCGCCGGGCTCGTCGAGTCCACGCGGGTGGGGAAGTGGACGCACTACCGCCGCGACGAGCGGCGGATCGCGCAGCTCGTCGACCTGCTGGGGCGCTCCATCTGAACTCGCCGGGAATAACATATCGAGAATCTGCGATACTCCGATATGTTGGACTCGACCTGAGGAGAGACAGATGGAACTGGGGCGTTTCGGGATCTGGACGTTCGACTTCGAGGATCAGCCCGCGAGCATGCTGCGGGATTCCGTACAGGAACTGGAAGAACTCGGCTGGCCCGCGATCTGGATCCCGGAACGGGATGGGCGCGAGGCGCTGACCCACGCCGGATTCCTGCTCGCGTCCACCGAGCGGATGGCCGTGGTCAACGGGATCGCGCGCATCGGCTCCCGCGGCGCGCGCTGGACCCACGGCGCGGCACTGCTGCTCGCCGACGCGTATCCCGGCAGGCATGTCCTGGGGCTCGGCTTCGGTGGCGCGCAGCCCGGCGTCAAGCCGCTCGACGCGATGAGCGAGTACCTCGACGAACTCGACACCGTCACCAGTGCGAATCCGCTGCCCGAGGCGCCGATCCGGCGGCTGCTCGCGGCGTACGGACCGAAGATGCTCGGCCTGGCACGCGACCGGTCCGAGGGTGCGCACACTTACCACGTGACGGTGCCGCACACCGCTCAGGCGAGGGAAGTGCTGGGGGAGAAGGCCTTCCTCGGCGTCGAGCACGCCGTGCTGTTCGAAACCGATCCGGGGAAGGCGCGCGAGATCGCCCGCGAACACCTGCACGACTACCTGACGTCGGAGTACAACGTCGCCAAGTTCCGTCGTCTCGGCTACACCGAAGCCGACATCGACGGCGGCCGCGGCAGCGACCGGCTCGTCGACGACCTCGTGTTCTGGGGCGACCTCGACACCATCGTCGCGAAACTGCACGGACATCTCGACGCGGGCGCCGACCACGTCGGTGTCCAGGTCATCGGTGTCGAACCCGGCGAATCGGCCATGCCGCAGTGGCGGCGGCTGGCCGAGTCCCTGCTGCCGCGCTAGCGGAGCTGGCCGGTCGGGCGGACCACGATCTCGTTGACGTCGACCGAGGGCGGCTGCTCCAGCGCGTAGAGCACCGCCCTCGCGACGTCGTCGGGCTCCAGTTTCGGCTTGGACTTCGAGTCCTCGGGGATCATCGAGGTGTCGACCAGGCCCGGCTGCACGACCGTGACCCGGACGCCGGTGCCGACGGCCTCCTCGCGGATGGAGCCGGCGAGGCCGGTCACCGCCCATTTCGTCGCCGAGTAGAGGTTGCCGGGCCGGTGGTAGCGCCCGGCGACCGAGCCGGTGAGCACGAGGTGCCCCTTCGACTCCGCGAGCGACGGCAGGGTCGCCCGCGCGGTGAGGGCGGTGCCGTAGACGTTCGTCAGCACCATGTCCCGCCACTGTTCCGGGTCCGTGCCGCCGTCACCGAAGAACGAGACGACGACGCTCTGCCCCGCGTTGGCGAACACCGCGTCCAGCCTGCCGAAGGTGTCCTTCACCGTTTCGACCGCGGCGGACAGCGAAGTCCAGTCGGTGACGTCGGCCGCGAGCGCCAGCGCGCGATCATCGCCGAATTCGGCGACGAGCGGGAGCAGCGCCTCGCGGTCGCGGGCGAGCAACGCGAGGCGGAACCCGGCCGCCGCGGCCCGGCGTGCGGTGGCTTCGCCGAGCCCGCGGGAGGCGCCGGTGATCAGCAGTACTCGATCGGTCATGCCTCCAAACTAGGCGGCGTGTAGGTGTCCCACTCCGGCACCGGTTCGCCGACGAGCGAGGCGCCCAGCCGGTCGAGATAGAAATGCCAGCCTTTGACGATGTCCGAGGTGTCCCAGTCGGTCTCGGGCAGCAGGTGCACGAATTCGAGCACCGTTCCTTCGCCGCGCTCGGTCAAGGTCAGCTCGACCCGCCACGCGGGCTGATCGGTCACGCCCAGATCCATCACCAGCCGCTTCGGTGGATCGCATTCCCGGATGACGGCCGGTCCCGGTTCGGAACCCTCCTCCGCGGTCATCGTCAGCATGATCGTGTTGCCGACCCCCGCCTCGCCCGTCCACGGGCCGATCCAGCGGGCCGTCCGGGCGGGTTCGGTGAGCGCCGACCAGACGTCTTCGATCGGGTCCGGGTACTCGCGCCGGAGTTCGAGCCGGGTCACGTCGTTGTCCATGACGCGAAGATAACCGTGGACTTAATTAAGCGTCAACTTATGAGAACCAGTCGCCCCCGGAGCCCGCCCGCCGCCAGGCGTTCGTGGGCTTTCACCGCCTCGCCCAACGGCAGGGTGTCCGCGACCCGCAGAGCGAGCGTGCCGTCGTCGACCAAGGCCGCCAGCCCGGCGAGTGCGGTTCCGTCGGCGCGGATCCAGACATGCTCGACCGTGATGCCACGCAAGGGGATCGGCGCCGCCCCGGCCGCGAACACCACGAACCGGCCACGGCTCGCCACGGCGTCCAGGGCTTCGAGCCCGAGCAGGGCCGTGTCCAGTGCGGCGTCGACACCGCCGGGGATCACCGCCCGCACGCGATCGGCGAGGAAATCCCCACGGGGCACGAAAACCTCCGCGCCGAACCCGCGGACCGGTGCCTCGTCGGCGGAGCCGGCGACCGCGACCACCCGGAAGCCGCGTGCCTTGGCCAAGGTGACCGCGTAGCCGCCGACGGCCCCCGCCGCGCCGGTCACCAGGACCGTCGCTCCCGGCGGGAGATCGAGAAGATCGAGCGCCTGGACCGCGGTGAGACCGTTCAACGGCAGGGTCGCAGCCTCTTCGGGGGATGCCGTCCGCGGTGCGGCGGCGAGCGCGTCCGCGTCGAGGACGACGAACTCGGCGTACGTGCCGAGCGCCGCCGACGGCCGGTCCCTCAAGCCGATCACGCTGTCTCCGATGGCGAATCGGGTGACGTCGTCACCCACGGCGTCGACCGTGCCCGCCACGTCCCACCCGATCCCGAGCGCCTCACGCGGCGGGACGATCCCCGCCTCGGTCAGGAAACCCGTCCGGGTCCCGGCGTCGACCGGGTTGACGGCGGCCGCGGCCACCTTCACCCGCACTTGACCTGGACCCGGTGACGGCACCGGGACTTCGGCGAATTCCAGGACTTCCGGGCCGCCGAACCGGCGGACCACCACTGCACGCATCGTTTCTCCTCCAGGGATCGTTCCCGGGCGAACGTATGGGGAGTTACTCTCCATCGGGAAGTACGCACTTCGAGGTGCCCAACCCACACGGAGGTACGCGCACCGTGGTCACGCGCACGGCACAGGAACGGCGGGACGAGGAGAAACGGGCTTACGACGCCTATCTCGCGGCCTGCCCCGCCCGGAAACTGCTCGACGAGGTCTCGGGCAAATGGGTCAGTCTCGTCCTCGTGGCGCTCGGCGACGGGCCCCAGCGCTACAGCGACCTCTCCCGCCGGATCGCCGGTGTCAGCCAGAAGATGCTCACGCAGACCCTGCGGACACTGGAGCGGGACGGTCTGCTGACCCGCACCGTCACTCCGTGCGTGCCGGTGCGCGTGGACTACGAACTGACCGAACTCGGCCGGAGTCTCCGGCAGCTGCTGGCCGGGATCAAGGACTGGGCCGAGACCCGGTTCGACGAGGTGGAGAGCGCCAGGGATCGCTACGACGCGCGATCGGCGGCTGTCACCATCGGGTCGGACGGCGCGGGCTAGGGTAGCCGGGTGTCCACCGCACGCGCCGAACGTCTGGTCAACCTGGTTCTGGCCCTCCTGTCCACCCGGCAGTACCTCACCGCCGAGCGGATCCGGGGCATCGTGCCCGGGTACGCCGACGCGGCCAGCGACGAGGCGTACTTCCGCATGTTCGAGCGCGACAAGACCGAACTGCGCGAGCTCGGCATCCCGCTGGAGACCGGCCGCAACTCGGCGTTCGACGCGATCGACGGCTACCGCATCGCGCGGCGCGACTACGAACTCGGCGAGATCGACCTCGCGCCCGACGAAGCGACCGCGGTCGGGCTCGCCGTCCGGCTGTGGGATTCCCCGGAACTGACCGGTGAGGCCCAAGGCGCGCTGGTGAAACTCCGCGCCGCCGGGGTCGAGGTCGACGACCACGCCCCGACCGTCGTCGAGCCCCGCGTCCGGGCCGAGCCGGCGTTCGGCCCGCTGCTGGCCGCCGTCCAAGCCGGACAGGCGGTGCGTTTCGAGTACCGGCGCAGTGGTTCGGCCGAGCGCAAGATCCGCACCCTCGAACCGTGGGGCGTGGTGTCGTGGAAGGGCCGCTGGTACGTCGTCGGGCATGACAGGGACCGTGGCGCGTCCCGCTGCTTCCGCCTCTCGCGCGTGACGGGGAAGGTCGACGCCTTCGGGGAAACCGGCGTCGTCGAACGCCCGGAAGGGGTCAATCTGCTGAAGATGGTCTCCGCCAGCAGCGGCGAGGACCCGTCCGCGCCGACCATCGCCAGTGTCTGGGTCGCCGACGGCCGGGCCGCCGGGGTCCGCCGCCGCGGCCGGGTGGTCGGCCGCAGCGACGCCGGGGGAGAAGAAGGCGACCTCGTGGAGATCGAGCTGCACTACCCGGAATCCGCCGCGGACTGGCTCACCGCCCACGGCCCGGACGTCCTCGTCCTCGAACCCGAGGTGCTCGCGAAGTCGGTCTTCAGCCGTCTCGAAGCCATCGCGCACGCGGGTGGTGCCCGATGAGCGCCACCGGACGGATGCCGCGCCTGCTCGCGCTCGTGCCTTATCTCCTCGCCCGGCCCGGCATCAAGATCGACGACGCCGCCCACGACTTCGACGTCACGCCCAAGCAGCTGCGCAAGGATCTCGAGCTGCTGTGGATGTGCGGGTTGCCCGGTTACGGGCCCGGTGACCTGATCGACCTCTCCTTCGAGGGCGACACGATCGTCGTCACGCACGACGCCGGCATGAACCGCCCGCTGCGGCTCACCGGCGGCGAGGCGACGGCCATGCTCGTCGCGCTGCGGGCGTTGGCCGAGACGCCCGGAGTGGTCGACGCCGACGCCGTTCGCCGCGCCATCGCGAAGATCGAGGCCGCCGCGGGGCAGGCGCAGCCGTCGGGGATCGTCGTCGGCGGGGGAGTGCGCGAAGGCAAGAAGACCGCCGGGACGCGCGAAGCCGTCCGGTCCGCCCTCACCGCCAAACGTGCGCTGCGGATCCGCTACTACACCGCGTCGAAGGACGAGATCACCGAACGGACCGTCGATCCGATGCGGCTGCTCATCGTCCAGGCGGTCGGCTACCTCGAAGCGTGGTGCCGCCGCGCCGAGGGCGTCCGGTTGTTCCGGCTCGACCGCATCGACGAACTGACCGTGCTCGACGAACCCGCCGTCCCGCCGGCGCACGCCCGGCCCACTGACATTTCCGATGGTGTTTTCCGGCCGCGTCCCGATCAGCAGGAAGCCGTCCTCGTCCTCGATCCCGACACACGCTGGGTAGCCGAGTACTACCCCTGCGAGGAGCTCGACGAGCTCGACGGCGGGCGGCTGCGCATCCGGATGCGCTATGCCGACGAGTCCTGGATGGTCCGGCTGATCCTCGGCCTCGGCGGGGACGCGCAGGTCGAGAGCCCGGTCGCGCTGGGCGAGGCAGTTCGTCAGCGAGCGGCCGACGCACTGGCCCGGGCTCGTCACCTAACGTCAACCTACGAGCAGTAGGGTGACGCCGTGTCGTACCTGCCGAGCATCGCGCTCGCCGTCGCCGGGCTGATCCTGCTCTTCGTTTTGCTAATCAAATTACGCAGAGTCTTGCGCGTGCTCACCCATACGGTGAGCATGGTGGCTACGAACACCCGAAAACGGACAGGGCTCCTTCGTGCCCGGTCGGCCGCGCTCCGCGTGGCGATCGCGCAACGACGTGGGCTCGAAGACCGGTAACATCACACACGAGAGACTCGAGAAGGAGGCCGCAAACGATGAACGCGCTGCAGCCGTGGCACATCATCATCCTGGTGCTCGTCGTTGTTCTGCTGTTCGGCGCCAAGAGGCTTCCGGACGCCGCGCGGTCCATCGGCAAGTCCATGAAGATCTTCAAGGCCGAGACCAAGGACATGGCCGGGGACAAGGACAAGGCCGCCGAGACCGAAGAGGTCGAGACCAAGCAGCTGCCGCAGGCCACCACGCCCGCGCCCGCCGCGAGCGCGCAGGACAAGCAGGTCGCCGACCTCCAGCGTCAGCTCGACGAGCTCAAGAAGCAGCAGGCCGCCACGCCCGCTCCGGCCGAGCAGGCGCAGAAGAACGCCAGCTGAGCGGTCTTTAGTTAGCCAAGCGGAGCCTGTTCGCGGATGAGCGCGCCGAAGTACCGGCGCGCTCATGGTGGACCCTGACGAGAACGGACTGTCCAGTGGCGGATTCCGCCTCCGGTGAGGAGCGCCGCGGCACGAAGCGGCGCAAGCGCAGCCGTCGGAGCAACCCCGACGGCACGATGACGCTCATCGAGCACATCTACGAGTTCCGGCGCCGTCTGGGCTTCGCACTGCTCGCTCTCGTCGTCGGCGGGATCTTCGGTTTCATCTGGTTCCAGACCACGCTGGGCCCCGTCCCCTCGCTGGGCAAGTTGCTGGTCGATCCTTACTGCGCCATTCCCGCGGACCGTCGGTTCGGCGGGAGCGAAGGCGAGTGCAAGCTTCTGCAGACCGTGCCCTTCGAAGCGTTCATGACGCAGTTGAAGGTCGGTCTCGCGGGTGGCGCGGTCCTGCTTTCGCCGGTGTGGCTCTATCAAATCTGGGCGTTCATCGCGCCCGGCCTCTACTCGAAGGAGCGCAAGTACGCGCTCACCTTCGTCGCGTTCGCTTCGGCGCTCTTCGCCGCGGGCGCCGTGCTGGCGTACCTCCTCGTCCCGCACGCTCTCGAACTGCTGATGAACTTCGGTGGCGACCAGTTCATCACCGCGCTCACCGCGGACAAGTACGTCTCGTTCATCCTGTCGCTGCTGGTGATCTTCGGCGTCAGTTTCGAACTCCCCCTGCTCGTGGTGATGCTGAACCGCGTCGGCGTCCTGAAGTACCAGACGCTCAAGAAGTGGCGCCGCGGCCTGATCATGGTCGTGTTCGTCTTCGCCGCCTTCGCGACACCTGGTTCGGACCCGTTCTCGATGCTCGCCCTGGCGGGCGCGCTGGTGGTGCTCCTGGAGCTGTCCATCCAGATCGCGCGCTTCCACGACCGCAAGCTCGACAAGGAACGCGGCACCGAGGGCTGGGACCAGCTCGCCGACGACGAGGCCGCGCCGTTCGACTACACGCCGAGCACGATCGACGAGGAGCCGTCGGCCGCCACGAACGGCAAGCGCACCAGCACCGACGACGTCACCTGAACCGGGGATGCACGCGGCGCTGGCCGTCCACCCCGCCTCGGGTAACGGGGCCGCGGAACGGCTGATGGAGTCGGTCGCGGCGCGGCTGCGGCCCGTCGTCGACCGGCTCGACGTCCTCGTCGCGCACACGGTCGAGGAATCCCGCGCGCTGATGACCGACTCGCGCGCGGCCGGGCTGGACGTCCTCGTCGTGCTCGGCGGTGACGGTGCGGCGCATCAGGGCGTTCAGTTCTGTGCCGAATCCGGTGTCGCGCTCGGGCTCGTCCCCGCGGGCACCGGCAACGACTTCGCCAGGGCGCTGGACATCCCCGAACGGCCGCACGCCGCCGTCGATCTCGTCGCCAGGCGGATCGCGGAAGGGAAGCGGCGCCGAGTGGACCTCGGGCGGGCCGGTGGTGAATGGTTCGCCACCGTGCTGTGCTCCGGCTTCGACGCGCTGGTCACCGAACGCGCCAACCGGCTGACCTGGCCGCGCGGCCCGCGCCGCTACGACGTCGCGATCCTGGCCGAACTCGCCGCGTTCCGGCCCCGGCCGGTGGTGCTCCGCACGGACGTCGAGACCCTTGAACTCGACGCCACCATGATCGCCGTCGGGAACACCGCCTTCTACGGCGGCGGCATGCGGATCTGTCCCGGAGCCGATCCGGAGGACGGGCTGTTCGACGTCACCGTCGTGGGCAACGCGACCCGGCGGGACCTGCTCCGCATGCTGCCCGGTGTCCGCTCCGGCGAGCACATCGCGCATCCGGCGGTCCGGACCCTCAAGGCCGCCCAGATCCACTTGGCGGGCAGCGACCTGCCCGTCTACGCCGACGGCGAGCCGCTGGGCGGGCTGCCGATCGACGTCACCTGCGTCCCCGGAGCGCTCACCGTCGTCGGGTGAGCCCGGCGTAGTCACCCGCTCGCCACACCTGCCCGCGGAACGCCGCGGGCGGCATCAGGTCGCCGCGCGGGAAGAACACCCCGCCGCAGCGATGGCAGAACCACGCCTGCCGCCAGTACTCCAGCGCGTCCGGGATACCTCGCCGGATCCGCGCGTTGCGCCGTAGCCGGAGCACGAACAGCACGGCGAACAAGGCGACCAGCGCGAAGGCGCCGAAGGGGAAGATCGACGCTCCGATGACCTGCGCGACCCTGCCGTCTGCGGTCGGCGCGACGTTCTCGTCCAAGACGTCGTTGGCGAAGGCGAGGAACACGAACGCGGGGATCAGCAGGACAAGTGCGAGCGCCAGGAAGCACCCGCCGCCGCGAAGCACCGGATACGGGTTGAGCGACGCCGCGGTCGCGGTCACCGACACACCCGTGTGCGTCGTCGCGGTGTAGACCACGCCGTCACCGGCGGGGATGGCCGTCATACCGCCTTGCACCCGGTAGGTCGTCTGCCCGCTCTGGAACACCGCCGGCACGCTCTGCACCTGGTCGACCTGCGCGCACTGCGGGCAAGCGATCTCCATGGCGTCCCCTCTCGATCACGAATCCGCCCCTTGGATGACAGAGGCGTGGCGGCCGTTCCCGAGATCGTCACACCGAGTGCGAACTGTCGGTGGGGTATGGAACCCTGACGAAGTGGTCAATAGCCCTTCTCAGACCCCGGCCGAGGCCTACGCGGCCTCCCAGCGCCGCGCTCGATACCCCCAGCTGACCCGCTTCGCGGCCGAATCGTCGTTCGAGTTCGACGACTTCCAGGTCCGCGGCTGCGAGGCGCTCGAAGACGGTCACGGTGTGCTCGTCTGCGCGCCCACCGGCGCCGGGAAGACCGTGGTCGGCGAGTTCGCGGTGCACCTCGCCCTCGCCGAGGGGCGCAAATGCTTCTACACGACGCCCATCAAGGCGTTGTCGAACCAGAAGTACGCCGATCTCGTCGGCCGTTACGGGGCCGACGCGGTCGGGCTGCTGACCGGTGACACGTCGATCAACGGCAACGCGCAGGTCGTGGTCATGACCACCGAGGTCCTGCGCAACATGCTGTACGCCGGGTCTTCGACCATCGGCGAGCTCGCGTACGTGGTGATGGACGAGGTCCACTACCTCGCCGACCGGTTCCGCGGCGCCGTCTGGGAAGAGGTCATCCTCCACCTGCCCGAGCACGTCCGCGTCGTCGGCCTGTCGGCCACGGTGAGCAACGCCGAGGAGTTCGGCGAATGGCTCGTCGAGGTCCGCGGCGACACCACCGTCGTCGTCGACGAGCACCGCCCAGTGCCGCTGTGGCAGCACATGCTGGTCGGCAACCGGCTGCTGGACCTGTTCGCCGGCCAGGACGAACACGCGCCCGGCGCCGAACTGCGGATCAACCCCGGCCTGCTGCGCCGCACCGAGGAGATCGGCGGACGGTTCGCCCCGGCCGGATTGCGCGGACCACGCGGGCGGCGAGGCGCGCCGTCGCGGATGCCGCGGTTCCGGCCGACCTCCCGCACGGACACGGTCGAGCGGCTGGACAACGCCGGGCTGCTCCCCGCGATCGTGTTCATCTTCTCCCGCGCCGGTTGCGACGCCGCCGTCGGTCAGTGCGTCCGGTCCGGCCTCCGGCTCAACGGCCCCGAAGAGGTCGAGAAGGTCCGCCGGATCGTCGCCGAGCGCACCAAGGACCTGCCCGAAGGCGACCTCGGCGTCCTCGGCTACTGGGAATGGCGCGAGGCGCTCGAACGCGGTATCGCCGGGCACCACGCCGGGCTGCTCCCGGCGTTCAAGGAGACCGTCGAGGAGCTGTTCGTCCAAGGGCTGGTGAAGGTCGTCTTCGCCACCGAGACGCTCGCGCTCGGCATCAACATGCCCGCGCGCACCGTGGTGCTGGAACGGCTGGTCAAGTACAACGGCGAGGCGCACGTCGACCTGACCCCGGGGGAGTACACGCAGCTCACCGGTCGAGCCGGGCGGCGCGGGATCGACGTCGAAGGCCACGCGGTCGTCGTCTGGCAGCCGGGGATCGACCCTAAGCAGGTCGGCGGCCTGGCCTCGACCAGGACGTATCCGCTGCGGTCGTCGTTCCGGCCTGGGTACAACATGGCGGTGAACCTGGTCGCCCAGGTCGGCGCCGACGCGGCCCGTGACCTGCTGGAACAGTCGTTCGCGCAGTTCCAGGCCGACCGGTCGGTGGTCGGGACGGCGCGGCGGATCGAGCGGAACAAGGAGGCCCTGCGGGGCTACACCTCCGCCATCACCGGCGATTTCGACGAGATGCTGGAGTACGTCGACCTGCGGGCGAAGATCTCGGCACGGGAGAAGGCGCTGTCGAGGCAGAACACCTCCGCTCGCCGGGCCGGTACCGCCGAGTCGCTGGAGAAGCTCCGCAAGGGCGATGTCATCGCCGTGCCGGCGGGACGGCGCGCCGGGCTGGCGGTCGTCGTCGATCCGGGGCTCGACCCGATCCGCGAGCCGCGGCCCGTCGTGGTCACCGAGGACCGCTGGTCCGGACCGCTCTCGGTCTCGGACTTCCCGTCGCCGGTCGAGGCGCTGGGGAACATCAAGCTGCCGAAGCACATCGAGCTCCGCTCGCCCAAGACAAGGCGCGACATCGCCTCCAGTCTGCGCAACGCGGGAATCTCCTTGCCCGGCAGGCAAAAGCGCCGCGCCGGGGCCAATGAGGACGGTGAGCTGGCCGCGCTGCGGCGGGCGCTGCGCGCGCATCCGTGCCACGGTCTGGCCGAACGCGAGGCGAACCTGCGCTGGGTCGAGCGGTACCAGCGGCTCACGGCCGAGACCGAGCAACTGGAACGCAAGGTCGCCGCGACCACGCACTCGCTGGCGCGCGCCTTCGATCGCATCCTGCGGCTGCTCGGCGAGCGCGGCTACCTCGGCCCCGCGTCGAAGGGCGACGGCGAGGACCGGGTCACCGAACACGGCAAGCGGCTCACCCGGCTCTACAGCGAGTCGGATCTGCTCGCCGCCGAATGCATCCGGCACGACGTCTGGAAGGGCCTGGCCCCCGCCGAACTCGCGGCCGTCGTCTCGACACTGGTCTTCGAGGCGCGTCGGGACACCGCGGGGGAGCCGCGTCTGCCCGCGGGCAAGGTGGTCGACGCCTGGCAGGCGACCACGCGCCTGTGGATGGAGCTCACCGAAGACGAGCGGCGGCACAAACTGGATCGCACCCGTGAGCCCGACGCCGGTTTCGCCTGGCCCGTCTACCGGTGGGCGCGCGGCGAATCGCTGGAGAAGGTGCTCACCGCCGCCGAAGCGAACGGCCAGGAGCTCTCGGCCGGCGACTTCGTGCGGTGGTCGCGGCAGGTCATCGACCTGCTCGACCAGATCCGCGACGTCCTCGGCAAGGCGGATCCGGTCGGGGCGGCGGCTTCGGACGCGGTGAAGGCGTTGCGTCGCGGAGTCGTGGCGGCCGGCGGCGCGTGACCGGCCTCGTGAGTGGTGAGGACGGTTCTAACCGTCCGTACCACTCACGAGGCGTTGGGCTGACCGGCGGAACGGACGCGCCTCCGGTGTGAGCACGGTCGCGGGGAGTTGGCCCGACACCGGCCGGGAACAGTGGGCAGGGGCGCCGACCTGTGGTTGGATCGCCCACGACGGCCATGCAGGTCGGCCGGTGACGATGGCGGAACAGGCGGAGGCGAACGATGAGCACGCCGTATGGCGGCAACGACCCGCAGCAGCAGCCCCAGTGGGGGCAGCAGCCGGGCTACGGCCAACAGCCGGGCGGCGCTCAACCGCCAAGTGGCCCGCAGCAGCAACCGCAGTGGGGCCAGCAGCCGCAGTACGACCCGTCGCAGACCCAGCAGCAACAGCCGCAGTGGGGCCAGCAACCGCAATACGGCCAGCAGCCGGGATATCCGCAGAGCGGGCCCCAGCAGCAGCCGGGCTACCCGCAGAGCGGCCCGCAGCAGCAGCCCCAGTACGGGCAGCAGCAGCCCGGCCAGTACGACTACGGCCAGAGCCAGTTCCCGGGCACCCAGGGCGAGGCGCAGGACAAGCCGAAGTCCAAGAAGGGCCTCTTCATCGGCATCGGCGCGCTCGTGGTGATCATCGCCGCGGTCGGCATCCTCGGCTTCGTCACGCCGGGCTGGTTCAACACCCAGGTCTTCAACAACACCCAGATGCAGACCGACGTGCAGAAGCTGCTCACCGAGACCTACGGGATCAAGGAGATCAGCGCGGTCACCTGCCCCTCCGGCCAGGAGGTCAAGGACGGGGTGAAGTTCACCTGCACCGCCACGATCGAGGGCAAGCCGCAGGAGGTGCCGATCACCGTGAAGGGTGACACCGGCAACTACGAGGTCTCGCCGCCCGCCACCACCAAGTAAACCGCGGGCGCCGGGCACGGTCGATCCTGCATGATCGTGTCATGAGCGACTTTTCAGTGCGGCCGTTGCGGTCCGACGAGGAACGGGCCGCGACGGATCTGTTCAGGCGGGCCTTGCACGTCAAGGAGATGACCGACGAGGAATGGTCGGCCATCGCCCCGTCGATGCAGCCGGATCGCGGGTTCGGTGCCTTCGACTCGGAGCTGATCGGCACCCTCCGGTCCTTCGACTCGGAGGTGACGCTGCCCGGTGGCGGCACCACGCCGCTCGCCGCGGTCAGCCTGGTCGGCGTCCGCGCCGATCGCATCCGTCGTGGTGTGCTGACCGCGCTGATGCGTGCCCAGTTCGAGGATTTCGCCGCCCGTGGGGTTCCCGCGGCGATGCTGCACGCGTCCGAGGGCGCCATCTACGGCAGGTTCGGGTACGGTGTCGCCGTGCGTGCCAAGTCGATCGAGATCGACAAGCGCCGCGCCCGGTTCCGTCCCGAAGTGCCCGCCGGTGGGCAGATCTCCCTCCTCGATCTCGAGAGCACCATCGAGCAATGGCCTTCGCTCTTCGACGCGCTCCCGCGCACCCGGCCCGGCATGATCGCGCGCAGCCCGCATCTGTGGCCGGGCTACGAACGCGAAGTGCGACGGGCGACAACGCCGGTCACGACGGCGGTGCACAGCGGCGCGGACGGCGCCGACGGATTCGTCACCTACACCGTCGAGCGAGCCCACTTCGGCGACCCGGCGCGGCTGAAGATCCATTCCTTCCATTACGCGAACTCGGAAGCGTTCGCCGGGCTGTGGCGCTACCTGCTCTCTGTGGACCTGGTCGACCGCATCACCGCCGAGAAGCGGCCGCTCGACGAACCGGTCGAGCTGCTGTTCACCGACCCGCGTGACGTGGCGGTGAACAAGGTCCAGGACGAGGGCTGGTTCCGGTTGGTCGACGTCGAGACGATGCTCGGCGCCCGCACGTACCGGGGCGAGCCGATCGTCATCGAGGTCACCGATCCCTTCCTGGAACACAACTCCGGCCGCTATCGCCTCTCCGATGACGGCGCCGCCCGCACCACCGATCCGGCGGATCTCGAGCTGCACGCCGACACCCTGTCGATGGTTTACCTCGGCGGCTGGCGTCCCTCGGATCTCGCGTTCGCCGGACGCGTCCGCGCGACCGGGGAGACCGCACTGGAGCGAGCGGACCAGCTGTTCGGCACGCGGGTGAACCCCTGGTGCGGTACCTTCTTCTGACGTTGGATGATCACACCGGTGGGGGTGCAGAAGCTTGAGCAGGCGAGCCGTCGCGACGGTCGGTCTGTGTGGTGCCGCTTTCGCGGTGCTGGTGGCGTGTTCGGACACCCCGGCGCCCGCGCCGGCGACGAAGACCGTCACGGTACCGCCGACGTCGAGAGCTTCGTCGAGCGCGCCCGCGACCTCCGGCGGTTCGTCCTCCAACGCTCCGGGCAGGGTCTTCGACCCGAGGACGATGCAGGCGGACGTGCGGAAGATCCTCACCGAGACCTATCAGGTGCGAGAGGTCGGTGACGTGCTCTGCCCGTCGAACCAGAAGGTCGAGGACGGCAGCACGTTCACCTGCACCGTGCAGGTCGCCGGCGAGGGCAAGACCGTCACGATCACCGTCACCGGTGAAGACGGCCGCTACGAAGTCGGCGCCCCCGCCTGAAAAACCGGTTGGGGCTCCCCGGTCCGGACGGCAGGATCCACGGTATGAGCGAATTCCTTGTGCGTGCCGTGGCCGAAGGCGAACAGCGAGCCTGTCTCGACGTCCTGTCGGAGTCGTTGCACGGCAAGCCCGCCACGGACGAGGTCTGGGCGAAGATGGCTCCGTCCTGGACCGCCGCGGGCAAATTCGCCGCGTTCGACGAGCACGGCGCCCCGGTGGGGATCGCGAGTTCGTTCGACGTCGAGCTGACCGTCCCGGGTGGACAGAAGCTGGTCACGGCGGCCGTGGACGGTGTCGGCGTCCGTGCCGACTGGACCCGCCGCGGGATCCTCACCACGATGATGGCCGTACAACTGGAGGACTTCGCGGCGCGGGGTGTCCCGCTGGCCGCGTTGCATGCCTCTGAAGCGGTCATCTACGGCCGTTTCGGGTACGGCGCGGCGACCTTCGGCAAAGGCGTATCGATCGAACGCCCGCGCGCCCGGCTCCGGGACGGCGTCGGCCGGACCGGCGAGGTCAGGTTCATCACCCCCGACGAAGCGGTGGAGCGCGTTCCCGCGCTGTACCAACGCTTCGAGGGAGCACGACCGGGCTTCGTGTCCCGGCCGTCGGCGTGGTGGCCGGGCTTCTTCGAACGCGTGGTGAAGGGGGACGGCGGCTATCGGGTGGCGGTCCACAGTGGACCGGATGGTGACGACGGTTTCGTCGTCTACCAGACCATCGACGCGCGCGACCGGCAGGCGCCGGAGCGTGGGGCGATCCTGGACGTCCGTGAACTCCATGCCGCCACGCCACAGGCATGGGCGGGGCTGTGGCGTTTCCTGCTGTCGGTCGACCTGGTCTCGGAGGTCTCCGGACGGGGCCGCCCGCTGGACGAGCCGATCGCCGAACTGCTCACTGATCCGCGCGCGGTGAACACCACCGAGATCATCGACGATCTGTGGCTGCGGCTCGTCGACGTCCTGGCGGCGTTGCGGGCGCGCTCCTACGGCACAGCCGAACCCGTGGTGCTCGAAGTGCACGACAAGCAGCTTCCGGACAACAACGGCCGTTACGCCGTCGGCCCGGACGGGGTGGAACGCACGACCGCCGAGGCGGATCTGCGGCTGGACGTGGCCGCCTTGTCGTCGCTGTACCTCGGCCACGGGCTCTTCGGCGATCTGGCCCTGTCCGGGCGGGTCGAGGTGCTGGACGAGGCGGCGGTCGCCCGGGCCGACGCCCTGTTCCACACCGCGCGCTCGCCTTGGTGCGGAACGTTCTTCTAGGCACGCGCGCCCCTCGAAGTCCGTGAAGGCCCCTTCCTTGCGCTAGACGCAGTTAAGGGGGCCTTCACGTACTTGGGAAGGGGCCCTTCACGCGCATCCGTTGTGGCCGCTGGGGCTGGTGTTATTGCTGAGGCTGCGGTGGCGATCTTGTAGTCCGTGAAGGCCTCCTTGCCTACCTTCAGGGTAGGGAAGGAGGCCTTCACGGACCTGCGGCCAGTCACCCACATCCAGTAGGTGCCTGAGGCAGCCTTGGCCCTAACGGTCTTTACCGCTTACAGGGCTAGGACGGATTCCGCCGCGGTTTGATCCGCACCTGCGGCAACGTGGGCGCAGGCAGCCAAGCCGTGCCGCCTTGGTAGCCCTCCACCCGGCCGAACCGGTCCGCCTGCGCCTGCCAAGCCTCGCGGTACTCGGCGATGTCGTCATGGCTGCGGCCCACGAAGTTCCACCACATGACGAGTTCCTCGGTGAACGGCGTCCCGCCGAGCAGCAGCACCCGAGCCGGTTCGGTGCCGGGGTTCACCAGCTCCAACCGCGCGGCGCCGGGCGCGAGGTAGGCGAGTTCCCCGGTGCCCAGCGCGACTCCGGCGACGGTGACGGAGCCGATGTCCTGCAGGACACCGTGTTCGAAGGCCGGATCGACGTCGAGGGCCAAGGTCGCACCGGGCTCGACGGTGAGTTCGGCGCCCAGCAGGGGAGTGAACGCCGGGACCGGCGAGGTGGTCCCGGCGAGGCTGCCCAGGAACACCCGCGCCGTGGCGCCGGGCAGATCGAGCAGCGGCGGCGCGTAGTGCCGGAAATCCCGTGCGGTGTCGCGATGTTCGTCCGGCAGCGCGATCCAGAGCTGGACTCCGTGCAGGGTCGAAGTGTCCGGAGTGGACACTTCCGAATGCGCGATACCGTGCCCGGCGGTCATCAGGTTGAGTTCGCCGGGCCGCACCATGGCGTGGGTGCCGATGCTGTCGCGGTGCTCGATCTCGCCGCTGAACAGCCAGCTCGCGGTCTGCAATCCGGTGTGCGGATGCGGTGCGACGTCCATCCCGCCGGACGCCGAAACGTCCTGCGGGCCGTAGTGGTCGGCGAAGCACCACGCGCCGATCAGCGATCGCTGCCGCTGCGGAAGTGTCCGGCGGACCCGGATCGCCCGCGGGCCGCCGAGCGGGACGTCGCGCGGGGTCAGCACGGTGACGCCTTCGCCCGGCCGCTCTGAGCACAGCAGCTCGGCCGGGTCGGCCTCGGTGTTGCTCATGACTTCGGGAGCGCGGCCAGCAGACGCTCCACCGAACGGCCGAGATTCCAGCGTTCCGCGAGTTCCGCGACCTTGTCCGGGTCGGCTGGCTCGGACGGGACGATGTCCGGGCGGGACTGCTCGACCGGCGCGTCGGCGGCGACCCGGACGACGGTCGGGGCCACCGCGAGGTAGTCCGCGGCGTCGGTCAGCCGCAGCCGGGTCTTGAGCGGAACCCGCGAGTCGCCCGCGTTCGACGCCTCGATCAGCTCCTGCAGCGAACCGAACTGGGTGATCAGCTTCGCCGCGGTCTTCTCGCCGATCCCGGCGACACCGGGCAGCCCGTCCGACGGGTCGCCGCGCAGCGCGGCCATGTCGGCGTACCCGGGGCCGGCGTTCCCGGCCGGGATCCCGTACTTCTCGGCGATCTCGTCCGGGCCGAGGACTTCGGCCTTGTTCCAGCCCTTGCCGACGTAGATGACCACAGTGGACGTCGGCTCGTGACGCACCAGCTGGAACAGGTCGCGGTCGCCGGTGATGACCTCGACCGGGGACTCCTGTTCGCGGATCGCGAGGGCGCCGATGACGTCGTCGGCCTCGTAGCCGTCCGCCTCGGCCGTCGCGATGCCGAAGGCCTCCAGCAGTTCGAGGATGATCGGCACCTGCGGGGTCAGGGTGTCCGGCACCTCTTCGACGTCGCTGCCTTCCGGGACCTCTTCGGCCACCCGGTGCGCCTTGTAGCTGGGCAGCAGATCGGTGCGGAACTTCGGCCGCCAGTCGGCGTCGAGACACGCCACGAGCCGCGAAGGGCGACGGTCGACGAGGATCCGGGCGATCGTGTCGGTGAACCCGCGCACGGCGTTGACCGGTGTCCCGTCCGGGGCGGTCATCGAATCGGGCAGTGCGTAGAACGAGCGGAAGTAGAGGCTCGCGGAATCGAGGAGAGCGAGTGGTCCGGTCACGCGGACAGCCTGCCATGTTCCGCCCCGGATGTCCGTGAAGGACCCGACCCCCAGCCGAGTCCTCCACGGACCCCGTCAGGCCGCGTAGGGCCGCACCTGGCGTGCGTCGCGGAGGGCGTTGGCCCACCAGTTCAGCTGGTCCAGCAGCGTGGTGGCCGCGGCGGACGCGCCTTCGAAGTCGTCGTGCGCGCCGTCCGGGCCGAAGTGGTTCCAGGCGTACGGGAAGCTCACGGTCTCGCGGATGGTGGCGGCGTGGAGCTCGGCGAAGACCGGGCGCAGGTGCTCCACCGCGCGCAGGCCGCCCGAGATACCGCCGTAGGAAACGAAGGCGACCGGTTTGCCGTGCCATTCGGGGCCGGTGGCGTCGAGCGCGGTCTTGAGCGGGCCGGGGTAGCTGTGGTTGTACTCGGGGACGATCACGACGACGGCGTCCGCGCCGGCGACGCCGGGGGAGAGGTCGCCTGGGGCTTCGGCGAGGTCGATGACGGACAGGGTGACGTCGTCGCGCTGTTTGGCGCGGTCGAGGAACCAGTTCGCGACGACGGGGGCGAAGCGGCCCTCGCGGACGCTGCTGATCACGACGGCGAGCTGGTAAGGCGAGTTCGTTGTCATGGCACAGACCGTAAAACCTAGAGTTAAGTTGAAGTCAAACTCCAGAATCGCCGCATACTGGGAACTAATCGCAGAGAAGTCTTTGCAAAGAGTCCTCTGCGGTCGTAGGGTGATGGGTATGGGGAAGACCGAGCGCTATCTCGCGCGGGTCGACGGCCGCATCTTGCGGGCGTTGTCGCATCCGTTGCGGGTCGAGATCCTGGAATTGCTGCGAGAGGACGGTCCGGCGACGGCGTCCGGGCTGGCGAAGCGGGTGGGGGAGAGTTCCGGGACCACGAGCTGGCATCTGCGCCAGCTGGCCGAATCCGGGCTGATCGCCGAGGACACCGAACGCGGCAGCAGGCGCGACAGGTGGTGGAAGGCGGTGCACGAAGGCGATCAGATGAGCGCCGCGGATTTCATCGACGATCCCGACTTGGCCGGTCCGCTCAACGCGTACGCGCACACCATGATCGAGCGGCGATACGCCGCCGAATCGCAGTTCGTGGCCGAAGTGCGGGACTGGGCCGACGACTGGATCGACAAGGTCAACTTCCACGACTCGTCGCTCCCGCTGACGCCCGGCGAGGCGGCCGCGTTGAGCGACGAAATCCTCGAGGTGATCAGCCGCTATCGCCGTCCGGAGAAGGACGGCGACACCCCGGTCCGGGTGCATTGGGCCGCGTTCCCGAGGAAAACCCGGCCGGAGACGCCATGAGCCGGATGCCACTGGGGGCCCTGGTCGTGGCGTCGGGGTTCTCCTCGGCCGGGGTGATGATGACGTTGCTCGCGATTCCCTGGTTCGTCCTGCAGAGCACCGGGAGCGGTACCAAGACCGGCATCGTCACCGCTGCCGAGGTGCTGGGCCTGATGGTCGCCGCGTTGCTGGGCGGGCCGGTCGTGGACCGGGTCGGCACGCGCCGGGCCAGCGTCGGCGCGGATCTGCTGACCACGGTGACGGTGCTCCTGATCCCCCTCGCGATGGCCACCACCGGACTCAGCCTGCCCGGACTCATCGCGTTGTCGTTCGTGATGGGTGTTTCCCGCGGCCCCGCCGACACGGCCAAGCAGGTGCTGCTTCCCGGCGTCGCCGAACTCGGCGATGTCCGCGTGAGCCGGGCGGCGAGTGCCGTCGAGGCGGCGATGAGGACCGGCAGGATGGTGGGCGGACCCGCCGCCGGCGCCTTGATCGCGCTGATCGGGCCCATTCCGGTCCTGTTCGTGGACGCGGGCACGCTCGTGCTGTCCTCGGCGCTGGTGTTCGCGCTCATCCCGGTCGCGGCCGGTCCGCCGAGGCCGCCATCGGGCGGCTATCTCAAGCAACTGCGCGAAGGACTGGGATACGTCAAACGCGACGCGGTGCTGCGGGCGATCGTCGGCATGCTGATGCTCACCAACAGCCTCGACTTCGGGCTGCTCGGCGTCCTGTATCCGGCTTACGGCGACCAAGTCCTGCACAGCACCGCGCTGATCGGGGCCATGATCACCGCCGTCGCGGTCGGCGCGCTCATCGGCTCGGCGCTCTACGGCTGGGCGGGCCACCGCCTTTCGCGGCGGACGGCGATCATCGTCGCCGTCGGTATCGAAGGCGCGCCGAGATTCGCCTTGCTCGCGCTGGAACCGGCACCGGCCGTCTTGCTCGTCGGTCTGGTGGTCGCCGGGACCGGGGCGGGCGCGCTCAATCCGATCCTGCTCCCCGTGGTGTACGAACGGGTTCCCGAAGCCGTCCGCGGCCGCGTGCTCAGCCTTCTCGTGGGCGGGGTGCTCGCCGCGATGCCGCTCGGTTCGATGGCGGCCGGGTTGCTGCTGGATGGGATCGGGCTCGTCGGCGCGCTCGCCGTGTTCGGTGGTCTGTACCTGATCGCCGGTACGTTCCCGGCGATCTTCCGGGTTTGGCGCGGACTCGACGATCCCGCCCCGATCGGGGGTGACCGGCCGGTGAGCCAAGGGGCGCGGACCGACTAGGCTCGCCATCATGTCGCGCCGTTCCCTTCACAACCCAGCCCCCGACGCCGCCAGCCTCCGCGCCCGCCTCGACCGGGCCCGCGCCGCGGCGGCCGCCGCCGACACCGACGCCCTGCTGATCGCACCCGGCTCGGACCTGCGCTACCTCATCGGCCAGGCCGGGGGCTCCTTCGAACGGCTGACCACGCTGGTGATCCCGGCCGACGGCGTTCCGGCGCTGGTCCTGCCGAAGCTGGAAGCCCCCGGCTACGCCGACGTCCCCGCCGACGAACTCGGCATCGAGATCGTCACCTGGGTCGACGGCGACAACGCCTACGAACTGGTCGCCGACCGGCTGGGCAAGCCCGGCCGCGTGGCGGTCAGCGACTTCACCCCGGCGCTGCACGTGCTCGCCTTCCGCGGCGCGCTCGGCGACGCCGACCAGACGCTGGCCGGGCCGATCGTGCGCGAACTGCGGATGCGCAAGGACGCGGCCGAGATCCAGGCGCTGCGCGACGCGGGAGCGGCGATCGACCGCGTGCACGCCCGCGTGCACGAATGGCTGCGCCCCGGCCGCACCGAGGCCGAGGTCGGCGCGGACATCACCGCCGCCATCGTCGAAGAGGGCCACACCCACGCCGACTTCGTGATCGTGGGCTCCGGCCCCAACGGCGCCAGCCCGCACCACGACGTCTCCGAGCGGGTGATCGAGCGCGGCGACGTCGTCGTGGTCGACATCGGCGGCCCGATCGCCGAGGGCTACAACTCCGACTCCACCCGCACATACGCGGTCGGCGAGCCGCGTGACGCCGACGTCGCCGAGACGTACGCCGTGCTGCAGCGCGCGCAGAAGGCCGCCGTCGACGCCGTCCGTCCCGGTGTCACCGCCGAGTCGATCGACGCCGCCGCGCGCGACATCATCGCCGAAGCGGGGTACGGCGAGTACTTCATCCACCGGACCGGTCACGGCATCGGCCTCGACGTGCACGAGGAGCCCTACATCATCAAGGGCAACGCGCTGCCGCTCGAGCCGGGCATGGCCTTCAGCGTCGAGCCCGGTATCTACCAGCCCGGCCGCTGGGGCGCCCGTATCGAGGACATCGTCGTGGTCACCGAGGACGGCGTCGAATCGGTCAACCAGCGCCCGCACGACCTGATCGTGCTCGACGCATGACCGGTTCCCTGGAGCCGCTGGACCAGGCCATCGTGCAGGAACTGGCCGCCGACGGGCGGCGCAGTTTCACCGATCTGGCCGAACGGGTCGGGCTTTCGGTGTCGGCGGTGCACCAGCGGGTGCGCCGTCTGGAGCAGCGCGGGGTGATCCTCGGCTACACGGCGCGGCTCGACGGCGAGCAGATCGGCCTGCCGCTCACGGCGCTGATTTCGCTGACGCCGAACGATCCGGCCGCGCCGGACGACTATCCGCAGCGTCTGGAGCACATCAAGGAGATCGAGTCCTGTTACTCGGTCGCCGGCGACGAGTCGTACATCCTCCTGGTCCGGGTGGCGTCGCCGCTCGGCCTGGAGGATCTGCTCCGCCGGATCCGCGAGTCCGCCAAGGTCTCGACCCGGACCACGGTGGTGCTGTCGACGCCGTTCGAGGGGCGCTCGCCCACCCTGTGAGACGAGAGGAGGGGTGGGCTTGCGCGGCGCTGGTACGATAAAAGGTATGGCAACACGTAAGGTCACTCTCTCACTCGACAGTGGTGCGCTCGAGTTCGCCGAGCGGGCCGCGAAGGCACACGGGATCTCGGTCTCGTCGTGGTTGTCCAAAGCGGCCCGCAGGGAGGCCGTGCGCACCGGATACACCCCGCAGCGCGCCCCGGTCGAACCGTCCGCCGAATCGGACGAGGCCGAGCTGACCGCCGCGGAGAAGGATCTGCGTGCACAGGGGTGAAGTCTGGACGTACCACCCCCCGACCGAACCGGCACGGCAGCGCACCGTCGTCCTGCTGTCCTCGGACGGGGTGAACGAATCCGAGCGGCCGTGGCTGCTCGGCACCGAACTGCTGGACCGTGATCCGCAGGACATCCTCGGTGTCGCCGTCGACGCGCGGTACTGGGTCTCCACGCTGAACCTCACGCGCCTGTACCGGCCGTGGTTCGACGAGAAGATCGCGGAGATCGACCAGGAGGTCCAGGAGCGCATCGACATCGCGTTGCGCGCCGCTCTCGATCTCTAGCGAGCGACCACCTCGGGTGCCGCGTGCAGTTTGCCATCGGGGCCCGAGAGGCACGACGCGTTACCCGCGCGCGCGGCGAGGAACTCGTTGAGGCAGTTCGCGATCTGCGCGTGGCCGTTGGCGTTGGGGTGGAAGGACTCCTGCAGCGCGTGGCTCGCGCGGTCGACCTGGCCGAGGTCGCGCAACTGCAGCGTCAGCCTGCTGAACCACTCGTTCGCCGGTTCGCTGCTGCACGCCTCGTGCCCGGCTCCGGCTCGCGAGAGGTCGAGGAATCGTGCGCTGGTCGCCCTCGATGCCTGTTTGAGCCCGTCCGACAGGACGGAGACGCCGTCACGGCGCATCCACTCCAGATCCTCGGTGCGGAACGGGCAGCCGTTCAGGCTGCGCAGCGCCTCCGGGATCTGCGGGCCGACAGGCGAGGCGTACGACATCAGCACGAGCTGATAGTCCGCCGGGACGTAACCCGCCTGCGCCAGCACCTTCTTGACGTCGGCGACCGCGTTGGTCACCTTCGGCACCATGGCGTCCACTTTGGACTTCCAGGTGGTGCGAAGCGCCGCGCTGCACGGCGGGTTCTGCGGCGAGAACCACGCCTTGAAACACTCGTTGACCTGAGCGGAGAACTTCGGCTCGTCGTTCGCGCCGACCGCGATCACCACCGCGGCGACCCGGTGATCCTTGATCAGGTTCGCGAGCTGTTGCGCCTGCGACGGCTCCGTCCACTGCTTGGCCTCGCCCAAGGCGATCTGCTCCGAGGGCGCTCCCGAACACGCGAGATTCACGCGCGCGGTGACGTCCGGGATCTTGATCTGCTCGACGAAGGCGTTGGGGGAGCGGTGACACCAGTTGCCGCCCTGCCCGTTGGTGGTGGGCGTGTAGTCGCCCGCGCCCTCACCGGAAACGGTGCTGTCGCCGATGGAGACGACCGTCAGCGGCCCCGTCCCCGGCGGCCCTTGGCGCGGGGACGGCTGCCCTGGGCGGCTTTCCGACCCGGTAAAGGCAATGAACCCGACGAGAACCACCACGAACGTGAGCGCGAGAGCACCCCACCACCACCGGAAACGTCGCATCGTCACCGGATTCTACGGACCCCGTGGCCCGAGAGGGTGATCATGGCGGTGTGACGGTCGCGATGCCCGGTCAGCCGGCCTCCGTCAGATCCGTTCCGGCCGCCAGCTCCGTCACGATGTCGAGCACACCGGGCAGCGCGGGTTTGTCGTTTTCCGGCGACCATGCCACCACCGTCCGCGCGGTGTCGCCCGTCAGCGGGACGAACACCACGCCGCTCCGGCGCAGGCTGCGCGAAGACCGGGCCAGCCTGGTCACGCCGATCCCCGCGGCGACGAGACCGAGCAGTCCTTGTACGGTCGCGGCCCGCTGGACGACGCGCGGCGTGAAGCCCGCGGCCTCGAATTCGTGGTCGTAGCGGCGATGCCAGGGCTCCCAGGAACTTCGTGGCGTGAGCACCCACGGCTCGTCCGCCAGGTCGGAGAGTTTCAGCTCGGTGGCGGACGCGAGCCGGTGTCCCTCCGGGAGAACGGCGCAGACCTCCTCGGTGATCAGCGTGCGGGTCTCGAAGCCCTCGATCAGTGGAGGCCGGGTGAAGATCAGGTCGTAACGGCCGCTGCCGAGGCCGTCGACGAGTGGCGCGATCTGGGTGTCGTCGGTGGTGAGGGTGAGATCGGGGAGGCGCTCGCGGATCGCGCGCACCACCGGCGGGAGGAGATAGTTGGCCGTGGTGGTGAGGAAGCCGAGATGCAGCGTGCCGAGTTCGCCGCGTACCGCGCGGTCCAGTACCGCCAGCGCTTCGTCGTTGCGAGCCAGGACCGCTCGGGCCTCGGGCAGGAACAGCGAGCCGATCTCGGTGAGCCGGGTTCCGCGGCTGTCGCGCCGCAGCAGTCTCGCGCCGAGAACCCGTTCCAGCACGGTGATCTGCTGCGAAAGGGACTGCTGGGCGATGTGCAGGCGCCGCGCGGCCTTCGTGAAGCTCGCGTCCTCGGCGACGGCGACGAAATAGCGCAACTGCCGCAACTCGGGGGTCACAGGCTCTGACTGTAGCCGCACCAGGGAACCGGTGTTGGCGGGACGGGCGCGGCCTTCGCAGGATGGGTCGCAGGAACTTCACTGGAGGAAACAGGAATGACGAAGGAAACCGACGGCCGCGTCTGGCTGATCACCGGCTGCTCGTCCGGGTTCGGCAGGCATCTCGTGCTGGCGGCGCTCGACGCCGGTGATCGCGTGATGGCGACGGCGCGCCGTCCGGAGACGCTGGCGGAACTGGAAGAGCTGGGCCAGGGCCGGGTGCGCACCGCGGCGCTCGACGTCACCGACCCGGCACAGATCGAGGCCGCCGTGCGGGCGACACTCGCCGGGTTCGGCCGGATCGACATCCTGGTCAACAACGCCGGCCACGGTTCGGTCGGCGCGGTCGAGGAACTGACCATGGCCGAGCTGCGGTCGCTGATGGACGTGATGTTCTTCGGCGCCGTCGAGGTGACGAAAGCCGTCTTGCCGCATCTTCGGGCGCAGGAAAGCGGCGCGATCGTGCAGATGAGCTCGATGGGCGGTCAGCAGAGCCCGCCCGGTTTCGGGGCTTACTGCTCGGCGAAGTTCGCGCTGGAAGCGATGTCGGAGTCTTTGGCGGCCGAAGTCGCACCGTTCGGCGTGAAGGTGCTGATCGTGGAGCCCGGCGCGTTCCGGACCGAGTTCGGCGGCAGCCGGTTGCACCGCTCTCGGGTGATCGACGCCTATCGCGAATCCACGGGGGAAATCCGGGATTTCGTCGAAGGGATGGACGGTTCGCAGCCCGGCGACCCGGCGAAGGCCGCCGCCGCGATCCTGAAGGTGCTGGACAGCGACGACGCTCCGCTCCGGCTCGCGCTCGGCGACGACGCTGTCGACGGGCTGCGTGCCACGCACGAGGCGAGGGCGGCGGAACTGGCCGCCTGGGAAGAGCTGAGCCGCTCCACCGCCCTCTGAATCAGCGTTTGCGCCAGACGGAGACCTCCAGGTCGGTGATCTCGTACCGGTGGCCGTCGGCCTTGGTCAGGCTCGGCTCCGTGCTTTCCGACAGCAGCTCGAACGCCTCACCGAGGACGTTCGCGAGCTCGACGGCCGACGCCCGGGGGAGCGCCACGAGCAGCAGCCCTCCGGTGCGCAGGAAGGTCTCCGAGCCGGCGAGCGGGCGCAGGTAGCCCGCCGCGCCGCCGAGCCGGTCGAAGGCGTCCGCCACGACCACGCCGTCGAACGTGCCGAGCGCGGCGGGCGGGCGCCCGGCCTCGGCGAGGGTGAAGGACACGTCGCCGTCCGGCGCGATCGACGGCCGCCGCGCGTGCGGCTCCCCGCGCCCCGGCACCCGGTATCCGACGTCCCAGCCCTCGGCCAGCCGTTTCGCCGTCGCGACGAACGTCGGCCGGTCGTCGAGGCCGACGACGTCGATCGGCCGCCCGGCCAGCGAGAACGCCAACCCGCCCGCCGCGGTGGCGAGATCGGCGACCCGCCGCAGTTCGACCCCGGCTTCGTCGGCGGCTTCGAAGAGCGTCCTGGCCAGCCGGTCCGGATGGCCGACGGTCGCGGCCAGCGGATGACCGGCCCGGCCGAAGACCTGTTCGGCGGTACCGTACTGGCTGAGCAGGGCCTGGTCGAGCTCCGTCCGGGCCTCACCGTCCAGAGTGGACTCCGGTGCGACGACCAGCCGGATTCCCGCCTGCTGCAGGAAATGCGGCCGGTAGAAGTGCCGCGCCCAGATACTGCCCAGCTCGCCGGTGCTGATGTAGGCGCCGCCCAGAATCAGCTGATGCTGACCGCCGTAACTGGGTACCGAGAAGTCCTCGTAGTAAGGATGCGGGGTGAAACCTTCGAGCGGGTTGAAGGTGTCCTCGCTCCACGCCCACAGGTTGCCGCCGGCGTCGTGCAGGCCCTGCGACGTCGTCGGCGAGTGGTCGACGGGGCCTTCCGAACCCCAGGCCAGGCCCAGGTTGATGCCGGTCTCCCGCAGCTGTGCGCCGTCGAGCCGCATGACGACGTCGTCCGCGACGCCAGGACGTTCCGGAAGGTCGCGCAGCAGGAAGTACTCCGCTTCGGTCGGCAGCCGGTATTCCCGTCCGTCCTTTTCGGACCGCCAGGCGGCGAAGGCCTTGGCCTCGTGGTAGTTCACCACCACCGGCCAATCCCACGGCATGTCGATCTCGTCGAACAGCGTCCGCAACCGGAACGCGTGCAGCCCGGTCGGTCCGGTGGGAACCCAGAACCGCGGCCACTTGGTGTTGCGGAAACGACGCCACGCCTCGCCTTCCGCCGACCACAACTCCGGCCGCCGGTAGCCGCCGTCGGCGACGAAACCGTGGAACTCGCCGTTGCTCACCAGACAGCGGGCCGCCTCGAAGTCCGGCAGCTCTTGACGGCGTGAACCGTAGGCACTGTCCCAGCCGTAGGACGGGAAGGACTGCGGTTTGCCCAGCCGGGCCGTGCGGCCGGGCACGGTGACGGTGCCGTTGGCGGGCACGGAACCAGGTTCGGGCTTACCGGTCTCGGTGGTGCGGCGCAGCGGCGACGGCGCGGGCCACTCGGCGGGACGTTCCACCAGGCTCGACCGCATCTCGCGGACCAGCACCGAACTGGTCTCCAGATGGATGCGGTCGTGCTCGATCGCCAGCAGCAGGGCCCAGGCCTGGTCGTCCATCGTCACCGGACGCCCGAGATCCGGGGCGAACGGGGTGCTCTCGATGATGCCGACGACCGTCCGGTACACCTCGGCGCGGTAGTCCTTCACTTCCGAAACCGACGGCCACACCATGTCGTTCTTCGACATGTCGTCCCACGAGTTCTCGTCGACGCCCATTTCCAGGACGTGCTCGAGATAGGCGTCGATCGGCGCGTCCAGCAGTCCGGAGACCCGCAGCTTGTTGACGTACAGCGCGGTCGTATGCCCGTAATAGAAGATCATCGGGTGCCGCAGGTTGTGGTCCGGCGGGCGGTAGAACGCTTCCGCGCCCTTCAACCCGGCGAAGAGGACCTCGTGCAGCGTCCACGCGTTGTCGAAGTAGTCCAGCACCTCTTCGCGGCTGCAGACGGAGAGGTCGGGCAGCGGCAGCGCTCTGATCTCGCCGGATTCGGCCACGCCAGGGCAGCGGCCGGGTTCGGGACGGACCCCGGTGTACCACCACTGTGGATCGCGGGCTCCGTTCAGCCGCTCGTCGGAGTGCTTTACCGCGTTTCTCTCCCAAGGTTCCAAGGTGGACGTCGACGTCATGTGACCTCACTTCGGTTCTGGGGCACTGGGGGCGGGTGCCGAAAACCGTCGCATCTTCGAAAAGGTCATTTCCTCTCCATTCGTGCGCTGAATCGCCCGCCGGAAGAAGCCCGGCACGGGAGCGCAAGCGTGGAGATGCCCGGTGATCGCGATGCTGGGACCGTCGGTGTTCCGATCCACCGGTTGAGAGGTGAACCTCTTGTCGACGAAGCCCTGTGTCGTGCTCGTGGACACCTACGAAACGGCCGACCACGGGTTGCCGCAGACCGCCCGGCACATCGCGCCGACGTTCTTGGCGCTGGGCGCGGAGTGCGTGCGCGTGCAGAGCGCGCCCGACGCACCCGGGCAGTACCGCAATTCCGCACCCACCATGAGCAACTATCGCGAGAACATCGTCCACGACGGCGACCTCGCGAAGACCGTGGACGCGCTGGCGGCGCACCGGCCGGTCGCGGTCGTGGCAGGCGGCGAGTACGCCGTCGCGTTCACCGACGAGCTCAGCGAGGCGCTGGGAGTGCCGTCGAACGGAACCGCGCTTTCCCTCGCCAGGCGCGACAAGGCCGCCATGGGCGAGGCCGTCGCCGCGGCGGACCTACCCGTCGCGCGGCAGCTCTCGACCTCCGACGAGGCCGAACTCGCCGCATGGCACCGGAAGGTGGGCGGGCGGATCGTCGTCAAACCGAACCGCAGCGCCGGCGGCGACGGTGTGTCCTTTTGCGACACTCCGGAGCGCTCCGTCGAGGCGCTGCGCACGATCACCGGCCGCCAGAACGTGTTCTCCGAGGACAACGACCTCGTCATCGCGCAGGAATACCTCGCGGGCACCGAGTACATGATCAACACGGTCAGCATGGACGGCCTGCACCAGGTGTGCGACATCTGGAAGACCTCGCGTTTCGCCATCAACGGCGTCTCCGACCTGCTCGGTGCCTGCCAGATCGTGCCGAGGCGCGGGCCGGGCCACGACGAACTGGTGAACTACGCGTTCGCGGTGCTCGACGCGCTCGGTATCCGGCACGGCGCCGCGCACGTCGAGGTCAAGCGGACCCCACAGGGCCCGCGCCTGATCGAGGTGGGGGCCCGCCTCTCGGGCGGCGACCTGCCGCATCTGGCGCGGCTCGCGATCGGCGAGTCGCAGCTGGACTGGATGGCGGACGCGGTGCTGCGGCCGGAGCGGTTCCGCGAACGGTGGGGCGAGGACTACCGGATCCGGCGGCATTACGCCTGGTCCGCGCTGCTCTCGCCGGTCGAAGGCACGCTCCGCCGGTACACGGTGCTCGACGACATCGAGCGGCTGGAGAGTTTCCACGAGATGTTCGTGCTGACCCGGCCGGGGAAACCGTTGCGCCGCACCGTCGACGACACGACGTTCCCGGTGGTGGTCACGTTCATGCACGAGATCGAGGAGTACGTCCAGCGCGATCTCGGCACGCTGCGGTATCTCGACGGCGTGGGCTGCTACGAGCTCGAACCATGACGACGCCGGGGTTCCTGCGGACCCGGCTCGGCGGGCTGCCGAAATCGTTCTGGGTGCTGTGGACGGGCACGCTCGTCAACCGGCTCGGCACGATGGTCCTGCCGTTCCTGGCGCTGTACCTGACCAGTGAACGCGGCCTTTCGGTGGCCACGGCGGGAACCGTGCTGGCGCTGCTCGGCATCGGCCAGGTGTTCTCGCAGCTGATCGGCGGCATGCTGGCCGACCGCATCGGCAGGCGGGCGACGCTGACCGGCGGCATGCTCGCCACCGGCGCGATCATGCTGGTGCTGGGGTACGTCGAACGGCTCGAACTGATCGCGGTGGCCGCGCTGCTGCTCGGGCTGGCGCTCGACGTGTTCCGTCCGGCCACCCAGTCGATCGTGGCGGATCTGGTACCCGGCGCCGACCGCACCCGGGCTTTCGGGCTGCTCCTGTGGGCGATCAACCTCGGCTTCTCGATCGCGATGGTGCTGGGCGGCACGTTGGCCCGCGCGGGATTCACGACGCTGTTCTGGGTCGACGCGGCGACGTGCGTGCTGTTCGGGCTGCTGGTCTGGCGGGCGGTGCCGGAGACCCGCGGTGGCGGCGGACCCAGGGAGCGCGGCGGCTTCACCGTCGTGCTGCGCGACCGGGTCATGGCCGGGCTGATGCTGGTCTCGCTGGTGGTCGCGTTCGTGTTCCTGCAGAGCCTGGCCACGTTGCCGCTGGCGATGCGCGAGGACGGTCTTTCCCCGGCGGGGTACGGGCTGGTGATGGCGGTGAACGGGATCGTCATCGTGGTCGTGCAGCCGCTGGTGGGGCATCGGCTGGGCCGGTGGGATCCGTCGCGGGTGCTCACGTTCGGGATCCTGTTGACGGGCCTGGGTTTCGGGGCCACCGCCTTCGCGTCGACGACACCGGCGTACGCGGCGTGCGCGGTGTTCTGGACCCTCGGCGAGATCGTCATCCAGTCGGTGGGTGTGGCCATCGTGGCCGAGCTCGCCCCTCCGCATCTGCGTGGCCGATACAACGGCGCGTACGGCACGGCGGCGGGCCTCGCCGCGTTCGTCGCCCCGCTCGGCGGCACCCAGCTGCTGGTACTGGGCGCGCCCGTGTTGTGGACCGTCTGCCTGGGCTTGTGCTTGGCCGCGGCCGTCGGCCAGCTGCTGCTCGGCAACGCGGTCCGGCGCCGGATGGCCACCACGGCGGTTCCCGTCGCGGCCGTCGGCTGACCGCGCCTCAACCGTCCATTCTGGACGCGAGGATCGCCGCGCCGGGACCGGAAAGTTCGTCCAGTGCCACGTCCCGGCCGGCGATCGACAGCAGGACCGCCTCGCCGGGGCCGCGCACCTCCGGCCCGGATCCGGCCGACCAGTCCAGGTCCGTGGCGACGAGCCGGAGTCCGCGTGCGCGCTTGCCCGCCTTGACCGGCGGCGCGTAGCGGGCGAAAGCCAGCGCGTGACGCAGCCTTTCCGGCGGTACCTCCCGCGGAAACCCCAGCGGCCGCCGGATGTCCTGGTGATGGAGCAGCCCGTCGAGCAGCGCCACCCGTCCGCCGAACGCCGACGTCAGGCCGCGCGGTTCGAGGTGTCGCTCGATCCTCGCGATGAGCTCCTCCGGTGTCCTGTCCGGCTTTCGCGCGACGCCGAGCGCGTTCATCCGGTTCAGCCGCAGCCCGCCGCGGACGGCCTGGCCGGCGAGATCGCGGAAACGCTGGGCGTCGTAGTCGACGACGTGGGCGACCACCTCGCGAACCGTCCACTCCGAACACAGGGTCGGCGCGTCCCAGTGGCGAGGGGACAGCGTTCGGAGGAAGGCGGCGAAGTCCGCCCGCTCGTCCCTGACGAGTCGCGCGACCGTTTTCATCGGCGGCCTCCTGTGGTCATTCGTAGTCGAGCCACCCGCAAACGTAGTAGTTCGTGTCCTCGTTCCGCTCGACGTACCAGGAATAGACGACGTCACCCGCGAGTCTGCCGGTGCGCGCGTTCCGCTGGGTGACCTTGGCCTGGACCGTCACGAACTCCTGTCCCGACGGGACGGAGTACGGCAGCATCTCCCAGCGCTCGACGTAATGCCCGTGGAGTTCGAAGCCGAGCAGCGTCGATCGCAGGCGCGGGCAGGTTCCGCTGCGCAGGGCGGTCATGTCGTGATTGGCCAGCCCGTTCATGTACACCTGGAAGACGCGGTCGATCGCGGCGGGTTCGAGGCCCGGAGCGGAGGACGTGGACGACGTTGTCGGTGCCGACGTCGTCACGGTCACGGTGTGCGGCTCTGGCGGGGGAGACGTTTCGGGTGGGAGGTCGGAACGGGAGAGCGGGAAGCCGCCGCGGCACGCGGAGAGCGCGATGCCGACGCCGATCAGAAGCACGCACGCGCGGGCGCGCGAAGTCGAAGGTCTCACGGTGGCGACGCTAAGCGGCGTTCATGAAATTCGGATGAAAGGCTCTGTGGGTCGGGCCGCGCGTGAAGGCCCCCTTCCCTCGGCTCAGCCGAGGGAAGGGGGCCTTCACGCGCGGCCGCTGTGACTGCTGGTGCGGGTGGGGCGCGTGTGGTGAGCGCTAGTCCGTGAAGGCCTCCTTGAGAGACCCAGAGTCCCTCAAGGAGGCCTTCACGGCCTGGCGACCAAGTCGGCCAGGTACCGAGCTGCGGCTCAGCAGTTCTCCAGGAAGTGCCGCAGCACCCGCGTGCCGAACCGCAGTCCCTCCACCGGGACCCGCTCGTCCACGCCATGCGCCATCGCCCGGTACGGGAAGCCTTCCGGCAGCAGCAGAGGCGCGAAGCCGTAGCAGTCGATCCCGAGGGGACTGAACGCCTTCGCGTCCGTTCCGCCGCCCATGCAGTACGGGACGACGACGGCTTCGGGGTCCTCCGAACGCAGAGCGTCGGCCATCGCGTCGAACCACGGCGAATCGACCGGCGCCTGGACCGGCGGCTGGTGCGCGACGAACTCGCGGGTGACGCCTTCGCCCAGCATCGCGTCGATCTCGGCGAGCAGCTCCGGTTCGGCGCCGGGAAGGACGCGGACGTCCACCTGTGCCTCGGCCGAAGTCGGGATCACGTTCACCTTGTAGCCGGCGTCGAGCATGGTCGGCGTCGTGCTGTTGCGGACCGTCGGCACCACGAGTGCCCCGGCGGGCCCGAGCCGCGCGATCGTTCCGTCCACATCGGACAGATCGACCGGGACGCCGAGCGCTTCCCCGGTGCGTTCGAGGAAGGCCTGGACGGTCGGGGTCAGCTGGACCGGCCAGCGGTGCGCGGCGATCTTGCCGAGCGCGGTGACCAGCCGGGTGACCGCGTTCTCGTCGTTGGGCCGCGAGCCGTGTCCCGCGCGGCCCTTGGCGGTCAGGCGCAGGTGCGCGGTGCCGCGCTCGGCCGTCGCGACCGGATAGAGGCGCACGATCCGGCCGTCGGCGGCGGGGACGTGGTAGGTGTACGCGCCCGATTCGCTGATCGCGGCCGCGCAGCCGTCGAACAGGTCCCGGTGCGCCGCGGCGAGCCAGTGCGCGCCGTACTCGCCCTTGTCCTCCTCGTCGGCCACGAACGCCAGGACGATGTCCCGCCGCGGCCGGACTCCGGTGGCGAGGGCGGCGAGCACCATCGCGCAGAAGTCCTTCATGTCGACGGCACCGCGGCCCCAGAGGAACCCGTCGCGGATCTCGCCGGAGAACGGGTCCACCGACCAGTCGGCGGCGTCCGCCGGGACGACGTCGAGATGCCCCTGCACGAGCAGAGCGGGCAAGCTCGGATCGGTGCCAGGGACCCGGGCGATAACGTTCGCGCGGCGGGGCGCGGACTCGATGATCTTCGAGTCGATCCCGAGACCCGACAGCAGCGATGCCACGTACTCGGCGGCCTCGCGCTCGCCCTCGGAGTCTCCGTTGCCCCGGTTCGTGGTGTCGAACCGGATCAACCGCGAACAGACCTCGACTACATCCAACTCAGCCATAGATACCCTGCACCGCCCCGGCCGCGATCGCCGTGACGATCTTGAACGCCTTCATCGCTTCGGTCATGTCCGGCGCGTCGAAGCCGACCCGCCGCACGCCGATCTGTTCCACCGTCGGGATCACCGCCGCCGCCTGCGCGAGATGGCTCGCGTCGAATTCGACCTCGATCCGGTGCGGAGTGGTGTACCGCTCGACCCGGCCCGCCCGGTTCATCGAGTCCGCCGCCGCCGACGACAGCAGTTCGGCCGTCCTGGCGGGCGGCAGGCAGATCGCGGCGTAGCGGCTGACGCACTCCTTCACCGTGACCAGTTCGGCTTCGGGCGCGTAGTCCTGCGCGTCGTCGCAGGCCTTGTCGTCACCGGAGACGACCAGCACCGGGACGCCGTACTCGGCGGCCATCGCCGCGTTGAGCCTGCCTTCGCTGGCGGGGACGTCGTCGAGCCACACGCCGGTGATCTGGTTCTCCAGGTACGTGTGGGACAGGACGCCGTCGAAACCCGCGCCGGCGTGGTAACCGAGGAAGACGACGCCGTCCACGCCGCTGTCGATCCCCTGCATCATCGAGAGCGGCTTGTGCCTGCCGGTGAGCATGCGCGCCCGGCCGTCGAGGTCTTCGAGCAGCAGGTTCCGTTGCGAGGAATGCGCCTCGTTGACCAGCACGTCGGTGGCGCCGGAGTCGAACAGGCCCGCGATGGTGGCGTTGACGTCGCCGGTGAACAGGCGGCGGAATCGTTGCCACTGCTCGGTGCCGGGGATGACGTCGTCGGTCCAGGTGACGCCGGTGGCGCCCTCCATGTCCGCCGAGATCATGATGCGCATGCGGGGCACCCTAGCCGAGGCTCTTTGCCCCCGCCGCCGGGATCAGGGCCAGGAACCGGAACGCGGGTAGACCGCCCAAGCGCGCTCCCAGGCCGCGGCCCGCTGCCGGTCGAGCACCAGCCGGACGACCCGCTGCACCAGGACCAGCCCGGCGACCACCGCGAACCAGAGCCACAGGCCGACGAGCACGGAATCGAACACGGCCGTCGACGCATTCCTCGGGGCGGTGGTGAGTTCACCGCGGGCGTCGATCCAGATCGGCATGGCCGATCCGGCGGGGCTGCCCGGCGCCGCGAGGACGCCACCGGTGTGCCGGGCGCCGCGCGAGTCGGTCCAGGTCGCCTCGGTGGAGGAGGTGTCGGTTCCGACGCTCTCGCTGTCGACGATGCGTACGGGCGCCGCCTCCAGCAGGTACGCGGTGGCGGGTGTGCGTCCGGTCGAGTCGGCGGCGGCCGCGGCGACCTGCCTGCCGTGGTTGGCCGAGCCGACGGCGGCCGCGACCGGGATGGCGAGCAGCGCCGCGAGGATCACGAGCTTGAGAAGAAGGGCTTCGAACCGGTCGGAGCCACGAGCCAGCGAATTGTGACCAGGGAAGAGCCGTCGCCGGAAGCGGGCGATCGGACCACTGGACCCGTGCACGAGGAACCCCATTCCCTCAGACCGCGAAATACCTCCATCGTCGATTCTCGTTCACCGGGGCGCCGCTGTCGCGGTATGGGGACACAGACCACTCTGTGAACCCGTACACAACCTTTTATTCGTTTTGCCCGTCCGGGTTCTCCCGCTATCGTCTTCGGCATGGGGATTTTCTTCACTCTGTGATTCTCGCCTTCGACGCGGCCCTGGCGTAGAGCCTTCGCTCCGCCGGGTCGCGTCCTTCCTCGTCTGCACTTCTTCCCCGCGAGAATCAGGAGGACGCCCCTGTGCGTACCCCGCATCGAAATCCCGGAACACAACTCGTGCTCTCCGGTGTCACCAAACGCTTCGACGACCACGTCGTGCTCGACCAGATCTCCTTCACCGTCAAACCGGGGGAGAAGGCGGGCGTCATCGGCGACAACGGCTCGGGCAAGTCCACCCTGCTCAGGCTGATCGCCGGCCGCGACCGGGCGGACAACGGCACCGTGACCGTCACCGCGCCCGGAGGCGTCGGCTATCTCCCGCAGACGCTGGACCTGCCCGGCACCGCCACGGTCGGCGACGCGATCGACCTCGCGCTGGCCGACATCCGGGAGCTCGAATCCCGGCTGCGTACGGCGGAAAAGTCGCTCGAAACCGCCGAAGACCTGGCCGCGTACGGCGACCTCATGACCGCGTACGAAGCCCGCGGCGGTTACGAGGCCGACGCCAGGGTGGAGGTCGCCCTGCACGGGCTCGGACAGCCCGGCCTCGATCGCGGCCGCACGCTGGGGAGCCTGTCCGGCGGCCAGCGCTCCCGGCTGGCGCTCGCGGCCACCCTGGCCGCGTCGCCCGAACTGCTGTTGCTGGACGAGCCGACCAACGATCTCGACGACGACGCCGTCGCCTGGCTGGAGAATTATCTCCGCGGGCATCGCGGCCGGATCGTCGCGATCACGCACGACCGGACGTTCCTCAGCCGGGTCACCACGACGATCCTCGAGGTCGACGCCGACCGTCGTTCCGTGCAGCGGCACGGCGACGGGTACTCGGGTTACCTCGCGGCGAAGGAGGCCGCTCGGGCCCGATGGGTCCGCGAATACGAGGAGTGGCGGCTGGAGAAGTCCCGCTACGAACGGATGGCGGACGTCAACATCGACCGGTTCTCGGCGATCCCGCGCAAGGCCCCGGCCGCCTTCAGCGGGGCGGGCGCGTTCCGGGCCCGCTCCCGGGCGCACGGGGCGATGAGCCGGATCCGGTCGGCCCGCGAGCGGATCCAGCGGCTGGAGACGAACCCGGTCCCGCGTCCGCCGGAGCCGCTCCGGTTCACCGCGCGGATCGCCGCGGGGGAGTCGGAGGCCGGTCAGTACGTGGTGAAGGCGGACGACGTGTCGGTCGACGGCCGTCTGCCGCGGACGTCGCTCAGCGTGCTGCCCGGCGAACGGATCCTCGTGACCGGTCCCAACGGGGCGGGCAAGACGACCTTGATGCGGGTGCTAGCCGGTGAGCTCGCGCCGTCGACGGGATCGGCGGAGCGGGCGGGCCGGGTCGGGTTCCTGCACCAGAACGGCGGGCTGGCCGCCGACGCGCGGACCGTCCTGACGGTCTTCGCCGGAAACGGCGACGAGGGCGAGGCGGCCGAGCGGTTGCTGTCGCTGGGGCTGTTCCGGGCTCCGGATCTGCGCAAACCGGTGCGGGAGCTGTCCATCGGGCAGCGGCGCAGGCTGGAACTGGCCGGATTGGTGACGGCCAGGACCGACCTGCTGCTGCTCGACGAGCCGACCAACCATCTCTCCCCGGATCTCGTGGAGGAGATGGAGCAGGCGCTCGCCGCCTACTCCGGCGCGCTCGTGGTCGTCACCCACGACCGGCGGATGCGGCGGACGTTCGAGGGCAGGCGGCTGGAACTGGTCACTTCAGCGGCGTGAGCGGTCCGTCCACCTTGGCCGGGTTGAGGCAACTGTTCAGCCCGTCCACGAGCGAGCAGAGTCCGGGCCCGCGCTTGAGCCGGAAGCCCTGCGGTACGCCGCCCGCGGTCACCAGATCCTGGTACGCGGGAACGGCGTCCGTGGGGCGCCGGGTCAGCGCGGGATCGGCGAGGGCGTCCACTGTGTACAGTCCGAACCGGGCGCGGTAGCTGCCCCATTCGTAGTTGTCGGTGAGGCTCCAGTAGTTGTAGCCGATGAGGTTCATCCCGTCGGCCTTCGCCCGCTGGAGCCAGTACACGGTGTCGCGTACGTGATCGCCGCGCGTGTAGTCCGCGTCGCGGAGCTTTCCGTTGTCGGTCGCCATGCCGTTCTCGACGATGTAGAGCGGCATGCGCGGGAAGCGATTGTGGTAGCTGCGCAGCGCGTAGTAGATGCCTTCGGGCTGGAGCTTCACGTCCCAGAACTTGTCACTGGCGGCGGCGAACACCGTCCAGTTGTCGATGCTGAGGCCGTAGTAGTAGTCGATGCCGATGAAGTCGAGCTTGTCCTTGACCTGGTCGAGGAAGAACCAGTCGGCCATCCCGTTGACCCCGGTGATGTAGGCCTGGTTGCTGGTGACCTTCGAGGTCGGGTCGAGTTCGTGGATGAGGTCGTAGGCCCGGCGGTGCGCCTGGACGACGTTGGACTGCGCCGCGAAGTACCGCGTGGCGTCCAGGGCGCCGACCTTCTGCTCGTTCCGGAGGAAGATGAGCGGCTCGTTGAACGTCACCCAGAGGACGTCCTGCCCGGCGTAGCGCTGGACGATCTTCCGGCTGAACTCCAGCCACGCGTCGGCCGTCCGCGTCTCGGCCCACCCGCCCTGGTCGAGCGCCCAGCCCGGGTAGACCCAATGGTTGAGCGTGATCATCGGCGTCATGCCCGCGGCGCGGACCTGCCGGAACACATCGTCGTAGAAGGCCAGTTCGGTCTCGTCCCATCGGCCGGGTGAGGGTTCGACGCGAGCCCACTCGACACCGAAGCGGTAGGTGTTGACGCCGAGACCGGCGGCGAGGCGGATGTCGTCGGCATAGCGGTGCCGGAAGTCCACGGAGTCGCGGTACTCGTCGACGCCGTCCTTGCCGGCGGAGCGGTCCACGAACCGCTTCCAGTTGCTGTCCGGGGCGTGGCCCTCGGATTGGTAACCCGACGACGCGACACCCCAGTAGAAGTCCCGGGACCAGTCGTCATCCTGCGATGCGGACGCGTTCACGGCAGAAAGTGTCGCGCATAGTGAGACGGCGACCACCGACGACAACACCCGGCGTAACCTTCTCCGATGCTCCGGCCACTTCGTCGATCGTTCACCGTCGTCCGCCATCTTCCGGACGTTAACGTGGGTGAACGGTGTAAACAAGCGGCCGTCCGGGGACTTCGACGATGACGTTGGGGAGATGATCGACTTGACCGGCAGCACGGTCCGCCATGCCGTCTATCTGCCGCCTTTCGGCCCGTTCGGTGAGCCGGGAGTGCTCGTCGACCTCGCCGTGCGTGCCGAGGCGGCGGGCTGGGACGGGTTCTTCCTGTGGGACCACGTGGTCGCGGACACCATGCCCATCGCGGATCCCTGGACGACGCTCGGCGCCATCGCGCACGCGACCAGCAGGCTGTTGTTCGGCCCGATGATCACGCCGCCCGCCCGGCGGCGCCCGTGGGTGGTCGCGCGGCACGCGTCGACCGTCAGCCGCCTTTCCGGTGGCCGGCTGATCCTCGGCACCGGGCTGGGTTCGGACGAATCCGGTGACTTCAGCCGATTCGGTGAACAGACCGATCTGCTGACCCGGTCGGCGATGTTCGACGAAGGCCTCGACGTCATCCGCGCGATCTGGTCCGGCAAGCGGTTCGACCACGACGGCGCGCACTACCAGGTCGCGCTCGCCGAGGCGCCGCCCGAGCCGTTCCCGATCCCCATCTGGGTGGCGAGCTCCACGGACAACCCGCGTGTCGTCCGGCGGGCGGCGCTGTGCGACGGGATCTTCCCGAACCCGGAGGACCACACGCCGACCGCCGAAGAGATCGCCGAGACCCACCGCGCGCTCGGGCTCGCCGGGCTGGAACCGGGCCGTCCCTTCGACGTCGCCGTGGCAGGCAACGCGAGCCCGGCGTGGGAGGAGCCGATCAAGGTCGATCTGCCCGCGCTGGGGCAGGCCGGGATGACCTGGTGGATGGAGTCGCTGATGCATCTCGACCCGCTGGAGCTTTCGCAGAAGATCGTGGACGCCGGTCCGCCTCGGTGGTGAGTGGCCGTACATGAAGGCCCCCTTCCTGTACCCAGGCGCAAGGATGGGGGCCTTCACGGACTGGCCGAGACGCGGGTCTGTCCATAGTGGACCGGCGCTGCGCCGTCCGTAGTGTTCCGTTGCTCCGAACGACTTCATCGCCCTTGCGGGGCCGCTCGCCTTTGGTAGCGTCACCGCGGGCGTCCTGCGAACCAGTGACGCGCGGGGGAGGGGTCGAATGGTGGACGAGCCCGACGGGCATCACGCGATGCGGCTGGAAACCGGGGTCGCGCTGATCAACGCGTTGACCGGGGAGCACGTCCACGGCAGGCCGAAACCCGCGCTCGGCGGCCATGATCTCGTCCGCGTCGCCACCGAGACGCTCGGCAACGGGCAGATCGACCTGCTCACCGCGGAGCGGTTGCGAAATCTCGCGGCGCGGCTGCGGGAGATCATCGAGTCGCTGTCCCGGCGGGAGCACGACCAGGCGGCAGGCCTGCTCAACCGGATGCTCGTCGACAGCAAGGCCCGTCCATCCCTGCAACGCCACGGCGAACAGTCCTGGCATCTGCATTTCCACGGTCCCGAAGCCGACCTCGTCCAGCAGTGGGCGGCCGGGCTCGCGGTGTCGGTGGCCGCGGCGTTCGGCGAGCACATCCCGCATCGCGTCGGGTTGTGCGCGGCGCCGCGCTGCGATCAGGTGTACATCGACGCGAGCCAGGCGCAGATCAAGCGGTTCTGCGGGCTCGCCTGCCAGAACCGGGTGAAGGCGGCCGCGTATCGGGCCCGCCGGTCAGGATCGTGAGCCGCGCGGTGTCGCGTCGACGTACCACTCGCGGTTGAACACGAGGCCGAAGAGCGGCGCCGGGAGCCGGGTCACGACCCGCATCAGCGGCGCCAGCCTGCCGTTTCCTTTCACCTGAGAGGAATGGGCGGCGATCGCGGCCTGCTTCTGGCGCGCGAAACGCCGGACGTCGAAGGTGTGCGTGATCTCCGAGCGGGCGCTGTACGCGCGGAGAAGCGCGTCGGCGTCGTAGCGGAATGGGATCCGCGCCAGGCGCACGATCCTCACCAGGCGTGCGACGACGTCGCGGGGGATCGTCGCCTCCAGCAGCCGGACGTCGCCGGCGAGTTCCGCCGCGCGTTTGCCGACCTCGTGCACCTTGACGTGGTCGCGGTGGCCGTAGCCGCCGTTGCGGTCGTAGCTCAGCAGAACGGACGCCTTCTCCTCGCGCAGGATCGCCACGAGCCGCGCCGCCGCTTCCTCGGTGCTCGCGCGGACGAACCGGACCCAGCCCGGCGGATCCGGGTAGAGGATCGCGCCGTGGCCACTGCCCGCGTAGCCGAGATGGATCACCCGCTCGACGCCCAGCACCTTCGCGCTCGCTTCGAGCTCGGCCCGGCGGGCCGCGTCGGTGCCCCGCATGTCGATGGTGGCGACCACGAGGACCACCCGGTGGCCGTCCGCGGCGGCGCGGGCGAGGGTGCCGCCGGTCAGCAGGGCTTCGTCGTCGGGGTGGGCGTGGAAGGCCACGATCGTCGTCACGCTCCGAGCATGCCCGAGGTCGCCGGAACCGTGGGTGGTCGACTCTTGACCGTCCGTCGACCCTGTGGGTAATCTTCCCTTTACTTTCCAATAGTAAGGAAAGTTTCCTATTTAACTCCGCCGCCCTGACCGTCGGCGCGCCAACGTCGGTGCCGTCGACGCGAGAGGAGAAGCCGAATGCGCTGGGACAAGATCCGACTCCGGGTGACGGCCGCACTGGCCGCCGGGCTGCTGGCCCCGGTCGCCGCCGCGAGCACCTCGATGGCGACCGAGACCGCGGCCGAACCCGCGACGCAGGCCGCCGCCGCGCTGCCGCCGGGCAGTCCGGCGGCGATCAACGGACAGCTGAAGGTCTGCGGCCTCCAGCTCTGCAATTCCGCAGGCAAGCCGATCCAGCTCCGGGGCATGAGCACCCACGGGATCCAGTGGTTCAGCCAGTGCGTGAAGACCGCTTCGCTCGACGCGCTGGCCAACGACTGGAAGGCCGACGTCCTCCGGATCTCCATGTACATCCAGGAAGGCGGCTACGAGACCAACCCGCGCAAGTTCACCGACATGGTGCACGGGTACATCGAAGAGGCCACCAAACGCGGAATGTACGCCCTGGTCGACTGGCACCAGCTCACGCCGGGCGACCCGAACGCGAACCTCAGCCGCGCCAAGACGTTCTTCACCGAGATCGCCCAGCGGCACAAGGACAAGACCAACATCATCTACGACATCGCCAACGAGCCCAACAACGTCAGCTGGGACCGCGTCCGCAGCTACGCGGAGCAGATGATCCCGGTCATCCGCGCCCAGGATTCCGACGGCGTCGTGCTAGTGGGCACCCACGGCTGGGGCTCGCTCGGCATCTCCGACGGGCGCAACGAGACCGACATCATCAACAACCCGGTGCGCGCCAGCAACTTCATGTACACGTTCCACTTCTACGCGGCGTCGCACAAGACGGAGTACTTCAACGCGCTGAGCCGCGCCGCGAGCAAGATCCCGCTGTTCGTGACCGAATTCGGCACCCAGACCGCCAGCGGTGACGGCGGCAACGACTTCACCAACTCCCAGAAGTACCTGGACTTCCTGGCGTCGAAGAAGATCAGCTGGACCAACTGGAACTTCTCCGACGACAGCCGTTCGGGCGCGGTGTTCAAGCCGGGCACCTGCTCGGGCAGCTCGTTCACCGGCACGGCTCCGCTGAAGCCCGCCGGTGTCTGGATCCGGGACCGCATCCGTACCGCGGACAACTTCCCGACCTCCTGATCCCGGCAGCACGCACGTCAGGAAAGGGTCGTTCAGGACGGAAAACGTCTTGAACGACCCTTTCCTGACACTTCAGCCGAGCGGTTCGAAGTCCAGTGTGGCGAGGCGGTCCGGGTCGGCGAGGATGTCGATGGCCGCGATCTTCCCGCCCACGACGGTGAACGCGAAGACTGTCGTCGGTACGCCGTCCTTGGTGACGACCATCCCGGCCGCACCGTTGACCAGCGCGGGCCGCAGCTCCCCGCCCTCGCCCGCGGCCCGGAACATGAGCGCCTGGCTCGCGATCTTGGCGGCCCCGCGCACGAACCGCGAAGTCCCCGCCGGAGCCGCGCCGCCCTCGGCGCGCAGAATGACGTCCGGGTCGAGCACAGAAACGAGGGCGTCGAAATCGCCGCCTCGCGCGGCGGCGAAGAACGCGTCGACGACTTCCCGCTGACGGCCCAGATCCGCGTCCGGGACCGTCGGCGAACCCTGCAGACGACGGCGTGCGCGGCTGGCGAGCTGCCGCGTCGCCGCGGAAGACCGGCCCACGATCGGCGCGATCTCGTCGAACGGCAGGGCGAACATGTCGTGCAGGACGAACGCCAGCCGCTCGGCGGGGTCCAGCGTGTCGAGCACGACCAGCAGCGCCAGCCCGACCGAGTCCGCCAGCAGCGCCTGGTGTTCCGGGTCGATCCCGCCCGCACGGCCGATGATCGGGTCGGGCAGCTGGGCGCCCACCGGCTCTTCCGGCCGGGCCTTGCGCGAGCGCAGCATGTCGAGACAGATCCGGCCGACGACGGTGGTCAGCCAGCCGCCGAGATTGTCCACCTCGCCGGAATCCGACCGGCTCAGGCGCAGCCAAGCCTCCTGCACGGCGTCGTCCGCCTCGCTCAGCGAACCGAGCATCCGGTACGCCACCGCCCGCAGATGCGTTCGGTGCCCTTCGAAACGCCGCGCCAGCCAGTCGTGTTCGTCCACGGTCCCCATCCTTCATCGCTCAGTCGTAACCCTGACGCGTGGGGGAACGCAGATGTGACAGGCCTTCAGCCGCGGGTGCCCGCCTGGATCGCCGGGGTCCGCATCGCCTTGGCCGCCGCGCCCACATGCGAACCGAGCGTCAAGACCACGGCTAGGGCGACGACGGCGAGGTAGACCCCGATCGTCTCGTCCGGCATCGGGCTCCCGGTCCTGGCGACGCTGTACGGGACGACGGTGACGACGGCGGAGAGCGAGCCGAACAGGACGCCGACCGCCACCAGGACGGTGCCTTCGGTGCCGACGAGCCGCAGGACCTGCGATGGTGTCGAACCGATGAGCCGTTGTTGCCCGAACTCGCGGCGGCGTCCGATGAGCGCGGCGACCACGGTGTTCACCAGCATCACGGCGGTGAACAACGCGATCATGCCGACCACGACGTAGTTCAGGGTCTCGATGCTGTCCGCGATCGTCGCGGGCGCGGTGCCCACGGAGTTCTCGATGGCCTGCATGTACAGCGTCCCGGTCGCGATGCCGGTGAACAGGATGATCGGCACCAGCACCCCGGCCAGCTGACGGCCCCGGACCCGCAGGTGCGCCGCCGTGAGATGACCGCTGACGCCCGCGCGCCGCAGCGGAGCGGCCAGCACTGCGGCGATCGGGCCGAGCAACGCGGGGGAGAGGAGCGCGAAACCGATCGCGGCGAGGATCGCGCCCTGTCCGGAGACCGCCATCAACGCGGGTTCCGTTCCGGTGAACACGGTCATCGTCAGCACTCCGCACCCGAGGCCGGCGGCCAGGGCGATCGTGGCGCCGATCATCCGGAGCCGGCTGGTCGGCCGGGTGTCGATCCCCGCCTCGCGAACAGCCTCGATGGCTCCGTGTCGGGCTGCTTGCCGTGCGGCGACCGTCGCGGCGGCAAGTGCGGCGAGCAGGGTGATGCCGGTGCCCATGGACACCGCGATCGGGCCGAACCGTGCTTCGAGCCCGGCCGGTACGCGGCCCGTGTCACCGAGCAGCGTGACCAGCCACCGCCCGGCGAAGACCGATGGCACGACGGCCGTGGCCGCGGCGAGGACGGCGACGACCGCCGCCTCGCCGACGATCATCCGTCCGATCTGTGACGGGGTCGCGCCGGCGCTCTTCAGCAACGCCATCTCCGGAGCGCGCTGCCGGATCAGCAGGGAGAGCGTCGAAAGCGTCGCGAACAGCACGATCACCAAACCCCAGCCGCCGACGACACCCGCCATGATCAGCAAGGTCTTCGCGGTCTCCGGATCGGCGTTCGCCCGAGTGTCCAAAAGGGACGCGAACGTCATCAGGACCGTGGCGCCGAAGAACATCGCGACGAAGCTCGCGATAATTCCGGTGGGACGGCGGCGGAGTGACGAGAACGCCAGCTTGGTCGCGATCATGGAAGGTCCTCCCCAGGCTTTGCCGTCAGGTTAGGGAACACGGACGGCGCCGGACAGGGGACAGGCCCCCGGGCACGGGGTAGGGATGGCCCTACCGCCGCGGGTAGCCGCCGTCGACCTCCTTCACCGGCTTGTGGGGGAAGCGGCGTTCGGCGTAGGCCTTCGCCGGGGAGCCTTCCCGTACGTACAGCGTTTCCACCTTGTCCTGCAAGGGTTTCACCACGGTTCCGAGGAAGCCGCGCCGGTCTTCGAGGTAAGGCCCGAGCACATCCTCGCCCGCAGGGCAGACCGCCATGCAGTACGCGGCCTTGTAGTTCGGTTTGAACGCGAGGCTCTGCCACATCGACACGTTCTCCGAATCGCTCACCCTGGACCGGAAGTCGGCGGCGTCCTCGCTGTCGGCCACGGTCTGCGCCCAGTCGGTGAAGCCGCTCATGAACTCGCGGTAGTTGTGCGTCGAACAGGCGACGAAGTCGAACTCGCCGGTCTTCGAGATCGCACCGATCGGGCAGGCGGCGACGCACAGCTTGCATTCCAGGCAGGGGTTGTAGTCGATCGCCTCGCCGTAGGTGGACACTTCGGCGTCGACGAGCAGGGTCGCCAGCAGCACGAAGTTGCCGAATTTCGGGTGGATGACGTTGCGGTGCAGCCCCATGGCGCCGAGCCCGGCCGCGACGGCGACCGTCTTGTGCGCGACGACCCAGATCCGGCCGGGGTAGTGCTCCATCTCCATCGGGAACGTCGCCGACGGGTTGATCGCGCGGTATCCGGCGTCCTGCAGGGTCCGGACGATCGTGTGCCCGGCCTCGTTGATGATCTCGCCGGTGCGATGGAACTCCTGGTTGGCGACGCTGCGGGCGGGGGAGCGGACGTCGTCGCGGTTCATCCGCACCACGAGCGAGACGAGAGTCTTGGTACCGGGAAGCGCGCGCTCGACGTGCTCGCGCTCTCCTGCGAGATCCGGGTGGTCGAGGGAGACAGCGGCCGCGTCGTCGGCTCCGGCGGCGAGGCAGATCTCCTTGAGCCAGGCGGCGTCGATGACCGGCGACGGTTTGTCCCGCGGTTTCGCGAGCACCGCCTGTACCGAAGGGTGCTCCTTCAGTTTCCTGGGGAGCCGGTCGGTCACAACGCCTCCAGGATGGTCGCGTTGGCCTGGCCGCCGCCTTCGCACATGGCCTGCAGGCCGTACCGGGCGCCGTGGTGGTGCAGCGCGTTGACCAGCGTGCCCATCAGCCGGGTCCCGCTCGCGCCGAGCGGATGGCCGAGCGCGATCGCGCCGCCGTGGACGTTCACCTTGGCCGGGTCGGCCCCGGTTTCCTGCTGCCACGCCAGCACGACGCTGGCGAAGGCCTCGTTGATCTCGAACAGGTCGATGTCCGCCAGGCTCAGCCCGGCGCGCCGCAGCACCTTCTCCGTCGCGGGGATGACGCCGGTGAGCATGAGCAGCGGGTCGGAACCGGTGACGGCGAAACTGTGCAGGCGGGCGCGCGGGCGGAGGCCCAGCCGGGCGGCGGTCTCGCTGGAGGTGATGAGTACGGCCGAGGCGCCGTCGTTGATCGGGCTGCTGTTGCCCGCGGTCACCGACCAGTCGATCTGCGGGAAACGTGCGGCCACGTCCGCGTCCTGGAACGCCGGGCGCAGTCTGGCGAGGGTTTCGAGGTCGGTGCCCGGCCGGACCGACTCGTCGGTGGACACCCGGCCCGACGGCGTCTCGATCGGCACGATCTGGCTCGCGAAGCGCCCGAGTTCGTGTGCCCGCGCCGCCTTCCGGTGCGAGGACAGCGCGAACTCGTCCATCGCTTCCCGGCTGAGCGACCACTTCGCGGCGATGAGTTCGGCGCTGATCCCCTGGGGCACCAGACCCTCCGGATAGCGCTCCGCGACGCCCGGGCCGAGCGGATCGGTGCCCGGCAGCACGTTGGACCACATCGGGACCCGGCTCATGGACTCGACGCCGCAGGCGATGACGACGTCGTACGCGCCGGCCATCACCCCTTGCGCCGCGAAGTGCACCGCCTGCTGGCTGCTCCCGCATTGCCGGTCGACGGTGGTGGCAGGCACCGATTCCGGCAGTCCGGCGGCGAGCGCCGCCCACCGCGTGACGTTCTGGGCCTGTTCGCCGACCTGGTCGACCGCGCCGCCGATGACGTCGTCGATCAGCTCGGGGTCGAGTCCGTTGCGCTCGACGAGAGCCCGCAACGTGTGGGCGAGCAACTGGACCGGGTGGATCTCGTGCAGGGCGCCCCCGGGCTTGCCCTTGCCGATCGGGGTACGGACGGCGTCGACGATGACCGCGTCGTGCACGGCTGCCTCCAGTAGTGAGTTGGGATCTCCAACTCACTGTGGCACCGAGTGGGTTGGAAATCAAGACTCACTGGGTTTACGCTGGTCGCATGACCGAAGGACCGAGGGACTGCTCGATCGCCAACGCGATGGAGGTGATCGGCGAGCGCTGGAGCCTGCTCGCGCTGCGTGAGGTGTTCTTCGGGGCGCGGCGGTTCGACCAGATCGTCCGCAACACCGGGGCGAGCCGGGACATCCTGACCGCGCGGCTGCGGAAGCTCGTCGAGACGGGGATCCTCGAAAAACGGCTCTACGAGGAGCATCCGCCGCGCTACGAGTACGTGCTCACCGAGGCGGGGCGCGCGCTCAACCACGTGCTGCTGAACCTGATGGCGTGGGGCGACGCGTATGTCACCGAGGGGCCGCCGCCGACGGTGTGGCGGCATTCGTGCGGTGAGGTGCTCGCGCCGGAGACCGTGTGCGCGCACTGCCATGAACCGGTGCGGGACAAGGACATGACGCTGGTGCGGAGCACGCGCCGCTCTTGAGCCGTCCGTGAACGAAGACGTGACTCGCGTGATCGGGGGCGTAACTCGCGTGATTGGAGGCCGCACTCGGGTGTTCCGTCTCTGATCACGCGAGTTGCGGCTTCAATCACGCGAGTGCGGAGCTAAGAGTTGCCCTTCCATTCCCGCGCGATCATCCGCATGAGCGCCGGATAGATGATCAGGTACCGGAACGGCTTGATGAATCCCATGTACATCCGGCCGAACAGGCCGTTGGGTTTGACCAGTACCGCCATCTGACCGCGGTATCCGGCCTGCCCGTCCTCGACCCACGCGATGTGCATGACGCCGTGCATGGTCCGGTTCGCCATTTCGGCGGCGAACTCGTCTTCGAGCCGGTAGAGCGGGGTGAACGGCAACCAGTCCTCATCCGGGCCGGTGGGTGTGTCGCGGAGTTCTCGCGGCAGCTTGCTGCGGAGCGATCCCACCCGGGTGTCGAGGCCCGAACTCCGCTTGTCCAGGCCGAGCAGTCCGCCGAGCTTCCATCGCAGCGCCCACAACGCCCGGACGGGGAGTGGTGACCCGTCCGGGAAGTTCCCCGACGAGAACTGCTTCACCAGCTTGCCGAAGTCGTCCGGTCCGCCGGGTGTTTCGAGCGCCCAGACGTCTTCGAGGTCGAAGTCCCCGGCGATCTCGTGGATCCGCCACGCGCGGGTGGTGTGGGCCGTTTCCGCGAGTTTCATGCCGCCACCACGAATCCGACAGTCATCGTCGTAGTTCCTCCCAGTACTTCCGCCATCTGTACGGTAGCGTATATATCGTCCTCGTGGTGCTGGAGTGACGGGAGATACGGTGATCCCATGGCCGCCGAAACCCGGACCCCGCCGAGCGCCTGGATCGACGCGGGGCTGACCGCCCTCGCCGCCGGAGGTCCCGACGCGGTCCGCGTCGAGGTGCTCGCGAAAGCCTTGGGCGTCACCAAGGGCGGCTTCTACGGCCATTTCGCCGATCGAGGCACGCTCCTGCAGGAAATGCTCGCCACCTGGGAACGGATGAGCACCGAGCTGCTGTTCGAAAGCGTCGAGAGCGAAGGCGGCGACGCCAGGGCGAAGATCCGGCGCGCGGGGTTGCTCGCCGGCGAGCGTCTGCTGCCGATCGACCTCGCGGTCCGTGATTGGGCCCGGCGCGACGAGGCGGTGGCCGACCGGCTCCGGCGGGTCGACAACCAGCGGATGGACTACCTGCGTTCCCTCATGTGCGAGATCTTCACCGACGAGGACGAGGTCGAAGCCCGCTGCCTGCTCGCGTTCTCGCTCCTGATCGGCAAGCACTTCATGGCCGCGGACCACGGCGGCCGGTCGCGGGACGAGGTCACCGAGCTGGCCGGCGCGCTGCTTCTCGGCGGCGGACCCGGTCACGACAGTTGAAGTGGCCGACCGGCGGCTGCTCTGTGCTGGCGGTGAGCCACGCTCCTGGTGAGTGGGCGTTGGTGCTGCGATCCGCGCCGGTCTGGGAAGTAGTATCAGCACTGTCCGCAGGTTCGATCCGACTTCACGGCAATCCGGGAAATCTGAATGACCACTCTGAACGACAATTATGATATCGCAGTTTCGTTTTCCGGTGCGCAGCGGGCGTATGTTGAGGAGGTAGTGCGCGAATGCAGGAAACTTGACTTGAAGGTCTTCTACGATCTGGATGAACAGGTCAAGCTGTGGGGGCGAAATGTGATTACCGAGCTCCGCAAGATCTATAGCAGTGTGAATACAAGGTATGTTGTGCCGTTCCTGTCGCGCGAATACTTGGCAGGAGCGTATCCGATGGACGAGTTTCGCGCTGCGTTGATTCGAGCGATCGATCAGGAGGATTTCATCCTGCCTGTTCTTATGGATGACGTCGAGGTGCCGGTCGAATATCTCAGCCCGGCTACGATCTACCTCCGTTCTGCAGACTATTCACCTGGCCGGCTCGCTAGCGCGATTCTGGAACGTATCACCGCAGGGGGTCGGCAAGTGGTGTCAGCGCTCTCGGTGGAGAATTCGGACGTCGGCCTGGTGTCGAGAGCAGGCTCACTGCGGCTGCCAAAGCTTGCACCCACTAGGTTCAGTGCCGAAAACACCATGGATGAAGCGCTACGGCATATCGGAATGCGTTTCACGGCAGAGATTTCCGCGCTGGAAGAATATGGCTTCCGATCGCATGTCCGAGCGTTTGCGGGAGAAGTGTCTGTCTTGGTGGAGTCAAAAGGGCGTCCGGTATGTGAACTCAAGGTGACTCGGGGTGAAAGTGTCTGGTCGGGGGCGCTGACAGTTGCCTTTCAGTGGCCGCGAGTCAGGGGTGGTGTCAATGGGTTTGTGCGTCCTGAATGGGATTCCGAGGCCAGGCTGGCAAAGCTGCGATTTCAAGATATGTCAATGGGCGGAGTAGACCCGTTGCTTACCGCAGAGGAACTCTTCGATGCGCTATGGAACAAGATTGTAAAATTTCTGGAACAGACTGCTCGTTGAAGCGAGCTGCTAATTTCGGGTGGGCGAACTCTCGCCGAGTCTCATGCGACTAGCGACTATTCATGCGCTGTAGTCCTGGATGCCATGAGATTGCAAGCAAGCTCCACGTGACTACTGCTAGGTCAATAGCATAGGCCTAGTGAAGAGCTCGCTGGACATCGCTCTCGTCCGCCTAGGTTGAGACGAACTGCCGTGTCTCGACCTCGTCGTTCGAACTGACCCTGCTTGCCCATTGCGAAGATCGGCTCGTGCAGGGTGCTGGCTACTCGTCGTCGTCCTCAGGAGTAGTCGGGACCTGCTTGCGCGCCACATAGATGAGCAGCCCGATGATCACCACGGGGCCGACGAAGATCAGGATCTCGTCCCAGCCGCCCTGGTGCATCATCACCACCCGCGCCGCGATGCTCATGAGCCGGAGACCAGCGCGATCCCGAGCGCGGTGTAGCCGATCATCAGCGCCAGCATCGGGTACTGGCCCACCTTGACGTAGTTCGCGCGCAGCACGCCGACGGAACGATCATGTGCCGAGGTTACGGCCAGCACGTGCCCGGCGACGATTCCGGCGATCTGCACCAGCGCGATCACGCCGGTCGACACGACCGTGTAGTCGATCGCGCGGCCGAAGCCCTGCTGCCCCGAGAACACGGCGAACGAGAAGTAGTGCGCGACCGTGTAGCCGACCATGATCGGGATCAACGACGGGGCGAACGCGGGATACGGATCGAATCCGCGGCGCAGGTACGGCCTGGTCAGGCTGATCGCGCCCGCGTAGGCGGCGTAGGTGAGCGCGATACAGACCGCGAGTCCGGCGGTGCCGCCGAGGACTCCAGCATCCAGCGACGTCCAGAACGGGAGCCGGGTCAGACCGTCGAACGCGGTCGAGCCGAGCACCACCAGCACCAGTGCGGTCAGCCACGGCGCGGGGGAGATGGTGAGCAGGCCGTCCAGCGGATTCCGGACCACCAGACGTCCGTCGGCCCGCCTGCCGAACGGGGAGAGGGCCGCGATCAGGCGCGCGTAAACCTCGAAAGCGTCACCGCGGTCGAACCAGCGCGGACCGAAGACCACGCCGAGCGCAATGTGTATAACGGCATACACGGTGCCGAAGAGGGCGATCGCACGAGGCGAATCCGAGTGCGGGAACACCAGTTCCAGCCACAAAAACGCCAGGAGGCCGACGATCGCGGGCAGATAGCCGAGCCGGTCCGGGAGTTCGCGGTGCCGGGACGGGATGAGCGACGCAACCGTCCTCAGTGGATTCAATCGCCGCCAGACCGGGCCGAACAGGAGCGAAAGCGGAACGAGTCCGACCCAGAACCAGACATAGAACCAGGCGGGAGCCGGATTGTCGGCCGAACTGTCGGGACCGGCCCACGCCATCGCCAGGAACCCTGCGAACAACACCACCCCGAGCACGCCCGACGCGACCCGCGAGAACGCGCTGTCGATGAACCGTTGCAGGCCAAGGGGAAGAGGCCGTCCGGCGGCCGCGCCGCGCAGTTTGGGCTTCTTCCAGAACGCGGTGAGCGCGAAGAACGAGACCACGACGGCCGCGGCTCCCGCGTAGAGCGCGAGCCACAGCGGGACCGGCAGGTCGGACCGCCCGCCGAGTCCGTGCGCCAGGATCATCCGCTCACCCGGAGCTTGGTCACCGCCGCGCCGCTCTTGTGCAGTTCCACCTCGAAGATCCCGTCGATGTTCGCGGTGAAGGCGACCGTCCCCGGAACGCCGGGGGAGAGCTGGGCTGCCTTGTCGTAGCCGTGGACGTGGAGTTCGTCCGGCTGGTCGGAGGTGACTTCGAGCGCGACGTTCTCGCCGGTGCGCACCGCGACCTCCTCGGGGCCCGCCGTGCGCTTGCCCTCGGTGATCGAGAACTTGACGGTCCGGGTGCCGGTGGCCGGTTCGGGGCCGGTCGTTCCCGAGCAGCCGGTCACGGCCAACAGCGCGGCCACGGTGATCCCGCCGATCCTCCGCATCGAGGTCCCTCCAAGTCGTACGCCCCGGCTTGCCCGGCCGAGACCTTGCGCCTATCGTGTTACCCCAAGGTAACAGTTACTCAGGTTAGCAGGAAGGCGAGAACGGTGTTCATGGCTCAGGAGAGCCCGCCTGCCGGCGGAGCGCAATTCGGGCAGATCGTCATCGCGGGCCTGATGTTCACGGCGGTCTTCCTGCCCTTGGCCCTTTTCGTGCTTCGCGAGCGCGCGGGGAAGCGGACGGTCTTCGGTCGCGTCGCGGACTGGATGGCCGGGCTCACCGGTCTGCCGCGCTGGGCGGCACTGCCGATGTTCGTCGCCTTCCTGTCCGGGATGTCGGCACTGATCGGCGTCTACTGGGACGTGCCGATCCACATGGAACTCGGCCGCGACGAAGGCCCGCTCGCGAACCCGTCGCACTACCCGATCTACTTCGGACTGATGGGCATCTTCGCCAGCGGCGTGCTCAGCGCGACCCTGGCCACGAAGGATCTGCCCAAGCGCACGTTCAAGATCGGCCCGCACTGGCGGGCGCCGATGGGGTCCATCCAGATGATGGCGACCGGGCTGGTCGGCATCGCGGGCTTCCCGCTCGACGACGTCTGGCACCGCCTGTTCGGCCAGGACGTCACCGAATGGGGGCCGACGCATGTCCTGATGATCGGCGGCGGTGTCTGCGTCGTGCTGGGTCTGCAACTGCTGCTCGGCGAGGCGCGCCAGGTCGGTGCGACCGGACCGGTCGTGCGCCTGCTCGGCCCCGTCCTCGCCGGTGCCTGGATGATGGGCGCTTCGGCGTTCCTCATGGAGTTCGATCTCGGCGTCCCGCAGTTCCCGATGTTGTCGCAGGTCGTGCTCGTCGGCCTGATCGGCGCCTGGACGCTGACCTACGGCCGGCTTTCCTGGGGTCCCGGCGGGGCGCTGATCGTCCTCGCGGTCTTCCTCGCCTCTCGTGCTTCGTTCGCCGTCATCCCGCTGTTCGCCGACCTGCACGTTGCGTCGCTGCTGCCGTACGTCGCCGAAGCGGTGATCATCGAGGTCGTCGCCTTCGCGATGCGGAACCGTCAGGGCTACACGTTCGCCGCTGTCGCCGGTCTGCTCGTGGGGACGGCCGGGATGCTCGCCGAGGCGGCGTTCACCCATTGGCTGATGCCGAATCCCTGGCCCACGGCGCATCTGCCGCTGTTCGTCCTGTTCGGGACCGGCGCGGCGCTCGCGGGCGCGTTCATCGGGGTCTGGCAGTACCAGCGAGTGGAGGAGACGGCGACGCGGGTGCCCGCGGCCGGTCCCCGGCACGCCGTCGGGCTCGTCGGCGCGCTGGGCGCGGTCGCGCTGATGTCTGCGGTCGCCGTCCCGGCCGACCCGGAACCGGGGTTCACCGCGGACGTCCGGCTGACCGAGGCCGCGACCGGGTTGCCGATCTCGAACCCGCACGGCGGCGGCACGCCTCGCTGGGTCGACGCGACCGTCACGATCTCGCGGCCCGATCTGGCCGACGACGCCGTATGGCTGAACGGTTTCGCTTGGCAGGGCGGCGACTTCTTCACCGCGCCGCTGGAGAAGATCGGCGACGGGGTGTACCGCACGGCCCAGCCGCTGCCGGTGTTCGGCCAGTGGAAGACCGGGATCCGCGTGCACGTCCCGAACCGGGTGATGGGGCTCGCCCCGATCTACGCGCCCGCCGACCCGGCCGCGAACGCGCCGTCGATCGACGCGACGTCCGGCACGCGCCCGTTCATGTCCGAGATCGAGTTCCTGCAACGGGAGCGGAAGTCGGAGACGCCCGCGGTGCTGTGGACGGTCGCGTACGTGACCGTCGGGCTCATCTTCGCCGGGATGTGGGCGCTGTTCGCGTGGCTCTACGCGGCCGCGGCCACCGCGCGGCGGCGTGAGGTCTCCGTCGGCTGACGCCCCCGCGTTTCGTCCTCTGGATGCGGTACTTGCGCGTGCAACGACCGCATCCAGAGGACGAAACGCTTTGCTCGCACTTCGTCGCACGTATCGATTGGGCATCATCGCGCGCAAGACTTTTGCAAGCCCGCTTCCCTTGAATACCCAGGACACCGCACGTGTCGCCGGTTCGCGCGCCGAAACGGTGACGCACTGCAACGTCGGCGAGACGTAAAGTAGCTGTCGACCACGCGACGACATTCGCCGTGCACGATCGGTATTGGCGAGTCATTGCGCGGTTACCGCGACATGTGGTTACTTTTCCGCCTCGGGGGTTGGGTTACAGCGAGTTTCGATGGGGTGGTCTTCGTGCGCACAGAGCGTTTTCCGAGGCGACGGCGCGGTCTTCGCGTGGTCGCCGTCCTCGCCGCTTCGGCGGTCGCGACGGTGCCTTTCGTGCCCGCCGCGGCGGCACAGCAGCAGGGCAAGGTCCTCCGGGTGGCGCTCACGACCGGCATCGACCACCTGAACCCCTTCACCGCCCAGCTGGCGGCGTCGACCCAGGTCGGCCGGTTCAACTACGAGTTCCTGACGCTGCCTTCGGCCGAGGACACCCAGCCCACGGGCGGGATCGCGGAGTCGTGGAAGACGTCGGACGACAAGCTCACCTGGACCTTCACCATCCGTCAGGGGATGAAGTGGTCCGACGGCAAGCCGATCACCGCGCAGGACCCCGCGTACACCTTCCAGCGGATGCTCGACGACGAGAACGCCCGCACCGCGAACGGCAGCTACGTCACCAACTTCGCCTCGGTGTCGGCGCCGGACGACAAGACGCTCGTCATCAAGACCAAGGCCCCGCAGTCGAGCATGACCTCGCTCGACGTCCCGATCGTGCCCAAGCACATCTGGGAGCCGATCAAAGACCTCAACGCGCCTTCGACCGACGACATGGCCGTGGTCGGCGTCGGCAGCGGGCCGTACCTGCTGACCGAGTACAAGAAGAACGAGTTCGTGAAGTTCAAGGCGAACAAGGACTACTGGCGCGGCGCGCCCAAGGTCGACGAACTGCAGCTGCTGCAGTTCAAGGACGCCGAGGCCGCGGTCAACGCGCTGAAGCAGGGCGAGGTCGACGTCATCAACCGCCTCACGCCGACGCAGTTCGACGCGCTCAAGGGCGAGAAGAACATCACCACGAACAAGGCGCCGGGCCGCCGGTACAACGAGCTCATCATCAACTTCGGCGTCAAGAACGTGCTCGACCAGCCGATCGGTGACGGGAACCCGATCCTCAAGGATCTCCGCGTCCGCAAGGCGATCGCGCAGGCGATCGACACCAACACCATCGTCGAAAAGGTGATGAACGGCTACGGCCAGGCTGGGACCGGCGTCGTGCCGGCGATCTACAAGGCCTACACCTGGACCCCCTCCGACGCCGAGAAGACCAAGTTCGACATCGCGGCCGCGAACGCCACGCTGGACCAGGCCGGCTACGCCAAGGGAGCGGACGGCATCCGCGTCGCCCCCGGCGGCGCGAAGCTGGAGTTCCGCCTCGCCGGGCACGCGAACCGGCCGTTCGACCAGCGTGTCGCGCAGTTCGTCACCGGCTGGCTCAAGGACGCCGGCATCGGCGTCAAGCAGGAACTCGTCTCCGACGACGAACTGGACGACCGCACCACCGCGGGTAACTACGACCTCGCGATCTCCGGCTACGGCACCTCGCCCGACCCGGATTACGCGCTGAGCCTGAACACCTGCGCCGGCCGCCCGAACGCGGAGGGCAACGGCGGCAGCTCTGCGACGTTCTTCTGCGACCCGCGCTACGAAGACCTGTACAAGAAGCAGCTGACCGAGTTCGACCCGGCCAAGCGCGCCGAGCTCGTCAAGCAGGCGCAGGCCGTGCTGGCGGGCGAGTACGTCGACGTCGTCCTGGACTACGACAACGTGCTCGAGGCCTATCGCTCGGACAAGTTCTCCTCGTTCACCAAGCAGCCGCAGCCCGACGGCGCGATCCTCGAGCAGTCCGGCTACTGGGGCGTCTACGGCGCCACCCCGGCCGATGCGGCGGCGGCCGGCACTGAGGAGAGCAGCAACACCGGATTGTGGATCGGCATCGGCGCGGTCGTGCTCGTGGTGCTCGTCGGCGGCGGTGTGCTGCTCGGGCGGCGCGGCAAGTCGGCTGACGACCGGGAGTAAGAGCAGCGTTGACCGAAGCACTCAGTTCCCTCGACCAGTCCTCGGCGCTCGTCGATCCCGACGAGCGCCGGGGCGGGACCGGCACCGCCCGGTTCGTGCTCTCCAAGATCGGCGGCGCGCTGGCGAGTCTCGCGCTCGTCGTCGTGCTGGGGTTCTTCCTGTTCCGGACGCTGCCCGGTGATCCCGTGCGGTTCATGGTCCGCGACCGGCCGACCGATCCGAAGATGATGGCGGAGCTGCGCGCCCAGATGGGCGTGGACAAACCTCTGCTGCAACAGTTCTGGGATTACGTCGTCGGCCTGCTCCAGGGCGACATGGGCGTCTCGTACCTGCAGCGGCGTCCCGTCTTCGACATGATCGGCGAGCGGTTGTGGCCGACGATCCTGCTCGTCGGCAGCGCGACGGTGCTCGCGGTCGCGCTCGGTCTGTGGCTCGGCATCCGCGCGGGCTGGCGCCGGGGGAGCGGGTTCGACAAGGCGCAGACCGGGATCGCGCTGACCTTGTGGTCGGTTCCGCAGTTCTGGCTCGGGCTCATGCTGCTCGTGGCGACCGACGGGCTCTTTCCCAGCCGGGGCATGCATTCCCCGGACGTCGCGCCCGGCTTCTTCAGCGAGGGGCTCGACGTCCTCCACCATCTGGTGCTGCCGTGCGTGACCCTGCTGGTGGTGTTCTACGCGCAGTACATGCTGGTCATGCGGTCGTCGCTGATCGGCGAGATGAACTCGGACTACCTCACCACCGCGCGGGCCAAGGGCCTGCGCGACGACCTGGTGCGCAAACGGCACGCCGTGCCCAACGCCCTGCTGCCGACGGTGACGCTGGTCTTCATGCAGTTCGGCATGGTGGTCTCGGGCGCGGTCTCGGTCGAGGCCGTCTTCAGCTGGCCGGGGCTCGGGCAATTGCTCTACGAAGCGCTCCGCGGACCTGATCTGCCTGTCCTGCAAGGAGTCTTCGTCACCCTCGCCGGTGCGGTGGTGCTGATGAACCTGCTCGCGGAGTTGCTCTACCGCGTGCTCGACCCCAGGGTGCGGACGGCATGACCACAGCGGAAAAACCCGGTTCGATCGTCTGGCGGCGCCGCCGTGAGGCCGTGGCGAAGCGCTGGCACGAGTTCACGACGAACAAGGCCGGTGTCTTCGGGCTCGCCTTCCTCGGCATCCTCACCGTGCTGGCCATCCTCGCGCCGGTGATCTCGGACGAGTCCGGCCTCGACGTCACCAAGGCCCACGGCGGTTCGCTGAACCCGCCCAGCGGGGAATTCTGGCTCGGCACCGACATCGACGGCCGTTCGGTCCTGCTGATGACGTTCTGGGGCGCGCGGATCTCGCTGCTCGTCGGGTTCTCGGCGGCCTTCCTCTCGGTCCTGATCGGCACGATCATCGGGATCGCCGCCGCGCATTTCGGTGGCTGGCTGTCCGGGCTGCTGCTGCGGTTCACGGACTTCTTCCTGGTACTGCCGTCGCTCGTCCTCGCCGTGGCGCTGGCGTCGGTGCTGGAGCAGGGCGCGATGACGGTGATCGTCGCCATCGGTGTCACCGCCTGGCCGAGCACCGCGCGGCTGGTCCGCGCGCAAACGCTGACGATCGAAGGCCGTCCGTACATCGAGCGCGCGAAGGCGCTCGGCGGCGGTCACCTGCACATCGTCGGCAAGCACGTGCTGCCCGGCGTCATGCCGCTCGTGCTGGCCAACACCACGCTGGTCGTGGGCAACGCGGTCATCGCGGACGCGACGCTGGCGTTCCTCGGTGTCGGCAATCCGAACACCGTCTCGTGGGGAGCCATGCTGCAGACCGCGCTGAACAACGGCGCGATCAGCAAGGGCGCCTGGTGGAACCTGCTGCCGCCGGGTCTCGCGATCGTCGTGGTCGTCCTCGCTTTCACCCTCGTCGGACGCGCGCTGGAGACCGTGCTGAACCCACGCCTGAAGGGACAGCACTCATGAGCCCCTTGCTGGAACTGAAGAACCTCGGCGTCACGTACGCCACCGGTAGCGGCGAGGTCGCCGCCGTCCGGGGTGTCGACCTCGTGCTCGAACCCGGTGACACCCTGGGCGTCGCGGGGGAGTCGGGGTCGGGGAAGTCGACGGTCGCGATGAGCGTGCTGCGGCTGCTCCCGCGTTCGGCGAAGGTCAGCGGGGAGATCCTGCTGGACGGCGAAGACGTCACGGCCATGAAGTGGGGCAGGCTGCGCGCGGTGCGCTGGGCCGAGGCCTCGGTCGTGTTCCAGGGCGCGATGCACGCGCTCAACCCGGTGCGGAAGATCGGTGAGCAGATCGCGGAGCCGATCCGGCTGCACCCGCCCGGCGGCAAGGCGCTGTCGGACGGTGAGATCCAGGCCAAGGTCAAGGAACTGCTCGAACAGGTCGACCTGCCGCCCGGCCGGGCCGGGGCGTACCCGCACGAACTGTCGGGTGGCCAGAAGCAGCGCGTCATGATCGCGATGGCGCTGGCCTGCTCGCCGCGGCTGATCATCGCGGACGAGCCGACGACCGCGCTCGACGTCGTCGTCCAGGCCCAGGTGCTCGACCTGCTGGGCAGGCTCGTCGCCGAACAGGGGATCGGGCTGATCATGATCAGTCACGACCTGTCGGTGCTCGCCGCGACCTGCCGCCGGATCGCGGTGATGTACGACGGCGAGATCGTCGAGGAGCGGCCGAGCGCCGAGTTGATGAGCGCGCCGCACCACGACCACAGCAAGGCGCTGGCGGCCGCGTTCCCGACCGTCGGCGATCCGGTGTCCCGGTTCGCGCCCGCGACCAGCACACCGCTGCCACCGGAACCGGAACGCAGCGCCGACCAGCCCGCCTTGCTGGAAGCCGAAGACCTGCGCGTCAGCTTCCGTGACCGCAGCGGCAAGCGCATCGACGCCGTCGCCGGGGTGAGCCTGCAGGTGCGGAAGGACGAGATCGTCGCGCTCGTCGGCCAGTCCGGCTCCGGCAAGACGACGCTGGCCCGGACGCTGCTCGGGCTGCAGAAACCCGATTCCGGAACGGTGCGCTACGACGGCAAGCCGGTCCCGCTCGGTGGCGCCGGGCTCAAGGCGTACCGGCGGCAGGTCCAGCTCGTGTTGCAGGACCCGACGAGCGCGCTGAACCCGAACCACACGGTGTACGAGGCCGTCGCGGAAGGCCCGCGTATCCACGGAATGGGCGCGAACGAGCACGAGATCGTCGTCAAGGCGCTGGAAGCGGCCGAACTGCGGCCCGCGGAGAAGTTCCTCGACCGGCTTCCGCACGAGCTGTCCGGCGGGCAGCGGCAGCGGGTCGTCATCGCGGGCGCGCTCGCGCTGGACCCCGGCGTGATCGTGGCTGACGAGCCGGTGGCGTCGCTCGACGCGTCGGTGCGAGGGGAGATCCTCGCGCTGTTGCTGCGCCTGCGGCGTGAACTCGGCCTCGCCGGGCTCGTGATCACCCACGACCTCGGGCTGGCCTGGAACATCGCCGACCGGGCCGCCGTGATGTACCGAGGGGAGCTGGTGGAGGTCGGCACGGTGGAGGAGGTTCTGCTGGATCCGAAGCACGACTACACGAAGTCGCTGCTCGCCGCGTTGCCCGGTGGAACCGCGCGGGAAACCCCCATTGCCGCGCACTCGCACAGGCGCGGTGTGTAACCTCCAATCTCGAAATGGCGACCACGACAGACCCTCAGCAGACGCCCTCGGCCGGTTCCCTCGGCGAGCGGCTACGGGTGCCTTCCCGGTTCCCGTACCGCACCATCGCGATGGGAACCATCGGCAGCACGCTGCTGATGCTGGCGGCGCTCGGCGCCGGTGGCATCCTCATCCGTGACCCGATCCTGGGGCACGGGCCACTGTCGTGGATCCGCTACGGCCACGGCCGCATCCTCGCCAACGCGATGCTGTACACGGGTTTCGCGCTGATCATCTGGGCGTGGGTCCGGCTGGGCCGCTACGCGCTCGCCGGCCGGATCGGCAGCCGCCCGATCGTCATCGCCGCCGCCTGCTGGATGGCGCCGCTGCTGGTGTCGCCGCCGCTGTTCACCCGCGACGTCTTTTCCTACCTCGCGCAGGGCGCGCAGTTGCTCAACGGCCTCGACCCGTACGCCAACGGCCCAGCCGAGCTGGTCGTGCTGCCGGACGTCGTGCAGAACGTCCACCCGCTGTGGCAGACCACGCCCGCGCCCTACGGCCCGCTGTTCCTGCTGGTCGCCAAGGGGATCGTCTCGGTCACCGGCAACGACATGATCGCCGGTGTCATCGCGACCCGGCTGGTGCTGATGATCGGCCTGGTCGGGATGCTGTGGTCGCTGCCGCGGCTGGTCAAGCACCTCGGCGGCAAGCTGCCGATCACCCTGTGGCTCGCCATCGCCAGCCCGATGACGGTGATCCACCTCGTCGGCGGTCCGCACAACGACCTGCTGATGCTCGGCTTCCTCACCGTGGGCGTGCTGGCGGCGTTGGAGCGCAAGCACGTCGTCGCGATCGTCCTGGTCACCATCGGCATGCTGATCAAGCCGACCGCGGCGTGGGCGCTGCCGTTCCTGGTCTGGGTGTGGGCGAACCACCTGCCCGGCGACCGGAAGGTGGTCAACTTCTTCCGCGCGGGCGCCGCGTCGGTCGGGATCTTCCTGCCGGTGTTCGTCGCGGGCACCTGGCTCTCGCTCGGGTCGGTCAACCTGGGCTGGCTGACCGGCCTCAAGGCGCCGACGCTGATCGCGAACTGGATGAACTTCCCGACCGGGATCGGCGAGATCTTCTACTCGCTGGTGAACCTGGTGATCGACGTCGAGGTCTCGCCGTTCGTCACGGTGTTCCGGGCCATCGCGATGGTCGGCCTGTTCGTCTTCGCCGGCTGGCAATGGTGGCTGGCGCGCGAAGGCGGTTACCCGGCGATCCACCGGATGGCGATCGTCCTGCTGGCCGGCGCGATCGTCCCGCCGCCCTCGCTGCCGTGGTACCTGACCTGGGGTTTCGTGGTCTTGTCGGCCTTCGAATGGCGTCGCCGGAACCTCGCGGTCGTCGTCGCGGTGTCGGTGTTCGTGACGCTGGTCTATTACCCGACGGGGGAGCAGGCGCTGTACGACTGGTGGTTCATGGCCGGTGTCGTCGCGGCGAGCGTGTACGCGGCCGCTTCGCTGCTTCGGCCGGATCCGCTGGGGATCATCGCTGCTTGGCGGGGGAAGCCGGTGGAGCAGTTCCTGCCGGCTGAAGCTCCTCGCTCGTCCTGACTTTTGGTACATGAAGGCCCCCTTCCTTGCGTCTAGCGCAAGGAAGGGGGCCTTCATGTACTGAGGCAAGGGATTTTCGCTGCGGTTTGGCCGGACTTTGCCTACCAAAAGTGTATAACGACCTATACGGCGTGGCGAAGGTCGTGTTGCAGCAAAACGGCAACACGACCAAAAAGCTCAAGAAGAGCGCCATCCGCTCCAAGAATGGACGAGCGTGGTGACCACGGCGTGCGGAGGAGGCTGCGCTTCGTACTGCGGGTACTTCTCGCGCAGCAGCCTCACCGGCAGGGCCTGCTCGTCGGGATCCGTCAGAACCCGGGCGACGCCGTCCGCCCGGGCCCACCACAGCCCGGCCCAGTCCTCGTCGTAGTGGTCGGTCAAAAAACTGACCACCGGGTTCTCCGCGATGTTCTTCAGTCGCCGCAACGCCGTCGTGCTCTTCGGCTTGTGATCGATCGCGAAGGCGACCGAGTCGCCTTCGACGACGAACGTCACCGGCACGAGATGGGGGACGCCGTCCGCGCCGGCCGTCGCGAGCCGCGCGATCCGCTCGCCTTCGAACCGTGACAGGGCTTCGGCAGGCGACATCCGCATGCCATGACGGTACCTAGCCCGAGCGGCGCACGCGGAGCACGTTGTCCGCCCGCGTTCCGTGCTGCCCCTCCGGACCGGGGAAGTCGTGCGTGATCGTTTCCTGCCGCTCGACCGTCCATTCACCGTCGGCCAACGCCAGCGCTTCGAGGACCTCGTCGGTCGTCGGGAAGCGGACGTCCTTGTGCGGCGGCTCGTCCATCCAGGTCGGCCAGCCCGCGTGACCGGCGACCACCAGGGTGCCGTCAGGTGCGACCGCCTCGGTGGCGCGGCGAAGCGCCTTGTCCCGCTCGCCGTCGACCGCGACAGGGGAGTGGAAGAACTGGGCGGAGACGAGGTCGAAATGGCCCTCCGGGAACGATTTCGCCAGGTCGTGGCGCTCCCAGGTGATGCCCTCGGCGCCGGCCTCGGCCGCGTGGGCGGCGGCGCGCTGGAGCGCGACGTCCGAGATGTCGACGGCGGTGACGCGCCAGCCCTGCTGGGTGAGCCAGATGGCGTCACCGCCCTCGCCGCAGCCGAGGTCGAGCGCGGTGCCCGGCGTGAGGGCGGCGACCTCGTTCACCAGGATCGGGTTCGCCTTCCCGCTCCAGACCTGGTCTTTGTCCCGGTAGAAGTCTTCCCAGAACTGCTGTGTCGAATCCATGACCGCAAGATGCCCTCGGTCCGGCCGTCTCCGCAAGTTCCGTTGCCGTTATGGCAAAAGTTGGAGCGTTCCCGCGTCGGCGTCGAGGGTGGCCCGTGCTCCGAGGGGGATGGTCGGCGACGCCGGGACGTGTCCGACGCCGAAGTCCCACGAGATGGGCACGCCGAGCGGTCCGAGCCGGTCGAGCATCAGGGCGCGGATCTCCTCGGGGTCACCGCAGGACTTCCATGAACCGAGCACGATGCCACGGACACCGTCGAGCCAGCCGGAACGCAGCAGCTGGGTGAGCATCCGGTCGATCCGGTAGAGGCTCTCGGTGACGTCCTCCAGCAGCACGATCGACTCGCGCGCCGAGCCCTGTTCCGGCGTGCCGAGACCGGCCGTCAGCAGGGCGAGGTTGCCGCCGATGAGCGTCCCGGTCGCGGTGCCCGGCACCAGCGGCGACGACGTCGGCGAGGTGATCAGCCGGACGCCTTCCGGTTCGAACAGCGAAAGCCGCAGGTGTTCGGCGGCCACCGCGTCGAACAGGGTGGTCGCGGGCATCGGCGAGAACAGCGTCTCCAGTCCCAAGTGGACGTTCACCGCGCGGTGCAGCGCGGTGACGTCGCTCGACCCGGCGAACATCTTGGGCCCGGCCACCTTCAGCGCCGCCCAGTCGATCAGGTCGAGCATGCGCTGCGAGCCGTAGCCGCCGCGGGCGGCGAGGACGCAGGTCACTCCCGGGTCCAGCCAGGCCCGGGTGAACTCGGCGGCCCGGTCCTCGTCGGAAGCCGACAGGTAACCGGCGGAGGTCGCACGGACGCATTCGCCGACGTGGACCTCGACGCCCCAGCCGCGGAGCACCGGCAGCGCCTTCTCGACGAGGTCCGGCGGAACCGGGCCCGCCGGGGCGACCAAGGCGATCGTGTCGCCCGGTCGCGTCTTCGGTGGCCTCACCGGCTCAGCCGGAGCTTCGGCACGCCGGGTGTCTCGAAGCCGAAGACCTGACCGTAGAACGACAACTCCGCTTCGAGCGCGGCCACGATCGTCTCCGCCTTCCGGAACCCGTGCTGTTCGCCCTCGAACCGCAGGTACGCGTGCTCGATGCCGCGTCCGGCCAGTCCGGCGACGAAGCGGTCCGCCTGCTCGGGTGGGCAGATCTCGTCCTCCAGACCCTGCAGGAACAGCAGGGGACCGGCGAGAGCGCCCGCGTTGTTGATCGGTGACCGGTCGCGGTAGCGCTGCTCGGTCTCCGGCAGCGGTCCGATCAACCCGTCGAGGTAGCGGGACTCGAAGTCGTGTGTTTCGCCGCCGTCACCGGTCCACTGGGTGAGGTCGAGGATCGGATACATGACGGTGCCCGCGCGATAGGTCGTCGTCGTGGTCAGGGACGCGGCGGAGGTGTAGCCGCCCGCGCTGCCGCCGCGGATCGCGAGCCTGTCACCGTCGACGGTGCCTTCGGCGGCAAGGGTTTCGGCGACGGTGACGCAGTCGGCGACGTCGACGACGCCCCACTGCTCGCGCAGCCGTTCGCGGTAGGCGCGGCCGTAGCCGGTCGAGCCGCCGTAGTTCACCGTGACGACGGCGATCCCGCGGCTGGTGAAGTAGGCGATCTCGTGGTCGAGCACCGCGCTGTCGCGGCCGGTGGGCCCGCCGTGCGGGTACACGAACAGCGGTGGCAGTTCTCCGTCCGGCGCGGCGAAGTCGGGGTTCGCGGGGAGGTAGAGGAAGGCGGGGATCCGGTCGCCGTCGTCGGTCTTGAAGATCCGCTCGACGGGCGTCGACAGGTAGTCGGGCGAAGGCGGTTCGGGTGCCGAAGCCAGTTCGGTCACCGTCCCACCGGCGAGATCGACCTGGACGACGGCGGCTTCGCGTTTCGGGCCCGCCGCGACGCCGACGACGCAGCCTTCGTGGACTGCCAGCCCGTTGGTGGACCACGCGGTCAGGTCGGCGGCGGCCGCCACCGGGGTCAGTTCCCGCGTCGCCTCGTCGAGGACGGCGAGCTTGCCCGAGGCGATGACGGCGAAGCGGCCGCCTCCGAGTGGCGTGAACCAGCGGGCGCCGAGTTTCCACTGCGCACCGCCGATCTCCTGTTCGGCCGGGGCCAGGTTGGTGATGCCGCCGTCGAGCCCGACCCGGTGCAGGTTCCACCAGCCGTGCGGGTCGAGCAGGGCCAGCAGGCTGTCCGCCGACTCCCAGTCGACCTGGCAGACGGAGACATCGGCCGCGCCGGCGAGTACGCGGTGCGGCCCGAAGGTCCCGTCTTCGCGGAGTTCGGCGACGCACAGTTCGGTGCCGTCCCAAGGCATCGCGGGGTGGTTCCAGCCGAGCCACGCCGCACGTTTCCCGCCGGGCGAGAGCTGCGGTGCGGTGAGGAAGTGATGGCTGGCGGTCAGCACGCGTTCCGGACCGCCGTCGAGGGGGACCGCGATGAGGTCGCGGGCGATGTCGACGCGGCGAGGGCCGGTGCTGCGCTCGCGGACCATCCACACTTCGCCGGGCAGGCCGGGCCGGAGGTCGCTGTAGCGGATCTGGTGCCGCGTCGCCGGTTCCGGGGTCAGCGGCGTCGTTTCGCCGGTGGTGAGGTCGCGACGGTAGACGCGCTGATCCGTCCAGTGGGTGAAGACCAGGACGTCGTCGAGGACGAGCCAGGGACGGCCGCCGTACTCGTGGACCCGGTTCCGGACGTTCCAGGGAGCGGGAAGGACGTCTTCGACCGTGCCGTCGGCGCGGGACCGCACGAGGGTCACGCGGCCGCCTTCACCTGTTCTCGCTTCGGCCCACCAGACCTCGTTTCCCGCCGTTCCGAGCCATTGCGCGCTGACTCCCGAGGCCGCGACGTCGGCGGCCGACAGGGGAGACGTCCAGGTGCCGTAAGGGGCGATCTCAACCACAGGGGAAGCCTAGGTTCGGCTCTTTGCCTATGACGGCTCGGGGCGCAGCGGTTTCGCCCTGGGCTGAACCGTGGGGCGGCGGATGCCGATCATGGGGCCGTGGCCTAGGGTCAAAGGTGCCATGTCTCGCGTAATCCACGTCTTCCGCCAGCCCGACCGGTTCGTCGCAGGAACCGTCGGTGAGCCCGGCGACCGCACGTTCTACCTCCAGGCGTCCGAGGACGTCCGCACGATCAGTGTGACGATCGAAAAGCAGCAGGTCGTGGTCTTGGCCGAGAGGCTCAGCTCGCTGCTGGAAGAGGTCGCCAGCCGGTTCGGCGCGGACGTACCGGACGACGCGCCCGACGAGCTCCTCGACGTCGACCCCCTGACCGTCCCGGTCGAGGAGGAGTTCCGCGTCGGCACGATGGGGCTCGGCTGGGACGCCGACAGCAGCGCCGTCGTCATCGAACTGCTCGCCATGACGGAAGGCGAGGTGGACGAAACGGTCGTTCTGGACGACACCGAAGAGGGGCCGGACGCCGTCCGCGTCTTCCTGAGCCCCGGTGCGGCGCGCGCCTTCGCGGAACGGGCGGACCGGGTGGTCAACGCCGGCCGCAAACCGTGCCCGCTGTGCGCGGAACCGCTCGATCCGGCGGGCCACATCTGCCCGCGGCAGAACGGGTACCGGCGCGACGTCGACGTTCTCGAGGACTGACGAGGTGACGGAGACTTCGCGGGACCTGGTGACGCGCGGCAAGATCGACGTCGAAGGCAGGCTCGTCGACGCCTCCAACGTCACGCTGTTCTGCACGATCGAGCTCGACGGCGTCACCGGCAACGTCGTGTACAAGCCGGTTTCCGGTGAGCGGCCGCTGTGGGACTTCCCGGACGGGACGCTCGCCGGCCGTGAGGTCGCGACGGCGATGATCGCCGACGCCTCCGGGCTCGGCGCGATCCCGCCGACGGTGCTGCGCGACGGTCCGTTCGGGCCCGGCATGGTGCAGCTGTGGATCGAGACCACCGACGAGGAACTGGTCGACGTCCGGTCCCCGGACAGCGTGCCGGACGATTGGCGCGTCGTGCTGCACGCGCACGATCGCGACGGCGAACCCGCGGTGCTCGCGCACGCGAACCGGCAGGGGATGCGGGAACTGGCCGTACTCGACATCGTGGTCAACAACACCGACCGCAAGGGCGGGCACGTGCTCGCCGGCGCCGACGGCCGCGTCTACGGCGTGGACCACGGGATCTGCCTGCACACCGACCCGAAGCTGCGGACGGTGCTCTGGGGCTGGATCGGCGAGCGGCTGACCGACGACGAGATCGGCAAGCTGCGTGGCCTGCGCGAGAAGCTGGACGGCGAACTCGGTGACGCGCTCGGTGAGCATCTCACCGGGTTCGAGATCCGCGCGCTGGCCGAGCGCACCGAACTGCTGCTGGCCGAGGCTGTCTTCCCGGAGCCGGGCGACGACTGGCGTGCCATCCCGTGGCCGTTGTTCTGATCGACGACGAGGCGCGTGCGCGTCTGGTCACGCGGTTCGGGGCGGAGGTCGCGGCGTGGTGCGACGAAGTGCCCGCTCTCGTGGCGCGGCTGGCGGCACGGTGGGGGCTCACCGTCGTCGACGCGAAACCGGGTAACACCGGGCGGACCCTGATCTGTGCCGGGAACGACGGAGCCAAGAAGGTCCTCAAGCTGACGCCGGATCACGCGATCGCCGCGTCGGAGGCCGCCGCGCTGCGGGCGTGGGACGGCTGCTCGCGCGTCGTGCAGGTGCTGGACACCGCACTCGCCGACGGGGCGATCCTGCTGGAAGGCATCGACCCGGGCACGCAGCTGCTGGAGGCGGGGGCGAACGTCCCGTGGGCCGAGGTCGGCGATCTGCTGGTCCAGATCCACGCGGTGACCCCGCCGCCGGAGTTCTCGACGCTGGAAGACCGTGTCGTCTTCATGTACGACCTGGCCGAGCGTGGGCTGCGCGGTTCGGTGGCGGAAGCCACGCTTTCGCTGAAGACCCTCGATCGGGCGAGGCGGCGGGCGCTCGCGCTGGCGACCGGCGGGGGAGGGCACGCGATCGTGCACGGCGATCTGCATCCGGGCAACGTCCTCGACGGCGGGTCCGGGAAGGGTGCGGTCGCGATCGATCCGCGGCCGAGTGTCGGTGATCCGTGGTTCGATCTGGCCGACTGGGTCACGTTGCCGATGCGCGACGGCGGAACGCTCGAAGACGGTTTCGACGCGATCGCGCCGTATCTGCCGGGTTTCGACGCCGAACGGGTACGCGCGTGGTGCGTCGCGCTCGCGCCGCTGTTCGTGATGCGCCCGCTGGAGCGGGGCGAGCGGACCCCGTTCGTCGAAACGATGCTGCGGATGGCCGACTGACCGGCGTGGCGGGGAGACGCCGCCCCCGGGCGCCGCTAGCGTCGGGCGCCGTGCGCTCCCATTCGTACGACGACGTGCTGTCCGGTCCGCGCAAGCGGAAGATCCCCGAGGTGCCCGCGGAACCGGGGCTCGTGGTCGAAGACCCCGCCAGCGGCTACTGCGGTGCCGTGGTGAAGATCGAGTACGGCAACGTCGTCCTCGAAGACCGCCACGGCAAGCACCGCGTGTTCCCGCTCAACCCCGCGGGTTTCCTGCTCGAAGGCAAACCGGTCACGCTGGTGCCGGCGAAGGCCGCTCCGAAGACCCCGGTCCGCCGGATCTCCGCGTCCGGGTCGGTGCAGGTCCAGGGACTCAAGGCCCGGGTCGCGCGCGATTCGCGGATCTGGGTGGAGGGCAAGCACGACGCCGAACTCGTGGAGCGGGTCTGGGGACACGATCTGCGCGTCGAAGGCGTGGTCGTGGAACCACTCGATGGTGTGGACGTGCTGTCCGACCGTATCGACGAGTTCGGCACCGGCCCAGGACGGCGGCTCGGCGTGCTGGTCGACCACCTGGTCGCGGGCAGCAAGGAGTCCCGGATCGTCGACGCGATCCGCGACGAGAACGTGCTGATCACCGGGCATCCGTACATCGACATCTGGGAGGCCGTGAAGCCGTCGGTGGTCGGTATCCGAGCCTGGCCGAAGATCCCGCGCGGCACGGAGTGGAAAGAGGGCGTGTGCGACGCGCTGGGCTGGGGCGAGCCGTGGGAGGGCTGGCAGCGGATCCTGGCGGCCGTCGGCAGCTACCGGGATTTGGAAACACCGCTGATCGGAGCGGTGGAACGGCTCATCGACTTCGTCTCCGACCCCGGCGAAGAGTCCTGAATGACCGATTTGCGCGAGGTCACTCAAGGTCACGCGTCGGTCACGTCGGTTTCGCTTCCTCGGTATGAATCGACGCGATCTGGGAGCATGAACGCATGACAGGCGCTCTCATCTGGCTGATCGCCGGCATCCTCTTGATCATCGCCGAGCTGCTCTCGGGTGATCTGTTCCTGCTCATGGTCGGTGTCGGGGCGCTGTTCGGGGCGGGCTCGGCCGCCTTGACCGGCAACCCGTTCATCGACGTCGCGGTGTTCGCCGTCGTCTCGGTCGGGATGCTCGCGCTCGTCCGGCCGACCCTCAAGCGCCGGTTCCTCTCGGGGCCGGACATCAAGACCAACACCGACGCGCTGATCGGCGCGCGAGCGGTAGTAGTGTCCACAGTGGACGTCGAAGCGGGCCAGGTGAAGCTGGCGGGCGACGTCTGGTCGGCACGATGCATGGCCGAAGGGGAACCGATCGCCCCGGGGACATCGGTGACGGTCGTCGAGATCTCGGGCGCCACGGCGGTCGTCTCGGCCGAGTTGTGAGCCGGACGGCCGCACCGCAACAGGTTTCTACGTAAGGGGAAGGTAGTTGTCAGAGACAGTGGTGTTCATCGTCGTCGGACTGCTCGCGTTGTTCGTGGTCGTCGTCGTGGTCAAGGCGATCATGGTGGTGCCACAGGCGCAGTCAGCCGTGATCGAACGGCTGGGCCGGTTCCGGACGGTGGCTTCTCCCGGCCTGACGTTTCTGGTGCCCTTCCTGGACAAGGTGCGGGCGCGGATCGACCTCCGCGAGCAGGTCGTCTCCTTCCCGCCCCAGCCCGTGATCACCGAGGACAACCTGACCGTGTCCATCGACACGGTCGTGTACTTCCAGGTCACCGACTCGCGGGCCGCGGTCTACGAGATCTCGAACTACATCGTCGGTGTCGAGCAGCTGACCACCACGACACTGCGTAACGTCGTCGGTGGCATGAGCCTCGAGCAGACGCTGACCTCGCGTGACTCGATCAACAGCCAGCTGCGCGGCGTGCTCGACGAAGCCACCGGCCGCTGGGGCATCCGTGTCGCCCGTGTCGAACTGAAGGCGATCGATCCGCCGCCCTCCATCCAGGATTCGATGGAGAAGCAGATGCGCGCCGACCGTGAGAAGCGCGCGATGATCCTGACCGCCGAAGGTCAGCGGGAATCGGCGATCAAGACCGCGGAAGGTCAGAAGCAGAGCCAGATCCTCGCGGCCGAAGGTGCCAAGCAGGCCGCGATCCTGAGCGCGGAGGCCGAGCGGCAGTCGCGGATCCTGCGGGCGCAGGGTGAACGTGCCGCCCGGTACCTGCAGGCGCAGGGCCAGGCGAAGGCCATCGAGAAGGTCTTCGCGGCGATCAAGGCCGGGCGCCCGACGCCCGAGGTCCTGGCGTACCAGTACCTGCAGACCCTGCCGCAGATGGCGCAGGGCGACGCGAACAAGGTCTGGATGATCCCGAGCGACTACGGCAAGGCCCTGGAAGGCTTCGCCCGCGCGCTCGGCGCCCCCGGCGACGACGGCGTGTTCCGCTACGAGCCGCCGAAGGAAGACCCCGTCGAGAAGCCGGACCTGGAGGACGAAGAGGTCCAGGGCTGGTTCGACACCTCCAGCGACCCGAAGGTCGCCGAGGCCGTCGCGGCCGCGGAAGCCGTGGCGCGCAAGGAAGTTCCGGCGCTGGGTGTCGCCACGCCGCGGCAGGAGCCGCCCGCTCCGCGTCAGGTCCCGAAGGCCGCTCCGGCTCCCGAACCGGAGGCCGCTCCGGAGCCTCCGCAGGCCCCGCCGCCTTCGCGGCTGCCGCAGCCGCAGCCGCCCGCTGGTCCGCAGGGCGGTCCGTACCAGGGACCGCCGTCGCAGGGGCCGGGCAGCGGGCCGTTCCCGCAGCAGGGTCCGTTCGGCGGTCCGCAGGGTGGTCCGCCGCCGCAGCGCTGAGCGTCACCTACTCGATTGCGCGTGAAGGCCTCCTTCCCTCGGCTCAGCCGAGGGAAGGAGGCCTTCACGCGCAACCCGGTGTTCGGGCGCTGGACCTCGATCGCGGTCGAGGTTGCAGGCTGGCTTCATGGACCGACCGATTCTCGCGGTACGAGAGCTTCTAGACGAGCCGCGCCTGCCTGCCAGTGTCGCCACCACCACCGACCGGGGGAATCCGGCGCTGGCGATGATGTGGTTCGTGGCCGAGGAGGGCAGGTTCTGGTTCCACACCCCGGTGTCGGACGGCCTGCCGTCACCGTTCCTGGCCGCGGCTCGCGACCATCGCGAAGTCGCCGTCATGGTCGCGACCTTCGATCCGCCCGACGACGTCCGGCAAGTGCGGACGAGCGGCCCCGCGAGGCTGGAAGTCAAGGACCTCGCCCGGATCCGTCGTATCTACGAGCGCTACGTCCCCGGCTGGTCGCCGGACTGGGCGAAGCATGCCGCGTCGCCGGACGCGCGGCTGTGGTCGATGTCCCCGGACCGGGGTATGGCCGTCGCCTACCCCGGTCTGGAGAACCGCCCGGTGTTCCGCTGGACGAATCCCGCGGACGCACCGTTCAGCTCCTGAGGAACTCGAGCGTCCGGTACTCGTCGACCACCGAGGCGAGTTCGGCGATGCGGGCCTGTCCGGCGTCGATGAGCCGTTGCCCGGCGCGCGACCACTGCTCGAGATCGGGGGACATCGGCGGGATCTCGGCCAGGATCTCCGCGCTTTCGGCGAGGCTGAGCCCGACCCGCTGGGCGGCGACCGCGAGCCGGATCCGGCAGATGGCGTCGACCGTGAAGCGGCGTGCGTTGCCCGCGGTGCGCTCGGCGGTGATGACGCGATAGCGCTCGTAGTACCGGACGGCGTTGGCCGAGACCCCGGCCTTGCTCGCGACCTCGCCGATGGTCAGGTGTGCACCGAGTGTCGTTGTCGTCATGCCGCGCTCCGTACCGTCGTGGGTTCCGCTGTCGGGATGGTCGGCCGGGTCCGCAGCCTGACCACCAGGGCGAGCACCATGACCGCGAGCACGCCGACGAGGGTCAGACGATACGCGTCGACGATCTCCCCGGTGAGCGCCGGCGAACCGTCCACCGCGGCGAGCCCCCGTCCTCCGGTGGCACCCGCGATCAGCCCGGTGAACACCGCGCTCACCGCCGCGGTGCCGACCGCGCTCGCGATGGTGCTGGCCAGCGGGAGGATCGCGGAACCGGACGCGAGATCCGGCCCCCGCAGGTCGCGGCCCGCGCTCACGATGGTGGGCATCATGATCGCTCCGGTGCCCGCGCCTTGGACCACGCCCAAGATCGCCAGCACCGTGTACGACGTGTCCGGCGCGAGGACGAGGACGGTCAGCGCGGTCGAGGCGACCGCCAGGCTCAGCCCGGTCCCGACGACGATCCGCGGGCCGAAGCGTTCCAGAAGGCGGGCGGCGAACTGGATGGCGATGCCCATCCCGATCGTGCCCGGAACCATCATCGCCGCGCTGATCAGGGCCGAGTCGCCGCGGATCACCTGGATGTAGGCGGGCATCAGCAGCATCGAACCGAAGTACGGTCCGGCGTACAGGACGAGGATGGCGGCGTTGCGCCCGAACGTCCGGTCGCGCAGGAGCCGGACGTTCAGCAGCGGTGCGCGATGACGCCACGAACGGCGCGTGAACACCGCCATGAGCGCCAGCCCGACGGCGACGATCGCCACCCGGAACTCGAAACCGGCCGTTTCTTCGCTGAATCCGTACGCCACCGCGACGACACCGGGGACGAGCAGCAGACCGCCGGCGACGTCGATCGGAGTGCGTTCGGCCGACGGGACGTCGGCGGGCACCCAGCGGAGCACCCCCGCGACGGCGAGCAGGGCGGGCGGAACGGTGATGAAGAACAGCGCCCGCCAAGACAGCCCGTCGAGCAGGATCCCGCCGAGCATCGGGCCGAGGATCGGCCCGATCAGCAAGGGAAGTCCGGTGATCGTGGTCATCCGGCTCCGGCGTTCCGGGGCCACCGCGCCGAAGCCGATGGTCATCCCCAAGGGGTTGATCAGTCCGCCCGCGAGACCTTGCGCGACCCGTGCGGCGATCAGCCAGCCCAGATCACCGGCCGCTCCGGCGGCCACGGACGCCACCGCGAACACGAGCAGCGCGGCCAGGTACACCCGGCGCGCTCCCCACCGTTGTGCGAAAGTCGCCGCGAGCGGCATCGCCGCGACCATGCCGAGCGCGTAGCCGGTCGCGATCCACTGGATCGTGGTGAGCGACGCGGAGAAGGTGGACATGAACCGCGGCAGCGCGACGGCGACGATCGTGGTGTCGAGAACGGCCATCAGCCCGCCGAGCGCGATCACCGCCGCGATGCGCAGCTCCCGTCCGGTCAGGCGGTTCATGACGCACTCACCTGAGCCGCGACGCGTCCGGCGTGCAGGGTGCGGGCCCACCAGCCCAACTCGGTCATCGTGGCGGCCAGCGCGCCGCGTTCGCCTTCGGTTCCTTCGTAACCGTTCGGGCCGAGGCGGGTCCACGGAGCGTTCAGCAGGACCGCGTCGCGGATGGTGGTGGCGCGCAGTTCGGGGAAGATCAACCGCAGTTGCTCGATCGCCCGGATGCCGCCCGATCCCGCGCCGTAGCCGACGAACGCGACGGGCTTGTACGCCCATTCGGTGAAGTGCCAGTCGATCGCGTTCTTCAGCGCCGCGGGGAAGCTGTGGTTGTACTCGGGGGTGACGACGAGGAAGGCGTCCGCGTCGCGCAGCCTGTCGCTGATCACCGTCTCGGTGCCGCCGGGCCGCGTTCCCTGCAACGGGAGGTCGATGTCGGCGAGGTCGATCGGATCGACCTCCACGCCGTCGATCGTGGCGAGTTCGGTCAGCAGCCAGCCGGTGATGGCGTCGGCGAAGCGTTCGTGCCGGACGCTGCCGATGATGACGGCGAGGCGGATGGGGGCCTGCGTGGTGGTTTCTGTGCTCATGACGACGACGCTAAAAGTTCGTCCATAGGCGAACTCAAGCCGTTGCGGCGCTGGTCACGAACCCTGGACCTCGATCTATGTCGAGGTAGTACGGCCGTCGGAAGTTGACATGTAGGAAATCTCCTACGTATGGTCGGCCCATGAACATCGACCGCATCCAGTTCCTCACCGTGCCGGTCTCCGATCTGACCGAGGCGCGGGACTTCTACCTCGGCAAGCTCGGCTTCGACTTGATCGTCGACGTCAGCGGCCCGCACGGTCCGTTCGTCATGGTCGGCCCCAAAGGGGCGGACACCGGGCTCGTCCTCGTCGATCGCGCGGTCGGCGGGCTGGATCACGACACGCGGGTGCATTTCCAGCTGACCACCACGGACGTCGACGCCGACATCGCGGAGCTCCGCGCCCAAGGCGTCGAAGTCGGCGACGCGGAGGAGATGCCGTGGGGGCGAGTGACGTCACTGAAAGATCCTGACGGCAACGCGATGGGGCTGCTCGAAGCTTCGGGCTACGGGAACTGGCCGCGCTAGTGCCGGTCAACGACGACGTCTTCGCCGCGCTCGCCAATCCGGCCCGGCGCGAAGTGCTGGGAATCCTCCTCGACGGTCCGCGGGCGGCGGGGGAGATCGCCGAACGGTTCGACATGCGGCGGCCGAGCCTGTCGGAACACCTTCGGGTGCTCCGTGAGGCCGGGCTCGTCCGGGAAGAGAGGAAGGGCCGCAATCGCGTCTACTCTCTGGACGCCGTGCCGCTGCGAGAGGTCTCCGACTGGCTTTCGCCCTACGAGCGGTACTGGCGCGGCAAGCTGGGGAACCTGCGCGACCTGCTGGACGAGGAGGACTTCTGAACGACGACGATCCGACGGCCGTTCACGTCGACCAGTTCCTGGCGCATCCCCCGCGCAAGGTGTGGCGCGCGCTGACCGAACCCCATCTGCTGGAACGCTGGCTTCGGATGCCGAACGACATCAAACCCGTTGTGGGACATCGGTTCGAGCTACTGGCGGATCCCGTTCCCGCCGCGGGTTTCGCGGGCGGCCCGGTCGCCTGCGAGGTGCTGGCCGTGGAGCCGGAGCGGCTGCTCAGCATCAGCTGGGGTCCGGAGTGGACGGTCACCTGGCGGCTCGTGCCGGAGGGCGATGGGACCCGGTTGTTCCTCAGTCACGAGGGCTTCGATCCGGACGACGACTTCCAACGGATGTCGCGCCGGATCATGGGCGGCGGCTGGCGCACCGGCGTCCCGAAGGCCCTGGCGCGCGTGTTGGACGAGATGCCCGACTAGGCGCTCGACAACGGGTCTAGGATCCCCGCTGTGACGGACGAGAAACCGCTCCGAGCCGATGCCCGCCGTAACCGCACACGGGTGTTGGAGGCCGCGGAGCGCGTCTTCACGGCCAAAGGCACCAGTGCGCCCACCGAAGAGGTCGCCCGCGAAGCAGGCGTCGGCGTCGGTACGGTGTTTCGGCACTTTCCGACGAAAGAAGCCCTGCTGGAAGCGGTGCTCTTCGCGCGCCTGCACCGCTTCGTCGACGAAGCGGAGGCCACGGTGGCCGCCGACTCGTCCGACCCGGGCGCCGCATTCTTCGGCTTCCTGACCGGCTGGATCGAGATGTCCGGCGCCAAGAACGCCTACTTCGAAGCCCTGTCGGCGGCCGGCGTCAGCGTGCCGTCGGCGGGGTCGGTCATCGGTGTCCGGCTGAAGGACGCGCTTGGAGTGCTGCTCCGCCGGGCACAGGACACCGGCGACGTCCGCAAGGACCTCGGCGTCGAAGAACTGATCGCGGTCATCATCGGAACCGCGAAGGCGGCGGAGCATGCCGGACCCGAGTTCCGGGCCCGGACGATCTGCATCCTCTTCGACGGGCTTCGGCCGCGTCAGGTGTAGGGGTCCATCGTCGGCCGCTTCGGCATGAGCGCGTCGCCCGAGGACTCGCCGCGCAGCCTGCGTTTGATCCACGGGACGGCGTGTTCCTTGCCCCACTGGAGGTTTTCGGTTCGACGCGCCTGCGGGCTCAGCGACGGCCGCGGCCCGAGCGTGGCGGGCGTCAGCTTGTGCGGCTCGCCGAGCGCGTCGAGGACGGCGATGGCGATCTCGTTGTGCCCCAACGAGTTCAGGTGCAGACGATCCGGCGCCCACAGCCGCCTGTCCCGCAACTGACGCATCGCCCACATGTCCACCAGCAGCGCTCCATGGCGCGCGGCGATCCCGCGGACGTGCTCGTTGTAGATCGCGACGCGGCCCCGGATCCTGCGGAACAACGCGTCTTCGACCCCGTCGACACCGGTGAACAGGATGACCCGCGCCCCGGTGGCGACCACCTTGCCGACCGCGTCGTCGTAGTCCTCGATGAGGGCGTCGATGTCGACCTTCGGCCGCATCAGGTCGTTGCCGCCGGCGTAGAGCGTCACGAGATCCGGGTTCAGCGCGAGCGCCGGGTCCAGCTGCTCCGTGAGGACCTGACCGAGGAGCTTGCCGCGGATCGCGAGGTTGGCGTAGCGGAAGTCCTCGTGGTTCGCCGCGAGCGTGCCCGCGACGCGGTCGGCCCAGCCGCGGACGCCGTTGGGGGACGACGGGTCCTCGTCGCCGACACCCTCGGTGAACGAATCACCGAGACAAACTAAGCGGTTGCCAGTAGTATAAAGCACGGGATAGATCCCCAAATCGGTGACGAAGTACCTCCAGATGTTACTGATCCGTAGAGGCCAGGAGAGTTCAGGGCCTCCTGTGCGCCGCGCACTGGAGATTCTCCACGCCGCGATCCGGGCGGCCGTCTGGTGCGCTGACCCGGCTCCCGGCTACGTCGCGGCGGTGGTGGCGGTGACCGCCACGACGGCCGTGGACACGGCGATCGCCGCGGCCGTCCGCACCACGGCGGCGTTGACGGCCTCGGCACCCCAGTTGCCGTTCTCGATGTCCTTCGCGCGCTTGTAGACCTTCGCCGACCACGCGAGGGGCGGCCGGAGCGTGGGCAACGCACCGCTCGCGGACAGCAGAGCGGTCACCGCGGCGGTGCGCGCGTCGGGAGTCTTGTCCTCCACCAGCACGGCACGGATCTCGTCCCGGAGTTCCGCTTCGTGCCGCGTGTCGGCCGCGGGCAGGCGTGTCACGGGGAACAGGCCGAGCACCCGCTTCTTCTCGCGCCGGATGAGGCCGCGTTCGATCAGCCTGTCAGTCAGTGTCTTCCAGAGGTCTCCGCCGATCGCGAGCAGCAGCGGCTGTACGCGCTGGGATTTTCCGGCGATCCGGTCGTACGCGGCCTGGAGCACCGGATCGGGCAGAGGCCCGTCACCCACCGCGATGATTTCGGGACCGTTCAACGCGGACGGCTTCCCCGTCTCGACCCTGCCGAGCAGCGCGAGTTCGGCGAGCACGGCACCGCCGAGGGTGTACGGCAGCGTGCCCGCCGCCGCGGGCGTCCCGGTCTCGTCGTCGAGCAGCAGCAAGAGCAGATCCTCGACGATCAGCAGGTCGTTCCGCACTGTTCTCCCCGTTCTGGACACCGCCCACGGGAAGTGGGCGCCTTCCGATGGTCTTACGGGAGGGGCGACGGGACCAGTGACACCGCGTCATACGTCACCGGTTCGCTCGAATGGCTGGCCCCCACAGGAGGGTGCCGGGCCGGTTCCGCCGCGCAGACGCGATCGTCCTGGGGACGCTCGCCCGTGGTGAGGAACGCGGTGACCGTGTCGTTGGCGCACTTGTTCGCGCCGATCAGGTAGGCACCGTGGCCACCCTGGTCGGCGGTGACCATCCGCGCCCGGTCACCGAGGGCGCGCCGCATCTGCGCGGCGCCCGCCTGCGGCGTCGCCGGGTCGCGGGTGTTCTGTGCCAGCAGCACGTTCGACGGGCCTTGGTCGCCGACCCGCACGGGCGGTTCGGCGGGCTCGGAGCGCCAGAAGGCACACGGGCGGATGTTGGCCCCGGACGCGCCGAACATCGGGTAGTGCTTCCGGTCGACGGCGACGTCGTGCAGGTAGCTGCCCACCGACTTCGGCCAGCGGGAGTCGTTGCAGATGACGTAGAGGTGGCCGGCCACCGCGTTCTCCAGATTCGGCTGCGCCTCGGCCGCCGGGGGTGGCGGCTGGTTCGTGTCGAGCGCCTTCCAGATCTCGGCCAGCGCGGGCATCCGGCTGTCGCGGTACAGGGAGCCGAAGGTCGCCAGCCGGAACAGATTGCCGTCGTAGCCTTGCACCGGCGTCTTGTCCAGGCGGGCGGCGAGATCGAAGTACTTCGCGGTCACCGCTTCCGGGGTGGTGCCCAGGTCGTACTCGGGACGCGCCGCGGCGAACTTGGCGAAGTCCGGGAATCGCTTCTCCATGCCCGGACCGAACAGCCTGCTGCCCGTCCGGTCCAGGCCACCCGGGGCCAGGTTGCTGTCGAGCACGATCCGGTCGCCGCGGTCGGGGAACAACGTGGTGTAGACCGCGCCGAGATGGGTGCCGTAGGAGTAGCCGAGGAAGGAGAGCTTGTCCTCGTGCAGCGCCTCGCGGATCCGGTCCATGTCGCGGGCGGTGGCCGCGGTCGACACGTGGGGGAGCAGGTTCGCCGTCTTGGACTCGGCGCACTGCCCGGCGACGGTCTTCGCGTTCCGGGCCTGCGTCAGCACGTCGGCCGCGTTGCGCGCGTAGGGCGGGATGTTGCCCCTGTACTGCTGTTCGGTGGTCAGGTCGCAGGTGACCGGGGTGCTTCGGCCGACCCCACGCGGGTCGAAGCCGATGATGTCGTAGCTGTCCAGGACACTTTGCGGCAGTTTGAGGTCGACGAGCCCGCCCGGGAAGTCGAGGCCACTGCCGCCGGGACCGCCGGGATTGGTCAGGAGCACGCCCCGGCGCTTGTCGGGGTTCTTGCTCGCCAGGCGGGAGACCGCGAGCCGGATCCGCTGCCCGTCCGGGTCCCGGTAATCGAGCGGGACTTCGATGGTGGTGCATCGCAGGCCGTGCTTGGCGACGTCGGCGGGACAATCGCCCCACTCCAGGCCGGTCTGAGCGAGTCCTGGTGGTGCGAACATCACCGCGGCCGTGGCCGCGGCGACAACGATGGTCAAGGCTCTCCGCATGGTTCCCCCTCGGGTGGCGCGTCGGGCGTCTGTCCGTTTCGAGTAGAGACCGTGTCCTCGGGGCATGGTCAAGAAAGACGTTCGCCGCGGGCGCCATCCGCTGATCTTCCTTGACTGTGCCCCAGGGGCATGGTGTCCACTTCGGGAGATGGCTTGGAGCACACGTGAGCTGGCGGACCTGGCCGGCACGACCCTGAAGACCGTCCGCTACTACCACCGGATCGGCCTGCTCGACGAGCCCGAACGCGGGGCGAACGGGTACAAGCGGTACCGCGTCATGCATCTGATCCGGCTGCTGCGGATCCGGCGGCTCGTCGATCTGGGGGTGCCGCTGTCCGACATCGAGGCGATGGAGGAGTCGGAGGGGAACGCGGAGCGGACGCTACGCGCGCTGGACGCCGAACTGAAGGCGAGCATCGAACGGCAGCAGCGGATGCGGAAGGAACTGGCGTTGATCCTGGAGCGCCGCAGCCTCGTCGACCTCCCGCCGGGCTTCGACGGGGACGTCGCCGATCTGTCCGAAGTGGAGCGTTCGATGCTGATGGTCTTCTCGCGCGTGCTGGACGCCAAGGCCATGGAGGCGGTGCGGGAGCTGCACGCGGTGCCGCGCTCTCCGGCACAAGCGGAGTTGGACGCGCTACCGGCCGACGCCGACGAAGTCACGAGGCGGCGAGTCGCCGAGGAACTCCTGCCGGTCGCGCGCGGTCAGATCGAGGCGCAGCCGTCACTGGTGGACGCGACGACGCAGGCGGCGCTGGCCGCGCCGATGGTCGTCAGGGGCTTGGCGGAGCTCTACAACCCGGCCCAACTGGACGTCCTGCGGCGGCTGAACGCCCTGCTCCAACAGGAAGAGAAAGGACCATGAAGAACCTCAAACGACAATGGCAGCTCGGGAAAGTCAGGCCCGGCGACGGGAGCGCGCTCCCCGAATACCGGCTCTGGCAACTGTTTTCCCGCTCGGTGCTCTTCCTCGATCTCGTGACGCCGTCCGGGGAAACGCAGGTGTACGCGGTCGATGTCCGGCACCTGGCCGAGGCGAAAACCCGGAAGCAGCACGAAGACGCGTCCGGGAAGAGTCCCGCCGCGCTGTACCGGGACGATGCCCAGGTCCATCGGTCCAATCTGCCGACGTCGTTTCCGGTGCCCGGCGGCGTCATCGAGGTCGCCACCAGCGCGTTCGGGATGAAACGGATCCACTTCGTCGCCGACGACGGCACCGAACGCGCGCTGCGGCCGCACGATCGTTCGCAGGAAGGACTGCGGGCGCGATTCGGCCGGCGGTTTCCGCGTACGAGCGCCCTTGTCGGTGTGGTGAGCCTCCTTGTTCTCCTGACGGCGCTCGTCATCAGCCTCATGCACGGTGCCGAGGCTGTCACCCGGGTCCCGGCCGTCGCCGAGCACGTCGGCAGGTTCGTCTCGCCGGTCGATCTGCCGACGTGGGGGAACATCGTCCTGACCGTCGCCGGGGTGCTTTCCGCCGTCGAACGCGCCACGAGACTGCGGTTCAACCGGCTGCTCGACACCGTCTCTTCCTGACCTGGCGGGCCGCCACACACGACGGGTGTCACAAGTAGTAGCGCGTCACCGATTCCGCCGCACAGGCCGGTTTGGGCGAACCTTCGAGCTCGAAAGTGAAGGCACGCACCATCTGCACGCTCACCCATCACGTCGCGCGGATCGCCGATTCCGGTGTCTCCCAAGGATTACGCGACCGACGCGTCCATCGCGAAGTACCACGCGAGTGAGGCCGCGGCACCAGCCAGGTGCAGAAACTGCTCATCGGCCGGGATCTCACAGGCGTGAACGCGATGCTCTGAGCGCGAGCGGGTCGTGAGTGGTAAGTGGCGTTCTAACGTCACTTACCACTCACGACCCGCTCGACCCACTCGGTACCGGCGCCCCGCCTCCTCGCTCGCCCCATGCTCCTTCGGGCTAGTCCTTTTGGCCGACCAAAGGCGATGAAGGAACCATTCGCGCGCTCGATGTGCGTTCACCGCCCGGTGAACAGGATGGGGATTCGCCAACAGATCGGAAGAGGGGTCTCGGATGAGAAAGACGTGGTCCATCGCGCTCGCGATCGCCATCCTGGCGGCGGCCGCCGCAGCGGCGGCACCGGCCGGGGCGGCACCGGAGGTGTCGCCGCAGACAGTGAAGTGGGGGCCGTGTCCGGCCGACGCCGCGGCACCCGGCCTGGAATGTTCGACGATCAAGGTCCCACTCGACTACGACGACCCTGGCGGCAAGCGGATCGACATCGCGATCTCCCGGCTGGCCAGCAAGAACCCGGGACAGCGTCGCGGCGTGCTGCTCACCAATCCAGGTGGTCCGTCGGCCGGGCTGAAGTTCCCCGCCGACCTGAGGACGGCGAAGCTGCCGCAGGCCGTCCTCGACAGCTACGACCTGATCGGGTTCGACCCGCGCGGGATGGCGCACAGCACGCCGGTGACCTGTGACCTGACGCCCGAGCAGAGCGCGGTGGGCAACGTCCCGCCGTATGCGCGCGACGCCGCCGACGTGGCGAAGCGGGCCGAGCAGTCGAAGGCCATCGCCCGGCAGTGCGCCACCTCGAAGTCGGCGTGGATGCTGCCGCACGTCAGCACGGCGAACACCGCGCGGGACATGGACAGCATCCGGGCCGCGCTGGGAGAGAAGAAGATCTCCTTCGCCGGGTACTCGTGGGGCACCCACCTCGGCGCCGTGTACACGACGCTGTACCCGCAGCGCGGCGACCGGATCATGCTCGACAGCAACGTGGGCCCGGACGGCTGGGACTACGCGAACGACCGGCTGTACGCCCAGGGCTTCGACGACCGTTTCCCGGACTTCGCCAAGTTCGCCGCGGCCGGCTCGGCGACCTACGGTCTGGGCAGCACGCCCGAGCAGGTCACCGCGAAGTTCTTCGACCTCGCCGCGCGGCTGGACAAGGCGCCCGTGCGGGACATCGACGGCCCGACGTTCCGGATGCTGACGTACGGCTTCCTTTTCAGTGACGCGGGAATGCCGCTCGTGGCCAAGATCTGGCAGGCGCTCGACAAGGACCAGCCGCTCCCTCCGCTGGGCCCCGGCGAAGTGCCCGGCGTGGAGAACCTGGTTTCCGGCCGCTACTACATGATCTGCAACGACTCCCGCTGGCCCGGCTCGGTGGGCACCTATCAGCGCACCGTCGCGATCGACCGGCTCCGGCATCCGATGTTCGGCGCCGCCGGAGCCAACGTCCAGCCGTGCGCGTTCTGGTCCGCGCCCGCCGATCCGCCCGTGCGCGTCGGTGACCGGGGCCCGTCCACCGTGCTGATGCTGCAGAACCAGCGTGACCCGGCGACCCCGCTGGCCGGTGCCGAGAAACTGCGGCGCGCGTTCGGCGACCGGGCCAGCATGGTCACCGTCGACGCGGGCGGGCACGGCGTCTATCCCTACGTCGGCAACAAATGCGCCGACACGGCGGCGACCACGTTCCTGCTGACGGGTCAGCGCCCGAAGCACGACCTGGCGTGCGCGGCCGAACCACGATGAAACACCGGGGACGCCGGCGCATCCGGCGTCCCCGTCATCGCTGAGGCATGATGATCACCGGACCAGCGAACGAGGAAGGACGGCAGCGTGCTTCCGACCGCCACTCCGCCTCCGGTCCGCGGTCTGGTGATCGCCGAGATCGTGGTGCTGGCCGGGCTCAACATCGAACAGCTGGTGCGCCGCCTGATCCTGGACGGCCCGGCTCCGGCAGGTGAGATCCTCTACTTCGCGGCCGGTCTGGTGCTCGGGGCGTTGGCGTTGCTGCGGCGCCGTTTCCCGGCGCGGACGGCGACGCTGACCGCGTCGGGGATCGTCCTTTCGCTGGCTTGCAGCGCGGTCGGTTTCCTGTTCGAACCTGCCGCGGCGCCGAGCGGTGACGCCGAGGCGCTGGCGCTGGCTGTCCTGGTCGGGGCGGCGTGCCACCGGCTGCCGCGCGGTCACGCCGCCGTGCTCGCGGTGCTCGGGGGGCTGACCATGGCCGCGGCTCCGGTCCTGCGCTTCACCGACACGTTCACGACGCTGTCCATCGCGGTGGTCTGGGCGCTGCTGTGGGGGTGCAGTGTCATCGTCGGGCTGATGCTGCGGGACGGCGAAGCCCGTCGTGAGGCGGCGCTGGCCGCGGCCCGCGACCGGGAGCGGCTCGCCCTCGCCAGGGAACTGCACGATCTGGTGGCGCACCACATCACCGGGGTCGTGGTCCGTACGCAAGCCGCCGGCGTCATCCTCGCGGACGGGCCGGAACAGGAGCTGATCAAGGAGATCGAGCAAGCGGGCGCGGAAGCCCTCGGCGCGGTGCGGCGGCTCGTCATGATGCTGCGCAGCCCCGAACTCGCGTCGCAGGTCACCGCCGGCGGGTTGGTGGAGACCATCGAAGCGGCGGTCGGCGACGACGAGGGCGTCACGGTGCGGCTGGCGGACGGACTCGCCGAACTCGCGGTCGCGCCGGAAACGGTGTCCACCGTCCACCGCGTCGTCCTCGAGTCGCTGAACAACGCGCGCAGGCACGCGCCCGACGCCCGCAGCGTCACCGTGCTGGTCGAGCCGGTGGACGGCCGCCGGTACCTCCGGGTCGAGGTCGCCAACGACGGTCTCCGGCCAGGCCGGGTGCGCCGGTCGCCCGGCGGCTACGGCCTGATCGGGATGGCCGAGCGGATCGGGGCGCTCGACGGCACGCTGACCGCCGGGGCGGCTGGCGAGCGCGGCTGGCGAGTGCTCGCCGAATTGCCTTTGCCGGGTGGCGTTTCGGCCGCCGCGGCGCCGGAAGGAGGAGCCGCGCGGTGACGGTGCGAGTCCTGCTGGCCGACGACCAGGCCTTGGTACGCACGGGTTTCCGGTTGATCCTGGAACGAGTGCCCGGGCTGGAAGTGGTCGGCGAGGCGGAGAACGGCGAGCAGGCGGTCCGGCTGGCCCAGCGGTTGCGGCCGGACGTCACGCTGATGGACATCCGTATGCCGCTCGTCGACGGTCTCGCCGCCACGCGGCGGCTGGCGGGCCCCGATGTCGAAGACCCGTTGCGCGTCCTGGTCGTCACGACTTTCGACCTCGACGAGCTGGTCCACGAGGCGTTGTGCGCCGGCGCCTGCGGATTTCTCCTGAAGGACGCCGGTCCCGGACTGCTGGTGGAGGCGGTGCACGCGGCCGCGAACGGTGAAGCGCTGGTCTCACCGTCGATCACCACGCGGCTGCTGGCCCATTTCACCGCCACCTCGGCCCGGCGCCGCGCCCGCCGTGCCGAGCCCGCGCTGACCCAGCGCGAACTCGACGTGGCCAAGGCCATCGCGCGCGGCCGGACGAACGCCGAGATCACCGACGAGCTGACGATCTCCCTGTCGACGGTGAAGACCCACCTCGCCTCGATCCAGCGCAAGATCGCCGCGCGCAACCGGACGGAAATCGCCGTGTGGGCCTGGGAATCCGGCCTCGTGCGCTGAGCGGGGGCCTCAGGCTCGCAGCAGCAAGCTGTCGTTCATGGCGGAGAACGCGCGCCGCACGTGGCCCGGCAGCTCGCCGGGAGCGCAGTCGGGCAGCCATTCGTCCAGCGCGCACCGCCAGGTGGCCACACAGAATTCGATGAGCATGCGCAGTTCGAGGTCGCGCGGATCGCCGAGCCGGTGCGCGACCTCGGTCTGGATCTCCGCGCAGTGCCGCAGCGAATGGCCGTTCAGCGAGGCAGACTGGTCGATCAACCTGAGCGTGGCGGGGAAGCGCTCGTACCAGTCGTCGTCCATACGGGCCAACGTGGTCAGCAGCGCGTCCCGGAAAACGTCCACAAGGGACCCGGACTTCCCGGTTTCGTCCAGTGTGATCAGGAAATCGCTCCAGAGCTGCTTGACGGCGGTGAGGGCGACGTCCTCCTTCGAGCGGTAGTTGCGGAAGAAGGTCCGCCTCGACACCTCCACCGCTTCGAGTAGCGCGTCGAGCGGGGTGGCGTCGAAACCGTATTCGCCGAACAGGACGATCGCCGTCTCCGCCAGGGCTTGGCGAGTACGCAGCTTCTTGCGCTCGCGCAGCGTCGCGGGCTCCCCGGAGGTCGTCATGGACCGAAGTCTAGCCGACCCGCCCCGAGCGAGCATATGCTTCAATGGAGCAAACGCCACACTGTGGCACTTTGACCGGAGGAGATCGGACCGTGCGCGCACTAGTCGTGGACCACACCGCGAAAGCCCATCTGTCCCAGGCCGACGTGGCCGATCCGGAACCCGCGCCCGGCGAGGCGCTGGTCCGGGTGGAGGCGGTTTCCCTCAACTACGGCGAGGTCAAGGGCGCGATCGATCCGTCCACTCCGGACGGATCCCTGATCGGCTGGGACGCGGCAGGCGTCGTGATCGAGCCGGCGGCCGACGGTTCCGGTCCCGCGGCCGGGACCAGGGTGGTCACGCTCGGCGAGACCGCCGGATGGGCGGAGCTGCGGGCGGTCCCGGCCAAGCGGCTCGGCGTCGTGCCGGACGGCGCCGACCTCGGCGCGGTGAGCACCATCCCGGTCGCCGGGCTGACCGCGTTGCAGGTGTTGCGCCGCATGGGACAGCTGCTCGGCCGCCGGGTGATGATCACCGGCGCCTCCGGCGGTGTCGGCCGTTACGCGATCCAGCTCGCGGCTCGCGCGGGCGCCGAGGTCGTCGCGATCAGCGGGAATCCCGCGCTGGAGGACGGCCTGCGGGCGCTGGGAGCGCACGAGGTCCACGCCGACCCCGCCCACGTGGAGCGCCCGGTGGCCGCGGTGTTGGAGAACCTCGGAGGACAGCAGCTCGTGGACGCGTTCGCCGCCGTCGAGGCGGGCGGGACGGTGGTGAGCGTCGGCCGGTCGTCCGGAGCGGATTCGGTCTTCCCCGCCGCAGCGTTGACACCGACCGAGGGACGGCACGACCGGTCGATCCGCACCTACTTCCTGCTCGCCGACCCGGCCGAAGACTTCTCCGCGGACCTGACCTGGCTCGCCGCCGAGATCGCCGCGGGCCGCCTCGACCCCGGGATCAGCATGCGGGCGCCGTGGACCTCCTACGGCGAGGCGGTCACGGCCCTGCTCGAACGGCGCCTCCACGGCAAAGCGGTGCTGGACATCGGCTGAGTGGGCTACTCGGCTTTGAAGTGGGAGTTGTGGATCAGGCCGACGAGGTTGCCGTCGGGAGCGTGGACGACGGCGCCCCCTGGAATGCGCGTGTCGTCCGTCCAGTCACGCGTGTCGTCCACGCGATCACGCGAGTTCGTGCAGAGGTATGACCTGTGGGCCACCAAGGTCGTCGGCTCGCAGGTGCTGGTCGACGCGTTGGTGAGCGACTCCGAGATCGAAGCGATACGGCTACCCTGGACAACCACCTGAACACCCGGACGCGAAGCGCGCCATGCAACGTCGGTCACGAAAGTTGCGGCTTTCCAAGGGATGTCCGGAGAACCGGGGCAATATCAGCCTCTCCGTCACAGCGGGGCAGGCTCACAGCCTGCTCAGGTGATTGTGGCCGTGACCGGCCATGCCCCACGGCCCACAAGATCAAGGACGAGTGCGGCGATGTTCCACGCGTCGTCCTCGCCGCGGTGATGGCGTCCCTCCAACGGCAGTCCGGCGATCTGCAGAGCGCGATCCATGCCGGGTTTCTTGCGCAGCCCATAGGCCGCGGCGAACACGGCCTTGGCGTTGGTGTGGGTGCGCTCAGTCGGATAGCCGAACGGGTAGGCCACCCCGTCAGCGTGACTCTGCCGCGCGAATTGCCGACGGTCGTACTCGCCCCAACTCGTCCAGGGTCGCTCCCCAGCCCCGTACTCCTCGACGAGGATCCGGCATGCCTCGCCGAACGAGACGCCCCGCTCCACCTCGGCTTGCGTCAGTCCGGTCAGTTCGGTGCAGAAGTCGCTCACCGTCGACCGGACAGGCCGGATCAAGACACGATGCCGGGACACACGGCGCCCCGCCGACACATCCACGACGGTGAGACCAATCTCGATGATCTCGTTCACCGAGCCGGCCGGCGGCTGCCCGTCCCAGCAGGTGGCTTCCACATCAATGACGTTCAGCAGCGCGGACTCTTGGTGCATGGGGACGACGGTAGGGATGCTCGGCCTGTCTTGGCACCTCAATTTCCGCGTGTCCACGTTGAGCACAATCCGCGCGCTCGGAGCGCCGGGTTCCTGGCCGCTTCAGACGCCGAGGACTTACTCGCCGACATTCGGGTTCCCGAACCACTTTTGGGCGAAGCCGTTCACACACAGAGGGGAAGAGCAACCGAAAACCGTTTAAGTGATGGCGCGGGAACCTACCACTCGATCATGACCGAACACAGGAAAATACGCAGTCGTATCGTCGTCGCGGCCACGGCAATGCTTCTGGCCGTCCCGTTGACCGTGCAAACGGCACCCGCTTCCGCCGCACCAGGAGAAAACCTGGTGGAGAACGGGACCTTCGTGACCGATCCCATGTTGTCCGGGGTCACGTGGCGCAACAACGGTCCTGCCGCCCCGTGGCAGAAGGCCGGCGCCGGCTATGACCTGCTCAGCGCAGACTTTGCCCAGCACCCCAATGGCTACCAGGCGGTGGATCTCGGCCCCGAGTTCACCGGCGGCGGTATCCAACAGCGCCTCACGCCCGACCCGGGCGCCTGGTACCGGCTCAGCTTCCAGCACAGCCCCGACGCTTGGGGCAACTGCGTCGGCCAGAACGTCGACTTCACCGTCGAATTCGCCGACGAAGACGGAACAACCGTGCTGTCAGCCGACATCAAGCCACATGACGCGGACGGGAAGGCGCACTGGCGAAAGGCAGTGCTCCGTACCTTCAAGGCGTACACCGACACCCTTTTCCTCAAATTCAAAGGCAACACCAGCACCTCGTGTCAGGCCGCAATCACCAACGTCAAGGTGATCGAGGTCGGGTAAGTTGCCGCTCAGGCCGACTCTTACCGGCCAGCCACGTCGGATTACGGCACGTTCCACTGCTTCGGGTGCGGCGCCGGGGGTAACGCACCGATGTTCGAGGCGCAGATCGGTCGCCAGCGGGAGAACCCGGACGGCTAGTGCCCCGTGTCCCCCGGGAAGGGGCCCGGAGGTCAGGGCAGAGCGAGGCGGTAGTCGACGCTGTCGCCGTTCCCGCGGTCCCCAACAGGCCGTCCGGAGGCTCAAGTCGTTCAGGCAGTCCACCATGCTCATCCGCACCGTGACGGTGACGTTGTTCACGTCGATCGCATCGTGCCCGAGTTGGGACGGGCCGAGCCAGACCTCGGCGCCGAGGTCGCTGCCGCGCGTGACCGGGGACGCTGGCCAGATGCCGTTGTCCACGCCCTCCAGCGTCCGCCGCGCCGACGACACTGTCCACTCAGGACACGATGGGACGAATCCCGGGAAGGAGGCCCCTGCGGCCTGTGCGGAAGGCGTGGCTTCACCGCGTCGGGTGTGCGAATCCCTCCGTTTTGCCGGCGCTGGTGAAGCGGGTCCGCGGAGACTCAGCGCAAACCCTTCTGGGGGATCATGAAAATGTGGCTCATGTCGGCGTTGTGCATTGTGGTGGATCCGCGTGAGTCGGTCAGGTCTTCCACGGCGCCCTGTACCGCGCCGTCCATCCCGTCCACCCACTTCACCATGACGTAGGCGCTGAACCGGGGGTCACAGTCGGCGCGGATGGTGAAGTCGGGCAGGTGCAGTGGTACGTGGTGGCGATGCACCGTGTGAGACATCTCGCGGAGTTCCCCGGTCGCCCGGTTCTTGTGGCAGACCTCGTTGCCCTTCCACTGGGTGACGTACAGCGTGAAGGTGGCCCTCGACGCGGTCGGGTCAAGCGTGTCGCAGTGCTTGCCCTTCTGCGGGTAACAGGTCTGGTATTGGGTGTCGGCGACGACGCTGAGGTGGGTGAATCCCGGTGCGAAGGTGACGGACCTGAGTACCGGCTCCCGGGCGATCATGCGTGGGTCCGGTCCCACGTGCAGAAGGCCCTGCGGCACCGCGCCCTGGGCCGGCGCGCCTGTGGTCGTGTTGCCCACGGACGTGTCGGCGACCTCGATCCGCCCGCTGTCCAGCCGGAACTGCGCGTCGAGGTCTTCCCTGAGGGTGGCGGCGCGGAGGTAGGCGGTGCAGGCGACTTTGGTGGCCACACCGGGATGCAGCAGGAAGCGGGTGGTGAGCTGGACCTCTTCCTTCTCCCGCTCCGATGACGCGCCTTCCGTCAGGATGTTCTGCCCGGTCACGAAGTTCTGCTCCCCGCCGGGCCACCTGCACCGGACCTCGTTGTCGAACAGCGAGAGGTGGGTCGCCGAGCTCGCGCGCATCACCGATACCACGTACGCGGTCTGGGTCGTCGCCATCTCGAGCTCGACGCTGCCCAGCGCCACCACCTCATGATCGGGCTTCCGGGATTCGCCCGGCATTGCCTTGGGCATCCGCGGTGCGAGTATGCGACGTGGCGTGAAGTCGTATCGGATGACGGCGTCGGCGGGGGCGGCGGCGGGCGCGGGGGTTGAGGGGTCTGCATCGTTGAATGCCGTGCTCGACGGGATCACGATCGCCACGAGGATCGCAGCGGCGGCCGCGAGTGATCGTGGGCGCCGCCGACGAGAGCCGGAGGACAGGTCCGGAGTTTCGGCTGCGGAAACCGGTGTCTCCGCGGTTATTTTGCCGTTGGCCACCTGCCAGTGCCGTAGCAGATCGGTGAGGTCTTGGTCAGTCGCCTCACAGGCGGTGGCGATTGCGGCAATCGTCCGGTAATCGGGTGGAACTGTTACTCCGGAGCAGTATCGATGCAGGGTTGAACTGCTGATATGCGACTCTCGGCCTAGCTCTGAATAGCTCAGGCCCCTGCGCTCCTTGAGTGCGGCGAGAAGTCGTGCAAGCTCGCTGCGCGCGCTCGACACATCCATCGACCCTCCCCAAGTCTCCGGTGCCGCAAGCCCCAGTATGGCACCGTCCCACGCCCTTCGGGAAACCCCTGTTCAGGGCCGCTTCACGCATGCCGGGACGACACATATTCCGGTATCCCTTGCCGCCGCTGCCTGTTACGCGACATGGTTGTTCCGCACCCCTGGTGGGCCGTGAATCAGTTTCACTTCAGGAGCATCCGTACCCACCGAAACTCCACCTCGCCTCTTAACGAAGCGGCCATGTGTTATCGCCGAAATAGTTCGTCACGCTAAATTCTCACTGGTGAAAGGAGACCTCGGTGAGGCGAATCCTGTCCTTCATTCTCGGTGCCGTGGTGCTGGTCGTGCTCGCGCCGGCGGCGACCGCGAGCGACGCCACCTATGTCAAGTTCACGCCGCAACAGGTGCTCGCGCCGAAGGTGCCCGAGACAAAGCCGGGTGAGCCGGTGAAGTTCGACCAGGAGGTCAAGGAGCTGGGCAGCGTATACCTGCAGATGTCGGCGACGCAGACCGCCTACGTCAGATCGGTGATGCGCGCGAACTCCGCCACCTACCGCTCGCTGTTCGACAACGAGGTGCGGTGCACCTGGCCAGGCGGTGAACAGAGCTTCGTGACGGGACAGAACATCCTGCAGAAGGGCGCGTCCCTGGAGCCGGAAAAGGAGGACGTCCAGCTCACCACCCGCTTCCTGGTGCACCCCGGTGTCGACACGAAGGTCACCTGCACCGCGTACGTCCGTGCCGCCACGATGCGCACGGAACTCGACGCCCGGTTCCAGTTGCACGACGGATTCCTCGAGTTCGCCGACACGTCCGTGGCCAACACCGCGAACGGTCTGCCCGCCCAGCGGGCCACGCCCCGTGGCCTTGTCCGTGTCGGGCCGGATCCCGAGGTCGTGGCGCGCGAGCCCGCGTTGCCGTACTTCACACTCGCGCCGGGCTTCGCGAAACTGAGTGTCTTCGCCGACACCGAGTACAAGACGTGCTACCCGGTGAAGGACAAGGACTGCACCAAACCGCCGGCCTCGACGGCCACCTTCACCCTCTTCGTCAACCAGTGGAACGGCGACAAACTCTGCCAGACCGGCAACGCCACCACGACGACCCGCCAGATGTCCTATTCGGTGCACCACCATTACGTGCCACTGCACCTGCCCGACTTCACCGTCCGGCCCGACTGCGAACAGCGGTTCAACGCCTACGTCCTGGTGAAGTGGAAAGACGGCACGGACGGCGGAGTGCAGGGCACCGCGGTAGGCCTGACCGACTCACGCGGGTCGACCACGACCCACAACGCCGGCATGAGCCACGTGTTCGTCGTCCCGGCCAAGAGCTGAGGACCGGAAATCCGCGCCGCCACAGACGACGGCGCACCAACAACAAATAGGAGATGAAATGAAGAAACTCTTCGCCACGATCGCCGCTGGTGCGGCCTTGTCCGCCGGCGTGACATTCGTCGGAACGGCAAGTGCCGAAACGACGGCAGGCGCCGCCCCAGCGTCGCAAGAAGGTGGCGTGTCGATCGCTGCCTACTCGGATTGCCCGTCCGGCTGGTTCTGCGCGTGGGAGCACGCCAACGCTCAGGGCCGAATGGTTCGCTTCCAGACCGGCTCCGCCAATCTCCAGGGGCAGAACTTCAACGACCAGATCTCCTCCGTCTACAACCGCACCAACAGAATCTGGTGCACCTACACCGACGCCGACTATCGCGGCACCCTGTGGCGTGTTTCCGTCGACTGGCGAGGAAACGTGCCCGCCCACATGAACGACCGCATCAGCTCGCTGCGCGGCTGCTGAGCAGTTGAGTCGATGCCACACATGGACAAGACGATCAGCTCCCTGCTTAAAGGCTGCTAATCGGACACGCGTCAGCACTGCTGGCTTCGAGTGCCTGGACTTGAAGCCAGCAGCGCCTGCCCCGGCGCAGCATCGTGAAGGTCGACGTCGTCGTCGCCGACGCGCCCGAGATCGGCCCGCACCACGCGCCGCGAGTTGGCGTGCCTGGCCGGGTTGGCGATATCGATCGCTTCCAGCAGGACCGCGACTTCGATCCTCACCACCTTGTGGTCATGCTGCGTCGCACTGAGCGTCGATTCTCGAGCCCCGCAATGACGCCTCGACGCTCTACAACCTGTCTGGCATCTACCAAGCGCTGAACTCGCTGGGCTGTCAGGACCAAGTGGTGGGTGGGGAGATGTCCCCGGAAATGTTGGCTCAGCGGTAGGTCACGCCAGGACGTTACCGGCGCGGCGCCACGTGCCGACCGACACCTACCGGCGGAGTGGTGATGCGCAGCGACGCCTGGGCGGCGGCGAGGGTCCGCGCGCATTCGGCGATCGAATCGGCGACCGCGGTGACGTAGGCGACCCGCCCCCAGACCGTCCCTTTCGGCGGAGGGGACATCACGGCGCCGGGCTTGGCGATGGTGACCGCTTGATCCACGTTCGACGGCAGGGTCGTCGGATCGAAGCGGATCGCCGCGATGGTGGTGTCGTCCCGGTCGACGTAACAGAACCGGATCCCGGCCACTCGCCGCCGGGTTGGCCGGATGTCCAGCTCGTGACCGCAGGCCGCGGCGGCGGCGAGGACGCCGGGATCGATGCCGGTCGCCAGCTCGCCGAGGTAGGGGATCAGGTCGCCGCCGAGCCTGCCGTTGACCTCGATGAGTTTCGGACCCGTCCCGGTCAGCATGTACTCGGTATGCGTCCAGCCGTCGCGGAAACCCAGCGCGGTGTGCGTGGCTTGCAGGATCGAGGTGAACGCGGAGTCGGTGAGCAGGGGATCCTCCGCGTCCACGTAGTGACCGATCTCTTCGGCGTAGGGCGGGAACCCGACCACTTTGCGGGCGACGAAGAGCGGCGTGACCTTGCCGTCCGCGACGACCGAATCGACGCTGACCTCCTCGCCGGTCACGCACTGCTCGACCAGGACCGGATGGTCACTGGCGTAGACCACCGGGTCGGGTGCCTTGGTGTCGCGGGTGAAGGCGAACATCTCGCGGAGCCGCTCCGGGCTGTCGACCCGGACCACACCGAGGCTCGCACCGAGGCCGCGCGGTTTCAGGATCGCTGGGTAGCCCACCTCTTCCGCCGCGGCCAGCGCCTGCGCGAGGGTGCTGACCTTGACCGACCGCGGCTGGGGAACACCGGCTTCGGCCAGCGCGGCGCGCGTCTGCGCCTTGTCCCGGAGCCGCCAGATCATCGCCGGGTCGCCGCACCGCAGCCCGAGCGCTTCGGCGACGTGGGCGGTGGCGTGGATGCGCCCCTCGTCCCAGCACAACACTCCCTCGAACGGCTCGGCCTCGTGCAGCCGGACCGCCTCGCGGGCCATCGCGGGACCGTCGATCGTGCTGGGCAGCACGGTCCAGCCGGTGATGTACTCCCGTTCCCAGGTCGGCTCCGCGGTGTGGAACAAGTGCACCCGGAACCGGGTACCGATCGACCGCAGCAGGTACTCCCGGAACACCTGCCAGCCGGTCGCGATCAGCAGCAGTCGTGGTCGCTCACTGGACATGGAACCCCTTCTCCCGTACGCGTTCCTCCTCCGTGACGGCGATCCGGCCCACCGCGCGGCGCAGGGTCGGCGGCGCCATCAGCGAGGTCACGATCGCCACCAGCACGATGATCGTGTAGGTGGCGGTGGTCAGTACGCCGAGCCGCAGGCCGACGATCGCGACGATCACCTGGATGACGCCGCGCGCGTTGAGACCGCTGCCGAGCGCGAGCCCCTCCCAGTGGCTGAGCCTGCCCACCCTGGCCCCGAGGTAGGCGCCGGCGAACTTGCCGATGACGGCGACCGCCAGCACCAGTACGGCCGAGCCGAGCACGGCGGGGTCGCGCAGTGCCGTGAGATCCATCCGCAGCCCGGCGGTGGCGAAGTAGATCGGGGTGAGCACGGCAAGCACGATCGTGCGCAACGGGGCCAGCCGCGCGAGGTCGGCGTGTTTGGACGAACCGATCAGGATGCCGCACAGCAACGTCCCCAGCACCGGTTCCATGCCGATCGCGTGGGTGCCCGCGGCGGCCAGCAGGAGCAGGACCACGACGGTGGCGATACCCGGCCCCTGCTCGGACGAACGGCTCGCCAGGCGCAGCGACGCGTTGACCAGCGGCCGTCCGGCGACGACGGTGAGGACCAAGACCACCAGCAGGCCGGCGATCGAGAACGCCACCTGACCGGCGACCAGCCCGGTGACGGCCAGCGCGGACACCACCGACAGCAGCAGCCAGCCGACGATGTCGTCCACGGCCGCGGCGCTGACGATCAGCTGGCCGATGTCGCGATGCAGCAGCCGCATCTCCAGCAGGGTCTTCGCGATCACCGGGATCGCGCTCACGCCCATTGCCACGCCGAGGAACAGCGCGAACACGGCCCGGTCGGTCCCCGCCGGGATCAGCGAGGCGGGCAGCACGAAGCCGAGCCCGATGCCGAGTCCCAGCGGCACCAGCAAACCGCCCGCGCTGGTCCAGGCGGCTGGTCCGCCCTTGCGGCGTACCAGTTTCAGGTCCATGTGCATGCCGGTGATCCCGACCAGCAGCAGGACACCGAGCTGCCCGACGGCGTCGAGCAGATTGAGCTGGGTGGCGTCACGCGGTAGCAACCAGGCCGACAGACCTGGCGCCAGATGCGCGAGCACCGACGGTCCGATGAGGACACCGGCGGTCAGCTCGCCGACCACCGCCGGCATCTTCAGCCGGATGGCGAGCCGTCCGAGGGCGAACGCGAGCCAGAGCAGCAGTCCCAGCTGGAGCAGGAACAGCAGCATGGCGTGCGCGCTGATGGGGGCGACGGGGTCAGCCATCGACGTAATACCAGTTCTCCGGGCTGATCATGCCGAACGGATTGACCGGTTCGAAGCCGCGCAGGGAGCGGGCGACCTCGAACAACCGGATCGGGAAGTTGGGGTTGAAGACGACCGGAACCTGCTCGGCGATGTAGTCCTGGTACTCGTAGAGGACTTCCGGATCGTCGGTGGTGACCGTGCGCTCGATCAACTCGTCGGCCACCGGATCGTGGTAGTGACCGAAGTTGCCGCCCGCGTCGGTCCTGAACAGGATCTCGCCGGTCGGGTGGTGGTAGACCCAGCCGCCGTTCCAGCAGCACATCTCCCAGGTGCACGGGGTTTCGTCGGTGGGGTAGCAGGGCGCGTCCTCCGCGACCAGGATCGAGCCGTAGACCTCTTCGAGCCGTAACTCGATACCCGCGGCTGCGGCGTCACGTTTGTACTGGGTCATCAGCCGGGTGAGCGCCGGCCGTCCTTCCACGTAACGCAACCGGAAGCTCAGCTCGGTGCCGAGCGGGATCCCTTCGCCCGCGAGCTCCGGGTCGACGCACACCGCGGGCGTGACGCTGGTGTCCCAGCCGTTTTCGGTCAGCAGTTTCTTGGCCCGCCCGGGATCGAAGGGCAGCGGCCACGCTCCGCCGCGCTGCGGCGGCGACACCAGGTCGGTCACCGGGAGCATCGGCATCGGCCCGTTCTGGCGGTAGGCGTAACCCTGGTAGATGTCCCGGACCGCGGCGTCCTGGTCGAGCGTGCACTGCAGTGCCTGGCGGAGGTAGGTCTGGGCGAACATCTTCCCGACCACGGTGGGATTGTTGAAGTTCAGGCTGGTGTACCGGATGCAGTACGCCACCTGCGGCACCATCGTGTAGTGCTCCGCCAACGGGTTGACGCCGCCCTTGGTGGGATCGTCGGTGTGCCCGGTGGCGAAGCTCAGCGGCAGGTAGCCCACCTGGACCGCGTCCTCGCCTTCCGGCCCGTCTTCGAGCCTGCGGTACTCCTCTTCGTCGGAGGAGAACGGGATCTGCCGGAATTCGTCGAGATACGGTTTGTTCGGACCGGAGTAGTGCTCGTTGGGCACGAACGTCACGACCCCGTCCAGGGTGTAGCTCTTCAACCGCCACGGCCCGCTCACGACACTCCACACAGGACTGTCGGCCCAGCGGGTGCGGTGCTCGTTGCCCTCGTCGATGATGTCGCCCTGCTCGGCCATCAGGTAGTCGTAGACCGCCTCGACGTCGGCGAGGTCGCCGGAGGCGTTCGCCGGGCCCGCCGCGGTGCGATCCCACGCCTTCGGCAGCGGGATGATCAGGCTGAGCTGGTTCATCAGGACCCAGCGCCGGGAGTAGACCTTGTCGAAGGTGAAGTAGCAGGTGTCCTCGGACAGCTTGCCGTAGTCCGTGCAGTTGTCGGGGAAATAGCCGGGGGTGTATTCGCCGTACCGCTCGCCCTTGACCTTGAGCAGGTTCACCCAGAACAACACGTTGTCGGCGCACAACGTCTCGCCGTTCGACCATTTCCACGGTTTGATCTTGACCGTGACGGTCAGCCCGTCCTCGCTCCACACAGGAGGCTCGCCGATGCTGGAGGCGTAGTCGACCTCGGGTGTGCCGTCGCTGCCGAAGAAGTACAGGGTGCGGTACATGAGGGCCTGGAACTCCAGGACGTTGCGCATGCCCATGCGTTCCGCCGGGGTGAACGGGAAGATCACCGCCGGCGGGAAGCCGGGCGCGCAGGCCCAGGTGACCGTGCCGCCGCGGCGGGGCTCGCCTTCGCGGACCGACGGCATCGCGCTGGTGCGGGTCATCGCCGTCACCGGATCTCTTGCAGGCGGGAGACCCCGACGGACTGATGCGGGCCGTAGCGCTGCCACACCTCGTCGAGCTGGATCCGGCCGTCGTCGAGGATCCGCGGGATGCTCGTGCAATGGCCGGAGATCACCTCGCCGCTCTCCAGGACCATGCAGTACGCGAAGTCGAGTTTCCCGTCGGGGCCGCAGGTCCCGGTCAGCGAACCGTGGCGGGCCTTGCCGCCGGAGAACTCGCCCCAGATCAGGTCGCCGTTCTGCCGGTAGACCGCCACCCGGTCCTCGCTGCCGTCGTCGGTGCCGTCGACGGCGACCGGGCTGAACCGCCGTCCTTCGTAGTTGATCATGATGGCTCGCGGCGCCTTTCTGTGGAGGGGAGGGGTTCGCGGAGTTCCAACGCGCAGCATTTGGCCGCTCCACCGGCCTTCAGGAGTTCGGACAGGTCGACGGCGATCGGGGTGAAACCGGCCGCCCGCAGGCTTTCGGTGAGATGGACGGCGGACTGGGGGAGCAGCACGTGCTCGCCGTCGGAGATGGCGTTGAGGCCGAAGACGGCGGCGTCCGCCTCGTCGGCCAGGATCGCGTCCGGATACAGCTCCCGGAGCACTGCCTGGCTGTCCGGCGAGAAGGCGCCGGGGTAGTACATGATCTCCTCGTGGTCGAGCACCGCCAAAGCCGTGTCCAGGTGGTAGAAGTACGGATCGACCAAGTGCAAAGTGACCACCGGCAGCCCGAAATGGTCCGCCGCCTCGGCGTGCGCGCGATGGTCGGTGCGAAAGCCGGTGCCCGCGAGGATCCGGGCACCGGTGGGCAGCATGTCGCCCTCGCCCTCGTTGACGAACCCGGCCTGCCGGACCGGATAGCCGTGCTCGGCGAACCAGGCCTGATACGCGGGTTCCTCGCCGGACCGTTGCGGATGGCGGTACCTGGCCGCCAGTACCCGCCCGTCGATCACGGTGGCCGCGTTGGCGGCGAACACCATGTCGGGCAGGCCGGGCCGGGGCGGCACGACTTCGACCCGGTGGCCGAGCGAGACCAGCCGGGCCCGCAACCGGTCCCATTGCACGAGCGCCAGCGGCGCATCGGTCGGTTTGTCCGGCTCCATCCACGGATTGATGGAGTAGCTGACCTCGAAATGTTCCGGCGGGCACATCAGGAACCGCCGCGGACGGGCTGTTCTCACCGGTCACCTTCCAAGGTGACGGTGATCTTCCCGGCGAGCTCGGTCATCAGCCCGTAAGCGTCCTCTTTGGACGTTCCAGTGGTGCCGAGGAAGCCGAAGATGGTGTTGCCGTCGGGCGGCCGGAGGATGACGTCGCCGGGACGGGCGGTGATTTGCTGAAGGAAGACCCGATCGGACTCGGTCACCTCGGGCGGAACCTCGATGCTCTCGACCACGCCGCCGTCGCAGATCAGGCACATCGCGGTGATATGCGTCCCGGTCGGCCAGTAGTGGCGGACGGGCGGTTTGACGCCCCGGCCGACGTCGACCACGGACCGGATCGGGTCGTAGTCCGCGGTGATCCGGGCGATGGTGTCCAGCCCGCCGCCGCCCACCCTGGCCGCGATCTCCAGCAGATGCGGTTTGCCCTCGTGGTAGCGCACTTCGGCGTGCATCACGCTGCGCCGCAGGCCCTGCGCGCGGGCGGCCGCCTTGACCGCGTGGTGCACCCTGGCCAGTTCCTCGGCGGGCAGGGAGGTCGGCGCGTGATGCACGTCGTCGTCGAAACTCCTGCCCTCCGCCGTGATCCGGTCGACGACCGAGCCGAGGTAGACCTCGTCGTCCCAGGCGAGCGCCTCCATCAGGTACTCGGGTCCGTCCAGAAAGGACTCGACGAGCAACCCGATCGGACCGAGGTCGACGTCGTCCGCCTCGGCGTTGATCCAGAACATGTTCCGCAGGCCCTCGCTCGCCGTCGCGAAGTCCCGCGCCATTTCCTGCGGACCGTCCACCCGGTAGACCAGATGGCTCCCGGCGCCCAGGGTGGGCTTGAGGATGACCGGATAGCCGAACTCGGCTCCCGCCGCCAGCGCGTCGTCGAGTTCGGTGACGTACCGGAAGGCGGGGATCGGCACGCCCGCCCGTTCGTAGGCCTGGCGCATCAGCAGCTTGTTGCGGCTGTTGCGTGCCGCCTCGACGCCGATACCCGGCAGCCCGAGCGCCTCCGCCACCGTGGCGACCGCGATCACCGCCGCCTCGGAAAAGGTGATCACCCCGTCGAAATGCTCGGTGGCGTGCCATTCCTCGGCACAGGCGACCATCTCGTCGATCTTCTTCGAGCCGACGAGCCGGTAGTGGTCCGCGGGCCAGAAGTCCGCCGTCCCTTCACCGTTCATCACGTACAGATCGACGCCGAACGCCTGCACCTGCCGATAGCGGGAGTGGTAGTAGGTCAGGTACTGACGGGTCTCGATGGTCAGCAGCTTCATGGCCAGCCTCCTCGGGCAGCCGCGGGAGTCGGAACACGGGAACGGAAGTGGGCGTTTCGGCCGTGAGGGACAGGTCGGCCCCGGCCGCGGCCGCCGCGCCGGCCGCGTCGATCAGGATCGGGGCGGCGCCGGCCAGCAACGTGCGCGCCTCGAGCATCAGGTCGCCCGCGGCGATCGCCGAGCCGGCGGCCAGGTCGCGCAGCCGGTTCAGATGGGTGAGCACCGTTTCGGCGGCCCGGTTCATGCTGTAGCCGGGCAACTCGTAGCAGCCGCGGAACCGTTGCACCATGGCCGCGGCGCGCCGTCGCCCGTCCGGAGTCACCGGCACCGCGCCGGAGAGCCCGCGAGCCGTTTCCGAGATCGCCTCCGACAGCGCGTTCCACGGGGTGCTGAGCCGCCGGTACCCGTTGTCGCGCAGGCCTTCGCGGGTGAAGCCGGTGCGCGACAACTCCGGCGCGGTATGCGCCAGATGGAACCGGACGAGGTCGCGCGGGACCTCGGCGAGCAGGTCGCCGGTCCAGATCAGATGGTCGCGACTGGTGGAGAACTTCTCGCCGGCCAGATCGTAGAACTCGTTGCAGACGTTGGCCGACGGCGTGACGTACCGGTCGCCGTGGGCCAGCAGGAACACGAGATCCATCAGACCCCAGTGGTAGACGTTGTCGTAACCGTGGAAGTAGACGACCTCGGCCTCGTGTTCGGCGCGCCAGTGCTCGTCGAGCGGCAGCGTGGTGTCGCCGACCGACCACCAGGTGCTGTACATGACCGCGGGCATCGCCTCGATCCACGGGTACAGCATCTGCCCGGAGGTCTCCGGGAACGGCGCGGGAATTCCCCACGCCGCCGGGATCGTCACGGGAACGTCGGGCAGCGGCTTGGCCAGCAACTCCCCGATGAGCTGCATCGCGTGCGGCCGCCACCGTCCCGCCTGCGCGGTGTAGTAGGCGGTCAACCGGTCCCGGTACTCCTCCATCGGCAGCACCAGGATCTCCGTGTCGCGGTAGCCGACCGGGTCGTCCGGGTCCATTGTGGAGTGCGGGTCGAGCAGCTCGTCGTAGTTGTTCGGGTGTCCGCAGGCCTCGCACACCCCGCCGCTGCTGCCGGCCAGGCACACCGGGCAGGTTCCGCTGACCAGCCCGTCGAACAGGTAGGTCCCCGAACGTGTCGCGACCGGCAGCCGCACCGTCCGCTTCCGGAACCGGCCCGCGTCGTACAGCGCGGTGACGAACTCGAGCACCGCGCGCCGGTACACGTCGTCGATCGGCGGGAGACCGGTCGTCGAGATGCCCATCGCGGAGAGCGAACGGGCGATCGCCTCGGTCGACCCGGCGCACAGTTCCCGCGGGGTGGTGCCCGACCGGCGCGCGGTGGTGACCACGTAACTCTGACTGTCGTCGGTGCAGGTCGTGTAGATCACCGAGGCGCCGGTGGCCCGCAGATACCGGGCGTAAACGTCGCCCGCCAGGTACGGCCCGGCCATATGTCCGATGTGCAGGTCGCCGTTGGACGTCGGCGTCGCGGCGACCACGATGGTCGTGGACATCTACACGCCGGCCTCGTCGCGGGTGGTGAACCGCCCGGCCATGTCCTTGTCCCACCAGACCGCGTACATCCGGAACTCCTCGGATCCGCTGTTCACCACCTGGTGGTGCGAGCGGGGCGGGAAATGCACGATGTCCCCGGCGGCGAACGGCGTCCGGCGCCCGTCGCAGACGATCTCCGCGGATCCGGCCATGGCGACCCAGATCTCGTACTCGTGGTGGCTGTGCGCCCCGGACTCGGCGCCGGGCGGCACCACGCACCAGGAGCCTTCGAAGGGCGCGTTCAGTTCCGGCCACGGCAGCAGCCGCGTGGCGGCCAGACCGTTGTCCGGCTTGAGCCGCGCGCTGTCGAACTTGCGGATCTCCATCATGGTCACTGCGCTCCTTGCGTGGCGGCGAGCGGGCGTTCGGCGGTTTCGGTGACGGCGGACAGCGGCGGCATCCGGCGGTCGGCGAGCAGATCGGCGACGATCTCCGCCGCCCGCGCGGCCAGCACGCTGAGCAGCGAATCGGCGATTCCGTGGGTGGCCTCGTTCACCCCCTGCAGATGGCAGGTCCCGCTGAACGACGGCGGCAGGCTCATCCGGTAGCTGCGGTTGACGGTGATCTCGTCCACCCCGACCGCGGACGCGAGATCCTTGACGATCCCCGGCATCCGTTTGGTGAAACCGGTGCCGAGCAGCACCACGTCACAGCGCTGCGTGAACCGGCGGCCGGATTTGCGGTCGACGAGGGTGAGCACGATCTCGCGGCCGTCCATCTCGGCGCCCGCCACGTCGACCATCGGGATCATCTCGATGCGCTCGGTGCCGGTGAGCCGCTCGATGTACATCTGGCGGTACAGCGTGTCGAGCATGTCCGGGGCGAGCCCGGCGTAGTTGGTCCGGTGCATCTCGCGCAGCAGCTGCGCCCTGGCCTCCGGCAGCGCCGAATGGAATTCGTCCACAAAGGACGGGTAGTACAGCTCGTTGGTGAACTTGCTCGCCTCGTAGGCGTTGAGGCCGATCGAGCGCATCACCATCGTGCACCGCGCCCCGGGGAACGTCTGGTGTGCCGTCCAGAGCATCTCGGCCGCGCTCTGCGCCCCGCCGACGACGACGATTCGGCGCGTCCGTTCGGGATCGAGTTCGCCAATCCTGGCCGCGAACTCGGTGCTGTGGATCATCAGCTCACGGGGGATGGACGAGAAGGTGTCCGGGACATAGGGATCCCGTCCGGCCGCGACCACCAGATGACGGCACACCACCGCACTGCCGTCGGCCATCTGGACCAGCCACTCGCCGGCCCCGTCCGCGACACCGAACGGCCGGACCGAGACACACCGCCGCCCGTAGTCGATCCGCACGTTCGGCAGGGATTTGGCCACCCAGCCCAGATATCCGGAGATCTCCATCCGGTACGGCGTGAAGCTGCCCAGGTTGATGAACTGGTCCAGCCGTCCCACCGAGTGCAGGTAGTTGACGAAACTGAAGGCGCTGCGCGGATTCCGCTGGGTGACCAGGTCCTTGAGGAAGGAGACCTGGCTCTGCGTCCACGGGATCAGCATGCCGCGCTGCCAGACGACGTCGTCCTGCTGCTCGACGATGAGCGTGTCCTTCGCGAGCTCCGCCTTCGCGAGCTCTTCGACGGCGACGCCGAGGGCGAGGCCGGACGGTCCCGCCCCGATCGCCAGCAGCTCTACTTCTTGAAATCGCACCGCAATCCTCCCCGGTTATCCGCGCCGTCCGGCGCCCGCGTTGGTCGTCGCGGCGGCCGCGACGAGGTCGATCAAGGCCGTTACCGTGTGCGCGGCGTGGTAGGCGCGCAGATCGAGCGTCACCGCCAGCCTGCTTTCCAGCCGGGAGAGGGCTTCCAGCGACGAGAGGCTGTCCCAGCCGTGCGTAGCGAGCGCCTCACGGGCCCGCAGTTCGCCGATCGGCTTGCCCAGCACTTCGCTCAGCGTGTTCAGTACGACGGACGTCGTGTCATCCAGTTCGGTCATCACTCGTCTCCGGGGTAGGCGATCCAGGTGGGCAGGCAGGTCGGCGCGGTGGCGGGCACCACGGTGTACGTGCCGTCCTCGTCGGACGGGGTGAAACCGGCCTTCTCCCAGAAGCCGTCGGCCACCTTGTTGCGCTCGCTCGGCACGTAGCGGCCGGCCACCGCGGTGGCTCCGGCGTCGCGGGCCCGTCGCACGATCCAGTCCGCGATCGCGAATTCGATGCCCCGGCCGAACACCCGGCAGCTCAGCACCAGGTTCAGCACCCACCACACCCGGCCGCGGCTCTCGATCCACGCGGCGCCGACGATTCCCTCGTCGCCGAACCGGTCCGACACCGCGAACGAGGCGACCAGCCGGTCCGGGTCGGCGCACATCGCGGTCGTGGCGCCCTCGTCGAACCGGATCCCGGTCAGGTTGAACTGGTTGGTGCGGGCGGAAAGCTGGGCGACCCGGCCGATCTCGAACGTGGTGACCGGATGCGCGATCAGCCGCGTCCCCAGCGCGTGCAGGTAGTCCTCCGAGGAGGCGAACCCGGTGGAGAAGCCGGTGCGCAACGCCCGCGAGCGGTACAGCGCCGGACGTTTCAGGTCGGTGTCCGTCAGCTCCGGTACGTCGAACCAGCCGGGACGCAGCAGCGAGCGGACCAGATGGGCGGGGTCGCCGTCGGCCGCCACCACGGCCATCTCGGGAAGTTCGGCGGCCACGTGCCCGCGTTCGAACGGGGAGTCGTCCATGAAGACGAACGCGTTCGTGGCCAGGTTGAGCGTCTCGGCGGCGTGCCGCAGGTTGTCCGCCTTGGCCGACCAGTTCACCGCGCGGACCGCGAAATCCTCTGGCCGCAGCAGCATCTCCGGATGGCGGGTCAGCACCTCGTCCACCGGCCCGGCGTCGTTCTTGCTGGCCAGTACGAGGATGACGCCTTGTTCGCGCAGACGGCGCACGGCTCGCTGAAGGTCCTGATAGCAGTTCCCCGGGTACAACCCGCCGAGCTGCAGCCCCGCCTCGCCCGCTTCCCCGAGCACGCCACCCCACAGGGTGTTGTCCAGATCGACGGTGAGTACCTTGCGGGACAACCCGGATCGGGCCGCGGCCACCCTGGCGACCCGCCGCGCCAGCGTGAGCAGCGCGCCGTCGGTGTACGGCAGGTCGGCGTACCGGTGCAGCCGGTCGTCCCTGGCCGCGACCGCGACGTCGGCGAGTTCGCCCGCCAGGTCCACGACCGTGATCCGGCCGTCCTCCTCCGCGAGACCGAGGAGGTCCGCGTTGAGCCGGTGCCAGGCCCGTGCGGCCGCGGCGCGCGCCCGCCAGCTGATCAGCGAATCACGCAGCCCGGCCGGGACCGGCACGGTGTGCAGCACGAACGTGCCCGGCGTACGCCGCAGGCAGGCCAGGATCGCTCCCCGGAACTCGGCGAACCGGGCCTCGACGTGCGCGGCCAGGCCTTCGGTGTCGACGGCGCTCCACTCGCGCGGCAGGAAGTACCGCTCGTCCATCAGGCAGGTGACGAGGTCGGGGGAGCCGTCGATCTCACCCGCGGCCAGCGTGAGATCGAACGTGCCGTAGTCACCGAGGAGCAGGGTCGGCTGCGCGCCGACGGCGACCATCGCGGCACGCAGCAGGTGTTCGAACGGGCCGATCGTGCAGGTGGCCAGCACGGTCACCTTGACCGGGCGGAGATCCGGCTCGAGCGAGGGGAGATCGGCCAGGACGTGGCCCGCGCGGCGCATCGTCGCGGGGTCCTCGACCTCCGCCAGGAGCCGGCGCACCCCCGGTGCCGGTGCCGTCCGGCCGTCGACCGCGGCTCGCAGGCCGTCGAGCAATTCCGTGAAATCGTTCATCGACCCCTGCCTAGACTCGGAAAATCGTGCAATACCAGCGCATGCCGATGGAGATTCCGGCGAGCGCGACGAGATCCCCTGAATTCAGTTCCCCGCGGTCGAGGTAGGTCCCGAGCGCGATCAACTGGTCGGCCGCTCCCATATGGCCGTGTTCGGCGGCGAGATCGTGGTTCGTCTTCGCCAGCGGGATATCGATCAGGCCTGCCAGTTCGGCGATGCCGTCCGGATCGTTGATGTAGACGAACCGCGCGAGATCCGCGCGCCGCACGCCCGCCCGGCGGCAGGCCCGGTCGATCACCTCGACGACCCGCGCGTTGAGTTGCTCGCTGAAGTGCGCGAGCCGCCGGGGATCCTTCCGGAAATGAGCCTGCACGCGTTCGGTCCCGCTCGGCGCCGTCGCGCTCGACCAGCCGGGCGGCGGTACCGGCGTGACACTGCCGCCGACGTCGGTGCGGAACCAGTCGCAGAAGTCGGAATCCGTGAACTGTTCGGTGGCCAGCCAGGTGACGCGGTCGTGGCCCCGGCGCAGCACCACCGAGACCGCGCCGTCGCTGTGCACCGCGTTGTTGACGTTCATCCGGTTGCGGTGGAATTCGCTGACCCGGTTGACGGCGGTGAAGAGCACCGTGCCGAGTTCCGGTTGCAGTGTCAGCTGTCCGGCGACGGCGCCGAGTCCGGTGACCCCGCAGGCGCAGCCTTCGGTCAGCAGCATCGTCTGCCGCTCCCGGATCTTCAGCTCCCTCGCCAGCGCCGCGGAGGAGTCCCAGTACGGGTACTCCGCCAGCTCGGAATTGGCCACCACCACCAGATCGACGTCCTCGGGGTCCACCGACGCCCTGGCCAGCGCGTGGGCTGCCGCCTCCGCCGCCAGCGCGGTCGAGGTCACGCCGTCCGCGGCACGGTGGAAGGTCCGGTAACCCCAGCCGACGACGCGTTCCGGGTCGGTGACGTAGGAACCGGCGGTGCGTTCGACGTCCTGGTCTTCGCCGAACGCGTAACCGAAGCCGGCGATGCCGAATTCGGCGAGCGGTGCTGCCATTTCTTCTCCTCATACCGAGCCGGTCATCCGATGAGAAATCATGAGCCGATGTCGCGGGCGGCTGTATTCGAAAATCGCCGCACGCCATTCAAGGACGACGGGAGTTCTCGGGCAATGGTGGTCACTTTTCGTGGCCTGGCGCGGCGCGGTTTCCGAAAGTGTTTCGGCCACAAGGCGTGGTGTCCGGGAATAGTGCCGCACGCTTCGCGCGCCGACAACTGCTCGATGTTCAACTGCGTCCCCGGTGCCCGGTTGAACACCGGTCGTATTCACTCGCGGTATCCGGGTTATGACTTCTGCGTGCCGACCCGCTGTTCCAGTTGTCGCGCGAACTCGATCCACTCGTTGGCACACCGGCGGGCCAATGCGGCGAGGACGTACACGCTGTGTGGCGGGACGGTGTCGACGAGTTCGCGCCACTCCTCCTCGGCGATCACCCGGTGGACGAGCCAGCGCAGGGTCCGGGTGCCGGACTGGGCGAACCGCAGCGACGGATCGCGTTCCAGGTTCCGAAGGACCGCGTTGCGCTCCTTCGTCGAGAGACGCTCGGTGTGGTCGTGCGCGGGCGGGCCGGCGTCGCGGCGGTCGGCCACGGTCTCCCGGACGGCGCGGGGACGGCGTGGCGGCACTGGGTCCTCGCCGCGCTGGATCCGCTCCCGCACGTCACGGACGGTGGCCGGGGCGATCCCCGCCGCCCGCGCGATCGAGCGCAGCGACGCGTCGGGGAAGGCCGCGATCAGCTGGCTCGCGACGCGACGGCCATCGGTGCTGTCCAGCGGGCGGACCCTGCCGTCGCGACCGAGCCGCGCCGTCGTCCGCGGCAACCCGTCGATCCGGCCGCGAACCGCGGCGACGGTCCGGGGACCGAGGCCCGCGGCCGCGGCGATGGCGCGATCCGACCAGTCCGGATGGGAGATGACGATGCGGGCGACCGCGGCCTCGCGGTCCGCGTAGGACAGCGGCAGGCCGTGCGCGACGTTGGCCTTGACCGCCAGCACGAACGCGTCTTCCTCGCTGCCGTCGAAGAAGACCACGTCGATGGTGCTCTGGCCGCGCAGGCGGGCCGCGCCGAGCCGGTGCATCCCGTCGATGATCCGCATGGTCGACCGGTGCACCAGGATCGGCGGCAGCGCCCGGTCCGGTTCGGCCAGCACCCGGATGTGCTCGGCGTCCTCCCCGATCAGCCGCGGCGAGTCCGCGGGCCGCAACGCGGCCACCGGGACGCTGTAGGTGACCTGATCCGCCTTCGGATACCCGGTCGACGGTTCGTCTTGGTCATTCGAATCAGCCGAATGTTCCTGGCTCGAGGCGTGGTCAGCTTGCCCGGTCAATGGGCACCCCCGTCGGGTTGTGTACGGCAAACCTGCGACTTACTCTTCAATGAGTCCTGGGCGCCTGAACCGATTACCGAATATCGACTCTTCACTGTTTTCGGGCGAGGTCGCCTCGGACCGGAAAGTTCGATTTGTACGGCAGTGCGAGGATGTCGAATCAACGACCGCCGCGTCCCCTCTGAAATGTCCCCATTGGATCGGCGTCGTTCAACTCATGAACTGCGTGATCACTGTTTCCCCTCCCCGCGCTCCTGGTCAGAGGGTATGTCTTCGATCGACGGTGAACTAGGTGCTCAACTGAGTCCCCGGCCCCGCTGTATCGGCGTCCAAGCGCGGTGTGGTGTTCAACTGGATCGGGCGGCACGGTTGCGCGGGGAATGCGCTGTCCGGCGGCCGGGTGATTGTCTATTCGGCGGCCGCCTGAGCTGTTCGGCGGCCGCGATGCAGCTATTTGGAGGGCCGAGGAAATGCCCAGTCTGACGCAGGCCGAAGCGAAAGAGCGCGGCGCATTGCTGCGGATCCGGTCGTATCGGGTGGATCTCGATCTGACGACCGGCGACGAGACCTTTCGATCGACCACGAGAATCCTCTTCGACGCGAGCCCCGGTGCCACGTTCCTCGACGTGCGTCCCCGCGAGCTGCGCTCGGTGATCCTCAACGGCCGGGGACTGGACCCGGCCGCACTCGACGACGGCCGGTTCCCGCTCGACGGCCTCGCCGGGGAGAACGAGCTCGTCGTGGTCGCGGACATGGCCTACTCGCGGGAATGCGAAGGGCTGCACCGGTACGTAGACCCTGCCGACGGCCGCGTCTACCTCTACGCCTACGTGTTCATCGACAACGCGCCGCGGATCTTCGCCTGCTTCGACCAGCCCGATCTCAAGGCGCGCTTCACCTTCGACGTCACGGTCCCCGACGACGACTGGCAGGTGCTCGGCAACGCGCCGTCGACCCGGCTCGGCCCGGGACACTGGCGGCTAGCCGAAACCGCGCCCCTCGCGACCTATCTGACGACGCTGGTCGCCGGCCCGTACGAGTCGTTCCACGCCGAGCACGGCGGAGTTCCGCTGGGCCTGCATTGCCGTGCGTCGCTGGCGGACGGACTCAAGGCCGACGTCGAGGAGGTCTTCGAGATCACCGGGCAGTGTCTCGACGAGTACCAGCGGCTGTTCGGCGTGCCCTACCCGTTCGAAAAGTTCGACCAGGTCTTCGTACCCGAGTTCAGCGTGCTCTCCCTCGACCATCCCGGTTGTGTGCTGCTGCGCGAGCTGTACCTCTTCGGGTCCGCGGTGCCGCGGAGCGAACGGGAGACCAGGGCCGTGGTGATCGCGCACGGCCTGTCCCTGATGTGGCTCGCCGGTCTGGTCACCAACACCTGGTGGGACGACCTGTGGCTCGGGCAGGCCTTCGCCGACTACATGGCCCATCGGGTGACCGGCGACGTGACGAGGTTTTCCGGCCCGCTGACCACGTTCGCGGTCCGGCGCAAGGCCCAGGCCTACGTGGCCGATCAACGGCCGTCGACCCATCCAGTGAGCCTGGCCGGACCGGACGTGCGGACGGTGCTGCTCGAACTGGACCGGATCTCCTACTTCAAGGGCTCGTCGGTCCTGCGTCAGCTGGCGGCCCGGGTCGGTACTCCGGCGCTGCGCGCGGGCCTGAGCACCTACTTCACCCGTCACGCGTACGGCACGGCGACGTTCACGGACTTCCTCACCGCGTTGAGCGAGGCCGCCGGCACAGACCTGACGGAATGGGCGCGGGTGTGGTTCTCCACCTGCGACGTCGGCACGCTGACCCCGGAGATCACGGTGTCCGGCGGGGTGATCACGGCGGCCGCCGTCCGCCAGGACGTCCCGGAGGAGCATCCGGTGCCGCGGCCGCACACCCTGGACATCGGTTGCTACGGCGAGGAGTCCACGACGATCCGGGTCACGATCGACGGACCGCGGACCGCGCTGCCGCAACTGGTGGGCCGTCCGGCGCCGGACTTCCTGCTGCTCAACGACGGCGACCTGACCTACGCGAAGATCCGCTTCGACGATCGTTCCCGCGCCGCGCTGCCCGGGTTCCTTCCCGAGCTGTCCCCGGTCAACCGCGCGATGGTGTGGTGCGCGCTGCTGATGGCGGTGCAGGACGGCGTGTACCCGGCCGCGGATCACCTCGAACTGGTGACCGGGATGCTCGCCGTCGAAACGGATCCGTCCATCGTCGTCGAGGTGCTGGAGCAGGCTCGTATCGACGTCGCCGACCGCTTCCTGCACCCGGAGCGGCGGCCCGCCGCGCTCGCCGCCGTCGCCGATGCTCTTCGTGACCGGATCGCCGAGGTCGAGCCGTCCGACGAGATCTGGCTGTGCCTGTGCCGGGGACTCGTCGAGTTCAGTACCGACGTCGACGAGCTGCGTGGCTGGCTCGACGGCACCCGCCTGCCGGCGGGGCTCGTCCTCGACGCGGATCTGGCCTGGCGCACCAGGTACCGGCTCGCCGTGCTCGGCGCGTTCTCCGAGGACGAGATCGCCGCCGCCCACGCCGCGGATCCCGGCACCCGCGGCGAGCAGTTCGCGGCGAAATGCCGTGCGGCCAGGCCGGATCCGGCGGCCAAGGCGGCGGCGTGGAAGGCGATCGTCGGCGACACCGAGATGTCCAGCTACGGGCTCTGGGCGCTGGCCGAAGGATTCTGGCAACCGGAACAGGCCGAGCTGACCGCCGGCTACGTCCCGCGGTTCTTCGCCGAGATGCCCGCGGCCGCCCGGTCGCGCGGCGACCTCGTGCTGGACGTGCTGGTGCGGTTCCTCTACCCGCGCTACGCCGTCTCGACGGAGACCTTGCGGCTGGCCGACGAACTGCTCGCCCGCCCCGACGTCGAACTGCCGTTGCGCAGACGGGTCGCGGATTTCACCGGCGACCTGCGCCGGGCCGTGGCCGCCCGGACCGGCGTCACCGGCTGAGCCGGGGGAGGGAGGTCACCGTGCGGGTGGGAATCGTCGGCGGGGGCGTCGCGGGCGCGCTGCTCGCCTGGCGGCTCCGTCAGGCGGCGCCGCGGAGCACGATCGACGTGTACACCGCCCGGTCGACCGACGGCGACGCGACGAGCGCGTCCGGCGGGCTGGTCCGCGGCTTCGAGCGGCTGGCGCCCGCGGGCAGGTTGGCCGCGACCGGTCTCGCCGAACTGCGCGCCAACCCGGCGTTGCGGGCGGCGTCGGACTACCGGGAGGTCGGATCGGTGTACCTGGCGCTCTCCGGGGACGGGCTCGCCGATCCGGTCCGGGTGATCGAGGAAGCACTGCCCGGTTCGGCGACCCTGCTCACCGCGCCCGAACTGGCCGCCCGATATCCGTTCCGCGGCCTGCCTTCCGGGGTGACCGCGGTGGTCGAACGGCACGCGGGATTCGTGTCGCCCGCCGGGCTGCGGGACGCCGTGCTGGGCTGGCTCACCGACCGCGGCGCCACGGTCCGGCGGATGCCGGTGGGGACCGTGGACCCGGCCCCGGCGCTGCGGCTGGCCGACGGCGCGACCGCGGGTTACGACGCGGTCGTGCTGGCCGCCGGTCCGTGGACGCCCGCCCTGCTGGCGTCGAGCGGGCTGCCTGCCGGAGGGCTGCGCGTCAAACAGATCCAGTACACCGTCTACGAAGGAGGGCCCGCGGGGCTCGGCACGTTCGTGTGGGAGGGCACCGGCATGTGGGGCCGCCCGGCGGGCGACGCGGGATTCCTGCTCGGTCTGCCTGGTGACCGGTGGGACGTCGACCCGGCCGGTCCGCGGCCGGACGTCGCGCTCGTCGACCGGGTCGCGAGCGAGGCCCGCCGCCTGCTCGGGCATCCACTCGCCGAGCACTGTCCACATCGGACGACAGTTTCGTCCGACTGCTACCACGATCCGCCCGGTCTCGAACTACGCGAGGTCGTGCCAGGGGTGTTCACCTTCACCGGCGGATCGGGCGGTGCGGCGAAGACCGTGGTCGCGGCGAGCCGGGTGGCGGCCACCGCGTTGCTTCGATGAGCTGCTATCCCGGTACTGGACCAGTTCCACCAGCAGACCGGCGGGTCGGGCCAGGTAGGTGAAGGCGACCAGCATGCCCGGCCGCGCGCCGGCGCAGGGTTCGCGGTCGACCGGGGTGAATCCCGCGCCGCGCAGGCGGTCGAGCTCCGGTTCGAGGTGATCGACCTCGATGGCGATGTGGTGCAGGCCAGGGCCGGATCTGGCCAGGTGGCCGTCGAGAGCCGAACCGGGTCCGGCAGGGGAGACCAGCTCGATCAGGGGGCGGCCGCCGGGTCCGGGTGGCTGCCAGAACTCGCACGCCACCCGGTAGGCGGTGGCGATCCCGCTGTCCAGTTTGGACATTCCGAGTGCGGTCATAGCGGGTACGAGTCCCGCGGGTTCTTCGGTGACGAGTCCGATGTGGTCGATGCCGAGCAACATGGCCCGAGATTAACGCTGCCTCCCGGCGTTCTATCGATAGGCAAGGCGAACGTGGCGTTTGCAGCATGGCAAACTGTCCACAAGGGACACTTTGCAGCGACTCTCCGTCCGATTTATGCCCGTGTGGGTGAATCTGTGCGAGGGTCGTGAGTGAAAAATGCTGTTAGAACGATCATTGCCACTCACGACCCCCGGGTGAAGCGCCCAAAACGGACACTCTGACGAGAGCTGGCGTCCCTTGTGGACAGTTGACGTCTTGGCTGCTCCCCGCCCAGTGCCGCCTCCCGGCGTTCGATTCACCGTGCAGCTGACCGGGTCTTTTTCCGGCCGCCGCGCCGTACGATCCGATTCATGAAGAACAATCTTCCGACGGAGGCCGAATTGAGAAAGGCCGTCGAGCGGGAAATGGCCCCGGCGCGCGCCGATCTTGAGAACTTGGTCCGCATTCCCGGAATAGCCTTTCCCGAATTCGACCACGCGCAGGTGGACCGTTCCGCGGAGGCGGTGGCGACGGTGCTGCGCGGCTGCGGACTGGAGACCGGCGTCGTCCGGGCCGGTGGGCAACCGGCCGTCATCGGCCGCAAACCCGCGCCACCCGGCGCCCCGACGGTGCTGCTCTACGCCCATCACGATGTCCAGCCGCCGGGAGACGAGGCGCTGTGGGACAGCGACCCGTTCGAGCCGGTGGAGCGCGACGGCCGGCTCTACGGCCGGGGCGCCGCGGACGACAAAGCCGGGCTCATGGCGCATGTCGTGGCGCTGCGGGCGCTCGGTGACGCCCTGCCGGTCGGGGTGGTGGTGTTCGTCGAAGGCGAGGAGGAGTACGGCTCGGCGTCGCTCTCCGAGCTGCTCCGGCTGCATCACGACAGGCTTCTCGCCGACGTCGTCGTGATCGCCGACTCGGCCAACTGGGACGTCGGGGTGCCCGCGCTGACGACTTCGCTGCGCGGGATCGTCAACTGCGTGGTCGAGGTGCGTACCCTGCGCGACCCGGTCCACAGTGGAATGTTCGGCGGCGCCGTGCCGGACGCGCTGACCACGCTCGTCCGGTTGCTGTCGACACTGCACACGGACGACGGCGACGTCGCGGTGGAGGGTCTCGCCGTGGGGCCGGAGTCCACTGTGGAGCTTCCTGCCGAGCGAGTGCGGGTCGAGGCGGGGATGGCTGAAGGTGTCCGGTTCACCGGCACCGGTTCGCTGGCGGATCGGTTGTGGACCAGGCCTTCGCTGTCGGTCCTGGGTGTCGACGCGCCGTCGGTCCTCGAGTCGGGCAACGCGCTGGTCCCGGTGGCCAGGGCGAAGATCAGCGCCCGGCTGGCCCCCGGCGACGACCCGGCCAAGGCGTTCGCCGCGCTCCGGGACCATCTGGAGGCCTACTGTCCTTGGGGCGCCACCATCTCGGTCTCCCTGGACGGTGGCGGAGCGCCGTGCGTCATCGACACCACCGGGCCACGGTATGAGACGGTCCGGTCCGCTTTGCGTACCGCGTGGGACGGGGTTTCGCCGGTCGAGATCGGTGTCGGCGGCTCGATTCCGGCCGTTTCGACGTTCCAGGCGGAGTTCCCGGACGCCACGATCGTGGTGACCGGTGTGGAGGATCCGCAGACCCGGGCACACGGTCCGAACGAGAGCCTGCACCTCGGCGAGTTCGCCCGGGTCTGCCTCGCCGAGGCGCTCATGCTGGCCGGGCTGGGCCGCCCTACCGGATGAGCCGGCCCAAGTCGTGCCCCGCGGCGAACACCGAAGTGTCGTAGTCGTCGATCATCGCCGAGACCGGGCCGTCGTATTTCGCCAGCCATTCGTCCGTGGTGTAGAGCGACTGGGATCGTTCGACCCGCTCTTCCTCGGACGGAAAGGCGCGAAGCAGGAAATAGCCGTTTTCGTTGTTCAAGGACGGGCCGTGCGCGAGGACCGTTATCCCCAGGCTGCGCATCAGCGGAATGGTGCCCTCCCGGCTGATCCGGTCGAATTCCGCCCGGGTTCCGGGCTTCACCTTGAACAGCCGGATCTCCAGCAACCATGATTCAGCGTTATCCATCGTGCACCTCACCCTCGGTGTTTCTGGAAGGGCGAGTAGAGCACCGGAGAATGGTGGTCGTCAATTAACGGCGAAGCGAACGAGTCATCGTCACCGGCCAGGTTCCGGTACCTCGGCCCGCTCGAATTCTTCGACGGCGGGCAGTGGTCCTCGATCGGTGCGCCGAAGCAACGCGCACTGCTGGCCGTCCTGCTGATCAACGCCAATCGCGTGGTTTCGGCGGATCAGCTCATGGCGGAGCTGTGGGGCGAGCGGCCGCCGCCGAGCGCGGCCGGTCTGCTGGCCGGCTACGTCTGGCGGCTGCGCAACGGCCTCGGCGATCCGGGAGGCCGGATGCTGAGCACGAGGGCACCCGGTTATCGGCTCGTGCTGCCTGCGGGCGCGACCGACGTCGACGAGTACGAGAAGCTCGTGACGGCGGGCCGGAAGAGCCTCGCCGAAGGTGATCTGCCCGCCGCGGTCGGCACACTGACCGAAGGGCTCGGGATGTGGCGTGGCACCCCGATGGCGGACGTGGCGATGGTGCCGTCCGTCCTCGCCGAGTCCGCGCGGCTGGAGGAAGCACGCCTGGCCGTGGTGGAAGCGCGGATCGAGGCCGAGATCGGGCTCGGCGGACACGAGACGCTGCTGCCCGAACTGAAGCTGATGGTTTCGCAGTTCCCGTTGCGCGAACGGCTGCACGCGCAATTGATGGTCGCGCTGTATCGCTCGGGCCAGCAGGCCGAAGCCCTTGGCGCGTACCGGGATCTGCGCGGCCTGCTGGTCGAGGAGCTCGGTGTCGAGCCGAGCAAACCGCTGCGAGAGCTGCAGGGCCGGATTCTGCGTGACGATCCGTTGCTGCTGGAGACGCCGCGGCGCGCCACCCCGGCGACCGCGATCTTGCGGCCGGCCGTACCGCGCACCCTTCCTCCGGACGTGCCCGCGTTCATCGGCCGGGAGCAGGAGCTGGCCTGGATCACCAGCCGGCTGGCGAGCGGGGAGCAGCGCTGCGCGGTGCACGGTATGGCGGGTGCCGGCAAGACCGCGTTGGCGGTGCACGCCGCGCACCGGATGACCGGGTCCTTTCCGGACGGTCAGGTGTATCTGGGGCTCGGAGCGTCCGCGGCGCACGGTCCGGCGTCACCGGCGGACGCGGTCGGGCGGCTGCTCGCCGCGCTGGGTGTACCGGCCGCGGACATCCCGCCGGAGGAGGAAAGGGCGGGCGCGCTGCTGCGGACCGTGCTGGCCGATCGACGGGTGGTCCTCGTCCTCGACGACGTCGCCGACTCCGCTCAGATCCGGCATCTGCTGCCCACCGCGCCGGGCTGCGCGGTGATCCTGACGAGCCGCCCGGCCTCCACCGCGGTGGACGGGGCGGGGCTGCTTCGCCTCGGCAGGCTCCCGGCGACGGCCGCGACGGCGCTGATCCGCCGTTATGCCGGCGCCGCCCGGGTGGACGCCGATCTCGCCGCCACCGTCCGGCTCGCCGGGCTCTGCGACCATCTGCCGCTCGCCTTGCGGGCGGCGGCGACCCGGCTCGCGCGGCGTCCGGAGTGGACGGTCGGTGAGTTCGTTTCGCGGCTGAGCGATCCCCGGCGCCGGTTGGAACAGCTGACCTGCGACGGGCTCAGCGTCCACGCCGCGCTGCGGGCCGGCGTCCGTTTGCTGCGGTACTCCGCCGATCCGCTGCCGACGCGCGTCCTCGGCAGACTCGGGGTGCTGGACCTGCCGGTGGTCTCGACGGCCGTGCTCGCCGCCGCGCTCGACATTCCCGTCGCCTCGGCCGAATCCGCCGCGGAGCGGCTCGTCGACGCCGGACTCGTCGAGACGCTGCGGATGGACCGGTACCGGGTGCCGGGGCTCGTGCGGCTCTTCGCGCTCGGCGAGTACGTCACGGCGGACGAGGAACGGGCCGCGACGCACCGCGTCCTCGGGTACTACGAAGGCGCGGTGCGCGACCAGCTTTCCCGCCTCGCGGCGAACCGCGGGGCCGGCCTCGCTTGGTATCGCGAGGAATGCCTGACCCTGCGGGCGCTCGCGGCCCGCGCATCGGGCACCGAATTGCCCGGCCTGGTCAGCAGGCTCTCCTCGGAGCTCAGCGGAGCATCGACCGGTCGGTGGGGGTGAGCAGCAGCCGCTCGACCCGGTCCGGGAGGCGAGGCTCGACGTCGTCCCGCCACTCGGGGAGTGTGGCCAGCCGGTCGATGTGCTCGGCGTAGGCGTCCTGCCCGGGGAACGACGCGAGCACGACGAGCACATGCTCGCCCGTGCGGACCGGCAGACCGGTGAAGTCGTTCTCCGCGTACTCCGTCCGCAGCAAGGCGAGCGGTGTCGCGCCGGCCTTCGTCAGCAGGGGGAGAACGGTCTCGTCGAAGAACCGGACGAACCCTTCGTCCGGCGGCGAAGGAAGATAGTGGATCGTGGCCGTGACCAACGACGAAGCGGGCGTGTCCCGGACTGCCGGGTCGAGGCCGGGCAACACGCCCTGGCGGACCGGCCGCAGCAGCAGCACGTCATCCGTGTCGATCATAGTGGCGTTGGCCGCCGCTGAGTTGGCCTTCCAGGTCGGACCGGTGTAGAAGCTCGTCAGGGCCTGGAACCTCGCGGGCATGCCGGGGAAGCCCCGCAGCCATACGAAATGGTCCGGGCGGTCGAGGTCGCGGAACTGCCCGAGGACGCGCATCCCGGTGGCTTCCTGGGTCTCGACGAACTCCCGGTCGAACAGCTCGATCAACACCTCGCGCTGTCCCGGCCGAAGGGTGTACTGCCGCAGCTCGATAACGTCCGTCACCCGAAGAACCCTAAGGCATCCAGACGGTCAGGCGTCGAAGATCTTGTCGAGGGTGATGGGGAGATCGCGGACGCGGCGGCCGGTGGCGTGGTGAACGGCGTTGCCGAGGGCGGCGGCGATGCCGACGGTGCCCAGCTCGCCGATCCCGCGGACACCGAGGGGGTTGAAGACGGTGTCGGGATGGTCGAGGAAGCGAACGTCGATCGGCGGGACGTCGGTGCCGACCGGGACGAGGTAGTCGGCGAGGTTCGCGTTGGCGATGCGGCCGGTATCCGGTTCGACGTGGGTGTTCTCGAGGAATGCCTGGCCGACGCCGAAGATGACGCCGCCGACGATCTGGCTCCGCGCGGTCTTCTCGTTGACGATGGTGCCGGCGTCGATGACCGTCGTCACGCGGCGCACGCGGGGTTCCCCGGTCCAGCGATTGACCGCGACCTCGCAGAAGTGCGCACCGAACGAGGTGAAGGCGAACCGCTCGCGTTCCGGCCCGAGCGCCGAGGTTTCGGTGGCGTCGATCCCGGCGCGATCCGTGATGCCGAGCAGGGTGCCGAAAGCGATCCGCCGCTGGGGGCCCACGACTTCGCCGCGTTCGTAGCGCACCTGATTCCGGTCCATGCCGTGGAACGGGGATCGTTCGTGCGTCACGGCGAGATCGAGCAGCGCGCGTGTCGCGGACAGCGCGGCGGCGTGGACGGCCGGGGCCGAGCTCGCCGTCCCCGCCGAGGCGAACGCGCCGGGGTTGTCGGCCAGCGCGGAGTCGCCGAGCGCGGAGCGGACGCGGCTCACCGGGATGCCGAGCGCGTCGGCGCCGATCATCGCCAGCACCGTCCACATCCCGGTGCCCAGATCCGAGGTCGCGGTGGACACCACCGCCGTGCCGTCGGCCTGCAGCCGGACCTTCCCTGTGGTGCGGTACCGCGCGGCCGGGTAGGCGGCGGTCGCCATTCCGGTGCCGAGCAACCATTCGCCGTCGACGACCGCCCTCGGGACCGGGGCCCGCCGGGACCAGCCGAACGCCTCCGCGCCGACGCGGTAGCACTCGTCGAGATGTTTGCCGGACCACGGCACGCCGCGTCCCGGGTACGTGGTGGCGTAGTTGCGCAGGCGTACCTCGACCGGGTCCACGCCGAGCCGGACCGCCAGTTCGTCCATCGCGGTTTCCAGCGCGAACGAACCGGCCTCCGGACCGGGCGCCCGCATCGGTGTCTGGGGCGGGACGTCCAGGGTCACCAGCCGTTGCCCGACGTGGGTGTTGGGGGAGGCGTAGAAGTAACGCGAGGTGGTGTGCGGCGCGGCTTCGTAGAGGTACCCGTCGCCGCCGCTCGAAAGGCCGGCGTAGGCGTCGTGCTTGACGGCGACGAGACGCCCGCCGCGGTCGGCGCCGAGGGAGACCGTCTGGGACATCGCCGAGCGGTGACCGGTGACGCCGAAGGTCTGCTCCCTGGTGAGCACGATCCGGACCGGACGGCCGAGAGCCTTGGCCGCCGCGGCGGCGAGGACGGGATGCCCCCAGGTGAGGATCTTGTTGCCGAACCCGCCGCCGACGTGCGGGCTGAGCAGGTGCACACGAGAAGGGTCGACGCCGACCGTCGCCGCGATCGTCCCGGCGGCGAGCTGCGGGGCCTGTGCCCCGGAGTAGAGGGTGAGGTAGCCGTCGCGCCAGACCGCGATGGCGGCGTGGGGTTCCATCGCGCTGTGGTACTCGATCGGCTGGGTGTAGGTGGCGGTGACGACCACTTCGCTCGCGCCGAGCGCCTGGTCGATGGACTCGATCCCGTCGGCGAGGAGATCGAGCAGCGGCGGCTCGCCGTTGACGTCCTCCGGCAGGGTGGCGCCGGGCATGCCGTCACGCAGCGACGTCCGCGGCCGGACACTCGCGTAGTCCACCCGGACCAGCGCGGCGGCGTCGCGGGCCTGCTCGAAGGTTTCGGCGACCACCAGGCCGATGATCTGCCCGTGGTAGCGAACCTGGTCGTCCCGCAGGGGAAGCCAGTTGTGGCCGATGCCGGATTCGGCCCCGCCGAACAGCGGCAGCGGGTTAGCGTGCGTGTACACGGCGAGGACGCCGGGGGAGCGGCGCGCGGCGGTCGTGTCGATGCCGCGGATGGTGCCGCGTCCGATCGTGCTCAGCACCAGGTAGCCGTTGGTGAGGCCGTCGACCGGGTAGTCGGCGGAGTAGCGGGCGGCCCCGGTGACCTTGAGCCGTCCTTCGACGCGGGAAATCGAGGTCATGGCCGGTCCGCCAGCTTCATCAGGGCACGGGTGATCGTGCGTTTCAGCAGAGGCACCTTGAAACCGTTGTGGGCCAACGGACGGGCTCCTTCGGTGGCCGCGGCGGCCTTTTCGACGACTTCGAGCCGTAACGGCTTGCCGCGCAGCGCGTCCTCGACCGCGGTCAACCGCCACGGCCGGGTGCCGACCCCGCCCGCCGCGAGCCGCACGTCCCGCACGACGCCGTCACGGACCAGCACCGCGGCGGCGACCGACACGAGCGCGAACTCGTAGGAAGCCCTGTCTCGCACCTTCACGTAGGCCGACCGATCGGCCCAGGCGAGCCGGGGCACGGTCACCTCGGTCACCAGCTCGCCCGGCCGGAGGTCGTTCTCGAGATGCGGCGTGGTGCCGGGCAGCCGGTAGAACCCGTCGAGCCGGACGTCGCGAGATCCTCCCCGGCCGGTAAGCCGCACCGAGGCGTCCAACGCCACGAGGGCCACCGCGAGGTCACTTGGATGCGTGGACACACAGGCGTCACTGGTGCCCAGGATGGCGTGCGAGCGGTGGGCGCCCGTGATCGCCGGGCAGCCGGAGCCGGGGGTTCGTTTGTTGCACGGCGTCGCGGTGTCCCGGAAGTAGCCGCATCTGCTGCGCTGCAACAGGTTCCCGCCGATGCTGGCCATGTTGCGCAGCTGAGGTGAGGCACTGGCCAGCAGCGCCTCGGCGAGCACGGGATACCGCGCACCCACCAGCGGATGCGCGGCCACGTCGCTCATCCGCTCGAGCGCGGCGATGTGCAGCCCGTGCCGGTCCGTCCACACCCCGGTCAGCGGCAGGCGGTTGATGTCGACCACCCGGCTCGGTGTCAGCACTTCGAGCTTCATGAGGTCCACCAGCGTCGTGCCGCCCGCGAGATAGGCGGCGCCCGGCGCGCCACCGCGGTCGAGCGCCTCGGCCACCCCGCGGGTGACGGTGAAGTCGTAAGGCCGCATCAGTCCGCCGCTCCCACGGCCCGGATCGCGTTGACGATGGAGCCGTACGCGCCGCAACGGCAGATGTTGCCGGACATGAGCTCCCGGATCTGCTCCGGCGAACGTGCCTGGCCTTCCCGGAGGACGGCGACCGCCGACATGATCTGCCCGGAAGTGCAGAAGCCGCACTGGAAACCGTCGTGGTCGAGGAACGCCTGCTGCACCGGATGCAACGCGGAGCCGCGCGCCAACCCCTCGATGGTGGTGACCCTTCGACCGCTGACCGAGCCCGCCAGCGTCAGGCAGGCCAGCACCCGCCGTCCGTCGACGTGCACCGTGCACGCCCCGCACTGACCGCGGTCGCAGCCCTTCTTCGTCCCGGTCAACCCGAGCCTGTCGCGTACCGTGTCGAGCAACGTCACCCGCGGATCGAGCCGCAGCCGCTCCACGCGTTCGTTGACCCGCAACTCCACGTCGACGAGATCGTCTCCCCGGCCGTCGGGCTCCGCGCCCGCCGCGTCCGGTCCGGCGACGGCCAGCGCGGCGGACGCGGTCGCTGTCCGCGCGAGGAAGCCGCGGCGGGAGATTCCGCCCTCGTTCGAGTCGTCACTGCTCACTGAACCCTCCAGAACCTGCTCGGCGGTCAGGGGATGGAGTCTCGTGGATCGCCTCCCGATCCGATATCGCTCAGGTGAACAGGCGCCTCGGGTAGAGTCCGCGGCATGCTCGAGATCAGGCCGAACTGCGAGTGCTGCGATCGGGATCTGCCGCCCTCGGTGGACGCGCGGATCTGCACGTTCGAGTGCACCTTTTGCCCTGGCTGCGCGGAAGACCGCTTCGGTGGCGTGTGCCCCAACTGCGGGGGCGAACTCGTACGGCGTCCCGTCCGGCCGGCCGCTCTGCTCGAACGTCACCCGGCGTCGGAGCGGCGAGTGGTCAACGCGCACGCTTCCTGCACGCAGGCCTCGTGAGTGCGTCGGTCGTTCTGAATGTGGGTGGCCTGGCCGCAGGTCCGTGAAGGCCTCCTTGCCTACCCTGAAGGTAGGCAAGGAGGCCTTCACGGACTGCATGGGGCGCGCCTCGTGAGTGGTAAAGGCGGTTAGAGCCAAGGGGGTCTAAATTGCCTCCCGCGGAGAGCGGCTGCGGCTGATCCAACCTGCGTCAGTGGGCACTAGCGGAGTGGTGTGGGCTGAAGGCTCCCTTCACCGAGTCTGATGCGGCGAAAGGAGCCTTCGCCCGCGGTCGGCTACGAGGAGCGGCGGTTCGGTCCAGGTGCCGCCTCGTGAGTGTTTTGGGTCGTTAGAACGACCAAAAACACTCACGACCGGCAAGCTCTGGTCCTGGCACCTCACGAGGTTGTACTTGGGAAGGTGTGAAGGTCGCGTTTCCTCGGCTGAGCCGAGGGGAGGGGTCCTTCATGCGATACCGCTGTGACCCTGGTGCATATGGGACGCACGTGGCGATCGTCCAGTCCGTGAAGGCCTCCTTGAGGGACCCAGAGTCCCTCAAGGAGGCCTTCACGGACCAGCCCCACGAGCCGCCCGCTACTTGTGGTCCACCCGGATCCGCATCGAAGTACCGTGCTGCGAAAGCACCCGGATCGTGGTCCCGGTGGCCGGCAGGAGCACACCCGCGTTCGGCTGCTCGGGGAACAGGAACGTCCCGGTGTCATCGAACAGCGGCACTGCGTTCTGCCCCCGGATGTAGCTGGGCTTTCCGTTGACGTGAAGCGTGAACGAGTCTGCCTTGCGGAGCGAGAACGGCATGTCGTAGCCGGCGATCCGGGATCGCCACGGCACACCCTCGATGTTGTAGATCGGCGCCGGATGCGCGTCTATCGGGAGGATCAGGCCGGAGCCGAGATGCTCACTGGTGTTGTTGTCCATTTCGGACGTATCCCAATAGGACACCACGAGCCCGATCTGATACGGGAAGTGCTCGACAAACGCGGGCCGGTCGGGGAACCCGAAGTTGTAGGGACCCGTGCGCAGATACTGCCCATAAGACTCGTAGGTACGGTTCGACGCGAGGTAGAAGTTGTCGTACGAGCGGGTCTCGGTGGCGCCCGCGGTCCGGAAGCCGTCGAGCTGCCAGCCGTTCGCGCCGTTCTCCGCTCCGTCGGTCAGCAGCGGCGCGCCGTCCGCGACGATCGAGATCTCGTCGGCGAAGAACCCGTTACGCGCCAAAGCGCCGTCGGTTCGGTACTGGAAGCGGACGAGTACCTTCTTGCCCGCCACGACATCGAGCGGAACGGTCATATCCACCCAGTTCCCACCCGAACTGCTGGACAACCCCGGCTGGCCACCGAAGTCCCGTTGGAACGGCGCGCCACCGACGATTCCGTCCAGTGAGGTCCACGTGACGCCGCCGTCCGTCGACACCTGCGTGTAGAGGAAGTCGAAATCCGGCTGAATGTCGAAACGAGCCTTCAGGGTCAGCGACGCCGTCGTCTTGCCCGCCAGGTCGATCTGCCGGGTCATGGTGCTGGAAAGATTGTTGCCCTTGGTGCTCCACCACTGGTTCGGCCCGGCGAACGGCTGTCCATAGTGGAACGTCTTCTGCTTGTCGGGCAGTACGACCACGACCCCTTGGGCCTTGGCCGAGTTGTATTCGTGCGGGCCGAGTTCGAGGGTGCGGGTCCGGCCCGCCACCACGACCTCGTAGTCGAGCCAGCCGAGCTGGAGTTTCGACCACGCGTCCAGATCGTTGATGCGCGTGCCGATGACCTCGCCTGGCCCGGAGACGCGTTGCTGTGCCATCGGCGACCACCAGCTGACGTTGTTGGCGCCGCCGTTGGTGTCGTACAGGTCGGGCAATCCGAGGTCGTGCGCGAATTCGCGGCAGAACACGCTGATACCGCCGTTTTCCGGCTGGATGGTGTAGTTGCCGACCCAGATTCCGCTGTCACCGATCTGGGTTCCGCCCCGTCGGTTGCCTTGCGGGCCGGTGGTGGTGTTGGCGAACACGTAGGCGCTGTGGCTGTAGATGGCGTCCTCGCCGTGGACCCGGTCACCGTCGGCCTGGTCGGCCCCGGCGTGCACGATCTGGAAGTGGTCGAGGTACCCGTCCGGTTCGTTGAAGTCGCCGTCCTGGTCGAAGTCGTCACGGTCCCAGACGTCGAAGGTGGCGAGTTGGGCTCGGATCTGTTCCGGTGTCCGGCCGGCCGCGCGTTGCCCCTCGTACCAGGCGTTGGCGGCGTCGGTCACCAGGTCGAAGGCGTTGGAGCAGACGACGCCCGCGCACGGGAAACCGTTCGACCGTCCGTACCGGGCTTCGTTGAACGGCACCGTGGTCCAGTCGGTGACCATGCCCTCGACCGAAAACCGGCCGGATGACTGCTTCCGGTAGTAGTTGGCGACCGAGTCGGCGCCGGGAGCGGTGGAGAAGTACAGGTCCTGGTAATGGCGGCGGTCATAGGACGGTTGCCAGATGGTGGTGTTGTCGACGCGCCGGTCGGGCTCGGGGATCTGGTCGCGACGCGGGCCGTCGAAGCGCACCGGGCCGGGAATGGCCGGGTCGGTGTCGACGTCGGGATAGGACGGATGCCGCCGGTCGCCGAACTCGGCGAGCACCACGAAGATCCGGTCGGTCGATTCCCGTGCCAGCTCGACGTACTCGTCGACATCGCCGCGGCGCGTCTTCGCGACGGTGCTCGCGCCGCGTCGTTCGGCGACTTCCTTGCCCTTCAACACCTCCGCGAGGGCCTGCTGCCGCAGTTTCCGGCGCTGGACGTCGCCTGGGCCGGGCAGGTCGTCCCCGCCGAGGGGCTCGGCGGTCACCGGGGCCGCGGGTGCCGCGGTGGCGGCCGGGATGTCGGCTGTCAAGCCGGAGACGAGGACGACGGCGCACAGGCCGGCACAAAGTCTTCGTAGCAAGGAAAATCACCTCTGGAGGTTCCGGTCTCGATTCGGCCGGGTTGGTCGTGAGTGGCGATTCGTGTTCTAACCCGAATCGCCACTCACGACCAACCCGGCCAACCGCGGACCGGCAGCGTTCAAGGGAGAGAACACCTTGCGCCACAAGCCGTTCCCGTGAACCATCGGGCTCCTTCGTTCAACTGGACCCGGAGCGGCAGTTGAACGGTCGAATCCAAGGAGACTGACATGACCGAGAGCGGTCGCCGCTGGCGGATCGTCGTGGACCAGGACTCGTGCATGGGTTCCGGGGTGTGCGTGGGAGATCTTCCGCATCGGTTCCGGATCGTCGGCGATCGCTCGCAGCCGGTCGACGCCGAGATCGGTGCCGACGAGGAAGTGCTCGCCGCGGCCGATTCCTGCCCACGGGAGGCGATCCGCGTCGTGGACGTGGCGACCGGCGAGGTGCTGGCGCCCCTCGAATGACCCTGCCTCGAACAAGACACCGTGTCCGGCCCGCCGGACGCGTGGAGGACGTTGATGCAAAGCCGTCGAACGACGAACGTCGAAAGGCTCTCGGCCGACTTCGTCCAGGATTCCTACACGTTGTACGCGCGGTTGCGGGAAGCGGGCCCGCCCCGGCAAGTGATGATGCCGCACGGCATCAAGGTGTGGATGGTGACCCGCTACCACGACGCCCGCGCCCTGCTGGCGGACCCGCGGATCAGCAAGGACGGGCGGCGGGTCAACGAGTTGTTCGCCCGGCACGCCGAGTCGCCCGACAAGGCGCCCGCGTCGGTCGACGACGAACTCGCCGCGCATATGCTCAACAGCGATCCGCCGAATCACGTCAGATTGCGGAGACTGGTCGGCAAGGCCTTCACCGAACGCCGGGTGAAGCTCCTGCGGCCGCGGATCGAGGAGATCACCGGGGAACTGCTCGACAAGATGGCCGGTTCACGGGAGGCGGAACTGATCGAGGATCTCGCCGCCCCGCTGACCATCACCGTGCTCGCCGAACTGCTCGGCGTTCCACCCGAGAACCGCAAAGTGTTCCGTACCTGGACGAACACGCTCGTCGGCGCCAACCACACGCCGGAGGAAGTGGCCACGGCTTCGGCCGCGGTCGCCAAGTTCACCGAAGACCTGATCGACGCGAAGCTCGCCGACCCGGGCGAAGACATGTTCAGCGCGCTGGTCCAGGCCACCGAATCAGGGGACAGGCTCAGCAAAGACGAACTGGTGGCGATGGTCTTCCTGCTCGTGGTGGCCGGGCACGACACCACGTTGAGCATGGTCGGCAACGGGGTGTACGCCCTGCTCCGCCATCCGGACCAGCTCGCCCGGTTGCGGGCGGATCCGTCGTTGCTGCCCGCCGCGGTCGAGGAACTGCTGCGCTACGAGGGTTCGGTCAGCCTGGCGACGTTCCGCTTCACCACCGACGACATCGCCCTGGACGGCGTGACCATTCCCGCCGGGGAGATCGTGGTGGTGGCGCTGGGGTCGGCGAACCGCGACACGGAGAAGTTCGTGAACGCCGACAGCCTGGACATCACCCGCGGGCTCGGCAGCCATCTCGCCTTCGGACACGGCATCCACTACTGCGCCGGCGCGCCGCTGGGCCGATTGCAGGTGGAGATCGGCATCGGCAGGCTCCTGGAACGGTTTCCGGACCTGGCGCTGGCCGTGGAACCGGACCAGCTTCGCTGGAAGACCAGCACCATCATGCACGGCCTCGTCTCGCTACCGGTGTCGCTCCACGGCTAGACCGCGTCCGCACGCCCCGCCGCGAAAGCCCAAGGCCTTCGCCGCGGGGCGTGCTACCGTTTCCGCATGGGCGATTTCGATTTCCTCGTAGGCTCGTGGAATGTCCACAACCGCCGCCTCGCCAAGCGATTGGCCGGCAGCGACGACTGGGTCGAATTCACCGCACCCGCGAAGTGTTGGAGCCTTTTCGAAGGAAAGGCGAATGTCGACGAGATCGTTTTCCCGGACGGCGTGCGAGGCCTGACCCTGCGCCTGTTCGACCCCGCGACCGAGAAGTGGTCGCTGAACTGGTCGAGCAGCGACACCGGGAGGCTCTTCCCGCCTGTCGTCGGCAGTTTCAGCGACGGCCGCGGGGTCTTCCACGGCGACGACAACGAGGGCGGCACCCCCGTGCGGGTCCGGTTCGTCTGGTCGGACATCACCGAGGATTCGGCCCGCTGGGAACAAGCCTTCTCGGCCGACGACGGCGAGACGTGGGAACTCAACTGGATCATGGATTTCCGGCGGGCCTGACGATCATATTTCCGTGAGCGGCGATTCGCGGTGTGCAATCGTCGCCGCGTGACCGGAGCGGCCGCGGTCTGCTTCTCTGGCCCGCATGCAGCAACGCATCGAAGCCTCTCAACTGATTCCCGGACGCGGCGCACCGATCGTCGACGGTGTCGTGATCGTCGAGGGCGACAGGATCCGCTACGCCGGTCCGCGTGACGAGGCGCCGTCCACTCCCGGCGCCGACGTCACCCGCGGGCATACCGTGATGCCCGGAATGTGGGACTGTCACGGGCATTTCATGGGCCTGCGCAGCGCGGACCTGCACGATCTGATGCACGAGCCGATCGCGTTGCGGTCGGCGCGGTGCGTGTCGGACCTGCGGGCCTGCCTCGACTCGGGCTTCACCTCCATTCGCGAGGTCGGCGGTCTCGGCATCCACCTGGCCCGCGCGGTCGCCGAGGGCACCATCGAAGGACCGACGATCTACAGCGCGGGCACGGCGTTGTCGACCACCGGCGGGCACGGCGACGTGCACGGTTTCCCCGTCCCGTGGATCAACGACTTCGGGCATCTCGGCGGCGAACTGCGGCTCGCCGACGGCCCGGCCGAATGCGCGCGGGCCGCTCGCGAGCAGTTGCGCAACAACGCCAGGCTCATCAAGGTCTTCGCCTCCGGCGGGGTTCTGTCCGAAGTGGACCATCCGCATCACCAGCAGTTCACCGACGCCGAACTGGCGGCGATCGTCGAGGTGGCCGGCCAGGCCGAGCGGGTCGTCGCGGCGCACTGCCACGGCAAGCCGGGCATCATGGCCGCGTTGAAGGCGGGGGTACGCACCATCGAGCACGGTACCTACCTGGACGAGGAAGCCGCCGCGGCGATGCGCGAGACCGGCGCGATCCTGGTGCCGACCCGCGCCATCATGCATCTACTCCTCACCAGCGACCTGGTTCCGCCGTATGCCAAGCGAAAGTTGGAAGAGGTCGCCGGGCGGCATCTCGACGCGATCGCGCTGGCCCGCGAGGCGGGCGTCACCATCGCGTTGGGCACCGACCTCGCGATGACCGGCCCCGACCGGCCCACGCAGTGGGGGAAGGGCGGCATCGAGTTGTCGCTGATGGTCAAGGGCGGCGCCACCCCGCTGGAAGCGATCGAGATGGCCACGGCCGTCGCGCCCGACACGCTCGGCCCGCAGGCGCCGCGCTCGGGGCAGCTGCTGGCCGGCTACGACGCCGACGTGCTCCTGCTGGACGCGGATCCGGTGCTGGACATCGGTGTCCTCGCCGATCCGGCGCACGTGACCGACGTCTGGAAAGCCGGCCGCCAGGTGAAAGGCGGCGAATCCGGGCAACAACAACGGCTTTAGAACCCGAGTACATCGAGAGAACAGCCGCGACGGCGATGGTCTCGGTGACGAAGCCCCGGCCCCATGGAGAAAATGCCCATGAGTGACACGATTGTCGATTTCGACGCGATCATCACGCGGTACGCGACCTTCACCTTCGACGACTCGACGCCCTTGCTCGACGCGGGGCTGGAATCACTGGCGTTGCTGCGTCTCGCGGTCGACGTGGCGGGCGACGACGACGCCGAGATCGACGCCACCCGGCTGGTCGATCTGCACACGGTCGCCGACTTGAAACGCTGGCTGGCCGATCTGGCCACCGCCGGCCAGGACGGGGGTGCGCGATGACGACACGGAGGCTCTTCGACTGGTTCGGCGACACGGTGGCGGGTTCCGGTTCCTCGACGGCGATCGAGGTCGCCGGGCTCACCTTGAGCTACGACGAATTGCGGGCCGCCGTCGAGCGGATGGCGGTACGCCTGGTTTCGGCGGCGGGCAGGCGGCCGGACCGCGTCGGCCTGCTGACGTCACGCAGCCTCGCGAGCTACGTCGGTTACCTGGCGATCCAGCGGCTCGGCGCCGCCGTGGTGCCGCTCAACCAGGGCGCGCCGGTCGCCAGGAACCTGGTGATCACCAAGGATGCCGGCCTGGACGTGACGATCGTCGACGACACCTCGGCCAAGCAGTTGCCGGAGTACCCGCGGCAGTCGGGGATCCCGATCGTCGACCTGACCGGTGACCGGTGGCGGGCCCTGCTCGACGGTGGCGAGCCGCTGCCCGAGATCGGTTCCGGCGACGGCGACGTCGCGTACATCATCTACACCTCCGGCTCGACGGGGAGCCCCAAGGGCGTGCCGGTCACGCATGAATGCGTCTCCTCGTTGCTGGAGGACAACATCCAGCGGTTCGGGTTCGCCGACGACTGCCGGGTTTCGCAGACCTTCGAGCTCTTCTTCGACGGTTCGATCGTCGAGCTCTTCGCCACCTGGGGGACCGGCGCGACCCTGTGCGTCCCGCAGCACAGCGAGGTGTTCACACCGGTGCGTTTCGTGAACGAAAAACGGCTTACCCACTGGCTTTCCGTGCCGTCGATCATCTCCTTCGCCCGCAGGCTGCGCGCACTCGCTCCGGGCAGCATGCCGAATCTCCGCCGCGGCATGTTCGGCGGCGAGCCGCTGAACCTCGAACAGGTCGAGGTGTGGCGCGCGGCCGCCCCCAACGCGAAGATCCACAACTGTTACGGGCCCACGGAGCTGACGGTCATCTGCACCGGCTACGAAGTGCCCGCCGAGCGCGCGGACTGGCCGGTCACCTCGAACCGGTCCATGCCGATCGGCGAGATCTTCCCGCATCTGGACTACGTCCTGCTCGACGAAGACCTGCGGGAATGCTCGGACGGCGAGCTGTGCGTGCGCGGCCCGCAGCGTTTCCCCGGCTACCTGGACTCCGGCGACAACGCTGGGCGCTTCCTGTCCTTCGACGGCGAGCGGGGCGCGGTCTACGACGGCACCGAGCCGCTGACCCCGGCCCACTGGTACCGCACCGGAGACCGGGTGCGCCGGGAAAGCGGCGAGCTGGTCCACCTCGGCCGCGTCGACGACCAGATCAAGGTCCGGGGCAACCGGGTCGAACTGGGCGAGATCGAATCGGCGCTGCGGCGGCATCCGTCGATCGCCGAAGTGGTCGTGGTGGCGCTCACCGCGGCCGACGGCGAGGTGGACCTGCACGCGGTCTACGCGGGCGATCCCGTGGACGAGAGCGAGTTCGTCCGGCTGCTCGAAGAGCTCCCGGTCTACATGCGCCCGAGGGGCTACCACCAGCGCGACAGCATTCCGTTGGCCGCCAACGGAAAGGTCGACCGCAAGGGCCTGACCGAAGAGATCCTGCCGATCGTCCGCCGATAACCGGAAAGGAATTCCGTTGAACGCTCCCGTCGCGACGGACACCGGCATGTTCCCGGCCAGTGCCCTCATGGAGATGCTCTGGTGGATCCACCAGAGGGCCAAGAACAAGTCCGTCTACAACCAGACCTGGCCGCTGAAGGCCGACCGGCCGCTGGACTTCGACGCCCTGCGGGTCGCCTGGCAGGCCGTGGTGGACCGCTACGAGGCGATGCGCGCGAGCCTGCACCACCGTGACGGCGCGATCATGGTGTCCATTGTGGACCATGTCGAGGTCGAGCCGCAGCGGATCGAGATCGAAGACCCCGGTTCCGTGCCGGTGGAGCCCCTGCTCCGGTCGATCGCGGGGGAGATCCAGGAGCGTCCGCTCGCGCTGGACGTGGCCCCGGCGGCGCGGCTGGTGGCGGTGACCGTCGGTGACCAGCACGAGTTGCTGGTCACCGTCCACCACGCCCTCGTCGACGGCTGGGGAATGCAGTTGCTGATGGACGACTTCGTCAAGGCCTACGCGGCCGCGGTGGCGGGCGAGGAGCCGGATTTCGGCGGCGAGCCCCAGGTGTCGTTCCGCGAGCACATCCTGGCCTCGAACGCCGCCCGCACCGACGGCCGCTGGGACGCGAGCCTGAAGTACTGGCGCGAGAAGCTCGACGGCGCGGTGACCACGACCCTGGTCGCGGACCGGCACACTTACACCGGCACCGGCAACAAGGGCGGGATGGTGCGGTTCGTCTTCAGCAAGGAGGCCGTCGACGGCATCGGAACCCTGGCGAAGCGGTACTTCACCACGCCGTTCAGCGTGCTGTTCGCCGCGCTGCAGACGGTGCTCGCCCGGGGCGGCGCCGGCCCGGAGGTCTGCACGGGCCTGGTCAGCGCCAACCGGATGACACCACAGGACCAGGCGCTGGTCGGATATCTGGCCAACGTCCTGGTGACCAGGACCGTCGTCGAGGACGGCGATTCGTTCGGCACGGTGGTCGAGCGGGTCCGCGACGGTATGTGGGACAGCCTCGCCCACCAGACGGTGCCCTTCTCCCTGGTGTACGGCGCGCTCACCGAATCGGCGCAGGCGCGGCTGCGGGACGCGATCCCGATCCTGGTCACCTGGTACGGGTCGATCGGGGTCGGGTTGCGGCTCGGCGACGTCGAACTGACGCTGCAACGCGCGCCGAACCGGGCCGCCCGCACCGATCTCGGGTTCGGGGTGTTCGACTTCGACGGCGAATACATCGTCGAGTCGGAGTACAACGTCGGCCGGTTCGACCATTCGACCGCGCGTCGGCTGTTCCAGGACATCGACCGGGTCCTCGCCGAGGGCGGCCTCGACCCGGAGCTGCCGGTGGGCACCATCGAGGTCGGGTCCAGGACGGCGCCCGCCTATCTGGAGCACACCATCACGACGGCGGATCTGGACACCACGGAGATGCCGGAATCCGCGTCGCTCGACCAGGTCCGCCACGTTTGGACCGAAGTGCTCGGCACTCCACCGACCGGAGCCGACGAGGACTTCTTCGCCACCGGCGGCCGGTCGCTGAAGGTCGTCCAGTTCGCGTCGGCCCTCGAAGCCGAAAGCGGCGTGACGCTGGACATCACCGGATGGCTCACCGAGCCGACCCCACGCAAGGCGGCCGAGCAGCTCGACGGTGGCGCCGGCGTCGGCGACGGGAGCACGCTGGTCGTCCTCCAGGACGGCGAAGGCCCGCATCTGCACCTGCTGCCCGGCGCGGGCGGCACCGTGCGGGACTACCGCGAGCTGGTGGCCGAACTGCCGTCGGACTGGCGGGTCACGGCGTCGCAGGAACGCGCTCCGCTGGACTCGATCCCGGCCATGGCCGCGAGATTCCGCGCCGATCTCGACGCCGAGGACCTGCGCCCCGATCTGCTCGGCGGCTGGTCGATGGGCGGGCAGATCGCGTTCGAGATGGCGGCCACCGGCCACGGGACCCCGCCACCGGTGGTGCTGCTCGACTCGACACCGCCGGTCGAGCACGACATTCCTCGCGAGGTGCGGGACGCGGTGGTGTACGAGGTCTTCAGCGAGAACATGGCCGTGACCTTCGGCGCGACCCTCGACGGCACGCCCGCCAAGACCACGCCGGGGGATCCCGAACTGGCGATGCGGGTACTGGCCGCCCGGCTGGCCACGGCGAGCGGTCAGCCGGTTTCGGTGGCGATGCTCCTCGAGCGCTGGACGACGTTCAACCGGCACACCGACGCGGTCGGTTCGTACGTCAGCGAACGCCCGCTCGAAGCGCCCGCGCTGCTCGTCCGGGCGGAGCTGGCCGACCATCAGGTGGATCAGTGGTCTGGCCAGTTCTCCACGCCACCACGGCTGATCCAGGTCGAGGCCGACCACTACGGGATGCTCCGAGCCCCGGCGATCGCGGAGATCGCCCGCGCGATCGTGGGGCTCCGGACCACCACCACACCGTCAGCGTGATCTTGGAGGAGCTGTGTCCGAGCGACCTTCGACCGTGCCCGCCCCCACGACCGGGGCTGGGCCGTCGCCGCGGCGCAACGAGTGGCTGCTGATCTCGTTCACCGGCACGACCAACACCGCCGACGCGGTGATGCGGGTGGCGCTTCCGTTGCTGGCCACCACGGTGACTGATTCACCGGCGTCGATCGCCGCCGTGGCGATGATGCTGACCCTGCCGTGGCTGATCACCGCGCTGCATATCGGTGTGCTGGTGGACCGCAAGAACCGGCGGTCGCTGATGGTGGGCGCCGAATTCGCCAGGATGGCCGCGATGGCGGTGATGCTGGCCGCGGTCGCGCTGGACGTCGTGAACCTGCCGCTGATCCTCGCCGTGGCACTGGTGCTGGGCGTCGCAGAGGTCGTCGCGCAGCTGTCCGCGATGTCGATCATTCCGTCGGTGACCCCGAAGAGCCGATGGCAGGCGCTGAACGCGCGGCTCACCGCGACCGAGTACGTCACGTTCAGCTTCCTGGGCGCGCCGATCGGCGGATTCCTGGTGGCCGCCGGGTTCGCCGTCGCGCTGGGGACGAGCGGCGCGGTGTACCTGTTCGGCGCGTTGCTGTTGACGCTGCTGGTCGGCGACTTCGCGGTGAAGCAGCAGAAGGAGCGCCGTCCGGCCAGGGCGGAGATCCGTGAGGGCCTGGTCTTCCTGTGGCGGCACCGGTTGCTGCGGACGATGGCGGCGCTGATCACGGGCATGGCCGGCTGTTGGGCCGCCTGGTACGCGCTGATCCCGGCGTACGCGGTCGGCGGTCCGCTCGGTCTCACCCCGGCGCAGTACGGGTTCCTGCTGACCAGCCTCGGCGCCGGCGGTGTGCTCGGCACGGTGCTGGTCGGCCCGGTCAACCGGCTGATCGGCAGGCGCTGGGCGATGTTCGTCGACATCGTCGGCACGGTGCTGATGGTCGGGGTCCCCGCGGTGATCCCCGCCGGTCCGGCCGCTGTCTGGCCGGTCGGGGTCGCCGCGTTCCTCGCCGGCGTCGGCGGGACGATGTGGACGGTGAACTCGCGGGTGATCAGCCAATCGCTGGTACCCAACGAACTGCTGGGCCGGTTCGGTGCCGCGAGCAGACTGCTCTCCTGGGGAATGCTCCCGGTGTCCGCGGCCGTGGCGGGCGGTCTGGCCGAACTGTTCGGGTTCCAGATCGCGTTCGGGGTCTTCGCGGTGGTCTGCCTGCTCATGGTCTACCCGTTCCTGCGGGTGATCACCGCGGACGCGGTCGCCGAGGCCGACGCCCCCGCCGCGGAAGGCAGCGGGAAGTGATCGATCCACAAGGGACGATGTACGGCTGGTTCCTCGACACCGTAGGGAGATTCCCCGATGCGACGGCGATCGAAGTCCAGGAGCACGCCCTGAGCTACCGCGAACTCCGGCTGCTCGCCGAAAGGCTGGCGGCCGGGCTGGTGCGGGTGGCGGGTGGGCGTCCGCACGCGGTCGGCCTGCCCGCCACGCGCGGCCTGGCCACGTACGCCGGTTACCTCGCGGCGCTGCGGCTCGGCTCGATCGTCGTCCCGCTCAACCCGAAGTTCCCGCCTGAGCGCAACCGGGCCATGTGCGTGGCGGCCGGAGTCGACGTCGTGGTGGCCGATGACGTCAGCGGGGCGGAAGTGGCGGACGGCACCGGTGCCGTCGCGCTGCCCCTGCTCGGCGACTGGCCCGAGCGGCTGCCCGAATCGTGGAGCCCGCCCTACGAAGGCGATCCTGACGCGGTGGCGTATCTGCTGTTCACCTCCGGGTCGACCGGGACACCCAAGGGCGTGCCGATCCGGCACCGGAACGTGGCCGGATACTTGGCGCACTGCGTCGAGCGATACGAGGTCGAGCCCGGTTGCCGGCTGTCCCAGACGTTCGACCTGACCTTCGACCCGTCGGTGTTCGATCTGTTCGTCTCGTGGAGCACCGGCGCGACCCTCGTGGTGCCCTCCGAAGCGGAGGTGCTCACCCCGGCCCGGTTCGTCACGGGGAAGCGGATCACCCACTGGTACTCGGTCCCGTCCGTGGTGTCCCTCGCCGGGCGGCTGCGCGGGCTGCGTCCCGGGGCGATGCCCGATCTGCGCTGGAGCGTCTTCGCCGGCGAGCAGCTGACCATGGATCAGGCCAGGGCCTGGGCCGCGGCCGCGCCGAACAGCGTGGTGGAGAACGCGTACGGTCCCACCGAACTGACCGTCACGGTCACCGCGTACCGGCTGCCCGCCGATCCCGCGTCGTGGCCCGAGACGTCCAACGGCACCGTGCCGATCGGCCAGGTGCACGACGCGCTCGACGCGGTGCTGGTCACCGAAGACGGGCGCGCGGGCGAAGACGGCGAGCTGTGCGTCCGCGGCGGCCAGCGTTTCGACGGCTACCTCGACCCGGCGGACGACCGAGGCCGGTTCTTCCGCGGCGAAACGTCGTTCGCCGTGGCCGACGGCGCGCCGCGGGCGGGTGACTGGTACCGCACCGGAGACCGGGTCCGGCGGGAACACGGCGAACTCGTCCACATCGGACGGTTGGACGATCAGGTCAAGATCCGCGGCTACCGCATCGAACTCGGCGAGATCGAAGCCGTGCTGCGGACACATCCGGGTGTACGCGACGCGGTGGTGCTCGCCGTGCCGTCGCGGGGTGGGGCGACCGTGCTGCACGCCCTGCACACCGGTGAGCCGGTCGATGCCGATGAGTTGATCGCTGCCGTCGCCCGGCGCCTTCCCGAGTACATGGTTCCGGCTTTCGTGCACCACGTGGACACTTTTCCCGTCAACGCGAGTGGGAAGATCGACCGGCGGCGGTTGGCCGCCGAAGCGGGGGAGGCCGGTCGGTGACGGGGAGCGCTGCGGTCGCAGATCGCGCGTGAAGGGCCCCTTCCCTCGGCTCAGTCGAGGGAAGGGGCCCTTCACGCGCGAATCCTGTGGGGCACTGATGTCCTGAAGGCCACCATTGAGACGTCCAACGTCCCCAGCTAGGCCTTCACGCGCCATTCGCAGGGCGAGTGCCGCGGTAACGAGTGGGTTGCGGAGGCCTTGCCTTCTTCACCTGCAGGTGGGAAGGAATGCCTATGAGGTGTGAGTTTTGAACTGGCGATGTGGGCAGGCCGATCCTGAGTGTCCACAAGGGACATCTCGCGTCGATCAGATGCCCGATTGATCCTGATATATCCGTTCTGTTCGGAGGTCGTGAGTGATAATGAGGGTTAGAACCACCAAAATCACTCACGACCTCCGAACAAATCTCCCATATCGGACGCGCAGGGCACCTTATGTGTCCTTTGTGGATAGCGAGAGGGAGCTTCAATCCAGCCAACGAGCACACCAGGTTTGCCTTGCCCATCAATAACCGTCCTGGCCACTCACGAGCACCCTCAACCAGCGAATCGCCGGGCGAAGGTCGCACACAGCGAGTCGATGTCCCGCAACACTTCCGCAGTCAGATCCTCATCGCCGAGCACCACCCCCAGCCGCGTCTCGGCCCGTTCGATGATCTCGACCAGCCCGAAGGAGTTGTAGTTCGGGAGCTCGCGCAGGCTGCCGGCGCCGCGGACGGTGGCGTCGTCGATCCGCAGCACCTCCTGGATCGCGGCGAGCACCGCCGCCCGTGCGGCGAGCCGGGCGGCGAGGGCGACGTCCTCGTGGAGCAGGCGGCCGAGGTCCGCCAGCACGGCCGCGGTCGGTGCGCCGTCAGGGGACCGGCGGGCGGCCACGAAACTTTTCGAGGCCAGCGTGAGCCAGGCTTGGACGTGCGCGTCGACCTCGGCGCCAGGCCGGTCGTGCCGGGCGAGCCAGGCGGCGTGCAGCAGGCGTGACCGGCCGAGCAACCAGATGTCGAGCACCAGATCTTCGCCGTGGTCCGCCGAAAGGTAGTCGTCGATCGCCGGGACGGCGTCGGCCATCGCCCGCGCGTTGGCGGTGAGCACGTCCGGCGGTTCGGCGACCGGCTCGGTGGTGAACCGCAGCGCGGTGGCCGAGGCCGGCAGGGCGTCCAGTTCGGCGGGGGAGAGCCGCCATACGCCGGGACGGCACGGACCCCACGGGGTCTCGTCGTGGTAGGCGTCGACGACGGTGTCCGATGTGGACAGAAGAAACGTGTGCTCGGTGTGACGGCGGCCGGCGTACGGCGTCCATGCCAGGTCATAGGCGTCGGCGATCACGTACAGCGGATCGGCCCCTTCGGCGAGCTCACGCAAACGGGCGCCGTTGACGTCCTCCCATCGGCCCGCGACCCGCAGGCCCAGTTGCTCCTGCGCGGCGGCCAGCCGATAGGCGAGCGACGCGGCCACCCGCGGTCCCGGTTCGAGGTCGAAGCGCAGCGGGGCGCCGAGGGCCAGGTGCGCGCCCTCCCCGCCGTGCCGGTCGGCCAGCACAGCGAGGTTGGCTTGCACGCAGTCCAGCGCGTCCGCGCGGACGGTCTCCAGCAACGGCGACCAGACCCGGTCGTACGTCTCAGCCGCGGCGGTCACGATTCCCTGCCGAGGAACACGTCGATCTCGTTGGTGAGCCGGTCGAGGTGCCGCGGCTCGAACACCTCGTAGTGCCCGGCGTCCAATTCCGCCGTCCGCAGGTCCGGTGCGAGTTCTTCCCACCGCCGCAGGGCGGCGGCCCGGCCCGAGATACCGTCGTCGGCGTCCGCGCACATCAGCAGCAGTGCCCGGCCCGGGTATTCGCGTTCGGTGGCGTACTCGGCAAGCGCGCGCACCTGCGCCTGGAACGCGCGCTCCACGCGGGCGACGGTCTGTTCGTCCGGCCGGGGCCCGAGACCCGCCAGGATGAGCTTCCTGATCCGTTCGTCCTCGTCGGACGAGGCGTGCCGGGGCAACGGCGAACTGTCCACGATCACCAGATCGGGCCGCTGCCCCCGGTCGGCCAGGCGCACGCACAGCTCCCAGCCCACGGTGCCGCCCAGCGACCAGCCGAAGACGAGGGCGGGGGAGCGGCCGTCGAGCGCCGCCAGCGCGGAGTCGGCCATCTCCGCGACGCTGTCCTCCGGCGTGTCCCCGGGTACCAGCCCGGCCGCCCGCACGGCGTAGACGCTGTAATGCTTGCCCAGGTGGGAAGCCAGCCGCAGATACGGGTTCAGGCCACCGCCCGCTCCGGGCAGCATCACGCACACCGGCCGGTCCTTGCGGCGCACCAGGGTGACCAGCCGTTCGCGTACCGGCGCGCTCATCGCCGCACCAGCGTCGCCAGGGTCGCGACGGTCGGCGAGCGGAAGAACTCGACCAACTGCACGGCCACTCCGTACCGCTCCTGCACCTGACCCACGACGGTGAAGATGTTCAGCGAGTGCGCGCCGTACTCCAGCACCGGGCGGTCCCGCTCGACCTGGGGAACGCCGAGCACCTCGGCCCAGATCGCGGCCAGCTCCCGCTCCAGGTCGTCGGCGTACTCCGCGGCGGGAGCGGGCGACTCCGCGCGCCGCGCGCTCACCTGCTCGGCCAGCGCCACCAGCGCCGCCCGGTCGGTCTTGCCGCTGCGGGAGGTCGGCACCGAATCGATGTCGACGATGTCCGCGGGCGCCATGTACGACGGCAGCCGTTCGGCGAGCACGGTCCGCACCCGCTCGTGGTCCGGTGTCACGCCCGGTTCGGGCAGGAGGAACAACAGCGGACGCCGATCGATCCCGTCGCCGCGCACCGCGGCCACCGCCTGCCGGACGTCCGGCAGGCCGGCCGCCACGGCCTCCAGTTCACCGAGTTCGACCCGGTAGCCGCGGATCTTGACCTGCGTGTCGTTCCGGCCGAGGAAGATCAGGGCGCCGTGTTCGTCCCGCACCACGTGATCGCCGGTGCGATAGACGGTCTCGCCCGGCGTGAACGTGCCGGGCTGGAACCGTTCGGCGGTGCGATCAGGATCGTTGACGTAGCCAGCCGCAGGGGCGTGGCCGCCGAGCAGCAGCTCACCCGGCACCCCCGCCGGCGCGAGATGGCCGGTGCCGTCGACGACGTACGCCGTCACGTTCGGCAACGGGAGACCGATCGGCACATGGCGTGCCCACGGCGGGTCGGCCGCGGTCAGCCGCCAGGTGGTCGCGGCGTTGGTCTCGGTCGGACCGTAGTGATTGACCAGGGTGCACTGTGGATGGTCGTCGACGAACGCGCGGATCTCGTCGTCCGCCAGCAACTGCTCGCCGGACACGCACAGGAACCGCAACGCCGGGAGATGTTCCCTTCTGGCGCGCACGGACAACACGAACGGGCGCAGCGCCGCGACCGGGAGATAGAGGTGGGTCACCTCGGTGTCGGCGACCCGGCGCACCAGTTCGGGGAAGTCGCGCCGGTCGGCGGGTTCCCTGGACACCACGGTCCCGCCCGCCAGCAGCGTCGGCAGGATCTCCTGGAACGACACGTCGAAACCGGCGGGCGCGTACTGCAGGAACCGGCTGTCCGCGGTCATGTCGAGCGCGGAGATCTGCCAGGCGGCGAGGTTCAGCAGCGGCCGGTGACCCATGAGCACGCCCTTGGGCAGGCCGGTCGAGCCGGAAGTGAACATGACGTACACGGGGGCGTCGGCCGTCGCGGCGCGTTCGGTGTCCACATCGGACTCGAAATCGGCGGCCGGTGCGACCTCGACCCCGTGCAGCGTGACCCCGGAGCCGATCACGACCCGGCAGCGGGACTGCCGCACCATGTACGACATCCGGTCGGCGGGCAGATTCGGTTCGAGCGGCAGGTAAGTGGCGCCACGCCGCAGAATCGCCAGGATCGACGTGACGGTCTCGGTGAGCGAGTCCAGCCGCAGCCCGACGACGTCCCCCGGGCCGACTCCCCGGCCCGCCAGCCCCGAGGCGATGCGCTCGGCGGTCAGGGAAAGTTCGGCATAGGTGAGCGTGCGGCCGGGTTCGGTGACCGCGACCGCTTCCGGGGTCCGGCGCGCGGTTTCGGTGAACCATTCGTACAGCGTCGGGGCCGGTACGTGCGCCGGATACCCGTCGTGACGTCTGCTCGGGACGGCCGAGGCGTCGTCGAACAGCTCGGCCAGGGTCAGGGAGCCGTCGGTGACCGCGCGGGACAGGGCTGTCCGCAGCGATTTCAGCAGTCCGTCGGCCACCGCGGGCGGGATCAGCGCGCTGTCGTACTCGAGTTCGAGCAGCCACCGGCTGTCGACCAGGGTCGCACCGAGCCAGAGGTCGAACTTGGCCGTGCCGTTCCCCGGCTCGTACGCGCCGACCACCGCGCCGGTCCCGGTCGCCGGATCGAACGTGTCCTGCATGGCGAGCATGCAGGAGAACAGGGGGTTGCGGTCACTCGGCCGGTCCGGCTGCACCTGCGCCACCAGCTGATTGAACGGAACGTCGACCGCGGCACGGCAGTGGTCCACCGCCGCGCGGACGGTCTTGTCGAGATGCTCGTCGACGGTGCGGGTCCAGTCCACGTCGACGGTGACCGGCAGCGTGTTGACGAAGAAGCCGCACAGGTCGTACGACCCGATCGTCCGGCGCGCGGTGAACGGGCTGCCGATCAGCACCCGCGGTACCCCGCCGTGCCGCGCCAGCACCGTGCCGTACACGGCGGAAAGCAGCACGAACGGGCTGACCCCGAGACGTTTGCAGGTGGCCTGGAACCGCTCGGATTCCACCGCTCCGAGCGTCCAGGAGATCCGCTGCCCGGCGAATTCGGTCTGATGTGGACGGTCGGGGCGCGGGTACAGCACGAGCGGCGGGACTTCACGCAGGCTTTCGGCCCACGCGGTCACCTGGTCGGCCGTCCGCGTCGAGCCCGCCGCCCGGTTCTGGGCCTTGAGTTCCTTGACCAGCGCGGCTTCCCGGCTCACCCGCATCGTGTCGACGTCGATCGGGCCGGCGAGGGCGCGGTCGAGATCGCGCACGATGGGGCCCATGGACACCCCGTCGCCGACGAGATGGTGCCCGCAGATCAGGATCGCCGCGGCGCTGTCGTCGTCCGCGCGCACGAAGCCGAACCGGTGCACCGGCCCGGTCTCCAGATCGAACGGCGCCCGGCCGATGTCGCGGCCGAGCGCGGCGAGGGTCGCGGCGTACTCGGCGGGCGGCACGGAGACCGACTCCAGGGGCAGCTCGTCGGCGGTGGGCGGGGGACGCAGCACGGCGTGCATCTCGGGATGCAGCCGGAAGACCTGGCGCAACGCCGGTTGGACGGTGACCAGGGCGACCAGCGCCCGGGTCACCGTTTCGGCCAGCGGGGCGACGCATTTGGCCGGATCGAGATCGAATTGGATGACCTGGTTGTAGATCTGCTTCGTCGGCACCAAGCTGTCCACCACCAGCAGTCCCTTCTGGGACTCGGTGAGCGGCAGGGTCGCCGTGTCGGCCAGCTGGAGTTCTGCTGTCATGCCGTGAGAGTCGCCGGATCCGATGTACCGGCGATGTTCCGGGGATGCAGCCGTGCTGTGCCGCGACACGCCACGGGGCGGTACACCGGCGGCGTATCGCGAACACATCGGTACTACATCGGCGGCGGTGAGCATCTTCCCCATGTCGACCAACAGCTTGCCCGTCACCGCGACACCTGCCGAAGACCTGGTGCCGCAGGAGGGCCGGGTGGTGCTCAAAATAGGCACGTCCTCGCTGATCACCGACGGCGGACTGGACCCGGTCAAGCTCGACAGGCTGTGCGAGACCGTCCACAGAGGACTCCTCGTGGGCCTGCGCCCGGTGCTGCTCGCTTCCGGGGCCATCGCGATCGGCCGTCACCTGCACCCCGCGCTGGCCGTGGACGATCCGGTGGCACTCCAGGTTTCCGCCGCGCTGGGCCAGTCACAGCTCTATTCGGCCATCCACGCCGCGTTCGCCGAACGCGGCGTGCAGACCGGTCAGCTCCTGCTCACGCCGCCCGACCTCGTCGACGACGACCGGGGCGGCGGTGTCCGGCACACCCTGCACACGATGCTGGCGCTGGGCATGGTGCCGGTGGTCAACGAGAACGACGCGCTCGGCGTGCGCAACAACGACGTGCTCGCCGCGCTGCTCGGCGGTTGTCTCCAGGCCGAACTGCTGCTGTTGCTGACCAACGTGCCCGGGCTCTACGACAGCAACCCGAAACTGGCCCCGGGCGCCCGGCACATCCAGGAAGTACCCGTGCTCACGGCCGAGACCGAGCGGCAGGCGGGCGGCGCGATCGGCGACGGCGGCACCGGCGGCATGCTGACGAAACTCGGCGCCTGCTGGATCGCCACGTTCAGCGGGGTCCGCACGGTCATCGCGGAGAGCGCGGACCCCGACGTGCTGATCTCCGCGCACGGTGGCCGTCCCACCGGCACGGTGTTCCATCCGCGTGCGGTCACCGGCGCGACTCCCGGCATCGGAACGCTCTGGCGCGCGTTCCGGACCCCGCCGTCCGGGGCGCTTTACTGCACCCCGGACGGCCGGGAGGCCGTCCTCCGCGGGGAGCCCGTATGCCATCACCACGTCGCGGCGGTACACGGGGCCGCCGCGCCGGGCGACGTGGTCGACATCTGTGACCGGCAAGGACGCCCGCTCGCCCGCGGCCCGCTGAGCCGCGCGGTCGAGCCCGGCGGCGCACCGGCCGCGCCCGTCGTCGAAGGCGGCGACTACGTACAGATCATGGAGGATCTGCCATGTCAGTGACCGACGTCTGCCGCGCCGCGGCCGAGGCGTGGACCGAGCTCAAAGGGCTGACGACCGAACGGAAGAACGCGCTGCTGCTGGACATGGCAGGCGCGATCGAGGAGCACCGCGACCGGATCATCGCAGCGAACGAGGCGGATGTCGCCGCGGCCCGTGAGAACGGCGTCTCGGCGACGCTGGTCGACAGGCTGACCTTGACCGACCGGCGGATGGCCGGCCTGGTCTCGGCCATCCGGACCATCGCGGATCTGCCCGATCCGGTCGGTCAGGTGGTCGACGGCTGGACCAGGCCCAACGGCCTGCTCATCGAGCGCGTCCGCGAGCCGATCGGCGTGGTCGCGGTGATCTACGAGGCGCGTCCGAACGTCACCGCCGAGGTCGCCGCACTCTGCGTGAAGTCGGGCAACTGCGCGGTCCTGCGCGGTTCCTCGATGGCCATGGCGACGAACACGGCGGTCATGGCCGCGCTGGACAGCGCGATCGCCCGGCACGACGCGGTGCCCGCGGGAGCTGTCCAGCTGGTCACCGATCCGTCCCGCGATGCCGCCCAGGAACTGATGCGTGCCAAGGAGTTCGTCGATCTGCTGGTGCCGCGAGGGGGCCCGGAGCTGATCGCGTCCGTCGAACGTCACGCCACGGTGCCCACGGTGATCGACGGTGCGGGCAACTGCCACGTCTACATCGATCGTTCGGCCGATCCGGCGATGGCCACGGCGGTCACGATCAACGCCAAGACGTCCCGGCCCAGCGTGTGCAACGCCATGGAAACCCTGCTGGTCCACGAAGAACTCGCCCAGGACTGGCTGCCCGGCGTACTCGACGAGCTGGCCGCCGCCGGCGTGGAGATCCGCGGTGACGCGACCGTCCGCGAGGTCTGGCCCAAGGCGGTGGCCGCGAGCGAAGAGGACTGGGGAACCGAATACCTCGATCTGGTGCTGGCCGTCCGGGTGGTGGCGGACGTGGGCGCGGCGATCGCGCATATCGACCGATGGGGCACGTCCAACGCCGAGGCGATCGTCGCGCGCGACATCGACGTGGCGCGCCGGTTCGCCCGTGAAGTGGATTCCGGCAGCGTGTTCGTCAACACCTCGACCCGCTACTCCGACGGCGGCGAGTTCGGCTACGGCGTCGAGATCGGCGTGTCCACCCAGAAACTGCATATCCGCGGTCCGATCGGGCTGACCGCGCTGACCACCGTGAAGAACGTCGTCTGGGGTACCGGACAGACGAGGGTCGTGTAGGGGAGCGAGTCCAGTGTCCAGTGTCCGAACCGAGTCGCCGATCCGCCCGTCGTCCCTTGTGGACAGTACGGCGCAGGCGCTGTCCATCAAGTACAACAACCTGGTCTACGAGCTGAGCGCGGCCGGGCGGGACATCATCACGCTCTCGCTCGGCGAGGCGTTCTTCGGCCTGCCGCTGCCCCGCTTCGACGATCTGGCCGCGCACGGCCTGCATCACTACTCGCATTCGCGGGGCCTGCCGGAGCTGAGGCAGCGACTCGCCGGGTACTGGGCCGATTTCGACGTCCCGGTCGACCCGGACACGGAGATCGTCGTCACCGCCGGTTCCAAGGTGGCGATCTACATGGTGCTGCTCGCGCTGCTGGAACCGGGGGACGAGGTGATCGTCCCGGAGCCGTTCTGGCTGAGCTACCCCGAACAGGTGCGGCTCTGCCGTGGCGTTCCGGTGATGGTGCCGCACGACGTGAGCGTGTTCGACCTCGCTCGTTACGTCACGCCGCGGACCAGGGCCATCGTGATCAACAATCCGAACAACCCGTCCGGCCGGGTGCACACGGACGCCGAGCTGGAGTTCGTGCACGATCTGGCGGACGCGCGGGGCCTGGTGGTGATCGCCGACGAGGCGTACCACGAGTTCGTGCCGCAGGAGACCCCGTTCCGGGCCTGCGGTTCGTTCGACCCTGAACTGCGGCACACCGTCACGATCAACTCGATGTCCAAGAACTACGGGGTTTCCGGCTGGCGGATCGGCTATCTCATCGCACACCGCACGCTGATCGATCAGGTGCTGAAGATCAACCAGCATCTGATCACCTGCGCGCCGACCATCCTGTCCTGGTACCTCGCCGAACACTTCGACGACATCCTGGCCGTCACCCGGCCTCAGATCCGCCGGGTCGTGGACCTTCGCCGCGAGGTCGCCGGGCAGCTCGCCGACATCGGCATCGAGACCTTGCCGGGCTCGGCGACGTTCTACCTGTTCGCCTCGCTCGGCGGGTCCACTTTGGACTCCATGGAGTTCGCCACCCGGCTGCTGAGGGAAAGCTCCGTCAGCGTGGTCGCGGGCATCGCGTACGGCGATTCGTGCGACCGGCACATCCGCGTCTCCGTGGGCACGGAGTCGCCGTACCGGGTGGCGCGGGGTATCGCCGCGATCCGGGACCTGATCGACGCGACCACTTCTTGACAGTTCCCGGCGTCGTTCATACATTCATACAGCCAATGTCAATCTGTATGAATGACGCCGGGAGTTGGTCCGCATGCGACTCGGCAAGACCGCCGTCGTCCTCGGTGGCAGCGCCGCCGGTCTCTGCACCGCGGGAGCGCTCGCCCCGTACTTCGACGAGGTGGTGGTGCTCGAACGCGACGAACTGCCCGCCGAGGCCGAACATCGGCGCGGGGTGCCGCAGAGCAAGCATCCGCATTTCCTGCTGAACTCGGGCCGCCGCGCGATCGGTGCGCTGTTCCCCAGCTTCGAGGACGACCTCATCGCGGCAGGCGGACTCCATCTGATGCCGTCCATGGACGCGGCGTATCTCGACGGAAAGGGCTGGTCGGCGCGGAAACGCAGCGCGATGACGATGATCTACGGCTCCCGGATCCTCATCGAACGCGTGCTGCGCGACAAGGTCCGGGAGCTGCCCAACGTCCTGATTCGCGACGGTGTCGCGGTGAGCGGCTTGACCACCCGGGACGGCGAAGTCACCGGGGTGACCCTCTCCAAGCGCGACGAGCGCATCGACGCCGACTTCGTGGTCGACGCGATGGGCCGCGGTTCCTCCGTCTCCGCCTGGCTGGTGGCGGCCGGCTGGCCGGAGCCGGAAGTCCGGACCCTCGACGCCAAAGTCACCTACACCTCGCGCTGGTACGACCTGCCGTCTCCCGAGGAACGGCCCCCGTCCTGGTGGTGGCGGCATCTGGTGATCATGCCGACCTCCGACAAGGGCGCCCACCCGGACGAGCACGAGTTCCTGGTGAACTTCTTCCCGATCGAGGACAACCGGGTCATCGCGTGCATGGGCTCGTGGGGACTCGAAATGCCGCGCACCACCGAGGCGTTCGTCGAGTCGGCCCGCCGCGTGCGGGCGCCGTTGTTCGCGGCCGCGATGGACCGGTCCACCCCGACCTCCGAGGTGCATCTGACCCGCTCGACCGGGAACAAATGGCGCCGCTACGACCGGCTACGCACCCCGCCGCGGCGCCTGGCGTTCGTCGGCGACTCGATCTGCGCGTTCAATCCGTTCTACGCGCAGGGCATCAGCTCCGCCGCGGGTTCGGCGCTGCTGTTGCGCGAGCATCTCTCCCGCGCCGAGCGGCTGGGGCCCGAGTTCTCCGCACGGTTCCTGGCGGCACAACGAAAGCTGCTCAACGTGCCGTGGAGCCTGGCGATGGCGAGGGATCAGGGCTACGCCTGCGCGGTGGGCACCGAAAAGGCGCCGGAGTGGAGGCGGCGGCTGCTCGAAGCCGTGTCCGGCCCGGCGTTCAGGCTCATCGTCGGTGCCGCCCGCGAAGACGACGTCGTCGACGAGCATTTCGCGAAGGTGTTCAACCTCGACGAATCGCTGCGCGACATGATGACGAACCCGCGGGTGATCGCGGGACTCGTGCGCTACCGGATCCGGGCCGCGCTGGGACGGCACCGGGTCCCGTTCGACTTCGACGCCCGTGCCGAACCGCCGGTCACGGACTACTCGCCGAAAGGCGCCGCGCAGCAGGCGGTCTCCCGATGAGCGCCGTATGCGGGCCGGACGCGGAAGCCGTCACTCGTGGACTCGGCTTCGACTGCCATGACGTCTCCCCGTGGCTCTCGGTCCGTGCACCGTGGGCGGAGGCTCACTGGACGATGCCGCTGCTGGAACTGCTCGTCCTCGGTGGAGCCGTGTTCGCGCTGGTGCACGCCGTCCGGCGGCACCGCCAAGGTGACTCGACGAATCTGGCGCTCTGGTGCGCTTCGCTGGTCTACCTCTTCGTCATCGAACCGCCGCTGTACTTCCCGGAGTGGTTCGGCCTGGAGCGCCAGTACGGGTTCATCTTCGCCCACAACCGGTTCACCGTGCAGTTCATGTGGGATCGGCTGCCGCTCTACATCGTGGCGTTCTACCCGATGATCAGTCAGCTCGGCTACGAACTCGTCCGATCGCTCGGGATCTTCCGCGCCCGCGGAGCCTTGATCGGGTCGGTGGCCGTTGCCTTCGCCTGCCATGTCTTCTACGAGGTCTTCGACCATCTCGGCCCGCGGCTGAAATGGTGGGCCTGGAACGACGACAACCGGATCGTCAACCATCCGGCGCTGGATTCGGTCCCCATGACCAGCATGCTGCTCTTCGCGTCCGTGTCGATGGGCGCCATGACGTATCTGGTGGTGCGGTTGGCCGGCGGAGCGCGGCGAGGGTGGTCACTGGCGGCCCGCATCGGGCTCGCCGGGGTCCTCACCCCGCCGAGCATGGCGATCGCCGGGCTCCCGTCGAGCCTGCTCGACGGGAACGTGACCGCGCAGGCTTGGGTTCTCGCCGTCGAGCTGGCCCTGCTGTGGCTGGCCGGTATCTGGATCTTCGTCCGGTACAGCCGTCCCGAAGGGCCCTTGGCGCCCTTCGCCCGGTTCTATCCCGCCGTCTATTTGGGCGGGATGGCCGTGTTCTGGATAGGCGGCGTCGTCGAAAACGGCACCTCGACCGGGAGTGGCTTGTACGCGCTGGCCTGCTTCGTGGCCGCCGGACTGATGCTGACCGCGCTGTACCGTGTGCGCCGTGCGGCACCTGCCACCGTCTGAGATTCCCTGTTCGGGGAAGATGAGCCGCATGGGGCACCACGGATGGCGGGGGAACCCGCCCGGAACCGAGCGCGAGGCGCGCCGCCGGATCGTCGAGGCGGCGACGGCGTGCATCGACCGGGTCGGTCTCGCCAAGACCAGCCTCTCGGACGTCGCCGCGGAAGCGGGCGTGACCCGGCAGACCGTCTATCGCTACTTCCCGAGCCTCGCGGATATCCTCAGCGCGGTCGCGCTGGACCGGGTCGAGGAGTTCGCCGGGCGGATGGAACGGCATCTGGCCACGTTCGCCGACCCCGCCGAGGTCGCCGTCGAATCGGTGGTGTTCGGCGTCCGCGCGGTCCCCGACGAGCCGTATCTGGGGCTGCTCCTGAAAGCGGGCGAAGCCGACGTCTTCACTGTCGCGGTCACTTCGGCGCAGTCGTTCGCGCTCGGCGCGCGGATCCTCCGGAACGTGCCGGTCGACTGGGCGGCGGTGGGCGTCACGACCGACGACGACTTCGAGGGGCTCGCCGAAATGCTGATGCGGCTGTTCCTGTCGTTCCTGCAGTTCCCGTCGACGCCGGCGCACACCGACGAGGGGTTGCGCGCCAGGGTCCGCCGCTGGATCGGCCCCGCGCTGACCGCACGGCCGTGACAATCGAAGCCCGTGAACTATCAACGCGGATGGTAGTTATTCACCGACAATAGCCGGGGTTCTTGTCTGGCCTTCACGATGCTGCCACCCTCGCCGAAGACGATCATCGGCGAAAGGGGAGTGCATGGGATGGTGGTGGCAGGCGTTCTCGGCCGCCGCACCGTGGTCGCTGCTCGTCGCCGCGGCCGGTGCGGGCGTCGCCGAATTCATCGCACGCCTAGGCGGAAAACGGCGCGGCCCGTTCGTGATCGCACTGGACTTCGCTTTGCTGGCAGCGCTTTCGGCGGTACTTCTGATCGTCTTCGTGCCCGCACCGACGGCGGCGCGCGGTTCGTCGGTGAGTCTTCACCTGCTGGCGGACGTCCTGCCCGTCTTCAGCGACCGTCCGCAACTCGCCTTGTTCCAGTTGGCGGGCAACGTCTTCCTGCTGATGCCGCTCGCGATCCTGGTGCCGGTGCGCTTCGGCTGGGCGAAGCCCGTGTCACGGGTCGTTCTGTCGGCTTTCCTGGTGTCCGTGTCGATCGAATGTCTTCAGGTCTGGCAGGACGCCGGCCGCGTGGGCTCGCTGGACGACGTCCTGTGCAACACGGCGGGGGCCGCGCTCGCGGCCTGGTGTGCGAGCCGGTGGCGCGGCCGGACGACGACGGCGGGCAGCGTCCGCGTATGGCATCGGTCGGGGATCGAGGTCCGGCGTTCCGGTGTGGTGCACGCGCGCCGCGGCCAGCGGCTGATCGGCCGCGTGACCTTGAGCGACCTGCCGCCGCTGGCCGAAGGCGCGACCCTCGAGATCACCTTGTCCGAATCGGACGGTGGAGCACTTCTCGTTTCCGCGCAGGCGTCGGTGGCGGCGTGAACAGCGGGCGCTACCGCGGCCGGACGGCGGCGAGGACCGCGTCCAGGCTGGGAAGCCAGCGCTGCCGAGGGTCCGGCGCCGAGAGCCATTCGGCGTGGGCCTCGGCGCGCCCGGAGTCGGTGGGCAAGGGGAGCAGCGTGCCCCAGGCGAGTACTTCGACGTGCTGCGGCAGGGAGATCCGCGGGGGAATCAAGCCGTCGGTCTCCGCGAGGATGGCCACGCGCGGGCCTTGCTGGGTCAGCACCGCCAAGGCGGGACCTCCGCAGCCGGTGTCGGCGAGCCGGGAGAGGACCTGGGCGCCGTTGATCTTGGGCAGCGTGACCGCGCAGATCCCGCCTTCCAGCGCCAGGAACGGCTGCGGGCCCCGCCATTTCAGCGACCAGCCGAAGAGACGGCCGTAGAAGGCGTCGCCGCGGGGGCGGATCGAGCGTGACTCGACCGGAAGCACTTGGTGGTCCAGCGACATCATCGGCGCCTTCCGAGCGGGGGAGTGGGGGCTCGGCACAGCCTAACGGCACTCAGTGCCACTAGCAAGTGGCTGCTACCGTCCCGCTATGACCGATTCGCCGCGCCGAGCGCCGGTGACCCGAGCCGGCGCCACCCCCGCGGGGAGGCGCAAACTGCGTCGTGCGCTCGCCGCGGCGGCCGTGGACCTGTTCGTGGCCAAGGGCTACGAGGCCACCACGGTGGACGAGATCGCGGCCGCCGCGGGAGTGGGCCGCCGGACGTTCTTCCGGTACTTCGACGCGAAGGACGACGTGCTCTTCGCCAACCACGACGAGATCGTGGCCGAGATGGAGGAGACGTTCGCCGCCGCGGACCCGGATCGCGATCCGGTGGAGGTGGCCTGCGAGGCCGTCGGTCTGGTCCTCGACTCCTACGCCGCCGAACTCGACGTGTCGCTCAAACGGTTCACCCTGACCCGGACGGTGCCGTCCCTGCGGGACAAGGAGGTCGCGACCGTCGACCGCTATCAGCGCGTGCTCGCCCGCTACCTGCGGGCGCGGTTCACCGAGCAGGGTGACGAGACGGCGAGCCTGAGGGCGGCGGTGGCCGCCGCGGCGATCGCGGCGGCCAACAACCATGTGCTGCGGCGTTGGCTGCGTAGTGGCGGACAGGACGACATCACCGCCAGCGCGGGGGAGGCCTTCGCGCTGGTGATCGACGCGTTCAGGGGAGAGGAGCCCGCGGCCGAAACGACGGTGGTGGCGGTGATGACCACGGCGACACCGCTGCACGCCGTCATCGCGAAGGTCAACGCCGCCCTGAACGAGTCGTAGCTCCTATCTGGCACTCAGTGCCATCGATAGAGATGTACCTGAGGGTTTCCTCTAAGTGTATAACGACCTATACGGCTGGGCGACGTTAAAACCCCAGCTACTCGGCAAAGCCGAGGAAAAAATCTTTGATGTCGGCGGCCAGCAGATCCGGAACCTCCATGGCCGCGAAGTGGCCGCCACGGTCGAATTCCGACCAGTGCCTGATGTCGAACAATCGCTCGGCGAGTGGACGAACCGAGCGCGTGATGTCATGCGGGAGCACGGCGACGCCGAGCGGCACGCGGCAGGGGAGAGCCACCTTGCCGGCGTCGTGGTGCAGGCGTGCGGACGAAGCCGCGGTGGCGGTCAGCCAGTACAGCGAGATGTCGGTGAGCATGCGGTCGTCGTCGACCGGCGTGCGCGGGTCCGTCCATTGCGCGAAACGCTCGGCGATCCAAGCCAGCTGGCCGACCGGCGAGTCGGTCAACGCGTAGCCGATGGTCTGCGGGGTGGCGACCTGCAGGGCCTGATACGGCGGCCGATTCGCCATGAGCTGCTTGACCTTGTCGAGGCGTGCTTCGTCCTCTTCGGACAGTTCGATGCCGGCTTCGGGATCCGGTCGGGTCGGCAGGTAGTTCACGTGCACGCCGACGACGTGCTCCGGTGCCACCGCGCCGAGCGCTGTCGAGATACCTGAGCCGAAGTCGCCGCCTTGGGCGCCGTAGCGCTCGTAGCCGAGGCGGCGCATCAACTCGGCCCAGGCCCGGGCGATCCGCTCGACGCTCCAGTCGCGTTCCCGGGTCGGCCCCGAGAAGCCGTAACCCGGAATCGAGGGGATCACCAGGTGGAAATCGCGCGCCAGCGGCTCGATCATGCCCAGGAACTCGAGGAACGATCCGGGCCATCCGTGGGTGAGGACCAATGCGAGGGCGTCCGGGTTCTCCGATCGGACGTGTACGAAGTGGACGTTCTGGCCTTCGATCTCGGTGGTGAAGTGCGGCAGCTTGTTGAGTTCGGCTTCGTGGGCGCGCCAGTCGTAGCCGGTTCGCCAGTATTCGGCGAGTTCTCTGAGCCGGGCGAGCGGGAATCCGTAGTCCGAGCCCGCGTCGGCGACCTCGTTGGGCCAGCGGGTGCGGGCGAGCCGGTCGGCCAGGTCGTCGAGGTCGGCCTGGGGGATGTCGATGCGGAAGGGCTTGATCACGGCGGATCTCCTCGGTTCGTTGGGGCGCTAAACGTTTGGTGACCCAACGATACCGCAATCGTTCGGGCGCCCAACGATTCGTTATGCTCGTCACATGGACGACCCCTCGGAACCGCGTGGCGGCTGGCGAAACCTGCCCAGCTGGCTGCTCACCCAGACCGCGAACCACGCGCATCGCCTGGTGACCGACGGGTTCTCCGCGGCCGACGCCCGCGGCTACCACTACCGCGTGCTGGCGACGCTGGACGAGTTCGGGCCAGCCAGCCAGGCTGCGCTGGGCCGGCGGAGCGGCATCCACGTGAGCGAGATGGTCGCGACCATCAACGAGCTGGCCGAGCGCGAACTGGTCGAGCGTGCCCCGGATCCGGCTGATCGGCGGCGCAACGTCGTCTCGCTGACCACGGCGGGCAAGCGGCAGCTGCGACGGCTGGAGAAACAGCTGGCCGAACGCCAGGAAGAACTGCTGGCACCGCTTTCGTCCGACGAGCGGAAGCGGTTCACCGAGCTGCTGTCGAAGCTGCTGGATCACCACGACCGGCGGAGCGGTGAGGCCGGCTAGAACCCCTGAGCGGAAGCCAAAAACGCCTGACGGGCGTCAGAAGTGCTGTGCTGGGGCCAAAGGGCCTGTAGCGGTACGTGGACGGCCGGAAGCAACTCCCGGACGAGGACGGCGCCGCCCGCCGCGGGGCCTGGTGGCGCGGTCACGAAGGCGACCGCGTCGCTGTCGAGGACGGCGGTGACCGGTGGTGTCCCTTGGATGGGGTTGCGGCGGACGCGTGGTTCGAATCCTGCGTCGCGGCAGAGGTTGACGAGCAGGTCGGTGTAACCGGACCGGCCGGGATGGCCCCAGACGGTGATCTCTTCGCCGTCGAGGTCGCTCAGCCCGAGATTCTCGCGGTCGGCGAGGCGGTGACCGGCGGCGACGGCGACGTTGAGCCGCTGCCGGATCAGCGTGGTCCCGACCAGGCCGTGCGCGAGGGTCAGCGCGCGGCCGAGGCCGAGGTCCAGTTGTCCGCCGAGCAGCTGCGCGACGAGTTCGTCGGGGTAGCGCTGGTTGACGTCGATGACGAGGTCGGGGTCGGGCTGGTGTTTGCGCAACAGGGCGGTGACCTCGTCGCCGGTGACGGCGGGGGTGTGGCCGACGCGGAGTCGTTCCGGTTCGCTCCGGCCGATACGGCGGGCGCGCTGGACGGCGGAGTCGGCGATACCGTGCAGCAGGTGGGCGTCGGCGATCAGTGCCTGGCCGGCGGGGAGCACGGTGACCCCGGTGGCGCTTCGCTCGAGCAGGGGGACGCCGACTTCCCGCTCGAGCGTGCGCACCGAGGTCGACAGCGCCTGCTGGCTCAGGTGCAGCCGGGTCGCCGCGCGGGTGAAGCTGCCTTCTTCCGCGACGGCGATGAGGTGGTTCAGCTTGTACAGGTCCAGGCCCACCCCGATGTTCCCCCTCGTTTCCGGTCCACGGCGTCTTGGTCAGGGTAAGGGTCAGCGCGTGGTGTAGCCGCCGTTCGGGAACATCGTTTGGCCGGTGAACCAGCCGCCGTCGGTGGCGAGGAAGCGGATGATCGGCACGATGTCCTCGATCTTCGTCAGTCGTCCGCCCTTGGCCTGGGACTTGTGGAATTCGACCCGCTCGGGGGTTTCCTGCGGGTAGAAGAACGGGGTGTCCATCGGGCCGGGGGCGACGACGTTGACCGAGATGCCGCGGTCGGCGAACTCCTTGGCGGCGGCCCTGGTGAAGTGTTCCAGCGGGGCTTTGCCGCCGGCGTAGGTGGAGTAGCCGTCCGTGAAGGCCGCGAGCAGTGAGGTGCCGAGGCTGATGATCTTGCCGTTGTCGGCGAGGCGCCGTCCGGCTTCCTGGATGAAGAAGTAGGCGGCTTTCGCGTTGACCGCGAACATGCGGTCGTAGTCCTCTTCGGTGGTTTCGAGGATCGGTTTGCGCAGGACCATGCCGGTGGTGTTGACCGCGATGTCGGCGCCGCCGAAGGTGTCGACGGCGGTGTCGAAGAGGCGGCGGACGTCGGCGACCTTGGTGAGGTCGCCTTGGACGGCGACGGCTTCGGAGCCGGAACCGCGGACGGCCTCGACGGTCTTGTCGGCGTCGGCGGCGGAGGCGTCGCCGTGGTAGTGGACGACGACCTTGGCGCCGGCTTCGCCGAGGGTGGTGGACAGGAGTCCGCCGAGGTTCTTCGCGCCGCCGGCGATGATCGCCACTGTTCCGTTCAGGTTCTGTTCGCTCATGACTTCGAACGTAGGAGCCGGGGGCGGGGGCTGGGAAACACAAGATCGAGGTGGGGTCACAAGCGGGGCTTGTGGGCTTTCCCACCTGCGTGGAGCCGGGAATCTTCGTGATCGAACGGCGAGCTGACTTCACATTGTGGACACTCTGATCGTGCTCCGAGAAGTCGACGACCTTGATCAGCCCGTTGCCCCCGAGGAGGCGTCCCGGCGGGGGCGTCCGGCGCGTGTGTTCGAGAGAGTCCTCGACAGACTGGCGCGGTCGCCTTATCCGAGGGCGATCCTGCTGTATCTCGTGATCCGCACGGCGAGTGTCCAGTTGCTCGATCTGCTGGCCGCCCGGCGCGGTGCGACGTTGACCGATCGGCTGACGGCGTGGGACGGGCAGTGGTATCTGCGGCTGGCGGTGCACGGGTACGCGGATCTGCCGGGGACGCTGGACGCGGCGCGGCAGCCGTATCCGGACGCGCCGATGGCGTTCTTCCCGTTGTATCCGAAGCTCGTCGGTGCGGTCATGTGGCTCGGTGCCGATGTCGTGACGGCGGCGCTGACGGTGTCGGTGCTGGCGGGGCTGGTGCTGGCGTGCGGGTTGATCCGGATCGGGCGGGCGGTGTCGCCGGATCGGGGTGATCGGACCGGGTTGCTGCTGGTGGCGTTGTGGGCCGGTGCGCCGATGGCGATCGTGTTCTCGATGGCTTACACGGAGGCGGTGTTCTGTGCGCTCGCCGTATGGGCGCTGGTGGGGGTGCTGGAACGGCGTTGGTTGCTGGCCGGCTTCTGTGCTTTCGGGGCCGGGTTGTCGAGGTCGACGGCGGTGGTGCTGGTCGCGGTGGTGGTCGCGGCGGCGTTGATCGAGGTCTTCCGGCGTGGGGAGAAGCGCTGGTGGGCGCTCGCGGGTGCGGTGATCGCTCCGATGGGGGTGGCGGGGTATCTGGGGTTCGTCGTGTACCGGACGGGGAGTTGGACCGGTTGGCAGGACATCGAGTTGCGGGGTTGGAACACCGAGTTCGACTTCGGTGCGGAGACCGCGGATTCGGTGCTGGCGCGGTTGACCGGTGACGAGTCGGTGTTCAGCACGCTGACGGTGTTGCTGCTGCTGGGTGCGGTGGCGTTGGTGCTGGTGGCGGCGTTCATCCGGGTGCCATGGCCGTTGACGCTCTACGGTGCCGGGGTGTTGTTGCTGGCGATCGGCACGCGGGGGCTGCCGGACGCGAAGATCCGGTTCATCCTGCCCGCTTTCCCGGTGCTGGTGCCGATCGCGATCGGGTTGTCGAAGCGGCGGACGGTGACGGCGGTGGCGGCTGCGGTGGCATGGGTGGTGCTGGGGGCGTGGTTCTCGGCGCACGCGCTGACTGCGTGGCGGTACGCGATCTAGGGCGTGTTTCACGAGTCTGTTCGATGGGCTTCGTGATCCAGGTGGTTCCTGACGGTGCGGGCGGATCGGCCTCGTACCGGGTCGTACTCGGCCGCATCCGCCCGTGCCGTCAGGGACCGCCTGGGCGCGAAGACCGCGAACTTGGCTCGTGAAACACGCCCTAGCTTGCCTGCCGGGTGCGATGGTCGGCTACGTGGACCCTGGTGGCGCAGCGGGTCGAGCAGAACCGTCGGCGGCCGTTGCGGGAGACGTCGACGTAGACGGTGTCGCAGCCTTCGCGTGAGCAGACGCCGAAGCGGTCCGGGGCGTCGCAGACAAGGTGTGCGAGTCCGCCGGCGGTGTAGGCCCGGACCCGGGGTGCGGTGCCGGCCTGTGCGTCGACGTAGTGCAGGTGGGGTGCTTTGCCGTCGTGGGTGGAGATGTAGGGCTTGGACGCGGAGTCGTGGAGCAGGGCGTTGACCAGGTCGACGCGGGTGGCCGGGTCGGCTTCGAAGACTCGTCGGAGTCTCTTGGTCCAGGCGACGATTTCGGTCGCTTCGTGGTCCTTCACGGCGGAGACGGTCATGCGGTCTTTGAAGATCGCGGTGAGCGTGGCCGGGTCGGCGGCGTCGCCCAGGTTGACCAGCTCGGCGGCGATCTGCGCGGCCGCCCCGCCGTAAGGGTTGAAGTGCATTGACTCATTACAGCACGATCGGGGTATGGAAGCGAACAAGTGCCCGCGGTGCGGCTGGCCGCTGGCCGAACTGCCTGGAAGCGCGACGACGTCCCAGCGGGTCTCCCAGGGGAGGCTGGAGTACGTCCGGTGTCTGTGCGGGAGCTGGCTCGCGCGGGTGGACGGTGTGGTGATCGGGGCGACGAGGTCGCAGCTGGGGTCGGCTCGGCTTTGACGGTGACCACTCACGAGACGCGCCGCCTGCAGCGCGTGAAGGCCCCCTTTCCTCGGCTCAGCCGAGGGAAGGGGGCCTTCACGCGAATCTGCTAGGGCCGGTGGTGCCACTGTGGCTGCGGTGGCGATCGTGTAGTCCGTGAAGGCCTCCTTGCCTACCTTCAGGGTAGGGAAGGAGGCCTTCACGGACCTGCGGCCAACGGCCACCCACATTCACTAGGCGCCTAAGACAGCCTCGGCCCTAACCGCCCGGCTCTAGGTGTAGTAGCCCTCGACAGGGACGCGCGCCTCGTCGTACAACGCAGGACCCTCCAGCCGAACCGGCGGCGCCGTGGCCGGCGGTTTGAGCGCGGTGACCTGTTCGCCGGAAAGGGCGAACACGACGCGACCCAGGCCGGAGCGTTCGATGGCGCCCTGGCACATCCCGCACGGCTGGCAGCTGGTGTACATCGTGGTCGCCGCGGCGACGGCGGGTTCGAGTTCGCGCGCGGCCCACACGGCGAGTTTCAGCTCCGGGTGCAGGCTGATGTCCGATTGGGACACCGTGGTGTTGTGGTCCTCGGCCAGCACCGCTCCGTCGGGGCCGACGAGCAGTGAGCCGAAGGGCGGATCGCCGTCGGCGCGGGACTTCGCGGCCAGCTCGATGGCGCGGCGGAGGAACTTCTCGTCTTCGTCGGTCATGATCAGTCCTGTTCGGTTCGGTATCGGCCCAGTTCCCAGTGGGCGGCGACGGTCGCCAAAGCCTGCCACGCGGATTCCGGCCGCAGGGTCTCTTCGGGATCGCCGGAGAACGGGTCGAGTACGACCGTCTCGGCGCCGAGGTGGCGAAGCCGGTCGAGGTCGTCGATGATCTGCTCGATCGTGCCTTCCCCGGCCGCGCGATCGGGTGTGGTGACCGGGTGTTCGGTGACGTTCAGCAGGATCCGCGGCGCGAACGCGGGGACCGGCCGGTCGTGCGCGTCGGCGATGGTCTTGACCCTGGTGAGCGCTTCGGTGAGCCAGGGGAGGGTGGCCCGCAGCGGATGCCAGGCGTCCCCGACCCGGACGGCGCGGCGGATGCCGGCGTCACTGTTGCCGCCGACCCAGATCGGTATCTCGCCGGCGCGGTAGTCGGCGTCGTCGGCCCAGGCTTTCCGCACGGCGTCGAGGTGATCGTCGGTCAGCCGTCCCCGTTTCTCGAACGGGACGTCGAGTGCCTCGAACTCCTGACGTGCCCAGCCGGAAGCGACGCCGAGCACGAGCCGTCCACCGCTGAGCTGGTTCAGATTCGCGGCCATGCGGGCGATCAGCAGCGGATGCCGGTACGGGACGATGAGCACGGTGGTGCCCAGCCGGATCCGGGTCGTCACGCCGGCGAGCCACGACAGCGTCGTGAACGGTTCGTAGAACGGCGCCGGATACTGCTCGGCGACGTCGGGGGTGATGGCGACGTGGTCGGACACCATGAGCAGGTCGTAGCCGAGGCCTTCGACCGTGGTGGCCCAGCCGCGGAGGATCCCGGGGTCGGTCCCCGGGCCGAAGTTCGGGACGTTGACACCTATTCGCACAGGTCAAGGCTATCGACGAGGCGGAAGACCGGGAAGGGATCTTTCCCGGCGTATGACGGCTTCCGCCGTGGATCTGCCGGTATTCTCCCCGGATGGCCGAGACTCTCGACGCGACGGACTGGGCGATCCTGGTGGAGCTTCAGAAGGACGGACGCCTTCCGCTCACCGAACTGGGGAAGCGGGTCAGTTTGAGCGCGTCGGCGACGACGGAACGGGTCAAGCGGCTGGAGTCGGCCGGGGTGATCACCGGCTATCGCGCCGAGGTCGACCTGGAGAAGGCCGGATACGTGGTGCTGGCGGTGGTGCGGTTGAAGTATCCGGGCAGCAAGCACGCGCCGTTGCACAAGCTCCTGGCCGAGCGCACGGAGATCCTCGAATGCCTCCGCACGACCGGTGACGACTGCTATTCGCTGAAGATCGCGGCTCCGTCGATGGGGCGGCTGGAGGAGATCGTCAACGAGCTCGCGCTGTTCGGGAGCACGAACACCAACATCGTCTACAACCAGACATTGCCCTATCGCGGGCCGCAGGGCCCGTGACCGTATCGGCCACGGGCCCCTGAGCTCACGCGGTCTCCCAGAGCCCGATGACGTTGCCTTCCGTGTCCTTGAAGTACGCGGAGAAACCCATGTCGCCGACCGCGGTCCGGCCGACGAGCGTCGAGCCGCCCTGCTTCTCGATGATCGCGAGCGTGTCGTCGACGCTGTCGACGTCGAGCACGATCACCGGGCCCGACGCGGGGCTGAACTCCTTCGCCAGCATGCCGCCGTTGATGTAGCCCGGCTCCGAGGGCATGCCGGTCTCGGCGGTCGGCCCCGAAGCGACCATCGTGTAGTCCATCCCGGGCATCGTGTCGGCCTTCCAGCCGAAGACCTCCCGGTAGAAGCCGCGTGCGCGTTCGCCGTCCTCGAACGGAATCTCGAAATGCACGACCCGTCCGGCCATGGTCATCAACTCCTGTCGTGGCGTCGGATTCGGAACGCCACCAGCCAATAACCGCCGGACCGGGCGCGCTAGAGGACTTCGCCCTCTCCGAACCACCGGCGCAACGCCTCGGCCAGCTCGTCCTGGTCTTCGCCCACCCAGGCCACGTGTCCGTCCGGGCGCAGCAGTGCCGCCGGTACGTCGAGTTCCTCGCTGGTGTCGACGACGTGGTCGACCCGGTCCGCCCAGCCCCGCACCGAGAGCGAGCCGGTCTGGTCGAGCAGCAGGCCGCGGCCGCCGCGGGTCAGGCCGTAGAGATGGCCCTGCTTGAGCTCCAGATCGCGCATGCGGCGGCCGAGCAGTTCGTGTCCCTCGCCGAAGTCGTAGCGGATCGCGGTCGCGGTGATCTTCTCGGTCAGGTACCGGCTGACGTCCTCGAAGTCCATCAGTTCCGCCAGCAGCCGCCGGACCGCCTGCGAACCCGGATCGAGCGACATCAGCTGCATCTGCGCGCGGGTGTTGTCCAAGACCGCGGCGGCAACGGGATGCCGTTCGGTGTGGTAGGTGTCCAGCAGGTCGTCCGGCGCCCAGCCGTTGACCGCGCCCGCGAGTTTCCAGCCGAGGTTGAAGGCGTCCTGCACGCCGAGGTTCAGTCCCTGCCCGCCGACCGGCGGGTGGATGTGCGCCGCGTCGCCCGCCAGGAACGCGCGTCCCACCCGGTAGCGCTCGGCCAGCCGCGTCGCGTCACCGAAGCGGGAGAGCCAGCGCGGCGAGTGCACGCCGAAGTCGCTTCCGGCCACCGCTTTGAGCTGTCGTTTGATCTCGTCGAAGGTCGGCGGGATCCGCGGGTCCTCGGCGAGGCCTTCGGCGGGCACGCCGACCCGGTACACCCCGTCGCCGATGGGGGAGAGGCCGAACCGGAGCTGGGTCTTGCGGACCTCGGTCATCACGGCGAGCACCGTTTCCCAGTCCTCGGTCAGTTCCATCTCGCCGAGCAGTGTCTCCGCGGTGGCGGGCTCGCCGGGGAAGTCGATCCCGAGGAGCTTGCGCACCGTGCTGCGGCCGCCGTCGCAGCCGACGAGGTAGCGCGAACGCAGCCTCGTCCCGTCGGCCAGTTCGACGTCCACGCCGTCCTCGTCCTGTGCCAGGCCGACCACTTCGCAGCCGCGCCGGATGTCGACGCCGACCTCGGCGGCGTGCTCGATGAGCAGGCGGTCGGTCACGGTCTGGGGGATGCCGAGGATGTAGGCGTGCGCGCTGTCCAGCACCGGCGCCGGCTTGATGATGCCCGCGAAGGAGCCGCCGATTGGATACTTCTTGCCGTGTTCGAGGAAGCGCTCCAGCAGACCGCGCTGGTCCATCACCTCGATACTGCGCGCGTGCAGGCCCATCGAACGGACGACCTTGGACTGTTCCAGATCCTTTTCCAGGACGACGACCCGCACGCCGTGCAGCCGCAGTTCGGCGCCCAGCATCATGCCGGTCGGTCCGCCGCCGGCGATGATCACGTCGATCAAAAGTTCCCCCGATTGTCGAGCTCGTGTGGTCCGGCGGGGGATTCTGCGGCATGACCGGGGTCTTGCCGCAAGCCCCCAGGTGCGTTATACGTTAGAAGTGGCAGGGAGAGTCGATCTCTCTGCCGTTGTCGTTTTCAGTCCGCGGTGGACGGACAAACCCCCGTTAGAGGCAGCAGGGCACCGCTGTGACCAGTGACGAACTTGTTCGTAACGAACATGTTCGTTAGTATGGAGACATGGCACCTTCGAAGAGCCGCCGGGAACGACCGGCCAAACCCGCGCTGACCCGCGACGGCATCGTCGCCGCCGCGGTCGCGATCCTGCGCGAGGAAGGCCTGCGGAAGGTCACGATGCGACGGCTGGCGCAGGAACTCGACACCGGCGCAGCCTCGCTCTACGTCTACGTCCGCAACACCGCGGAACTGCACGCGGCGATCCTGGACGAACTCCTCGGCACCATCACCCCGCCGCCGGCCGAAGGCTCCTGGCGCGACCGGCTCGAACGGCTGCTCACGGCCTACACCACGACGCTGCTGGAGTACCCCGGTCTCGCCCTGTCCGCGCTGGTGGCCCGCCCGAGCGGCGAGAACTACCTCGGCCTGGTCGAGAACCTGCTCGCCCTGCTCGCCGAGGGCGACGTGCCCGCCGAGCGGCGCGCCTGGGGGATCGACATCCTCCTGCAGCACGCGACATCGACCGCCGCCGAGCACGCCGAGCAGGACTCGCCGGACGACTGGGACGCACTGGCCCGCGCCGTGCGGGACGCCGACGAGACGACCCACCCCCAGATCGCCGCCCACGCGGCCGACCTGCTCACCGGACGGCCCGAGCAGCGGATGTCGTGGGGACTGCGGGTGCTGATCACCGGAATCACGCACACCGGCCTGCCGCCGGAAAGGAACCCGACATGACCACACACCACCCCATCGCGATCATCGGCGCCGGCCTCGGCGGACTCATCCTGGCCCGCGTCCTGCACGTCAACGGCATCGAAGCCGCGGTCTTCGACCTCGACGCGTCGCCGTCCGCCCGCACGCAGGGCGGCATGCTCGACATCCACGAGGATTCCGGACAGGCCGCGCTGCGGGCCGCCGGGCTCCACGACGAGTTCCGCGCGCTCGTGCACACCGGCGGCGAGGCCATGCGCATCCTCGACCGGCACGCGGTCGTGCACCTCGACGAGACCGACGACGGAGACGGCGGCCGCCCCGAAGTCGCCCGAGGCGACCTCCGCGACCTGCTGCTCGGCTCCTTGCCCGACGGCACCGTGCGCTGGAACGCCAAAAGCACCGGGGCACGCCCGCTCGGCGACGGCAGGCACGAGGTGACCCTGGCCGACGGCACGTCGTTCACGACGGACCTGCTGATCGGTGCAGACGGCGCGTGGTCCAAGGTCCGCCGCCTGCTCTCCGACGCCGAACCGGCCTACGAGGGCATCTCCTTCGTCGACATCCACCTTCACGACGCCAGGGAACGCCACCCCGCGAGCGCCGCGCTCGCCGGCGACGGCATGTTCTTCGCACTCGGTGCGGGCAAAGGACTTCTGGGGCATCACGACAGCACCGGCAGCCTCCACGTGTACATCGCGCTCAAGATCGCCGAGGACTGGATCTCCACCATCGATTTCCGCGACACCACGGCCGCGAAGGCCGCCGTGCTGGACCACTTCGATGGCTGGGACCCCGCTCTGCGCGCGCTGATCGCCAACGCCGACGGCGAACTGGTCCCTCGGCTGATCCACGCGCTGCCCATCGGTCACCGCTGGGATCGGGTGCCCGGTGTCACCCTTCTCGGGGACGCCGCCCACCTGATGTCGCCGTTCGCCGGCGAGGGGGCCAACCTCGCGATGCTCGACGGTGCCGAACTCGGCCTCGCTCTCGTCGCGCATCCCGGCGACGTCGAAGCCGCACTGAAGGCCTATGAGACGGAATTGTTCCCGCGTAGTGAGGCGTCGGCGGCGGAGTCTGCCGAAAGCCTCGTCCTGTGCTTCGCCGAAGACTCCCCGAAGCCGTTGCTGGAGCGCTTCGCGTCCTACCGCTGAGCCGACGCCGCCGGTTGCGAGCGCCTGGCGTAGGCGCGGGCGGCACGGGCCCGGTCGCCGCAGCGCACGGAACACCACTGGCGCCGTCCGTTGCGCAGGAAGAACCGCGTGCACGGCGGGGAACCGCAGGCCGCGATCCGCTCCGCGTCCGGCCCGGTCAGCAGATCCGCGGCGTTGGCGGCGAGGGTCGCCAACGCGTGCTCGACGATCTGGGTGATCGGATGCGACGCGGTGCGGTACAGCCCCCGCGCCGGGTCCCAGCGCAGGAGTTCGGCGGTGGGCGCCTTGCTCAGCGCCTCGTTGACGGCGTTGAGGGCGCTCTGCGGAGCCGGATCCGAACAGGCGCGCGACGCGAGCAGGATCCGCACCTGTTCACGCAACGAGCGGACCAGGCCGGCGCACAGCTCCTGAAGACCGGCGTCGACCGGGGCGAGGCCCTGTTCGGCGAGCCAGTCCGTCGCGGCGGCCGGAGTGCCGAGCAAATCGGTGAGCTGGCCGCCGGGTAGTGCGATCGTGGTGTTGGCGAGCGCCAGCGCGACGTACTGCTCGGCGCCCGGGGCAGGAGGAAGGGCAGCGGTGTCGTCCACGTTCTCATGGTAGGCGCTGACTTCATCCATGAGAAACTCTCATGGAAGTAGTTGCGGTCTTCCGTGACAACTGGATAAGGTCACTCACGGAAAGAACAGTACCTATCCGTGAGGTGGATGATGAACCAGATCAGCGACCAGCTCTCCGTCCAGGTCTTCGGCGGGCCGACCGCCCTGATCGAGTACGGCGGTCTGCGGTTCCTGACCGACCCGACCTTCGACGAGCCCGGCTACTACCCGAGGCCCAACGGGAGACCCGGCCTCACCAAGACGGCGCCGTCGTCGGCGAACCCCGCGGACCTCGGCCACCTCGACGCCGTCCTGCTGTCTCACGACGAGCACCCGGACAACCTCGACCACTCCGGCCGGAAACTGCTCGCCGACGTACCGCTGACACTCACCACGGCCAGCGGTGCGGGAAGGCTTGGCGGCACCGCGAAAGGGCTGGAGAACTGGGAGACCGTCGAACTGGACCGGCCCGGCGGGGGAGTCGTGACCGTGACCGCCGCACCCGCGGTCCACGGACCTTCGGCGGACAAGGTCAGCAGTGACGTCGTCGGCTTCGTGCTCACCGGCGACGGCCTGCCGACGGTCTACGTCAGCGGCGACAACGCCTCACTCGACGTCGTCCGGCAGGTCGCGGAACGATTCGGGCCGGTCGACACCGCCGTGCTCTTCGCCGGGGCCCCGCGTCTGAAGCCGGTCTTCGACGGCGCCCTGCTCGTCCTCGACAGCGAGCTCGCCGCCGAGGCGACACGCATCCTCGGCGCCCGCACGGTCGTCCCCGTGCACATCGACAGCTGGAACCACTTCACCGAAGGCCGCGACGAGCTGGTGGCCGCGTTCACCTCGGCCGGGCTGGCCGATCGGCTGCGCCTGAGCCGGGCTTGATCGTCTACGTTCGGGGTAAGCCGACGAGAAAGCGAGCACCGCCATTCCCGCCACCACACTGAGCATCCCCACACCCGACGGCCGGTCCGACGCCTTCGCCGCCTACCCCGAGGAAGGCGGAACGCATCCGGGTGTCCTCCTGTACCCGGACGCGTTCGGGCCACGCCCCGTCCTCTGGGACATGGCCCGCGAACTGGCCGATCACGGCTACTACGTCCTCGTTCCCAATGTCTTTTACCGGCACCGCCCGGCGCCGGTGTTCGACCTTCCCGAGCACATCACCGCCGAACACCGGCCCACGTTGTTCGGCCAGATCATGCCGCTCATCGAGGCGCACACCACCGAACGCGCCCTGAGCGACGCCGGCGCCTACCTCGACTTCCTCACCGCTCAGCCCGAGGTCGGCGCCGGGCCCGTCGCCGCGATCGGTTACTGCATGGGCGCGGTCCTCGCGATGCGCACCGCGACGGCCCACCCCGACCTGGTCGCCGCCGTCGCCGGATTCCATCCCGGCGCCCTCGTCACCGACCAACCCGACAGCCCGCACCGGCGGATCCCGGACCTCGCCGCGAAAGTCCACCTCGGCCTCGCCGAGGGCGACATGACACCCGAGGCGATCACCGAGATCAGCCACGCGTTCGACGCCGCCGGAGTCGACTACAGCTGCGAGATCTACCTCGGCACCGTCCACGGCTACACCATGTCCGACACCGACGCCTTCGACGCCGCCGGATCGCGGCGCCATTGGGAGCGGCTGCTCGCACTCCTTGAAAGCACCTTCAAGGCCTGAGTTCTTCGGGTCTCAAGGGAGATCCAAGATGCCGGTGGCCTGCGACCAGACACAACGCCACGTGCCGCCGGCATCGGTGTACACGTCGCTGTGCCACGCCTCGTGCGGTGGGATGTCCGCGCCGTCGACGGTGAGTTCGATGACGCACCGGTAGCGGAGGACGACGACGTCGGTGCCGACGATGGCGTCCACGTCACCGATCAGCCTCAGTTCCCGGTAGACGACCCGCCCGGTGGTGAGGAGATCCAGGTACTCGGCCTTCGTCCACACGGTGCCGGTCGGGTTGCACAACCGGTACTCCTCGGCGTGCAAACGGTCGTAGGTGTCGCGATCCACGTCGAGAAGACATCGGATCCGGTCCTGCTCGGCCTTGATCACCCGGCCGGCCACGTCGTCGGTCACACCCGCTCCTGTTCACTCGTTCCCGGTGACGGCGAGGATAATCCGGTCGGCGGCCCACAGTGCGGCGCCGACGACGGCGGGCCAGGTCAGCCCGACGGCGATCAACCCGGCTCCGACGCCCAGGAACAGCGCCGTTTCCAGGACGAACCGGACCGGCTCGGCCAGCACGACGCGTGCCTTCTCGGCGAGGAACAGTCCCCAGAACACCGCGACGGCGAGCGGTGCGAGGACCACGGCCGCCCACCGCCATCCGTCCGGCCCCAGCCGCCAGGCGACGACCGCCGCACCGGTCAGCAGGGCGAGTTCGAGGAGGAACCGCACGAGCAGCGCGGCACCGCGCACACCGTGGAGTGGTTCGGACAGCTGCTCGCTCATGGCTTCCCCCGTGTCCTCAGCCGAGGTGGACAACGGTACCGAGACCTTCCGCCCGGGCCTGCGCGGAGACCGCCGCGTACAGCGCGACGTCGAGGACTCCCATGCCGAACGGGTTCAGCACCACATACGGCGACGCGACCCCGTCCGCGCTGTGCCGTCCCGTGAGGATTCCGCCCAGCGTGCCGTCGAGGGGACGTGCGGACCCGCCGGAACGCGGGCGCCCGAACATGCCTTCCGCCATCAGGCGGCCCAGCGGCCGGCGCGGGTTGTCGGCGACCAGGTCCACGTCGTCGACGTACACCGCCGCCGCGTCACGGAACGCCGCGTCCGTCAGGTCGCCGAGGGAGACGTTGATCAGCAACGCGCTCGGCGACGCCCAATCCGGCTCGACGTAACCCACGTCCATCGTGGTGGTGAACACGGCGATCCCGGCCGCGGACACCGCCTCCCGCGCGGTCGGGCAGACCCGCGCCGAAATCCCCGCCGGCAGGGTGGCGGCCAAGGCCCGCGCGGCCTCCGGAGACCGGTCGTACAGCGTGACCTCGCGCAGTGACGGCAGCCGTTCGGCGAGCAGCGCCGCGTGCATCCGGCCCTGCGCGCCGCATCCGACGACGGCGAGCGAAACCGCGCCGCCGTAGCCCAGCGCGTCCACCCCCACGGCGCTCACCGCCGCCGTCCGGACCGCGCTCAGCAGACCGGCTTCCATGATCGTGGTGATACGGGCGGTCTCCGCGTCGAAGCACAGGCCGATTCCGCCCGCGCGTTCCAGCCCGCTGGCAGGGTTCGAGACGCTGGCGTTGATGATCTTCATGCCGTACGACGACCGCACCGCGCCCGGCATCCCGATCGACCGGGTGTAGGCGCCCTGCGAGTTCTCCCAGCGCAAGTACGCCTCGGCGGGCAGGAGACCGACGCCGCGGTCGTGATCGGTCAGTGTCTCGCGGACGACGCCGACCGGGTCGAGGTTCGTCAGGCACTTACGTACCTCTTCGCGGGATAGCATCGTCACCTCGCCCGCACCGGACAGGCCGCTGTCGGCCACGTCGAACCAGCTCATGCCAGATCCTCCCCGCCACACCACTCGAGCGCGGCCATCGCGCTGTACAACTTGTTCTCCGCCTGGGCGAAGGCGATGGAACGCGGCCCGTCGAGCACGTCGACCGTGACCTCCTCGCCCCGGTGCGCGGGCAGGTCGTGCAGGAACACCGCGTCCGGGCTGGTCCGCCACAGGTCCGCGGTCACCTGGAACGGCGCGAACACCGTGCGCCAATCGGGGTCCGGTTTGGCCGTTCCCGTGGTCTGCCATCGGGTGGTGTAGACGATGTCGACGCCGCCGGGCAGGTCGAGGACGTCGTGTCGCTCCACAAGGGACGAACCATGCCGGGCGGCGTGCTTGCCCGCGCGCTCCAGGACGTCCGGGTCGACGCCGTAGCCCGGCGGGGTGCGAAGGTGCAGTTCGGTGCCGGGGAACCGGCTGAGCGCCAGCGCCAAAGCCGCCGCCGTGTTGTTTCCTTCACCGACGTACAGCATGCGGACGCCGTCGACGCGGCCGAAGCGCTGGACGATCGTCGTCAGATCCGCCAGCGCCTGGGTCGGATGCTCGTCGGCGCTCATCGCGTTGACGACCGCCATCCGGTCCTGCGCCGCGATGGCCCGCAGCTCCGCCGGATCGGCCGCGGTGCGCGCCACCAGGAAGTCCAGCATCGACGACAGCACGCGTCCGGTGTCCTCGATCGATTCCCCGGTGTTGGTCTGCAGATCGTTCGGACCGTACGCGATGATCCGGGCGCCCAGCCGCAGCGCGCCCGCGGAGAACGCGGTACGCGTGCGGGTGGAGGTCTTGCGGAAGTGGATGCCGACGACCGCACCGTCCAAAGTGGAATACGTCGCGCGCGGCCGTTCCGCCAGCACGACCGCCCGGCGGACGATGGCGCGCAGGTCGTCGTCGGTGAGGTCGTCGAGTGAGATGAGGTGACGCAAGGGAAGGCTCCTCAGGAGATGGTGGCCAGGGCGCGGGCGGTCACGTCGGGCACTTCGCCGAAGTGACCGCGGACCCACGCGTCGGAGTAGATGGTGTCGAGATAGCGGTTGCCGTCGTCGGGGAAGACGAGCACGCACCGGGAGCCGGGCGGGATGCGGTCACGCAGCTTCGCGAGCGCCGCCACGGTCGCGCCGGACGAACCGCCCGCGAGGATGGCTTCGCGCGCGACGAGCGTCCGGCAGGCCCGCACGCATTCAAGATCGGTCACGTGCACGACCTCGGCCGCCGCGGACGTGTCGACCAGCGGCGGCCGCCGTCCGGCGCCGTGGCCTGGGATCCGGCGTTCCTCCGTCGGCACGTGGAAGATCGCGCTGCCGGCGGCGTCGACCGCGATCAGCTTCGTGCTCAGCCCTTCCCGCCGGATGTGGTCGGCGCAGCCGCGCATCGTGCCGCCGGTGCTGACCGCGCAGAACAGATAGTCGACGCGGCCGTCGAGCGCGTCGACGATCTCGCGCATCGTGTGCTCGTGCGCCGCCGGGTTGAGCGGATTCGCGTACTGATCGGGCCAGAACGCGTCCGGCAGCAGCGCGAGAAGCTCCCGCACCCGGGCGATCCGGGCACCGAGCAGATCGCCGTCCACCGGGGCGGTGACGACCTCGACCGTGGCACCGTAGGCCCGCAGCAGCGCGAGGGTCTGCGCGGTCGTGCGGGTGTCGACCACGCACACCAGGTCGAGCCCGAAGTACGCGCACATCTGGGCGAGGCCGACACCGAGATTGCCCGACGTGGACTCGACGACCACCGATCTGCCCGGCACGAGCCTGCCGGAGCCGATCTCACCGCGCAGCATGTTCAGCGCGGTCCGGTCCTTCACGCTGCCGCCCGGGTTGAACTTCTCCAGTTTCGCGAACACCCGGGAACCCGCCAGTGGGACGACCCGGTCCAGGGCGACCAAGGGAGTGTTCCCGATCGTGGCGAGCACACCGCCGATTTCAGCCGTGCTCAACGGACACCTGCTCTCTCCTCGCCCCCAGTGGTGGCGCGGCGACGTTCCCGCCGGAGACGACGGCGACCGTCGCCCTTCCCGACGCCCCGGCGCGCCCGGTCAGATGGGCGGCGGTCGCCACCGCACCGCTCGGTTCGGCGACCACGCCGAACCGGTCGAACAAGAACGCCTGCGCGGCGACGATGCTCTCCTCCTCGACCGTGACGACGTCGTCCACGAGTGTCTTGACGTGCTCCCACGCCAGCTCGCCGAGCACCGGGGCACGCAGGCCGTCGGCGATCGTCCGGTAGGTCCGCGAGACCGGCCAGCGCGTCAGGCGGCCGGTGCGGAACGAGTCGGCGGCGTCCGCGGCGAGTTCGGGCTCCACGCCGACGACCCGCGTGCCCGGCGAGTACGCCTTGACCGCGACGGCGACGCCCGCGAGCAGGCCGCCGTTGCAGACCGGGACCAGGACCGTGCCCGCGTCCGGCAGATCCGTGACGATCTCCGCGCCGACCGTGCCGTGGCCGGCGATCACCGCGAAATCGGCCGACGTGATCAGGGTGGCGCCGGTGTGGGCCAGCAGTTCGGCCGTCGCGGATTCCCGTTCGCCCGGTGGCACGACGACCACCTCGGCGCCGAGCGCGCGGACCGCGTCGACCTTCAACGCGGGCGCCGTTTCGGGCAGCACCACCGTGGCCCTCACGCCTTGGCGTGCCGCGGCGTAGGCGACCGCGCGGCCGTGGTTGCCGGACGACTGGGCCAGGACGTGACCGGTCAGCCCGGCGACCGCGTTGAGCGCTCCGCGGACCTTGAACGAACCGGTCCGCTGCCGGTTCTCCGGTTTGATCCACAGACCGTCGACCGGCCCGAGTACGGGGGTGCGGCGCACGGAGTACCGGATCCGGTCGGCCGCCCACGCGACGTCGTCCCCGGTCACCAGACGCGTCATCGGGCCACCGCCCGGTCGGCCAGCGCCTGAACGCGGTCGAGGTCGGCGTCGACCTCGGTGGGCGGGGCGGCGTCCGGCAGGAGATCCTCGATGTCCCGCAGCCGCCGGTACCGCAGCCCGAGCACACCCCAGACGACCAGGGCGATCCCGGAGAACACCATCAGCGCGGCGACCCCGGCGTGGGCATCGTTGGCCGTGACCGGATCCAGCGCGCCGAACCCGCGGGCGAGCGGGCCGAACCAGTCGGACAGCGCGCCGGCGGTGAGGAACCCGAGCGGCGACATGGCCGTGGCCAGCATGACGTTGATCGCGAGCACCCGGCCCTGCAGATGCTGGCCGACCTTCGTCTGGATGATCGACAGCCAGTGCGCGTTGCCGATGCTCATACAGGCCAGCCGGATGAACAGGCCCGCCGCGATGACCAGCGCCGACGGCCAGACCCCCATCAGCAGCACCCCGAGACCGGAGCCGATGACGAACCCGATCATCCCGGTGGCCCGGCGTTTCGTTCCGCCCCACCAGATCACCACCACGGCTCCCACCGCGGCACCGACACCACCGGCGGCGCTGACGAACCCGAGCTCGCCGGGTGTCCCGATCGACAGCACCAGCGGCGTGATGACCACCCACATCAGCGCGGTGAAGTAGTTGACCACGGCGAAATAGCCGACCATCGCCAGCAGGGGTTTGCGGCGCAGCACGAACAGGAAGCCGCCGGTGAGCGCCTTGCGGAACGGTTCCTGCCGGGTGAAGAAGAGCCGGTCGGGGAAGCGCACGGCCAGGAGCGTCACCACACCGACGGCGAAGGTCGCGGCGTCGACCACGACGACCGACGTCAGGCCGGACAGTCCCATGAGGACACCGCCGAGGATCGGGCCGAGCACGGTGCCGAGCCCGATCCCGATATCGGCCAGCGCGTTCGCCTGCGGCAGGTACGGCTTCGGCACCAGCTGGGCGATCGCGGCGAGGTACGCGGGCCGGTGGAACGCCGACGCCAGCGACGTCACCCCGACGATCACGCAGACCGTCGGCAGGTCCAACCGCCCGAGCGCGACGAGGACGGCGAGCGCGACCATCGCCGCCCCGCTCACCAGATCGCAGGCCAGCATGATCCGGCGGCGGTCGAACCGGTCGGCCAGCGCGCCGCCGACCGGGGTCAGCAGCATGCTCGGCAGCCGGGCCAATAGCACCACGAGCGCGAGGTCGAACACCCGCCCGCTGCGTTGGTAGGCCCAGACACCGAGGGCGAACGAGCTGAGTTCGTTGCCGATCATCGACATCGCCTGGCCACCGGCGACCGTGTAGAAGGCCCGCAGCCCGCGGCGGCCGGCGGCCACCGGGACGTCGTCCACCCGCGGCGGCAGTTCCCCTGCGGCCCACTGGGTGAGCCGCGTCCGCAGAATGGCGGCCACCTCCGCGGCCTGGTGGCGAAGGAAGTAGTGGCCCGCCTTCGGGAGGACGGCGAGGTCGACGCGGTCGGCGAAGGCACCCCATTCCCGGTGGCGTTCCCGGTACAGCTCGGTCGCCGGGTCGCTCGCCCCGACCACGCACAGGATCGGCGCGGACAGCCGGGTCTCGGTGCCGAGTTCGCGGCCGAACCAGGCCTGGGCCTGCGCGGCGTCGTGCCGCAGGCCCCGCAGCATCGCGGTGCTCGCCTTCTCGTCCATGTCGTCGAGAAGGCCACCGCCCGCGCGGAGCGTGTCGCGGTAGAGCCGGTCGGACACCCACCGCTCGCGCGGGAACTTCCGTTGCAGCCAGGCGGAGAGACGGCCCGGCAGACGGGCGGCCGGGAAGCTGCCCGCGACTACCACGCCCAGGACGGTCCGGCCGTCGGCCTCCAGCCGCGCGGCCAGCGCCGTGGCGACCGCCGAGCCGACGCAGTGCCCGTAGACCGCGACGGGCCCGGTGACCGTCCGGCCGATCTCGTCCGCGAGGGCGGCCACGATCTCGTCGATCGTGCCGAATTCCTCGTCCGGACGGGCGACGTCGTGGCCGGGCAGTTCGACCGCGCGGACGTCGACGCCGTCCAGTTCGTTGGCCAGGGGCTGGAACACCGCGGCCGAGGCGCCGCCGTACGGCACGCAGATCAACGTCACCTCCGCCGCGTCCGCCCGCGCCGGGGAAAGACGGTGGAGCATGCCGCCGGTCTCCTCGCCCGCGTCGAGGTAGGCGGCCAGTTCGCGGACGGTCGGGCGCAGGAACAGGTCGATGACGCGCAACCGCTCGTCGAGCAACCGCACCGCGCGCACCGCGGTGAACGAATGCCCGCCGAGTGCGAAGAAGTCGTCGTCGACGCCGACCTCGGGCACCTCGAGCACCTGCGCCCACACCTGGGCGACCCGCCGCTCGGACGGTGTCGCCGGGACGCCGCCTCCTCGCTTCGCCGCGGCGGGGACGACCGTTTCGCCGGGGACGACCGTGACGCCGACCGTGGCGTCCACATCGGACAGAAGGACTTCGAGCAGGTCCTGGAAGTCCGCGACGATCCGTTCGGCGGTCGAGGCGTCGAACAGATCGGTCCGGTAGGCGAGTTCGCCCGAGTAGGTGTCGCCGTCGTTGACCAGCGCCATGCTGAGGTCGAATTTCACGCGTTCGGTGGCCGAGGGCAGCGGCGTGACGTCGAGACCGGGGATGACCGGTTCCGGCGCGGGCTGGTCGAGGACGTTGAGCAGCACCTGGAACAGCGGCGTCGCGGACATCGTGCGGTCCGGTCTGAGCCGCTCGATGATCGCTTCCAATGGCGTTTCCGCGTGCGCGAACGCGCCGAGCACGGTCTCCCGGACCCGGCCGAGGAGTTCGCGCACGGTCGGATCGCCACCCAGATCGGTGCGCAGCACGAGCGTGTTGACGAAGCAGCCGACCGTGGCTTCGACGCCCGAATGGTGGCGTCCGGCCTCCGGCACACCGATGGCGACGTCGTCGGCGCCTGCGAGCCTGCCGAGCAGGACCTGCCAGCCGGCGAGCAGCACCATGAACGGGGTCGTGCCCGTCTCGCCGGCGACACGGCGGAGCGTCGCGGTGAGACCGGCGGAGAGCGTGTAGCGGACGTGCCCGCCGGACCAGGCGGCCACCGGCGGCCGCAGCCGGTCGGTGGGCAGAGTGAGCAGGGGCGGAAGCCCGGCGAGACGTTCGCACCACCAGTCGAGGTCTTCCGGACGTTGCCGCGTGGCCTGCCAGGCCGCGTAATCCGCGTACTGCACGGGAACCGGCTTCTGCGTCCGGCCGCTGTAGGCGTCCGCGAGGTCGGTGCCGATGATGCCCCGCGACCAGTTGTCGGTGGCGATGTGGTGGATGGTGATCGCCAGGACGTGGTCGTCGTCGGCGACGCGGAACAGCTTCGCCCGCCATGGTGGCTCACGGTCGAGCGCGAAGGGCCGTTCCACCTCGGCCCGATACGCGGCCACGACGTCATCTACATCCACAATGGACAGTTCGATCGCGTCTGACGGCAGCGGGACGGCCATCGGGGTGCCGTCGCGGTCTTCGATCACGCTGCGCAGCACCACGTGCCTGGTCGCGACCTCACGCACCGCGCGGGCCAGGGCGTCGGTGTCCAGTTCGCCGCGCAGGCGCAGCACGATGTCCCTGTTGTAGGCGGATCCGGGCTCCAACAAATCGAGGAACCATAGCCGGGCCTGCGCCGAAGACAGCGGAGCCGGAGCCTCGGGATCGGGGCGCACGGGGATCGGCGCGCCGCCGGACACCCCGCCGGTGTCGGCCTCCAGCACCGCGGCCAGATCCGCGAGCACCGGGTACTCGAACAGCGTCCGCACCGACACCTCCCGGTGCAACGCCTCACCGAGCCGTCCGGCGACCCGGACCGCGGCGAACGAATGGCCGCCCACGGCGAAGAAATCGTCGTCCGCGCCGACATCGGACCGGTCGAGGACCTCCGTCCAGACGCGGGCGACCAGCCGTTCCGCCGGGGTGGCGACCGGGCGGCGCACCGCCGGGGCGGGCGCGGATGCCTGGGGCAGCGCGGCGCGGTCGATCTTGCCGTTCGCGTTGAGCGGCAAGCGATCCAGCACGGTCAGCGAGGCGGGAACCATGTAGTCCGGCAGCCGTTCCCGCAGTGTCCGGCGTACGGTCGCCACGTCGAGCCCTGGTCCGACGAGCCAAGCGGCCAGGCGCCGGTCGAGGCCGTCGCCCATCGGCAGCACGACGGCCTCGGCAACGCCGTCGACGTCCCGCAGTGCCGCGGTGACCTCGCCGAGCTCGACCCGGTTGCCGCGGACCTTCACCTGGTCGTCGGCCCGGCCGCGGAACTGCACGGTGCCGTCGGCGCGCACACGCAGCAGATCCCCGCTGCGGAAGCACCGGACACCCGCGCCGAGCGGATCCGGCCGGAACCGGTCGGCGGTCTGGGTGTCGTCGCCGAGATAGCCACGCGTGATCTGCGGACCGCCGATCACCAGCTCGCCGGTCATCCCGGGCGGCACCACCGCACCGGTGCGGTCGACGAGGTAGCCGACCACGCCGGGCAGCGGCGTGCCGAGCGGTACGTAGCCGTGGCGGTCGTGGCCGGGGATGGCGGCCACGTCGCAGGTCATCGAGATCATCGTGCTCTCGGTGTGCCCGTAGTGGCTCTGCACGCGCAGCCCGGGACGGGCCGCTTCGGCACGTTCGACCAGTGACCAGGGGCAGGCCTCGCCCGCCAGGATGAGCAACGCGCGCGGCAGCACCGAGGCCAGATCTCCGTGACGCGCCAGGAGTTCCAGGTGACTGGGCACGCACTTGAGCACGTCGACCGGATGCTCCGCCAGATAGCCGGCGAACGCCTCCGGATCCATCGCGGTGTCCCGCTCGACCAGATGCACCGTGCCGCCGGTGGTGAGCGCGCCGTACACGCAGGTCAGGCCGAAGTCGGCCGCAGGCGTGGAGACCACTGCGAACGACGCGCCCGCCACGTCGCCGAGCCGGGGCAGCATCCCGGCGAGGTAGTGCGCGACATTGCGGTGCTCGACCGCGACGCCCTTGGGAGAGCCGGTCGAACCGGAAGTGAAGATCACGTGGATCAGATCGTGTCCCGCCACTGCGACGTCCGGCCGTGTGGCGGGCTGCCCCGCGACGGCGTCGTCGACGGTCAGGACGGTGACGTCGGGAACGGTGACGTCCAGACCTGGCTGGACGAGCAGGATCCGGGCCTTCGCGGTGCGAAGGATGGCGGCCACGCGCGACGGCGGGTAGGTGGTGTCCATCGGCAGGTACGCCCCGCCCGCCTTCATGATGCCGAGCACCGCGACCGCGACGTCGGTGCCCTGCTCCAGCAACATCCCGACCGGTTCGTCCGCGGTCACCCCCAGTTCACGGAGCCGATGCGCGAGCCGGTTGGCCCGCTCGTCGAGCTGCCGGTAGGTCAGCGAACCGCTCCCGCCGACCACGGCGACGGCGTCCGGGACGCGGTCGGCGGTCCGCTCGATGAGCACGTGCACCGGCGGGTACTCGGCGGTTTCCGGTGCGGGCCCGGCGAGCACGGGACCGGTCACCGTTTCGAGGGGGACGCCGGCGACCGGCCGGTCGAGGTCGGCGGTGACGCCGTCGAGGAGCGCGACGAACCACCGGGCGATCCGTTCGGCCGTGCCAGGATCGAACAGGTCCGTGCGGAAGGACAGCCCACCGCGGTAGACACCGTCCACTTGGGACAGTGCGAGATTCAGATCGAATTTGACGCCGCGCACCGGCGCCGGGAGCACCCGCGCGTCGAGCCCGGGCCACTCGGGCGTACCCGGCGGGTCGTCGAGGACGTTGAGCATGACCTGGAAGATCGGCGAGGCGTCGAGGCTCCGCTCGGGCGCGAGCCGTTCGACGATGCGCTCGAAGGGCACGTCCGGGTGCGAGAAGGCGTCGAGCACGGTGTCGCGGACGGCGGAGAGCAGGCTGCGGCCGGTGGTGACGCCGGAGAGATCGGTGCGCAGCACGAGGGTGTCGACGAAGCAGCCGACGACTCGTTCCGACCCGGGCTGCCGCCGTCCCGATTCCGGAACGCCGACCGCGACGTCGTCTGTGCCCGCGAGACGTCCGAGCAGTGCCTGCCAGCAGGCGAGCAGGACGGCGAAAGGCGTGCAGCCGGTCTCCCTGGCGACGTCCTGGATCCGGTCGGTGAGCGCCGGCGGGATCTCGACGGGCACCTCGGCGCCCTCGCCGGAGGCGACGACGGGACGCGGCCGGTCGACGGGTAGTTCCAGCACCCCGGTCCCGGCGAGCTGCCGGCACCACCAGGCCAGGTCGTCCTCGTGCGGCTGGGGAGGCGTGAAGTCCGCGTACTGGCGGTCCGGCGGCTCGGGCGCGGGACGGAGGCCGAGCCTGGCGGCATAGCAGGCGGCGAGATCTTCGAGCACGACGTCGACCGAGGCGGCGTCCATGGCGATGTGGTGGAAGGTCAGTTCCAGCAGGTGGCGGTCTTCCGCGGCCTGGAAGAGCGTGGCCCGCATGGGCGGCTCGTCGGCGAGGGCGAATGGCCGGTCGGCTTCCGTGCCAAGGACGTCCACAGTGGACACTGGAACGTCGTCGGCGGACCGGGGAACGGCGCGGGGTTCGCCGTCGATCTCCCGATGGACACTGCGGAGGACGACGTGCCGCCGTGCGACGTCCCGGACGGCGGCGAGGAGCGCGGTGGTGTCGACGGGCCCGGTGAGTTCGAGGGTGACGGGGATGTTGTAGGCGTGCCCGTCGGGTTCGAAGCGGGCGAGGAACCACAGCCGGGCTTGCGCGGGGGAGAGCGGCGTGGGGCGCTCAGTGGTGTCGCCGCGCAAGGCGGCTGCGGCGCGCTGCGCGAGAAGGCTGGGAAGGTGCGGTGCCGCGGTCATGTGGTGCCTTTGGTCGATGGTCATGCCGTGCCGCCCGTGGGCACGGATTCGAGGGCCGTCATGGCCATGGCGTTCAATGCCTTGGCGAACTCGCGCAAGACCGGGTGCTCCAGCACGCTCCCCGCCGGGATCGGGAAACCGAGCGCCGCCGACAGGCGGTCCGCCACCTGGGCGGCCTTCGCCGCATCGCCGCCGAGTGACGGGAAGTCGTCCAGCGCGCCGACCCGGTCGTGGCCCAGCGTCTGGGCCCAGACGACCGCCACCAGTTCTTCGACCGGACCCGCCGGTTCCGCGCGCAGGCCGCCCAGCTGGGCGGTGAAGTCCGACAGCACCGGATGGTCGAACAGCGTCCGCACGGTGATCCGGCGGACCGCCCGCTCACGCAGCGTCCCCACCACCCGCGTCGCCGCCAGGGACCGGCCGCCGAGGGCGAAGAAATCGCTGTCCGGGCCGATCTCGCCGACGTCCAGGCAGGATCGCCAGACCTCGGCGACCACTTCCTCGTCCGCCGAGAGCGGAGCCGCCGCGGCGGCCGTGGCGGACGGCACCGAAGGCAACCCACGCCGGTCAAGCTTCCCGTTGGGCAGCAACGGAAGCGCATCGAGCGTCAGCCAGCGGCTCGGCACCATGTATCCCGGCAGCAGCCGCCCGACGTGTCGCTGGGCGGCCGACGGGTCCGCTGACGCCGGCGTGAGGTACCCGGCCAGGTGGGCGTCGACGCCGTCCGCGATCACCGCGACCGCCGCGTCGTCCACATCGGACAGTGACCGCAGGGCGGCCTCGATCTCGCCGAGCTCGAAGCGGTTGCCGCGCACCTTCACCTGATCGTCGGCGCGACCGAGGAACTCCAACGTGCCCTCCGGCCGCCATCGGACGAGGTCGCCCGTCCGGTACCAGCGGCCGTCCTCCTCGGTGACGAACGCGGCCGGCTCCGGGTGCCCGCGGTAGCCGCGCGCGACGCCGCTCCCACCGATCCACAGCTCGCCGATCGCACCCGCCGGAACGGGTCTGCCACCGACGTCGCGTACGGACAGGCGGGCGCCGGGCGTCGGTCCGCCGATCGGCACCCAGGTGTCGCCGGGCGTGACGCGGTGCGCGGTCGCCGCCACCGTCGCTTCCGTCGGGCCGTACCCGTTCCACAGCTCGCCCACCAGCGGCAACACCCGTGCGGCGAGGTCGGTGTCGAGCGCTTCACCGCCGAGCAGCAGCCGCAAGGACGGGTCGCCCGGCCAGTCCGCCGCGAGCAGCATCCGCAGGCTCGTCGGCGTCAGATCGGCGACGGTGACGCCGTTTTCGGTGATCCACCGGGCGAGCTGATGGCCGTCGACGGCCTGGTCGCGGTCGGCGATCACGCACCGTGCGCCCGAGGCGAGCGGCCACCACAGTTCTTCCACGGAGACGTCGAACGCCAAGGGTGCGATCGCCGCCACGGTGTCGCCCGGCGCGATGCCGTGGGACAGCCGGCGCGATCGGACGAAGGCGTGCAGGTTCGCATGCGTCACCTCGACGCCCTTCGGCCGTCCGGTCGAGCCGGACGTGTAGAGCACGTAGGCCAGCGAGTCACCGCTCGGCACGACCAGCTCCGCCTCGGCGTCGGGGACCGAATCGGCGTCGAGCACCGTGCCCGGCAAGGCGACGTCGCGGGTGCTTCCGCGCGTGAGGACGACCTCCACACCCGCCTCGGTGACGAGCTGGGCGAGCCGTGCGGGCGGCAGGTCGGGGTCCAGCGGCAGATACCCGGCACCCGCCCGCCACACGGCCAGCAGCATCGCGGGGAGCAGTTCGTCGCGGGGCAGGCAAACCCCGACCGCGTCTCCTCGCCGGACGCCCGCCGCGACCAGGGCACGGGCGACCCGGTCGGCATGGGCGACCAGCTCGCGGTAGGTCAGCGTGGACACCGCGAGCGCGTCCGGTGCGCGTTCGGCGTGGCGCAGGACCGCGTCCGGGACGCTGACCGCGTCGGACGGTGGCAGCGGGGCGCCGGTGCCCCATTCCGTGAGCTCCGCGCGTTCGTCGTCGCTGATCAGGTCCAAAGTGGACAATTCGGCGTCCGGAGTGGACAGTGCGGACCGCAGGATGTGCAACAGGGACCGGGTGAACCACTGCGCACGGGCGGGGGAGAGCAACGCCGGATCGTGCTCGAGGATCAGCTCACCGCCGTCGACGTGCTCGTTGACGAAGACCGTCAGCGGGGCGTGGCTGCCGCCGGTGGGCAGTTCGCCGAGCAGGTCGAGCCGGGTGCCCGGCCCGTGTACCGACACCGGCAGCCCGGCGGGCTGCACGGAAAGCGACACCGGGGTGAGCGGCATCCCGGCCGGACGGTCGCCGCCCCAGAGTTCGGTGAGCTCGCCCGATGACAGGCCGCGGTGGTCGATGGCCCGCACGGTGGTCGTCATGGCGGAGCGCAGCAGGTCGCGGAACGAACCAGCCGGATCCGGGCGCAGCCGGACGGGGAGCACCTCCACCAGCGGGCCGACCGTATGGGTGAGATCGGCGGAATCCCGCCGCGCCGCGGCCGTCCCGAGAAGGACGTCCGAGCCGTTCACCAGCGAACCGGTCAGCACGCCCAGCGCGGACAGATAGACCGCGAAGGGCGTGACCCCCGAGGTCGAGGCGAGCCGGTCCACCGCCGTGCGCAGGGTTTCGGGCAAGGGAACGGTCACCCGCTCGCCGAGGAACCGCTGCGTTCCGGGGACGGGCCGGTCGAAGAGCGCGTCGGGAGGGACCGCTCCCGCCAGTTCGGCCGACCAGTACCGCGTCAGCCGGTCATCCCGCACGAGTGCCTGTTCGCGGAGGGCGACGTCGCCGATCTGCGCCCCCGGCTCCGGCGCGTCCGCCCCCGCCAGACCGGTCATGAGCTCACCGATCGAGACGCCGTCGGTGGCGATGTGGTCGGAAACGACGATCAGCTCGGTGACTTCGTCGGCGACCCGGAGCGCCGTGATCCGCAGCAACGGGGATTCGGTGCGCAGGTCGAACGCGTGCCGCGCCGCGGCCGATTCCTCACCTGCCTGGAGGACCTCGAGAGGAACCGGGGCCGGAGGGCCGATGACGAACCGCGGCTCGCCGTCGTGATCCTGGACCGTGCCGCGCAGCGCGTGATGCCGGGCCACCAGCGCGTCCGCCGCGCTCTGGATCGCCTCGCGTGAGAACGGGCCCTGGTGACGCAGGCGCCAGGCGGCCGTCGTGGCGGTGCCCGTCGGGCTGAGCTGGGCGAGGGTCCACAGGTCGCGTTGCGTGTGGGTGAGCGGGAAGACCTCGCGACGCGGGTCGCTGACCGGTTCCGCCGCCGGTTCGACGACCGGGGCTTCGTCGAGCCGCCGCGCGACGGTGGCCACCGTGCCGTCGGTGAGGAAGTCCTCCAGGCTGATCACACGGTGGGTGGTTTCGCGCAGCCGCGCCACCGCTCGCGCCGCGGCGAGCGAGTGACCGCCGGAATCGGTGAACCGGTCGTGCACGCCGATGTCCGCCAGCCCGAAGGCCGCCGTGACGGCTTCGGCGACCAGGCGCTCGGTGTCGGTGCGGGGAGCGACGAACTCGGCCGAGGCGTCGCGATCGAACACCCAGGCCGCCAGTGCCACCCGGTTGGCCTTTCCGGTGGTGCCGAGCGGGATCGCGTCGAGTACGGCGATCCGGGACGGGACGAGGTGTCTGGGCAGTCGTGCGCGCAGCCAGGCGAGCAATTCCGCTTCGGTCGGCCGATCGCCGTCCGGTTCGGCGAACCCGATCAGCCGTCGTTCCCCGGATTCGTCGGCCGGCGCGAGTACGACCGCGTTGCCGACCGCGGGATGGGTCAGCAGCACGGCCTGCACCTGGCCGGGTTCGACCCGGAACCCGCGGACCTTCACCTGGTCGTCGACACGGCCCGCGAAGTGGTAGACGCCGTCCTGCCGCCGGACGAGGTCGCCGGTGCGATAGTGCCGGACGCCGTCCTCGGTCACGTACTTGCTCGCGGTGAGCTCGGGCCGTCCGAGGTAACCCCGGGTCACGAGCGCGCCGCTGACCCAGAGCTCGCCGGTTTCGCCGTCACCGAGTGGACGGCCGTCCCGGTCGCGTACGGAGAATTCCGCGCCGGGCAACGGGGTCCCGATCGGCGGGTCGGTCCGTTCGCCGCGGCCGACCTCGTACGACGAACAGTTGACGGTTGCCTCGGTCGGGCCGTAGCAGTTGACGATCCGCCGGACACCGTCGTTGCGGTGGATCCGGTCGACGAGCGCGCGGCTCAGCGGTTCGCCGGCGATGGCGACGGTCCGAACCGAAGGCGGCAGCGGCGTGCGGGCCAGGACGGCGAGCACGGACGGGACGCCTTGCACGAACGTGACTTCGTCGCGAAGACCGGGCAGCGCCAGCAGATTCTCGGCGAGGACGAGGCTCCCGCCGGTGACCAACGGCGGGAACAACTCGGCGACCGACGCGTCGAAACACACCGAGGCGGCGCCGAGCACGCCCCGCAGTTCGTCGTCGGAGTAGGTGGCGGCCGCCCAGCGCAGCAACGCGAGCACGTTGCGGTGCTCGACTTCGACGCCCTTGGGCCGTCCGGTCGAGCCGGACGTGTAGATCACGTAAGCGAGGTCCGAATCCGCGCCGGTGACGCCGGGGGAGGTGGTGCGCGTGACGTCGATGTCCGCGACGGCGAGGACCGGAACCGGTTCGTCCGCGCCGGGTTCGTCCACCACGACCAGCCGCAGCCCAGAGTCCTCGACGATGTCGGCGACCGCCGCACGCGGGGCGGCCGGGTCGAGCGGCACGTACGCGCAACCCGCCTTCAGCACGCCGAGCAGTACCGGCACCAGCCACGGTCCGCGACGCAGGCGCACACCGACCAGGGCGCCGCGCGACATCCCGCGTTCCAGCAGCGCGTGCGCCACGGCGTTCGCGGCCTCGTCCAGTTCCCGGTAAGTCGTCCGCCGGTCTCCGGCGACGACCGCCACGCGGTGCGGGGTCCGGCCCGCCTGGTCCTCGAACGCCTCGTGTACCCGGCCGGCCCTGCCCAGTTCTGCCCGCAACTCCGCCGAACTCCTTTACGCCCCAGTCGGTCCGAAGTGGACCTCGGCCGATTCAACTGGGGCCGGACCGGCACGGTCCATGAACAACCGACCGGAACTTCGACGCCGGAAGTTCCGGTCGGCGAACCCCGCTCACCAACCGGAACCACAGGCACACGGACCGCGATCGAAGACGTGACTCGCGTGATTGAACGGCGATCATCCGTGATCAGACGGCGATCTCGCGTGATTGGGCAGCGATCATCGTGTTCGCCGTCTAATCACGCGAGTTCCGCTTCCAATCACGCGTGTGCGCTTTCTGATCACGCGTGATCGCTCATCGCTCAGCCGGGGATGCCCATGGCGTCGTAGAGGGCCCGTGCGCGATGGCGGTACGGACGGGCCTTTTCGGTCTCGCCGGCGTCCTCGTAGGTCGCCGCGATGCCGTCCAGCGCCCGCGCTTCCTCGTGCTGCTCGCTGGTCAGCTGGGCGACGTCGCGGGCCCGCAGGTAGTGCGCCAAAGCCGCCGCACGGTCGCCGCCTGCCCGGGCGTTGTCGCCCAAGCCGTTGTGCGCCAGCGTTTCCAGCGGACGGATACCGGTCGCGGCGGCGATTTCGAGCGCCTGCTCCTCGTACTCGCGCCCGGTCACCGGGTCGCCGAGGTGCAGGTGCACCAGCCCGAGATACACCAGCGCGTAGCCCTCGGCCTCGCGGTGGCCCGCCGCCCGGCTCACGATCAGCGACCGGTCGAGGTGCTCACGTGCTTCCTCGTAGCGGCCGAGCGCCCGGTAGACGTCGCCGAGGTTGTGCAGGGAGATCGCGACGGCCGCGTTGTCGCCGATCCGCTCCGCGATGTCCAGCCCCCGCTGATAACTCCCCAAGGCGGCGTCCAGCTCGCCCAGATGCTCGTGGACGAACCCGAGATTGCCGTACGCCCGGCCTTCGTTGAGCGTGTCGCCGACCTCGCGGGCCAGTTCGACGGCCTCCCGGAGGTGCCGGGCCGCTTCCGGGTACCGGCCCAGTTGGGCGTACACCGTGCCCAACGTGGTGAGCGCGCGGGCGGTCGCGGTCCGGCTGCCCGGTACTTCGAGGCAGGCGGTGAGCCTCTCGACGGCTTCGTCGTACCGGCCGACGCGGGCGCAGATGGCGGCCACGTCGGTCAGCGCCTGCTGTTCGCCGAACGGGTCCCCGGCCCGTCGTGCCTCGGCGAGCGCGAAGCCGTGCAGCGTGTGCAAGGCGTCGTAGTGGCCGTGGAGCCGCAGTGCCTGCCACAGCACGGTGGACAGGTCGCGGGCGTACGCGGTGCCGCCCGCGCCCGCCGACTCCTCGGCGATCGCGAGCAGCGTGGGCAGCTCAAGGGCCAGCCAGGCAGCCGCCTCCTCGGGACTCTCGAACGTCCGGCCGCCGACCTCCGGGGTCAGAAGCGGCCGCCGGTTCGGATCCCTCGCCGCGATCGCGTCCGCGGCGGCGGCCGCGCCGGACAGGTAATGCCCGGCGAGACGGCGCATCGCGGCCGGCCGCCGACGATCGGCGAGGCTGCGCGCGTAGTCGCGGACCAGGTCGTGGAACTCGTGACGGCCGTCCACCCGGTGCTCCAGAAGATGCCCTGCCACCAGCGCCCGCAGCAACCGCCGCGTCTCGGCCGCGTCGGCGTCCAGCAACACCTCCGCGGCGGTCGCGTCCCAGTGCTGCCCGGGGTGCAGACCCAGCAGCCGCAACGCACTCGCGACGTCGCCAGGCAGTGCTTCGTACGACCACGACAACACCGCCGGCAGCGACGTCCTCGCCTCCTCCGTGGTGAACGCGTCGAGCCGGTCGTTCGTCGACCGCATCGCCGCGGCCACCTCCGCCAGGCCGCGGTCGTGCGCCAGCCGTTCGCCGACGATCCGCAGCGCGAGCGGCAGCCCGCTGCAGCCGGACACGACCTCGGCGAGCGCGGTCTCGTCGGCGCCGAGCCGGGCCCTGCCGGTGAACCGGCCGAGCAGCGCGACCGACTCGTGTTCGTCGAGCGGTGGCACGGTGACCCGGTGAGCGTCGTCGCTGACCGCCAGCCCCTGCAACGTCGAGCGGGTCGTCACGACCACGACGCAGCCGGTGTGCCCGGGCAGCAGCGGCCGGACCTGGTCCGCGGACCGCGCGTTGTCGAGGACGACGAGCACCGAACGTGTTGCCAGCACGCTGCGCAGCAATGCCGAACGGCCGTCGAGATCCGCCGGCACCTCCGCGCCCGGCACGCCGAACGCGCGCAGGAACGAATGCAGCACCTCGGCCGGGTCGGCAGGCGCGCCCGGGCCGTAGCCACGCAGGTTCGCGAACAGCTGACCGTCCGGGAACTCCGCGCGCACCGACTGCGCCCAGTGCACGGCCAGCGACGTCTTGCCCACCCCGCCCATACCTTCGAGGACGGCGACGACCACGGCCCGGTCACGGCCGGCGGCCAGGTCGTCGAGTGTCGCGAGCTCGTCACGCCGTCCGGTGAACGACGTGCTGCCGGACGGCAGTTGGGCGGGCACGGAAGCCGAAGACGGCGCACTGGCCGGTCGCGGAGCGGGGTCGGCGTCCGGCAGGTAATGCCGCACGAATCCGGCGATCTGGTCGTTCCGCAGCCCCAGCCCGCGGGCCAGGGCCTCCAGCGACCGTCGCCGCGGCCGGGCGACACGGCCGCGTTCGATGTTGCTGATCCCGCGCACCGTCAGCCCGGTGCGTTCCGCCAGCTCCTCCTGCGTCAGTCCGGCCACACGCCGCAGTTCTCCGAGCAGGTTCGTCCCAGGCTGACCGTCCACTGCGGCAGGCTAATCCGCTTTCGCTGCGAGACAGGGGAAAACGGGCCGATCCGGCCGCCGCGTGACCGTCCGCAGCCGGTCCGGCACCCTCAGCCCGTGACTTTCGACGGATGCGCTGCCAAGGGCGTGACTTCGATGTCCATATAGGGAAACAACGGCAAACCGGACAAAAGCGTATGCAGCTCGTCGTGATCCGCGACGTCGAGGATCGAGAAGTTCGCGTATTCGCCCGCGATCCGCCAGATCTGCGGCCACTTTCCTTCGCGTTGCAGCCGCTGGCTGTACGCCTTTTCCCGCGCGATGATGTCGGTCCGTTCCGCCGGATCGAGGTCCGGCGGCAGGCGAACGTCCATGCGAACGTGGTAAAGCATCGATCACTCCAAAAAGGACATTCGGGTCAGGAACGTTCGGGGTCGAGGACGAAGCCGTACTCGATGGCCTCGCCGTCGCCCGACGGACGCGGGTCCAGCACCAGTTCCGGTTTGACCGCCGAAGCGATGTCGTCGTCGTTGTGCTCGTCGCCGGGGAAGTACAGCTGCGCGGTGAGCAGTTCGTGGCCGGGCGCGGAAACCTTGACGTGCAGATGCGCCGGACGCCACGCGTGCCAGCCCGCCGCGGCGATGAGCTTGCCGCAGGCGCCGTCGGTCGGGATCTGGTACGGGGCGGGGCGCACGGTGTGGATCTCGAACCGGCCGTCGTCATCGGCGGTGAAGCTCGCGCGCAGGTTCCACTCCGGGATGTTCGGCGCGAACTGGGAGTAGAAGCCGTCGGCGTCGGCGTGCCACAGCTCGACCTTCGCTCCCGCGAGCGCGGATCCGTCGGTCGAGGTGACCCGGCCGGTCCAGACGAGCGGCGTACCGGACTCGTCCTCGCGCATCGGGACCGAACCGCGGGCGCCCTGCTCGGGCGCGTCGGGCACGTAGTACGGACCTTCGATGGTGCCCTTGTTGCCCTCACGGTGCTCGGTCGCGACCTCTTCGACGACGTGCTCCACCCACACGTCGAGGAACAGCGGCCACTCGCCGTCCTCGCCCACGCTGATCAGCCACGCTTTGAGCGCGTTGTACTCGTCGTAGGTGACCTTGTGCTTCCGGATCGTGCCGTGCACGGCCTCCAGCACCTCGCGAGCCAGCAGGCTGACCCGTTCCTTGGGCGTCCCGGCGACCCCGGCGAACTTGTCGCTCTTGAACCGTTCGGTCGCGTTGGCGCCGGACGCGGCCGCGGTGGCCGTCTCGTGGATGGCGGTCATGAATCCTCCTTGATTCGTGGTGGGCGTCAGTGGTCCTGGCGGTAACGCCGGAGCTTTTCGGGATCGATCTCGGCACCGAGGCCGGCACCGGGACGGACGGTGAGTTCGCCGTCGGTGATGCGCAGCGGCTCGGTGAGCAGGTCGTCGCTCATGTCGAGGAAGTTCGACAGCTCGCCGGGACGCCGGGACGTCAGCTCGTAGGCCGAGCCGAACGCGACCGTGCACAGCGAGCCGAGCTGGCCGTCGATCTGGTTGCCCATCACGACCTCCAGGCCGAGTCCCTCGGCGAGGTGATGCGTGCGCTGCGAACGGGTGAAGCCGGTGCGGGCGGTCTTGATGCTGATCGCGGTGGCGGAGCCGCCGAGCACCTCACGGGTGACGTCGGCCGGCGTCACCGCCGATTCGTCGGCGATGAACGGAACGCCGATCTGCCCCACGAGCCAGCGCCTGCCGAGAACGTCGTCGGCCGGGCACAGTTCCTCGGCGAAGAGCAGGTCGAGGTCGGCCATCTCCCGCATCGCACGGGCGGATTCGGCGGCGGTCCAGCCGCGGTTGCCGTCGACGTAGAGGTCGACGCCGTCGCCGAAATGCTCCCGCAGCGCGCGCACGACGGCGGTGTCGAGCGACACGGGACGGCGGCCGACCTTGACCTTGAAGGTGCTGATGCCGTGGGTGTCGCGCATCTTCTCGGCTTCGGCGACCATCGCGGACGGCTCGTCGAAGCCGAGCATGTGGGACACGCGCATGCGATCGGTGTAGCCGCCGAGCAGTTCGGTCACCGACACGTCGAGGCTGCGGCCGAGCGCGTCCCAGATGGCCATGTCGATGGCGGATTTCGCGGTCGGGTTGCCGACCGTGCGGGCAAGCCGGGTGTGCACCGTTTCGCGGTCGAGCAGGCTGAGGCCGACGATCTGCGGGGCGAACAGGGAGCCGATCACCGCGACGATGCCCGCCTGGGTCTCGCCGTAGGTGAACGGCCGCGGGGGTGCTTCGGCCACGCCGACGATGCCGTTGTCGGCGTGCACCCGCACGAGGACGTGCTCGGCGACGTGCACCTCTCCCGAAGCGAACTTCAACGGCTTTCGGTACGGGATGGCGAACGGGATCGCCTCGACTCGCGTGATCTTCATCAGGTCCCCCCTGTGGACGGTGCGACGGAAGGAAAGACGTCCTCGAGCGCGTCGAGGACGGTCGTGACGAGCGGGGACGGGGTCTCGCGGTGCCAGGCCAGCGCCAGCTCCACGGTCGCCGCTCCCGCGAGATCGCGGAACACGACACCGGCCAGGGGGAGGGCACGGGCCGAGGCGGGGACCACGCCGACTCCCAGCCCGCCTGCGACCAGCGCCAGCAGGACCGCGGTTCCGGAGGCTTCGTGCAGCTGATGGGGCGTGATCCCGGCCTCGCGGCAGCTGCGCGCGACGGCTTCGTACACGACCGAGTTGCGCCGGTCGTAGGTCACGAGCGGTTCGGTCCGCAGATCCGCCATCGCGACGACGGGTTCGACGGCCAGCCGGTGGTCGGCCGGGACGGCGAGGATCAGCGGTTCGCTCTCGATCACCCGGAAGTCGATGTCGTCCCCGGTGACCGGCGGACGGAGCACCCCGATCCCCAACGTGCCCGTGCGCAGGCGTTCGCACTGCTCGGCCGTGAGCAGATCGGCGCGGATCTCCAGCTCCACCTGTGGCACCCGCCGCGCGAGCGCCCTGGCCAGATGCGGCAGATGCGAGGACGCCGCCGTTCCGGTGAACCCGACCCGGAGCAGGCCCAGCATGCCTTCGCCGATGCGCCGGACCCCGCGGACACCCACGTCCAGCCCCGCGAGCACGCGCCGGGCTTCGGCGAGGAAGAACTCACCCGCCGGCGTCACCCGGACCTGCCGGGTGGTCCGGGCCAGCAGGACGACACCCAGTTCGTCCTCTAATTGCCGGATGGTGTGCGAGAGCGCGGGCTGCGCGACGTGCAACTGCTCGGCCGCCCGGCCGAAGTGACATGTCTCGGCGACGGTGACGAAGTAACGCAGGTGACGAAGCTCCATGAGACGTCTCCTCCCTGCCTCTGTCGCCGATTCGTTCACGGTAGGAAGCAAAATCATCGAAGACAAAGACTTTATTGCGGTCTATTGATAAACAGCGATTATCAATAGCATGCCCGCCGGATGCGGCTCACATCCGGCGGGGCGGTTTCGTCGTAATGCCGAGAACGCTTCCCTTACCCGCCAGGAGCCCAGCGTGACGACAACGACCCCACTCGGTGAACTGACCGGCGACTACACGCTCGACGCCGCCGGTACGACGCTCGCCTTCATCGCCCGGCACACCATGGGAAGCCGGGTGCCTGGCCATTTCGACGAATTCGAGGGCAGCGCCCACTTCGACGGCGACGATCCGGCCAGGTCCTCCGTCCGGCTCACCATCAAGGCCGCGAGCATCGACACGGGCAACGAGAAGCGCGACGACCATCTGCGCACCGCTTTCTTCGACGTGGCAGGACATCCCGTCATCGCCTTCGTATCGACCGCCGTCCGGCACGTCGGCGGCAGCGGGTTCGAGGTCATCGGCGACCTGACCATCCGAGGCGTCACGAAACCGGTCCGCATCGCCGTCGAACTGGTCGACGCCAGGCCGGGCCCGGACGGTGTCCGGACCGGCTTCACCGGCGCCGTTTCGCTTAACCGCCTCCACTGGGGTGTGAACGAGAACCTCGCCACCCGGCTCATGGTCGGCTCGAAGGTGACCCTGCAGCTGACCGTCGCCGCGAGCCGTCGTCCGGCGCGCTGAGCACGCGGGAGTCGAACAGGCCGAAACCTGCTCAGGAACACGGCGGGCTGTACGGCAACTCGGCCGACACGAACTCGTCCCACATCTCGCGAGTGAGGGTGTTCCCCGTGATGGCGCAGATGCTGTGGATGGCCCGGGGCACGGTCATGTCCCACAGCCGCACGGTGTGGTCACGGCCGCCGGTGGCGAGGGTGGCGCCATCGGGGCTGAACGCCACCGTGTCGACGTCGGCCTGGTGGCCGGTGAGCGGCTGACCCGTCTGCGTCCGGTCGGTTGTCCGCCAGAGCCGCACGGTGTTGTCGCTGCTGCTGCTGGCTAGCGTCTGTCCATCCGGGCTGAACGCCACCCCCGAGACGGGGTTGGTGTGGCCGACGAGGGGTTCGCCGAGCGGTGTGGCGTGCGCGGGATCGGTGACGTCCCACAGCCGCACCTGCTCGTCGTCGCTGCCGCTGGCCAAGGTCCGCCCATCCGGGCTGAACGCGACCCGGCGGATGTCGTCCTGGTGCCCTTTGAGGGGTCCGGTCAGCAACGTGGGCCTGGCCGGATCGGAAATGTTCCACAACCACACCGCGACGTCGCTGTATTCGGTGCCCGTCGCCAGGGTTCTTCCGTCTGGGCTGATTGCCACCGCCAAGGCGTTGGCGTCCGGTCCGAGCACGATCCTGGCCAGCGGCACGGGTTTGGCCGGATCGGTGACGTCCCACAATCGCGCGGCGTTCTCGTCCTTCACGTCGCCGCCGGTGACCAGGATGCGGCCGTCCGGGCTGAACGCCATCGATCGGACGCCGTCGGCGTGCCCGGTGATCGGCGCGCCGATGGGCGTGGGGTGGGCTGGGTCGGCGACGTTCCACAGCCGCACGGTCCGGTCGCCGCCGCCCGTGGCCAGGACACGGCCATCCGGACTGAATGCCAAGGCGTTGATGTCGCCCTGGTGGCCGGTGAGCGGTCCGCCCAGTTGCCGCCGATCGGCCGTCGTCCACAACCGGACGGTCCGGTCGCCGCCGCCGGTAGCGAGGACGCGCCCGTCCGGGCTGAACGCCAACGCTTTGACTTCGCTCGTATGTCCGGTCAGGACGGTGTCGGGGATGTTCCACAGCCTTACCGCCCGGTCGCCACTGGCGCTGGCCAGCACGCGGCCGTCCGGGCTGAACGCCATCGATCGGACGCCGTCGGCGTGCCCGGTGATCGGCGCGCCGATGGGCGTGGGGTGGCCGGGATCGGCGACGTCCCACAGCCGCACGGTGTAGTCGTCGCCGCCGGTCGCCAGCGTTCGGCCATCAGGACTGAACGCCGCCGACCAGATCGCGCCGGCATGTCCCGTGATCGGCCGGCCCAGTACCACCGGGCGAGCCGGGTCGGCGACGTTCCACAGCCGCACCGTCCGGTCGTTGCTCGCACTGGCCAGCGTCCGTCCATCGGGACCGAACGCCACCGAATGAATGGCCCCGGTGTGTCCGGTCATCGGTGGCCCGAAGGGTTCGGCCCGGTCCGGCGCGGCGATGTCCCACAGTCGCACGGTCCGGTCATCGCTGCCGGTGGCCAGCGTCCGGCCATCAGGACTGAACGCCACGGAGTAGACGGTGTCGGTGTGCCCGGCCATCGGCGGGCCGAGTCCCGCGTGCCGAACGGGGTCGGTGACGTTCCACAGCCGGACGGTCCGATCGTCGCCCGCGCTGGCCAGCGTCCGCCCGTCAGGGCTGAACGCCAGCGACCGGATCGTCTTGGTGTGCCCCGTGATCGGCGGGCCGAGCGCCTCGGGGCGGGCTGGGTCGGTGACGTTCCACAGCCGCACCGTGTTGTCGGCGCCGCCGGTGCCCAGAGTGCGTCCGTCCGGGCTGAACGCGAGCGCGCGGGTCGCTTCGCCGTGACTGATGGTTTCGTTCAGCAGCACCGGGCGGGCCGGATCAGCGACGTTCCACAACCGCACGAGTCTGTCACCGCTGCCGCTGCCGGTGGCCAGCGTTCGCTTGTCGGGGCTGTACGCCACGACACCGGCGCCCTTGCTGCCCGAGGGCACCATGGCGGACAGCGGCGCGTTCGCGTCGACGATCAAGTGGGTGCCCGTGTCCGGATCGTCCGGGCGCATCCGGTGGGCGACGAGATCGAGCTGGGCCGCGAGCGACACGTCGATGGCCCGTATCCGGTTCGCCTCGGCGGTGACCTTGTTGAAGATCGCGGCGTCACGTTGTTCGTGGGCGATGTCGCGTTGCCGGAAGGCGTAGACGGCGGCAGCGGACGCGACGAGGCCGAGAACGGCCAGCATGGCGACCGCGGTTCGACGGACTCTTGTCCGTCGGCTCTCGTGCCGGGTCGACGCGTCGAGGAAGGCCGCTCCGAGCGGCGTGAGGGCGGCGCGGTGCTCACTCCTGGATTGCCATTCCCTCGCGACGGCCAGCCGATCGCCGCGATACAGCGATCCGACCGGTTTCCCTTCTCGTTCCCATTGTTCGGCGGCCTCGATCAGCTGTTGCCGGATGACCTGATCGTTGCGGCCCGTCTCGATCCAGGTGCCGAGCCGCGGCCACGCCCGCAGCAACACTTCGTGGGAAAGCTCGACGGCGTTGTCGTCCAGCGTGACCAGACGTTTCTCGATCAGCCAGCCGAGAACCGTCTCGGCGGTCCGCGGTGCGTCGAAACCCTTGACGAGGTCGGCCGGATCCGCGCGCCGCCGGGCAGGCGGCGCGTCGTGCCTGACCACGACCAAGTGCATGAGGATGTGCTGGAAGATCACGCGCTGCTCGGCCGTGGAACACCGCGCGTAGGCCTCATCCGCGGTAGCCGCGATCGCGCCTTGGATCCGCCCGGTCCGGTCGTAGTCCGCCAAGGTCAGCTTGTCGCCCGTGCGCCGCTGCCAGGTGACGGCCAACGCGTGGGCCAGCAGGGGGAGCCCGCCCGCATCCGTCCCGGCCTCGTGCAGGAGGACCTCGACCAGACTCGGCTCCACGTCGACGCCGATTTGCCGAGCCGGCCGCTCGATGGCCGCGCGCAACCCCGCCGGAGTCATCGCCTGGAGGTTGAACTGGCTTGCCGGCAGGAACTTCGCGAGCTGATCGTCGGCGAGGCAGTGGTCGTAGAAGTCTCCTCGCACCCCGAGAACGGCACGCATCGCGATCAGCGCGGCGATGAAACGCCGCCGCTCCGCCTCGCCGGCGCACAGAGTGAACACTTCTTCGAACTGGTCCACCACGACGACGGTCCCGTCAGGCAGCATGCTCGCCAGGAGAGCGAGATCGGATCCGACCGCCGAGAGCACGGTGTCCACGCTGTCATCGATGAGCCGCGCGACCTGCTGTGCCAGTGTTTCGCAGGGCTTCTTCGCCGGGGTGAGCAACAGCCACGGGCGTCCACTGTCGGCCACCGCGGTCGTCACGCCCGCTCGAAGCAGCGACGACTTGCCGGCGCCGGACGGTGCGACGACGAAGACCGGCCCGCCGCGGTGATCGATCTTGTCCATCAACACCGACAAGGTCGCTTCGCGGCCGAAGAACCACCGCGCTTGGTCAGGTTGGAACGCACGCAGACCCGGATAGGGGCAGACGTCCGCCGGCCACTCCGCCTGGCTGACGTCGGGCGGGTACGGGTCGTCCGGCAGGCAGATCCACCCCAGCGCCTCCGTTTCCTTGACCCGGATGCGTTTGGGCCGATAGCGGGTCTCGTCGGCGGCGCTGTGCCAGACCACTTCACGGAACAGCCAGTCGGAGGTGATCACCGCGAGCACGCCGGCCGACCCGGCGAGGGCGTCTTTCAGTGGCGACGCGTCGAGCAACCGGAACGTGTGGTTGATCGCGACGCCGGTCGCGCCGTGCGCGTCGAGCAGAACCTCCCCGGCGTGCACCGCCATCCTCAGCCGGATCTGCTCGCCGGTCCCGTGCGCCCGGTTGTGCCTGTTCAAGGCCTTCACCAGGCGACCGGGCACCTGCTCGACGAACAGCCGCTTCGGAACCTCCGCCGGCGCCAGGAGAAGCACACCGTCGCCCCGGTCTTCGCGATGGCAGGTGTTCCAGTGCGAGCCGAGCGCGTGAGCCAAGGCCGCATAGAGGGCGCTGCGCACGGTCCTCTGTTCCAGGTTCTTCCGGCCGCTGAATCGCTCCACGTCCACGACCAGAACCGTGCGATGCAGTGCATCGGGCGACACGAAACCTCCGCAGATCACGTCACTCGGCCAAAGATGCCGCCCATAGTCCCCGCAGCCGCACAGAGCCCGACGAGCTTTCACTCGTTCGCGTGAACCGATCGACGTTCAGCAAAGCAAAGGGGGCGTTCAAGCTCGTATGAGCCTGAACGCCCCCTCCGGGACTTACCTGATGAACTGGCCGGTCAGGCCATCGGAGGCTGCTCGCGCCACCAGCGCTGGCCGGCTTCGGGCAGCGTCGAGATCGGGTCGTAGTACGGGTACCGACGCTGCAAGGCTTCCGGGTCCTCGTGCTCGATCCCGGTCCGGTAGTTCTTGGTCCAGTACGAGATCCCGAGCTCGCGGTCGTACTCGGCGAGCTGGTGGACCCAGCGCTTCCCGACGTAGGGAACGTCGCAGACGATCCGCGGGGTCGCGTAGCCAGGCAGGTAGCCCATGATCGCATGCTGCAGTTCCTGGGCCTCGTGCACGGAAACCCGCCAGTGTTCGGCGTTGGGGATCATGTCGCACATATAGAAGTAGTACGGCAGGATGTTCGCCTCGCCCTGCAGCGCGAAGCACAGGTCCAGCAGGTCGGCCGGGGTCGCGTTCACGCCCTTCATCAGCACGCCCTGGTTGCGCACGTCGCGGACGCCGACGTCGAGCGCGGTCCTGGCGGCTTCCGCGACCAGCGGGGTCACCGACTGGGCGTGGTTGACGTGGGTGTGGATCGCGAGGTTGACGCCGCGGCGCTGCGCGGTGCCGGCGACGCGTTCGAGGCCTTCGACAACCTTCGGCTGGATCCAGTGCTGAGGCAGGGCGGCGAGCGCCTTGGTGGCGAGCCGGATGTCGCGGACGGTGTCGATGTCCATCAGCCGCATCAGGAACGATTCCAGCTGCGGCCACGGCACGTTCGCGACGTCACCGCCGGAGACCACGACGTCACGGACGCCGGGGGTCTTCTTCAGGTACTCGATCATCGCGTCCTGGCGGTCGACCGGTTTGAGCGAGAGCTTGTGCTTCTCGACCTGTTCGGTGGAGTTGCCGACCAGGTCCATCCGAGTGCAGTGCCCGCAGTACTGGGGGCAGGTGGAGATCATCTCGGCGAGGACCTTGGTGGGGTAGCGGTGGGTCAGCCCCTCCACGACCCACATCTCCGCCTCGTGCAGCGAGTCCCGCTCGGAGTGCGGATGGCTCGGCCATTCGGTGTCGCGGTCGCTGCGCACCGGGAGCATGTAGCGGCGGATCGGGTCGTCGTACCAGGCCTCGGTCACCTTCGCCGGGTCGGTGCCCGCGTTGGGCGCCATCGTGTTGATCATCTGCGGCGGCAGGAGCATCGACATCGTGGCCATCTCGCGCTGGTCGGCGAGCATGTCCTCGTAGAAGCGCTCCTCGAGCTGATCGCCCATCAGGGCACGCAGCTGCTTGGCGTTACGGATGCAGTGCACTCGCTGCCACTGCGCGTCGCGCCACTCTGCCTCGGTCACGTCGTGCCAGCCGGGGAAGCGGCGCCAGTCGGGTTCGATCAGCTCGACCCGGGTGTAGTCGTAGGGCTGATCGTAGGCGGCCACCGGCGAGGTCGGTTCCTGGATCGCAGTCACTTGTACTCCTCGTCGTCGGAAACGCGTGAAAATATCCTGTCACATCGTTCGGAAGACGTAAATATTCCTGTCCTGCGTGGTGTGTCGAAATCTTGCCGACCCGCCGGTCACGTGGGCTTCCGCACGCTGCAAACTCAGGAGGGTGACGAACGCGCGAACGACGCTCCTGCTCGGCGGGCGCATCTACAGCCCCTCGGCTCCCGACGCCACCGCCATGGCGATCACCGACGGCATCGTGGTCTGGGTGGGACAGGACGGCCCGGCCGAAGCACTGCATCCCGACGCCGAACCGGTCGACCTCGACGGCGCCTTCGTCGCCCCGGCCTTCGTCGACGCGCACGTACACGCCACCGCGACCGGCCTGCACCTCACCGGCCTGAACCTCGCGAACGTCCGCGGCGCGGGCGAACTGCTGGCCGCGGTCCGCGACGCCGTCCGGCCCGGCCAGGTGCTGGTCGCGCACGGCTGGGACGAATCCCGCTGGAGCGACGGCAGGCTGCCCAGCCGCGCGGAGATCGACGAGGCCGCGAACGGCGCCCCGGTGTACTTGAGCCGGGTCGACGTCCACTCGGCGCTCGTCTCCAGCGCCCTCGTCGCGCTGGCCGCCGGTGTGCACGAGGCGCCGGGCTGGTCGGCCGACGGACCGCTGACCCGCGACGCCCATCACCTGGTGCGGGCCGCGATGCGCGACGCGATCACCCCGCGGCAGCGCCGCGAGGCCCAGCGTGCGTTCCTCGCCGAAGCCGCCGCCCGCGGTGTTGTGAGCGTCCACGAATGCGCGGGCCCGGACATCTCCGGTGCGGAAGACCTCACCGACCTGCTCGCGCTCGCGTCCGAGCCGGGACTGCCGGAGGTCGTCGGCTACTGGGGCGAGCGCGGCGGAGTCGACACCGCCCGCGCGCTCGGCGCCAGGGGAGTCGCGGGCGATCTGTTCGTCGACGGTGCGCTCGGCTCCCGCACGGCCGCGCTGCACGAGCCGTACGCCGACGCCCACGGCACCACCGGAACGCTCTACCTCGACGCCGCCGCCATCGCCGAACACGTCGCAGCCTGCACCGAGGCCGAACTGCAGGCCGGTTTCCACGTCATCGGCGACGCCGCCGTGGCCGAGGTCGTCGAGGGATTCCGGCGCGCGGAGAAGACCGTCGGCCGTCGAGCGCTGGCCGCTCGCCACCACCGGCTCGAGCACGTCGAGATGATCGACGCCGGCCAGGCGAAGGAACTCGCCGGCTGGGGCGTGGTCGCGTCGGTCCAGCCGCAGTTCGACGCGGAATGGGGCGGCGAGCACGGCATGTACGTCGACCGTCTCGGCGGAGAACGGGCTCCGAAGCTCAACCCCTTCGCCGCTATGGCCGCCGAGGGGCTTCTGCTCGCCTTCGGCTCCGACGCTCCCGTCACGCCTGTCGACCCGTGGGCCACCGTCCGCGCCGGGACTTATCACCGCACGCCGGGCTCGGGGCTGTCCGCTCGCGCGTCCTTCACCGCCCACACCCGCGCGGGACATCGCGCCGCCGGAGTGAACGACGGTGTCACCGGCAGCCTCGTCCCGGGCGCTCCCGCGCACTACGCGATCTGGGACGCCGAGGATCTCGTCGTCGCGACGCCGGACTCGCGGGTGCAGCGCTGGTCGACCGACCCGCGCGCGGGGGTGCCCCCGCTGCCGAACCTGGCCGAGGGGGCGACGCTGCCCCGGTGCCTGCGCACGGTCCGCGGCGGAGAGGTCATCCACGATGTGTTCACCCGCACGGCCTAGGGTTCAGGGGTGTCCTCGACCGTGACCGATCCGGACCCCGAAGCGGCGCCCCGGAAGCGGTTCTCCCGCGCCTGGCTCCTGCGTTTCCTCGTCGCCGCGGCGTCGGGTTTCACGCTGTACCTCAGTTTCGCGCCGCGTCCGCTGTGGTGGCTCGCGCCGCTGGCGTTCACCGGCTTCGCGCTCGTAGTGCACGGACGCAGGTTCCGGGGCGCGTTCGGGTACGCCTTCGTGTTCGGGATGGGGTTCTTCCTGCCGCTGCTGACGTGGCTGCTGGACTTCCTCGGCCCGGATTTCGGGCCGTGGCCGTGGATCGCGCTGTCGATGGCGCTGTCGGTGTACCTCGGTTTCGGCGGGGCGTTCGCCACCGTGGTGTGGCGGCTTCCGCTCGGACCGCTGTGGGCCGCGTTGGTGATCATCGCGCTGGAAACCCCGCGGGCCTGGTTCCCGTTCGGCGGCTTCCCGTGGGGCCGGGTGGCGTTCAGCCAGCCCGAGGGCGCCTTCGTGTCACTCGCCTCGATCGGCGGCGCACCGCTGGTCGGTCTCGCCGTCGTGGCGACCGGTTTCGGGCTCGCGGCGCTTTGCCTGCGGCTGAGGGGCGCCGATCCGCGGCGTTCCCTCGTGGCCGCGGCGGCGGTGACGCTGGTGCCGGTGGTGGCGGGTCTCGCGGTGTGGCCGACGATCGGCACCGAAGCCCAGGACGGCGAACTCACCGTCGCCACGGTGCAGGGCAACGCGCCGGACATCGGCCTGGCGCTGGAAGGCCGTCGCGACGAACTGCGGAGCAACCACCTCGCCGAGAGCGCCCGCCTGCTCGAGAAGCTGAAGGCGAGCAACACCAAGGTCGATCTGCTGGTGTGGCCCGAGACCGCGATGGCCATGCGCACCGGCGACGCCGGTGTCGACCGGATGGTCCGCGACTACGGCACGCAGGCGATCATCGGCGCGCTGGTGCGGCTGCCCGACGGCACCGCCCAGAACTCCGCGCTGGTCTGGGATCCGGCGACCGGCCCCGGTCAGCGCTACGCCAAGCAGCAGCTGGTCCCGTTCGGCGAATACGTCCCGGCCCGCGAGGTCGCGAAGCTGGTGACACCGTTCGTCGACAGCGTGGCGAACATGACACCGGGTGACGGCGCCAACGCCGCGCTGTCGGTCGCGGGCACCAAGGTCGGCGTCTTCATCTGCTACGAGACCGCGTTCGACTACCCGGCCCGCGAATCGGTCGCCGACGGCGCGGAACTGCTCGTCGTGCCGACCAACAACGCCTGGTACGGGCCAGGGGAGATGAGCTACCAGCAGCTGGCGATGTCGCGGCTGCGGGCGGTCGAGCACGGGCGCGCGGTGATCGTTTCGGCCACCAGCGGGGTCAGCGCGATCGTCGCGCCCGACGGTTCGATCAGGGCCTCCACCAGCCTGTTCACCGCAGACTCCCTGGTGGGGCGCGTACCGCTGAGGCAGCAGACTACGCTGTCGGATCTACTCGGTGTGACGACGGAGTACGGGCTGCTGGCCCTGGCGATCGCCGGGGTTACCGGCGGGTACGTACTCCGTTTCCGCACCCGGCGCGCGAGCGCCGCCAAGGCAACGAGGGAAGCGGCGGGCTGACCCGCCGGAACACGGAGGAAAAGCGGATGGCGCAGGCGCCGCGGGGGGCCCAGGGAATCGACCCGGTGCTGGTGGTGGTCCCGACGTACAACGAACGGGACAACATCGGCCCGATCCTGGAACGTCTGCTCAAAGCACTCCCGGACGTGCACGCCCTCGTCGTCGACGACGGCAGCCCGGACGGCACCGGTGACGTCGCCGACGAACTCGCGAAGGCCGACGAGCGGATCCACGTCATGCACCGGACCGAGAAGGCCGGCCTCGGTGCCGCGTACGTCGCTGGATTCCGCTGGGGGCTTTCCCGCGACTACGCCACCATCGTCGAGATGGACGCCGACGGCTCGCACGCGCCGGAGGATCTGCCCCGGGTGCTGGCGGCCCTGGAAGACGCGGATCTGTCCATCGGCTCCCGCTACGTTCCCGGCGGCAGCACGGTGAACTGGCCGTTCCAGCGCAAGGCGCTGTCGTGGATGGCGAACTTCTACGCGCGGGTCGCGCTCGGCACGAAGATCAAGGACATCACCGCCGGTTTCCGCGCGTATCGCCGCACGGTGCTGGAGAAGCTCCCGCTCGACGAGATCGCCTCGCGCGGTTACTGCTTCCAGATCGACCTGGCGTTCCGCACTGCGCTCGCCGGGTTCGAGGTCGTCGAGGTGCCGATCACCTTCACCGAACGCGAGGTCGGTCAGTCGAAGATGAGCGGCTCGGTCGTGCGCGAGGCGATCGTCCTGGTCGGGCTGTGGGGGCTCAAGCGTCGCTGGCAGCAGCTTCGCGGGCTGGTCAAGAAGGGCTGACGCCCAGCACGCTCACCCCGAGTTTCCCCAGTTCCTTCACCGTCGGCTCGTCCGGCGCCGCGTCGGTGATCACGCCCGCGACGTCGGACAGGGGGAGCACGGTGAACGGCGAGGCCGCGCCGATCTTCTCGGAACTGGCCAGCACGTAGGTGTCGGCCGCCCGTTTGGCGAGCGTGCGTTTCATCGCGGCCTCGTCGGAGTCGCCGGTGGTGAGCCCGGTTTCGGGGTGCACCCCGGTGACGCCGAGGAAGAACAGGTCGGCGTTGATCCCCATCGCGGCCTCCGCCGCGGCCGCCCCGCAGGTGACTGCGGAGTGTTTGAAGAGCCGGCCGCCGATGAGGAACACCTCGACCTTCGGATGCGTGACGAGTGCGGCCGCGACCGTGGGACTGTGCGTGACGATCTTCGCTTCGAGGTCGACGGGGAGCGCCTTCGCCAGCGCGAGCGCGGTCGTCCCGCCGTCGAGGATCACCGTCGAGCCGAGCCGGATCAACGCTGCTGCACGTTTCGCGATCCGTTCCTTGCCCGCGACGCTGACCGCCATACGCGTCGCGTAGTCCGCGGTGGCGGGGGAGACCGGTAAGGCTCCGCCGTAGACGCGTTGACAGAGCCCGGCGTCGGCGAGTTCTCGCAGGTCACGGCGAATACTGTCCTCTGACACGCCGAGTTCGGCGGCGAGGTCCTTGGCCACGATCCGGCCTTCGGTTTTGAGTCGTTCCATCAGCAGGTCCCGGCGCTGCGCAGCCAACATGTGCACGTTCCTCCTTGTTCCTGCCGATTGTTGCACATTATGCTCCGTCGCATGAGCAAACCTCTGATGATCCTCATCGCCGGACCGTTCCGTTCCGGCACCGGCGACGACCCCGAACCGCTCGCCCGCAACCTCGCCCGGCTCGAAGAGGCCGCCTGGCCGATCTTCCGCAGCGGGCACGTGCCGATGATCGGCGAGTGGGTCGCGCTGCCGGTGCTGCGCGGAGCGGGCGGGAAGACCGTCGCCGATCCGGTCGCCAAGGAGGTCATGTACCCGACGGCCGACCGGCTGCTGCACCACTGCGACGCCGTCCTGCGGCTGCCCGGCGAATCCACCGGCGCGGACCAGGACGTCGCCATCGCCCTGTCCCGCGGGCTCGACGTCTACCACCGAGTCGAGGACATCCCGGGGTATCGAGCCGCATAATGCGTCACTCGATCGAAGGTGACGTTTTCGGGGGAAGGTGAGCCGTGACCGGGAAGGCCTGCGGGATGTGCGGAGGCCCGCTGCCGTCGAAGGCGGATTCGCGCGGGCGTGCGGCCGTCTACTGTTCCGCCGCGTGCCGCCAGCGGGCCTACCGGTCACGGCGCGACCCCGCCCCCGACGTGCAGGCCCTGATCGCCGAGGTCGGCCGCGTCGCGAACCGGCTCGCGCCTCAGCCGCCGGAGGAATTCCTCGCCGATCTCACCTCCCTCACCTCCGATGTAGGCAGGCTGCGGCGCATCGCCCAGCTGGCGCTGCGGACCAAGGACGAAAACGTCACACCGGCGCCCGTGGTCGTGAAGGGTTCGAAGGCCGGTCGAGCTTCCGCGCCTGGCTCTACCGCATCGCCACCAACACCTGCCTCGACTTCCTGCGGCGCAACAAACGGGTCCCTCGTCCCTACGACCCGTTGCCCGACGTCGAACAGGGCGAACCTCCGCAGTTCCTGCCCTGGTTGCAGCCGTTCCCGGACGACTCCGCGGAGATCGCCGAGACCAGGGAAACGATGGAGCTCGTCTTCCTGGCCGCGATCCAGCACCTCCCGCCGAAACAGCGGGCCGTGGTGATCCTCAACGACGTCCTCGGCTGGAAGGCCGCCGAAACCGCGGACCTGCTGGAAACCAGCGTCGCTTCGGTCACCAGCGCCCTTCAGCGCGCACGCCCCACGCTGCGCGAACGCCTGCCGGAACGTCGCACCGACTGGGCAAGGACCGTGCGGCCGACCGAGGAGGAGCAGGCGATCCTGCGGCGCTACATGGCCGCCGCCACCGCCGACGGCGACAGCCGGGTCATGGCCGAGCTGCTCAGGGAGGACGTGCTGGTCACGATGCCGCCGAACCCGCTGTGGTTCTCCGGCCGCGACGTCTTCCTCGGGTTCGTCGCCAAGTCCCTCGATCCGGCTTCGCCGACGTACTTCGGGGAGTGGAAACACCTTCCGACCGTCGCCAACGGGCTCCCTGCCGCAGCGGGCTACGTCCGGCGGCCGGGCACCCGGATCTACCGGGCACAGGTGCTCGACGTGCTGCGCATCGAAGACGGGCAGGTCGCCGAGATCACCGCCTTCGAGCCGCACCTGTTCCCCGCGTTCGGGCTGCCCTTGACGCTGACCTGAGCACCGATGAGATCTCCGTGCCTTCCGCGTCTCAACCGTCGCAACCGACAAACGCGGAAGGAAACCCATGAGCCTCCAGAACAAGAACGCGATCATCTACGGCGCCGGCGGGGCGATCGGCAACGGCGTCGCCAAGGAGTTCGCCGCGCGCGGGGCCCGCGTCTTCCTCACCGGCCGCCACGAACCGGCACTGACGAAGCTCGCCGACGAGATCAAGGAGACCGGGGGACGGGCCGAAGTCGCCGTCGTCGACGGCCTCGACGAAACCGCGGTCGACGCGCACGCGGCTTCCGTCGTGGCCGAGGCGGGCAGCCTCGACGTCTCGCTCAACCTCGTCCCGCGTGGCGACATCCAGGGCATCCCGCTCGTGGAGATGTCGGTCGAGGACTACGTCCGTCCGATCACCGACGGCATCACGACGAACTTCATCACCGCGCGGGCCGCCGCCCGGCACATGGTCACCCAGGGCTCCGGCGTCATCCTCGCCCTCGACAGCGGATCCGCCCACGGCAGCCCGATGATGGGCGCCACCGGTTCGATCGACGCCGCGCTGGACACCTTCATCCGCAATCTCGCCGTCGAGATCGGACCGCACGGCGTCCGCGCGCTCGGCATCTGGGTCGCGGGCATCCCGGAGACCCTCACGCCCGAGAAGCTCGCCGCGGTGAACAACCAGCTGCCGGCGACCCCCGAAATGGTACGGAACGTCCTCGGCGGACTCGCCGAGGCCCGGCTGACCAAACGCTCACCGCGCCTCGCCGAAATCGCCTCCACCCTGGCGTTCCTCGCCTCCGACGACGCCATGGGGATCACCGGCACGTTCGTCAACGTGACCAGCATGTACCCCAGCTGACCGAGCCGACCCGAGCTCCGTCAGCACCGCCCGGATCGCGGGACTCGACTCGGCGCTGCGGCGCCACGCGGCGTGCACCTCACGCGTCGGCGGGCGCCGCAGCGGCCGGGCGACGAGTCCTTCGGCCAAGGGCGGGCGCGCCAGCCGCGGGATCAACGCGACGACCTCGCCCGAGGCGACCAGCGACAGCTGCGTGGAGAAGTCGTCCACCAGATGCCGCACATCGGGTTCTTCCGGAAGGCCGGCGAACACGCGCCGGAACCACTGGTGGCAGACCGTGCCGGGCGGACTGGTCACCCACGCGTGCCCGGCCAGATCCGCGCCGTCCAACGGCGGCTCGGACCGCGCCAGGGGATGGGTCTCGGCCATGACGACGTCACCGAGGTCGGTGTGCACCAGGCGCCGCGACAGCGCGGGGGAGAGTGGGACCGGCAGGCCGTCGGCGTCATGCAGGAGCGCGAGGTCGGCCGTCCCGGCCTCGACCGAATGCAGCGCCTGGTCGGGGTCCTGCTCGGTGATGTGCAGGCGGAGGTCGGGATAGCGCGTCAGGAGCCGCGGATGGACGGGGGCGAGCAGGCCGCGGATACCGGTCGAGAACGCGGCCACCCGCAGGACACCGCGCGGCGCGCCCTCCGCGACCGACTGAGCGGCCTCGGCGCACCGTTCGAGCGCCTGGAACACCTCCAGCGAGGAATCGACGACGGCCTGGCCCGCTGGCGTCAGTACGACGCCGCGACCGGCCGGGGCGAGCACCGGCATCCCGATCTGGTGTTCCAGCCGCTTGATCTGCTGCGACACCGCGGACGCCGTGAAGCCCAGCTCGTCCGCCGCCCGCGCCAACGTCCCCAACGCGGCCACCGACCGCAACGCCCGCAGAGCCCCGACCTCGATCATGAAACCAGGCTACGCAATACCGTCCAAAAACCATCGCTGGACCGCAGGTATCGGCGCCGACAGGATCGACCGCATGACCGGAACAGCCTTCGGCACCAACCTCGTCGCCATGGTCACCCCGATGGAACCCGGCGGTGCGCTCAGCGAACCCGGCCTCACCGGCCTGGTCGACCACCTGCTCGCCACCGGCTGCGACGGCATCGTCGTCGGCGGAACCACCGGGGAGTCACCCACCCTGACCGACGCCGAAGCAGCACGGCTCGTCCACACCGTGGCGAACCGCGCCGGGAACCGGGCACGCGTGATCGCCGGAGTCGGCACCTACGACACCACCGCCTGCATCCGGCGCGCGAAGGAAGCCGAGGCGGCCGGCGCCGACGCGCTCCTGCTCGTCTGCCCCTACTACTCCAAGCCGACCCAGGCCGGGATCGTCGTCCACTGCCAAGCGGTCGCCGACGCCACCGACCTGCCCGTCATGCTCTACGACGTCCCGGCCCGCACGGGCACGGCCCTCGAAGCGGTCACCCTGATCGAACTCGCCCGTCACCCCAGGATCCGGGCTGTGAAGGACGCCAAAGGCGATTTGTTCGAAGCGATGACCGTCATGGCGAACACTCCGCTGGCGTATTACTGCGGCATCGACGAGCTCAACCTGCCCTATCTCGCCGCCGGAGCCACCGGCCTGGTCAGCGTCGTGGGCAACGCCTTCGCCGACCGCAACGCTGAGCTCATCCGAGCCGTACGCGGGGGAGACCTCGGCACCGCGCGCTCGCTCAACGCCGGGTTGCTTCCCCTGGCGGAGGCCCTCATGCGCACCTCGCAGGGAGCGATCATGGCGAAGGCCGCGCTGGCCGAACTCGGCGTCATCCCGCACGCGACGGTCCGGCTCCCGCTGCTGGAATCGCCGCCGGGGCACCTGCAGCGCCTTCGCGAGGCGTTGGTGCCTCTCGGCGCCGGGTTGCTCCCCGCCTGATCGGCCGCGGGATGTCAGGAAAGGGTCGTTCCTGACGTTTTTTGTCCTGAACGGCCCTTTCCTGACATCCCCCAGACACGGCGAAGCCCCCGCGGAGGGAGGTCGCGGGGGCTTCGCCGGTTCGTGGTGGGGCTAGCTACTTGTGCCGTGCGTCAGGCGGACCGGGTGGTCCTGCGTCCCTTCAGCTCGGCGAGACGTTCGTTGAGCAGATCTTCGAGCTCCGGGATCGAACGGCGCTCCAGGAGCATGTCCCAGTGCGTCCTCGGGGGCTTGACCTTCTTCTGCTCCGGCTGCCCGCCGTCCACGATCTCGGACTCGCTGCCGTGCAGCCTGCACTCCCACACCGAAGGGATCTCGGCGTCGTCGGAGAAGGGCACCTCGAACTCGTGGTTCTTGGGGCAGGCGTAGCGCACGGTGCGCCGAGGCGCGAGGTCGTGGTTGCGGTCGGTCTCGTAGCTGACCGCTCCCAGCCGGCTTCCACGGAGAACACGGTCGGCCATGATGGGGGTCCTTTCAGTCAGCTCCGGGTGGAGCCAGGGTGATGCTCACCCTATGCAACGACGATGAGGCCCAGGAGATTCCCTGAGCAGCATGTCCTTGCTCACGATGAGCTGTGTCACCCGGTGGCAACAGCTTCTCCTAGTAGGAGTGGTTTCGCGCTCTGGCGTGACGTCAATACGGCCATCTTGGTGCGGATATCCCCCAGATGGGCTAGTAGTACGCCTGTCACGTCAACCGTAACTGACCGTGTTGGGCCGAGGTCGGCCCCAGGTCGCCCAGTCGAAAGTGCCGACGGCACAATACCTGATAACGGACCGTGTTCGGCTCGCCCTCGGAACGTGATGCCGATGAAGTTTCAACTAGCGCCTGCTCGGTATCCGCGACCACCACGGTGTCCCCGGCCCGCAGCACCTCGCCATCGGAAACCCGCGCGTTGAACCGCCCCGTCTGCCCGCACCAGCACAACACCTCGACCTGGACCGGCTGCAACTCGTCCGCCAGCTCGAACAACCGCGCGGCACCCGGGAACAACATGCTCCGGAAATCCGTCGCGATCCCGAAGCAGTACACGTCGATCTGGACGTCATCGGCCAGTTCAGCCAGCTGATCCACCTGATCAGGCGACAAGAACTGGGCCTCGTCGACGATCAGGTAGTCCACATGCCGCCCGGCCGCCCACTGCTCACGCACCAGCAACCGCAGGTCGGTCTCGTTCCCCACCTCGATCGCCTTGCGCGTCAGCCCGATCCGGCTGGTGATCTGCGGCTCCCCGGACCGGTCATGCCGCACCAGCACCATCCCGCGACGACCCTGCCGCGCATGGTTGTGGTCGATCTGCAATGCCAGCGTCGACTTCCCGCAGTCCATCGGCCCGTAGCAGAACTTCAACTTCCCGACGACCGGCACACCCCGCCGTGAACCCGCCACCGGCACCGACGACAACGCGTCCGTGGGATCCGGGCCACTCTCCTTCAGTACGGTCACGACGCTCGACCCTATCGGCACCCTCCGCCGTCACAGCACCGCCGGTGGTCGGTTACCCGCCGCCTCGATCGCCCGGCGCACCGGGACCAGCCACACGAACACGAAACCGAGCACGAAGAAGATCACCAGCGCGATGATCGCGTACCGGAACGAACCGGTGATCTGCCCGACCACGGCGAACAACAGGGGACCGAGCCACGACGTCCCCCGCTCACCGACCACGTACAGCGAGAAGTACTGCGCGTCCTTGCCCTCCGGGATCATCTGCCCGAACAACGACCGCGACAACGCGTTCGTCCCACCCAGCACCAACCCGATCCCGACCGCCACCGCGTAGAACTGCAGCGGCTGACCGGCCTCGATGAAGAACGCGAAGCACAGCACGACCACCCAGGCCACCAGACTGCCCAAGATCGTCTTCTTCGCCCCGATCCGGGCCGCGATCGCGCCATGGATCATCGCGCCGGCGTAGGCCAGGAACTGGATCACCAGGATCGTGACGATCAGCACCTGGGTGCTGTACTTCAGCTCGTCCTTCCCGTACTGCGCCGACACCGCCACCACCGTCGTGATCCCGTCGGTGAAGACCAGGTAGCTGCCGAGGAACGCCAGCGTCAGGGGAAACGCCTTCGCGTCCTTGATCGTCCGCCCCAGCTCCTTGAACCCGGCCGTCAGCACCGACAGACCCCGGTCACCCGACTTCGGCACATGAGTCTGGGGGAGCGCCCGCACCGCCGGGATCGTGAACACCGCCCACCAGATCCCCGACGTCAGGAAGCAGATCTGGATCGCCAGCCCTTCACTCACCCCGAAGAACTCGTGCCCCATGAAGAACCCGAGCTGCAACGCCAGCGCCAAGCCGCCGCCGAGATACCCGAACGCCCAACCCTTCGACGACACCGCGTCGCGCTCGTCCGGCTCAGCGATGTCCACCAGGAACGAGTAGTAGACGACCAGCGCACCGCCGTAACCGATGTTCGCCAGGATGAACGTCCAGACCCCGACCTCCCAGTTCGTCCCCGCGATGAAGAACATCAGCGCCGAGGCCACCGCGCCCAGGAACGCGAACCCACCGAGGATCCGCCGCTTGTGCCTGCTGCGGTCCGCGATCGCCCCGGCGATCGGCAGCACCAGCACCTGAGTCACCGTCGCGATCGACAACAGATACCCCCACAGCGAACCCGCCGGGAACTGCAGCCCGAACAACGAGACGTCGCAGTTCTGCAGGGTGCTCGAAGCTCCACTCGAATCGGTGCACGCCCTGTCCCCGTTAAGGGTGAAATTCGCCTTCGCGTCCGCGGACGCGATCTCGCTCAAATAGAGCGCTCCGAAGACGGTGATCACCGACGAATAGAACGGCGAATTGGCCCAGTCGTAGAGGTACCAAGCCCGCCACACCCGCTTGCGTTCACGGGTCACGGCCACCGTCATGCACAGCTCCTGAAGTCGAGAACGTCGAGGTCAGCGGGAGACTACTGGTGAGCACACCCACCTGTCCGGCACGAGTCCGGACCGTGTTCGTTTCGACGCGAGACGAACCCTCGCCGGACACCTTCCCGACCATCGTCGGCGTGTCGCTGCCACGATCCCCGTGTGTTTCGTGTGAGGCTGGTGAGCGAGCTGTGACTCTTGTGAAGCAAGTGTCCGGTATTTACTGTTCCGCTCATGAGGACCCATCGCCTTCGCACAGCACACCGCGTAGTGGCGAGAACGCTCCTGCTCGCCCTCGCCGTCACGGGCCTGCAGATCGCCACCACCGGATCCGCCGCCGCGGATCCCCACGGCACCTACTGGTCCAAGCTCCGCATGTGTGAATCGAGCGGGCGCTACAACATCAACACCGGCAACGGCTACTACGGCGCCTACCAGTTCGACCTGCCCACCTGGCGCAGCGTCGGCGGCCAAGGGCGACCCGACCAGGCCACCCCTCGCGAACAGGACTACCGGGCCCTCTACCTGTACCGCATGCGCGGCTGGCAACCCTGGGAATGCGCCGGCAAACTCGGCTTCCGCAACGACAGCGACGGCCGCAGCAAACGTGTCCCGTCCTACGCCGAGTCGGCCTACATCGGCGGGGGAGGACAGCCCGCCCCGCCGCCCGCACCCAAACCGAAGCCCACCCCGCCCGCACCGCCCGGCGGCCCCAAACCCGCCTGGCCCGGCGTCGTCTACGCCTACGGCGACTGCGCCGTCGCGCTCAAGCAGTTCCAGCTGCGGATGAACGCCTTCGGCTACGGCTTCACCGGAACCGGCTGCTACTACGACAAAACCCGCGAAGCCGTCCTCGCCCTCCAGCGCGCCAACGGCATCAACGACTCAGGACGGCTCGGCCCCAAGACCTGGGACGCCGCCTGGAACGGCAAACCACCCCGCTGACCCCTCGCGTTTAGTCCTCTAAATGCGTGTGAGCGCATTCAGAGGACTAAACGCGGGATCAGGAAGGCCAGGAACCCCGCTCGCGAAGCACCTCACGCAGCAGATCCGGCCGATCCGTCACGATCCCGTGCACCCCCAGATCCAGCAGCAACCGCATCTCCGCCGGATCGTCCACAGTCCACGTGTGCACCTCGAAACCCCCACGCGTCGCCTGCCGCAGGAACGCCCGGTCCACCACCTTCAACCGCCCCTGCCGCACCGGCACCTGCGCCATCGCACCCCGCGACAACGCCCGCAACGAAAACAGCGGCAAGAACCCGTTCGCCCACATCACCGCCACCGAACGCGGACCCATCGCCGTCACCAGCTTCGGCCCCGCCAACTTCCGGATCCGGGCCAGCCGCGCGTCGGAGAACGACGCCGCCGCGACCCGGTCATGCGCACCGGTCCGCTCGATCGCCCGGACGAACGGCTCCACCGCCTCGTTCGACTTCACATCGATGTTGAACCGCGCCTCCGGCAACTCCTCGAGCACGTCCTCCAGCCGCGACAGGGGCACACGGCCCCCGATCTTGACCGTCCGCAGCTGCGCCCAGGTCTGCCGCGAGATCAACCCCGCGCCATCGGTCGTCCGATCCAACGACGCGTCGTGATGCACGACCACCACGCCATCCGACGTCGCGTGCACATCCGTCTCGAGATAGCGGTAACCCTCAGTCACCGCCTGCTGGAAGGCCGGCAACGAGTTCTCCAGTCCTTCCAGGTCACCGAGGTGCCAGCCCCGATGGGCGAAGGCACGCGGAAGCGGATCGGCGAGGTACGGAAACAGTGTCGGCACCCCACTAGTGTGCACTTCGGTCGTGGCCCCGGCATGATCGTCGGGTGGCCAGCTAGGGTCTGAACCGTGAGGGAAGTGGCCGAACACCCGAAGACGTCCGCCGAAGAGGTGTCCGAGCTACGCCGCGCGGGGGCACCCAAGCACTGCGGATGGTGCGGACGGCGCCTCGAACAGGGCGGCAACGTCGGCAGACGCCGCCGTTACTGCGGGCAATCATGCCGCCAGCGGGCTTACGAACGCCGGACCGCCCTCCAGCGCAGCGGCCTCCCCGAAGACGCCGTCGTCCTCTCCGACACCGAGATCGCCACCCTCCAGGACCGGCTCTTCCAGCTCCGCTGCGCCGCGGAAGACGTCGTCACCGCGGCCGACGACGGCGCCTCCGTCGCCGAACTCCGGAACCTGGCGGGCGAAATCGCCCAGGCAGCCAAGGACCTCGAACAACTCCGCTGACCTACACGATCCCGTCCAGCGCCCGGTACGTCCGGTTGCTCGCGGCCGCCGCCCGCTGCTCACGACCGGTCGCCTCGATGTAGTTCTGGCTGGTCGCCAGGCTCGCGTGCCCCAGCAGCGCCATGATCTCCGACGCCGTCGCGCCGTCCTCCGCCAGCCGGGTCGCGAAGGTGTGCCGCAACGCGTGGAGATTCGCCCCGACCGGCACCCGGTCGTGCAGGCCCGCCCACCGATAGCAGGATTTGACCAGGTACTCCAGCGCCCCGCGGCCGATCGGCTCGCCGGCCCGATCCCGGAGGAGGGGAGTGGACGGCCCGAACCGTTGCTGCGGGAACCGGCGGCGGCAGGAGGCGAGGTACTCCTCGATGATCTTCTCCATGATCGGCTGCACCGGGATCGACCGGTCCCGGCTTCCCTTGCCGTGGACGTGCAACCGCATCTCGCCCTGACGGCCGACCAGCGACCGCGCCGTCAGCGCCCGCATCTCCGCGGCACGCAGCCCGGCGACCAGCCCGAGCGCGATCACCAGGACGTCCCGTTCCGGCCACGGATCCCGGGCCCGGCGCGCGCCGTCGGCGGCGGCCGCGAGCAACTGCTCCGGGGTTTCCTCACCTCGCAAGGGTTTCGGCGTCAACGGCGGCGCCTTCGGCCGGGCGACGGCGCCCATCGGATTGCCCGCGAGCAGCCCGTCGGACACACAGAAGGTGAGGAACTGGTTCCAGGTCGACCACGCACGCAGCACCGAACTCTTCGCGTGTGTGTCCGCGAAGGCACCGAAGGCGTTGCGGAGCGCCTGGGCGGTGAGCATCTCGACCGTGAGGTCGTCAGGGGAGCGGTCCAGCTCGCGGAGGAGAAGAGCGGTGATGCCGGCGAGGTCGCGGCGGTAGGCGTCGGTGGTGTGAGGAGAATCCTTACGGGGACGACGTGCGGCGAAAAAGGCTTGCTGTGCCTCGGAAACCCTCATGAACATCTTGTACCGCATGGCACCGACAGTCTTACACTGGGTTATATTCCGTTTCATGCATAATAGTGATTATGCATGAAACGGAGTGATGGGTCCGGAACTCCTCGCGGGGGATCTCGGCCCTTCTGTCGCTCTCCGATGTGTCATGAAAGGGCCGTTCCTGACGTTTTTCGTCCTGAACGGCCCTTTCATGACACATCGGGCCATCGGGGCGCTCTGGAGCCTGCAGGTGTCACCGGCTAGGTCGACTCGGTGAGGTCTTGCCTGCGACTGAGCGTCTCCGTTGATCATCATCGGCCGAGAGGTCCCGATCAATTCGTCACAGTGACGTATTGAGGCCGGGTGATTGGACATCGGTTCTCCGTCCTCTGGGGGTGCCCTGAGGCGTCCCGGGGGCCTCGGGACACCGGCACCGCACGGAGAGGTGCAGGGAGGGATGTCCGCGCCGAGTGCGGCGAAGGGCGCTTTCGCCGTGTGACATGCGGTGAAGGACGCTTTCAGCCCACGTCAGGGCTCCTCTCGGCCGCCGTTATCCAGGTCGGCCGAAGTGCCGATAATGTACATTATGTCAAGTAAGCGTCATGAGCGTCTTCCCCGCAGCGTGTGGTTCGATGCCTCGATGACTCCGACCGAAACCGATCTCGCTGACGCCTTGACCGCGGCCACCCGTGCGGCCGTCACAGACCTGTTCCGCGACAACCCCGGCCACACCTTCTACTACGTCACGCTGACGACACCTGGCGAAGCGTTCGGTCCGGCGCTGTCCGCGTGGTCGCACGAGGCGCTGGCTCAGCGGGCCGACGCCGACGAGGTCCGCTACTCCTATGCCGATTCGCCGTTTTCGATCTTGGGTGAGGAACACCTGAAGCCGGTCCGCGATCTGTTCGCTGCCCGGCCGGCGGTCTTCGACCTCGACGACGAAGCGTCCGACGCCGAATTCGACCTTCGACTGCGTGCGATGGAGACGGCGCTGCGCAGGCTGTCCGATGAAGGTCTGTTCGGTGCCGGCGAAGCTCGCGCCGAAATCCTGATTCTGGCCGAGGTCGTCCCTGAAGACGAGGACAACGTCGCGCGGGCTCGTCGGCTCAACCCGCCTGGGCCGGCGCTGGATGCCTGGCTGGCCTACTGGGGCGTCGGCTGATGGAAATCGGCACGATCGCGGATTTCGGTGCGCCCGACTCTCCCGCCGCTGACAAGGTCATGCACGCTCAGCTCGACACCGCCACCGGGCACACGCTGATGGCCTGCGATGTCAATGGCCAGGTCGAGGACGTGCCCCACTCCCCTGGCAACAACGTCGCGGTCTACCTCGGCGGCGACGGCGAACGTCGCGAATACTTCGAGAAGCTGTCCGTCGCCGGGGCTGCCAGGAATGTGGCGGCGTTCCGCTGACGGGGCGCGCTAGGGTCGTCTCCGGATACCGAATCTGGGGGTTGCCGAAATGTCCGAGAGCACCGCTGTGCGTGTCGATCCGTCCAACGAACGGATGCTGAAGGCGTGGGATGGTGACGACGGGTCGTTCTGGGCGAAGCGTGCGCAGCGGTTCAACGACGGTGTCGCCGCGTACCGGGACCTCTTCTTCGCCGCGGCCGATGTCCAGGTGACGGACCGGGTTCTCGACGTCGGCTGTGGTGCCGGTCAGACGACGCGGGACGCGGCCCGGCTGGCCGCCGAGGGTTCGGCGCTGGGTGTCGATCTCTCCGGTGAGATGCTCGGCGTCGCTCGTCGGCTCGCCGAGGAGGAGCGTGTTTCCAACGTGTCATTCGAACAGGCGGACGCGCAGGTCCATCCGTTCGCCGACGCGCGGTTCGACGTGGTGATCAGCAGGCACGGCTCGATGTTCTTCGGTACTCCCCTGGCCGCGTTCGCGAATCTGGCCAGGGCGACCCGGCCGGGTGGCCGTCTGGTTCTGCTGACGTGGCAGCCGTTGCGGCTCAACGAATGGATCACCACTTTCCGGACGATCTTCGCGGCAGGTCGTGAGGTGCCGTCCGGGGATCTGGCGCTCAGCGATCCCCGGGAGATCGAGGAGTTGATGACCTCCGCCGGGTACGTCGACGTCGAGTGCACCGCGGTGAACAAGCCGATGTACTTCGGTGAGGACGTCGACGACGCGGCCGAGTTCATCGTCGAGCAGCACGGTGGCAGGTTGAGCGACCTGGATGACACCGCGCGGGAGGGTGCCATCCAGGCTTTGCGTGCGGATCTCGCCGAGCACCAGGCCGACCGGGGCGTCTTCTACGGTTCGGCGGCCTGGCTCGTCGAGGCGCGGCGTCCTTGAGCTACTGCTTGCGCGCGATCAGGTAGGCCTGTGGGGTGCTCTCGAATTCCTCGGACGGCTCACGGACGAGGGTGGAGAGCAGGCTGAAACCGGCCTCCCCCAGCTGTTCGGCGATCTTCTCGGGCGCCAGCCGGTACGCGTCGCAAGAGATGTCGTGGCCGTACGCGTGCTCGATGTGGCGTACTTCGTCGCCGACCTGGAAGGCGAGCAGCAGGTGGCCGCCCGGGGCGAGGATCCGGTGGAAGTCGGCGAAGATCTCCGGCAGCCGCTCTCGTGGGGTGTGGATGATGGAGTACCAGGCGACGGCGCCGGCGAGTGCACCGTCCTCAAGGGACAGTCCGGGCATCTCGCCGAGCTGGAAGTCCAGATGTGGGTACCACTTCCGGGCGACGGCGAGCATTCCTGGCGAGAGGTCGATGCCGTGGATGTCGAGCCCGAGCTGGTGGAGGTACTCGGTGATACGGCCGGTTCCGCAGCCGATTTCGGCGACGCGGCCGCCGCCGGCGGCCTGCACGAGCTCGGTGTACGCGCCGAGGACGGCGCGGTCCCAGGTGGATCCGGCGAGGTGGTCGCGGAGGAGTTCGGCGTAGTCGGCCGCGACCGTGTCGTAGGCGGTGCGGGTGGTTTGGAGGTAGTCGGTCACGGCGGGGACCCTAGACCCGGGCACCGACAACAATCGTCGCGTACAGGTCTTCGTCGGTGATCACTTCGGGGGTCAAACCGTTGTGTGCCATGGCTTCCGCGGTACTCGCGGCTTGGCTTTCGCCGGTTTCGATGAGCAGGTGCCCGCCTGGTGCGAGCCAGCGGAGGGCTTCGGCGGCGACGCGGCGGTGGACGTCGACGCCGTCGTGCCCGCCGTCGAGCGCGACGTGGGGTTCGTGGTCTCGTGCCTCGGGCGGCATCATCGCGATGGCGTCGGTGGGGACGTACGGGGCGTTGACGACCAGGATGTCGACGCGGCCTCGTAGTGACGTGGGAAGTGGTGCGTACAGGTCGCCTTCGAACACCTCTCCCCCGGCTTGGGCGACGTTCTTGCGGGCGCAGCGGACGGCGGCGGGTTCGATGTCGGCCGCGTAGAGCCGGATGTCGCCGAGTTCGGCGGCGATGGCGGCGCCGAGTGCGCCGGTTCCGCAGCAGAGGTCGAGGACCACCGCTCCCGGTCTGGCGAGGGTGACGGCGTGGCGGACGAGGAGTTCGGAGCGTTGCCGCGGCACGAAGACGCCGGGTTCGACGGCGATGCGGAGTCCGTGGAATTCGGCCCAGCCGAGGATGACTTCGAGCGGTTCGCCGTCGACGCGGCGTTGGACCATGGTGTCGAGTTCGGCCGGGGTGCGGGCTTCGGCGGTGAGGAGCCGGGCTTCGTCTTCGGCGAAGACGCACCCGGCCGCCCGCAGCCTGTCGATGATGGTCACTTGTCCCGCAGTCTGGTGAGGATTCCGTCGAGGGCCTCGCGGACGGTGTCGGGGACGCCGTTGGTGCGCAGGTCGGTGAGGAACTGTTCGTTGAGCCCGCCGGGGGTCATGTGCTTGCCGGTGAGGGTTTCGAGGGAGCCGTTCTGTTCGGCGAGGGACTGGCCGAGCTGGCCGAAGATGTGGCTGGTGAAGGTGGTCGCCGTGGTGTCGTCGATGCCCTGGTCGGTCATCCAGGCGGCGATGGTGCCGAGGTAGTCGAGGTGGGCGGCGAAGGTGGCGGTGGCGCCGCTGAAGATGTCGAGGTCCTTCTCGGCGGCGGGGACGACGCTGCCGCCGATGCTGTCGAAGAGGGCTCGGGCTTCGGGGTTGTCGGGGTACATCGCGGTGAGGCTTTGGCGGCGTGCGGCGGGTGGCAGCGGGATGCTCCGGACGACTTCGCGGGCGGGGGCGGCCCAGTCGCGCAGCCGGTCGAGGGGGACGCCGGCGAGGGCGCTGATCAGGACGTGCTCGGGGCGGAAGGTGAGGTCGCGGAGGACTTCTTCGGCGATGGGCGGGCGGACGGCGAGGATGATCGTCGAGGCGCTGTCGACGACGGCTTGGTTGCTGTCGCGGACGTCGACGTTGACGAAGCGGGCGGAGAGTTCTTGCCCGACACTGCGGCTGCGGGGCGAGAGGAAGATCCGGGGCGGGTCGGTGATGTCCTTGCTGAGGCCTTCAACGATGGCGGCGGTGATCTCCCCCGCGCCGATGAATCCGTAGTCCATGGTCAGGCTCCCGTGTGGCCGTCGACGCGTTCGCGGATGAGGTCGGCGTGGCCGTTGTGGCGGGCGTATTCGCCGATCATGTGGACGTAGAGCATGCGGAGTGAGAACGGGTTTCCGCCGAGGTCGAAGGTGTCGTCGAGCGATCCTCCGGCGGCCGCCTCGTCGGCGAGCCGGATCTCTTCGAGGAGGATGTCGTAGGCCTCTTCGGCTTTGGTGGCGTCGAGGACTTCGAAGTCGTGGTCCTTGCCGAGGGCGGGGTCGTAGAGGGGTTCGATGTCCTGTGCGGCGTAGCGCAGGCGGAACCAGAAGCGTTCGACCTTGGCGAGGTGCCGGACGAGGCCGAGGAGGGTGAGGTTGGAGGGCGGGACCGACGCCGTGGCGAGCTGTTCCCCGGTGAGCCCGGCGAGTTTGTGGAGGAAGGTGCTGCGGTGCCAGGTCAGCAGGGAGGGCAGGAGGATCCGCTCGTCGGCGGCGGTGTCGCCGGACGGTCGGCTGACCTCGGGGGCGGTCCATGTCATAGCGGCGATCATGCCATCGGGTGACGTGGGATTCGTGGTGCACCGGCTGGGGTGAGCGGGGTCACGTGAGCGGGGCTGAATCCTTTCGTGGGGTTCGCGGCTCTTGTAAGGGCCGGGACAAGCTCGGCGCGGGAGGAGGTTCGTCGTGGAGGCCGATTGGCCGCGGGATTCGCTGATCGTGGCGGCGCAGGGCGGGGACGCGTCCGCCATCGCCGCTTTGGTCTCGGGTTCCCATCCGCATGTGCAGCGGTTCGCGCGGTCGCTGTGCGCTTCGCCGGAGGACGCGGAGGATTCGGCGCAGGAGGCGCTGATCATCCTGTACCGGAAGATCGGCTCGTTGCGGGCCACCGGTGCGCTGGCGTCGTGGATGTTCCGGATCGTGCGCAACGAATGTCTCCGGCGGGCGCGCCGGGCGTGGCGTGGTGACGATCTGGCGGATTCCGTGGTGATGGTGTCGGCCGAAGAGGACGCCTTGGATCGGCTGGAGGCGCAGCGGGTGGCCGCGGCGATCGCCGGGTTGCCGTCCGATCAGCGGCGCGTCTTGATCATGCGTGACATCCAGGGTCATCCGGGCCGCGTGGTGGCCGGCGCGCTCGGGCTGAGCCCGGCCGCGATGAAGTCCCGGCTGCATCGCGCGCGGGCGGCGGTTCGTGCCTCTCTCGACAACCCTGCTTCCTGACCTTCTGTTGAGGAGTTCTTCAATGCTGGAAATCGGTTCCACGGTCCCTGATGTCGTTCTGGAGGACACGTCCGGGCAGGTCGTGCGGCTTTCGGAGTTCCGTGGCACGGGGAACGTGCTGATCTATTTCATGCGGTCGACCTCGTGCCCGGTGTGCAACGGCCATGTGAAGGATCTCGTGGGGCGCGCGGAGGAGCTGGCCGCCGCCGATGTGCGGGTGCTGGTCGCCGTCCCCGAGGAGCGGGCGGAGGCCAAAGCGTGGCGGGCCAAGCGCGGGGTGCCGTTCCGGGTGGTCACCGGCCGGGGCGGGACGCCGCACGAGGCCTTCGGGCTGGGGAAGAAGCTGCTGCAGCAGTCGGGCAGCGTGCTGTTCGACCGGGACGGGGTGGTTCGTCACGCGCATGCGGCGACCATGCCGAACAGCGCTTATGACAAGAAGGGCATCGCCAAGGCCGTCGAAGGGCTCGCCAAGGTGCATTGACTGAAGGTGTGAATCGGTGCTTCACTTCTTGGGTGCCGTATCGACGTACACCGAAGGTCCAGGAGCGTCTGGACGCCCAGCGGGACGCCGTCCTCGCCGCCGCCATGGAGCAGTTGGCCGAGCGCGGGTACGCGGGCTGCTCGGTGTCTGCGGTCGCGGAACGGGCGGGGGTGGCGGTCGGCAGCGTGTACCGCCACTACCCCACCAAGGCCGCGCTGGTCGTGGAGCTGTTCCGCAAGGTCGTCACGCGTGAGGTCGAGGCCGTGCGCGAGGTGTCGGAGCGGCCCGGTACGCCCGCGGAGCGGGTTGTGGCGGTCTTCGACACCTTCGCGAGCCGTGCGTTGAAGACGCCGCGGATGGCGTACGCGCTGCTGGCCGAGCCTGTCGACGCGCCGATCGAGGCCGAGCGGCTGGTGTTCCGGCGCGCGTTCCGTGACGTCGTGGCCCAGCACGTGGCCGACGGTGTCCGGTCCGGGGCCCTGCCAGCCCAGGACGCGGACGTCACCGCGGCGGCGCTCGTCGGCGCGGCCGCCGAGGTGCTGATCGGCCCGTTGACCACCGGCAGTGCGGACGAGGTGTCCGGGCTGCGCACTTTTGTCCTGCGTTCCCTGGGAGGTTCCGATGCCGGTCACTCATGAGGTCACCAATCAGGTCCCGCCGCTGGCGGAGTACGACGTCGCCGCCGATCCGGCCCTGCTGGAAGGGCTGGATCGGGCGGGCGCGGGCTGGGCGGTGGCCGAGGTGCACGCCCTCGGCAGGCTCGCCGGGAGTGAGCAGGCGCAGGAGTGGGGCAGGCTGGTCAACGAGAACGAGCCGGTGCTGCGGACGCACGACCGGGTCGGGAACCGGATCGACGAGGTCGAGTTCCACCCGTACTGGCACGAGCTGATGGACGTCGCGGTGTCCTACGGGCTGCACGCGGCGCCGTGGCGGGATCCCCGTCCGGGCGCGCACGCGGCGCGGGCGGCGAAGATGTACGTATGGGGGCAGGTCGACGCGGGGCACACGTGCCCGATTTCGATGACGTACGCGGCGGTGCCTGCGCTGCGGTTCAATCCCGAGCTTTCCGCGCGGTACGAGCCGTTGCTGGCGGCGACGGAGTACGACTTCGGGTTGCGTGAGCCGAGTTCGAAGCGCGGCCTCATCGCCGGGATGTCGATGACGGAGAAGCAGGGCGGTTCCGACGTCCGGACGAACACGACCGCGGCGCGGCCGCTGGGTGACGGCAGCTACGTGATCGTCGGGCACAAGTGGTTCACCTCGGCGCCGATGTCGGACATGTTCCTGACGCTGGCTCAGGCGCCGGGCGGGCTGTCGTGTTTCCTGCTCCCCCGTGTCCTGCCGGACGGCTCGCGCAACGGGATCCGGTTGCAGCGGCTGAAGGACAAGCTGGGCAACCGGTCCAACGCGTCGTCGGAGATCGAGTACGACGACGCGATCGGCTGGCTGATCGGCGAGGAGGGCCGCGGGGTGCGCACCATCATCGAGATGGTGAACAACACCCGGCTGGACTGCGCGGTCGGGAGCGCCGCTGGGATGCGATACGGCGCGGTCCAGGCGATCCACCACGCGCGGCATCGTCGTGCGTTCGGGGCGAATCTGGTGGATCAGCCGCTGATGGGCAACGTGCTGGCGGATCTCGTCGTGGAGTCCGAGGCGGCGACCACGGTCGGGATGCGGCTGGCGTCGGCCACCGACCGGCCGGAGGACGAGCAGGAGCAGGCGTTCCGGCGGCTGGGGCTGGCGGTGACGAAGTACTGGGTGTGCAAACGTGGTCCGTCGCACGCGGTCGAGGCGCTGGAATGCCTGGGCGGGAACGGGTATGTCGAGGAATCGGGGATGCCGCGGCTCTACCGCGAGGCTCCGCTGATGTCGATCTGGGAGGGTTCGGGCAACGTCGCGGCGCTGGACGCGCTGCGGGCGATGGCGAAGCAACCCGAGTCGGTGGCGGCGTATTTCACCGAGGTCGAGCAGGCGTCCGGTGCCGACGCCCGGCTGGACGACGCGGTGGGCAGGCTGCGCAAGGAACTGTCCGATCTGTCGGACATCGAGTACCGGGCGCGGCGGCTGGTCGAGTCGATGGCGCTGGTGCTGCAGGGTTCGCTGCTGGTGCGGCACGGGACGCCGGCGGTGGCCGACGCGTTCTGCGCGTCGCGGCTGGGCGGCGACTGGGGTGTCGCGTTCGGGACGCTTCCGTCCGGAGTGGACACGCGGGCGATCATCTCGCGCGCGGAGGTCTGAGCGGAGGACGCCGTGCGCGATCGGCGATCTCGCGTGATTGAACGGCGCACTCGCGTGATTGAAGACGGATCTCGCGTGATCAGGCGGCGAATACGGCCGGGACTCTCGGTGCCCGTATGACCACGTGCTGCGGCGGTCCGGTCGATTCACCCGGCCGGACCGCCGCCGAGCACTGCGAACAGCCGCAGGATTGCGGAATTCGGGTGCATGCAAGGGCTCTTGGGTCGGCTACGTTCCTCGGTCATGGTCGATCGCCGAAGATGCCTGGTCCTGGTTCCCGTGGCGCTGTTCGCCGCCGGTTGTGCGACGGCCGCGCCGACGCCGATCTTCGCGGCGGCGAGTTCGGCGCCTTCCGCGGAGAGCGCGCCGATGCTGGGGGCGGCGGCCCCGTCCGGTGCGCCGTTCGTGGCGGCGGACGGACGGGACCTGAGGTCCTGCGCCGACGGTGAGTGCGAGGTGCTCGTCCGGACCGGCGACCAGATCCCCAACGACGGCGGCGCCGGACCGCTCTCGGTCGCGGTCCAGGCCGGGAAGGTGGGGCTCGCCCCTGCCTCGGGCGGGATGGGCGCCGCGGTGTCCGGTCCGCCGGGGATGGCCCATCAGATCAACCGGCAGGTGATCGTCGTCGTCGCGGTTCAGGGCGACGAAGGGATCGTCCGGCTCAGCCGGAAATAGCCGCTCAGGTCAACCCTGCGACGAATTCGCTCAGCAGCCGGTTCGCCGTGGCGGAGCGGTACAGGCGGTCGAAGTCGGCGCGCGCCACCCGATGCCGGAACTCCCCTCGGTGGGACGGATCGCCGGCGTCGTGGACGGTGTCGGTGAACCAGGTCGCGAAGGCCTGGTAGTTCCACACTTCACGCAGACGGTCGTCGGAGTAGGCGTCGAGCGGACCCGTGTCGCCCTCTTTGTAGTAGCGGATCAGCGCGTCGGCGAAGGCGTCGGCGTCGTACAGCGCGAGGTTCATTCCCTTCGCGCCCATCGGCGGGACGATGTGCGCGGCGTCGCCGAGCAGGTGGAGCCTGCCGTGGCTCATCGGGCTGAGCACTTCGCCACGCAACGGCAGTAGTTGTTTCTCCAGGATCGCGCCCCTTGTGGCGAGCGGTTCACCGAAGCGCGTTTCGAGCTCGCTCCAGATCCGCGCCGGTGGATCGCCATCACGGTCTGGTGGGTGGCGGGTACGTCGGCGAGGACGACCAGCCACGCGTAGCCGTATTCGTGGGTATGGCGGGTGGTCCCGTCTTCGGGGATGGCGGCCCGCGACGCGCCGTGGTTGCCGTCGCATCCGGCGATGAAGTCCCCTTCGACGATCGACCCGTCGCCGAGTCGGACGCGCGGGCGTTCGCCGATGTCCTCCACGGAAACCTCGGTGTCGAACCGCAGGTCGCCACCGTCTTCTTCGAACGCGGTGATGAGGTTCCGGACGAGGACCTGTTGAGGACAGAGCCGGCCTTCCCCGTGTTCTTCGACGGACAGCGTCAAAGGCCTCGGCTGTCCATCGACGCGGAAGCCGAGCGTCGGCTTGATGGGAATCCCGCCGACCACGCGGTCTTCGAGGCCTCGTTTCCGGAAGACGCGCGTGGCACGGGTGTCGATGACCCCGGCGCGCTGCCGTCGCTCGACGTACTCGCGGCTGCGCCGTTCGAAGACGACACAAGCGATTCCCTCCCGCAGGAGGAAGTTGCCGAGCGCGAGTCCGGCCACGCCGGCTCCGACGATCAGGACGGGTCTGTGCTCGTTTCCTGTTGTCATGCTTCAAGTTTCGGCAGCACCACGGTTCGGAGCGAAGACGATCTCTGTACCTACTAGTATGTACGGCATGCATGCGATGCAGTACGAGATCACCCTCCCCGCCGACTACGACATGGGCATCATCCGCGACCGCGTCGCCACCCGCGGACATCTGCTCGACGACTTCGGCGGTCTGGGGCTGAAGGTCTACGGGATCCGTGAGCGCGGTGTCGACGGCTCGACGCTGAACCAGTACTCGCCGTTCTATCTGTGGCACGACGAAGCCGGGATGAATGCCTTCCTGTTCGGCGGACCGTTCAGCGGCATCGTCGAATCCTTCGGGCGTCCCGCCGTGCAGCACTGGACCGTGCTCGGCTTCGAGGAGGGGCCCGCGTTCGGTGCTTCCCCGGTCGCGGCGGGAAAGCACGTCGTGCGGATCCCCGACGAGACCGACCCGGTGGTTTTCCTCGGCGAGGCACTCGACGGGCTTCGCGAGCACCTGAGCCAGGACGGCGCGCATTCGGGCGCGCTGGCCGTCGACCCGCGGACCTGGCAGGTCGTCCGCTACAGCCTGTGGGTGGACGAGGCACCGGAATCGGACGAGGTCCGGTATCAGATCCTCCACCTGTCCTCGCCGCACCTGGACGAGCTGCGGCGAGGACGGCAGTGGGATCAGCCGAGCAACGCGGCGAACAACGCGCCCGGATCGGCTTCGGGCGGACCGGCGGGCCACTGATCCCGGTACGGGTACCAGAGCCCGTCCTTGCCCAGCCGCACCTGCACCCCTGTCCCGTGAACGGTGCAGTGGTTGCGTTCGACGTCCAGTCCTTCGCCGGGATCGTCCACGACCTCGGCGAAGGCGGCCCGCGCCCGGCCCATCGCCTGCGACGGCGGCGTCCACACGGTCTCCAGGACGTCGAGACCGGCGCGGCCGCCGTGCCGCCACGCGAGCACCGCGCGGTCGAAGTCCTCACCGTGCTCGGCCGGGCGCAGCCTGTCCGCGGTCTCCGGGCGAGTGGCGGCGAGGCGGACGGCGTCCTGCTTGCGGGTGAGCTTCGACTGCGACGCCAGCAGCGCACCGGCCATCTGTCCCGCGTTGTCGACCAGCAGGGCGAAGGCCTCGGCCGGGATCTCGGGTGCCCCGGGCACCGTCGGGCCTCCGGTGGGCGCGAACGCGGCGAGATCCGGCAACGGACCGGGCTCGCCGGCGTACGCCCGCTCGGCGTCGATGTCGTCGTCCCCGGTGCGCACGAACCGGGGCGCGTTGCGCCGCTGCAGCTCGTCGAGCAGCTCCCGCTCCCCCTTGCCACGCATCAGCAACAGCACGAACGGGTCGGCGTCGAGCAGCCACGACGCCTGGAACGACAAGGCCGCGGCATGGCGGCACGGCAGTTCCCAGCCGGGGCAGTCGCAATCCGGGTCGAGGTCACCGATCCCGGGCAGCAGATGCACCCCGGCGTCGTCGGCGGCCTCGACGAGGTCGTGCGGCATGTCCCGGTCCAGCAACGCGGCGAGATGCCCGGCACGCGAGGCGACCCGGTCGAGGAAGCGGTCCCATTCGTCGCCGGTCAGCTCCGCGAGGCGGACCTCGGTGCGGTACTGACCCTCCTGGTCGTCTACCACCGCGGCGATCCGCCCCGGGCTGACCGTGATCGGACCGACCCGGCCCGCCGCGGCGTACTTGCGGCCCTGTTTGAGCTGCCGCAGATCCAGTGCGGTGTCCTCCATCGCGCTGATCCACGCGCGGCCCCACCACGAGCGGGCGAACTGGCCGCGTCCGCCCTGGGCGCCGAAAGCGGGGAAACCGCGGACGCGATCTTCAGGCGTGCTCATCGGCGGCTCCTCAACTCGACCAGATCGGCCAGCTCCTCGTCGGTCAGTTCGGTCAGGGCGGCCTCGCCGCCGGCGAGCACGGCGTCCGCGAGCGCGCGCTTCTCCCGCAGCATCGCCGCGATGCGGTCCTCGACGGTGCCCTCGGCGATGAGCCGGTGCACCTGCACCGGCCTGGTCTGCCCGATCCGGTACGCGCGGTCGGTCGCCTGGTCCTCCACCGCGGGGTTCCACCAGCGGTCGTAATGCACGACGTGATCGGCGCGCGTCAGGTTGAGCCCGGTCCCCGCCGCCTTGAGCGACAACAGGAACACCGGCACCTCACCGGCCTGGAACCGGCGCACGAGATCCTCGCGTTTGGGCACCGGGGTGCCACCGTGCAGCAGCTGCGTGCCGATCCCGCGCTGCGCGAGATGACGTTCCAGCAGCCGCGCCATGGCGACGTACTGCGTGAACACCAGCACCGCGCCGTCCTCGGCGAGGATCGTGCCCAGCAGTTCGTCGAGCAGCTCGAGCTTGCCCGACCGGCCGTCCAGCACCGCGTCCGAGGGCTCCTTGAGGTACTGCGCGGGATGGTTGCAGATCTGCTTGAGCCCGGTGAGGAGCTTGACGATCCGGCCGCGGCGCGCGATGCCCTCGCTCCCGGCGATCTCGGCCATCAGCTCGCGCACCGTCGCCTCGTACAACGCCGCCTGCTCGGCCGTGAGCGTCACCGGCCGGTCGGTCTCGGTCTTCGCGGGCAGCTCCGGCGCGATCCCCGGATCGGATTTGCGGCGGCGCAGCAGGAAGGGGCGGACGAGCCGGGACAGGCGCTCCGCCGCGTCCGGGTCCTTTCCGGACTCGACCGGTTTCGCCCACACCCGGCGGAAATCGGCCATCGTGCCGAGCAGGCCCGGTGTCGTCCAGTCGAGGATCGCCCACAGCTCGGCGAGGTTGTTCTCCACCGGGGTGCCCGTGAGCGCCACCCGCGCCGACGACGTCAGCGTCCGCAACGCCTTCGCCGTGCCGGAGCGGTGGTTCTTGACGTGCTGGGCCTCGTCGGCCACCAGCAGTCCCCAGTGGACGGACCCCAGCGGCTCCGGATCCACTCGCAAGGTGCCGTAGGTGGTGAGCACGAAGCCGCCGCCGAGGTCGTCGAGTGAGCGTTCGGTGCCGTGGAACCGCCGCACCGGGACGCCGGGAGCGAACTTGGTGATCTCGCGTTCCCAGTTCCCCAGCAACGAGGCCGGGCAGACGACCAGCGTCGGACCATCCGCGCGATGCAGATGCAGCGAGATCAGCGTGATCGTCTTGCCGAGACCCATGTCGTCGGCGAGACAGCCGCCGAGCCCGATCGAGGTCATGGCGGTGAGCCACTGCAGGCCACGCATCTGGTAATCGCGCAGGGTCGCGGCCAGGCCTCGCGGCGGCGCCTGCGGCTCCGGCGGGGCGAGCAGCCGCTCCCGCAACGCGGCGAGCCAGCCGTCGGTGAGGACGTCGACGCGTTCACCGTCGATCTCGGTGGTCCCGCTCAAGGCGGCACCGAGCGCGTCGATCGGCGTGAGCGGCTTCAGCGCGCGATCCCGCGCCTTCGCCGCGAGAGCCGGGTCGACGAGCACCCACTGATCGCGCAGGCGCACGACGGGACGGTGGGCCTCGGCCAGCGCGTCCATCTCGGCCGCGGTGAGCGGTGCACCGCCGAGGGCGAGCTGCCAGTCGAACTGCAGCAGCGTGCCGCCGGCGAAGAACGACGGAAGATCGGCGGGCGGTGCGTCACCGCCGCCGACCACCGCCTTCGCGCTCAGGTCGCGGGCGAGATCGGCGGGCCAGTGCACGTCGATACCCGCCGTGGCCAGCAGCGGCGCCGCGGTGGTGAGCAGTTCCGTGATGTCGGCGTCACCGAGCCCGACCTCGTCGGGGACCGCCGCGCCGAGCAGGGGTTCCAGCGGCGGCCACACCTGCGTGGCCCGGCGCAGCGCCAGCATCACGTCGATCCGCGCCCTCGGACCGAACCGGTCGTCACCCGCCCAGAGCGCGGCGGCGTCGGCCAGGACACCGGGGTCGGCCAGGCTGTGCACCTGGACGACCCCGCTGAACCGGCCGATCGTGAAGTCGTCTCCCGGCGCTTCGATCCGTATCGAGACCCGGACCCCGGAATCCAGCCCGGCCGCGACCTCGGCCGCCCAGTCCCGCAACTGCGGAACACGGTGCGAGGGCGCGGCGGCGAACGCCTTCACCCCGGCCGCCTGCGCGGCGGCGGGCGTGCGCGGAAGGGTGTCGGCAACGGCGTCGAGGAACGCGCCCAGCAACGGATACTGCGCCGGCAGAAGGTTTCCCTCGCTCGGGATCGCCCGCGCTCGCGCGGGCATCGCTTCGGACAGCTCGCGCAGCCAAGCGGCGTCCGCCGGTTCCAGCGGGCCGGCGCGCCAGGCGTCCACATCGGACTCCGTGAGCCCGGGAAGCAGCCTGCCCGCCTCGGCGAGCTTCAACGCCGCCGTGGCGGCCGTGCTCCAGAAACGCGCGGAGTCGTCGTCGCTCTCATTGAGACGCAGCAGCGCCGGAAGCGCCTCGGCCATCGGCAGCCGGACGCACGGCACCGTGGTGATCTCGGGGAGAGCGACCGTCACCTCCCCGGTCCCCGGCGTGTTCCCCTCGGCGCTCCAGAAGACGAATCCGCTGGTCCGAGGGGGATTTTTCGGTTCGAAAGCGACACTGCCGAAGCCGTCGTGAGACGCCACTCAACCCCAATCTCTGTACGGTGTACAGTTCAGGATAACACAACTCTGTACACCGTAGAGAGAACGTGATGACGGACGCGGACCACACCGGGGCGGGCGACCCACGGCGGACCATCGAGCTGCTCTGGGGCGTGCGCGAGAAACCCCGCCGCGGCCCCAAACCCAAGCTCACCGTCGACGAGATCGTCACCGCCGCGATCGAGATCGCCGACACCGAGGGCATCACCTCGCTGTCGGTGCGCCGGGGCGCGGAAAAGCTCGGCGTCTCCCCTATGACGATCTACACCTACATCCCCAGCCGCGCCGAGCTGCTCGACCTGATGATGGACCGGGTCCACGGTGAGCTGACCGATCCCCCGGCCAGTCACGACTGGCGGGTCACGATGACGATCCTCGCCGAGGACGCCTGGGAGATGTACCACCGGCATCCCTGGATGCTCCAGCTCACCACCGGCCGTCTCCCGCTCGGCCCGCACACCTTCGCGAAGCACGAACGCGAGCTGAAGGCCGTCGACGCGATCGGGCTCACCGACCTGGAGATGGACGCCGTCGTGGCGATGGTCAACGGCTTCGTCCAGGGCATCGCACGCGGTTCGGTGGAATCGGCGAGTCTCGTGCGGCGCTCCGGCCTGACGGACATGGAGTGGTGGACGGCCAGCGCGCCCGTGCTCGCGGAGATCCCCGAAGCCGACGCCGGTCTGTTCCCGCTGGCGGCACGCGTCGGGCAGGCCGCCGGGGAGACCCACGGTGCGGCGAGCGCGCCGCTGCACACCTTCCGGTTCGGGCTGGCGCGGATCCTGGACGGGGTCGAGCAGCTGGTCACCGGTGGTTCCGGTACCTCGGGGACCGAGCTTCCCTCCTGAGCGTTCTCGCGTGAGGGAGCGGACGACACGTGTGACTGGACGGACGACACTGTCGCGGCCGAGTCCCCATCACGTGTCGTCCGCCCAATCACGCGTGTCGTCCCCACAGTCACGTGTGTCGTCCCTCCGGTCACGCGAACCGCCCGAATCACGCCGTGGCCGGGGTCGGTTAACCGCGTCAGCGCAGTCGGCGGTAGAGCAGCCACAGCGCCAGCGCGACCGGCGTCAGGACCGCCCCGAACAGGATTCCCGCGAACATCCCGTACCCATGCGGATCCGACGAGAGTCCCGTCGCGCTGAGCACCGCGCTGCCGACGAGCAGCACGATCACCGCCACGACAACGACGAACGCGCCGAGCACGAAGCGCCGCACCACCGTCCGCGAGGCCGTCATGCCGGATCGGGAGTGCAGACGGTCAGAAACGACTTCCGGTTCTCGCGCTGCACGGCCGCCGCGTCCATCCAGCCGCTCCGGCCGAACAGGTAGCTCCCGGCCGGATGCCCGGCCGACTCGCGCAGCACCTGGGCGAGGTCGGCCTTGGCGCCGAACGCCTTCGGGCCGTCGACGGCGATGTTGACCGAGCCCGCCTTCGTCCAGTCGTACGCCGAGGGCAGCGGTGTCCGGACCTGGAGACCACCGGCGTCCGAAGAGGAACCACCCAGCAGGTCCAGCCGCTCGACTCGCACGCCTGGCCGCGGCGCGGCCCACACCTGCTCCGTGCTGTTCTGCGTACCGGAGTCGAACGTCAGCCGCAGACCGGTGACGCCTTCGCACGGGGTGCCCGTCCACAGTTTCAAGACGCCGCCGTCGACGCGGAACCCGGCCTCCGGCGGCAGCGATGGCGCGAACTGCGCCTTGGTGTCGCACGCCGCGGTCACCGCCACCACGAGCAAGGCGGCGCAGACCCGTCTAGTGATATCCGCCATCGGTGAGTCCCGCGTCTTCCTCGGTTTCGTTGCCTCCGGTGACCTTCTCCCACGCGTAGGAGGCGAGGAAGCCGGCATAGCCTTCGCGAGCCCACTGCTGGGAATGGCGCTCCTCGTGGTGCAGCAACCGATCCAGGTCGAGCGAGCCCTGGGACGCGCCGTTGTCGTCCTCGTACCAGGCGTGCCCCGACTTCACCACCTCCCGCAGCTGCTGCGCCGGATCCTTCGCGTCGTCGATGTTCAGCATGAACGTGTCGCCCCAGGCAGTCCCGCCCTGTTGGCTGAACTGGTCCTGGATGACGTTCCCGCCCAGACCCATCATCATGCCGTTCGGGGTCGTCACCAGCCGCCCGCCGTTGCCGTGCACGAAACCCACGTCGTCGTCGTAGCTCCAGGAGTTCTCCCGCTGCCGGTCGGTGATCCGCCGCAGCTCCTCGGATCCGTACGGTGTCGGCGCGAAGTCGGTCTTCTCGCCTCCGGCGCCGTAGTCGGTGCCCGCGTTGAGGACGTAGGTCATCCGCACCGCCTTGGCGGCGTCGTCCCCGCTGACGTCGGTCGGCATCAGGAAGTACGACTTGTAGGTCCCGTCGCCGTCCTCGTCCTCGCGGATCTCTTCCATCCCGTCGAGGACCTTGAAGTCCTCCGGCGTGATGTCGTGATCGTCGGCGATCTTCTTGATGGTGTCGATCGATACGCCCCGGCGGACGGCGTTCTCGAGCCACTGCCGGTAGTGGCCGGACGCGGGTGGCCCGCTCAGCAGCCCGGCGTCGCGCAGCGCCTGCTCCATCTCGACCACACCGGCGTCGATCTGCCCGGCTTTCTTGGCGCCCGCCAGGTCGGTCGCCTCGTGGTCGCTGATCTGGCCGTCCTGCACGAGCCGCATCACCCGGGCGAGGGCGGCGTCGATGCTGTTCGCGGTCGTGAGGATCGCCTTGGATTCCTGCTCCAGCTGCTTCCGGATGGTCTCGCGGTGCCGCTGGGACTCGGCGCGTTCTTCGGCCTCGAACCGTGACTTCGGCGGTGGGTCGGCGGGTTTCCCGTCCACGATCGCGCCGTCGGCGGCGACGCTGAACTGGTAGGTGCCGGCGAGGGAATCGTTGTTGGCGACCCTGGTCTTCAGCGCGGACACGTCGTCCGACGCGTTCTGCAGGGCACGTTCGACGGCGGACAGTTCCGCGATCAGGATCTCGGCCTTGTTCCGGGTGTCGCCCAGCGAATCGCGGGCGCGCTCGCCCGCCGGGCCACGCCAGTCGGGCAGTTTCCTGGCGTCGTCGAGTTCGTCCTGCAGCCCGATGAGTTTGTCCCGGCGGCCACCCAGGTTGGTGGCCGCCGCGTGGAGTGCCTCGGCGTCCCATTCACGGACGTCGTCGTAGCCGACCGTCATCGTCCGAACGCCTCCTCCGCGGAGTTCTCGTTTTCGGAGTAGGCATTGGCGGCCTTGGTGATCGATTCGCTCCAGCGGTCGATCTCTACGGCCCACCCCTTCGCCCGTTCGGTGCACGTCGACGCCAGCGTGGGCGCGCTCTTCGCGGCCTCCCCGCCCGGCAACGCCGTCGCGATCGCACCCAAGCCGGTGCCCGGTTCCACGGCTCTGGCCTGGTCAGCCGCGGAACCCGCCGCCTTGGCCGCGGCCCGCAGCTGACCGATCTCGACCTCGTATCCGCTCACAGCGGGACCTTACGTCAGCTCGGAGGGCTCCACAGCCGATTCGCGCGAAGGGGTGGCAAGCCGCCGGACGACGTCGTCGTACCGCGCCTGATCGGCGGCCGCGCGGGCGTGCGCCCGCTCCAGTTCCTCGGCGAGAGCCGTCGCCCGGGCTTCGGCGAGGCTCCTGGCCGTGTGTTCTTCCGCGAGCGACGCCCGAAGCCCTGCCGAGTCCTTTTCGGACACCGTCGCGCGCGTCTTGGCCTCGTCGAGCCGCTCCCGCAGTGCCACGCGTTCCGCGGCCGCCCTGGCCAAAGCCGTGTCGCGCTCGGCCAGCTCCGTGGTCAGCCGGGTCTTCTCCTCACGCAGCGTCCGGAGCTCCGCGACCAGCTCGTCACGGGCACGTTCCGCCGCGACGGTCGCGGCTTCCGCGGCGCCGCGGGCTCGTTCGTGGGCGGCGACCTCGGCCCACGAACGCTGCCGGGTCTCCTCCGCGTCCTTCAATGCCTGCTCGGCGGCACGTTCCGCCTTGACCTTCGCCGCCTTGTCGTCGCGGGACGCGGCCACCGCGGTCGCGCGCGCCGTGTCGGCCTTCGCCGCCGCCTGCTGTGCGTCCTCGGCCTCGCGCCGGGCCGTCGCCGCGTCGGTCTCCGCTTCGGTCACCCGGCCCAGCGCCGCCTTTCCGGCGTCGTCGAACCGCGCACGCATCGCGTCCAGCAGTTCCACGAGCGACGCCGCCGCCGGCGTGAACTCGTCGGCGATCCGGCGGACCTCCAGCAGCGGATCGGCCACGCTCGCCACCGCGGCCGCCCGCCGGGCCCGCGAGGCGGCGTCGGCGTGGGCCTTGCCGCAATAGGCCGAGGGACGGCCACCCTTGCGTTTGCCGTCGGCGTCCACCGCGGGCGGGGGCAGGGGATTCTCGCAGCCTTCCAGCGCGCACAGGCGGACCTCGTCGGCGTCCGTATCGATCACCGCAGCAGGGTAGCGCCGCCGCCCCGCCGATAGGGTCGCTGACATGCGTGTCCTGTTCACCTTCGCCGGCGGCAACGGCCACTTCCGGCCGCTGCTCCCCCTCGCCCACGCGGTCGCCGAGGCGGGGCACGCGATCGCGTTCACCGGTGAGCCGTTGATGGTCCCTGTCGTCGAGGCGACGGGGTTCACCGCGTTCCCGTCGGGCCCAAACCTCGGCAGCGACGGCGGCGGACTTCGCCCGTTGCTCCCCGTCGACAGGGACCGCGAGGACAGCGATCTCCGTGACGGTTTCGTCCGCCGTACCGCGCCACAGCGGGCGAAGGACGTCATGGCGCTCTGCGAGGACTGGGAACCGGATCTGCTCGTGTGCGACGAAGCCGATCACGGCGCGATGATCGCCGCCGAACGCCTCGGCCTCCCGCACGCCACCGTCCTGGTGATCGCGGCGGGCGTGCTCATCCGCGCCGAACTGATCGACGACGCGCTCAACGAGGTCCGCGCCGTCCACGGTCTCCCGCCGCAACGAAACCTGGAGATGGCGTACCGCCACCTCGTGCTTTCCCCGTTCCCCGCCAGCTTCCGCGACCCCCGGTTCCCGCTGCCGCCGACCGCGCGGACGTTCCGCAGTCCCCTTCCCCGCCGCGGACCGGTGCCGGAGTGGCACGTCGAAGGCCGTCCCACCGTCTACTTCACCCTCGGCACGATCTTCAACACCGAATCCGGCGACCTGTTCGCCCGGGCACTGACCGGCCTGCGCGAGGTCGACGCGACCTGCGTGGTGACCGTCGGGAACCTGGTCGATCCCGCCGAATTCGGCCCGCAGCCCGAGCACATCCACCTCACGCGGTACCTGCCGCAGGACGGCGTCCTCCCATACTGCGACTTGGTGCTCAGCCACGGCGGTTCGGGCAGCCTGCTCGGCGCGCTCGCCCACGGGCTGCCGATGGTGCTGCTCCCGATGGGCGCCGACCAGCCCCACAACGGCGATCGGGTCACCGAACTCGGGCTCGGCACCGTCCTCGACGTCATCGACGCGACACCGCGAGACATCCGCGACGCCGTGTCCACGGTGCTGAGGGAACCGTCCTACCGGGAGGCGGCCGGGCGGCTGCGGGACGAGATCACCGCGTACCCGGCACCGGAAGAGATCGTGCCGCTGCTGGAAGGACTCCTCAGGTGACCACCGAGCTCGACGCTGCGATCACACGGGCGTTCCGCGAGGAGTCGGGACAGGTGATCGCCACCCTGATCCGTGTCACCGGCGACTGGGACCTCGCCGAGGAATGTCTCCAAGAGGCGTTCGCGCTCGCGTTGCGCACCTGGCCCCGCGACGGCGTCCCGGCGAAACCCGGCGCCTGGCTGACGACGGCGGCACGCAACCGCGCCACCGACCGGATCCGCCGCGAGGCCGTCGGTGCGGCGAAACTGCGCGAAGCCGCCGAACTGAACGTCCCCGCCGAGCCGCACTGGGACGAGAGCGGCGTCCACGACGACCGGCTCCGGCTGATCTTCACCTGCTGCCACCCCGCGCTGCCGCTCGAAGGGCAGGTCGCGCTCGCGCTGCGGACCCTGGCCGGGCTCACCACCGCCGAGATCGCCCGCGCCTTCCTCGTCTCCGAGGCGACGATGTCGCAGCGCCTGGTCCGGGTGAAACGGAAGATCCGCACGGCGGGCATCCCGTACCGGGTCCCGCCCGCTGATCTGCTGCCCGAACGCACGGCCGCGGTGCTGGGAATGCTGTACCTACTGTTCAACGAGGGCTACTCGGCCAGTGCCGGTACGGATCTTCTCCGGCCCGACCTGTCCGCGGAGGCCATCAGGCTCGCGCGGATCCTCGCCAGCCTGATGCCGGAAGAGCCGGAGGTCCTCGGGCTGCTGGCCCTGCTGCTCCTGCACGACGCCCGCCGGGCCACCCGCGTCGACGCTCAGGGCACGCTCGTCTCGCTCGAAGACCAGGACCGCGGCGGCTGGAACACCGCCGAGATCGCCGAGGGCACGGAGTTGCTGGAGACTGCGCTCCGGCTCGGTGTCGCCGGGCAGTACCAGATCCAGGCCGCCATCGCCGCCTGTCACGCGACGGCCGCCCGCGCCGCCGACACCGACTGGGCGCAGATCGCCGCGCTCTACGGGGAACTGCTGCGGTTCGTGCCCTCGCCCGTCGTCGAACTGAACCGCGCGGTCGCCGTCGCCATGGCCGAAGGTCCCGAGGCCGGGCTCGAACTGGTCGACAAGCTCACCGCGGACGGCGGTCTCCCCGGATACCACCTGCTGCCCGCGACCCGCGCGGACCTGCTCCGGCGGCTCGACCGGCTCGCGGAGGCCGCCGACGCGTACCGCGAGGCACTCGCGCTCGCCGGCACCGACGCCGAGCGCGCCTACCTGTCGGAAAAAATCGCCGAAATCTCCTGACTCCCGGCTGTCTGTCCACGGCGTCACCGTTCGTCGGTGGGCGACAAGTCCGAAAAGAGGAAGGGGTCATCCGATGGCCGTTCTCGACGTCCCCGGCGCCCGGCTGCACCACACCGTGACCGGCAGCGGCCCGGTTCTGCTGTGCATTCCCGGTGGCGCGGCCGATTCCGCGATGTTCGCGCCGATCGCGGGCCTGCTCGCGGAGCACTACACGGTGATCACCTACGACCCGCGCGGAATCTCCCGCAGCCCGCTCGACGATCCGGACGGGAAGCAACGGATCGAGGCCCACACCGAAGACGCGCTACGCCTGCTCGACAGCGTGAGCACGGAACCGGCGGTGATCTTCGCGTCCAGCGGCGGCTGCATGCAGGCTTTCGACCTCGTCACCCGTCATCCCGGGCGGGTCAAGACGCTCCTGGCGCACGAACCCCCGCTGACGAGCCTGCTGCCCGGCCAACCCGACGGTGACCCGGACGAACTGCAGCGCCTCCACCGCGAACAGGGCATCGAGGCGGCGATGGCCAAGTTCATGGCCGACGCCGGTTTCGAGATGGACTGGAGCGCGCTCCCGCTGGAGATGCGGAAGAACATGGAGTTCTTCGTCGTGCACCTGATGAAGATGATCGGGGACTTCACTCCGGACTACGAAGCGCTGAAGGCGTCGGAGACCCGGATCGTCGTCGGCGTCGGGAAGGACTCGGCCGGGCAGCCCTCGCACGAGGCGGCGGTGCTCGCGGCCGCCCGGCTCGGCGTGGAGCCGGTCTACTTCCCCGGTGACCACGGTGGTTTCGCGGCCGAGGCCGTCGCGTTCGCGCCGCAGCTTCTGGCGCTTCTCGACGCCTGATGTCAGGAAAGGGTCGTTCAAGACGTTTTTCGTCCTGAACGACCCTTTCCTGACACGCGTCAGGCGCGGACGTGCACGATCAGCCCGCCCACCAGAGCCCCGAAACCGCCGATCGCGGCCAAGGTCCGGATCAGGTTCCACCGTTCCCAGACACCCTCGAACTTCGCCCGCAGCGCCTCGAAGTCGGTGCCGTCGCCGTCGAAACCCGCTTCGAGCGCGTTGTTCAGCGGCACGTTGATCGCCATCGTCACGATCAGCATCACCAGCAGCAGGGCGAACCCCGCGATGAGCCACGGCAGCGCGGGCCGCAGTTCCGCCCTGAAATGCAGCGCCGCCGCGACAGCCGCGAACAACGGCGCGCCGCCGAAACTCAGCGCGAACCAGCCGTTGAGGATCGCGATGTTGATCTCCCGCATCCCCGTCACGTAGGTCCGGGCGTCCGCGCGCCCCAGCCCCGGCATCACCGAGCACGTGTAGGCGTAGAACAAGCCGGCGATCAACCCCGCCGTGATGACGGCCGCGATCAGGACGATCTGGCTCAACGTGGCCATTCCTGTCGCCTCCCTTCCGATTCCAGCTCGTTTCATCGATTCCAGACCCCAGTGGCCGCCGCTTTCGCGGCGTATTCGGAGAAGTCCCTCGCGGGCCTGCCCAGCACCCGCTCGACGTCACCGGTGAGCGAGGAGTTCCGGCCGTCGAGGATGCGCGTGAACAGGTCGGTCAGGCCCTCGATCTCCTCCTCCGGCACGCCCTGTTCGGCCGCTCCCGCGGCGAATTCCGCGGCGGAGACCGGAACGTACCGGACATCCCGCCCGGAAGCCTTGCCGATTTCCGCCGCCACGTCCGCGAAACCCAGCAACCGGGGGCCGGTCAGCTCGTAGACCTCGCCGTCGTGCCCGTCGGTGGTCAGCGCCGTCACGGCCACGTCGACGATGTCCTCGACGTCGATGAACGGCTCGGTCACCGATCCGGCGGGCAGCACGATCTCCCCGGCGAGCACCGGTTCCAGCAGGAAGTGCTCGCTGAAGTTCTGCGCGAACCAGCTGGCCCGCACGACCGTCCACTCGGCACCGGAGTCCCGGACACCCTGCTCGCTGACCACGGCTTCCTCCTCACCGCGGCCGGACAGCAGGACCAGCCGCCGCACCCCGTGTTCCACGGCCAGCTTGGAGAAGTCGCGGATCGCTTCGGCGGCGCCGGGGAAGGCCAGGTCGGGGTAGTAGGTCAGGTAAGCGGCGCCGACCCCGGTGACCGCGGCCGTCCAGGTCGAACGGTCGTCCCAATCGAACACCGGCCGCGAGGCCTTCCGGACGTCGATCCCGAGGGCGGTCAGCCGCTGCGCGACCCGGCTTCCGGTCTTGCCCGTCGCGCCGAGGACCAGGACCGTCTCGTTGTTCTTCGTGTTTGTCATGGCACTAGTCAAGCGCTTACGAATGAGACGGAACATAGTTCAAAGGCTCTCTTCCATGTTTCATCGTCTACACTCGCGCCATGGATCCCCTCGCCGGTCTGCTCGACGGACCCCGCGCCCGCGGCGCCTTCCTGCTGAAGTCGGTCATGACCCCGCCGTGGTCACTGCGGATCGAGGACGAGGCGCCGCTGACGGTGATGGCACAGGTCCGCGGCGAGTCGTGGGTGGTGCCCGACCACGGGGACGCGGTCCGCCTCGGCACCGGCGACATCGCCATCGCCCGCGGTCCGGACCCGTATCTCGTCGCCGACGACCCCGCCACCCCACCGCAGGCGATGATCCTGCCGGGACAGGAATGCCTGACCCCGGACGGGAAACACCTCACCGAGCTGTCGGATCTCGGCGTCCGTACCTGGGGCGACGATCCGGACGGACCCGTCGTCCTGCTCACCGGCACCTATCCGCTCGAGGGCGAGATCAGCAAACGACTTCTCAACGCGCTGCCGTCGCTGCTGGTCGTCCGGGACGACGAATGGGACAACCCGCTGGTGACGCTGCTCGCCGGCGAGATCGTCAAGGACACGCCCGGTCAGGAAGCCGTCCTGGACCGCGTGCTCGACCTGCTCCTGGTCGCCGCGCTGCGGACCTGGTTCGACCGGCCCGACGCCGCGGCACCCGCCTGGTATCGCGCGCACAGCGATCCGGTCGTCGGACGCGCGCTGAAACTGTTGCAGCACAAGCCTTCCGAACCGTGGACCGTGGCCAGCCTCGCGGCCGACACCGGCGTGTCCCGGGCCGCGTTCGCCCGCCGGTTCACCGCCGCCGTCGGCGAACCGCCGATGGCCTACCTCGCGAGCTGGCGGATCGCGCTCGCCGCCGATCTGCTGCGCCAGCACCCCGACGTCACCATCGGCGCGGTCGCCCGGCAGGTCGGCTACGGCAGTTCGTTCGCGCTCAGCACCGCGTTCAAACGCGAACACGGTGTCAGCCCGCAGGGTTACCGCGCCGGCGTCGCGTAACGCTCGACCAGTTCCGCGCCGATCCGCGCGAGTTCCTTCTGGACCGACTCCGGGCCCAGCACCTCGATCATCGAACCCCAGCCCGCGAGCTGCTGCGCGATCATCCACGCCACCGGCGCCGACACTGTCACCCGCACACGCCCGTCTTCGAGCGTCTCCTCGACACGTGCCTGCCGTCCGAAGTGGTCCTGGAGGATCGGCAGATGCCGCTCGGCGATGAGCACGGTCGCGTCCAGCCCCGAACGCCGTTGCTCGACCCGGTCGACCACCTGCTCCCACGCCCGCGACAGTTCGAAGTCGTCCGGCCGCCCCGCGGGCAGGTCGCTGACCTCGGCGTCGGACATGCGATCGACGCGGAAGGTGCGCTGCCCCTTCTCGGTACCCGCGATGAGGTACCAGATGTCGTCCTTGTCCACGAGCCCCCACGGATCCACGACCCGCTCGACCGGCTCCGCGCCCTTCTTCGCGTAACCGAACCGGACTTTGCGGCGGCGCACGATCCCGGCCTGCAGCACGGTGAGCAACTCGGGCCGTTCCTTTTCCCGCTCACCCCACCGCGACGGATCGATGACGACCGCGTCCGCGGCGGCCTGCGCGTCGGCGCGGAACGTGTCCGGCAAGGCCCGGACCAGCTTCCGCAGCGCGGATTTCACCTCGGGCGAGACCGACGCGGCCGGACCGGCGAGCAGGAACAGCGCCTGGGCTTCCGACGCGGACAGTCCACTGAGGTCGGTCCGCGCGCCGCCGACGAGCGACCAGCCACCACCCCGGCCGGGCTGCGGGTACACCGGGACACCCGCCGACGACAACGCCTCGAGGTCACGCCGCGCGGTGGCGACCGAGATCTCCAGTTCCTCCGCCAGTTCGGAAGCCGTGACGCGGCCCCGCGCCTGCATCAGCAGGAGGGTGGCCACCAGGCGATCGGCACGCATGGCGCCCAGTCTCGCAGGAAAACCGCTCATCCGGTGAACACTTTGCGGCGCAGACTTGACCTTCACATCGATGTCAGACCCTACGGTCGGCGCACCCCACTCAGAAGGAGAAGCACATGGCAGGCGCAGTGATCATCGGCGCGGGACCGGGTATCGGCCGCTCGGTCGCGCACCGCTTCGCCAAGGAAGGGCTGCCGATCACCTTGCTGGCCCGCCGCTCGGCGACCCTGGGGCCGCTGGCCGCCGAACTCGGGACCGCGCTGGCACTCACCGCCGACGTCACCGACGAGGCTTCCCTCAAAGCCGCTCTCGACACCGCCGCGCGGGAACACGGCGAGCCCGACGTCGTGGTCTACAACGCGGCGATCATCCAGGCCGACACCCCCGGCGAGCTGTCCGTCGAACGGCATCTCGCGGCGTGGTCGGTCAACGTCGTCGGAGCGATCACCGCCGCTTCGCACGTCGCGCCCGGGATGGCGGAGCGCGGATCGGGCACGATCATCGTGACCGGCGGAATGCCCGAAGCCGTACCCGCCTACACGAGCCTCTCGCTCGGGAAAGCCGGTGTGCGGGCGCTGGTTTTCCTGCTGGACAAGGAGTTCGGCCCCTCAGGAGTGCACGTCGCCACGGTGACCGTCGCCGGACCCGTCGCGAAAGGAACTCCGTTCGACCCCGACGACATCGCCGAGCACTACTGGCGGCTGCACACCCAGCCGCGAGAAGACTGGGAACAGGAGATCGTCCACACGGCGTAGCAGGCCTACCAGTGCGCCGGATGGGAAAGCGAGTCCGGCAGTTTCGTCGTCGCGTCGCCCTTCGCCGCGTCCAGTTGTGACTGGAGGAGGAAGAGCGTGTCACGGAAGTCCGCGCCGCGGATGTCGGCGTCACGCAGGTCCGCCCCGGTGACGTCGGCCTGCCGGAGATCGGCTCCCCGCAGGTCCGCGCCGATCAGATACGCCCCTCGCAGCAGCGCTCCGCGCAGGTTCGATCCCTTGAGCTTCGCGCCGATGAGGTCGGCGCCGCGCCGCTCCTTCTTCTTGCCCGACACGGTGGCGCGGGCGAGCTCGCTCGCGCGCAGCAGCAGCCCGTTCACCGCGCCCCGATGCGAGTGGACGTCCAGTTTCCGCAGCACGCCGGGCGTGTCCAGCGTCATCCGCTCGGTCCGGTCGATCATCTCGGCCAGGTCGTCACGGATGGGCGCGGACGTCGGCAGCGACGCCGCTTCGGTGAGGTAGTAGAGCAGTTCCTGCAGATCCCGCATCACCGGGAAGACCGCGAACATCGTCCTGGCCGTCTTCGGCGACTTGCGCCAGTCCTCGCCGTCGAAGGTGACCTGGGAGACCTTCTGGCCCGCGCCGAAGCAGTCGTAGACCGTGCAGCCGGTGAAGCCCTTCTTGCGGAGCTTGTCGTGGATGCCGCACCGGGAGTCCTCGCGCAGGTTCGGGCACGCCTGGCCCGCCGGTTTGGTGATCGCGAAATCGGCCGACGCCGCGAAGGCCGGGACGACACAGCACAGGCCGAAGCAGTTCTCGCAGTCGGCTCGCAGGCTGGAAAGGGCTGGCACGGTGGTTCGGACTCCAGAAGCTCGGCAAGATGTTCCAGCCATCAGGGTACGGAGCACACTTTCCGTGCAGGGCACCCGCCGCCAATGGCCGCCAGACGAAGGTCGGGTCCTGCCCCATTCAGTCGATTCGGACATGTCATGCGCTCAATAACCTCGATCTCCGTGGGAATCGGCAGGTGCCGTCCCATGCGGTCGAGCTGGACCGCCTTTCCGCCGCTGTGGTCTTGACCGGCCGGTCCCCTGCGAACGACAGGACGAACACATGCGAGAGACGAGACAAGCGCGTTGGCTGTCACGTGCCGGAATGGCGAGCGCGGTCGCGGTGGCGATCAGCGTGACCGCCGCTCCCGCCCAAGCCGCCGAAGGACAGATCCTCGCCGCGGGATCCGCCGAAGCGATCCCGAACAGCTACATCGTCACGCTGAAGGACACCGGCGTCGTGGGCGCGCTGGCGAACCGCTTCGGCGCGAAGGTGGAGCAGGTCTACAGCAGCTCGCTCAAGGGCTTCTCCGCGACACTGTCGGAACGGCAGGCCAAGCGGCTCGCCGCCGACCCGTCGGTGGCCTCGGTCGAGCAGAACCAGGTCGTCCACGCGGACGCGACCCAGACCAACCCGCCGTCCTGGGGCCTCGACCGTGTCGACCAGCGCAACCTGCCGCTCGACAACAAGTACAGCTACACCAGCACCGGCGCGGGCGTGAACGTCTACGTCATCGACACCGGCGTGCGGATCAGCCACCAGACCTTCGGCGGCCGCGCCCGCAACGGCTACGACTTCGTCGACAACGACGCCGTCGCGCAGGACGGCAACGGCCACGGCACCCACGTCGCCGGCACCATCGCCGGTTCGCAGTACGGCATCGCCAAGGGCGCCACCGTCTACGGCGTCCGCGTGCTCAACAACTCCGGCAGCGGCACCACCGCCGGGGTCATCGCGGGTATCGACTGGGTCACCAAGAACCACGTCAAACCGGCCGCGGCCAACATGAGCCTCGGCGGCGGTGCCTCCAGCACGCTCGACGACGCCGTCCGCCGGTCGATCGCCGCGGGCGTCACCTACGGCGTGGCCGCCGGGAATTCCAACTCGAACGCGTCGGGCTTCTCCCCCGCCCGCGTGACCCAGGCGATCACCGTCGGCTCGTCCACCAACACCGACGCGCGCTCCAGCTTCTCCAACTACGGCAGCGTCGTGGACATCTTCGCGCCGGGCACGAACATCACGTCGTCGTGGAACACCAGCGACACCGCGACGAACACCATCAGCGGCACCTCGATGGCGACCCCGCACGTGGTCGGCGTCGCGGCCCGCTACCTGCAGAACAACAAGAGCGCCACGCCCGCGCAGGTGGCCACCGCGCTGATCAACGCGGCCACCACGGGCAAGGTGACCAACCCGGGCTCCGGTTCCCCGAACCGGCTCCTGTACTGGTCGCCGACCGCGTGACCTGAGGTCTCGCTTGAGGTGCGCGAAGGCTCCCTTCACTGCGTCTGACGCAGTGAAGGGAGCCTTCACCCACAGCTGGTGTGGAAGTGGGTCGTACGAGCCTGAGCGTTCCCCATCCGGGCAGGACGCGCCTACTTTGTGCCTGTAAGTCCGTTTCGCCTGGGGTCGTGAGTGGCAAAGAGGGTTAGAACGACAATTGCCACTCACGACCCCCGGGCAATAACTGCACAAAGTGCCCAACTCGGGCGCTTGGATCTCGAAGAGTGACCTTTTTGGACAGTCCGAGGAGCGCTAGGCCTCGGTGACGAGCCACCACTCGCAAGACGTGCCCCGGCGACGGCGCTACAGCACCTTCCGGATACTCGGCACCACAGCCGCGAGCCCGGCGGCGTTCGGGTGCAGCGGGGCGAAGCTGTTGTTCACCACCGAAGGGATCAGCCCTTCGATCCATTTGACGCCGATCGGCTGGCAGGCGTCGTGACCGATGCTCGGCGTCCGGATGTCGACGTACTTCGCGCCGTGCGCGGCGGACTGCTCGGCCATCCGCGCGTTGAGCCGGTCGATGTTGGCCTGGATGTAGTCGGCGTCCTGCGGCAGGACCGGGACGAGCGGCCAGCAGCCGCCGGATTTGATCCCGGTCGGATAGCCCACCATGACGATCTCGGCCTTCGGCGCGCGCTGGCGGATCGTCTCGATCACCGTGCCGTAGGTCGCGGCGAAGGCGTCGATCTTGGTGGCGTACTTGTCCACCCCGCCCGCGGTGTTGGCCGCCTTGCACGAAGCACCCACCGGCAGCAGGTTCACACACGACGTCGCGAGCCCGACCAAACCGATGTCGTTGCCGCCGATGCCGACGGTCACCAGTGTCGTGTCGGCCGAGAGCGCGTCGTACTGCGGCGGGTTCGTGCCGGAGACGATGCCCTTCTGCGGATTGGTGAAATGGGTCGTGGTCGCGCCGCCACAGGTGACATCGCGCAGTTCGTCGACCTCGATCTGCTTCGCCAGCAGTCCGGCGTAGTTGATCGCCGACCGGGCGCAGGTGAACAGATCGGACTGCGGCAGCACCACCGAGCCCGCCGAGAACGAGTCACCCATCGCGACGTACACCTGCCGCTCCGCCGAGGCGAGGGCCGGTGTCCCGATTCCGACGAGGGTCAGTGCGGTGCCCGCCACCGCGGCGATCCGGGCGATTCTTCCCCAGCGTGTCACTGCCGCCTCCTGCATGCGTCGTCGAATGCTGCGGTCAGCGTCCGCCGGAGCGGGGAAAACCACTAGAACGGAGGCGCGCGTTCTTGATCGGAGTTTTGTAGGTTCCCTCTATGACGAAGGCGTCGGCACAGCCGTGGCGCAGGCTCGACGCCTCGGTGCTGACCCGCCTGGAACCCGACACCGCCGCGATCGCGTCCGCCGCGATGGACCAGGTCCGTGCCGGGCTGCGGTCCCCGCTGGACGACCGGACGGCGGCGAACCTCCAAGTCACCCTCGACGTCGCGTTGCACGCCTTCTTCAGCGAGATCGGCCATCCCGACATCACCACCGACCGGGAGGTCTACCGCGCGCAGGGCCGGGCCCAGCACACCGCCGGCCGCAGTCTCGAGGAGATGCTCGGCTTCTACCAATCCGCGGCGCTCGGCGTGTGGCGGCAGCTGACCTCGGCGGCGCCGGCGGTGGATCTGCCGACCCAGGCGATCGTCGAACTCGGTGAGGCGCTTTTCGCCTTCATCGCGGAACTCTCGGCCGCGGCCGCCGACGGGTACGCCGAAGCGCGCTCACAGGCCGCGCGGGCCGGGCAAGCGCGAAGGGACCGGCTCCTGGGTCTCCTGCTCGCCGAACCGGCCGCCAGCCGGGATCTGCTCGAAGACGCCGCGAGCCAAGCCATGTGGGTCCTGCCCGGCAGGCTCGTCGTCGCGGTCACCAGCGCCGATGTCGCACCCCAGCTGCTGGACCGGATGCCGGGGCGGGTGCTGGTCGGCCGTCACCACGACCTGACCGCGGTGGTCATGCCCGCCGACCGCCTGGAGTGGTACCTCGGCCGGTTGCGGGACCTGCTCGGCGACGACCAGGCAGGTGTGGGCCCGGTCGTGCCGCTCCGCTCGGCCGCGCTCGGTGCCCGCCGGGCGAGCGCGCTCTGGCGGCTGACCCGCACCGGCGCGCTCGGCGGCAACCCGCTCGTCCACACGACCGATCACCGCATCGATCTGCTGCTGACCGCCGATCCCGAACTCGCCGCCGAGTTCTCCGAAGACGTCCTAGCGCCGTTGGCCGGTCTCCCGGAACCGGCGCGGCAACGGCTCACCACGACCCTCGCCGCCTGGCTCGCGCGGCCTGACCAGCCGCAGGCGATCGGCGTCGAACTGCATGTCCACGTTCAGACCGTCCGGTACCGGATCCGGCAGTTGCGGACGCTGTTCGGCGGCACGATCGACGACCCGGCAGGCCGCTTCGCGCTCGCGATCGCGCTCAGGATCGACCCGCTGGTATCGAGGGAACCTACAAATCCATCAGAGCGGAGTATCCATCCGCTGCGTCCCGACGACGGATAGCAGCCGCAACGCGTTCTCCGACGGAGTACCGGGATCGGCGGTATAGATCACGACCTGCTGGTCCCGGTCGCTGATGTCGAGGACGTCGCAGTTCACGCTGACCGGGCCGACCACCGGGTGCTGGAACGTCTTGCACAGTGTGGGCGCGGCGCAGACGTCGTGCGCGGCCCACAGCCGGGCGAATTCCTCACTGCCGTCGAGTAGTTCCCGGATCAGCCCGGCGACTTCGGGGTCGTCGGGATAACGGCCGGCGGTGACCCGCAGATTCCGGACCGCGCTCGCCGCGAACTCGTCCACATCGGACACCCCGTACAGACGTCTCCCCTCCGGCCGCGGCCCGAGGAACGCGCGGCGCACGAGATTGCGGTCCCGCCGGGGCAGCGCGGAGAAGTCCTCCATCAGTGCCGCGGCGAGGTCGTTCCAGGCGAGCACCTCGTAAGTCGCCGAGAGCACGATCGCCGCCGCCTGCGGAAGACGGTGAAGCAGCGCGAGAATGCTCGGCCGGACCTCACGCGACGGTCCGGGCGGTGGCCCGGGCGGCGCGCCGGCGAGATGGTGCAGGTGGTCCCGTTCCACATCCGACAGCCGGAGTGCCCTGGTCAGCCCGCCCAGTACCTCACGCGAAGGCCGCGGTCCGCGAGCCTGCTCCAGCCGCGTGTAGTACTCGGTCGAGATGTACGCCAGCTGTGCCACCTCTTCGCGACGCAGGCCGGGAGTGCGGCGGCGGGGCCCGGCGGGAAGGCCGACGTCGGCGGGGGTGATCCGCTCGCGCCTGCTGCGCAGGAAGTCCGCCAGTTGTCGTCTGTCCACCACTCCAGTGTGGACGATGGCGGCCCGCCAGCCAGGTACCGCCGATGCCTGGATAGGCGCCGAGGGCGGGACAACGCTCGGTGCCATGACCACCACAACGACTGTTTCCGGCCTGCTCGACGGCAAGGTCGCCTTCGTCACCGGCGCCGGCCGAGGTATCGGCGCCGCCGCCGCGCGGCTGTTCGCCAGGGAAGGCGCCCGCGTCGTGCTCGCCGCCCGCACCGAGTCCCAGCTGAAGACCGTGGCCGAGGAGATCCGCGCGGAGGGCGGCATCGCGGACCACGTCGTCTGCGACCTCGGCGACGCGTCGAACATCCGCGCGGCCGTCGACCGCGCCGTGGAACTGCACGGCAGGCTCGACGTCGCGTTCAACAACGGGGCGACCAACGTGCCACCCGGCCCGATGGACCAGGTGACCGAGGCCGATTTCGACCGTATCTACGCGGTGAACCTGAAGGGTCCGTGGCTGGCGATGATCGCCGAGATCGAGGCCATCCGGGCCACCGCGAAGACCGGGGCCATCGTCAACAACACCAGCGTCGGCAGCCTGATGGCCAACCCGGAACTCCCCGCGTATGGCGCCATGAAACGCGGCGTCAACAGCCTCACCGCGTCGGCCGCCACCACCTACGGCCCGGAAGGGATCCGGATCAACGCCGTCGCACCCGGCACGACGCTGACCGAGATGTTCTCCGAGTGGGTCGAGAGCTCGCCGGGCATCCTTCAGCGGCTCAACGCCCAGACCCCGCTGGGCCGGGTGGCCGAGCCCGAGGAGATCGCGCAGGCCGCGGCGTGGCTGCTGAGCGATCGCGCCTCCTACGTGACCGGAACGGTCCTGCGGGCGGACGGCGGCATGCTGGCCTGACCTCGGGGAAGGGGTGGGTGATGCGGGGGAACCGGCGTCGGCCTTCCGGCGTCTGAACGCGCACGACCCACCCTGACCAGGGGTTTGCCCGAGGAGAAGCCGATGCCGTTCCTGGATCCCGAACCGCTCTACGCCAAGCTCACGTCGGGGGACGCGGCGGGTATCGCCGAGGTCGGCGCCACCATCGCGGACGCCAAGACGTCGTTGCAGACCGTGGCGGACGGAATCTCCGACGGTGCCCTGCGGGCGGCCCGGTCCTGGCGCGGCACGGCGGCGGCGGAGTTCGTCGGCAAGGCGAAACAGTCCTCGCGCACCGTCGCCGAGGTGTATGCCCAGCTCAACACCGCCGAGGCCGCGGTCAAGGGCGCCGCGAAGGCGTACTCCGCGCTGCGGACCTCGGCCGACACCGCCATCGGCCCCTGGCGCAAGCTCGGCCTGACCGACCTGCTCGAAGCGCCGGAGATCGCGATGAAGACCATCCGGGCCCTGACCGTCGCGCAGCAGACCTACGAAAGCCGGCTCACCGCGCTGGCGGCCACGACCGACGGCGGCGGAAGCGAGGGCTGGGACAGCGACGGCAACGCCGACATCAGCGGCGTCAACCCCGGCGAGCCGTGGACCTCCCAGGGCTTGGCCTACGACGGCAAGAACCTGCTGGTGGGCTCGTACCACGACGGTGATGGGGACGGCTCCGGCGACAGCCCCGTCGGCCCCGGACTGACACCGAGCAGACTGACCTACGTCGACTACGAGACCGGCGTGGAAACGGGGAACGTCTACCTCAACGGCAACGGCGAGGTCGGCGCGCCCACGCACACCGGCGGTGTCGCGACGGATGGCAAGCACGTCTGGGTGTCGTCCAACGGCTACGTGTACGTCTACGACAAGGCCGAACTCGACGCCGCGCAGGACAGCGGCGAACCGGTCAACGCCGTGGACGTGGTCGACACACCCGCCCACAGCTACGTCACCTACGCGCAAGGCAAGCTCTTCGTGGGCGACTACACCAACAACCGGCTCTACGAAGTCCCGGTCGGCCCGGATGGCTCACCCCGGCCGGACGAAGCCGGGGATCCGATCGAGACGCCGAACAACGTCCAGGGTGTCGTGGTGCGCGACGACGAGTTCATCTTTTCGTCCTCGGACGGGCACAGCGGCAAGTTCTACCGGCAGGACCGGACGCCGGAGTGGTACGACTTCAACGATCGCGAAGAGATCGAACTGAAGGGCGGCGAGCAGGGCAACGAGGACGGCTACGACTCCCACGGCGTCGAGGAGGCCGTCGAGATCGACGGGGAAATCGTGCTGGCGCACGAATCCGGCGCCTACGGCTACCAGAAGAACCCTGGCTCGAAGTGGGACGAACCAGAGCTGACCAGGATCTCCCTGGACGAACTCGGCCTCGACCCCGACGGCGCGCTCTCCCCCGGCGACGCCGGATACGAGACTGATCCGGACTCGCTGGTCGGTGCCGCGGGCGTGCTGGACGGGGCGACGTCGACGTTGAGCACCGCGGCCGGCGCGATGTCGCGGCTGCAACTCGTGCCGCATCTGCTCGGCGACGTGCCCGCGGCGACCACCTTCAGCGACGCGCTGACCAAGCACGTCACGGCGGCAGGCGACCGGCTGACGGCGGGAGTGGAAGCGGTCGGCGGCATCGCGGACAGCCTGGTCACCGGGGCTGATACGTACCGGCGCGTCGAGGACGGGGTCAAGGAAGGGCTGGACAAGCTCGGCGGGTTGTTCAGGTAGCTCGAGATCACTCGGGTTTCTTCGGCGCCGCGCCGCCGTCGCCGAGCAGAATCTCCAGCAGATCGTGTCGGAGGGGCGTCGAAGGTTCCTCTGTCGCGGCGAGAGCACGCTGACGGATGAGGGCCAGTGTCCCCGCGGCCTGTTCGCTCGATGCCTGGGTTCGGGCGATCTGTTCCTGGGCCGCGGTGAGTTGCCCGCGCACGGCGGTCAGTTCTGCCTGAACGTCAGCGACTCGTGCTCGGGATGCGGTTTCGTGGGCGGTCCGCGCGGCGAGGGCTTCCTGATGGCGGGTGTCGAGAGCTTGCAGCTGCGCCCTCGCGGCGTCCAGCTCCGCGGTGAGTTCGGCTTTCTGCGTGTCCAGGAGCCGCTCCCATGTCTTGCGTTGTTCATCGGCTGCGCTGAGGGCGTCACGTGCGGCGTCTCGTTCCGCGGTCCGGGTCGCCAGTTGCTCGTTGAGGTTTGAAAGCGTGGCCGCCAGCTGATCGGCGCGGTTTCGCTGCGTCGCCGCTTCCTCGGCGACTTCCTTCGCGCGTTGGGTGATCACCGCGGTGGCCGACTCCGCTTTCGCCTGAGCCAGCTGGGCCGCCGCCCGGGCCTCGATCGCCTCGTCCGTGGTCGCCTTGGCCAGAAGCTCGGCATGCTGAGCCATCCGGGCGGCTTCCTTCGCTTCCTCGGCGGCGGCTTCGGCCTCGGCTGCTCGTGCCAGCGCGGCGTCCCGCTGCCGGTCGGCTTCAGTGGCGGCTTCATGGGCGGCCTCGGCTTGACCGACGGCGGCCGCGATCTCGTCGCGCAGATGGGCGGTGACCGCGTCGAGCGCGTTGCTCAACGTGCGGAGAGGGTCGGTCAGCGCGGCAGCGGCCTGGTCGAAGGCCTGCCCGGCGTCCGCCAGCGCCGCGGACGGCACGGCCTCGTCGCCCAGAGCCTCCCGTAGCGCCTGTTCGGCCGCGGCCAGTTGCTTGCAGCTCTTTCCGCCCGGCCATGTCCGGTCAGGGCAGAACTCGTAGGGCCTGCCTCCCCGCGGTCCGGGCGGCGGCAGCGGCTCCCGGCACTTGCGAAACCCGCATCGTGCCTGCTCCGGCGCACTTTCCTCGGCTACCGCGCTCGCGTTCTCGACCATATCCAGAGCCTACCTTGAGAGTTACACAACCTCTAACTGAGGTATCAGTAATCCTATCCCAAACCTAACTTAGCTACAGAAGATACATTTTGTAGCTAAGTGATTCGCGGAGGTCGATCTGGAGGCGTGAGCGTCCGGAAGCGAAGAATCGGAGGCGTCTGAGGGCCTGCCGAAAACTGGGCAAGCGATCATCGCCGATACGGTGTGCGGATGATCGTGACTGGTGTGGCGCAGGACGACAGCGTCGCCAGGACCGGGCTATCCCCCGCCGGCGCACTCACGGACGAGGTGTGGCCGGGACTGGCGGATCCGGCGGGTCTGCTGTCGGGGATCACCGACTGGCTCACCGGATACGGCAACCGTCAGACCCGCCGCACCTACGCCGAAGGGCTCGGGCTGCCGGTCAGCGCGGCCGATATCGCCGAGGCTTGGACGCCGACCGGCACTCCGAGCGACGCTCGCTGGAGCGCCGCGGTGGCGGCTTACGCCGACGCCGTGGTCACCGCGCCCGCGTCCGGGCGGGCGGGGCCTCCGCCGGCGGGTCGCGGCAGATTGCGGTCCTGGCATTGGCTCCGGTGGTGCGCCGCGCGCGGTGTCGACCCGACGGCGGCGACGTCGGCGCACGTGAAGGCTTGGCTGGCAGAACTGGACGAGGCGGGCGCCGCGCCGTCGACGCGGGACCGGATGCTCGCCACGGTGAAGACGCTGTACGCGTTCCTGGCCGACGCCGGACTCGTGGCGGCGAACCCCGCAGCACTGGACCGGCGGCGGCTCGGGCTGACCGCGGCCGCCGCGAGCACATCGGCGACGATCACGTTGACCTCCCGGCAGGTCGCGGCTCTGCACCGGGCGGCGGGTACGCCGCGGCGTGGCGCCGGCCCGTGCGATGTCGCCCGCGCGGTCGCGATCGTCTCCCTGTTCACCTTGGGGTTGCGGGTGAGCGAGCTGTGCGGGCTCGACGAGGCGGATCTGCATGTCACGCGAGGGCGGCGGGCGCTACGGGTGCGAGGCAAGGGCGGCAAGGTCCGAGTCGTCTATCTGAGCGTCCCCGCCGAGAACGCGGTGCTGGAGTACGCGAATCTGCGTGGCGACGGCGCGGGAACCGCGATCGTGGCGGGGGTCGGCCGGGCCGGTCGCGGTGGCGACCGGCCGCTGCTGGTGACCCGCGGCGGACGTCGTTTCGCCCGGCAGGCGATCTGGCAGCTGCTGCGCCGGGTCGCCGCGGCCGCGGGCCCGGAGCTGGCCGGTGTCGCCGAAGTGATGCATCCCCACGCGCTGCGGCATTTCTACGTGACCGCGGCGGTGGAGGCGGGTGCGTCTCTGGAACATGTCCAGGCCGACGTCGGGCACGCCAGCATCGACACCACCAGCGCGGTCTACGACCACGCGGCCCGCGACCCGGCCCGCAGTGCGGTCGACCTGGTCGCCGACGCCTGGCACCCCACCTCCTGATCCGCCTCGAGCACGAAGAACAGGAAACTCAAGAAGGCGGTCTTGCCCGCGAGCTCCTCCGGGAAACGCTCTCGCGCGCCCGGCGCCGGGTGGGGCTCGCTGACGACGGACGTCCGGAAACCCGCCGCGGTGAAGGCGTCGGTCATCGCGTGCAGGGGCCGATGCCAGTACGTCAGAACGGCTTTCTGGCCGCTGAAGGTGTACTCGTCCGACCACTTGACGGTCTTGAAGTAATCGCCTTCGGGGTGGACCAGCTTGAAGATGATCGGGTGGTTGACGGCCATGATCAGCCTGCCGCCGGGTTTCAGCACACGCCGGATCTCGGCCAGCGGCGCCGTCCAGTCTTCGAGGTAGTGCAAAACGAGGGCGGCGACGACGTCGTCGAAGGCACCGTCGGGATAGGGCAGCGGCTCACCGATGTCGGCGACCCGCAATGCCGCGTCGTCGCCCAGGCGGTTCCGGGCCAGCTCCAGCATTTTGGCGCTGGAGTCGAACCCGCTCACGATGGCACCCCGATCGCGCAGTGCCTCGAACAGAGGACCGGCCCCGCACCCCGCGTCGAGGATCCGCCTGCCGGTCACGTCGCCGGCCAGATCGAGGATGGCGGGCCGCGTGTAGTACGCGTTGATCAGGCTGGTTTCGTTCTCGGCCGCATACGCCTCGGCGAAGGTGTCGTAGTCGTTTTCCACCAACCCAACCTAAGTCACGACGAGGGCTTGCCGAGACCACCCGTGACCGACGGCGACGACGCGAGCGGAACCAGCAGCCGCGCCGCGCCACTGCCGTCCGCGGGCACGGCCCAGATGTCGCTTTCCTTCCCGTTCCCGCGCGGCAGGCTGTACCCGATCGTGTCGTTGTCGAGCCACACCACCTGGTCATCGACACTGCGTGTCTCCGCCAGCGGGGTCTCACGCATCGTGGCGAGATCCAGCACGTGTTCACGCCACGGGTTGACGTCGCCCTCCGCCACCCGCTTCTTGAACGCGAGTTTCTTCCCATCGGGCGACAGCGAAGGGCATTCCGCGTTTTCCCGCAGCGTGCGGGCGTTCCACGCCGTGTTGTCGCCCTGCACCAGATAAGTCCGCCCGCCGGTGGCGACCGTGGCGTAGAACGTCCGCTCGTCCGCGGCGAACGTGACGCCCCAGTAGTTGACGTCCTCGCCACGATGGGGCACGTCCCCGATCCGCAACGGGATGCCCTCGATGTTGCTCGACAGTTCGTTCAGTTCGCGATCCATGATGGCCGTGCGCGTCGAGAAAGTGCCGGGCGTCGAGTAGGAGTCACCGGTGACGAAGGTGGTCCAGCTGCCCATCCGGCCACCGGGTGAGAGCTTCGCGCGGTTGGGGATTCCGGGGACGTCGACTCGTTTGACCTCGCCGAGCGCGGCATCGACGAACCGGGCGACCGCACCCGCCATCGGCGTGGAGTCCTTCGCCAGGCACAGGCCGCCGTTCGCCACGGTGTAGAACCGTTCACACGTGAGCGAGCTGATCCGTCGCGGCCCTCCGGGATCGGAGACGGAGACCGAGGCGACGGTGCCGTACCCCGGCCCCGAAGCGCCGTTGCGGAACAGCAGTCTGCCCTGCTCCCCCAGTTCGACCTGCCCCGAGGAATCCACCGCGACCGTCGCGTCGGCCGCCTGTCGCTCGGGGCTTTTCGCCTTGGCCTGCACCACGTACACCACCGAGGCGGCGGCGAGGGCGGCGACACCCGCCAGCGCCACGACGAACTTCATCGGAAGCTTCATCCCGTCTCCTTCCCCGTCACCGGCAGCGGTACGGGCCTGCTTTGTCGAGCAGTTCGCCGTTGGTGCCGATGATTTCCCAGGAGTAGCTCTTTCCCTTGAGGACGAGCTTCATCACCCCGTGCTTGCCCAGGATCTTCTCGACGCCTTCGCGGGCCTTGTAATCGAGGTACAGGCTGTCGCCGCCGATACCGGCGATGACCGAACGCACGCCGTTGGCCTCGTCGACGTGCCCGTTGACGTCCAGCGGCTTCGTCCGCTCGTAATGGTGATCGTGCCCGGCGAACACGACGTCCGCCTTCGCCCTGGCCAGCTCGTTCCACAGCGGTGCCACGCTCTTCGCGTCACCGGAGTTCCCCGAGTTGAAGCGCGGGTGGTGCCAGTAGCCGGCGATACAGGACTTCTTCGTCTTCGCGAGGTCCTTGCGCAGCCAGGCGACCTGTTCGGCGCCGCCACCGTTGTACACCGGGTCCGAATCGAGCGCGACGAAATGGAAGGCTCCGACGTCGAAGCTGTAGTACGGCTTGCCCTTCGGCGTGGCGATCTTGCCGAAGTACTGTTTGTACCCCGCCAGCTCGTTGTTCCACTCGTGGTTGCCCGGCGTGGGTTTGGTGATCTTCTTGAACCTGCCCCACGTCTTGTCGTAGTAGGACCGGAATTCTTCGATGGTGCCGTCGACGTATTGGTTGTCTCCGACCGTCAGCACGTAGCGCGGCTTGATCTTGGCGACGAGCTCCGCGGTCTGCTGGTGTTCGGAAGGCAGCTCCGGCTTGGCTATGTCGCCGGCGAGCGCGATGACGATGCCGTCGGACGGGGTCGGCCGGGTGGACGCCTTCACCGGCGCGGTCGACCCGGACAGGTTCCCGGCCGCGTCCCGCGCCCGCACCGCGTAGTGGAAGTCGAAGCCCGAAGCCAGTGACGTGTCGGTGTAGGACGTCGTCGCGGACCTGCCGATCACGTTGCCGTTGCGCAGGATCTCGTACTCGACGACCCCGACGTCGTCGCTCGCCGGGTTCCAGCCGAGCGTGATGCTCTCGGTGGTGGACGACGCCTGCCGGAGCCCCGACGGCACCGACGGTGGCTGGATGTCGCCGTCGCCGGTCCGGACGCCGTAGACCTCCAGTTCCCACAGCGAGTACCCGTAAACGGTCGCCCGTGCCGTGCCGAAGATCCGGACGTGCCGGGCGGAGGTGTTCAGGCCGGTGAACTCGTCGAGTCCGCCGTCGCTCCCCACCACGGTCTTCACGTCGCGCCAGTTCTGGCCGTCGTCGGACGCCTGGAGCTGGTAGTCCTTCGCGTGGGCCGATTCCCAGAAGACCTTGATCCGGCTGATATCCGCCGGACCGCCGAGGTCGACGGCGATCCACTGTGGATCGCCCTCCAGGCTCGCCCAGCGGGTCGTCGAATCGCCGTCGACGGCGAGAGCACCGCTGAAACCCTCGTTCTCGACGGTGGACGTCGTGGTCCGTTTGTTGACCGACAGCAGGGATTCCACCGGTCCGGCCGCGGCGCTGGAAGCGATCACGGGCTGAGCGAGCAGGACGATCGCCGCGATCGCGGCGGTGCCCGGCTTCACCATTCGATTCACCTGTACTCCTGGTTGGGCCTACGTCGTCATGGAACACGGATCGGGTCCGGTGCCGAGTACGGCACCGGACCCGATCCGTCAGCGGCAGGTGTACGGGCCCGCCTTGTCGAGCACGTTCCCGTTGGTGTCGTGGATCTCCCAGGAGTAGGACTTCCCGTTCAGCATCAGCTTCATGACGCCGTGCTTGGCAAGGATCTTCTCCACCCCTTCGCGGGCCTTGTAGTCCGTGTAGAGGTAGTCGCCGCCGATGCCGGCGATGACCGAACGCACGCCGTTGGCCTCGTCGATGTGCCCGTTGACGTCCAGCGGCTTCGTCCGCTCGTAGTGGTGGTCGTGCCCGGCGATGACCATGTCGGCCTTCGCCCTGGCCAGCTCGTTCCACAGCGGGGCGATCTGCTTCTTGTCACCGGAGTTCCCCGAGTTGAACCGGGGGTGGTGCCAGTACCCGATGACACACGACTTGGTGTTCTTCGCCAGGTCGTTGCGCAGCCAGGTCACCTGCTCGGAACCGCCACCGGTATAGATCGGGTTCGAATCCATGGCGACGAAATGGAAGTCGCCGATGTCGTAGCTGTAGTAGGGAAGGCCCTGCGGGTACGCGATCGCACCGAAGTACTCCTTGTACCCCCGAAGCTGGTCGTCCCATTCGTGGTTGCCCGTTGTGGGTTTGGTGATGCTCTTGAACTTGCCCCACGTCTTGTCGTAGTGCGCGCGGTACTCGGAGATCGTGCCCTTGTGGTACTGGTTGTCGCCCACGGTCAGCACGTACTGCGGGTTGATCTTGGCGACCTGGTTCGCCGTCCCCTGATGGGTGGAGAAGAGCTCCGGGTTGGCGATGTCGCCCGCGAGCGCGAGGGTGACCGGGCCGGTGCCGCCGGGCTTGGTCGCGGCCTTGACGACCGGACTCGCCGCGGAGACGTTGCCCGCCGCGTCCCGTGCCCGCACGGAGTAGCCGAACTCCGCTCCGGACGCCAGCCCGCTGTCGGTGTAGGTGGTCGTCGCGGTGGTGCCGACGACGTTCCCGTCACGGAGCACCTCGTACTCGGTGACCCCGACATTGTCGGTGGAAGCCGTCCAGCCGAGGGTCACGCTGTCCACGGTGGTGGCCGTCGCGGTGAGGCCGGTGGGCACCGTCGGCGCCTGGGTGTCGCCGCCGCCGACGCGGTCGCCGTAGACCTCCAGTTCCCACAGCGAATAGCCGTAGGTCGTGCCGCGGGCCGTGCCGTGGATACGGATGTGCCGGGCGGAGGCGTTGAGTCCGAGGTGCTCGTCGATGCCGCCGTCACCGCCGACGATCGACTTGATGTCGGTCCACGTCCGGCCGTCGGCCGAGCCCTGGATCTTGTAGGTCTTGGCGTAGGCGGCTTCCCAGTTCAGTTTGACCTTGGTGACGGTCGAGGTCCCGCCGAGGTCGACGGCGATCCATTGCGGATCGACGCCTTCCTCGCTGGCCCATCTGGTCGTGGTGCTGCCGTCGACCGCGTTGCCACCGCCGAATTCGGCGGCCTCGACCGACGACGTGGTGGTCGGCTTGCCCGCCGACAGCAGGGATTCCGCTTGCGCGGTGGTACCCGACGAAATCAAGGTCTGCCCCAGCAAGGCCAGGGTCGCCACCGCGACACCGGCCAGGGGTGTTCTCCGTTTCATGCGAACTCCTCGACGTTGCGGAGTCGGCGAGTACCGGCGGTGGGCGGCGACTTGTCAGCCGGAGTCGCTTAGTTAAGTAAATTTCCTAACGATCGCAGTGTAAAAGGTTCTTAAACTCACAGTCAACGGGTGATCGCGCGGTGCCCGGCACCATTTGATGGCAGGGTCGCGGCCATGGTGACGCTGGATCGGCTCGTGAACGTCCTCGGTGGATACGGGGCGCGGTTGTGGTGCTGCCCGGTGTCGCGCGAGGCGGCCTTGCGCGACGTGGTCATGCACGACCCCGCCGACCCCCGTGACCTGCGCGGGGACGTATACCTCGCCGTCGGCGCGGAGTCGGTCGCGGCCGCCGTCGAGCTGGCCGCGGCGGCACAGGCCTCCGTCGTCCTGGTCCGCGGCTCAACGCCGGATCCGGAGGCGGCCGAACGGGCGGAGCGCGGCGGCGTCGCGGTGCTGCTGGTGGACCCGGACGTGTCCTGGGGACAGCTTGCCGGCGTGGTCTACGGCCTCGTGCTGGAGGGCCGCGAGACCGAGTCGGGCCGCGGACCGACCGACCTGTTCGCGCTCGCCGACAGCCTGGCGGACGCGCTCGGCAGCGCGGTGACCATCGAAGACCGGCTGTCCCGCGTCCTCGCCTACTCCAGCCGCCAGCACCTGGCCGACCGAGCACGACTGGAGACGATCCTGGGCAGGCTGGTCCCGGAGCCGGTCCGCGAGCTGTTCGAACGGCGGGGCGTGTTCAGGCACCTCGCCGAATCCGACGAGCCGCTGTTCGTCGAGGCCGATCCGGAACACGGGCTGACCGGACGCATGGTCGTCGCGGTCCGCGCGGGCCGGGAGCTGCTGGGTTCGATCTGGGTGGAATGCGACCGGCCGCTCTCCGACGCCCGGCGCGCCGTCCTACGGGACAGCTCGCGCACGGTCGGTCTCCACCTGCTGCGCTCACGCGCGAGCGCGGATCTGGAGCGGCAGGTCGAATCCGATCTGGTGATCCGGCTGGTGGAGGGCACGCCGGACGCGGCGGCCGTGCTCAGCAGGCTGGGCCTCCCGCCCGGTCGGTTCCGGGTGATCGCGCTCCAGGCCCATATCGGCGACGAGCGCCATGCCGCGCTACTGCTCGCGTTCGAGCGGGCGACCACCGGTTTCGGCTGGTCACGCCCCGGCCGCAGCACGCTGTTCAGCAACACCGTCTACACCGTCCTGCCCGGCGACGACGTCGAGGCGGCCAGGGCGTGGGTCGGTTCGATCCGCGAGGCGCTGCCCCGGCAGGTGACGATGCTGGCCGGCATCGGAGCTGGTGCGACGTCGGCCGAGCTGCCCGCCAGCAGGCTGGAGGCCGACGAATGTCTCGCGCTGCACGGCGTGCGCCCGGGCACGAAATCCGCGATCGCCTACGACGAAGCCTGGGACGACATCCTGGTGCAACGGCTGCGGGCCGCGGCCGCGTCCGGCCGGGCACCCGCCCGCGGCCCGATCACGGAGCTCCGGCGGCACGACAGCGCGAACGCCACCAGCTACGTCGCGACGCTGCGCGCCTGGCTCGAGGCGCAAGGGGATCTCGCGGAGGCCGCCGAGCGGCTGGAGGTGCATCCCAACACGATCCGCTACCGGCTCCGGAAGATGGCCGAAGTGACCGAACTAAGCCTCGACCAGCCCGCTAAACGGCTGGCGATGATCATCGAGCTGGCCGTGTCCGACCCCGCTCCTTGACCGTTACGGCCAAAACGATCCGACCAGGTTGTCGGTTCCGGACAATCGAGACCGCCTGAATCCGAGCCATCCTGACCGCGACAGCACCACTCGTTGCGGAGGAACTCATGGGCGATCTCGACCGGATCGACGGCGGCCCGCGTTCGGCGATCGTGATCGGAGCCGGCGTGGTCGGCCTGTCGACCGCGTGGTTCCTGCAGGAACGCGGCGTCGGCGTCACGGTGGTCGACCGCGCGGGTATCGCGGCGGGCGCGTCGTGGGGCAACGCCGGCTGGCTCTCCCCCGGCCTCTCGATCCCGCTCAACGAACCCGGCGTACTGCGCTACGGGCTGCGGACGCTGCTGGACCGGCAAGCCCCGCTGCACGTTCCGCCGTCGCCCGACCCACGCCTGTGGTCGTTCCTCGCGCGGTTCGCCGCGAACTGCACCGGCCGGTCGTGGACCCGCGCGGTCGAGGCGAACGCACCGCTGAACGAGGAGTGCCTGGAAGCCTTCGACGTCCTCACCACGAACGGGGTGGACGCGCCGACCATCGAAGCGCCGATCACGGCGGCGTTCGAGACCGCCGGCCAGGCCGCCGGGCTGATCGGCGAACTGCGGCGGATCGAGGAAGTGGGGCAGGGCATCTCGTACACCCGTCTCACCGCGGCCGATCTCGCCGAGCGGTTCCCCCAGGCCACGGCGAGGCTCGGCGCCGGTGTCCGGATCGACGGGCAGCGCTACGTGGACCCTGGCCGGTTCGTCGAGTCGCTGGCACGGTCGGTGGTGAGCCGGGGCGGCACGATCCGCCACAAGTTCGAGGTCGCTTCCCTGCGCGCGTACCGCCACGCGTTGAGCGTGCGCTCGAAGACGGGCCAGACGGTGAACGCCAACGCGGTCGTGCTGGCGACCGGGGCCTGGCTCGGAGACCTGGGCCGCAAGTGGGGCGTCAAAGTCCCCGTGCGGGCCGGGCGCGGCTATTCCTTCACCGTGCCGACCGACGAACCGGTGCCCGGACCGCTCTATCTGCCGGACATCCGCGTGGCGTGCACGCCGTACCGCGAAGGGCTGCGCGTGGCCGGGACGATGGAGTTCCGGAAACCGGACGCTCGGCTGGATCCGGCGAGGATCGCCGCGATCATCGCCTCGGCCAGGCCGTACCTCACCGGCCTGGCCTGGGAGCGGCGCACCGACGAATGGGTCGGCTCTCGCCCGGTCACCACCGACGGGAGGCACGTGATCGGCGCGACGAGCACTCCCGGGCTCTACGTCGCGGGCGGGCACGGGATGTGGGGACTGACCCACGGCCCGATCACCGGACGCCTTCTGGCCGAGCACATCACCACCGGCAAACAGCCGGAGGCGCTCCGGCCCTTCGACCCCCTTCGCTGATTCGGACGGAAATGCTCCCAGAGAACGAAACCCCACCGGGCGAACAGTCCGAAGTGGACCGGCTCCGCGCCGAGAACGCCCTGCTGCGCACCGAGAAGGACCTTCTGCTGAAGGCCGCGATCGGGTTCGCCACCGACGCGGGCGCCTTCCAGCGGCGGTCCCGTGAACCAGAGACCCGCTGACCGACGCGGGACTCACCGAAGGTCTGTGGGGGCCGGGTCCTTTCCGCGCCCGGCCCTCACGGACGTATCCACCGAAAGGCGATCACCACCATGGCCACCGTCTCGTCAGGCCCTTGGCTGACCAAGGAAGCGCACGCTCGGCTGGTGCGGGAGCTCGCGACGTTGCGGCGCCCCGGCACCGACGACCGGTACGGCGACGACGAACTCACGCACAACGCCCACCGGCAGGCACGGATCCGGCAGATCGAGGACATGCTGCGCGGCGCCGTCGTCGGGCAGGATCCGCCCGACGACGGGATCGCCGAGCCCGGCATGGTGCTCACCGTCCGGTACGACGACGGCGACACCGAGACCTTCCTGCTCGGCACGCGCGACGAGGCTGGGCACGGCGACCTGGAGGTCTACTCCCCCGATTCGCCGCTCGGGCGCGCGCTGCACGGCGCGAAACCGGGTGACCGGCGGGAATATCTCGTGCCGAGCGGCGGGGCCGTCCACGTCACGTTGCTGGACGCCAAGCCTTACGGGCGGCATCGGGAGGCCGCTCACTGAGCCCGGAGCACGCCGGCGCGAGATTCCGTAACCTGGGCCCTGACGACCGGTCTGGGGAGTGCGTATGGGGAGAGTCGCCCTCATCGGCGATGTCGGCGGGCATCCGGATCAGCTGCGCCGGGCCCTGGCCTGGCTCGGCGTGACCTCGGAACGACTTCCACCCGAGCTCACCGTGATCCAGGTCGGCGATCTCGTCGATCGCGGCCCCGACAGCGCGGGAGTGCTCGACATCGCGGGGAAACTGCTGGAAGACCGGCGATGGATCCAGCTCGCCGGGAACCACGAGACGCAGTACCTGCCGGGTGGGGAGATCTTCTGGCGCGAGCCCTTACCGGAAGACGACGTCACCAGGTTGCGGGAATGGTGGGCCGACGGCCGGTTGCGGGTGGCCGAGGCGGTACGGACCGCCGACGGCGAAGAACTTCTGGTCACGCACGCGGGTCTGACGCTCGCCTGCTGGCAGCGTCTGGGAGGACCGACGTCGGCGACGGAAGCCGCGGCGATCCTCAATGAGCGCCCGGACTTGATCTGGGAAAGAGGTGAACACGGCCGCGACGGGGACGCAGGGCCCTTGTGGGCCGAATCGGGAGCGGCATTGCACGAACCGTGGATGGGCTACTTCGGCGTCGTACCGTTCGGCCAGGTCCACGGGCACTCCACGGTCGTGCGGTTCGCCGAGCGGACCTGGCGATGTGCGGGCCGAATCCGGCACCGTACGACGGTCGACTGGCGGGCCCGCCACGTTCGCGTTCGGGTCGGAGGGCGGGTGTTCACCGGTATCGATCCGGGGCACGGCCGCACTGGTGCCGACGAGTGGCGACCGCTCATCCTCGACGACGCCCGCGTCACGACACCGAGCCCGCGCTAGATCGTCCTGTGTGGACAAAGACGGGTACCGCCGCCGACTTCGCCACGTCCGAACGGCTACGGCTCGGCCGCCCAGATACCGCGGACATGCCCGATGTGACGACGCATCAGCGCCTCCGCACCGTCGGCGTCACGGGTCTCGACGAGGTCGACGAGTTCGGCATGCTCGCTCGCTGAAGCGACGAGCTGTCCGCGTTCGGCCAGGACCCTGAGGCCGTAGATCCGCGATCGTGCTCGCAACGACCGGACGATTTCGACGAGGTGTTCGTTGCCGGACAGTCCGAGCAGCGCGAGATGGAACTCCATGTCGAATCTGACGTGCCCGATCAGGTCCTGGTCGACGGAAGCGCGCTCGATCCCGGCCGCGAGCTCGCGGAGTCGCTTCAGCGCGCCGGCGTCGGCGCCCGTCTCGGCGATGCGGCGCACGGTGGGCACCTCGATCAGGGCACGCAGCTCGGTGAAGTCGTCGAGTTCGCGTTCGGACGGCTCGGTGACCCGGAAACCCTTGTTGCGCACGGTTTCCATGAGCCCTTCCTTGACGAGGTCGAGCATCGCCTCCCGCACCGGGGTCGCGGACACACCGAACTGTGCGGCCAGCGTGGGCGCGGAGTAGACGACACCGGGGCGCATCTCGCCGGAGATCACCGCACCGCGAAGGTTCTCGACGACCTCGTCGCGCAGGTTGCGACGACCACCGATCGACGACAGTCCTTTGACCGTACCCATCATCGACCCCTTCACCAGGCGTTGGCTCAGTACAATGTCACATGTTACGTTCGTTCACCATGACGGACGACGGGATCGAGGCGGTCGATTACCACTGCGGTGGCGAACCGTTCAGGATCGTCACCGCGACGGCGGGACCGGCCGGAGCGACGGTCGCGGAAAAGCGGCTCGCGGCCGCCGTCGACCCCGAGGTCGACGGATTGCGGCAGCTGCTCTGCTCCGAGCCTCGCGGGCACGCCGACATGTACGGCGGTTTCATCGTCGCGCCGGACGATCCGGGCGCCCATTTCGGCGTTCTCTTCTGGCACAAGGACGGCTTCTCCACCGCCTGCGGCCACGGCACGATGTGCCTTGGCACCTGGGCGGTCCAGACCGGACTGGTGCCCGTCGATCCCAGCGGTGTCACCGACGTCGTGATCGACGTTCCGTCCGGACGGGTGACCGCCCGGGTCTCCACGGACGGAACGAAGGTCACCGCGGTCGACTTCGTCAGCGTCGCCGGCTACCTGCTCCACCACGGGGTCGTCGTGGAAACCTCACGCGGCGCCGCCACGTGCACGATCGCGTTCGGCGGCGCGATCTACGCCCACGTGCCGGCGGCGACCTTCGGCCTCTCCGTCGACAAGGCCTCGCTACCCGAATTGATCGCGCTGGGGCGGGAGATCAAGAACGAGATCAACGCGACCGCCTACGCCGAGCACCCGCTCGATCCGCGTCTCAGCGGCGTCTACGGCGTGATCTTCTTCGACGAACTCGGCGACGAGGACGGAGACGTCCGCCAGCGCAATGTGACCGTCTTCGCCGACGGGCAGGTGGACAGGTCGCCCTGCGGTTCGGGGACCGCCTCCCGCGTCGCGGCCCTGCATTCGTCAGGACGATTGGCGACGGACGGCACCCTCGTCCACTCGTCGATCGTCGGTTCGACGTGGTCCGCCCGGATCGCGGACACGACCGTGGTCGCCGGCCGGAACGCGGTGCTGCCCGTCGTGACCGGCCGCGCGTTCCGCACCGGTCATCACCGGTTCGTCGTGGATCCCGACGACGACCTGGTCCCGGGCTTCGTACTGCGCTGATAAGGAGGATTCGTGGACGTCGTGACCTTCGGCCCGGACGAGATCCGGTCCGCCGTGTCCATGCCCGCCGCCATCGACGCGGTCCGGAACGGGTTTCTCGCCCTGCGCCGCGGCGAATTCGAAATGCCGACGCGAACCGTGCTGCGCGACGGCGGATTCCTCGTGATGTCGGCGCACCACCGGCCGACCGCGTCGGCGATGATCAAGACCTTGAGTCTCGACTTCGACCGCGACCCGGCCATCGCCGGCACCGTCGTCTGGAGCGAATTCGGCCACAGCGGTCAGCTCGTCGCCGACGCCATCGAGGTGACCCGCATCCGCACCGGCGCCATCACCGGCGTCGCGACCGATCTGCTGGCCCCGCCGGAAGCGAGGACGTGCACCCTCATCGGCGCGGGCGGGCAGGCGGCCGACCAGGTCCGCGCCGTGCACGCCGTCCGGCCGCTGACCGAGCTCAGGATCGTCAGCCGCGGACTCGAACGCGCCGAAGCGCTCGGCAAGGCACTCGGTGCGGAGCTGGACATCAGCGCCGTCGCCCTCACCGACGCCGACGAGGCCGTTCGGGACGTGGACATCGTCTGCTGCGCGACGACGTCCACCACACCGCTGTTCTCCCTCGAATCACTGGCCGAACACGCCCACGTCAACGCCATCGGCGCGTACCGCCCCACCATGCGAGAACTGCCCGACGAACTGCTCGCCGACGCGACCGTCGTCATCGACGAACGAGACGCGATCCTCGAGGAATCCGGCGAGATCATCCACGCCCTCGCGGCCGGGGCCATCACCGAGGACGACCTCATCGAACTGGGTACCGCACTGACCGACGGAGTCGTGAAATCCGGAGGCCGCACGGTCTTCAAGTCCGTCGGCGTGGCCATGCAGGACTGGGCGATCGCCCGTCTTCTCGCCGACAGGCAGGCAAGTCAGCGGATCCCGCTGACGTAGAGCATGTCCCCCATCCGCATGCCGTCGTCGGTCAACGCGGGCAGGCCGTTGACGGCGAACAGCTCCCGGATGCTGATGCCGGTCAGTGTCCAGCCGCGATCGACCAGGTACGGACCTGCCTCGTTGCGCTCGCCGAAGTAACGCAGCCTCGCCATGTCGGTGTCGACGCGCTGCTCGCGCCAGCGTTCGGACATGCGGTTCAGGCGTTCCTTCGTCTCCTCTTCCTCGCCCGGCCGGGGGTTGGGCCTGCTTTCGGTGGCCACGCGGCTTCCCGGTGCGCTGAGCTCGGTGATGCGGTCCAGCAGGTCGTCCTGCGCCTCGGGCGGCAGGTAACCCAGCAGGCCCTCGGCACTCCACGCCGTCGGCAGAGCGGGATCGAAACCGACGGCGCCCAAGGCAGCGGGCCAGTCGGCGCGGAGGTCGGCCGCGACCGCCCTCCGGTCGGCGGTGGGCTCCGCACCCAGTTCGGCCAGCGTGCGTGTCTTGAACTCGATGACCTGTGGCTGGTCGAGTTCGTACACCACGGTCCCGGCAGGCCAGGGCAGCCGGTACGCCCGGGAATCCAGCCCCGAAGCCAGGATCACGACCTGCGCGATCCCGGCTTCGGTGGCGTCGAGGAAGAACTCGTCGTAGAACTTGGTGCGGACCTTGGCGACGTCGATCCACACCTGCTCGACGAGGTCGCCGGGGGCGGTTTCACCCGACGCGAGCCGGGTGAGGGAGTCGACACCCACCGCCCGGACGAGGGGTTCGGCGAACGGGTCGTCGATGAGCGAACGATCCGCGCGCGTGGCCATCGCCCGCGCCGTCGCGGCCATGGTCGCGGTCGTGCCGACGCTGGAAGCCAGATCCCAGCTGTCTCCGTCGTGCCTGGTGGACATGATCCTCCCCGTGGACTTTCCCGGATTATCGTTTCCGGTCAGCGTCCTTCGGCGAACGGGGTCAGCTTCTTCCAGAATCCGCAATGATGCTGACGCGGGATGTCGGTCGTGAGCCTGCTGTCCCCCGCGGCGTTGAGCGACATGACGACGGGATTCCCGGCGGTGTAGCGATCCCAGCGCGGAGTGCCGTCCACGGTCGGATCACCGGTGCGGGCGAATCCGGTCCACTGCGCGACGAGCTGGTCGGACAGGACCTGCTGATTCGGCGCGAGTTCAACGCCGTCCGGGAACAGCAGGAGCCATTCGGCGATGTGGTAGGCGCCGTTCGGTTTGGTGGGATCGAGGAAGAACTGCGGCGGGACGTCCGTATCGTCCATCTGGTAGGCGAAGACCGGGAGATGCCGGGCCAGCCGTTCGTTGTTGAGGATCGAAGGGCAGACCGAGTTGGAGTCGGCCACGATCGTCCGGAAGGCGAGGAACGGCGCGGGCGTGGGGAACCGGGTCAGCGGATAAAGGCGTTGGACCGCGGCAGCGTGCTTGCCGTACTGCTGGCGCACCAGGTTCTCGTAGTCGGCCGGAGTCGAGGCGGACGGCAACTGGGTTTCGTCTCGGGCGACGCCGTGCATCAGGGCGACGTCGTTGACGCGTCCGGTGGCGAAGGCCTCCCCCGGCGACATCGGCAAGGTCTTCCCGTCCACGATCGGCGCGACCGTCCCGTTGTCGGGGTTCCTCCCGTGATCCGCCTGCTTGAGCAACACCGCGGCAGGCGTCTTACGCAGGCAGGCGGCCGCTTCGGCGACGTCGCCGCAACCGACGGCCGCGGCGAATCGTGCCCCGGTGCGCTGAGCCTGCGCTTCGGTGGGCAGCTTTGCTTTGCAGTCCTGTGCCTGCCATATGGTGTCGACGCCGAGTAGCGAGTTGTACTCGCCGCTTTCGCTGATACCGCGCTGGAACAGCCCCGCCGAGGCGGGCGAGATCGTGTGGGCGCAGACGCTCGATCCGCCGGCGGAAGCACCGTAGATCGTCACGTTGCGCGGGTCTCCGCCGAAACGTGAGATGTTGCGCTGCACCCAGCGCAACGCGGCCTGCTGATCCTGCAGTCCGTAGTTCCCGGCCTGCGCGCCGAACGCCTCGTGGGCGAGGAATCCGAAGATCCCCAGCCGATAGTTGACCTCCACGCTGATGACGTTGCCCGCGGTCACCAGGCGGCTCGCGTCCTGCGGTTTCCACAGCAGGAACCCGCCTCCATGCAGTTGCACCATCACCGCGAGCGGACCGGGGCCGCGCTTGGCGGGTACCCGGACCGTCAGGTTGAGGCAGTCCTCGTCGTCCGAGCCCGGCCCCGCGCCTGCCGGTTGTGCGCACTGGTTTCCCTCGGTGGTCGCGACGAACGGCTCGGTCCACGGCGTGGGCCGCCGCGGCGGCTTCCAGCGCAATTCGCCGGTCGGCGGTGCGGCGTAACGGATTCCTTGCCACGACGTGACCGCGGCGCCGGCGACACCGCACACCGGGCCGTCATCGGTCGTCACCGTGGTACCCGGTGAACAGGCCGGTGCGGGTTGCCTCGCTTCGCGCAGATCACCGGCCATGGACGCCGAGCCTGCCAACGGCGTCGTCAGCACGACGGCCGCCACGACGGCGGCCACCTTTCTGTCGAGTCTCATCCGTCCTCCTTCACTCCCGCCCGGCACGAGGGGACGAACGGGAGATTCGCGATTCAACGAGTGGACATCCACAGACCGAACGAAACGGCCTACCGGCGCGGGCACGACGGCGACGATGCCCGTGTCCCGATCTTTCCAGTCTGGTCATGCCCAAGACCCGCGCAACCACCGTTCGGTCGCGCCGGAATTGTCAAATCGAGGGAGGAAATGGTCTTTCGCCGAGAGATGGTGGGGAGGATTCAGGACGTTCAACGTCCCGAATCCTCCCCACCCTTCTAGGACTCGTCGAGGAGATCCTCGATCAGGATGGGGATGTGCCGCACCCGGATGCCGGTGGCGTTGTGGACGGCGTTCGCGACCGCCGCCGCCATCCCGACGGTGCCGATCTCGCCGAGGCCCTTCGCGCCGACCGAGTTGTGCAACGTGTCCGGGTACTCGACGAAGTGGACGTCGACCTCCGGGATGTCCGCGTTCACCGGGATCAGGTAGCTCGCGAAATCCCCGTTGGCGAAGCGCCCGTTCTCCTCGATCTCCAGCCCCTCGTGTAGAGCGGCCGAGACGCCCCAGATCATGCCGCCCATGATCTGGCTCCGCGCCGCCTTCGGGTTGATGATCCGGCCGGCGTCGAACACCCCGAGCATGCGCGACACCCGGATCTCGCGCGTCCACTTGTGCACGCGGACTTCGCAGAACTGCGCGCCGAACGAGCTGAACGAATGCTTCGTCAACTCCTCGCCGGGCGCCGAAGAACCGGTCACGGACAGCGCCGGCCGGTCCAGAGCCCGCAACAGCTCGCCGAAGGTCATCATCCGCTCCCCGGCCTGCACGCGACCGTCCGCGTAGGCGACCTCCATGCCTTCGAACGGCGCACCCGGGGCCGACGCCAGGGCCAGCAGTTCGTCGATCGCCTGGGCGGCGGCGACCATGATGGCCGTCCCGGCGCTCGCGGTCGCCGTCGAACCGCCGGACATACCCCCGGACGGCAGACGCGAGTCACCGAGCCGCGCCTTGACCCGGTCCGGTGAGATGTCGAGCGACTCCCCGCCGACCAGGGAGAGCACGGTCAGCAGGCCCGTGCCCGGATCGGCCCCGCTGGTCGCGACGGTGGCCGTGTCGTCGGGCAGGAGGGTGAGCTCGACCGTGGCCGGGAACCGCAGCGCGGGGAACATGGCCGTGGCCGTGCCCATGCCCACGAGCCAGTCGCCGTCGGTCCGCCCTTCGGGTGCGCGGTCGGCCCAGCCGAACCGCTCCGCGCCGACCCGGAAGCATTCGTCGAGATGCTTGCTCGACCACTGCAGGTCCTTGCCGGGCGGAGCGGTCGAGTTGTTCCGCTGCCGCAGTTCGATCGGGTCCATGCGCAGCGCGACCGCGAGTTCGTCGATCGCGCTTTCCAGCGCGAAAGAACCGGGTGCTTCCCCCGGCGCCCGCATGAAGGTGGTCGGCGGGATGTTGAGCGGCACCATCTTCTGGCTGATGGCCAGGTTGCGGGTGGCGTACCACTCGCGCGAAGTGCCGTGCGAAGTCGGCTCGACGAACGACCGGTCCATGGGCGTGGTGCACCACGAGTCGTGCCGGAGCGCGTTGAGCGTTCCGTCGTGTTCCGCGCCGAGAGAGATCTTCTGCACCGTCGCGGCACGGCCCGCGGTCGCGGTGAAGACCTGTTCCCGGCTGAGCACGGCCTTCACCGGCTTGCCCAGTGCCCTCGCCGCGGCCGCGGCCAGGAACGCCGGGGTGGAGGTGTGTCCCTTGCCGCCGAACGCGCCGCCTACGAACGGGTTCACCGCGTGCACCTCGGACGGTTCCACGCCGAGCGCCATCGCCAGCTCCGCCGCCTGCAGATCGGAGGCCTGGTTGCCGCTGTGGATCGTGAGTCCGTCGGCACCCCAGACCGCGACCGCGGAATGCGGTTCCATCGCGGCATGGTTCTGCGTCGCGGTGGTGTACGTGGCCTCGACGACCACCGGGCTCTCCTCGAGCGCGTCCTCGATCGACTCGACTCCCTCGGCGAGGATCGCGAGGGACGAGGGGCCGCCCCTCCCGTCCGGCGCGTCTTCGGCCGAGGCGAGGCCGTCCTGCAGCGAAGTCAGGGCGGGCCGGGTCTGATAGGTGACCTCGACCAGCATCGCCGCGTCGCGTGCCTGCTCGTACGTCTCGGCGACCACGAAGCCGATCGGCTGGCCGTAGTAGGCGACTTCCTTGTCCTGCAAGGGAACCCACGTCTCACCCATGACCGGCGTCGCGGGCGTCTGCAACTGCAGCGGATCGAACGGCGTGTACACACCGAGCACCCCCGGAGCGCCCTTCGCCGCCGTGACGTCCATCGTGTCGATCTCGCCGTGGGCGATCGTGCTCAGTACGACGTAGCCGTGGACCAGCCCGGGAAAGGTGTGGTCCGCCCCGTATTCGGCCCGGCCGGTGACCTTCAGCGGCCCGTCCACCCTGCTGGTCATGAGCGGTTCCCTTCGGTCAGTTCGAGCAGCGCGCGGACGATGGTCCGCCGCAGCAACGACGGCTTGAACGCGTTCGCGGCGAGCGGGCGCGCGCCGTCGGCGGCCACCGATGCGGCTTCTTCGAAGGCGGCGACGGTCGCGGGCGCACCACGCAGGGCCTCCTCGACGGCGGGCAGCCGCCACGGCACGGTCGCCACACCGCCCGCCGCGACCCGGGCGTCGACGATGCGCGAGTCCTCGACCCGCAGCGCGACCGCCGCGGAACACAGCGCGAACTCGTAGGACTGCCTGTCACGCACCTTGACGTAGGTGGAGTTCGACGCCCAGTCCAGCCGGGGTACCACCACCTCGGCGATCAGCTCGCCGGGCCGCAGATCGGTCTCGACCTCGGGGGTCTCACCGGGCTGCCGATAGAACGAGGCCAGGTCGACGGTGCGGGTGCCGGTCTCGCTGACCAGTTGCAGCCGCGCGTCGAGCGCGACCAGGGCGACGGCGACGTCGCTGGCATGGGTCGCCACGCACGCATCGCTCGTGCCCAGCACGGCGTGCATCCGGTTGGCGCCCGAGATCGCCGGGCAGCCGCTGCCCGGCACCCGCCGGTTGCACGGCATGGCGACGTCACGGAAGTACGAGCAGCGGGTGCGCTGCATGAGGTTTCCGCCGATGCTGGCCATGTTCCGGATCTGCTGGGACGCGCTGAGCAGCAGCGCCCGGGAGATCACCGGGTACACCCCGGCGTGGCCGGCGATGTCGCTCATCCGCTCCAGCGCGCCGAAGCGCAGCCCGTCGGTGGTGTCGATGCCACGCAGCGGTACCGCGTTGATGTCCAGGACCTGTCGCGGTGTCAGAACGTTCAGCTTCATCAGGTCGACGAGGGTGGTGCCGCCCGCGAGAAAGGTGCCGGGCGAAGCGACCGCGTCTTCGACGGTCTCGGGCGCGAGCAGCTCAAAGGGACGCATCGGCCCTCCTCGCCTGCTCGACCGCCGCGATGATGTTCGGGTACGCCGCGCACCGGCAGAGGTTGCCGGACATGAACTCGCGAACGTCCTCGACGTCCTGTTCGACGGCGGCGACCGCCGACATGATCTGCCCGGACGTGCAGAAGCCGCACTGCAGGGCGTCCTGGTCGACGAACGCCTGCTGGACCGGATGCAGACCGTCCTCAGTGGACAATGCTTCGACGGTGGTCACCGGCTGTTTCACGGTGGCGGCCAAGGTGAGACAGGACAGCACCGGCCGCCCGCCGACATGCACCGTGCAGGCGCCGCACTGCCCCCGGTCGCAACCCTTCTTCGGTCCGGTGACGGCGAGCCGCTCTCGCAGCGTGTCCAGCAGGGTCACCCCGGGATCGACACTCAGGTGTTCCGTCCTGCCATTGACTTCGAGTGAGATGTCCACTGAAACTCTTTCCGCAGATCGTCCTGGCCGCGGCCAGGACGGCGTAGGTTGAGGTGGTGGGAGTCCGTTCGTGAATCGAAACGGATATTCATCCGCTTCGATTTCAAGTTAGCGGATCGCGATCCACCCGGCAAGGTCGATGTCCACTCCTGGAGTCGCTCCAGGTTTCCCGCCTCCCTCGGCTACATTCACGGAGAACGGGATCGGTGGACAGGAGGGCAGATGACGACGGGCTCGGTCAATCCCCGGCGTGCGGACACCCGGCGCAACCACGAGCGCATCCTCGCCACCGCCGCGAAGTCGCTCGCCTGCTCCGGTGAGGTCTCGTTCAATGCCATCGCGAAGCAGGCCGAGGTCGGCGTCGGCACGGTGTACCGGCACTTCCCCACTCCGGAAGCCCTCATCCTCGCGGTGTACCGGCGCGAGGTGCGCCAGCTGGTCGAGATCGTGCCCAGCCTGCTGGAGAAGTACTCGCCGGAACAGGCTTTCCGAGTCTGGACGACCGATCACCTCGCGCACTACATGATGACCAAACGCGGCCTGGCCGACGCCTTGCGCGCCGCGGGAGCCTCACGCGGAGAGCTGCCGGCAGGCGCCTATCAGGACATGGTCCGGGCGGTCTCCACCTTGCTGCAGGCCAATGTCGAGGCGGGCACCGTCCGCGCGGATCTGAAACCCGAGACCATCCTGCGCGGCCTTGGCGGCCTGCTCTACCTCGACCCGAAGGGCGAATGGCGGAGCGACGTCGCGAGCCTGCTCGACCTGCTCTGGCGCGGAATGGGCACCGACCGAGCCTGACCATCCACAGTGGACGGATCCTCTGCCCGTGTTCTCGAGTCCGTGAACTGTCGTCGGCGAACTATCAGCCGGCGCAGCGGTCTACGGCCGCGGGATGTTGCGGAGGTTGGCCCGGGCGAGATCGATCATCCGGCCGACCCCGCCTTCGAGCACGACCTTGCTCGCGGCCAAGGCGAATCCGCCGAGCTGACCGGCGGTGATGTGCGGCGGGACGGACAGGGCGTTCGCGTCCGTCACGACATCCACCAGCGCGGGGCCGTCGTGGCTCAAGGCTTCCTTGAGCGCCGCGCGCAGCCGGGTCGGGTCGGTCACCCGCTCGGCCCGCAGTCCCGCGCCGCTGGCGATCGCGGCGAAGTCCACCGGGCGATGATCGGTCTGGTAGTCGGGAAGGCCGTCCACCAGCATCTCCAGCTTCACCATGCCGAGCGAGGAGTTGTTGAACGTCACGATCTTGACCGGCAGGTCGTGCAGGGCCACGGTGAGCAGTTCCCCGAGCAGCATGCCCAGTCCCCCGTCGCCGGACATCGACACGACCTGGCGGCCCGGGTAGGCGAACTGGGCGCCGATGGCGTGCGGCAGGGCGTTGGCCATGGTGCCGTGCAAGAACGACCCGATGACCCGGCGGCGCCCGTTGGGCGTGAGATACCGAGCAGCCCACACGTTGCACATACCGGTGTCGACGGTGAAGATCGCGTCGTCCGCGGCGAGTTCGTCGAGCAGGTCCGCGGCGAACTCCGGATGGATGGGCACGTGCCGCTCGACGTTGCGGGTGTAGGCGTCGACGACCTGTTCCAGCGTCTTGCAGTGGTCACGCAGCATCCGGTCCAGGAACGTGCGGTCGGACTTGCGCCGCAGGAGCGGTAGCACGGCCCGCAGGGTCTCCCGCACGTCGCCGTGCACCGCCAGCTCAAGCGGAGTACGACGGCCCAAACGGGTCGCGTCGTGGTCGACCTGCACGGTCCGCGCCTGGGGAAGGAAGGAGTCGTAAGGGAAATCGGTGCCGAGCAGGACCAGCAGATCCGCGTCGTTCATGGCCCGGTAGCAGGCGCCGTAGCCGAGCAGACCGCTCATCCCGACGTCGAACGGATTGTCGTACTGGATCCACTCCTTGCCGCGCAGGCTGTGGCCGACCGGTGCCTGCACGGTCTCGGCCAGTTCCATCACCTCCGCGTGCGCGCCACGCACCCCGGCACCCGCGAACAAGGTGACGGTCTCGGCGTCGTTGATCAACTCGGCGAGCCGGGTCACCTGCGTCTCGGGCGGCACGACCGTCCCGTGCTCGGTGACCGGCACCCCGTTCCCCGTGGGCGCGACGGCGTCGAGATGCGCGACGTCCCCAGGCAACACCAGTACCGACACCTCGCCGCGGGACAACGCGTGCTGCATGGCGATCCGCAGCACCCTCGGCATCTGGGCGGGCCTGCTGATCTGCTCGCAATAGCCACTGCAGTCCACGAACAGCCGTTCGGGATGGGTCTCCTGGAAGAACCCGGTCCCGATCTGACCGGACGGGATATGCGAGGCCAGCGCGAGAACCGGTGCTCCCGTACGGTGCGCGTCGTAAAGTCCTTGCACCAGATGGGTGTTGCCGGGACCGCAGCTGCCGGCGCACACCGCGAGCCGTCCGGTCAGCTGGGCCTCGGCCGCCGCCGCGAACGCGCCCGCCTCCTCGTTGCGCACGTGCACCCATTCGATACCCGGTGTCCGGCGGATGGCGTCGACGATGGGGTTGAGGCTGTCTCCGACCACGCCGTAGATCCGCTCCACCCCGGCCTGGACCAGGACTTGGACGAACTGCTCGGCGACGTTGGGCTTGGCCATCAGGACCCCTTCGATGCTTCGGCGGCGGGAACACCTTCATGATCCACGCGCGAGCGCGGCCTCGCAGGTCCTAGCCGAGCTCGGCCGTCGTGCCGACCACGACCGCGTAGAGATCACCGATCGTGGCGAGTGCCGCGCGGTGCTGTTCGGCGGCGGTCACCGGACCCGCGACGGACGGGAGTGGGCGCGTGGCACAGGCGGCGGCCACCACGGTCGGGCTGTTCCCGCGCAGGAACGCGCCTTCCGCGGTGAACGTGACGCACATATGCGTCATGAACCCGGCCACGACGACGTCCTGATGTCCGGCGGCGTCGACCAGTTCCCCCAGCCGGGTTCCGACGAACGAGTTCGGCGCGGTCTTCACCACGACCTCCTCGCCCGGAGCGGGGGCGACCCGCTCGTGGATCCGGCCGATGTCCTGCTGGAGGTCGTACGGGCTGCCCTCGCCGCCGTCGTGCATGACGTGAATGACCGTCGCGCCCGCGGATCGGGCGCGCGCCAGCAACGTGGCCGCCTCGTCGAGCGCCGCTTCCCAGCCGTCGAGCTCCATCACGCCGCGCGTGTAGGTGTTCTGGTAGTCGACGAGGATCACCGTCGCGTCCGAGAGCGCGGCGGGGGTCGTCGGCAGGGTGCTGATTTCGCGGAGCGTCGTGCTGGTCATCGTGTTTCCTTTGCTTTCCGTCGGTACGGCTACCATCTTGGCTGACCCGATTCGACATCGAGATACGGAATCGGGTCAGTCATGGTCGAGATCGGCCGACATCCGCGGGAAGAGGGATCGATGAGTGCTCCGAGGGTGGCCGTCCTGGCGTTCGAGGGGATCAGTCCGTTCCACCTCGCCGTCCCGTCGCTGGTGTGGGGCCCGGAATCCCCGGCGGGCGACATGGAACCGTGGCCGCTCACCGTCGTCGCCGCCGAACCGGGCAGGCTCACCACGAGCGCCGGATACACGATCGGCGTCTCCGCTGGGCTCGACGCCCTCGCGGAAGCCGACATCGTCGTCGTGCCGTGGTGGTCCGCCCCGGAAACCGCGACGCCCGCACCCGTGTCCGCCGCGCTGCGGGCCGCGCACGAACGCGGAGCCCTCGTCGTCGGACTCTGCCTGGGGGTCTTCGCTCTCGCGGACGCCGGCATCCTCGACGGCCGTGCCGCGACGACCCACTGGAAATGGATCGAGACGTTCCGCCGTCGTTTCCCATCGGTCGAGCTGCGCCCGGAGGAGTTGTACGTCGACGAGGGCGACGTCGTGACCGGCGCCGGTGCGACCGCCGGGATCGACACCTGCCTGCACCTGCTCGCCCGCACGGCGGGACAGGTCGTGGCCAACCGCGTCGCCCGCCGGATCGTCGCGGCGCCGCACCGTCCCGGCGGCCAGGCCCAGTTCATCGAACTTCCCGTACCCGCCGCGGACGAGGATCCGCTCGCCGAGGTGATGAGCTGGGCGCGGGCCCATCTGGGCACGCAGCACAGCATCGACGGCCTCGCCGCCCGGGCGCATATGAGCCGCAGTACGTTCACCCGCTCGTTTCGCGCCCGCACCGGAACCACCGTCCACAACTGGCTTGTCGCACAACGTCTCGCGCGGGCGCGGCACCTGCTCGAGACGACCTCGCTCGGCGTCGACGCCGTAGCCGCACAGTCCGGCTTCGGCACGTCCGCCCGGCTTCGCGAGCACTTCGCCACCGCGCTGGGCACGACACCGACCCGCTACCGGGTCGAGTTCTCCGCCCCTCGCTGACCAGCCACGAGACGAGTGAGCAATCCTTTTCTCACGCACGCCGGGAAAGCGGAATCATTATTTCCGCAAAACCCGGCGACACCGACGAAAGGGTCATGTCCTACACTTCGCTTTTCACATCGATGAATAGCTCACCCCCGAGGGTGAGCTCAATCGAGTGCATTGCCCGGCGGAACTGGATCGAAGAAGCCGTTCCGGGGCAAGATGATCGGGCACGAGGACCGGCGCGACGGAGGACCATGTGGAGCTGTGCGGAACCCCCATCTTCGACTCTTTGGTCGAGGAGACACGGCGGACCCGGGACGGCGAGGACCATTCCGAACCGAATGGACAGCACGCCGATTCCGACAACGAAAACAAATGACGGTCGCCGTGTGGCCGTGAATAATAGAAATTGCTTTTCATCCTGATTCAGGCGAAACCGAACCGGTGGAACTCTGCAGATCGTCGAGCAGTCCCAGCTGACCGGTTATGACCCCGGTCAGAATCCCGCGCGCGACGGCGAGCAGTTCGGCGACCGACGGACTGGTCAGGGAGTAGGAGACGGTCGTGCCGTCCTTGCGAGGCACCACCAGATTGGCCCGGCGCAGGACGGCGAGCTGCTGGGACAGGTTGGCGGGCTCGATCCCCAGGTCGGCCAGCAGCTCCGAGACGCGGTGGTCCCGCTCGCTGAGCAGTTCGAGCACGCGGATCCGGACGGGATGCCCCAGCGTTTTGAAGAATTCCGCCGTCGCCTGATACAGGGGGCTGTTCATCGGCATCCCTTCCCCGCAGAGCCGTCCGCACCTCCCTGATCGTGCCCGATATCGAGGGCGGCCGAACGTCACCTCACACGGAACGGGCGCGACCACACCCGATCAGGGCACAATCTCGCGGTTCTTGCGCAGCGCCGCACACCCATTAATTGCATATTTATGCAAGTTTGCATATCAGAGAAGGTGAGAACACCTGTGAGTCACGGCATGCGGGATTCCGCGAGCCTCTTGTCGAGCCTCCGGCCTGCCACGAGGAGCGGACGGTGACCACACGCCACACCATCCCCGCCGCGGCCACCCGGGCCCATCTGGTCCTCGCCGCGCACGCGGCGGAACTGGCCGATCTCGCGGCGAACGCCGCCAGGGTGGACGCGTCCTCTCCGCCCGACCACTCCGGCATGATCGGGATGGCGCAGCAGATCGTCGAAGCGGCGGTGGTCGCTGCGCGACTCGACGGAAAGACCTGGCAGGAGATCGCGGGCGGCCTCGACGGGGAGACACCGAAGTCGGCACGAAGCCGGTACTGGCCCTCGGTCGCGCGGTTCCGGGCGGATCCCTTCCCCTCGCAGGGCTCCCGTCGCGAGGGCGTGCCGGGAAACACCGAGGAGACGACCCTCCGCCTTCGACGCCTGTCCACCACGGAACAGCGATCCGACACACCCGCCGAGCCCGCGACTCGTGCGCCTGCCGGACACTTGGCCCTGGTCACGATCCCGGCCGAGCAGAGCGACCCCGAACCGCCTGCCGTGGAAGCCCGGCTGAAGATCGCGGAACGGCTCGTCGCCGCCTACGAGCGGATCGCGACCAACGACCGGCAGCCCCCGCAATGGATACTCGACGGCCTGGCCCACGCCCGCCGCACGGCCGCGGAACTCCGCGGCCACGCCGGCACACCGTCTGACTGACCTGCCGCGGCAGGAAGCTACACCGACGTCGCGAGACCGGCTTCGCGCTCGAAGTCGTGCTCGTCCTCGGTCTGCGTCCGCGACACCATCTTCGCGACCAGATCGAAGATCGGCGTAGCTTCCTGCGGGAAGGTCACGCTCTGCTGGTTCGCGCTCTCGGCGATCATGAACTGCTACTCCTCAAGGGTGACGGCTACAGCGACTGTTCACTCTAACGGCCGGGTATCGATCACGGGCCGTATCCGGAGTTTTGGTCGCTCCCCCTGAGGCGATCATCACCAGATGCGCACCTCGTACACCCGGACGGTCCCGGCGAAACCGACCCCCTGCCAGTACCCGAGGGTCGACGATTCGTACCGGCCGTTGCGCTCGTAGTTGACCGTCACCTTGTTGTTGCCCGAGGTGATGTTGTAGACCCCGCCGATGTCCGTGCCGGTGACGCCGCCGTTCGCGAAGCATCGGTTGGTGCCCATCCCGTTGCCGAACGAGATGTCCAGCTTCACGAAGTCGTCCCTGTTGCCGCAGGCGACCTGGTCGATGGCGAAGGCCGGGCTCGCCGGAACCGCGACGAGCAGGCCGAGTGCGGCCGCACCGACTACCGAAAGCCTCTTGGCACTCTTCCGCATGGGGCTGGATTCCTTTCCTCGCAACGGATAGCTGCCCGACCGGGCGTGAGCGAGCCTATCCACGCAAGAGCGGCGAAGAACGAAAAGCCTGCGATGCTGCCTGTTGCGCACACCGACGCTGTCCGAAGAGGCAACGGCCTCGTGAGTGGTGAGGACGGTTCTAACCGTCCTCACCACTCACGAGGCGGGACCTGCGGCTTCCCTACTGCGGCGGACCGCAGCGCTCGATCGCGTCCAGCAGGATCGCGCAGGCGAGGTCGATCTCCTCGGCGGTCACGGTGAGCGGCGGCATCAGGCGGATCACGCTGTCGTCGCGGCCACCGAGTTCGACGATCAGCCCGTGCTGCAACGCATACGCCTGCACGGCCCGGGCGTATGCGCCGGCCGGACGGCCGTCGCGCGGATCGGCCAGCTCGATCCCCCACATCAGGCCGAGGCCGCGCACCTCGCGGACCCAGACGTCGCCGTGCAGGACGCCGAGCCGTTGCGCGAGCTGTCGTCCGCGCTGCCGGACATTGCCGAGCACGTCGTCACGCCGGACGATGCGGACCGCCGCCGCGCCGGCGGCGAACGCGGCCTGGTTGCCGCGGAACGTCCCGGTGTGCGCACCGGGTGCCCAGCCGTCCAGCCGCCGGTCGTAGAAGATCACCGCCACCGGGAGTCCCATCCCGCTCAACGCCTTCGAGGCGATGATCACGTCGGGCTCGATGTCGTAGTGCTCGAACGCGAACCAGGTCCCGGTGCGACCGCAACCGGTCTGCACCTCGTCGACGACGAGCGGGATGTCCAGTTCCGCGGTCAGCGCGCGGACCCGGCGCACGAAGTCGCGGTCCGCCGGGATGATCCCGCCTTCGCCCTGCACCATTTCCAGGATCACCGCGGCGGGAAGGGGGATGCCGCCGTTGGGATCCCGCAGCGACCGTTCCAGCAGGCCGACGCAGTTGGTCGCGCAGGTGTCCGGCGAAAGCCCCACCGGGCACCGGGCGCAGTAGGAGTACGGGAAGAAGTGCACGCCGGGTACCCCGTTGGCGATCGGTCGTTTCTGGGCGACGAGGCCGGTCAACGCCATCGCGGCGTGACTCGAGCCGTGGAACCCGCCCTGGAAGGACACCAGGTCACCGCGTCCGGTCGCGGTCTTGCACAGTTTGATCGCGGCGTCCACGGCGTTGGCGCCGCCGGGGCCGCAGAAGTGCATCCGCATCCGCGAGCTCAGGCTCGGCGGCAGCATGGACAGCTGGGCGTCGACGAACTCGCGTTTCGCCGCCGTCGGGAAGTCCAGGCCGTGGGTGAGTACATGCATCTGCTCAGTGGCCGCGTGCACCAGTTCGGCATGGTTGTGGCCGAGGGAGAGCACGCCCGCACCCGCCAGGAAGTCGAGGAAGACGTTCCCGTCCATGTCCCACAGGTAGCTGCCCTCCGCGCCCGCGATGGCGATCGGCAGATGGCGTGGATACGCCCGCGCGCTGGATTCCCATTGTCGCTGGTGTTCGAGGAACTCAGCCGAACGAGGACCGGGCAGGGCGCCCTCGACACGGGGGGCGAGAGCCGGTCTCGCCGTGGGAGTGCGGGTCATGGCAGCCTCCTTGCCGCGGTGATCTCTTCCGCCGTGTCGAGTTCGACCGCCGGATTGGCGTACCAGCGGGTCCGTGCCGGGGCCGTGGTGCCCTTCATCAGGAACGCGTCCGCTTCGGCGATCGCCCCGTCCGCCATCGTCACTCCATAGTGGACAAAGGCGCCGGTGCCGAGGGTGCACCCCGCGCCGATGTCGATGTAGTCGGATTTGAACGTGCCGTCCTCGAGCGAATGTCCTTGCACGACGGTGTGCAGGTTGAGCACGCAGTCGTCGCCGATGCTCACCAGCGACCGCTCCGGGATCCCGCACCCGTCGTCGAAGACCCGACGGCCGATTCGGACACCGAGGCGACGCAGCAGGAACGGTTTGAACGCCGTCCCGTTGAACAGCGCGAGATAGCGGGCCGGGCTGAGCTTCCAGAACCGCTCGTGCCGCCAGAACACCGGATCGTAGATCGAGCAGAACCTCGGCCGCAGCGCCCGGAAGCCCTGTACGGCGAGTTCCGCCACCATGAGGAACGCGACCGAGAACACCAGGGTCGCCACGATGCCGACACCGGCCGCGAGCGGGCCGATCCGCTCGTGCAGGACGCCGGCCGCCGTACCGATCAACAGGATTCCGAGCAGGTGCAACCAATGCACGAGCAGGTAGATGGCGATGGTGACGGTGTTGTGGCGGTTCTTCGCCCGCAGGCCCCGGCGCAGCGCGTCCCCGCTGCCGAGATGCTCGAATCCGGTGTCGCGTCGGACGGTCCTGGGGATTTCGAACGCGGGCGACCCCAGCAAGCCGACGTTCTCCCGGACCGGCCCGTCCAGCGGAACCAGGACCTTGGTGGCCAGCAGGCAGTTCCGGCCGATCCGCGCGTCGGGCGGGAAGGCGATCTCGTTGCCCAGGAACGCCTCCGGCGCGACGGACGTCCTGCGCAGACGGAACGACGAGGACGAGAAGTCGGCGTTGAGCAGCGAAAGACCGTCCGAGACCATCGTGCCGGTGCCGACCGTGCTGAGGAACGGCGTCTCGTGCTTGACCTCGACCCCGAAGTTGGATCCGGTCTGCTGGATCTTCGACAGGTCGTATCCCAGCGCACGCAGGTAGTACACGATGTAGCTGCTGTCGCCGAACAAGTACGTGTACGCACGCATGTTGGTCAGCCGCGCGATCAACCGCTGGATGGCGAAATGCCTGCCGTAGAGCGGATAGACGCGATCCGGCCGGAGGAAGAGGCCGAGCAGGCGCGGGATCGCGAGGACGACCGCGAGTCCGGCGAGCAACGCCCCGAAGTACAGCAGAGCGGAGTCGAGGATCCGGCCGCGATAGAAGGCCCAGCTCGTGAAGTCCGTCGTCGTGGTGAGCCAGCGGTCGACGAACACGTCTGCCCCGCCCAGCGTCACGGGAAGTGTCACCGAGAGCAGGAGCAGCAGGCTGGAGGCGCAGAAGACGATCGGCCTGAGCCTGCCGCGCGGGACCGTTCCCAGCGCCCGGTAGTCCACTGTGGAGAGACGGGCGGGCGACCCGTGCCAGCTTTCGCCGTCGGGGACCGATTGCCCGGAGTTCAACGAAGACGAGTGGCCGAGCTGCGAGTCGTGGCCGAGTGCCGTGCCGATGTCGAGCACGGTCATCTCACCGACGAAGGCGTTGTCGCCGAGCGTGACCCGCCCGGTCTGGATCCGCCCTGCCCTGGCGCGGTAGCAAGAGAAGTACGCGTCCTTCCGGATGACCGCCCCGGCGCCGACGCTGAACAGATCGGTGCAGACCGGCGGGTTCCGCGACAGGATCACGGCGCCTTTGCCGATGTCCGCACCGAGCGCCCGCAGGTACCACGAGTACAGAGGCGTGCCGATGAACAGCATCAGCGGGCTGAACCTGACCAGGGTCTTGACCGTCCAGAAGCGCAGATAGCCCACGCTCCACAATGGGATCTCCCCCGGTTTCCACCGGCCGACGATCGTCCATTTCGCCGCGATCGGCACCACGGACATGATGACGAAGACGACGAGCCCGAGTCCGGCGGCGCGCGCGTAGCTCTCGACGAACCCCGTCGCTGCGGAGATCCACGCGAATCCCGTGTCCAGGATCCAGCCCGAACCGGCGGCGTAGGCCAGAAACGCCATGAGCTGGAACACTCCACAAAGGACGTACGACACGGTCGACGCGCGGCGCGGCTCCTCGGCGCGAGCGACCGTCACCTGGGACGCGGCGGCGGCCGACTCGGCGAGACCGCGAACGGTGGGGTTGAGATACACGTCCCTGGCCGAAAACGGCGCGAGGTCTCCACGTTCCCGGATCACCGCGCAGAACTTGGCCAGCAGCAGGGAGTCGGCCCCGTAGTCGTCGAAGAAGTGCCCCGTCGCCGAGATCCGCTCGATCCCGAGGACACCGCCCAACGCCTCCGCCAAGCGGAGTTCGGTCTCGGTGGCCGGTGCCACGTAACCGATGTCGTTTCCCGCTCTCCGCGGACCGCTGGGCGCCGGGAGATGCTTGCGGTCGGCCTTGCCCGCCGGAGTCAGCGGGATGTGGTCGAGCCTTTCGAGATAGGCGGGCACCATGTAGCCCGGCAGCAGTTCCGCCAGGCGCTTGCGGAGTTCACCGGGATCGACGTCCGTCCGGTCGCGGCGCAGGCTGTAGTAGGCGACCAGTTCGACGGTGCCGGGTTCCGGATGGTGGGTTTCGACCACAGCCTGGGCGATTCCGGGGATCTGCAGGAGGACCGACTCGATCTCGGTGAGCTCGACCCGGTAGCCACGGATCTTCACCTGGGTGTCGGCGCGGCCGTGGTACTCGATCTCGCCGTCCGGGGTGATCCGGCCCAGATCACCGGTGCGGTAGATGCGCTGGGACGGATTGTGCCCGATGCCGAGGAAATCCGGGATGAACGCGCGCTCGGTCAGATCGGCCCGGTTGAGGTAGCCGCCGGCGAGCCCGATCCCCGCGATGCCGATCTCGCCGAGTTCGCCCGCGGCCAGCGCCCTCGGCTCGTCCGGGTCGAGGATGACGACGGAATAGGTCGGCAAGGGCACGCCGATGGTCACCGGCCGATCCGGCCGCAGCACCGACCACGTCGCGGTGACAGTGGCCTCCGTCGGGCCGTAGACGTTGAGGAACCGTCTGTCCGGGCGATACCAGCGGCGCACGAGGTCTTCGGGGCACGCTTCACCGGACACGAGGAGGAATCTCAGCAGCGGCAAATCCTCGTCGAGGCTGGCCAGCAGGGTCGGAACGCAGCACAGCGCGGTGACCTCGTTCTCCCGCAGGAATTCGAGGAGGTCGTGACCGACGAGCGCGGCGCCGCCGGGTTTCGGCACGAGTGTCGCGCCGCTCAGCAACGGCACCCAGATCTCCTCGACCGAGAAGTCGAACGCGATCGTCATGCCCTGGTAGACCCGGTCGGTGCCCTGGATGCCGTAGACCTCGGCGGCGACCTGGACGAAATTGCAGATCGACGCGTGGTCGATCGTCACGCCCTTCGGCCGCCCGGTCGAGCCGGACGTGTAGACGATGTAGCAGAGTTCGTCGGCCGGAGTGCCCCTCTCGACCGCGGTGAGCCGCTCGCCCGACAGCCCGGCGATGCGATCCGAGTCCTCGTCGACACAGACCACCTCGACGCTGCCCGGTTCGAACCGGTCCCGCAGGGCGGCGGTCGACACCACGAGCCGGACGCCGGCGTCCTCGACGATGTAGGCCAAGCGGTCGTCCGGAAACCCCGCGTCCAGCGGCACGTACGCCGCGTTGACCTTGAGCACGGCGAGCATCGCGACGTAGGGGTGAACCGGTTCGCCGAACAACAACCCGATCCGGTCGCCGGGCCGCACCCCGTGGGCTCGCAGATGGCGGGCGAGCCGGTTCGCCCGCTCGTCCAAGCCGTCGAACGTGAGCTTCTCGCCCTCGGCGTCGACCGCGAGACGGTCGCCGAGGCCGTCGGCTCGCAGCCGGTCGCAGAGCCGCTCGTACAACTCTTCCAGCCGATCGCCGACCCGCCATCGAATCCGCTGGTCGTGGCCGTCGCAGGTCAGGACCAGGCCATCGGTGGTGAACTGGCCCGACGGCAGTCCGTAGGGGCTCATGTCCTGTCCGCCGACAAGCCGAACGAGTCGTGCAGGGCGCGGACGGTCGGGTCGACGGCGTCGGCGGGGATCACGGCGGTGAGGCGCGACTGCGAGGTCGTCATCGCGGGCACCGTGACCCGGTGGTCGGCGAGGACCCGCAGCAACTCGGGCAGGAATCCGGGCGGATCAAGCAGCCCGGTGCCGACCACGGAAACCGAGCCGAGTTCGTCGAAGACCGTGGAGCGGGCGTCGAGGTCCATCGCGAGCCGGGCGATCGGCAGGCCGAGCGGCTCGGTCCCCCGGACGGTGAACCGCAGTTCGCCGGGATCGGGCCAGCTGAGGTTGTCCGGTCGCACTCCGCAGTTCGCCAGCGTCGTGAGAACGCGCGCGTAGTGGTCCGGACCGGAAGCCGAAACCTCGACACGGACGAGTCGCACGTCGCGCTCGTGGGCGATGCCGATGACGCGAGGAGTGCCTTCCAGCGACGGTTCTTCCGCCGTCACGACGGTCGACGGGCCGGGATCCGACGCGTGCGTCACCCGCACCGCCACTCCGTGACGGCGCGCGAGTTCGACGGATCTGGGATGCAGCACGCGGGCGCCGAGTCCGGCGAGCTCCACCATCGCGTCGTACGAGATCGTCCGGACCGGCCGGGTGTCCCGCACGATCCGGGGATCGGCCGTGCGAACGCCGTGCACGTCGGTCCGGATCTCACATTCGGAACCGCCGAGCGCGGCCGCGAGCGCCACGGCGGTGGTGTCGGAACCACCTCGGCCCAAGGTCAGCAGTTCGCCGTCGGCGTTCCGGCCCTGAAACCCGGCGACGACCACGACCCGCGCGTCACGCAGCCGGGCGACGATCTTGCCGGGATCGACCCGCACGATGGTCCCCGCGCCGGGTTCACCCGCGACCTCGATCCCGGCCTGGTCACCGGACAACGAGACGGCCTCGATCCCGCGCTCGGCCAACGCCATCGCGAGCACCGACGCGGAGACCTGTTCACCGGTCGCCATCAACTGGTCGAGCTCCCGGGGAACGGGCGGTTCCGCGAACTCGCCCGCCAGCGCGATCAACCGGTCCGTGCTGTCCCCCATCGCCGACACGACCAGGACCACCCGATGTCCCGCCTCGGCGATCGCAGCCACCTCGGCGGCGACGTTGTGCACCATTTCAGGTGTGGCCAGCGACGAGCCACCGTATTTTCGTATGACCAGTCCTTCGTTTCGCGTCTTCGACAGGGGCGGGTTCGGGCTGACATCGAGTTTCGGGGAAGAATTCACCATTTTCCTTAATAGGTAGCCACAGTGGCCGCATTCGCGGTGGGGTATAAGGCGGAGTTCGGAAGTACCTGCCGGACAAGATGCCCTGGCGGAGGTGACAGGGTTGGAAAGTAGTGCGGGACACTTTCCACGGGTACCTCCGTAAGTACGAAAGATCGGTCGTCCGTTTCTCCCAGGCCATAACCCGACGACAGCGCGCGAGGTTATGACGGCAAACAGCCGAGTTCGATGGAATTAGGGCAGAAGAATGACGTATTCGCAGTCACTTCGAAATTCGGGAGAACGGCCGCGTGACAAAACGGAACGAATTTCCCCGTTCGCCCGAAGTTACGAGATCCTTTTACGTGTCCGAAGCCGAGTGGGAACCCGTCAAAATGACCATGCCGCGCGCGGCGGCCGAAACCCAGCATTTTTCCCACTGTTCGGAAAGAGGACATGACGACGCGCGGTCCCAGATCGTGGACCGAGCTGTCGTATGTCCTTTGTGGAGTCTCGGGTTCAGAAACCGCGACCGAGTATTTCGTCGATGGCGCGACGCGGGCTGGACGGCACCGCGCCGGCGGGATAGCCGAGCCGCATGAGCAGCTGCGGGAAACCGGCGAGTTCGAGATCGTCGCACAACGCGGAACGCACTTCGGGCAGGTGCAGCGGCTGGGTCAGCACCGAGCCGACGAGACCTCCGTCGACCGCGTCGAGCCAGGTGCGCTGCACCGCTTGCCCCACGGCCAAGTGGTCGTGCCGGGTGTCGTCGAGGGTCAAGAAGACGAGCAACGTCTCTTCCGTCAGCCGATGGGTCAGGACCACGCTGTCCGGCAACGCCGTCGACGGCCGGACCAAGCCCGCCCAGGGCAGCGAGCCTGGAGGAAGCGCCGTCGCGGCGAGCCCCACGCCGTGGCGATGCGACACCTCGTCCCGGATCGTCCACAGGGCGAGCTCGCGCTGGTATCCGTGATCGTGCTGGTGGGCCTCCGCCGCGAATTCGAGCAGTTCGGCGACGCGACCGAGTTCCAGCTCGTCACGGATCGGCCTGGCTTCGACGCCGTCCGAGGCGGCGGTGTCCACCAGCTCGCCGATCCGCTGACGCGAGACAGGCCGTCCGGCGAACCGCCGCCGGTGGCTGCGCCGTCGTTCGATGGCCGAGTAGCGATGCAGATCGTCCGCGGACGGCAACGCACGCTCGCCTGGCGTGACCGACGAGACCACTTCCGGGCGGCCCGGTTCGGGAAACGTCTCCGTGCACGGCGCGTAGCCGAGCACACGGACGGCGAGCTCCAGGTTCGTGAGGGCGGCGCCGCAGGAGATCACCCGGTCGCGGCCCAGCGGATCGTGTTCCGGGAGGGTCAGGTCACGGCGCTCGATCAGCAGCAGCCTTCCGCCGTCAAACTCCAGGATCCACGGCTGGGTGTTGTGCACCGAGGGCGCCCGCAGCAAGGTCCGGGCCAGGACCTCCGTCTCCCCCGCCGACCAGATCTCTCGTCGCTCCATGCTCCCTGCCCTCCGCGGTGGCGCTGTGCTCGAATCCACCGTGCGCCACTCCGGAACCGGTGCGCAGGTGCGGACGGCTCCGATCTCCGGGACCAAAGCCCTACGACGCCGGGACGTCCAGACCGCTGTGCCGTCCCGCGTGCCGGAGTAGGTTCGGCAGCACGGCCAGGACCCTGCGGCGGGAGGACGAGCGATGGTGACCAAGGTGTTCCTGGTCGACGATCACGAGATCGTCCGGCGGGGGCTGTCCGATCTGCTCGGCAGCGAGCCGGACATCGAGATCTCCGGCGAAGCCGCGTCGGTCTCCGAAGCGCTCACCCGGATTCCCGCGACCGAAACCGATATCGCGGTGCTGGACGTCCGCCTCCCGGACGGCACCGGTATCGAGCTGTGCCGCGAGTTGCTCTCGACCCGGCCCGACCTGCGTTGCCTGATGCTCACGTCCTACGCCGACGACGAGGCCCTGCTCACCGCGATCATGGCGGGCGCCTCCGGCTTCGTCCTGAAACAGGTGCTCGGCAACGACCTCGTCTCGGCGATCAGGACCATCGCCGAAGGCGGCTCACTGCTCGACAGCCGCACCACCGCCGCCCTGATGAACCGCATCCGCCGGGAGCACGACCGTGACGATCCGATCGCCGGGTTGTCCGAGCAGGAACGAGCCGTCTTCGAGCTCATCGGGGAAGGACTCACCAATCGGGAGATCGGCGAACGGCTCTTCCTGGCGGAGAAGACGGTCAAGAACTACGTTTCCCGCATCCTCGGCAAACTCGGTATCCAGCGCCGGACCCAGGCCGCCGTGCTCGCGAACGAGCTCAAGAAGGAAGACCGGATCCGCCTGTTCGGAGACCGCTAGGCGTCTTCGTGCGACAGCGGGACACGCCACGAGATCCGGGTCCCGCCGCCCTCCCTGCCGGTGAACTCGGCGTATCCGCCGCACCGTTCGGCGCGTTGCGAAAGGTTGTCGAGCCCGCTGCGCCGGCCGGACGACGGCAGTCCCACACCGTCGTCGCTCACCTCGATGGCGAGTTCGGTGCCGGCCTCGACGGTCACGGAGATCTCTTTCGCGCCCGAGTGCCGGATGGCGTTGCTCAGCGCCTCACGGACGACGGCCTCGGCGTGCTCGTACACCTCGACCGGAACGAGGGTGTCCACCGCGCCCGCGATCCGGACCGACGGTGTCACGGCCGAAGCCGGGGTCAGTTCCGTGACGATGTCGAGCAGCCGCCGGCGAAGACCGGCCGACTCCCCCGCTCCCGCGGTGTGCAGGTCGAAGATCGAGGTCCTGATCTCGCGAACGGTCCGGTCGAGTTGCTCGACGGCCTGCGTGACCCGGTTGCGGGCGAAGTCGTCCGGCACTCTCGGCAGGATGCTCTGGAGGCTCATACCGGTGGCGAAAAGCCGCTGGATGACGTGATCGTGGAGATCCTGCGCGATCCGGTCCCGGTCGGCGAGCACGTCCAGCAGGCGCTGGTTGCGCTGCTTTTCGGCGAACTCGAGCGCCACGGCGGCCTGGTCGCCGAACGACGACAACATCGGGATCTGGTCGGCCTTGAACTGCTGCGTGCCCTTCTCCCGGCTGGCGACCAGCACGCCGCCGACACCCGTCGCGCTGGTCAACGGCGCCAGCGCCCCGGGACCGGAGAGTGCCGTGTCCGCCGAACCGAACACGGTGCCGAGGTCGGCGACGAGACAGGTCTGCCCGCCGGCGAAGATCTCGTCGAGCAAGGGATGCTCACCGGAGACCTGCTTCCCTCGCAGCGGACCTCGCCGTCCGCTGCTCACCGCGGTGACCGTCAACGACCGCGTCCCCTTCTCGCCGTCTTCGGCGAGGAGGATCATCACCTCGTCGGCCCCGGCCAGCTCGCGGACGCTTCCGACGATCAGCGCCAGCGTGTCCACGACCGACGCGCCGCCGAGCAGCTCGCCGTTGACCTTCGCCACCGCCTCGAGCCATCGTTCCCGCGTCCGGGAGCGCTCGAAGAGGCGGGCGTTGTCGATTGCCACGCCTGCGGCTGCGGCGAGTGCCTGCAGGACGACCTCGTCGTCGGCGGTGAACTCGGCGGCTCCGCGTTTCTCGGTCAGGTACAGATTCCCGAACACCTCGTCCCGCACCCGGACCGGCACACCGACGAAACTGTGCATGGGCGGATGGTTGGCCGGGAAGCCGACCGAGGCGGGATGCGCCGAAAGGTCCGGGACCCGCACCGGCTGCGGATCCTCGATGAGCAGGCCGAGCAGACCCCTGCCCTCGGGCAGGTGACCCATCGTCTCGCGTACGTCCTGGTCGATGCCGACGTACACGAACTGGGAGAGGCCGTCCTCGTCGCCGAGGACACCCAACGCCCCGTATTGGGCGTCGACCAGCTCGACCGCGGCCTGGACGATGCGCTGCAGGGTCGAATCGAGTTCGAGACCGGTCCCCACCGCGAGAACGGCGTCGAGCAACCCTTGCAGCCGGTCACGGGTCTTCACGATCTCCGAAAGCCGCTCCTGGACCTCGTGCAGCAACTCGTCCAGCCGGAGCCCGGTCAGCACCGCCGCGCTGGGCGGCGGATGCCCGCCCGCCGGTGATGGCTCGGACGCCATCGCCACCTCCTTCCGGATAGGGTGACGACTCGTTCATCGTCCGCACCGGCCTCAGCGTTCCACTCGGCGGACCACCATCACAGGGCATTCGGCGTGCTGGGCCAACGCCTGGCTGGTCGAGCCGAGCAGAAGTCCCGTGAACCCGCCACGACCGCGGCTGCCCACGACCACGAGCCTCGCCTTGGCGCTCCACTCCAGCAGAACCTGCCGCGGCCGGTCACGAACGAGCGAGCGTTCCACCGTGACGTCGGGGTACTTCTCCTGCCAGCCCGCGAGACGTTGCGCGAGCAGCCTGCGCTCATCGTCCTCAATGGACTCCCACTGGCTCATCAGCCGCGCCATCCCGTAGACGTCGTCATAGGTGACGTCCGACCACGCGTGCACGGCGACCAGCGTCGCGGACCGGCGCGAAGCTTCGTCGAAAGCGGCCTCCAAGGCCCGCTCGCTGGTCGGGCTCCCGTCGATCCCGACCACCACCGGCCCCGTGTCGGGCTGATTCGTCGTTCCCTTCCTGCCCCGGAGCACGACCACGGGACAGTGCGCGTGCGCGATCAGCGCGGACGCCGTCGATCCCAAGGTCATCTGCCCGAAGAAACCCTTGCCCGTCCCGCCGACCACGACCATCGTGGCCGACTTCGACGCGTCGACCAGCGTCGGGACCGGCGAATCCGCGGGCATGAGGGTGTCGACCCGGACACCGGGCGCGGTCGATCCGGCTTCCGCCACGGCCTCATCGAGGACGCGCCGCCCCTCGCCCGCGAGCACGTCGAACCACGGCACCGGACCGGCCAGCCCGCCACCACCATAGGCCCACTGCTCCACGTGCAGGGCATGCACGATCAGCAGCCCCAAATTTCGTTCGGTCGCGACGGCGGCCGCCCATCGCACGGCCGCCCGGCCCGGTTCCGCTCCGTCCACCCCGACGACGATCCGGTTCATCTCTCACCTTCCTGGTAGGTCACCTTCGCTTGGACGACACCGGGGATCCCCTCCGCGATGACCCTCGCGACGTGGTGGTCGGTGTCGTTCCCGTACCGGTCCCCGATCCGGACAAGGCCGTCTTCGACGTCGACCGTCCAGCGGCCGGGGCCGCCGTAGATCGCGAGGTGGTGCCGGACGTCGGCGGCGATCGCGCCGTCGGCCCTGGCGAAGGCACGGACGAAATCGGCCCTGGTGACGATGCCCACCACCGCCGCACCGTCCACAATGGGCATCGCGCGGATCTTCCCGTCGAGCAACGCCTTGCCGACCTCCGTGAGGTCCGCTCCGGCGCTCATCGCGGTGGCGGGTGTCGTCATCACCTCCGCCACGGTGGCACCCGGTGTCCCATACCCGGCGCGACGCCGGACGAACCGGACGTCTTCGGGGAATCGGTCCCGGATCAGGTCCGCCTCGGTCACCATGCCGATCAAGCGGTCGTCTTCGTCCACCACCGGCAGAGCGGTGAAGCCGTGCTCGGCCAGCAGTTCGGCGGCGTGTTTGGCGGTCGTCCCCTCGGTGACGGTCACGACCGGCCTGGTCATCAGATCCCTTGCCCGCATGTCGTTCCCCGTCTCACAGTTCGGCGTCGTCGCTCGGTACAGCGGGCCGGATGACGGCGACCGGGCACTCCGCATGGGCGATCAGCGCTTGGCTCGTTGAGCCCAGAAGCATCCCTTCGAATCCGCCGCGGCCACGGCAGCCGACGACGAGCAGGCCCGCCCGCTTGCCGAGTTCGAGCAGGGCACGGACGGGACGCCCCTGCCGCAGGACGAACTCGACCGGCACCTCCGGATACTTGTCCCGCCAGGGAGCCACTTGCTCTTCGAGCGACATCCGCTCGTCGTCCTCGACCCGATCCGACAGGTCGGACCAGGTCCGGACGACGGTCAGCCCGGTGTTCCGCGAACTCGCTTCGTCGAAGCCGAACCCGAGGGCGTCCTCGCTCGCTGGGGAGCCGTCCGTGCCGACCACGATCCGGTCCTCGTCGCGCCACGCGCCGCGGACCACCACGATCGGGCAATGACCGTATTTGGCGAGCGCGACCGCGGTGGAACCGATCAACGGTCCGGTGAACCCGCCCAGCCCCCGTGATCCCAGCACCAGCATCGTCGCCCTGGTGGACTCCTGGACCAGCGCGGGCACCGCGCTCCACTCCCGGACCGCGGTCTCGACGACCAGGCCCGGAAAGCGGGCCAGCACCGCCTCCCGCACCTGGGACACCCACTCTTCCCCCAGACCGGCGAACCCCGCTCGGATCGTCTCGGCCGGCGGAAGGACACTCGGTACCTTCGCGAGCGGCACGGCGTAGACGTGGACGAGCCGGAGCGGCACACCCCGTCGCGAAGCGGCGGCCGCCGCCCAAAGGGCCGCCGTCCTCGCCGAGCGCGATCCGTCGATCCCGGCGACGATCGAACCTTCCGTGGCGATCGGCATCCCCGGCTCCTTTCGAGGTCGGACCCGCTGTCGTGGGCCGGTCCCAGTCTCGAATGGCGGCGCCTCCCGATCGCAGAGGACGAAGTCCCCCGGCACCTGCTCCAGGGTCCCGGTCGCGTCGCCGACCGGCCCACGAGAAAGGGGCGAAAGTCCCTATGACCGGAGGCGGATCAGCCGACCGGCGCGGGGATGCCCAACCGTCCATCGTGGACTTCGACGATCCGATCGACCGCGGTGAGATGCGCCCGGTCGTGCGTGACCAGGACGGTGGCGGTGGCCCGCTGCTGGGTCAGGCGCGTGATCAGGTCGATGACCGCGGCACCGCGGTCGTGGTCGAGGGCGCTCGTCGGCTCGTCGATCAGCAGCACGGTGGGCTCGTTCATCAGCGCACGGGCGATGTTCACCCGCTGCCGTTGGCCGCCGGAGAGCTGGTGCGGCCGACGTCCCGCCTGCTGCCCGAGCCCGACGGCATCGAGCAGATCCAGGGCCACGCCGCGTGCCGCGGACGGGGAGCGGCCGTCGATCCGGGCCATGACCTGCAGTTGTTCGGCGGCGGTGAGGGCGGGCAACAGATTCGGTTGCTGGAAGACGATCCCGATCTTGCGACGGCGTAGCTCGGTGAGTTCACCACGGCTCAGCCCGGTGGTCTCGGTGCCGTCGATGGTGACGGTCCCGTGGTCCGGGGCGATGAGGGTGGCGGCGACGGCGAGCAGGCTGGACTTGCCCGAGCCGGAAGGCCCGGCGACGGCGGTGATCGTGCCCGGCGGGACGTCCAGGGTGACGCCGTCGAGGGCGGTGAGGCGGGAATCGCCGTCGGGATAGGTGAGGGTGACATCGGTCAGGTTCAGGCTCATCGGGCACTCCCCAATGCGGTCAGCGGGTCGACGGAGGTGATGCGGCGGACGGAAAGCGCGGCCCCGAGAGCGCCGAGCAGGATCATCACGGCGGCCGGGACCAGTACGGTGGCCGGTGTCAGGAGGAACGGCACGGCGGATCCGGCGACGACCGCGCCGAGGCCGACGGCCAGTGCGGTGCCGACGGCGGTACCACCGACGAGAAGGACGACAGCCTGGCCGAGCGCGTCCTTCAGCAGGAAGGCCGTACTCGCCCCCAGCGCCTTGAGGACGGCGATGTCGCCGCTGCGCTGGATCGTCCAGACGGTGAAGAAGGCGCCGATCACGAGCGCGGAGATCGCGAAGAGGAACCCTCGCATCAGTTGCAGCGTGCCGTTTTCCGAGGTGTAGGAGCCGATCGCGGACAACGAGTCGCTCTTCGAGACCGTCTTCGTGCCGGCGGCGAGATCGGTGGCCGCGAGATCGGCGCCGGCAGTGGTGGTCAGCGCGAGCACCGTCGCGCTCGGCTCACCGCCGGTGGGCGGCGCCGTCCTCGCCCAGACGTCGAGCCCGGCCCACACCACCGGGGTGTGGCTGAACCAGGCGTCCCCCGCCACGGCGGAGACCGTCAGCTGGCGCCCGGCCACGGCGATGGTGTCCCCGTTCCGGACGTCCAGGTCGTCGGCGGCGGACGCCGACAGCACCACCGAGTCACTGGTGATGTTCCCGGCCTCCGGGGCGAGCGCCGAACCGGGCCGGACTCCGAAGACGGAGATCCCGGCACTGCGGTTTCCCGCGGTGGCCTTGGTGGTGGAGATGCCCAACGGTTCGGCACCGGTGACGCCCGGGGTTTCGGCCCACTGCCGCCGCTGTGTCTCGTTGATCGCGGAGTTGGCGTAGGACAGGCTCTGCCCGTCACCAGGAGCGGCGAAGACGATCTTGTCGGCGGGCAGGCCGGTGATCGCGGAAATGTTCTGCTCACCCAGCCCTGCGGTGAGCCCGGACAACAGGCCGACCAGCAGGGTGATCAGCACGACCACGGCTCCCATCAGGGCGAACCGCCCTTTGGCGAATCTCAGATCTCTCCAGGCGACGAACACGGTTCCGGTCTGTCCTCTCCGGCGGGTGGGCTGGTTACCTCTCCACGATCGCCGCCGGGGATCGCGATGACATCTGGCCGGAGATGGCACTTCGTCGGCCGGAAGACGGCACGCCGGTTCTACCTTTGGATAGAGGCGGCCGCCGGTCGCGCTCCGTAACCTGGAAGCACTGTGACCACCACATTCCCGTTGACCCCGACCAGCCGGCTGCTGACCTGGTGTCTGCACCTGCTGCTCATCGCCCTGCTCGCACTCGCGGCCGTCCGTGCGGTGGCGGACGGTTCGTCCGACGCGGGAGCAGTCGTCGCGACGGCGTTGGCGTGCGCTGTCGTGTACGCGGCAGGCCCGCTCCTGCCGCGTGTCAGGACGTCCCGGCAGGCCGCCCAGTGGTGGCTGATCGCGGTGGGCGTCGTGTGGCTGGTCCTGCTGGTACTGACCGCCGACGGCGTCTGGGTCGCCTTCCCGCTCTACTTCCTGCAGTTGCATCTGCTGCCGCGCCGCCAGGGCCTGGTCGCGGTGATCGCGACCGCGCTGGCGGCGATCACCGCGTTCGCCGCCCACCAAGGTTCCTTCGTCCCGGCGGCGGCGATCGGCCCGGCGCTGGGAGCCGCCGTGGCGGTCGCGGTCGTCTGGGGATACCAGGCGCTGTACCGCGAAAGCGAACGACGCCGGAACCTGATCGAGGAACTGACCGCCACCCGCGCCGATCTCGCCGAAGCCCAGCACGCGGCGGGAGTGCTCGCCGAGCGGGAACGGCTGGCCCACGAGATCCACGACACCCTCGCCCAAGGACTGTCGAGCATTCAGCTCCTGTTGCGTGCCGCGGAACGAACCATTCCCGACACCGCCGGCAACGCCGCCCGCTACGTCGAGCAGGCTCGGCAGGCGGCCGCCGACAACCTGGCCGAAGCCCGCCGCTTCGTCGACGCGCTGTCCCCGCCGGCGCTCGACGACACCACGCTCGCCGACGCGTTGGAACGGTTGTGTGCCACCACCAGCGCCCGGCACCGGATCGCCGCGCGGTTCCGGTTCACCGGTACACCCACTCCCCTGCCGACCGCATACGAGGTCGCCTTGCTGCGCATCGGCCAGGCGGCCCTCGCGAACACCGTCCGTCACGCCGACGCGTCAACCGCCGAAGTCACCCTGTGCTACCTCGACGAGCACGTCACGCTCGACATCGTCGACAACGGTGTGGGCTTCCATCCGGAACACAGCGGCTTCGGTCTGACCGCGATGCGGACCCGAGCCGAGGCATTGGACGGAACCTTCACCGTCGAGTCCTCCCCCGGTAACGGCACCGAGTTGTCCGTGCGGCTGCCCGTCGAAACCAAGGAACGTCCGTGACCGAACCCCCGATCCGGCTCCTGCTGGCCGACGATCATCCGATCGTCCGGGCGGGCCTCCGCGCCTTGCTGGAAACCGAACCCGGTCTCGTCGTCTCCGCCGAAGCCGCGACCGCGGAGGAAGCCGTTGCCCGCGCCGCGGGAGGCGACATCGACGTCGTGCTGATGGATCTGCGCTTCGGCCCCGGAATGACCGGCGCCGAGGCCACCGCGGTGATCACGGCGCGGCCGGACGCTCCGCGCGTGCTGATCGTCACCACCTACGACACCGACGCCGACACACTGCCCGCCATCGAAGCGGGCGCCACCGGCTATCTCCTCAAGGACGCCCCACCCGAGGAGCTGGTGGCCGCCGTGCGTACTGCCGCCGCCGGACGCACCACCCTCGCCCCGACCGTCGCGGACCGGTTGATGAACCGCATGCGGATGCCCACCGCCGCGCTGACATTGCGCGAAATCGAAGTCCTGGTCCTGGTCGCCGACGGTCTGTCCAACCGGGCCATCGCAGAACGGCTCCACCTGACCGAAGGCACCGTGAAATCCCACCTCGCCCGCAGCTACACCAAACTCGGCGTCGACTCGCGCACCGCCGCCGTCGCCACCGCGACCGACCTGGGCCTCATCCGCCGCTGACCGCCTGCCGCGGCAGGTTCCGGCTCTGTCCGTGAAGGCCTCCTGGGATTCGCTCCGTTCCAGACCGGGCCGAGCGTCGTTGATGAAGGATTTGGGACGTTCACAGTCCCAAATCCTTCATCAACAACTCCCTGTGTGGAGGAGCCAGGACCTACAAGGCCCCATCCCCTCAGGCTCGCCCCACAGCAAACAAGTCCCTCAAGGAGGCCTTCACGGACCTTCCTGTACCGCAAGGGGAGCAAAGGCGCGGCCGCGTGGTCGGACACCTCTCGTGGGTGTGAGAACCCGTCCTCACACCCACGAGTTGATCAGCCTCCGAGCACGCCGCTGACCTCGTTCGGCGTTCCCGGGATCGTGCCGGTCGCGGTCTTCGCGCCGGAGGCGAGGTCGACCGAGTGGATCTCCTTCTTCCCGGGATCGGTCACGTACGCGGTCCCGCCGCGGACGAAGATCGCGGGGCGCGGCTGCTGCCACTCGATCGGCTCCTGCCAGGTGCCGATGACGGCGATCTTCTTCGTCACCGCACCGCTCACCGGGTCGATCACGTGGATCTGACCGTCGGTGCCCAGCACCAGCGCCTCGCCCTGAGGACCGCGGGCCAGCGAGCGGAAGGTGTAGCTGGTCCCGATGTCGACGTGCTTGAGCGTGGCCTTCTCGGTGTCGATCAGGGAAATCCGGGTCGGGCGTTCGAGCTCGGCCGCTTCGTCGACCTTGTAGTCGCCCAAGGTGATCGGCGAGACGTCCGAACCCGCCTGGTTGCCGATGCGCCCGTAGGCATCCGGGCTGGTCACCTTGGTGATCACCCCGTTCCGGTAGATCAGCGCGCCGGTCTGGCAGCCGACCACGATCGCTTCCCCGCGCGCGGCGGCTTCACCGTGCACACCGGGGCACTGCTCGTTCCGCGCGATCTCCTTCTTGTCCTTGTCCAGCACCACGATCCCGGAGCGCTTGTCCTTGTTCCCGACCGTGGTCACCAGTTCGCCGTTCTCGAGCTCGACGGCCACGCCGTGATGCGCTTCCGGTGTCTTGTGCTTCGGCGCGGGGAAGGCAGCGGTACCGATCGTCTTCGGGTCGAAGACGGTCACTTCGCCGGTCCCGTCGGCGAACAACACCGTCTTGCCGGCGTGACGGACGACGTGGCCCGGCTTGGCCGCCTTCACCTCGTTGTCCGTCAGCACGGCGCCGACGGCGTCGAGGACCCGGAACCCGGTGGAGGTCGAGACCATGAGGTGCCGGTCGTTCCCGGCCGGGTTGAGCCGGTTGAAGCCTTCCAGTGGAAGGTTCTTCGCGACCTGCAAGGACTTCCCGTCGAGCAGGACGATTCCGCCGTCGTAGGTGACGGCCACCGGATTCGCGACGACGGGAGCCGGAGCCGCGTCCTTTCCGGGTTCCGCCGCCGGCTGTTCGGTCGCGCAGGCGGCGAGTGCGAGGGTGCTCGCCGTCGTCGCCATCAGCGCGAGATATCGGGTCTTCCGTGCCATTTCACTGTGCCTTTCGTCTGTTCCGATCAGGAACGGGTCAAACCGGTGGTGATCGATTCGGTGTTGGCGCGCATCATTTCCAGGTAGGTGGCCGCGCCCTGGCCTGGTTCGCTGAGCGACTCGGAGAAGAGCGGGGCCACCTGGACGTGCAGTCCGGCCTGCTCAGCCAGCACCCGCGCGAGCCGGTCCGGTTGGGAGGAATCCGCGAAGATCACCGGCACGCCCGCCGCGCGAACGGTGTCGGCGAGGGATTTCAGATCCGACGAGCTGGGTGATGCGAGCGTCGTCCCGCCGGGAATCACCGCGCCGACGACCTCGAACCCGAACCGCTGGGCCAGGTAGCCGAACACGTGATGGTTCGTCACCAGCTTCCGGCGTTCACGGGGAATCCCGCCGAACTTCTCGGTCATCATGCGGTCGAGCGCTTCGATCTCCCCGCGATAGCGGTCGGCGTTCGCGCGGATGACCGCTTCGTCGACGCCGCCGACATGGGCGACGACCTCGTCCGCGATCGTCTTCACCGCATCGCGCACCCGTGCCGGATCCGTCCAGAAATGCGGGTCCGGCTTGTTGTCGGCGTAACTGATCGGATTCACCCGCTCCCCGGCGGGCAGCGCCGGTACGCCGTTTTCCTCGGCGGTGCGAACGGTGCGCAGCATGCCCTCTTCGAGCCCGAGTCCGTTGTAGACGATCAGCCCCGCCCGCTCGACCTGGGCGGCCTGCTGTGCGGAGATGCCGAACGAGTGCGGATCGGCGTTCGGCTTCATCAACACGGTCACTTCGGCCTGATCGCCGACGACGGCGCGGGTGATGTCGCCGAGGATGTTCGTCGTGACGACGACCGACTTGCCGCCCCCGCCGCTTCCGGAGCATCCCGCCGCCGCCAGCAGTGCCACCGCGACCAGGGCGAGCGCCCGGCGCCTCATCGGCCGGTCTCCACGATGTGACCCGCCTTGCCGCCGACCTTCAGGGTCCTGGCACGCCGGAGGTTGTCGTTGTAGTCGATCTCGTACACCTCAGCGGACAGCGGGTTGTTGACGTAAGCGCGCGTCAGATCGACCTGGATCAAGGCGGCGGCTGTCGCTTCCGGAGTCAGGAGCGGGATCGCCGTCTGTTCCTTTCCGGTGCCGTCGAAGGAGCGCAGCTTCCCGTCTCGGCTGAGGACCAGCAGTGGGCCGCCCTCACCGACGGCGTTCACCGCGGCGACCGGTCCGGTCTCGACGTACTGCCAGCTGCGGCGTCCGACGTCCAGCGACCACACGGCTGACTCGCCCGCCCGGGCGGCCAGCGTGGCACCACCCGGCCGATGGAAGAAGGCGGTGGCGCGTTCCTGAGCGGTGACGCTGCGCGGATACGGGATTTTCACCCCGGCGAACGCACCGTCCTTTTCGGTCACCAGCAGAGCGCCGTCCGCGCATCCGAAGACGACACCTCGCCGGGTCACCGCTTGGCCCCGTAGTTCCGGACAGGGCTGGTCGATCTCGGCCACGGCCTTGCCTTGGCGGTCGTGAACACGCACTCCGCGGGCGAACGGCTTACCGGTGTCCGCCACCGTGGCGATGATGTGCTCGCCGTACGGGATCGCGACGCCGGCATGCGGCTCGCGCGGGATCTTCCCCAGTTCGGTGAACGTCCCCTTGTCCAGCGCGGCACGGTCGAGCAGGATCGCCGTTCCGTCCGAATAGGACAGTGCCGAGACCGCGGGATCGCTGTAGGCAGCCAAGAGCTGCTTTCCCGGCGCCAGCCCGACATCACGGACCTTCGCCCGGTAGTAGTGGACGTGGTCACCGTGGTCGACCATCCAGGACCCGCTGTCGATCACCCGGATCGTGCCGTCACCGGCTGTCAGGTAGCCGAAGCGGCCGTCGCCGGTCACGGCCTGCACGCCGTCGACGCGCCCGACTTCGTGCACCTCCTCGGTGATGAGGTCCACGACCCGCACCGCGCCCGTGTCCGAGTCGGCGACGATCAGCCGTGACTGCGCCTCGGCCGCTTCCTCGGCGCCTTCGACATAGCCGTGTGGGACTTCCGCGGTCACCTCCTTCGGCTGCTCGCCGCCGCACGCCGCCAGGGTCAGCGCCGCGACGACCACCGTCACTGCTTTCAGTTTCATCGTGAGCACTCGATCTCCGGTGTCAGGGAACGGAATCGCTGTCGTACGAAGGAAAGGAACGCGGAAAGGAAGAACAGGAGGACCGCGGCGGCGGCGATGGTCGCGCCGGCCGCGGTGCCCCAATGCCAGGACACGAGCAGACCGCCGACCGTGGCGGCGATGCCGAGCAGCGCCGCGACGAGCATGATCGTGGTGATCCGCCGCGACCAGAAGAGCGCCGCCGCGGCGGGGGCGATGAGCAGGCCGAACACCAGCAGTGTCCCCACGACACGGAACGACGCGACGATCGTGAGCGTGACCAGCCCGAGCAGCACCGCGTTCGCGAGCCGTGGCCGCAGTCCCAGGGTGTGCGCTTTGCGGACGTCGAAGGTGAGTGCGGTGAACGAGCGGTGTCCCGCCAGTGCCACCACCCCCACGACGAGCAGGGTGATCGCGAGGCCCACCAGATCGCCGGAGCCGACGGCGAGCACGTCACCGAACAGGAATCCGGTGAGATCGACGGCGAACGACCGCGAGTGCGACACGATGATCACGCCGCTCGCGAGCATGCCGACGAACAACAGCCCGATCGTGGTGTCCTCGGAAAGCCGCCGCGAACGCCCGAGCGCCGTCACCCCGAGCGCCATCACGCCGGCGCTGATCGCCGCACCGATCAACAGGTTCACGCCGGTCAGCGAGGCGATCGCCACGCCGGGCAACATGCCGTGCGACATCGCGTCGCCGATGAACGCCATACCGCGCAACACCACCCAGGTGCCCACGACCGCGCACACCGCCGAAACCAGCACTCCGGCCACCAGCGCACGCTGCACGAACGACACTTCGAAGGGGATCAGCAACCACTCCACGCGTCACACTATAGTGGTAATGATTGTCATTATCTGAAAGAGGTGGGATGACCCAGGACACAACGGCGCTCACGATCGACCGTGCGCACGCCCATTACGGCTCCCGCGAGGTGCTGCGCGGGATCACCGCCCAGATCCCGTCGGCGCGGCTCACCGCGGTCGCCGGCGCGAACGGCGCGGGCAAGTCGTCGCTGCTCAACCTCGTCGCGGGCGTGCTCCCGCCGACCACCGGTTCGGTGACCCGCCGGGATCCAGGCCGAGTCGCCTACGTGACCCAGCAGAGCGAGGTGTCGCGATCGCTGCCGATCACCGTGCGCGCGACCGTCACGATGGGCCGCTGGGCGCACCGGGGCCATTGGCGACGACTGTCCAAGTTGGACCGGAAGATCGTCGGGGAATGCCTGGAACTACTGGAGATCACGTCGATCGCGGACCGGCCGATCGGCATGCTGTCCGGCGGGCAGCGGCAACGCGCGCTGGTGGCGCAGGGACTCGCCCAGCGATCCGGGTTGCTGCTGCTCGACGAGCCTTCGGCCGGTCTCGACCTGCATGCCCGCGGTTTAATCGATGAAGCCTTGCGTGCCGCACTCGCCGCGGGTACGACGGTCGTACGGGTCACGCACGATCTCGAAGTGGCGGGCCGGGCCGATCACTGCCTGCTGTTGCAGGACGGCCGCCTCGTCGGCGAAGGCGCGCCCGCTTCGGTGCTGACCCCGGAGCAGGTGGCGGAAGCCTGGGGTCTTCCGTCCGGCAGGGCGAGCAGACCGCGGCACGTTGTGACGTGACACTCCCCTGACGGTGGGAACGAAATCACCCTGGGTCACCACCTAGGCTGCCAGGACGTCCGACCGTCAGTGAGGAATCGCGTATGCCAGCCGCCGAAGCAGCGGAAACGCGCCGCCGCTATCGGCCAGAGTTGCAGGGACTGCGTGCCCTCGCGGCGCTACTGGTCGTGGTCTACCACGTGTGGCTGGGCCGGATCTCCGGCGGCGTCGACGTCTTCTTCCTGATCTCCGGGTTCCTCATCACCGGCCAGCTGGTGCGGGCCGCCGGCCGTGGACGGATCGCGTTCCGGCCGCTGTGGGGCCGGATGATCAAGCGGTTGTTCCCCGCCGCGCTGACCGTTCTGCTCGCGGTGCTCTTCCTGGGGATGTGGCTGCTGCCGCAGGATCGCTGGTTCCAGACCATCAAGGAGGTCTTCGCCGCCGCGCTCTACGTCGAAAACTGGCGGCTGGCGGCGGACTCGGTCGATTACTTCGCCCAGCACAACACGGCGAGTGTCGTCCAGCACTACTGGTCGCTGTCCATTCAGGGGCAGTTCTATCTCGTGTGGCCCCTGCTGATCGGGCTCGTGGCCTTCGCCTCCACCCGGTTGCGCCGTTCCCTGACCGACTCGGTCGCGATCACCCTCGGTGTGTTGTTCGCCGTGTCGCTCGCGTTCTCCATCCGGCTCACCGCGACGAACCAGCCGCTGGCCTACTTCCACTCCCTCACCCGGGTCTGGGAGTTCGCCCTCGGCGGGCTGCTCGCACTGGCCATCGACCGCTTCGTCCTGCCACGGCTCGCCCGGATCCTGCTGGGCTGGATCGGCGTGGCCGCGCTGGTGACCTGCGGGATGGTCCTGGACGTCGGCGAGGTCTTCCCCGGCTGGGCGGCCTTGTGGCCGACCGTGTCCGCCGCGCTCGTGATCGTCGCCGGTGCGACCGGCAGCCGCGCGGGCGCGGATCGGTTCCTGTCGTCCCGGCCGCTGGTGTACCTGGGCAACCTCAGCTACGCGCTGTACCTGTGGCACTGGCCGGTGTTGCTGTTCTACCTGGTCGCCCGGCATCGCGAAGCCGTCGGACCACTCGGCGGGGCGGTGGTGATCGGGGTGTCCCTGGTCTTGGCGGCCGCCACCTACCGGTTCGTCGAAGAACCGGTGCGGAAGTCCTCGATCGGCGAGCGGACGCCCTGGGGCGCGTACCGATTCGCCGTGCTCGCGCTGCTGCCGGTGCTCCTGGTCGCCGGAACCTGGCAGGTGGTGAGCACCAAGAAGGCCGACTTCACCATCGCACTCGACGACGAAAACCATCCCGGCGCGATGGCGCGAGACCCGGAGACGCCGAAGAAGACCGTCCCCGGCAAAGAAGCGTTACCTCCGTTGATCGCCGTCCCGAACGACTGGGGCGGTATCCCCGACGCGCAATGCACACCGTCCCGGTTCGACCAGATCCTCGAAGTGTGCACATCCCGGCCGGAGGGCGCCCCGACGAAGACGATCGTCGCCGTCGGTGACTCGCATATGCAGCAATACCTGGCGGCGATCAAACCGATGGCGGAGAAGAACGGTTACCAGGTCACGTTCATGCTCAAGGGAGCGTGCCCGTTCTCCACGACGTCGGACGTGATGCCGGGCGACCCGGGCTGTCTCGCGTGGAATTCGGCGGCACAGAAGGAAATCCTGGCGATGCGGCCGGACGCCGTGGTGGCACTGTCCACTCGGGACGTCCGGGTCGGCCCCACGGAGAAGACGCCGCAGGGGTTCGTCGACCAGTGGAAGGTCCTCGACCGCGCGGGAATCCCGGTGGTGGCGATCCGGGACAGTCCCCGCCCCGGCTTCTCCCCGCCCGCCTGCATCGACGCTCACGGAATCAAAGCACCCGAATGCACCGTGCCGCGGAACAAGCTGCTCGCCGAGCCGCCGTACGCGAAACTGAAGGACGTTCCCGAGAACGTCTCCTTCCTCGACTTCAGCGACTACTTCTGCGGGCGGGGACTCTGCCGTCCGGTCGTGGGGAACGTGCTGGTGTACATGGACGACAACCACGTCACCGCCAGCTTCATGACCACCCTGTCCCCCGTGCTGGAACGAGGAATGATCAGCGCGCTCAGCTGGTGATCACAGGCCCAGCAGCGCCTTGACGGCCTCGCGCGCCTGACGGGCCGGCGCCGGGTCGCCGCTGATCCCCGCCGTCACGATCGCCCCTTCGGCGAGGAGGTACACCGGTTCCGTGACCGGCCGTCCGGTGGCCCGCACCCAGTTGTCGATCTGCTCGTGGAACGCCTGTTTGTGGGCCCGCACCTCGGCCAGTACGGCCGCGGACGACGGACCGAACTCGCCGTGGGCGTTGATCCAGGCGCAGCCGCGGAAGCCGGGTTCGGCGAACCAGTCGGCGAGCCAGTCGAAGACCGCGAGCACGCGCGCCCGGGGATCGTGGACCTGCTCCACGCGAGCGGCCAGGCTGCCCCGCCAGCGCTGATCACGGCGTTTGAGCATCGCCACCACGAGGTCTTCCTTGGCTTCGAAGAAGCGGTAGATCCGCTTGAGCGAGAGGCCGGACGCCGCGCGGACCTGATCCATGCCGACCGCCTGGATGCCGTTCTCGTAGAAGAGTTTCTCGGCGGCATCGAGCAGGGCTTCGCGGTCCACGCGGTTCTGCTCGTCGGTGACGGCGGCAGGCATCGGTACTCCCTTGACGTCGAGAACGGTCGTTCCCTATCGTAGGCGCCGACCGTAGAGAACGCACGTTCTCTACATGAGGAGGTTCGACCATGACGGAAGATCGCCCGCCCTACCCGCCGTTCACCCGGGAGACGGCGCTGCGGAAAGTACAAGCGGCGGAGGACGCCTGGAACACGCGCGATCCCCGGAAGGTGGCGTCGGCGTACACGCCGGACTCCGTTTGGCGGAACCGCGACACCTTCGTCCAGGGCCGGGAGGAGATCGCCGCGTTCCTGACGGCGAAGTGGGAGCGAGAGCTGGATTACGCGCTGCGCAAGAATCTCTGGACGTTCACCGAGAACCGGATCGCCGTCCGGTTCCAGTACGAATGGCACGACCGGGCCGGACAGTGGTGGCGCAGCTACGGTAACGAACTCTGGGAGTTCGACGCGCACGGCCTCATGAGCCGTCGCGAGGCGAGCATCAACGACGTCGCCATCCCCGAAGCCGAGCGACGCATCTTCGGCCCGCGTCCCCAGGAGGAACACGGCGACGAGTTCCCGCTCCGCTAGTCCACGATCGCCGAGATCTCCCACAGCCCCAAGGACTTGTCGGCGTAGGCGCCGCCCTCCTCGGTGCACCCCTCGACCAGTACGGCCAGCGGTTCGGGGAACCCGAACGGTTCGCGGCACAGGTTCAGCGGCCGCCAGTCGCCGGTCACGATGTCGTTGTTGGTACCGAGTTCGGTGAACGTCGTGGTCAGCAGGTACCGGGAACCGCTCCGCCGGAGGTTGCGCAACGCCCGCTCGATGTCGGCGAAACTGAGATGCACCAGGCAATCCCGGCACAGCACGAGATCGGCCTTCGGCAGCGGGTCGGCGGTCAGATCGAGCACCTGGAATTCGTGGACCGGATCGCCCCGGAACCGCTCCGCATTCAGGTCGATGAGATCGGGAACGATGTCCGCGCCGATGTAGCGGTCGAGATCGAGATCCACCTCGCTGAGCCAGCCGTAGTCGCCACAGGGGAGATCGAGCAGCGTCCGAACCCCGAACCGAGCGAGGAGCGGCGGCAACTGATCGCTCAGCTCCCGCGTCTGGACGGACTCGGAGCCGGGCCCGGAGGCCGACGAGGAACTCCACAATCGGGAGCGGAAGATGTAGGTGAAACGATCCTGGGTCCCCATGCTTTCCAGCTCGCCGGCGACCCGACGGAAGTTGCGCTGCGCCGTGGTGATCGGTCGTTCGTCCACTTCCTCATCGTAGATGACCTCGTGAGTGGTAAGGACGGTTAGAACCGTCCTTACCACTCACGAGGTTCCGGGGGCAGCGTCATGACCGATTGGAATTCCGAACGAAACGAGCTGCTCGAGGCGAATGCGGAGGCCTTGGCCAGGACGGCGTTGACGAACGTCGTGCGCGAGTATCCGCACCACGAAAGTCACTGGCACCTCGAAGGCGTACCCATCCCCTCCCCGCGGCTGGCGCACCCGTGCTTCTACGGCAGTTTCGATTGGCATTCGTGCGTCGAGATGTTCTGGGTGCTCGTACGCCTGCTTCGCCATCACGGGGATCTCGTGCCCGCCGACGAGATCCGCGACACCCTCGACGAACACCTGACCGCAGACGCCCTCGCGGGCGAGGTCGCATTTTTCACTCCAGAGGAACACCGCACCACTCAGCGCCCTTACGGCTGGTCGGCGTTGCTGGAGCTCACCTTCGAAACCGCCACCTGGGACGACCCGGACGCCGCGCGTTGGTCGACGGGGCTGCGAGAGTTGAGTGCGATCTTCGTGACCCGCTACCTCGGCTGGCTGCCCAAGGCCACTTACCCGATTCGATACGGGGTGCACGACAACGGCGCGTTCGGATTGTCCCGCGCCCTGCCGTACGCACGCCATCTCGCCGACCACGGCGACCCGCGGCTGCTCCAGGTCCTCACCGAGACCGCCTGGCGCTGGTTCGGTTCCGACCGTGACTACCCCGGCTCCTGGGAACCCTCCGGGGCCGACTTCCTGTCCCCAGCCCTCGCCGAAGCCGAACTCATGTCCCGCCTGCTCCCCACAGCCGAGTTCGCAGGCTGGCTGGACGGATTCCTGCCCGGCGTCGGGGAACGGAAACCCGCGACGCTCTTCACGCCGGTGACCGCGACCGACACCTCCGACGGGCTGCTCGCCCACCTGCACGGCCTCAACCTGCACCGAGCCTGGTGCTGGCACCGGGTCGCGCGCGCCCTTCCCGGCGATGACGAGCGAATCCCCGCCATACTCGAAACCACGCGCGCTCACACCCAAGCCTCATTCGCACAGGCGACCGGCGGCGCCTACATGGTCGAACACTTCCTCGCCTACTACGCACTCCTACTGCTCGGCTGAGTGTCCACCCGTTCAGACTAGTCACTCGCTGTTGGTAAGCCGAGCGGGTCGACAACGGGCGTCCAAGCGCCTGAACGAGTGAACCCACCGTGAGCATGCCTGCTCGAATCTCGGCGAGCTTGACCGAAGTTCGACCGTACTCGACAGTTGCGATCAGCATTTCGCATCATGCGAAAGCGGCAAACAAACAGGGGAAGATCTTGGTCGCCACCTGCGAAGAGAACCGCAGCTGCACTTTCACGTCGGCGCCGGAAAAGGCAAGTTGCCGAGCTGTCGGCGGCGCTGGTCCATTCGGCCCCACCCGCTACTTTTAGTAGTTTTCCGGGTCACCCAGACCGTTGAGCGACGCGTGCATACCGTTCAGCGCGACACACGCTGTACTACTGAACGGTCACAGTCCGCTTTCGCCAAGATGTCCTCAGCCGCACCGGTCAAGAACCGGTAACGCACGCGTGGCCCCCTGCTGTCACAGGAGGCCACGCGGATGTCCATTCGCAAGCTCGCTAGAACAAGGACAGGACGGTCGTGACCATACAGCCTGATAACGCGAAGACACCAGACAACGGACCGCCCCAACGGGTCAAGGTCGTCATCGAACACGTCGAAAAGCCGGCTCGGCGAGTCGCGACGTCCGCGGAGATGATCCGCGCGGCGCGGCCGCTGCTGAGGACGCCGGGACGCCATCGCAAAGTGCAGAGCCGCGACAGCTGGCTCTGCCTGGCGATGGCGGTCCTCGCCGGCTGGGCTCCGACGTTGCGGATGTGCCTGCTGCTGACGGTCGGTGGCGCCATCGTCGTCGGCGTCGTCGAGATCAGCACTCCGAAAGTCGGGGTGTCGGCGGGGACCAGCATCGGTCTTCTGACTCTTTTCGGCGCCTGGATTGTGAAGTCCCGGCAAGGTAAACCGCGGCGAGAGCCGAGTCTGTAAACGAATTCCGCCCCGTGCCCGCCTCGTCGCGGGCACGGGGCGCGGCAATGTCGGAAAATCTCCACGCCTGTTCGGTGCCCTCCGGTTAAATGATCGCGAAGTCCCGACATGTGAGGAGATCTCGTGCGGAGAGCTAGAAGACTGGGGGCCCTGGTCGTTTCGGTGCTGGCGGCGGCCACGGCACTGGGCGGCTCGGCGTCGGCCGAAACCGTGCAGTCGTTCCACACCTCGCTCGACCCCGCTTCGGTGCGGGAGTCGGTGCGCTATCTCGTCGAGAACTACCGAGTGAGCGAACAGGAGGCGTTGCGCCGCCTGGAATTGCAGACCGACGGCGGCAAGCTGGACGAACTGCTGCGACGCGACCGCGGCGCCGAGTACGGCGGCATGTGGCTCGACCAGGACCGGGGGCAACTGGTCGTCGCGATGACCAAGCCGGCGGCGGCCGAGCCGTATCTGAGGGCGATGCCAAGGCGTTCCGCTGTTCGCACGCAACAGGTCCAGCACTCGTTGCAGCAGCTCACAGCGGCGAAGGAACGCGTCGCCGCCAAGGTCGGCGCGGGACCGGACGCGGTCTACCTGCCGTCGGTGAGCGAGTCGGAAAACCGTGTGGTGCTTTGGGAACGCGACTGGGTGGCGCGGGCGAAGGCGGCCGTGGCCACCGAGACGAGCACCGCGCAACGGGCCACAGCGGAGGAATCCGGCATGGTCGTCTCCCGGGTGCTGAAGAATCCGAACGCGCTGGCCACGCCGAACGTGGATCTCGGTTTCTGTCATCCGCTCTACTGCACGAACTACGGTCCGATGCGGGGCGGCCTCCGGCTGGACATGAAGCGGGACGACGGCACCTGGGGCGGCTGCACCAGCGGGTTCAACCTGCGGTCCACCGGTGGCGGTTTCCCCGGCAAGGGCTGGGTGCTCACCGCCGGGCACTGCATGCGGACGAAGACCAACAACACGCCGACGCAGCACAACGGCAATGACGTCCTGCAGCAGCACGGCATCGAGAAGAGCTCGTATCCGTACGACTACGCGGCCCTGCCGTACGTCAACGACGCGGCGTCGACGAAGTGGCTCGAAGGCCAGACCGGCCACAACCGGGTGCTGAAGTACTGCCGCAACGGAGGCATGGACAGCAACGGCGACACCCCGTGCGGTGCGCAGGCCACCTCTGTGGACGAGTACATCACCGGCGCGCGCAAGCTCGCCGAGATCAAGGCCGGGTATGTCGTCTGCGCTTCCGGCACGGCGTCGAGCAAGGTGAACTACCCCGATTCCGTCGACAGCGGAGCGGGCGCCGGCTACCTCGTCGGGACCCGCTGCGGCCGGGTCCTGTCCACCGATGTCGGCATCAACACCGACCTGTGTGCCCGTCCGGGCGACAGCGGCGGACCGCTGTTCAGCCAGGCCGACCACGCGGCGCTGGGCATCCTGGTCGGCAACCAGCAGTCCCGCTCGGGCCCCTGCCAGGCCGGTGAGCTGAACAACTACGCGCCGATCGAGACGATCACGACCGATCTCAGCGAGCGGATCGCCAGTCAGGGATCCACCTTCGCGGTGATCACGACTCCGAACGGCTGATCTCGCCAGTAACTGGAGGCCCCCTTCGTCGCGGACGCGGTGAAGGGGGCCTTCGCGTCACCTGGTCAGCAAGGGACCTTCGTAGCGCAACGCGTCATCCTCGCCGTACACCCGGACCGTCAGCTCCGGCGGCTCCCAGGGTGCGAACACCTCGTCGATCGTCCGGGGCGCCGGCCCCAGGTCCACGTCCACGGCGAAGGTGTGGGCCACGATCTCGGCCTGGACGACGACGCCGTCCGCGTCGGTCACGTCCAGCCGGGTCACCCCGGGGTCGATCGCTCCCAGCGCGCCCGGCCGCGCGCTCCACACCGCGAACCCGCGCTCCGTGGTGTCACTCCCGTATCCGGTGCTCATGATGTTGAACAGCGTGCTTTCTCCCGCTCGGAAGACGCATTCCGCCTCGACGCCCGAATCCTGGTACGCCAGCATCCGCCCGTCCCCGGTGCTGGACCCGATCCGGGCTCCGGTGTGCCACCCCTCGTGTGACACCTGGCCCGCCGATCCCGAGGATCGGTAAAGCTCCGTCAGGATCATCAGTTCCGCGATCCACCGCGCGGTTTGTTCATCACTTGCCGGGGCCACTACGCGTGTGCCCTCCTCTCCGACTGTCCACAAGGGTCACCATCGAGGCTGGCACACCCGGATGTCGATCACATCGGGGTTTCCCCGGAGATCGCCCCGCCCACTGCACGGTTCGGTGCAACCGGCGTCGGCGATTAGGCCGAGCAGAGCAATCTCGCGGTATCCCCGTCATGGGTGACCCGGTCGCCCGTCGGAGTGTCGCCGGGGCGAACCGGCGACACTCCGAAGCAGAGGGGTACGGCTGATGACCGCGCAGCGCACGATCACGGACGAGATCGGCGAAATCGGTGTCTGGCTGCTGGGCGAGTTCGGCGGCCGGTTGCCCGCGAACGTGATCAGCCGGGTGCTCAACGCGAGCAAGCGCGACCTCGAAGGCCGTATCGACCCCGAAGAGCTGGGCGAGATGTTCCATACGCTCTGCCGGTTCCGGCTGCAGCGGATCCTGGCCGCGGACGAGCGGATCACGGTCAAGATCCCGGACGCTCGCCTTTCGTGACGGTCTTGAGCTCGACGTACTGCGCGAGGCCGGCCGCGCCGTATTCACGGCCGATGCCACTGGCCTTGTAGCCGCCGAAGGGGCCGTCGAAGCCGATCGGCGCCCCGTTGACGGTGACCGTCCCGGTGCGCATGCGCCGTGCGACGGCGAGCGCGCGGTCCTCGTCGGCCGACCAGACACCGCCGGAGAGCCCGTACTCGGAGTCGTTGGCGATGCGGACCGCGTCGTCCTCGTCCGTATAGGGGATGACGACGAGCACGGGCCCGAAGATCTCCTCCTGGGCGATGCGCATCGCGCTGTCGACGTCGGCGAACAACGTCGGCGTGACGTAGTTGCCCTTGTCCAGGCCTGCCGGGATTCCCGAGCCTCCGGCGACCAGGCGCGCGCCCTCGGCGATTCCGATCTCGATGTAGTCGCGCACCCGCTGTTGCTGGTCCGGCCGCACCATCGGGCCGATGAAGGTCTTCTCGTCGGCCGGGTCGCCGACCACGAGCGATTCCATCATCTCCTTGAGCCTGGCGACGACCTCGTCGTACCGGTCGCGCGGCGCGAGGATCCGTGTCTGCGCGATGCAGGCTTCGCCGTTGTTGAGCAGCGATCCGAACTTCAGCCCGGCGATCACGTCCTCGAGGACGGCGTCGGGCATGATCACCGCCGCGGACTTCCCGCCCAGCTCAAGGCTGACCCGTTTCAGCCGCTCCCCCGCCAGTGACGCGATCCGGCGGCCGGCGGCGGTCGAACCGGTGAACGCGATCTTGTCGACGCCGGGGTGCTTCACCAGGTACTCGCTGGTCTCGCGGTCCGCGGGCAGCACGCTGATCGCTCCGGACGGCAGCCCGGCCTCCTTGAGCAGCTCCGCGAGCAGACTCATGCTGAGCGAATTCTCCGGCGAGACCTTGAGGACGACGGTGTTCCCCGCGAGCAGCGCCGGGACGATCTTGGCCATCGACGCCGAGAACGGCGAGTTCCACGGGATGATCGCGGCGACCACGCCGATCGGCTCCCGGCGCACGATCGAACGGAACGGCGCGGACGGGTCCGAGGGCGTGAGCGTCTCCTCCCACCCGAATTCCTCCGCCGCCTTCAGGTACGAGACGGCGAGACGTCCTACTCCGGGCTGTCCGGCCTTGGTGAACCAGAGCGCGGAACCGTTCTCGGCCGAGATGAGCTCGGCGATCTCGTCCGCGCGGGCCTCCCTCAGCGCGTTCAGCCGCCGGAGCACCGCGATCCGCTTCTCCGGCGGAGTCCGTGGCCACGAACCTTCGTCGAAGGCGAGCCGTGCCGCGGCGACGGCACGGTCGACGTCGGCCGGAAGAGCTTGGACGACGCGTCCGAGAACCGACTGGTCATGCGGGGACACGATGTCCAGCCGCGCCGGATCGCTCGGCGCCGTCCACTCGCCTCCGATGAAGAGCCTGTCGTTCGTGATCATCGTTCTACCTCGCTAACTGTCACACCTGAGTAGCATTTATGACGGTTAACGACACAGCTGCGTGATACATTCCCGGCATGAGAGCCGATGCGACGCGCAATCTCGAAGCCGTCCTGACCACCGGCGCGCGCATGCTCGCTCACGACCCCTCGGCCAGCATCAGCGCGATCGCCGCCGAAGCCGGTGTCGACAGGCGCACCGTCTATCGGCGCTTCGCCTCTCGCGAGGAGCTCCTGGCCGCCATCTACGACTCGCGGCTGTCCGCGGTCGAGCAGGTCGTTCAAGCTGCCCGGCTCACCGAGACGGCTGTTCCCGTGGCCTTGCACCGCTACGTCGAGGGCATCATCGAGGTCAACCGCGTTTGGCCGGTCGAACTGACCCGGATGCGCGCCGAACCCGCCATCCAGGACCGCCGGAACCGGCTCTCCGCCGAGGTGGAGAGGTTCCTGCAGCGGGCCACCGACGAGGGATTTCTCCGCGCGGACGTCCCGGACGGCTGGGCGGGCAGGCTGCTGATCCAGCTGCTCCATCTCGCTTCGCGGGAGGACATGGACGCCCCGCGCGCCGCCGATCTGCTCGTCGAGACCTTCCTGAGCGGGGTCGGCGCTCACTAAGAACTTCGTCACCCCTCGACCCACATGGAACGGCGACGTCACGCAGAGTGTGCGAAGGTGGCGGCATGGCCGCTTCCCACAGGCGATTCCCGCTGTCCTGGACCACCGTCATGCCGGTCGTCGCCATCGTCGTGCTGGCGCTGAGCTGGGGCCGCGACCTGGGCGCGGTGCCGGTGATCATCGTCGCGCTCGCGCTCGGCGGGACGGTGCTGGCCGCGGTGCATCACGCCGAAGTGGTGGCGCATCGCGTCGGGGAGCCTTTCGGCTCGCTGGTGCTGGCGATCGCGGTCACGGTCATCGAAGTCGCGTTGATCGTGACGATGATGTCCTCGGGCGGCCCTGAGGCCGGGACGCTGGCCCGCGACACGGTGTTCGCCGCGGTGATGATCACCATGAACGGCATCGCCGGTATTTCGCTCATGGTCGGCGCCCGTCGGTACGGCGAGACGCACTTCAACCCCGAAGGCAGCGGCGGCGCGCTCGCCACGGTGGCGACGCTGGCGACCGTCAGTCTCGTGCTGCCGACCTTCACCACCAGCACCCCGGGGCCGGCCTTCAACGGCACGCAGCTCACCTTCGCCGCCGTCGCCTCTCTGCTGCTCTACGGCCTTTTCGTGCTCACACAGACCGTCCGCCACCGCGACTTCTTCCTGCCGGTCGACAGCGAGGGCTCGGTCAAGGAAGAGGAACACGCCGAGCCGCCGACCAACAAGGCCGCGCTCACCAGCCTCGGGTTGCTGCTCGTGGCACTGGTCGCCGTGGTCGGCCTGGCGAAGGTCGAATCCCCCGCCATCGAAGCGGGGGTCAGCGCGGCGGGCTTCCCGCAGTCGTTCGTCGGCGTCGTGATCGCCATGCTGGTGCTGCTGCCGGAGACGCTGGCCGCGACCAGGGCCGCGCGGCGCGATCGGATGCAGACCAGCATCAACCTCGCCTACGGTTCGGCGATCGCGAGCATCGGGCTCACCATCCCGACCATCGCGCTGGCGTCGATCTGGCTGGACGGGCCCCTGCTGCTGGGCCTCGGCGCCACCCATATCGTGCTGCTGGCGCTGACGATCGCGGTCAGCGTGCTCACCGTCGTCCCCGGCCGCGCGACCCGGCTGCAGGGCGGGGTGCACCTGGTCCTGCTGGCCTCCTTCCTGGTGCTCGCCATCAACCCGTGACACGAGTCCTCTTCGGACCGGGTTCTGTCGGAGGTCCCGGGTAATCTCAGCCCCGTGAACGCTCGGGACCGCATCCAAGAACTCGCCGATCAGATCGTCGTCCTTCGCGACGCCTACTACCGAGGCTCGCCGAAGGTGGCCGACGCCGACTACGACGCGATCGAAGACGAATTGCGCGGGCTCATCGAGGCGAATCCCGAGCTCGCCCCGGAGCCGAACCCGCTCGACCAGGTCGGCGCGCCCGCGGTTCTGCACGCGCCCATCCGGCACTCGCGGCCGATGTTGTCGCTGGAGAAGGCGACCAAACCCGAGCAGGTCGAGGCGTTCTTCGCCCGGTTCCCCGGGCAGCCGGTGGTCGTCATGCCGAAGCTCGACGGCCTGTCGCTCGCCCTCGTCTACGAGAACGGCCGGCTCGCCAGGGCTGTCACCCGCGGCGACGGGACTACGGGCGACGACGTAACCATGCTGGTCCGGGCGCTGACCGACGGCGTCCCGGACAAGGTCGACGCGCCCGGCCGGGTCGAGGTCCGTGGCGAGGCCGTCATGTTGCGTTCCACTTTCGCTGCCTACAACAAGGTCCACCCGGACAAGCCGCTGATCAACCCGCGCAATGCCGCCGCCGGCACCCTGCGCGCGAAGGATCCGGCCACCGTCGCCGAGCGGCGTCTGCAGTTCTTCGCGTTCGACCTCTCCACGGAGCCCGACAGCGCGGAAACCGATCTCGACGGTGCGCTGCGGACACTCGGATTCGCCGCCGCCGACATGCGGCACTGCGAAGACGCCGAGTCGGCGCAGGCCGTCATCACGACCATCGAGCAGCAGCGCAACGATCTCGACTACGACCTCGACGGTGCGGTGCTGCGCCTGGCGGATCGCGACGCGTACGCCGCCGCCGGAACGCGGTCCAGTTCACCGCGCGGGGCGCTGGCCTTCAAGTTCGCCGCCGAGGAGAAGACCACCGTGCTCGCCGACGTCGTCTGGGACGTCGGCAAGACCGGCAAGATCGCGCCCGTCGCGTGGCTGGAGCCGGTGTTCGTCGGCGGGACCACCGTCACGCGGGCGACGTTGGCCAACCAGGAGGTCATCAAGGCCCGCGGGATCAAGATCGGCGACACCGTGCTCGTGCGGCGCGCCGGCGACGTGATCCCGTTCGTGGCCGGTGTCCTCGACGCCGCCAAGCGCACCGGCGAGGAGCGGGAGATCGTGCCGCCGTCGGTGTGCCCGTCGTGCGAAGAGCCGTTGACCGAACAGGGCAACAGCCGGGAACTGTTCTGCACCAACGTCGCCTGCCCCGCCCAGACCGTCCGGCGGCTGATCCACTGGGCGTCGCGCGCGGCCGCGGACATCGACGCGATCGGCGGCGTCTGGATCGAGCGGCTCGCCGAGGCCGGGATTCTCGAACACCCCTCGGACTTCTACCGGCTCACCAAGGAAAAACTGCTGGAGTTCGACCGCATCGGCGACATCTCCGCCACCCGCATGATCGAGTCGATCGACGCGAGCCGGGCCGTCGGCCTGCGCCGCGCGCTGATCGGCCTCGCGATCCCGATGGCCTCCGAAGGCACCGCCGCGCGGCTGTGCCGGGCCGGGTTCGGTTCACTGGAAGCCGTCGTGGACGCGGGCGAAGAGGGTCTCGTCGCCGTCGAGGACATCGGTCCGAAGGTCGCCGCGTCCCTCATCGAGCACCTCACCCGCCTCCGACCCGAGCTCGAGCGGCTGCGCGAGGCCGGCGTCTCGCTGGACGTACGGGAAGAAGACCTCCCGCCGGTCGTCGCGGCCGGCGCTCCGCTGGAAGGCAAGACGGTCGTGGTCACCGGATCGATCAGCGACCCGCGCTCCGGCGAGAAGGTGCCGCGCCCGACCTTCCAGCGGCTGTGCGAAAAGGCGGGCGCGACCATCGCGTCGTCGGTCTCGGCGAACACGGACCTGCTCATCACCGGCGCGGACGTCGGCGCGAGCAAGCTGACCAAGGCCGAAAAGCTCGAAGTCGAGGTCGTGGACCAGGGCGTGATCTGGGGCCAGCTGATCGAGGCCGGCGTCGTCTAGCCGACGGGCGGGTCCAATGCCTGAAGCTCGGAGTGCGCGGCTTCACGAAACCGAGCCCAGGGCTCGTGCAGGTAGTCCCAGACGAGCTGACCATCGGGTGTCCCGTCCCAATAGGCTCGGTTGAGCCGGTCGGCCAGTTCACCGAGCGGACCGGCGAGACCGGTCGGCGCGATCAACGCCAGCCGGTTGTGCAGGAACCACATGCGATGCGAAAGCTCTGTCGACCGCTCGTCCCCGTCCGCGGTCGCGCGCTCCATCTCCTGGTAGACCTCGAGGTATCCCTCCACTGCGAGACGCAATTCCGTTCGGCGGTCCGCCGCACGCACCAGGCGTTCCCTGCGTTCGGCGGACCGCCCCGCCACGTGCTGGCTCACGATCGTGCCCGCGGCGCCGATCGCTGTTCCCAGCAAGGTCCCCACCACCAGAAGCCAGTTCATGACTGCTAGTCGTGGGCATGTCCAGGCTCGTTAACGCGGTTTCGGTTGTAAGACCCACTGTTCCGTCCGCGATATCACTGGGAGCATCGGCCGCACGGGACAGGAGACGGACATTGGGCGATCAGGGACAAGCCGCCGAGATCACAGACGAGCGCTACGAACCGCTTGTCCGCGAGCTCGTCTTGATCCAACAGCAGACCCACCAGATAGCCAGGACCCAGTTCGTGCAATCGCGGATCTGGTGGACCAGCAATCTGCTCGTCGGCCTGCCCGCCGCCGGCGTGGCCGCAGCGGCCGGCGGGCTCGCGCTGTCGGGCGCGAGCCGCGCCGGTCTGGTCGGTGTGCTCGCCCTGGTCTCCGCGACACTGGGATCGTTCCAAACCGTGCTCGGCGCGCAACGGCGCCAGTCGAACGCCGAGCGCTGCGGGAATTCCTATCTGGAAGTCCGCAACGCGGCGAGACGGCTCGCCCGGATCGATCTGGAGACGATGGACTATTCCGACGCACGGCGCACCCTCGAAGAACTGACCCGGCGACAGGAGGAGGTCAATCGTTCGGCGGATCCGCCGTCGTTTCTCGCGATGCGTGTCGGCAGGAAGCTGGCCTACGGAAGCGACCTCCATCCTGATCTCCAGCCCAAAGACGCGTTCGCGATCCCGGCCCAGCCGTGAGCGGTCAATCCGCGTTTAGTCCTCTGAATGCGGAAGTTCGCGACACGAACCACCGCATCCAGAGGACTAAACGCTGGGCTTCGTCCGGTAGCGCGGGCTCGTCGAGTGCCATTCGAAACCGCCGCCCATCCAGCCCCTCAATCCACGCAGGAACCGCTGCAGTTCAACGGAAGGAACCGCGCTCAGCTGCTCGTGGGCGGCCTGGAAGTCACGCACGACGTCGTTGTGCAGCTCGACGGTGATCGCCGTGGCCTCTTCGATCGTGCATTTCCGGTCGTCGGCGATCAGCAGGACCGCGTTGCAGGGCGGTGATTCGTCTTCCAGATCCTTGGTGACGGAGTGCACGTCGTTGACGAGCACCGCCGCCGTTCCCGCTTGGATCGCCGCCTCGCGGACCCGAGGGTCGTAGTAGAGGTTCGACGTCAGTTCGTACCCGCCGAGGACGTCGATCAACGTCATCGAGGTGTAGAAGCTGTCGTGCTGCCGAGCGGCGAGATACTCCCACGCGGGCGGGTATTTCCCGCTGTGACGCCACGCCGCGTAGGCCGTCCAGCTCACGAACATCGCGAAGGTCGAATAGCAGACACGCTGGACCTGCGCGGCCGTCCCGGATCGCCGCAGGAAATCCGTCGCCGAGCCCAGCGCCACCAGGACCCGGTCGTTTCGCAGCGTTTCGTCGAGATCTCGGCTGAATTCGCCCAGCGACGGCACCGGGTCCATCGCGGCCATCGCCAGCGCGAGCTTCGGCGGCAGCTCGGCCGGCACCGCGCCGAGCGACGTGTCGTCGGCGTAGAGGTCGTCGGCCGCCCACCAGGCGGCGTTGAGCCTCGCCGAGATCAACAGCCGCTCGGGATCCTCGCAGTCCGGATGGGCGAGCATGACGAGCCTGCCGAAGCCCGCCTTCCCGATCTGCTCACACTCCTCATCGGAGAATCCGCACTCCCCCGCCCACAGCACAAGCCTCCGGTCGACCTCCACGGCGAGCGGGTCGTTGATCCGCTCGGTGACGGGGCAGTACAGCGGCGGCGCCGACCCGTCACCCCACGGCCGGTACGCGTAAGCCAGGTCGAGACCGGGTTCCTCAGGTGCCGGAGCCTCCTGAGGGACCGCGGTCAGCCGGGCCGCCAGCCGGGCGGCGGACGTGCCCAGCCCGCTCGGACCGGCCAGCAGTGTGGCGAGCGCACCCTGTTCGGTCATCGCTTCGCTCTCCAGGTTCAGACGCGGTCCGCGGCGATGAGCAGATAGTGGAAGCTGCCCTCGCGGTAGGCGTCCAGGAACGGTCCTTCGATCCCGGTCGCCACCGAAGACTTCGCGCGCAGCTCCCAGTACGGGATCGTGTCCGGCGTCAGATCCACCACCGAGATCGGCACCAGGTCGTTGGCCGTCATGGCCTTGAAGTACTCGCTGCGCGGATGGATGTTGCACGTGTAGTGCTGGTCGATCTGCGCGACGGCCTTCGACCGGCCGCCCGTCACGTCGTTGTAGCACCCGGTGATGGTGACGTAGCGGCCGCCGAACTCCAGCTGCCGCGCGTGCTCGGCGAACAGCTCGTGGAGGTCCACGTACATCGTGCTTTCGTTGTTCCAGATGGCCTTGCGCGAGCCGCTTTCGAAGCCGGTGTCGAGCATGTTGCGGAAGTGGTAGCGCACCCGGTCGGCGACGCCGCGGATATCCGCCTGGTGATTGGCGAACTCGACCTGCTTCTCCGAGATCGAGATCCCGTCGACGTGGCAACCGAACCTCGCGTTGGCCATGATGCTGGTCCCGCCGCGCCCGCAGCCGGCGTCGAGGAGGTGGTCGTCCGGTTTGACGTCGCCGAGGTGATCGAGCAGGACGTCGGCCTGCGCCGTCTCCAGGCGGTGCATTTCGGCGATGATCCGCTCGTCGCGGGTCTCTTCGGGGCCTTCCAGCACCGACCAGTCGACCTCGCCGACCCCGTAGTGGTGGTGATAGAGCCCGTCCACATCGCCCAGACGCAGGTTGACCGGGTCCTTCTCCTTGTTCCAGTACGACGCCACCGACTTCTGATACTCGGTGCGCAGAACCTTGGCGGGAGCGGGAGTACGGGCGATGGTCACGTGCGTGGTCCTTTCTGGAGCGTTGTTGTTCGTTGTCGTCGCGGGGCGAGGGGTCACCGCGCGACCTCGACGTTCTCCAGCACACCGAGCGCGTCGGGCACGAGCACGGCGGCGGAGTAGTAGGTGCTGACCAGGTAACTGGCGACCGCCTGATCGGAGATGCCGTCGAAGCGCACGTTCAGTCCGGGCTCGTACTCGTCGGGCAGACCGGTCTGGTGCAGCCCGATCACGCCGTTGTCCTCCACGCCGGTCCGCATGGCGAGGATCGAGGACGTGCCGTTCTCGGTGATCGGGATCTTGTCGCAGGGCAGGAGTGGCACCCCGCGCCACGCGGCGACCACCTTGCCGTCGACGGTGGTGCCCTCCGGGTACAGACTGCGGCGCGTGCATTCCCTGCCGAACGCGGCGATCGCGCGCGGATGGGCGAGGAAGAACTTCGTCTTGCGGCGGCGGCTGACGAGTTCGTCCATGTCGTCGGGTGTCGGCGGACCGGACCGGGTCTGGAACCGCGACTTGAGATCGGCGTTGTGCAGCAACCCGAACTCACGGTTGTTGATCAGGTCGTGCTCCTGCCGCTCGCGCAGCGCCGAGATGGTCAGCCGGAGTTGCTCTTCGAACTGATCCATCGGCCCGTTGTAGAGATCGGTCACCCGTGTGTGCACCCGGAGCGCCGTCTGCGCGACGGCCAGGTCGTACTCGCGCGGCGAGATCTCGTAGTCGACGAACGTACCCGGCAGCAGCGGTTCACCGTCGTGACCGGACGACATCCCGATCTCGGCCTCGCCCTTGGCGTTCTGCGGCTTTCCCTTGTGCGACAGCATGTCCTGCACATGACGGCGCATCGCCTCCGACCGGCCGTTGAGGTCGGCGAAGTCTTCGGCACGCAGGGTCAGCACGATCACCGGGGTGACGGCCTTGGCGGTGAAGGGCCAGTTCCGGTCGATACCGGCGAGCATCTCGTCGCCGAAATGGTCACCGTCGGCCATGCTGCCGACGGAGGCATCGGCACCGTACTCACCCGGCACCACCTTGGCGATCTTGCCGTGCGCGACCAGCACGACCTCGTCGAGCGGAGCGCCGTGGCTGACGATCGTCTCGCCGGGCTGGTACTCGTGCTGTACGAACCGGTCGGCGAGCGCGGTGAGCGTGTCCTCGTCGTCGAAACCCCGCAGCAGGGCCAATTCCGCGAGTTCCTGCGGGACGACCCGGACCTCCGTGCCGACGTTGGTGAAGCTCACCCGCCCATCGCCGATCGCGTAGGTCAGCCGCCGGTTGACCCGGAAGGTGCCACCGGTCGCCTCGACCCAGGGCAGCATCTTCAGCAGCCAGCGCGGCGTGATGCTCTGCATCTGCGGCCGCGTCTTGGTGGTCGTCGCCAGGTTCCGCGCGGCGGCCGGGCCGAGACTGAGCCGCCGGTCGGCCTCCGGCGTCGCGGCGGTCATCCTTCGCGGCCGAGTTCGGCGGCTTCGAGGACGGCCAGCGCGTCCGGTACGAGCACGGCGGCGGAGTAGTAGGTGCTGACCAGGTAGGAGATGATCGCCTGCTCCGAGATGCCCATGAACCGGACGTTCAGGCCGGGCTCGTATTCGTCCGGCAGGCCGATCTGACGCAGGCCGACGACGCCCTGGTTCTTCTCCCCGGTGCGGATCAGCAGCACGGAACTGGTGCTGGTCTGGCTCACCGGGATCTTGTTGCACGGCAGGATCGGGACGCCGCGCCACGACGGCACCTTGTGCCCGCCGAGGTCGGTGCCGGTCGGGTAGATGCCGCGTTTGCTGCACTCACGGCTGAACGCGGCGATCGTGCGCGGATGCGCGAGGAAGAAGCCGGGGTCCTTCCACACCAGGGCGAGCAGGTCGTCGAAGTCGTCCGGCGTCGGCGGGCCGGTGCGCGTCGCGATCCGCTGGGTGAAGTCGGCGTTGTGGAGCAGGCCGAAGTCGGTGTTGTTGATCATTTCGTGCTCTTGCCGCTCACGCAGCGCTTCGATGGTCAGGCGCAACTGCTGTTCGGTCTGGTCCATCGGCTGGTTGTAGAGATCGGACACCCGGCTGTGGACCCGGAGCACGGTCTGGGCGACGCTCAGTTCGTATTCGCGCGGTGAGGTCTCGTAGTCGACGAACGTACCCGGCAGCAGCGGCTCACCGTCGTGTCCGGACGAGATGTCGATCTCGGCCTCGCCGAAGTCGTTGGAGCGTCCGGAGTCCTGCGAGGCCTGCTCGATCTGCGCCTGCAGCGATTCGGACTGTTCGAGTACGCGCTCGAAGTCCTGGCGGGTCAGGGTGAGCACGGTGCAGGCGGTGGACGCCTTGGCGGTGAACTCCCAGATGCCGTCGTCGTCCACGAGGGCCTGCGCGCCGAAGTAGTCGCCGTCCTTGACGACGCCGAGCGCGGTCTCGTCTCCGTAGTGACCGGGACCGGTTTTGCTGATCTTGCCGTGCGCGATGAGGAAGACCCGATCGGCGCGGTGCCCGAATTCGACGAGTACGTCGCCGGCCGCCACTTCCTGCTGTTCGAAGCGGCGTGCGAGTTCGGCGAGGACCTCTTCGTCGTCATATCCCTTGAGCGGTTTCAGTTCACCGAGTTCCGCCGGGATCACGCTGACCTCGGTGCCCGCCTTCGAGAAGGTCACCCGCCCGTCGCCGACCGCGTAATTCAGCCGCCGGTTGACCCGGTAGGCACCGCCGTTCACCTGAACCCATTCGAGGGACTTCAGCAGCCACCGGGACGAAATTCCCTGCATCTGCGGAACGGATTTGGTCGTCGTCGCCAGGTTGCGCGCGGCGGCGCGACCCAAACTCAGCTGCGGGTTTTCCGACCCCTGGACACCTTCGGCGGAAGTGCCCGATTCGGTCACGGTCACAGCAAGGTCCACCCTTCGATAGTCGTGTGAACAAACAAGATCCACAAATCGCGGCGTGCCGGTCATGCCCCGAAGTGCGGCCCCGCAGGATCAACATAGCAAGGGGTTTTTCCCACACAAGCGCACTTTCAGGTAATACGACAAGGCCACCCGAATGCCGATTTTCCCATTGCGCAGGAAAGCTTTTGTTCACGTCACTCGGCGCTTTATGTCCGCCACGCAATCGGGCCAGCAATTGTTCTGAGGTGTCATGCGGGGCCGCGCCGAAACTCCCCGCCGTGCCCGCGACACGGCCGTTGGAGTGGCCACACCGGACTCTTTCGGGTCACCTCCGCGTCCTCGTTCGCCACTGGCTTGACAGACAGCGACGAAACAGAGGGTGGCGTCCGGACACTCCGTCGGGTCATGGCTCAGCCGTTGCTGACATATCAGCGATGGCTGTACTGTCCCGCGCGTGCCGACCCGAATCGGTGCCGAACCCTGGTCTCCCTCCTCGATGGAGTGAAAGGAGCCCCATGACCCCGCCCGCACGGTGGAACCGGTACTGGGACGGCAAATCCCGCAACTACGACCGGGAAATGCAGTTCATGGACCGGAAGCTCTTCGGTGATTCGCGGGCGTGGGCCTGCGGACAGGCCACCGGCGACGTCCTCGAGGTCGCCGTCGGGACCGGCCTGAACCTGCCGCTCTATCCCGACGGGGTCACGCTCACCGGCATCGACCTCAGCGACGGGATGCTCGCCATCGCCCGCGGCCGCGCCGAACGCCTCGGCCATCCGGTGACGCTACGGCGCGCCGACGCGCACGCCCTGCCTTTCGACGCCGATTCGTTCGACACCGTGGTCTGCACGCTCGGGCTCTGCGCCATCCCCGACGACGGCAAGGCGTTGCGGGAGATGGCCCGGGTGCTCCGGCCCGGCGGCAGGCTCATCCTGCTCGACCACATCGTGAGTTCGTCCCGCGCGGTCCGCGGTCTGCAATGGATCGCCGAGAAGATCACCGTGCCGATGGCCGGCGAGCACTTCCTCCGGCGGCCGTTCGACAAGATCGGCGAGCTCGGCCTAGCCGTCGAACAGCGGCAGCGGTTCAAACTCGGGCTGGTGGAGCGGCTCGTCGCCCGCAAATGAGCCGTGTCATCGGAATTTCATCGACGCGGACGATCCTGAGGACGTGACCTACCCTCAGCAGCAGTCGCCGATCTGGCAGCAGTACCCCGTCGCACCGCCGAAGAAGACGCCGAACACCGGGCTGATCGTCGGCATCGCCGCCGGGGCGCTCGTCGTCACCGGTGGAGCGATCGCGGTGACCGTCGCGCTCGTCACCGGCGGCAGCGCCCCCGAGGTCGACCCCGACCCGTTTTCCGCACAGGCCGGAGACTGCCTGTCGGCCGACGAAGACGCCGGCTCCAACGGCGCGTTCAGCTCCAGCGCCGTGCGGGTGCACTGTTCGGACGGTTCCGCGAACTACACGGTGATCGCACAGCTTTCGAGCAGTTCCGGCTCGGATTGCAACGCCGTGCCCGGCTACGAGTACGGCAACCCCGTCGTCTACGACTTCACTTCGGGGCAGTCACGCGAACTCTGTCTCATGCCGAAAGACTGAGTGAGACGCTGTACCTGCCCGGCGTGCAGATCACTCACCCACTCCCATCCCGGTTCGGCCGACGAGCCGAGCCGCGGGTCGTCGGGAGTACGGCCGTCGCGCACGGCGTGGACATACGCCCGGTCCAGGTCGATCCGTGCGCGAGTCTGGCCGGGACCGCCGACGGCCCCGTGGCCGGGCACGACGACCTCGACGTCGTCGGCCACCTCTTCGAGCAGCCGGAGCCCGGCCAGGTAGTCCCCGAGCGGATCGGCGGTGTCGTCGAACATCGGCACCAGGACGTCGGAGAGCATGTCGCCGGCGACGAGAACCCCGTGCCCCTCGATCACCAGCGCGGCATGGCCGGGAGCGTGGGCCGGATGCTCGACGATCCGCAGTTCCGGGCCGTTCCAGGGAATCCGCGTGCTTCCGGCGGGCAGAGCGGTGATGAGACCGAACAGCTCGAACGGCACCTCACCGGCGATTTCCGGTGGCAGCCCTTCGGCGAAGTCGGCCTTCCAGTCCTCTTTCGACCGAAGATCGCGCAGGTAGGCGGCGCAGCGGTCCGTGCCGTAGCGGGGTACGTCGCCGAACGCGGCGTGCCAGAGCGCGTGATCCCAATCGGGGTGGGTCGCGAAACCCGCCACCACGCTCCGTCCGGACTGGGCCAGGTCGTTCGCGAGGCAGGCCATCTCGTCTTCGGTGATCCCGGGATCGACGAGCAGCACGCCTTCCTCGCCGTCGACGACGATCGTGTTGTTGCGGAGCAGCGCACTCTGGTGGACCAGCACACCGTTCGCGACCTGGGTCAGCATGCTCCGGTGACCTCCCAAGCCGCTTCGATCATCCGGAAGATCTCGTCCACCGCGGCCTCCGGATCGGCCGCCTCCCTGCCGATCGAGTAGGCGTCGAGCACGAACCTCGCGATGGTCCGGCAGGCGGTCGCGGACCGCGCCGACTCCGGATCGGCCGCGATGGCCGCTGCCAGCGACTCCGCGTGGCGCAGCCTCATCGCGTCCTCGTACTCCCGCAGCGCGGGCGATCCGTCGATCATCCGCCAGATTGGGGCGGCGCCCTCCGCGGTGCAATGCCGCACCATCGCGTGAACCTCACGGCACAGTGCGGGGACGAGCGGCTCTCCAGCCTGCCGTTCGGTGACCGCCCGCGTGAGGCCTTGCTCGAAGTTCGCGTCCTGCTCGAACACCAAAGCCTCTTTCGAGGCGAAATGGGAGAAGAGGGTCGTGACAGCGACGTCGGCCTCCGCGGCCACTTCGCGGATGCCGACCGCGTCGTACCCGCGTTCCAGGAAAAGCCGCAAGGCGGTCTCGGCGATCTTCTGACGGGTCGCGGCCTTCTTCCGCTCGCGACGTCCGGTCGGCGCTGTCATGCGGTGAAGCTACCAGATACGAAACAATAACCGTTCCAAAACACTAACCGTTAGTGCTACGGTCGGTCGCATGAAGCAAGTGATCTTCACCGAGTTCGGTGGACCGGAAGTCCTGCAACTCGTCGACGCCGAAGAACCGCACGCGGGCCCCGGCCAGGTGCGTATTGCCGTACGAGCGGCCGGAGTGAACCCTGTCGACTGGAGAATCCGCGAAGGCCAGGTTCTCGGCGCACATCCGACCGTGCTGCCGTCCGGCGTGGGCCTCGACGCCGCCGGCGTGGTGGACGAGGTGGGCGAAGGCGTCGACGGGGTCGCGGTCGGCGACTCCGTGTTCGGCGAGGGTTCGAGCACCTATGCCGAGTTCGCCGTGCTGTCGGCCTGGGCGGTAATGCCCGACGGGCTCACCTTCGAGGAGGCGGCCGGATATCCGTCCGTCGTCGAGACCGCGCTACGGCTCATCCGCGAAGCCGAGGTGCGAGCCGGCGAGACGCTGCTGGTCAGCGGCGCGTCCGGCGGGGTCGGCTCGGCGGTACTGCAGATCGCGCGCGAACGCGGCATCACCGTGATCGGCACGGCGGGCGCCGCGAACCAGGACTATCTAAGGGATCTGGGCGCGCTCGCCACGACCTATGGCGAAGGCTGGGTGGACCGGGTGCGGCGGCTGGGCCGGGTCGACGCCGCCCTCGATCTGGCCGGGTCAGGCGTGCTCGCGGAACTGGTCGAGCTGACCGGGGATCCGGGCAGGGTCCTCTCGATCGCCGATCTCGGCGCGCCCGAATTCGGCGTCCGCTTCTCCGGTGTGGCCGGGAGCGTGCCGGACGCGCTGGCCGAGGCCGTCGACCTCATCTCGCGGGGGAAGCTGCACATCCCGGTCGAGAAGTCCTATTCGCTCGCCGATGCCGCGGCGGCACATGCCGACAGCCATGCCGGGCACACCCGCGGCCGCCGGGTCATCGTCGTCTGAGCGGGGTCAGGCGGCGGGAAGGATCACGACGCCGTCGTCGTCGGAGTAGAGCGTGTCGCCGGGAGTGAAGGTCACTCCCCCGAAGCCGACCGGAACGTCGACAGCGCCGACGCCCGCCTTGGAGCTCTTGCGCGGGTTGGTGCCGAGCGCCTTCACCCCGAGCGGGAGCCCGGCGAGCTCGGCGCTGTCGCGCACCGCGCCGTTGACGACGATGCCGGCCCAGCCGTTGTCGACGGCGGACTTCGCGATCATGTCGCCGGTGAGCGCGCTGTGCAGGGAACCGCCGCCGTCGACCACCAGTACGGCGCCGTCACCCGGGGTGGCCAGGAGTTTCTTGACCAGGCCGTTGTCCTCGTGACAGGAGACGGTGCGGATCGGGCCGGAGAAGGCCCGGTGCCCGCCGAACTGCCGGAACTGGGTGTCGCAGACGCGCAGCCGGTCGCCGTGTTCGTCGACGAGGTCGGCGGTGGTGAAGGAATCGATCACGGTTCCCGAGTGTAGGGCGGGAAAAGCGTGTCCAGCGCGTGGGTGAGGATGGCGGCGGGATCCGCGGCGGGCGCGACCGTCTGACGCAGCGCGAGGCCGATGCCCAGGGCACCGAGCATGACGACGGCCTGATCCAGCGGCAGGGCGGGTTCGAGACGCAGGCGACGGGTGTGTTCGGCGAGCAGGGCGACCACTTCGTCGTCGTGGCGTCGCTGGATCGCCGCGACCAGTGCGGCGGTTTCCGGTTGCTGCGCCGTTGCCGCGAGCACCTCCGCGGCCGCCGCGCTCCACTTCGCCGCGTCCTTGTCCGCGACGTCGACGGGGTTCAACGCCGCGATCACCTCGTCGCGTGAAGTGGCCTGAGCCAGCGCTTCGCGCAGTCCCCGCAGATGGCCGTCCGCGTCGGCTTCGATGATCGCCAGCCACAGCCCTTCCTTGCCGCCGAAGTGCTTGTAGACGGCGCCGCGGGTATACCCGGCGTCGGCCGCGATCTCCTCGACCGTGGCCGCGAGGAAGCCGCGCCGCAGGAAGACCTGGCGTCCGGCTGCCAGCAGGTGTTCGTGGGTGCGGCGCTGCTGCTCGGCTCGCGTCAGCCTGGTCATCGTCTCGCATTCAGTAACGGAGTGTTTCTGGAAACGCGACGTTACTGTACCGTCGTCCGCATGGACTTCCTGGCACCGGTGGCGGCGTTTCTGAGCCTTCCCCTCTTCCTGGCCGGATTCGCGTGGTACGCCATGCGTGCCCGGCGTTGCGGTGTCAGCCAGTCCTTGCTCGCGCCGATCGAGGAGATCTGGGATCCGATCGCGCACAAGACGAACATCGAGATCCAGATCGAGGCTGAGCGGAGTCCGGAAACGCCCTCCCCCGGCGATCCGCCCGACTTCAGTAGCCGACGGTGAAATGCCGGTCCCGCCCCGGATTCTCGAGTTCGTCGACGATGGCGACGGCGAGATCCTCCACCGAGATCCGGGACGATCCGTCCGCCGCGGCCAGGATGGTCGTCGTCCCTCGCCGGTAGGTCCCGGTCCGGACGCCGGGCTCGAGGAGCGCGGGCGGGCTGAGATAGACCCAGTCGCCTGTGTGCGCTTCGCAGGCTTGGAGCTGCGTCGTGCTGGCCGAGGCGATGGTCCGCCACGCCGCCGGGACGAACGCCGGATCGTCGATCACCAACCCGCCCGAAGGCGAACGCAGCGGCCCCGCGCCGCCGACCACCAGGACACGGGTGCCGGCCGCCGCGTCGAGCAGCGTCGTGACCGTGGCGGCGACGGTGTCTTCCGCGCCGGGCCGAGGTCTCGTCGCGCTCACGACGGCGTCGACTCCCGCGAAGACGGCGCTCATCCGATCGACATCGGTGGCGTCACCGCGCACGACCTCGACGCCCGGATGCGGAGATTCCGGCGGCGTACTGCGGAAAACGGCGGTGACGTGGTGTCCACGGGAAGCGGCTTCGGCGACGACGCGGGAACCCGTCATCCCCGAGGCTCCGACGACGGCGATCTTCATCGGACGGCACCCTTCGGAGTGATCTGGCCCGCGACGATCGAGGCCAGGGCGAGCGCGAACCCGGCGAGCTGGACCGGGCCGAGCGACTGACCGAGGAGCGCGGCGCCGAGCAGCGCGGCGACCATCGGCGAGAGCAGGCCGAGAACGGCGACCGAGGTGACCGGCAGCGACGTGATACCGCGGAACCACAGGACGTAGGCGAGCAAGCCGCCGATCAGGCCGAGCCAGAGGTAGCCGAGAGCCGCGTTCAGGTCGATGGCGGGCGGGGCCCCTTCGAACAGGAAGGTCACCGGCACCAGGAACAAGCCGCCCGCGGTGAGCTGCCACGAGGCGAAGGCTGTCGGCCCCACGTCCGCGGGGCGTCCCCAGCGTTTGGTGAGCGTGACGCCGAGTGCCATCGTCGCGGCGCCGCCGAGTCCGGCGATCACGCCGAGGACGTCGAAGCCCGCGGCCGGCCCGAGAACCACCAGCCCGACACCCACGATCCCGACGATCCCCCAGGCGAACCGCCACGCGGACGGGCTCTGCCGAAGTACGGCCACGGCGAGGATCGCGACGAGCAGCGGCTGGGCGGCGCCGAGTGTGGCGGCGACTCCGCCGGGCAGCCGTTCGGCGGCGACGAACAGCAGGGGGAAGAACATCCCGATGTTGAGGACGCCGAGTGCGGCGGCCTTCAGCCACCAGGTGCCGCGCGGGAGGGTGCGGGTGATGGCGAGCGCGATGAGGCCGGCGGGCAGGGCGCGCATGAGCCCGGCGAACAGCGGGTGCCCCGGCGGGAGGAGTTCGGTGGTGACCACGTAGGTCGTCCCCCAGACCATGGGAGCGAAGGCGGTCAGCGCGGTACCGGCGAGACCGGCGGCGAGCGGTGTGGTCGTCAGCGTTTTCACGCTTCTCAGCTTCGGCCTTGCGGATCAATGAGTCCAACACATGTTTGTCACTTGATCCATCGTGATTCAAGATGGATCCATGGAGCTTCAGCAGATGCGGTACGTCGTGGCCGTGGCGGAGACGAACAGCTTCACGCTGGCCGCGCAACGGTGTCTCGTCGTGCAGTCGGCGCTGAGTCACCAGATCGCCCGGCTGGAACGCGAACTCGGCGCGAAGCTGTTCGAACGCACGAGCCGCCGGGTGCGGCTCACCGCCGCGGGCGAGGCGTTCCTGCCCGCCGCCCGGCAATGCCTCGAAGCCGCCGAACGGGCCGGTTCGGAGGTCGCGGCGGCCGTCGGCGAGATCCGCGGACGGCTCACCGTCGGGGTGATCCCGACCGTCGCCGCGGTCGACGTCCCGGCCGCCCTGCAGACCTTCCGCAGCCGGTACCCGCACGTCCGGATCGGACTGCGGGTCGGGGCGAGCGGGCAACTGGTCGAGCAGATCAAGGACGGCGCGATCGAAGTGGCGTTCCTCGGCCTCCCGGTGACCGATCGGCCGGACGGCGTGGCCACCTGCGAACTGGGGCGCGACGACCTGATCGCCGTGGTGGCTCCCGGACATCCGCTCGCCGCGGAGTCGGAAGTGGACTTGAAGCGGCTTTCGTCCGAAGTGTTCGTGGACTTCCCGTCGGGATCGGCGGGGCGGGCACAGACGGATCAGGCGTTCGCCGCGGCCGGGGTGACGCGGGAGGTCGCGTTCGAGGTGACCGCCGCCGACTTCATGGCGCGGCTCATCCATCAGGGACTGGGGGTGGCGCTGCTGCCGTCGAAGTACGTGCCGAACCTGACCGACGTCGTCACCGTGCCGGTGCGGGACGCGCCCGCGCGGATCGAGCACCTGGTCTGGAACCGCTTCACCGTCACTCCGGCGGCGAAGGCCTTTCTGGAGGTGCTGGGCGTGGTGAGTGTTGAGGACGATTCTTGAGGAGGCTGTCCAAATAGGACACGATTCGAGATCCAGAGTGCCGGTTTTGGGCACTTTGCGCAGTATTGCCCAGGGGTCGTGAGTGGCAATTGTCGTTCTAACCCTCTTTGCCACTCACGACTCTCCGCGAAACCGGACTTACAGACATAAACCAGGCGTATGCCACCCGGAAAGTGACCACTGTGGACAGTGGTCTCGGGTGGCACACGCGCCCCACCACGTCACCGCCGCCTTGCCCGCTTGAAGTCCGTGAAGGCCTCCTTCCCTACCTTCAGGGTAGGCAAGGAGGCCTTCACGGACCTGCGGCCAACGGCCCACAATCACCAGGTACCCAAGACAGCGCCTACTTGACGTCGGCCTTGATGATCTCGAACAGGCTGGTCCACGAGCTACGCCCGTGGCCCGCGGCGATCGCCCGGTCGTAGTGCGACTTGATCGCCTCCGGCAGGGCAAGGTCGATCCCCGCGTCCCGGCTCGCCTCGACGATGTGGTCGGCCGTCGCGCCCATCATCGTGACGTTGGCCTCGTCGCCGGGGTGCTCGCCCTTCTCGATCTGCTCGGCCGCGGCGTCCAGGTAGAAATCCATCATCTTGAAGTTGTCCTTGGCGTACGGGAGGAACTTCTCCACCGGCACCCCGGCCGAGCGCACCAGCGCGCTCGCGTGCATGAACACCGAAAGCGAGGTCAGGAAGACGTCCAGCTGCGCCTGGTAGAACAGCTGTGCCAGCCGCACGTCCTCGCCGAGGTAGTCCGGCCGCCCGATCAGCGCCAGGGTGTCGCGGTGCTTCTCGAACGCGTCGGTGGGGCCGCTGTAGAAGACATACGCCTCGTCCTTGCCCACCAGTTCGGCGGGCACCATCACTCCGCCGGCGACGAACCGCGCTCCGCGGGCCTCGACCCATTCGGCGGCTTGGCGGGTCTTCTCCGGGGTGTCCGAGCTGAGGTTGACGATCACCTTGCCCGCCAACGCGTCCTCCGCTTTCCCGAGGATGTCGTACATCGCGGCGTAGTCGGTGAGGCTCAACAGCACCAGCTCCGACGCCGACACCGCGTCCGCCGGAGTCTCGGCACGCACGGCACCGGCGGCGACGACGCCGTCCGCGCGGGCGGCGGTGCGGTTCCAGACCGTCACTCCGTGGCCGTTCTCCAGGAGCACCCGGACCATGGCCTGTCCCATCGGGCCGAGCCCGATCAGTGTGATCATTGTTCTTCCTTACTTCTTGAGGAGTTCGATGACGCCGATCAGGTCTTCGGCGCCGTGTCCGCCGGCGACCCGCTTGTCCATCAGCGACTGGAGCGGTGTGAGCAACTCGGCGCTGATGCCCTGGTCTTTCGCCGCCTGCGCGAGATTCGGGTAGGCGGCTGCCTGCATCCCGATGTTCGACACGACGTCGGTCACGTAGTCGCCGTCGTCGATCTGTTCGGCCGAGCGCTCCAGGAAGCCGCCCATCGCGTCCAGCCAGCCGCGCAGCAGCGGCGCGAATTCCCGCGCCTTGACTCCGGCCGAGCCGACCAGCGCGTACGCCTGGATGACGCCGATGAAATATCCGTACATCCCGCTGAGCAGCGCGATGTCGTGCAGCGGCGCCAGTCCGGGATCGGCGCCGAGGTAGTTGACGCCGCCGAAGGTGTCGAGCGCGGTGCGGGCGTGGCCGAAGACGGTGCCCGATCCGCTGTAGAAGACGAACGCCGCCGGCGTGCCGATCATCGGCGGGACGGCCATGATCCCGCCGTCCAAGTAGGCCGCGCCCAGTCCCTCCGCCCAAGCGCTCATTTCACGGGCCTGGCCGGGGGTGCCGTTGGTCAGGTTGATCAGCTGCCGTCCCTCGAGCTCCGCCGCCACCGGGTCCAGGACCTCGTGCACCGAGTCGTAGTCGAGCAGGCAGGCGATCACGATCGTGTTCGCCGCGAGAGCCTCCGAGATGGTCGAAGCGACCGAAGCTCCCTTCGCAGCCACCGCCTCGGCCCGGCTCGCGGTCCGGTTCCAGGCGGTGACCGGATGGCCCGCCGCCAGTAGTGCTTCTACGAGCGCGGTTCCCATCGCGCCCAGCCCCAGCACGGTCACCGGGGTCTTTCCGTGTTCGCTCATGGGACCACCGTGACGCGGCCCGCGCACGGATCGCTGCGGGTTCACGCACGGTCTTGTCGGTGGTCCGCGCTAACGTCGGTTTCGTGCGATTCGGAGTGCTGGGGCCGCTCGCCGCGTGGACGACCGCGGGCGAGCCCGTCGTCGTGCCCGAGGCGAAGGTCCGCCTCCTGCTCGCCGCGCTGCTGTCGCGCGAGGGCAGGGCGGCGTCGGTGTCGTCGTTGACCGACGATCTCTGGGGCGAGCACCCGCCGGGCAATCCCGGCAACACCCTGCAGACCAAGGTCTCCCAGTTGCGTCGCGCCTTGGACCGGGCCGAGCCGGGCGCCAGGGAGCTCGTGACGCACCAACCGGCCGGCTACGTTCTCGCCGTCGAGTCCGGTGAGCTGGACGTCCATCGGTTCCGCGCGCTCACCGCCCGCGCCCGCGAGGCGGTCGACCCGCGAGCTCGTGCGGCCCTGCTGGCAGACGCGCTGGCGCTGTGGCGAGGGCCGGCCTATGCCGGCTTCGAGGACGAGCCCTTCGCAGTCGCCGCCGCTCAGCGGCTGGAAGAGGAAAGGCTGCTCGCTGAGGAAGACCGTGCCGAAGCCCGGCTGGCGCTCGGCGAACACGGCGTCCTCACCGGGGAACTGGCCGGTCTGGTCTCGCGGAATCCGCTGCGGGAGCGGATGCGCGGCCTGTTGATGCGCGCGTTGTACGCGGCCGGGCGACACAGCGAGGCGCTCGAAACGTATGCCGAGCTGCGGGCCCGCCTGCGTGACGAGTCCGGCCTCGAACCGGGACCGGACCTCGCGGCGCTGCACCAGGCGATCCTCACCCGCAGCCCGGAGCTCGAGACCGCTCGCGCCGCCGAGCCGGTGCGCGGAAACCTTCCTGAGGCGTTGACCGAGCTGATCGGCCGCACGACCGCGGTCAAGGAGGTCGGGGCGCTCCTCACCGACGCGCGGCTGGTCACCCTCACCGGCCCTGGCGGTGTGGGCAAGACCAGGCTCGCCATCGAGGCCGCGTCGCGGCTCACGATGGCCGACGGCACCTGGCTCGTCGAGCTCGCGGGTCTGGACGTCGTCGAGTGCCCGACGTGCCCGCCGGAGGATCTCGTCGCCGTGGTCGTCGCGGCCGTACTGGACCTTCGCGAGGAGGCGACGTCCACCGGAACACTGACCCAGTCGATGGCCGCCGCCTTACGGGACAAGGAGATCCTGCTAGTCCTCGACAACTGCGAGCACGTCGTCGAGCCGGTCGCGGCGCTGGTGGAGCGGTTGCTCGCGGCGGTGCCTCGGCTGCGGGTGCTCGCCACCAGCCGGGAACCGCTCGGGCTGCCGGGGGAGAACGTCTGGGCGGTGCCGCCACTCGAACTGCCCGAGCACCCGGATTTCGCCGCCGTGCGGGAATCGAGCGCGGTCCGGTTGTTCGCGGCCCGCGCCGAGGCGGCGGCGCCGGGGTTCGCGCTGGACGCGGAGAACGCGGCGGTGGTCGCCCGGATCTGCCGCACCCTCGACGGAATCCCGCTGGCGCTCGAACTCGCCGCCACCCGGGTCCGGACGCTCGGCGTGCACGAGCTCCTCGCCCGCCTGGACGACCGGTTCGGCCTGCTGTCCTCGGGCAGACGAGGCGGGCCGCGCCGTCAGCAGACCCTCCGCGCGATGATCGACTGGAGCTGGACCCTCCTGAGCGAGCCCGAGCAGATCGTGCTGCGCAGGCTCGCCGTCCACGCCGAGGGGTGCGGGCTCGACGCGGCCGAGTCGGTCTGTGCGGGCGGTGAGATCGCCGCCGGGGACGTCCTGGATCTGCTGTCCCGCCTCGTCGACAGGTCGTTGGTGGTCAGCAGGCCGGGCAGGTCCGGCGAGCCGAGGTTCCGGCTCTTGGAGTCCGTTTCGGCGTACGCCCTGGAGCATGCCGAGCGAGCGGGCGAACTCGACGATCTGTACTTGCGGCACGCCCGTTTCCACGTCGAGCTGGCCGAACGTGGTGACGTCGGGTTGCGCGGCCGGGAGCAGCGCCGTTGGCTCGACAGGCTGGACGCCGAGGGCGCCAACACCCGGCGAGCACTGGAAACGCTGTCGAGGCAAGGAGAACAACGGCTCGCGGCACGGCTGGTCAACGCGACGACCTGGTTCTGGTTCCTGCGCGGGCGGCTCACCGAGGCCCGGCGATCGCTGGACCTCGTGCTCGGTATGGAGATCGACGCCGGTGACGAGTACGCCCAGGCGCTCGGCTGGCGCACCGGGATCGCCGTGCTCGACGGCACCGGCACGGACGCCGCCGTCGACGAGACCGTGCGGGGTATCGCCGATCCCGGTGTCCGGGCGCGGATGTCGTGGTTCCTCGGCTACGCGTGGTCGACGGTCGGCGACCTGTGCCGGGCGGAGAAGCTCACCCTCGACGCGTGGGAAACCGCCCGCGACATCGGCGACGACTGGAGTGCCGCGGCGGCGCTGAGCGACCGGGCGTCCCATCTTATCGCTGGCGGCGACCTCACCGGAGGCGGCCGGGTCGCCGGACAGAGCGCCGCGACCTTCGACGGACTCGGCGAACGCTGGGGCTGGCTGCAGGCGTCGTTCGTCCTCGGCATGCTGGCCTCGATCGCCGGGGACTACGAGCACGCCCTTCGCGTCCATCGGGAAAGCCTTCGCCGCGCGGAGGAACTCGAGCTGTGGCCGGAAGTCGCCTACAAACTGTCCTGGCTGGGCCGGACGGCGCTGCTCATGGGCGACTTCGACGAGGCGAGGGAGTTCCACGAGCGGGCGAGGACGCTGGCCGTCGAACACGGCTTCAAACCCGCTGAGGTCTACGCCGAAACCGGGCTCGCGCTCGGCGCGCGACGCCAGGGACTGTTCGACGAGGCCGAGCAGCGGCTGCTGTCCATACTGGACTGGCACCGCCGCGTGGAGTCCGAAGCGGGCAGCACCCTAGTCCTCGCCGAGCTCGGGTTCATCGCCGAACAGCGCGGAGACGCGGCGACGGCGAAACGACTCCAGCTCGACGGCCTCGCGATCGCACGCCACAGCGAAGATCCCCGTGCGATCGCACTCGGCCTCGAAGGTCTCGCCGGCGCGGAAGCGGCGGCCGGCGCGTATCGCCTGGCCGCGCGGCTGTTGGGTGCGGCGGCGGCTTCCCGGCGTTCGGTGGGCGCTCCCCTGCCGAAGGCCGAACGCGGTGACGTCGACCGGATCACCGGCGTCGTCGTCGCGGCGCTCGGAGAAACCGCATTCTCGGCGGAGTGCGAGGCGGGTGAGGCCACACCGATCGATCAGCTGGTGACGGACAGTCAGTAGACATGCACCCGTATCACCACAATGGACCATCCCTTACTTCACGTCAGCAACAAACGGTGATTTCTTTCTGTCGCCCGGGCGCCTCGACCGGTAGCGTGCGTATCCATGCGGGTGAGGTGGGGGGCTCCCGGCGGGCCCAGGGTGACAATGCCGTGGCGAGCGGCTCCGAGGGCGGCACTGACCAGTCCCCTGACGTTGATCATCGCCGCGGTGACCGCGTTGCTGGCCTGTTTCCTCGGCACGGCAGCGGTCCTGCAGGCCTCGGCCGCGGGCGGCGCGGCGGTCACGTATCAGTCCGACATCGTGTGCCCGGACTACTACGGGCCCGTGTTCAGCAAGGACAACGTCCCCGCCGCGGTCGCTCCGCAGGTGATCGATTCGGTCCGCCGGAACGCGCCGGCGCACGGTTTCCCCGCGCCGGTCACCTCCCGCTACACGCCGTACCTCTTCGGCACCGAATTCAACGGCGACCCCAACTACAAGGTCGTCCTCGCTCATCGGGATCAGGCGCTTCAAGGCCATCTCGATGTGGCGGGCGGCTCGACGGGCGCCGGCTTCCTGCTCGGCACCGTCGTGGCCGGGGCGGAGAACATCAAGCCCGGCGCCACCCCGAGCATCAAGGGCACCCCGATACCCCCGGTGACGGGGCTGTACCGCGACCTTCCCGATCCCGCGCCGCGCTGGTGGTGCTCGCAACAGCGGAACGCCGTCGTCAGCAGGCTCGCCAACGACCCGCTCGACTCGGTCATGTTCGCCAACGACGGCAAGACCTTCGACGACACGGTCCGCGCGCTGGACATCCCGACGATCAAGACGCTCCACATGTCGTTCTACGGGGCCCCGCCCAAGACCGTGGGCGAGGCCGAGGATCTCCAGGAACGAGGGAAAGCGCTCATCGCCGCGGTCAAGGCGGATCTGGGTTCCCGCGGCCTCGGTGACGCGATCACCGGGTCGCTGCCGTTCGAGCGCTCCGTGGAGATCAGCAACCAGGCGGAATCGAACGTCCTGATCTCGATCCTGCCGCTCGCGGCCATCAGCATCCTGGTCGGCTGCGCCGGGATCGGCACGGTCGCCCTGCAGTGGTACCAGCGGCGGCATCCGCAGCTGAGGTTGCTGTCGGCCCGCGGCAGCGGCCCGGGAGCGCTCGGACTGCTCGCGGTGGCCGAGCTCGGGCTCCCGATCGTTGCGGGCGGCGCGGCGGGCGCGGTACTGGCCCGGCTGTTGCTCGGCGTGTACGGACCACCGGGTGAGCTGAACGACGGGGCGACACTGTGGGGGTCGCTCGTCGCGGCCGCGATCCTGCTCGTTTCGCTCACGCTGCTCGCCGGCGTGATCTCCGTCCGCACCCATCGGGAATTCGAACTCGGCCGGGTCCGCTCCGGGCGGCGCAAGAAGGTGAAGCTCCTGGCCTTCTTCCCGTGGGAGCTGCTCACCGCCGCTGTCGCCCTGCTCGGCTGGAACCGGCTCGTCGACTACAGCAAGGGATCGCGGATCGGCAACCCGCTCCCCCAGGTCGATCCGCTCGCGCTCACCTATCCGGTGTTCGTCGTGCTCACCGTCGGGATCGTCGCCGCGCGGCTGGCCTGGCTCGCCCTGCACGCGTCGCATCGCGCGCACCTGTGGTCCCGGCCCGCGCTGCAACTGGCCATCCGGCGGCTCGCCAGCGCCCGTGCCCCGGTCACCGGCGTGCTCGTGATCGGCACGCTGGCCATCGGGACGCTGGCCACGGGGATCGGCATCGCCCGAGGCCAGGAGGAGGCGCTGCAGACGAAGTCCGCCATCTTCGTCGGGGCCGAGACCAGGGTCGACACCGAAAGCGTCGTCGGCACCGGCAAGGTCGCGCTGCCCGACTCGATCACCGGCAGCACCGCGATCGTCGGCGAACTGACCGGTGCGGGCAACGTCGTGCTGGTCGTGGATCCGCGGACGTTCCGGCAGGCGGCCACGTTCGGCCCGCTCGACGGAGCGGAGGTCGACCGGCTGCTGGGCGATCTGTCGAGCCCCGGCGCCGGTGTCCCCGCGATCCGGATCGGGAACGACCCCGCCCAGAAGGCCACGCTGCCTGCCGGTCTCGGGGAAGCCAGGGCGGTCGGCGAGTTGCCGATGTTCCCGATCATCGGCACCAAGGCCGGGTACGTGGTCTCCCGGGATTCGCTCAGCGAGGCGCAGCTGCGCTCCGTGCCCAAGTGGAGCCTGCTGTCCAGCTCGTCGATGACGCAGGTGACCGAGGCACTGGCCTCCGTAGGGGTGATGACCGCGGTCAACCGGGTCACCCGCGAGTCCGCGCTCGACGCGCTCCCGTTCTACGTGGTGTCGTGGACGTTCTCGTTCATGGCCCTGCTGGGTGCCGTGCTCGGTGTGGTGGCGGTGCTGTCGCTCCTGGTCGCGGTCGAAGTCCGCCGTCGCCAGAACGCGCTGGCCGGGGCCTTGGTGCTGCGGATGGGGATGCGGCCTCGCGCCCTGCTGGCGAGTCACCTGATGGAACTGGGCGCGCTCAGCGGGCTCGCCGTGGTGATCGGCGTCGTCTGCGGTGTGTCGGTCGCGGGACTTTCGGTGCCGCGCTTCGACCCGGCGACGTTCCTGCCGCCGCAATCGGCGCTTCCCGACCCGACCCCGCTCGCCCTGACCGTGCTCGCCGTCGGTGTGCTCGTCGTGGCGCTGGCGGGCTGGATCGCGATGCGCTCGGTGCGCACCGCCCGGACCGCGGAGTTGATCCGTGCCTGAGAAACCGATCTTCCGGCTCCGCGGCATCGGCGTCGACTACCAGACGCCGGCGGGCACCGTGACCGGCGTCGACGACGTCACCATCGACATCCCGGCGCGCGGCATCACCGTGCTGGCGGGGCCGTCCGGCTCCGGGAAGTCGACCCTGCTGCGGACGCTCGGCCTGTTCGAGCAGCCCGTGCGGGGCACGATCTCCTTCCAGGGCACCGAAACCGGAAAGCTCCGGCATCGCGACCGGCGGGCACTGCGGCGGCACCACCTCGGCCTGGTGTTCCAGAACCCGACCGACAACCTGCTCGGGTATCTGAGTGTCGCCGACAATCTCCGCGCGGCGGCGGAATCGGCCGGAACCGAATGCCTGCCCGACGACATCCTCGATCAGCTGGGGCTAGGCGGGACCGGCAGCTGGCGGATCTCCGCGCTGTCGGGTGGGCAGCAGCAGCGTCTCGCCTTCGGCTGCACGCTCGCTCGCCGCTCGACCGTCGTACTCGCCGACGAACCGACGTCCCAATTGGACGAAGCCTCGGCCGACCGCGTGCTCGACACCCTGAAGTACCTGGCGGGTCAGGATTTCGCCGTCATCGTCGCCTCGCACGACGACCGGCTCATCGAACTCGGCAGCCGGGTGGCGCGGATGCACAAGGGCAGACTGGAAAAGGTCGAAGAACGGGAGGTCGTGCCGTGATGGCGGAACCCGCCCTCGAGGCCGTCGGGTTGCGCCGCCGGTTCCCCCATCCCAGCGGGGACGTCGAAGTCCTGCGCGGGCTCGAACTGCGGGTGGCCGCGGGTGAGCTGGTCACCGTGTCCGGCCGCTCCGGCTCCGGCAAGAGCGCGTTGCTGGCCCTGCTGTGCGGTTTCGACTCGCCCGATTCCGGCAGTGTCCTGCTGGACGGTGTCCCGATAGCGGGCGCGCCGCCATGGCACACCTGCGCCGTCCTGCCGCAGGCGCTCGGCCTGGCGAACGAACTGACGATCGCGGAGAACGTGGCGTTGCCGCTGCGGCTCCGGTCCGACATCCCCAAGCCCAGCGCGAAGGACATCCACACGCGGGTTTCGGAACTGCTGGAGGAGCTCGGGATCGGCGACCTCGGCGACCGCTACCCGCTGGAAGTCTCCTTCGGGCAGCAGCAGCGCGTCGCGCTCGCCAGGGCGGTCAGCGGGCGGCCCCGGGTCCTGCTCACCGACGAGCCGACGGCGCATCTGGACGCGGGGAGCACGCCGCGGGTGCTGCGGCTGTTGCGGCGCTGCGCCGAAGAGGGTGCCGCGGTCATCGTGGCGACGCACGACGACGAGGTGCACCGGATCGCGGACCGGAGGGTCCGGCTGCTGGACGGCGTCCTTTCCTAGCTTCCGGATGTCATGAAAGGGCCGTTCAGGACGTTTTTCGTCCTGAACGGCCCTTTCATGACATTTGGCGCGGCTACGGAGCGACCGGCCCCGGCTTGTTGTACAGCCCGTTCCCCGCCCAGTTCACGAGATCGTGCGAAGGCCGCGAAGGCGGAACGGGCACGAAGTTCGCGGCATCGTCGACGCTTCCCGTGCCGTCGTACTTGGCCTGCAGCGGATACGGGAACACGGGCCGCGTGCGGAAGACCTTGCCGTCGGCGTCGCGGCCGGTGGCGATCGTCCGGTCCGGTGCGGTGCCACGCTCGACCCAGGAGACCAGTTCCTTCAGCGGGTCGTACTCGGTTAGCTTGTCGCCGGTCGCGCAGTGGTACAGCGCGGGAACCATGAACAGCCGGGCCCAGTCCCGCGTCGCGGCGGGGCCGCCGTTGGCGTGGGTGAGCCGCTCGTAGTAGTCGATACTGCCCGCGGCGGGGATCGCCTGGTCCGCCCAGCCGTGCCAGATCACGAGTTTCCCACCCGCACGACGGAATTCGCGCAGATCCGTCGACATCGCGTTGGAGCGGATGCCTTCCGGGGTCAGCCGGTCGAATTCACGGGAGGTGAAGGCGAATTTCTCGACCGACGAATGCGGGGTGCCGATCGGGTAGGCCATGTACTTCAGGTAGTTGTCGGCGAGTGCCTGCGCGAAGGCGATGCCGCCGGTTTCCGGCGACGGGATGATCCAGCCGTACCACGAGAGTTCGGAACCGACGGTCTGGCCGCCCGGGTACAGCTTGCGGCCGCGTTCGTCGGTCGGCGGGGCGTAGATCTTCTTCGTGGCGGCCACCTGCGCCGGCGTGAGGCAGCCCGCGTTGTCGGTGCCCGGCGGGCAGGCGATCGTGGCCGGATCGAAGCGGCAGGTGCGCGGGTCGTCGATGGCGCCGTCACCGAGTCCGTCGGACTTGTCGCAAGAGGACAGTGCGGCGGCGTGCAGCGCCGGGAGTTTCTCGGCGGTCAGGATCGGCTTGCCGTCGGCGCCGGTGTTCGCCCTCGCGAGCCAGGTCTGATACACGCCGAGCAGCGGGCCCCAGTATCCGGCCGGTGCGCCCGCGACGATGCCGTCGAAGTCGTGCGGATAGCGCTGCGCGAGCAGGAGCGCCTCACGGCCGCCGTCGGAGCAGCCGCTGAAATACGACTTCCTCGGCGGAGCGCCGTAGAACGCCGTGATCAGCCGTTTGGACGCCTTCGAGACCACGTGCGGGGCACGGAACGCGAAGTCGTCACGGGCGGCCTGGTCGTTCTCGGCCCACTTGCCGTCGTCGACGACGGAGGGGGTCTTGCCGACGTGCCCGTCGTCGGTGGCCGCCACGGCGACGTCGCCGCCGTGCGGGAGACCGCAATCGGCGAACGGCGGTGTGGTGACCACGCCGCAGAAGCCGCCGCAGCCGAACTGCAGGTACCGGCCGACGTAGGTCTTGGTCGGCAGCCGCAGCTGGAACCGCACCGCCGGCTCCACGTAGCCGCGGACGTCGCAGTTCTCCGGTTCGGTCGCCGTCGCCGGTACGACGGTCGCGCTCTCGACGTGTGTGGTCGCGCCGGGAACGTCGTAGGTCCGCACCAGGTCGGCGCAGGTGCGCACCGGGTGGAACGTCGTTTCGCCGGCGGTGGCCGCCGGAGCCGTGAGTATCGAGCCTGCCGTGATGAGCGCCGCCACGCCGAGCATGGACAACCGCCGCATGTCCCCACCCCAGTTTCCCGGATCGACTTCAGCCGTCACTTCACCCTGGCCCCGGCTCTGTCCGTTGTCCACCGGGTTTCGGGACAGCCGGGTTGTCCAGTTCGGGCCAGGTTTGTCCGAGTGTCTTGACATCGATGTCACAGCCGGGCTTTTCTCTCTGGGCGCCACCGGTCCCCCTGCCTGGTCGGCGCCCAGCATGCCCCCGCGAGAAAGCATTGGTGCAACGATGCCCCGAAGCGTCAGACCTTGGGTCTGCGGCCTCCTGAGTGCCACGGTGGTGGCGTCCGGGCTGGTGGCCCTCCCGGCCACCGCCTCGGCCGAAGAGCTCCCACCGGATTTCTACTCGTCGTTCGAACAAGGCGAACCGGAGCCGACGTGGAGCGACACCGTCGACGTCGACCCGTCCGGCAAGCCCAAGGCGTTCGGTGTCGACGGCGCGAACGCCACCACCATCCCCGGTGACATCCGCGGCAAGGTCACCGAGGTCACCGCCAACAGCGAGAACACCCCGAACGAGGGTGTGGCGAACCTGGTCGACGGTTCGACCGACACCAAATGGCTGGCCTGGACCCCGACCGGCTGGGCGCAGGTCACGCTCTCCGAGCCGACGTCGATCACCCGGTACGCGCTGTCCTCGGCGAACGACTTCGACAACCGCAACCCGCAGGACTGGACGCTTCAGGGCTCCACCGACGGCAAGACCTGGACCGATCTGGACAAGCAGACCGGGCAGAAGTTCAGCGAGCCGTTCCAGACGAAGGAGTACCGCCTCGCCGCCGCGAGTGCCGCGTACAAGTTCTTCCGGCTCGACGTCACCAAGAACAACGGCGGCCCGATCATGCAGCTCTCGGAGCTGCTCCTGGCGAACGAGGACCCGGCCCCGCCGGCGCTGCCGAACATGCGCAGCTTCACCGACAGCGGTCCGGGCAGCGGCTACACCAGCAAGAACCGGGTCGGCTTCACCGGCCTGCGCGCGTTCCGCTACTCCGGCAGCCACAAGGCGCAGGGGCATGGCTGGTCGTACAACAAGATCTTCGACGTCGACATCCCGGTGGCGGCGACCTCGGAGCTGTCGTACAAGGTGCAGCCCGAGTTCATCCGCGGCGACCTGAAGTACCCGAGCACGAACGTCGCGGTGGACCTGGCGTTCACCGACGGTACCTATCTGAGTCAGCTCGGCGCGGTCGACCAGCACGGTTTCGGCCTTTCCCCGCAGGGCCAGGGCGCGAGCAAGGTGCTCTACACCAACCAGTGGAACCTGGTGCGCTCGCAGATCGGCGTGGTCGCGAAGGGCAAGACGATCGACCGGATCCTGGTCGGCTACGACAACGCCGACGGTCCTGGTTCGCTGCAGGGCTGGCTGGACGACATCAAGGTCTCTGCGACGCCGACGCCGCCGGCGAGCCTGCGCCCGTCCGACAACGTGCTGACCACGCGCGGTTCGCTGTCCAACGGGTCGTTCTCCCGCGGCAACAACATGCCCGCGACCGCGGTTCCGCACGGGTTCAACTTCTGGATCCCGACGACCGACGCGGGCACGTTGAGCTGGATGTACTCCTACCACTCGCGCAACAACGAGCAGAACCTCCCGGCGCTGCAGGCGTTCTCCGCGAGCCACGCGCCCAGCCCGTGGATGGCCGACCGGCAGACCTTCCAGTTCCTGCCCTCGACCGCGAGCGGTGTGCCGAATCCCGATCGTGAGGCGCGGAAGCTGCCGTTCAAGCACTCCAACGAGACGGCGCGGGCGCACTACTACGGCGTCGATTTCGAGAACGGGATCAAGACCGAGGTCGCGCCGACCGATCACGCCGCGCTGTACCGCTTCAAGTTCCCCGGCGCGGACTCGAACCTGATCTTCGACAACGTCAACAACAACGGCGGGCTCACCCTCGACCCGGCAGGCCGGTCCATCACCGGGTACAGCGACGTGAAGAGCGGGCTGTCGGCCGGTGCGACCCGGATGTTCGTCTACGCCACCTTCGACAAGCCGGTGACCGCCGGTTCGAAGCTGTCCACCGGTTCGGGTGACCAGAAGCGGGACAACGTCCTCGGCTACCTCAAGTTCGACGCGGGCGCCGACAAGACGGTGAACATGCGGATCGCGACCTCGCTGATCAGTGTGGACCAGGCGAAGAAGAACATGGAGCAGGAGCTCGCGCCGAACGCGACTCTCGAATCCGTCGCCGACGCCGCGCAGAACGCGTGGGATCAGAAGCTCAAGGTCGTCGAGGTCGAAGGGGCCTCGAAGGACCAGCTAATCACGCTGTACTCCAACCTCTACCGCCTGTTCCTGTACCCGAACTCGGGCTTCGAGAACGTCGGCACGGTCGAGAAGCCGGTGAAGAAGTACGCGAGTCCGGTGTCGCCGAAGGCCGGTCAGGACACTCCGACCCAGACCGGGGCGAAACTGGTCGACGGCGAGTTCTACGTCAACAACGGGTTCTGGGACACCTACCGCACGGTGTGGTCGGCGTATTCGCTGCTCAGCCCGGAGACCACCGGCAAGCTCGTCGACGGTTTCGTGCAGCAGTACCGCGACGGCGGCTGGATCTCGCGCTGGTCCTCCCCCGGCTACGCGGACCTGATGACCGGCACCAGCTCTGACGCCGCGTTCGCGGACGCCTACCTCAAGGGAGTCAAGGGATTCGACGTCCAGTCGGCCTACGACTCGGCGATCAAGAACGCCACCGTGACCCCGCCGAACGGCGCGGTCGGGCGGAAGGGCATCGACGAGGGCACGTTCCTCGGGTACGCGCCGAACACCGCGGACCACGGGTTCTCCTGGGCGATCGAGGGCTACGTCAACGACAACGCCATCGCGAACATGTCGAAGAAGCTCTACGACGAGGCTCCGGCGAACGATCCGCGCAAGCAGGAGTACCTGGACAACTACGGGTACTTCACCGAGCGGGCCACGCAGTACGTGAACGTGTTCGATCCGAGTGTCGGCTTCTTCCAGGGCCGTGACGCGGCGGGCAAGTTCACCCGGAGCAAGGAGCAGTTCGACCCGGAGGTCTGGGGTATCGACTACACCGAGACCAACGCGTACGGCATGCGGTTCTCGGTTCCGCAGGACGGACAGGGCCTGGCGAACCTCTACGGCGGCAAGGCGGGGCTGGCGTCCAAATTGGATGAATTCTTCGCCAAACCCGAGCAGGGGCTCAAATTCGGCACCTATCCCGGCGTCATCCACGAAATGACCGAGGCCCGGGACGTGCGGATGGGCATGTACGCGCATTCGAACCAGGCCGCGCACCACACGCTCTACATGTACGACTACGCGGGCCAGCCGTCGAAGACGCAGGCGAAGGTCCGCGAGGCGCTGGCCAGGTTGTACGTCGGCAGCGAGCTCGGCCAGGGCTACGGCGGTGACGAGGACAACGGCGAGCAGTCGGCCTGGTGGCTGTTCGGCATGCTGGGCTTCTACCCGCTTCAGGTCGGCAGTTCGGATTACGCGATCGGCTCGCCGTTGTTCACCAAGGCGACCGTGAACCTGCCCGGCGGCAAGAAGATCGTGGTCAACGCGCCGAAGAACAGCGCGAAGAACGTCTACGTGCAGGGCCTGAAGGTGAACGGCAAGGCGCAGACGTCGACGTCGCTGCCGCATTCGGCGATCGCGAACGGCGGGACGCTCGACTTCGACATGGGTCCGAACCCGTCGTCGTGGGGTACCGGCCCGGACGACGCGCCGAAGTCGATCACCAAGGGCGACGCGGTGCCGACGCCGGTGCACGACCTGACCAAACCGGTCTCCGGCGGGGACGCCGCGTTCTTCGACAACACGTCGCGGACCGAGGCGAAGGTCAAGGCACCGATCCAGTACCAGGTGCCCTCGACGAACGAGGCGGGTTCGTTCTACACGCTGACTTCGGGTAAGGGCGCGGGCGACGCGAAGAGCTGGGTGCTGAAGGGTTCCTACGACGGGAAGACCTGGGCGGTCGCGGATCAGCGGACCGATCAGAAGTTCTCGTGGCGGCAGCAGACCAGGGCGTTCAAGATCGCGAACCCGGCGCATTACGCCTACTACCGGCTCGAGGTCACCGCGACCACGGGCGGCGAGGCGTCGCTGTCGGAGTTCGAGGTGCTGGGCAAGCCCGACGCGGCGTGCACCCAGACGATCACGGGTGAGCGCAAGGGTCCGTTGACCGTGCGGAGCGGGGTGACCTGTGTGGACGGTGCGACGGTGTCCGGTCCGGTGTCGGTCGCGGCGGGTGCGAGCCTGGTCGTCCGCGGCGGCTCGATCTCCGGTCCGGTGACCGCGAACGGCGCGGCGCAGGTCGTGCTGGACCGAACGAAGGTGGGCGGCCCGGTGGCGATCACCGGGACGACCGGGACGGTCTCGATCGAGCTGACCGAGATCGGCGGGCCGGTGGCGTTGACGGGCAACAAGGGGCCGGTGCTGACTTCCAGCACGATCGGCGGCCCCCTGGCGTGCGCGGCCAACTCCCCCGCTCCGACGGACTACGACCTGCAGAACACCGTCCGCGGCCCGGCCGCCGGGCAGTGCGCGAAGCTGTAGTCCTCCGGTATGCGCGTGAAGGCCTCCTTCCCTCGGCTGAGCCGAGGGAAGGAGGCCTTCACGCGTTTCGGGAGCGCAGGATGCCGAACCCGACCAAGGTCGCGGACAGCACCGTGAGCGCGAGACCCGCGTAGGTGGCCGCCGTCAGGAAGTCGGCCGAGTGCAGGGCCGCGGTCAGCGCTCCGGGGAAGGCCAGCGCCAGGATGGTGCCGCTCGACGCGATACCGATCCCGGTCGTGACCTCGCTGGCGGTGTCGACAAGGGCGGCTCCGATGGTGGTCCGGTTCGAGGGCAGGCCCCGCATGACGTTGGTGCCCGCGACGACGCCGACCACCCGCATCCCCACCGCGACCAGGGCGAGCGCGACGGCGATCCAGGCGTAGCCGAGCCCGCCGAACACGGTGTAGATCGCGAGTCCGCACACGACGGCGGCGGCACTGAGCCAGGCGGCTTTGGTGAGCCCGACGCGGGTGATCAGCGGGCTGATGACGGCGCCGCCTGCGATGAGGACGACGACCTGGGGCAGCATCCCCAGCGCCGCTTCGGCCGGCGCCCAGCCGAGACCGAATTGGAGGTGCAGCGTCACGAGGTAGCTCAGTCCGGCGGTCGCCAATCCGGCCGCGGCCTTCAACGCCAGGCCACTGGACACGAGTGGCCTGGCGACGAGTGCCAGGTCGAGCAGTGGATGCCGGGCGGTCTTCTCACGGACGACGAAGCAGGCTCCGGCGACGAGGGCAGCCGCGGCCGCGCCCCACGGCAGAGCCGAGGAGGTGCCCGCTTCGACGAAGAACGTGGGAGCGAGCAAGGCGAGGACGATCGTCGCGGTTCCCAGGACGGCGCCCGCGACGTCGATCGGTTCGCGGTGCAGATCGGCGGGATCGTCGGCGGGGATACCGGTGCGGATGCCGAGGAACGCGAGCGCGGCGACGGGCACGTTCACCAGCAGCAGCGCCTGCCACGGCGCGACGGTGAGCGCCAGCCCGCCGGCAGTGGGGCCGACGGCGAGACCGATCAGGCCCACCGTCGAGATCAGCGTGGTCGCGCGGACGCGCAGTAGGTCTTCGTCGAACAGGCGGAACGCGAGGGCGAGCGAACCCGGTGTCGTCATCGCGGCCGCGACACCCATGAGCGCGCGGACGGCGATCAGTTGCGACGCGGCGGTGACGACCATCGTGGCCAGGCTCGCCACGCCGAGCAGGACGAGACCGGTGAGCATGATCTTGCGCCTGCCGACCCGGTCGGCCAGCGCGCCGAACGTGAGCATGAGGCCACCGAACACGACGGAATACGCGCCGGTGATCCATTGCAGGGTCGTCGTCGAGGCGGCGAGTTCGCGGCCGATGGTCGGCAGCGCGACGTTGAGGATCGAGTTGTCGAGCATCTCGAACAGGAACACGGCCGAGAGCCCGGCCAGCGCGGGCCATTTCTCGGCGAGAGCGGGGGTACGCAAAGGGTCTACTCCTTCGGAATGAAGGAGTGACGGTTCGTTCGATACCGCGTATGCGCGTGCTCAGCGAGGTGAGCACGTTTCTACCCCGATGCCTCCAGCCTATCGCACTCGTGAGTGGTAAGGACGGTGAGGGCCAACGCACTACTGGTCAAAAGTCCGTGAAGGCCTCCTTCCCTACCTTCAGGGTAGGCAAGGAGGCCTTCACGGACAGGCGCGGCGTGAACAAAGGCGTGACTCACGTGATCAGGGACGTGACTCGCGTGATCGGAGGCCGCACTCGGTGTTCCGCCGCTGATCACGCGAGTTCCGCCTTCGATCACGTGCGGACGGGTCAGGCGGCGGCGCCCCGCACCGCCAGTTTCTGCACGTCCATGTACAGGCACCCGGCCGTCGTCGGCTGCGGCGAGCAGGGCCTGTCCGGATAGAACGACAGCTGGTTGGACGAGACGGTCAGCCGCACGAACCGCACCCCGGTCGCGCTGCCCGGAGCGAGCTGGAGCGCGGTGAGCTTGTTCAGGTCGGCGGGTTTGAAGTCGCCGATACCCGCCTTCACCCACGTCGTGCCGTCGACCGAGGTCTCCACCGTGACGTCCTTGGCCGCGGCGGGCGGGTCGTCGCCGCAGACGTTGGTCGGATCGATCTCGATGGCGCTGACGTTGACCGGTTTGCCCAGCTTGATCGTGACGAACCGCGTCTCGATCTTGCCGTCTGGCCCGACGACCTTGTCGGTCGACCAGCCGCCACCGCCGAGCACCGACGAGGCCACGAGATCACCGGGACCGCAGCCGTACGGGGTGAAGTCCTCACCGTTGAACGCGGTGACACCGGCGCCCGCGTCGCCGGACGCCCAGTTGAACCGCAGCGCCCAGTCGACCTTCGTGGTTCCCGACCGCACCGAGACCGCGCGGGTCTCGCTGTCCGCGCCGCCTCCGGAGGCGTAGACCTTCGGATAGGTGCCGGGGAGCACGCCGGGGATGGTGTAGCCACCCGCGGCGTCGGTGACGGCGGCCAGCGAACCGGCGAAACCGGAGTCGTGCCCGCTGAACCGGATCGCGACGCCCGCGATCGGGGTGCCGCTGTCGCGGTTGGTGACCTTGCCGGTCACGGTCCCGGTCGGGGTGCCTGCCGGCGGCGGGGTGGAGAAGTCCTCGGCGGGCGCGGTGTCGGCGCCGGTGATCGACGCGGCGAAGTAGCCCATGCCGCGGGCGGCGAACGTCTTCCACAGTTTGGCGTGCGCGCGGCCGCCGTTGATCACCGTGTCGGCCTGCAGGATCGCGTTCCGCATGTCCAGGAACGACGGCGCGGCGGGCGAAAGCTCCATCGCACGGGTGACCAGCGCCCGCGTCAGCTGCACCCCGAGCGCCGAGCGGACGTCCCACAGCGTGCTCGCCCAGATCTCGCCATCGGCGTGGACCTCCGGGAAACCGATGATCCGGCCGAGGTCGCCGTAGGTGTAACCGCCGGGACCGGCTCCGGGCGTGCCGGGGCACTGCGGCGCGCCGGCGCCGACCGGGCAGTCCAGCGGCTGGGTGCGGGCGAGCGGAACGCCGTTGCTGACGTAGTCGCCGCCGAGGAGCTCACCCGGTGCCGAGGTGTCCTTGATCGCGTTGCGCCCGACGAGGTAGTCGAAGGCGTACCAGTCGCTCCACGCCTCGCCCATCGAGCCGGACTGCAGCGAACTCAAGGTGGAGTTGCCCTGCGCGTCGACGACGAGCCGGTTGGACAGGCCGTGGGTGTACTCGTGGTGGATGATCGTGGCGTCGTCCGCCGAGTTCGCCGCGAGGAACGGGTCGCTCGGATCCCGGGGGTCGTGGAACAGGAACATCCCCATCGTCGGCGGCTGGCCGTCCGGCGGGGTGCCCATGAACGCGTTGTCGTAGTAGCCCGGAGTCTGCGCGCCGAGCAGGGTGTGGACCTGGACGGCGTCACCGTCGACCTTCTCGAAGTTCCCGGCCTCGCGGGTGAAGCCGATCGGGAAGGACGCGAGGTGGTCGTGGAAGCTCCCGACGTAGGCCAGCGCCTGCACTGCGTTCTGCTCGCGGTTCTTCGCCCATGAGCCGGGCGTCTTCGGGTCCCAGGAGCAGGGCCTCGCCGCCGAGCACGGCGGGCCGACGACGGCGTTGAAGTCGCTGAACTTGTAGCGGAAGGTGCCGTCGGTGTTCCGGCCGACTTCTTCCTGCGGCTGGAACTTCAGGTCGCCGTTGACGTCGGCGGCGACGTGCGCGACGTTGCCGTCCAGTGTCTTGGCGTCGGCGGGCAGCCAGCCCTTCTGGCTCAGGTTGACCTGCTTCTGCGGACCAGGCTGAGCCTCCCAAGCGAGGCCCTTGGCGCCATCGGCGTCGTTGGCGTGATTCACCAGGTTCTTGCGGTAGAGCAGTTTCCCGGTGCCGGCGTCGGTCACTTCCTGGAACATCTGGTCCACGGCCGGTTTGGTCAGCGTGTACCAGGCGGGACGGATACCGTCGCCGGTCAGGAACGCGACCTGTTTCGAGTCGGGGCCGGGCGCGGCCAGCGTCGCCGCGCTGAGCGAAGCGGGAAGGTCGCGCACGGGCGCGCCGTCCAGCTGGATCAGCCTGCCGTCCTTGGCGACGTGTGCCTTCAGCCCGTTGCCGAACACCGGAACCGCGCCGACGGACTGGGTGAACGACAGATGGTGCGTGCCTTCGACGTCGACGTAGTCCTTGCGCAGGTTCAGTTTCGCGGTGTCGGCGGCGCTGAGGCCGACGAGGCCTTCCTTGTCCCGCAGGTAGTTCAGCACGATGTCGCGCGGTGACCGGCCGCTCGGTCCGGTGAGGAAACCGTCGGTGCGGGCCAGGACCCGGGGCGTGCCGGTCAGCTCGTCGAAGTCGAGCAGGGCCTGGTTGCCCAGTTCCGCCCGCGCGGTCGCGACGGAGTTCGCCCGCGACGCCGCGAGCCGGTCCCGCGCGGCCAGGACGCGCGGACTGGTTCTCGCCGTGTCACGGACATCGACGTCCTTCCCGGATCTGTCCGGTGTGGTGTGCACGGCGCCCGGTGCCGGTGCCGCACCGGCTTGGGGCGCCGTGACCAGCGCTAATACGGTGATGGCGGTCGCGGCGCACAGCGAGGCACGCGAACGCGACGAACGTGACGTCACTCCAGACCCCTCTCTCGGTGGTGACGCAGACGTTCCATTCGTACCGATACAGTCACAGTGGACGTCAGCGCCGATCAGGTACGGCAATCCCGGTGAGCGGTACCCCTGGCAGGATGGTGTCCACAGTGGATTCAAGAGGGATTCGTAGGGGACGATGGACAGCGCGACGGAATTCGAGCGGCTGAGGCCCGCCATGTTCGGGCTCGCGTATCGCCTGCTCGGTTCGGCCGCCGAGGCTGAGGACGCCGTCCAGGACGCGTATCCGAAATGGGCGGGCGCCGAGCGCGAGTCGATCGGCTCGCCGCGGGCGTGGCTGGCGAAGGTGGTCACCAATCTCTGCCTGAACCGGCTGACGTCGGCCAGGGCGCAGCGCGAGCGGTACGTCGGGCCGTGGTTGCCCGAGCCGGTTCTGACCTCGACCGACGTGCTCGGTCCGTTGGAGACGGCGGAGCAGCGGGATTCCGTGTCGCTGGCGATGCTGGTACTGCTGGAGCAGCTCAGCCCGGTGGAGCGCGCGGTTTTCGTGCTGAAGGAGGCCTTCGCCTACAGCCATCGGGAGATCGCCGGGATCCTCGACGTCTCCGAGGTCAATTCGCGTCAGTTGCACAGCCGTGCGCGAAAGGCGTTGGACCGCTCGGATGAGCGACGGGTTTCGAACCCGCGACAGCACGAGAAACTGGTCGAGAGCTTCCTGTCCGCGGCGCGGGACGGCGACTTGCCCGCTTTGGAGAGTCTGCTCGCCGCCGACGTGACGGCTTGGTCGGACGGTGGCGGCAAGGTCACCGCGGCGCGGCGTCCGGTGCACGGCGCGGCCAAGGTCGCACGCCTGTACGCCGGGATGTTCGCCGGCGCCGGCCAGGTGTCGATCGAGATCCTGGAGGTCAACGGCGGCCCGGCGGTGGTCGCGACGGCTGGTGGCGCCCTGTTCGGCGTCCTCGGGTTCGAGGTGGTGGACGGCCGGATCCGCGGGCTGCGCGCGGTCGGCAATCCGGACAAGCTCGCCTTCCTGTCGGGGCAGCTGTCACGTTCCGGGTGGCCCGCTGGTTCTTGAGGGTGAAAGCTCTCGAGAAGGAGGACCAAGGTGGCGAACCCGATTCTGGTGACCGGCGGTACCGGCGACCTCGGCCGTGAGGTGGTGCGGCGGCTGGCGGCCGAAGATCGGCTGGTCCGCGTCATGAGCAGGCGGCCGCGGCCCGCGGACGTGCGGCACGAGTGGGCGCGGTGCGATCTGAAGACCGGTGACGGTCTCGCCGAGGCGGTCGACGGTGTGTCGGCGATCATCCATTGCGCGTCGACGCTGGGCCGCGGCGACGAGCAGGTGACGCGGAACCTGGTCGAGGCGGCGAAGCGGGCGGGCGATCCGCACGTGGTGTACATCTCGATCGTCGGCATCGACGTGATCCGGTTCTTCTACTACAACGAGAAGCTGGCCTCGGAGAAGGTGATCGAGGAGTCCGGTCTGCCGTGGACGGTGCTGCGCGCGACGCAGTTCCACGAGCTCGTCGCGCGCGCGTCGTCGGCGCAGCGGCGGCTGCCGGTGACGATCATGCCGTCGGGGTTCCGGTTCCAGCCGGTCAGCACCGGTGATGTCGCGGACCGGCTGGTCGCGCTGGCGTCCGGTGAGCCGTCGGGTCGGGTGGCGGACATGGGCGGCCCGGAGGTGCGGAGCGCGCGTGACCTCGCGGAGGCGTATCAGCGCTCCGTCGGGCGCCGGAAGCCGATCGTGTCGCTGTGGCTGCCGGGTAAGGCGGCCAAGGCGTTCCGGGCGGGCGGCAACCTGACCCCGGAGAACGCGACCGGTGTCGGCACCTTCGAGGAGTTCCTCTCCTCCCGCGTTTAGTCCTCTGGATGCGGCACACCGAGCCGGGCTCACGCGCGGGAGTTACGGTGGCCTGGTGACGATCACCGGGTTCTTCTCCTCCTTCGAAACGGGTGATCCGCAGCCGGTGGATCCGGCCTTGCGTGTCGGCACCGGACCGCGTTCGTCGCCGACGGCGAAGCCCGGCGTCGGGTTCACCGGCGCGCACGCGCTCCGCTACGAGAACACGCTGCGCGCGACGCTGTTCGAAGTGGACGTCGAGGTCACCGGCCACACCGAACTGTCCTATGTGGTCTTCCCCGAGGCCGAATCCGACGTGCCCGGCTATCGCGGCACCTTCGTGGCGCTGGACGTCGAGTTCGCCGACGGGACGTCGGCCGGGTTCAGCGCCACGGAGCAGGGCCTGGGCAAGACGCTGTACGTGGACCAGTGGAACCTCGTGCGCCGACGGCTGGGTGCGTTCGCCGGACGGCGGATCACCCGGATCGTCCTGGTCAGCGAACCGCCGGACGGCGGGAGCGCGGGCTGGGTGGACGACGTCCGGCTCGCCGAGCGCGTGATCGAGATCCGTGAGCCGGTCGACCACGTCCGCACGACCCGCGGCACGCATTCCAGCGACAAGTTCTCACGGGGAAACAACTTCCCCGCGACGGCGATCCCGCACGGCTTCAACTTCTGGACCCCGGTCACCGACGCGAGCGCCACCAATTGGATCTACAGCTACCACCGGCACAACGACGCCGCGAACCGGCCGGCGCTGCAGGCGTTCGCGCTGTCGCATCAGCCGAGCCCGTGGATGGGCGACCGGCACACCTTCCAGGTGATGCCGGGCATCGGAGAAGTGGAGGCAGACCGGTCCCGCCGCGCACTCGCGTTCTCGCACGACGACGAGATCGACCGGCCGCATCACTACGGTGTCCGGTTCGCCAACGGCGTCACCACCGACATCGCCCCGGCGGATCACGCGGCGCTGTTCCGCTTCACCTTCCCGGGTGATCGCGGCTGGCTGCTCTTCGACAACGCCCGCAACCGGGGCGGTGTGCGCCTCGACGCGGCGAACGGCGTGGTCACCGGGCACACCTGGGTCCGCAGCCGGTTGTCGGCCGGGGCGCGGCGGATGTTCGTGTACGCCGAGTTCGACGTCCCGGCCGAACGCGGCGGGAAGATCCGGCGTCCGGTGTGGCGCACGGTGACCGGGTTCCTGGAATTCGCCGCCGGTGAGGTGACGATGCGGATCGCGACGTCGCTGATCAGCCTCGCGCAGGCCAAACGGAACCTCGACCAGGAGATCCCCTCCGGCACGAGCTTCGAGCAGGTCCGTGACCAGGCCCGCGCCCGATGGTCCGAAGTGCTGGACCGAATCGAGATCGAGGGCGCGACCGAGGACCAGCGCACGACGTTCTACTCCAACCTCTACCGGCTCTTCCTCTATCCGAACTCCGCGCACGAGGACACGCCGAAGGGCGTCCGTCACGCGAGTCCGGTGATCCGGCGGTGGTGGCCGAGCACACGCACCAGGACCGGCGCGAAGGTCGTGGACGGCGAGATGTACGTCAACAACGGCTTCTGGGACACCTACCGCACCACGTGGCCCGCGTACGCCCTGCTCACCCCCGGCCGGTGCGGGCGGATGATCGACGGGTTCGTCCAGCAGTACCGCGAGGGCGGCTGGATCTCGCGCTGGTCCTCCCCCGGCTACGCCAACCTCATGACCGGCACCAGCTCCGACGTGGCGTTCGCCGACGCGTATCTCAAGGGGGTGCGCGGCTTCGACGTCGAGGCCGCCTACGAAGCGGCGCTGAAGAACGCGACCGTGACACCGAGCGGCCAAAGCGTCGGCCGGAAGGGGCTGCACGAGTCGATCTTCCTCGGGTTCACGCCGACGTCGGTCCACGAAGGCCTGTCGTGGGCGCTGGAGGGCTGCGTCAACGACTTCGGCCTCGCCAATTTCGCCGAGGCACTCGGGCGGAGCGACGACGCCGCGTACTTCCGGCAGCGCTCGCAGCAGTACGCGAACCACTTCGACCACCTGATCGGATTCTTCCAGGGCCGCAACCGTGACGGGAGCCGGCATTTCGGCGCCGCGGGTTACGACCCCGAGGCGTGGGGCGGCGACTTCACCGAGACGAATTCCTGGAACACCGCGTTCTCCGTCCCCCACGACGGCGCCGGGCTCGCCGCGCTGCACGGCGGCACCGAAGCGCTGGCGTCCAAACTGGACACCTTCTTCGCGACCCCGGAGACCGGCCGCAAACCGGGTTCCTACGGCGGGCTGATCCACGAGATGACCGAGGCCCGCGACGTCCGGATGGGACAGTACGGGCATTCCAACCAGCCGTCGCACCACATTCCCTGGATCTATCACCACGCGGGTGCGCCGTCGAAGACGCAGCGGATCGTGCGGGAGGTCCTGCGGCGGCTCTACGTCGGGAGCGACCTCGGCCAGGGTTATCCGGGCGACGAGGACAACGGCGAGATGTCCGCCTGGTACGTCTTCGCCGCGCTCGGGTTCTACCCGCTGGCGATGGGCAGTCCCGAGTACGTGATCGGCTCGCCGCTGTTCACGAAGGCGACCGTCCGTCTGGAGAACGGGAAGGACCTGGTCATCGAGGCGCCCGGCAACACGGAGGACACCGTGTACGTCCAGGGGCTGACGATCGACGGGCGACCGCACGACAGCAGCGCGCTGTCGCATTCCGTGCTGGCCGAGGGCGCGGTGCTGAAGTTCGCGATGGGCGAGCAGCCGTCGGAATGGGGTCGCTCCCCCGCCGAGCCCGCCGCCCCGGGCCCGCTCACGGACATCACGGTGGCCGACGGCCCTCTGTTCGACGACACCACCAAGACCGAGATCACCTTCCCCGGACGCGAACCCGTCATCGAGTTCCCGGTCGAGGACGCCTCGCGTGAGGTCGTGATGTACACGCTGACCTCGGGCAGCCGGCGGGGTGATCCGCGTTCGTGGGTGCTGGAGGGCTCCGACGACGGCGAGCACTGGGCGCTGCTGGACCAGCGGGAAGGTGAGCGGTTCCGCTGGCGGCGTCAGACGCGGCCGTTCGCCCTCGCCGGGCCGGTGAGGCACGCCCGATACCGTCTTCGCGTCACCTCGTCCACCGCCCGGCGGGTCACCCTCGCCCAAGGAGAGCTGCTCGCCCGATGATCTCCCGCATCACCCAGGCCACGACCGACCGTCTGGTCGCCTCCGATCCCGGCCTGGTCCGGCTCCGGCTCGGTTTCTCGGCCGTGCTCAGCATCGTCGTCGCGGTGCTGGCCATCCTGCCGTTCCACCAGCCGCTCACGGTCATCCTCGTCGCCGCGATCGCCGCGATGACGTCCGCCTTCACCGTCAACGACGAGACCCCTGGGCAGCAGGCGGTGACGCTGATACTCGGGCTGGTGCTCGGCGCGGCGTCGCTCACCGCGGCGAGTGTGGGCTCGGCGGTGCCGCCGCTGGACAGCATCGTGTTCGTGTTGCTGATCTTCGTCGCGGTCTACGCGCAGCGATTCGGTGCGCGCGGGATCGCGCTGGGTTCGCTGTCGTTCTTCCTGTTCTTCTTCGCGATGTTCCTGCAGACCCATTTGAAGCAGGTCCCGGTACTGCTGCTGGCACTGACGATCGGGATCGCGGCCAACGCGGTGGTCCGGTTCGTCCTGTTGCGCCGGCATACCGACGCCGAGTTCCTGCGGATCCGGCGGGCGTTCCGGGCCCGGCTCGCCGCGGTGGTGCGCGCGGCGGAGGACCATCTCGCGGTCGGCGGCAGCGAGCGCACCCGCAAGCGGCTCCGCACGACGAACGCCCGGATGCACGAGTCCGTGCTGCTCATCGAGGACACGGCGCCCGAAGTGACCGGCGCGGATTCGGTGAACCGGCTGCGCCGCCGGGCGATCGAGGTCGAGCTGGCGGTGCAGTGGCTGACGATCACGGTGCAGCGCACCTGCGCCGAGGATCTCGACGACGACGTCCGCGACGATCTGATCGCGCGGATGCGGCGGTTCCGGTCGCTGATCGAGCGCGACCCGCGGGAGCTGCCGCTGATCAGCGAGACCGAAGAGTTCAGCAAGATGCTGGTGGAAGGCAGCCGGATCGACGAGCACGCCGCGCCCGGTGACGGCGTCCGGCGTGCGCTCGCCGAACTCGCGCTGGCCGACGTCCGCGCGCAGCGGGTCGCCGAACACGACGTCTCCGATGCCGTCGACGATCCCGAGGATCCCGACGAGGAGAAGTCGTCGGCGTTCGCCTACGACAACCAGACGCGCAGTGCCATCCAGGCCGTCGTCGGTGGCGGGCTCGCCGTGCTCGGCGGGGAGCTGGTGTCGAGCCAGCGCTGGTACTGGGCGGTGCTGACCGTGTTCGTGGTGTTCATCGGCTCGTCGACCGCGGGGGCGACGTTCGTCAAGGGTGTCCGGCGGATCGGCGGCACGCTGATCGGGATCGTGGGCGGGCTGGTGCTGACGCTGCTCGTGTCGGGCAGTGTGCCGGCGACGCTGGCGCTGATCCTGGTGTGCGTGTTCGGCATGGTCTACATGGCCCGGGTGTCGCAGGTGATCATGGCGTTCTTCATCACCAGCATGCTCGGGTTGCTGTACAGCCTGCTGGGGACGTTCAGCCTCGAGGTGCTGTGGATCCGGGTCGCGGAGACCGCCGTCGGCGCGGCGGCCGGCGTGCTGGCGGCGGTGGTGATCGTGCCGGTGCGCACGCGCGCGGTGATGCTCGACGACGTCTCGGCGTTGCTGGAGGAACTGGACGAGTTCGTCGAGAAGACCGCGGGTCTGTTGTCCGGTGCGGAGAACGTGAGCGTCATCGAGAAGTCGCGTGATCTGGACCGGGCGGTGGACAAGGTCCGCACGACGATCGAGCCGCTGACGCATCCGGTGAACCTCAGCAGCCGCCGCGACTACGGCTGGCACGTGCTCACGACGGTGGAGACGATCGCCTTCCGCGCCCGGCACGTCGCGGCGCGCTCGCAGGCGGGGCTGCTGCTCAACGAGGCGGACCGATTGCTGCTGTACACCGGGCGGATCCGGGCGAACACCGCCGTACTGCGGGAGGCGATCGGTGATCCCGGCGGTTCGGGGCACGGGACGCTGGTCCGCGACGACGGGACGCCGGTGGCGGACCGGATCGACGATCCGCGGGCGCGTTCGGTGCTGACCAGTCTCGGGCACCTGGACGAGACGGTGATCGCGCTGGGGCGGGTGTTCGGGGTGGAGGCCACGGATCCGGAGCCTTCCGGGAAGCTGTGACGTCTCGTGCTCGGTCCGTGAAGGCCTCCTTGAGGACTCGTCTTTGGCTTGTCCACTGGTATGGGTCGAGCCTGCGGGGATCGGGGCGTTGTACGTCCTGGCTTCTCCACGTTTGGATTGGTTGATGAAGGATTTAGGACAGTGAACGTCCCGAATCCTTCATCAACAACGCTCGCCCCGGCCTGGGACGAAGCGAATCCCGCTCACGCACAGGTCAGATGTAGATAAAACAAGTCTGTGAAGGCCTCCTTGAGGGACGCTGGGTCCCTCAAGGAGGCCTTCACAGACTCGCGGCTCGCGGACGTGCGCCCCATGAGCACCAGCAGTCACAGCGGCTGCGCGTGAAGGACTCCTTCACGCCTTGCGAGCACTCACGAGGTTTCAGCGGTCAGTTCTTCGGCTTGGGACAGTTCTTCCACGAGAAGTGGTACGTGGTCTTGATGGAACCGTCGGTCGAGTCCATGGTGACGAAGCTGGTGGTCTTCTTCGGATCGGAAGTGCCGACCGCGGCCCGCAGTTCCGTGTTGATGTTGAAGTTCCGGTCCTCACCACAGGGTTTGTAGACGATGGCACCGACCTCGATGTCGTCGGTGAACTGCCAGTTGTCCTCGAACGGGCCTTTGAGGTTGTGGTTCACGTACGACGTCGGCGAATTGCCTTGGAAGTAGTAGTTGGCGCGTTCCAGTCCGGTGGCTCCCGCGGCCAAGGAGGCGAAGCCGCGGTAGTCGGTGCCCGCGATGCCGTAGGTGAATCCCTGCGGCACGTGGACGTAGAGGTTGAGCTGGCAGTTCTTGCGCAGATCGGTCGGTTTCGCGCCGACGCCGACCTGGGCGGTGTATTCGCTGTAGGTGACGGTGAACGCGGTGTTGTCCGGTGAGACGGAAACGGCCGCCGTACCGGGTTTGCATCCGGTTCCGTTGACCGTCACGACGTCGATGACTATCTTGTCGGACGGCAACGGGGGCGGCACCCACGCGTTCGGAGTGACGACCGAGGAGAACAGCGTCACGGCAGCGACCAGCACGTTGAGCATGGGATCCTTCCCAAAGCTTCGACACGGCGGGAGCGGCGGATTCAGCGAGACGATTTCTCCCTGCCGCCCGCCGGAAATGGGGTCGTCGAGAAGACTCGTCGCCGCCGGGCAGGGCGGCGACGAGCGGTGAAGTCCTCGTTCAGAGCGGCCAAGGCCCTGACCGGGCATGGGTGGGACGGCCTTCTTCCGGACCGGGAAGCAGGCCGTCACCCTGGAGGAGAGGTCAGGAAGCCGGGCAGGTCTTCCACGAGAAGTGGTAGGTGGTCTTGAACGCGCCGTCGGTGGAATCCATCGTGATGAAACTGGTGGTCTTCTTCGGATCCGACGAACCCGCGCCGACCCTCAGTTCCGTGTTCACGTTGAGATTCCGGTCCTCGCCGCACGGCTTGTAGATGATGACGCCACCTTCGGCTTCGTCACGGAATTGCCAGTTGTCCGACAGCGGCCCGTTGACGGGATGGCTCACCTGCGCGGTCGGCGAATTCCCTTGGAAGTAGTAATTCGCCCGCTGCAATGCCTTGGCGCCGGATTCGAGCGATGCGAAACCGCGGTAATCGGCGCTGGCGATACCATAGGTGAATCCCTGCGGCACGTGGATGTTGAGGTTCAGCTGGCAGTTCTTCCGGAAATCGGTGGGCTTCGAGCCGACGCCGACCTGCGCGGTGTATTCGCTGTAGGTGACCGTGAAAGAACTGTTGTCCCTGGCCACGGCGACGGCGGACGAACCCGGCGGACAGCCGGAACCGTTGACGGTGACGACGTCGATGACGACCCGGTCGGGCGGCGGTCCGGGCGGCGGGGACATGCTGTTCGGCGTTATTATCGACGAGAAAAGAGATACGGCGGCAACCACTGCATTGAGCATGGGGTCCTTCCCAAAACTTCCACACGGGGGGCGGGGAACTGGGCGGACTCATGCTAGCGAGTCGATCATCACGATGCCGCCCGCCGATCGGACGAAATCGTCTCGGCGATCGGTTCATGAAAAGATATTATGGACTGTAACCGTTTTCCGGGACCAATGGGAACACCGTCGGCCCCGGAAAACACCATTCGATTCGCACGATATGGAAAAAGCTTTCGCGGCTTCGCCGTTGACGATTTCGCGGAGACAGGCCGGTTCAGGCGGCGACCAGGCCCGCGGCTTCGCCGAGCACGGCCACCGCGCCGCGATCCCACGCGCCGGCGGTGATCACCACGACGTGGTCGAGCCCCCAGGACGCGAACTCACCGCACCGGCGGGCGAAGTCCTTTGAGGACTCCCCCGGCGCGAGCCGGGTCGCGATGGTCTTCTCGATCTCTTCGACAGGCCGTCCGACGTCGGCGCAATGCCGGGCGAGGACGTCCAGCTGCGCGCGGACGGTCTTGCCTCCGTCGGGGATGTCGAAGAGGTTGCAGGCGTCGGCATGCTCGGCGACCAGCCGCAGGGTCCGCTTCGGCCCGGTGCCGCCGATGAGCACCTTCGGCCGCCGCACCGGCAAGGGGTTGTTCACCGGCCGCTCCAGCCGGTAGTGCCTGCCGGCGAACTCCGAGGTGTCGCCGTCCCACATCCGGCCTGCGATGCGGAGGGTCTCCTCCAGCCGTTCGAACCGTTCGGGGATCGGTGGGAGCGACAGCCCCATCGCGCGGGCCTCGTCCTCCTGGTAGCCGGCGCCGATCCCGAGCCAGGCGCGGCCCCGCGAAAGGACGTCGAGTGTCGTGACCGCCTTCACCAGCAGGGCGGGAGCCCGGAAGGTGGCGGCGCTGACCATGGTGCCGAGCCGGATCCGGGACGTCGCCGAGGCGAGGAAGCCCAGAGTCGTGTACGCCTCCAGCATCTCCGAGTCCGGTGTGCTGCCCGGCGCGGTCTGCAGGAGGTGGTCCGCGACCCAGAGGGTGTCGAGGCCGGTCGCGTCGGCCGTCCGGGCGACTTCGAGAAGGTTGTCGACCAGACCGCCGGGCCAGGAGAAATCGGTGACGCTGACGCTGATTCGCATGATCTTCCTCATCTTCCGGGTGCTTCGGGACGCGCGAAGGGCGGCGGCCCGCCGATCGGGCTCAGGTGGATGCCGGCGATGAGCCAGCGGTCGTCGTCGCGGACGAACACGTGGGTGACGCGGAACCGGCCGTCGACGCGGTTCCCCTGATGCGTGCCCTCCTGGGCGTGCACGCCGACGGACACGGCGGCCGTGCCGTGCTCGCGGACGTCGACCTCGGTCCAGTCGAGTTTCTCGGTGACCAGGTCGCCGCCGCGGTAGCGCTGCAGCCATTGCGGTTTCCCGAGCACGAACCCCAGCGGTCCGACCAGGGTGAAGTCGGCGGTGGCCATCGCGTCGAGTGCTTCCGTGTCGCCGCGGACCTCGGCGTCGGCCCAGCGGGCCCCGAGGTCGCGGATCTCGCTCTCCGTACTGCGCATGGCGTTTCCTCCGTTCGTTCGACCCCGCTAACGTTAGATATCTAATGATTCGATGTCAAACCCTTAGAGCAATGCGCTATGCTCCTGGACGTGCAGAAACCCACCGCGGCACCCATCGGCGTCGTCCTCGCCAAAACCGCCAAGACCGTCGGGCGCGCCTTCGATCAGGCACTGGCCGCCGACGGCGGCTCACAGCCCGTCTGGCAGATCCTGATCACGCTGAAGACCCGGCGCGTGGCCAATCAGCGAGAGCTCGCGGCCGCGGTCGGCATCCAGGGCGCCACGCTCACCCATCATCTGAACGCCATGGAGAGTGCGGGCTTGATCACCCGGCGACGCGATCCCGACAACCGGCGAGTGCATGTCGTCGAACTCACCGCCGAGGGTGAAACGGTCTTCCACCGGCTGGCGAAGGCGGCGATCGCGCACGACAAACGAATCCGGGCCGGGTTCAGCGACGAAGAGATCACCACACTGGCCGGGCTGCTCTCGCGACTCGCCGCGAACGTGGCCACCGACGGCATCGATCAAGAAAACAGTGACTGGACGCACCCGAACGGCGACTCGGGACAGGACTAGCATCGCGGTACAAGTCGATGTCGCCTCAAGCTGGAGAACCGCAATGACCCAAGCCCCTGTCAACGTCACCGTCACCGGTGCGGCCGGCCAGATCGGCTACGCGCTGCTCTTCCGCATCGCGTCCGGTCAGCTGCTCGGCCCGGACACCCCGGTGAAGCTGCGGCTCCTGGAGATCCCGCAGGCGGTCAAGGCGGCTGAGGGCACCGCGATGGAACTCGAAGACGGCGCGTTCCCGCTGCTGTCGGGCATCGACATCTTCGACGACCCGAAGCAGGCCTTCGAGGGCGCGAACGTCGCCCTGCTCGTCGGCGCCCGTCCCCGCGCGAAGGGCATGGAGCGCGGCGACCTGCTCGAGGCCAACGGTGGCATCTTCAAGCCGCAGGGTGAGGCCATCAACGCCGGCGCGGCGAGCGACATCAAGGTCCTCGTCGTCGGCAACCCGGCCAACACCAACGCCCTCATCGCCCAGGCGCACGCGCCCGACGTCCCGGCCGACCGCTTCACCGCGATGACCCGCCTCGACCACAACCGCGCCCTCGCGCAGCTGTCCAAGAAGCTGGGCGTACCGGTGACCGAGCTGAAGAAGGTCGCGATCTGGGGCAACCACTCCGCGACCCAGTACCCGTCGATCGCGCACGCCGAGGTGTCCGGCAAGGCCGCGACCGAGGTCATCACCGACCAGGCCTGGCTCACCGACGACTTCATCCCGACCGTCGCCAAGCGCGGCGCGGCGATCATCGAGGCTCGCGGCCTGTCCTCCGCGGCGTCGGCCGCCTCCGCGGCGATCGACCACGTGTACACCTGGGTCAACGGCACCCCCGAGGGTGACTGGACCTCGGCGGCGGTCGTGTCCGACGGCTCCTACGGTGTCCCGGAGGGCCTGATCTCCTCGTTCCCGGTCACCGCCGCGAACGGCGAGTACAAGATCGTCCAGGGCCTGGAGATCGACGACTTCTCCCGTGCCCGCATCGACGCTTCGGTCAACGAGCTGGCCGAAGAGCGCGACGCGGTGAAGAAGCTCGGCCTCATCTGAGCCTGAACCACCTCACGAAGGCGGCCGTGTCCCCCGGGACACGGCCGCCTTTTCGCGGACGCCGCTCCGGGGTGGGCAGCCGCGTGGCGTGACCGAAGGCGTGACTCGCGTGATCAGGGACGTGACTCGCGTGATTGGAGGCGGAACTCGGGTGTTCCGCCCCTGATCACGCGAGTTCCGCCTCCAATCACGCGAGTGCGGTGCTCACGCCACAATGGACCCGTGCACCTCGACGAGCTCCTCACCGGCCAGCCCTCGGAAGTCCTCACCAGGGCCCTCGAGCTTTCCCAAGCCGAGCGGAAAGCCCTCGTCCCCGAACTCCTGGCCACCTTCAAGGACAGCCGCGAGTTCGTCGAGATCAAGCCCGACACCTACGGCGCCCGCAACCCGCTCAGGGCCCAGCAAGCCGCGACCGCCCTCTGGACCGCACTCCCCGCGAGCGACCCCCTGCTGCGCAAACTCTGGATCGCCTCGCCCACGATCCTCGAACGCGTCCTGCAGGACCGCTCGCTCACCGAACGCAAGACGATCGCGCTGCGCATGATCGGCCACCACACCGCCTGGGAAGCCGTCCGCCGCATGGTCCTCGACGGCGACCTCGAACCCATCCGGACACCGGAATACCACACCGGCTGGTTCCGCTGGGCCGAACGCTTCCGCGGGAAATCGCTGGCCGAACGGCTCCGGACCGAACGCGAAGCCCTCACCGAGATCTGGGAACTGCTCACGATCGAAGGCAACGGCGACGGGAGCTTCGCCGCCTTCGACAAGTACGTCCGCGACCAGGACAAATGGTCCACCGCACTGCTCGAACTCACCGAGACCGGCGAACTCGACCGCACCCGGCTCCTCGACCTCACCCTCGACGTCCTCGCCCGCGACTTCGCCGCCTTCCGCGCCCAGTGGTACGCCGCACTCCACGAAGCGCTCGCCCCCACCCCGGACGAACGCACCGCGGCGCAGCACCGCTACGCCCGGCTGTGCGGAAGTAGCCTCCCCCGCACCGTCTCCTTCGCCGTCAAAGCACTGTCCCTTGTGGACAAACAGGGCACGCTCGACGACGAAGTCGCGCTCCAGCACCTCCCCGCCGCAGCAGCCGGACGCGGCGCCGCCACCGCCAAACTCGCACTCAAACTCGCCGGCCGTATCGCCGACCGGCGACCCGAGCTCACCGACCTCGCCAACGAAGTCTTCGAAGCGGCGATCACCCACGACGCCTCCGACGTCCGCGCCATCGCCACCGCCCAGCTCGGTGTCACCCCTGAGACGCCGCCCGTCATCGAGACCACCGAGTACCCGGAACCCACCCGAACACCGTGGGACCAGCGCAAAACGCTGACCGTCCCGCTCGAAGTCCCCGACACCCCGGCCGCGGTCGCCGAAGCCCTCTCCTCCCTGCTCGCCGACCCCGACCAGGCCGACCTCCTCTTGGCCGCCCTCGACGGGGCCCACCGTGTCGCCGGCGAACTCCAGGACGCCCTCAAACCGCTGGTGAAACGCGCCGCGCGAATCGCCGCCCAGCAGTACAGCGCGGCGGTACCGAAGATGATCGCCACGCTCGTCCTCGGCCTCGCTGGCCGTGACGTCGCCCCTCTACCTCAGGTCGACGGCTGGCGCCGCCCCCTCCACCACCGGATCACCGCCCTGCTCGAAGGCACCGCCGTCCCCGTCTCCGCCGCCACCCACCACGGCGGCTGGCTCGACCCCGTCGTCTTCGTCGCCCGCATGCTCGAACACCCGGACGCGGCAGAGGACGACGTCGCCGACGCACTGCTCCGCCTCGCCCCCGACACGCGACCCGCGGCCCTCGCGCTCGCCTCGGAACTCACCGGACCGCACGCCGACACCATCCGCTACGCCCTCGGCGGACCGGCCATCGGCGACACCGGCTGGACCGCCCTCGCCGCCGCCCGCGCCCGACACCCCGAATCCGCAGACCCCGCCGCCGCACTCCGCGGCGAACCCGGCCCGCCGATCACCTGGACACTGAAAGCCGGCCTTACCGACTACGGCTCGAACACACTGGACATCGAACGAACCCCGGAACCCGCCGCACCGGAAGTTCCCTGGCTGGGCGTGCTCTTCGAGAACCGGGCCCCCGAGTGGCTCGGCTTCACCGAATGCCACGAAGCGGTCTCCTCCCCCTACGACCGCGACCACCTCGAAGCCACCGTCGCCGGAAACCTGTACTTCAACGACATCGAAGTCGGCTATCCCGTGGAGAAGGCCGCGCTGCCTCCGTTCCTCGACAGCCCCTCGGTCCCGGGCATCCCCGGCACGATGCTCCTCGCCACCACCCTCGCGCTGAAACGCCCCGCCGCCGTCCAGCTCGGCACGGACGCCGTGCTGACCCTGCTGGACCGTCGGATGCTCGGCCCTCGCGCACTCGGCGAGGCGTTGGGCGCACTCGGGCCGCAGCTCATCATCACGCGACTGGCACCCCGGCTCTCGGTCATCGCGAACGAACACCCGATCGCCGTACTGTCCACACTCGACACATTGCTGCCGAAGCTGGCGCCCTCACACCGCGGCATCTTCGCGTTGCTGGAACTCGCCGCGGACCTCGTGGACCGCGGCGCGGGCACGATCAGCGCCGAAACGAAAGAGTGGCTCATCGGCTTCAAGGGCAGTTCGAAAGCGGCGAAGGCGGCGTCACGACTCAGCGGCTGACATCCTGGCCGCCAGCACATGCGAACAAGGACCTCGGTTCTCCTGATGCTTGGCCCACCACGCGCACGTGCAGCCGGCGGGCGAAAGCCGGACGCGCTGCACCGAGCCGGCACGGGTGATCTCGTAGCCACCGTCCGCCAACTTGTGGACGGCTCCGGCGGCGAGCAGCTCGCGGGCTTTCGCGAGCCGGCCGTTCGCCGGAGCAGTCCCGCTCGGCAGCTCGCGCGGGAACCACGTGCCGTCGACGACGTCGTGACCGGCGCGACCAGCGACGAGTTCCGGCGCATCGAGACCCGCCGCCAACGCGTTCAACCAACCGCCTTCACCCGAGAAACCCCGGGACGGCTCCGGAGACAACGTGACGACGAGCCGCGCTCGCTCCAACCGGAGCACCCAGGTCGCGACCTCGCTGTCCGGTCGCGTGTAGACGGTCAGCCCCTGAGCGAACCGAACGAGCGGCTCGACGACCCGCAACCGATGGAGCCCGGTCGCCGGGATCGAGTCCCGGCCTGATCGTGACGTCAGCCGTAGCCCACGACCCGACGCCACCGCCCACGACTGGCCGACCGAAGTGGGCAGCCTCCGCAGGAAGTTCCGCGCCTCCGCCTTGTCCAGCTCCGCCTTCTCGACCGCTCCCGCCGTGACGGCGGCGACCTCGGCGAACCCCGACACCCAGCGATCCGGCAGCGGCACCACGGACTCGTCGTTCTGCCCGTCGAGCGTGCGGAGCCGGATTCCCTCGCCACGAACGGTCAAGTGCAACGGATCCCGGGCGACGACTCCGGCCAGAACGGTTCGCGTCGCCTCGGACAGGTCCACATTGGTACAACCCTCGCCGAGGTCACCCGCTTCCAGGAGATCCAGCCTGGCGTACAAGCCACAGCACGGCGAAAAAGCCTCCGCGCGCAGCGTCGTCCGATCCGCGGTGAACACCGGATCGGACTCGGCGATCAGCCGGTTCACCATGGACGGAGGCATCCAGAACCGGGTGCGGGCGACCTTCCCCAGCACGAGCAGCGCCTGGGCCGCCTGTGCTCCAGGCTCCAGAAAGCCCTGGAAGAGCACAGCCGATGAGGCGTCCTCTTCCAGCTGCTCCAGCAAGACTTCGGTGATCACCGGACAACCCTAGCCAGAGCCTCCGACAGTCTTTGCGGGTTTTACACTGAGCCTGAAGTTGATCTTGTTCCAAGCTCGACTGAATAGGTCGTTATACACTTTGAGCCTGACGACGCCGGTAGGCGCGTTGCTGGCACGCCCGCGAGCAGTAGTCCCGAGGCCGGCCTCGCCCTCCCCCGGCCAAGGGCTTACCGCAGACGACGCACTCCCCTCCCCCGTTATCGTCACTGATTACCTCACTCCCCTGGCTTTGGATGAGCGCCTCGATACCATCGAGGGTCCTCCTCAGCCCGAACTCGAAGGCGTCCAGCGGAGCATCCATTCCCCCGGCCTTCCACAGCCGCTCCAGCGCCGGATAGCGGTCCAGACGCTCGAAGAGCGACTCGCGTTCGCTCCACCAACGCTCATGGGTCACCCCTGTGCGCCGCTGGAGTTCCGCGGCCTCCCCCGCCTGACGCGCGGCCGACTCGACGAATCCGCCCACCAGGTTCACCACCGCGATCACCTGCGCCGGCGCCAGACCGCTACGCGAGGCCACGTCCAGCGCGTGGTCGTAGCCGGCCATGATGTTCGGCCCCGGCAGGCGGCGGGACCCGGCGCTGTGGACCAGCCACGGATGCCGGTCGTACATCTCCCGGGCCCGCCGCGCCCACCGTTCGAGGCCGGCCCGCCAGCCGAGCCCCTCCGAAGACCCCATCGGAAACTCGCCGTACACCGCGTCACGCATGAGTTCCACCAGTTCCGCCTTGCCGGGGACGTACCGGTAGAGCGACATGGTGGTGGTGCCGAACCGTTCCGCGACCTTGCGCATCGACAGTGAGGCGAGCCCTTCGGCGTCCGCGACCTCGACGGCCGCCGCGACGATCCGGCCGAGACTCAATCCCGGCCGCTCCGGCTCGGAAGTCCCCCACAGCAGTTCGATCGCACGCTCCGGATCCGGCTGCGCGTCGTCTTCCGCCACCCGCTGCTCCTTGACGCTCTTCGCTCGTTCGTGTTTAGCTGATAAACCTCAGTATATCCCATATACCTCTCGCAGGAGCGCTTCAGCATGCCCGAAATCAGGTTCTTCGCATCCCCGGACGGCAGAGACGACTGGCCTGGGACCGCCGACCAGCCATTCGCCACGCCGAAAGCCGCTCAGAAGGCGGTCCGCGCCGCGACGGCCACCATGACCGGCGACGTCGTCGTTTCCTTCGCGACGGGCGTCTACCGATTGGACGAACTCCTTTCTTTCACTGACACGCAGGGCGATTCCGGCTCGAACGGCTTCCGCGTGATCTACCAGGCACACGGCTACGGAACAGCCGACCAGGCAAACGTCGAACTGTGCGGCGGCCGCGAGATCACCGGCTGGTCGACAGGCGACGACGGTGTCTGGACCGCGCCGATCGGCGACCTGACACCGCGGCGGCTCACCGTCGACGGCAAGCCCGCGACCCGAGCAGCCCGCACGGATGGACTCCCGGGAAGCGTGACGAAAACAGGCGCCGGTTACGTCACGGACAGCGTGGAGCCTCAGTCGTGGCCGGACCCCTCCGGGCTGGAGTTCGTCTACCCGGGCGTCTACCCGTGGTCCGAAGCCCGGATCCCGGTCGCGTCCATCTCCGGTGACGCCTCCTCGACCACGATCACGATGGCTCAGCCCGCCTTCGACAACGCCAAATCCCTCTACGACGCCAAGTGGTACGGCGCCGGTGGCGACGGCGCTTGGGACGGCCTGGCCGCACCGTCCACGCTCGAGAACAACGTGGCCTTCCTGACCGAACCGGGAACCTTCGCCGTCCGCCGCACCGACACAGGCGATCACGTCCTGCACTACCGCCCGCGTCCAGGCGAGAAGCTCAACGAGACCAACGTCGTCGCTCCGGTGCTCGAAACGCTCATCAGCGGACAAGGTGTCCACGACCTCGTGCTGCGCGGCCTCACCTTCACCGACGCGACCTGGTCCGGTCCCGATCGCACCGGCGGCTACCTGCACTACCACGGCAACGCACGCTACGAACGGGGCGACTTCCAGAAGATCGACCTCGGCGCGGACGTGGGCTACGTCCACGTGCCCGCCGAGCCGGTCCAGCTGCCCGCCAACGTCAGCCTCGCGTCGGTCAGCCGGGTCGCCCTGGAGGGCAACCACTTCACCCGGCTCGGCGCAGGAGGTCTGCTGATCGAGGACGCCACCGACGTGCGGATCCTGGCGAACGTCTTCGACGAGATCTCGGGCAGCGGGATCGCCGTCCACACGAGCACCCGGGTCGCGGTCGAAGACAACCTCGTCCATCACATCGGCACCGAGTACCGCGGTTCGCCCGCCGTCCTCGTCGTCGAGTCCGCGGAGACCTCCGTGGCACACAACGAGATCCACGACGTCCCGCACAACGGCATCGTGATCACCGGCGGCGAGCGCGCCAAGGGCACGCAGGTGATCTCGAATCTCGTCGAGCGCAGCATGGGCAAGCTCATGGACGGCGGCGGGATCTACCTGTCGGCACCACAGGGCTCGTCGTTCGCCGGCGGGGCACTGGTCCGCGGCAACGTCGTCCGCGACGTCCTCACCTCGTACAACTTCGGCCTCTACACCGACTACGGCGCAGCGTGGGTCACCGTCCTCGGCAACATCGTCCACCGCGCCGACACCCCGATCGTGCTCCAGGTGGGCCCGCCGATGGAGAACGTCGCCTTCATCGGCAACTTCTGGGACGTCCTGCCCGACGGCTACGACACCCCACCCGAGACGGTGACCGTGGCGGGAAACACTGTGCTGCCCAAGGAGAATTTCGACGAGGCTGCGCGGGCGGACCCGGCAAGCGCGGACATCCTCGCGCGGGCGGGCCGCCGGGGTCTGGAACGATGATCACCGCTCCTGCCGGGCGCGAGTCCGGCAGGAGCCGCTCCGGCCACGATTACCGAGGAGACCACACGCGATGCCGACCCAGACCACGGAAGCCCCCGGGACCCGCCGACGGCTCGCGCGGATCGCGACCGAGGTGCTCGCTCCCTGGGTCTGGGTGCTCGGTCTCCCGCTGATCGTCGCCTGGAAGGTCACCGGATACCACGTCGGCGAGACGGTGCTCTGGGGTCTCGTCGTCGGCGTCACCGGCTCGCTGATCCCGATGGCCGTGATCGTGCGCGGCGCCAGGAAGGGCAAGTGGGACAGCCACCACGTCACCGATCGCGCCGGGCGGCTCATCCCGTTCGCGGTCTGCATCGGCTCGCTGACCGCAGGCTTCGTCGTCCTGATCGCCGGCGACGCCCCGCACGAGATGATCGCGCTCGCGGCCGCCGAACTCGTCTGCCTGGTGGCCGCGCTCGCGATCACCTTCGGGCTCGAGTTCAAGATCTCGATGCACGCGATGGTGGCGGCGGGCGCGGCCGTGATGCTGATCCGTGTCTACGGCCCCTGGCTCGCCTTGGTCTTCCTCGGCGTCGGCTGGGTCTGCTGGTCCCGCGTCGAACTCGGGGACCACACCAAAGCCGAGGTCACGGCCGGGATAGCCGCCGGTGTCGTCCTCGGCGGTGGTGTTTATCTGTTGCTTGACGCGATTTTGGCCTGAGGCCCACTGTATAGGTCGTTATACATTTAACGCAGTCGCTTGACGCCTTCGACGAGCTCGGCGACGTCGGCCGCGGCGGCGAAGCCGAGCCGGAGGAACGGTCCGGCCGGTTCGGCGGCGAAGAACCGGTCCCCCGCCCCCACCACGACTCCCCGCTCTCTCGCCGCGCGGGCGACGGCGTTCGCGTCACTCCCCGCCGGCAGCCGCACCCACAGATGCAACCCGCCCTCGGGCAACCGCGCGACAGTCCACTCAGGACACTCCCCCGCCAGCGCCGCGGCCGCCTTTCCGCATCGCTGTCGCAGTTCGGAGCCCAGCTTCCGCACGTGACGTTCCCAGGACGGCGCGCTGAGCAGTTCGAGGGCCGCCTCCTGCAGCGGACGGGAGACGAAGAAGTCGTCGACCCGCCGGATCGCCTTCATCCGGTCGAGAACGGGTCCACGCGCGATCAGCGCCCCGATCCGGAGGCTCGGCGCGGCGGCTTTGGTCACCGACGTCAGATGCACGACCGTACCGTCGCGATCGTCGGCGATCAGCGGACGCGGTGTCGTGACTCCGTGGGCGAGGTGCCGCGCGAAGTCGTCCTCCAGCACGAAAGCACCCGTCGCCCGCGCCACCTCGAGCACCTGGGTGCGGCGTTCCGCCGTGAGCACGGTCCCGGTCGGGTTGTGGAACGTGGGCTGGCAGTAGAAGAGCCGGGCGCCGGTCATCGCGAACGCCTCCGCCAGCAGATCCGGCCGGACCCCGTCGTCGTCGAGGGGAACCGGCACCGGGCGGAGCCCCGCCGCCCGCGCGGCGGCGAGCGCTCCCGGATAGGTCGGCGACTCGACGAGGACCGGGCTGCCGGGCGCCGCGATCGCCCGGAACGCCATGGAGAGCCCGCTCTGACCGCCGGCGGTGATCAGGACGTCGTCCGGTGACGCACCGGCGGGCCCCGCGAACACCGACCTCAGCGCGGCCAGCCCGGAAGCGGGGGCCCGATCCCAGGAATCCGGACGGCGCCCCGCCCGCGCGAGCGCCGCGCTCAGGAAACGGGTCGCCTGCAGTGATCGGTGCGGATATCCGCCGTCGAGGAGGATCGCGCCCTCCGGTGGCGGGCCGAGGACGCCGGTGAGCGATGTGGTGTCGACGCTGCGATCGGTCAGCGCGACGGTCTGCCATGCCGTGTCGAGTGGCCCGTCCGCCGTCGACGGCCTGGCAGCCACATACGTCCCGCTTCCAGGTCGGGTCACGACAGCGCCCTCGGCCGCCAGCAGAGCGATCGCGCGCGAGACGGTCACCGGGCCGACTCGGTATCGCTCGATCAGCTCCCGGCTGCTGGGCAACCGGTCCCCCGCGGCCGCCGTGCGGATCAGGGAACGCAGCTGGAGAACGAGGGCGGAAGTGCTACTATCCGACATGAAAGACTATGATAGTGCTACTGAAAATCCCACGGAATCACTACTGGACGTTCCCGCGCTGCGGGCCGATACACCGGGCAGCGAGAAGGTCGTCCACTTCAACAACGCGGGCTGCGGGCTCCTGGCGAAGCCGGTACTGGCCGCCATGCTCGATCATCTGAATCTCGAAGCCGAGTTCGGCGGCTACGAGGCCGCCGCGGCACGGTCGGATCAGGTCGCGGGCTTCTACCGCGAGATCGCCGCGTTGATCAACGCGCGGCCGCGCAACATCGCCTTCGCGGCGAGCGCCACCCACGCCTACTCCACCGCGCTTTCCTCGATCCGCTTCGAGCCCGGCGACGTCGTGCTCACCACCCGCAACGACTTCATCTCCAACCAGATCGCGTTCCTGTCGCTGCGGAAGCGGTTCGGCGTCGAGATCGTGCACGCGCCGGACACGCGGGAAGGCGGTGTCGACGTCGAGGCCATGGCGGCCCGGATGCGCACGAGGAAACCGAAACTGGTCGCCGCCACGCATATCCCGACCAACTCGGGGCTCGTCCAGCCGGTCGCCGAGATCGGACGGCACTGCCGGGAGCTCGGCCTGCTGTACCTGGTCGACGCCTGCCAGTCGATCGGCCAGTACCCCATCGACGTCGAAGAGATCGGCGCCGACCTGCTCACCTCGACGTGCCGCAAATTCCTGCGTGGCCCCCGCGGTTCGGGGTTCCTGTTCGTGTCCGACCGGTTCCTCGCAGTCGGGCACGAGCCGCTGTTCATCGACATGCACGGCGCCCGATGGACCGCGCCCGGCGTATATGAACCCGCGAAGTCTGCTTCCCGGTTCGAGGAATGGGAATTCCCTTACGCCACCGTGCTCGGCTGCGCGACGGCGGCGCGGTATGCCCGTGAGGTCGGCCTGGAGGCGATCTCACGACGCACCCCCGCGCTCGCGGCCAGGCTGCGGGACGGTCTCCGCGCCATCGCGGGCGTCGAAGTGCTCGACCGTGGCCCGGAACTGGGTGCCTTGGTGACGTTCTCCATCAAGGGCTGGGAAGCCGTGCCCTTCAAGGCGGCGATGGACGCCAGGCGGATCAACTCGGCGCTCAGCTACCGGGAGTTCGCGCAGTTCGACTTCGGGGACAAGGACGTCGACTGGTGCCTGCGGCTGAGCCCGCACTACTACAACACCGAGCGGGAAGTGGACGACGTCGCCGCGGCCGTCGCCGAACTCGCCGCCTGAACGCGGTCTCCCCGCCTGGGCACTGGGGGTGCCCGGGCGGGGAGACCGTCAGGAGGATCAGGCCCCGGCGAGACCGCGGCGCTTCAGCAGCGGCTCGATCTCCGGGTCACGGCCACGGAACGCACGGAAGGCGGCCATCGGGTCGACGCTGCCGCCCCGCCCGAGCAGCTCGCGGCGGAAATGGTCGCCGTTCTCCCTGGAGAGCCCGCCGTTTTCGCGGAACCACTGGACGGTGTCGGCGTCGAGGACCTCGCTCCAGATGTAGGAGTAGTACCCGGCGCTGTAGCCGCCGCTGAAGATATGCGCGAAGTAGGTGGTGCGGTAGCGCGGCGGCACCGCTTCCAGCGCGACCCCGGCCTTGGTCAACGCCTCGGCCTCGAACCGCTGGACGTCGTCGACATTGTCCTCGGTGCCCAGGGCGTGCCACGCCTGGTCGAGGAGCGACGCCGCGAGGTACTCGGTGGTCGAGAAACCTTCGCCGTACTGCTGCGACGCGAGGAGCTTGTCGATCTGCTCCTGCGGCAGCGGCTCGCCGGTCACGTGGTGCTTGGCGTAGTTGGCCAGCACCTCCGGCCACAGCATCCACATCTCGTTGACCTGCGAGGGGTACTCGACGAAGTCACGCGGGACGTTGGTACCCGAGAACATCGGGTACACGACGTCGGAAAGCAGCGAGTGCAGCGCGTGCCCGAACTCGTGGAACGCGGTGACGACCTCGTCGAAGGTCAGCAGGGTCGGCTCGCCCGCCGGCGGCTTGGCGACGTTGAGCACGTTCACCACGACCGTCTTCGTGCCCAGGAGCTTCGTCTGGTCGACGAAGTTGTTCATCCAGGCGCCGCCGCGCTTGGAGTCGCGGGCGTAGTAGTCGAGCAGGAACAGGCCGAGTTCCGAACCGTCGGCGTCGAAGACCTCGAAGATCCGGACCTCGGGGTGGTACTTCGGCAGGTCCTCCCGCTCGGTGAAGCTCAGGCCGTACAGCTTCGACGCGGCGAAGAAGACGCCGTCGGTCAGCACGCGGTTCAGCTCGAAGTACGGGCGCAGCGCCGCGGTGTCGACCTCGAACCGGTCCTTGCGCACGCGTTCGGCGTAGAACGCCCAGTCCCACGGGCGCAGGATCGCGCCGGGGATGTCGGCTTCGAGGTAGCGCTGCAGTTCTTCGGCCTCCGCCTTGGCGTTGGCGACCGCGACCGGCGCGAGACGTTCCAGTAGCCCGACAGCGGCCTGAGCGGTCTTCGCGGTCTCGTCCTCGATGACGTACGACGCGTGGTCGGGGAAGCCGAGTACGGCGGCCCGCTCGGCACGCAGGCGGACCAGTTCGGCCACGACCTCGTTGTTGTCGGACTCGTTGCCCCGGTTGCCGCGCGAGACCGACGCGGTGAAGATCCGCTCGCGCAGCGCGCGATCCTCCAGCGAGGCCAACGCGGCCTGCGCCGTCGGCAAGGTCAGCTTGAGGACGTACTTGCCTTCCTCACCGGCGGTTTCGGCGGCGGTGGCGATCTCGTCCTCGCCCAGTCCCGCGAGCTCCGCGACGTCGTCGACGACCACGGCGAGTTCGTTGGTGTCCTTGAGCAGGTTCTGCTGGAAGCGGGTCGACAGCGTCGAAAGCTGCTCGTTCAGCTCGCGCAGCCGCTTCTGATCGGCCTCGGGCAGCCCGGCGCCGGCGCGGCGCACGTCGGTGTGGTGCCGCTCCAGGAGACGGAGCGACTCGGTGTCGAGGCCGAGTTCGTCCTTTCGCTCGAACAGGGAGTTGATCCTGGCGAACAACGCCGGGTTGAGGTTGATGGCGTCGGCGTGTGCGGCCAGCCGCGGCGCCATCTCGGCCTGCACGCGCTGGATCTCGTCGTTCGCGTTCGATCCGGCGAGGTTGAAGAACACGCTGGACACGCGGGACAGCAGCCTGCCGGACTTCTCGAGCGCGACGATCGTGTTCTCGAAGGTCGGCGGCTCCGTGGAGTTGGCGATCTCTTCGATTTCGGCGGCGTGCTCGGCAAGGCCCGCTTCGAAGGCGGGAAGGAAGTGTTCGTCGGCGATCCGGTCGAACGGCGGAAGGGCGTAGGGCAGCTCACTCGGCACGGCGAACGGGTTGTCCTGCGAAATCATCGGTGTTGCTCCCGGGTCGTCGAATCTGCTGTTCTGGCCACCTTACGGGCAGTGAGGGGCCGGTGGATGCCGTCCGTGGCGTGACACCGCGGACGGGAGTGGTCACGCTCCGGTGGTACCGCCCACCACCGCGTCGGAGCTCTGTTTTCCCTTGCCACGCTTGGCTTTCGCCTTGGGCGGCGGTGGGGCGATACCGGCGAGGTCGCCGCCGTTGTCGTTGACGCGCAACACGAACGGACGAGTCTCGGTGTACCGGACGACCGAAACCGACGCCGGGTCGACCACGATCCGCTGGAAAGAATCGAGATGCTGGCCGAGCGCGTCGGCGAGGATCGCCTTGATCACATCGCCATGGCTGCATAAGAGCCATACCGCGTTCTCGCCGTACTTCTCGGTGATCCGGGCGTCGTGCGCGCGGACGGCCGCGACCGACCGCGCCTGCATCTCGGCGAGCCCTTCGCCGCCGGGGAAGACCGCGGCCGACGGATGCGCCTGCACGACCCGCCAGAGTGGTTCCTTGACCAGATCCTTGAGCGCGCGCCCGGTCCATTCGCCGTAGTCCACTTCGGACAAACCGGGCTCTTTGACCTTGTCCAGACCGCGTGCCTCGGCCAGCTTCGCGACCGTCTGGCGGCAGCGGAGCATCGGCGAGACCACCAGCTCGGCGAGCGGGACCGGCGCCAGACGCTCGACGAGCGCGGCCGCCTGCGCCCGGCCGGTGTCGTCGAGTCCGACCTTGGGCGTGCGCCCGGCCAGGACACCCGAACCGTTCGCCGTCGACTTGCCGTGGCGCAGAAGGATCACAGTACTCACGTGGCCCACCCTACGTGTCGTGCTTTGCCCCCTCCCCGCGTTTCGTCCTCTGGATGCGGTACTTGCGCGTGCAAGGACCGCATCCAGAGGACTAAATGCGCCGGGGGTTACAGGTGCGGGCCCTCTTGGGGGTCCAGGACACCGGTGAAGATCAGGACGAACAGCAGCGCGCCGAGGACGAGCCGATAGATCACGAACGGCACGAAGCTCTTGGTCTTGATGTACGACATCAGCCACGCGATGACCGCGTACCCGACACCGAAGGCGACCAGCGTCGCCAGGATCGTCGGCCCCCACTGCGCCGGGGCGCCGTCCTTGCCGATGTCGGTCAGCTTGTACAGACCCGAGCCGAACACCGCCGGCAGCGCCAGCAGGAAGGAGTACTCCGCCGCTTCCGCGCGGGTGTAGCCGAGCAGCAGCCCGGCGCTGGTGGTGCCACCGGAACGCGAGACACCCGGGATCAGCGCCAGCGCCTGCGCGAACCCGAAGCCGAGACCGTGCGGCACGGTCAGGTGGTCGAGGGTGCGCTCCTGCTTCCCGATCCGGTCGGCCACCAGGAGGATCAGGCCGAACACGATCAGCGTGGTCGCGGTGATCCGCAGGTCACGGAAGGTTTCGTCGATGGCGTCCTGCAGCAGCAGGCCCAGCACCACGATCGGCAGCGAGCCGACGATGATCAGCCAGCCCAGCCGGGCGTCGGGATCCTGCCGCCAGTCCTTCTTGTAGATCGAGAAGAACCAGGCGCGGAGGATCTTCCCGATCTTCGACGAGAAGTACAGGATGACCGCGAGTTCGGTACCGATCTGGGTCACCGCGGTGAACGCGGCGCCCGGGTCGTCCCAGCCGGCGAGCGCCGCGGTGATCCGCAGATGCGCGCTGGACGAGATCGGCAGGAACTCCGTGAGGCCCTGGACGAGCCCGAGGACCAGTGCTTCGAACCATCCCATCAGGCGACACCGGCCGATTCGACGGCTTCGGCTGCGACCTCGAGGGCGTGTGCGGAGCCCTCGGGATCCGGCATGGCGGGTGCGACGGTCAGCGTCGTGACACCGGACTCCGCGAAGGCCTGCATCCGTTCGGCGATGCGCTCCTTGGGCCCCAGCAGCGACGTCGCGTCGATGAACTCCAGCGGGACGGCTGCCATGGCGCCTTCGTAGTTCTTGCCCAGGTACTTCTGCTGCACGTCGGCCGCTTCGCGCTCGAAACCCATCCGGCAGGCGAGCTGGTTGTAGAAGTTCTTCTCCCGGCTGCCCATCCCGCCGATGTACAGCGCCGCGTATCCGCGGACCGCGTCGGCGCAGGTCTTCCAGTCGTCACCGACCACGAGCGGGACGGTGGGGACGACGTCGAAGCCGTCGAGGGAGCGCCCGGCCTTGTCCGCCCCGGCCTGGATCAGCTTCAGCTGCTCACCGGCGTGCTCGGGCGAGTAGAAGACCGGCAGCCAGCCGTTCGCGATCTCGCCGGTCAGTTCGAGGTTCTTCGGGCCGATGGCGGCCAGGTACACGGGGATCTCTTCGCGCACGGGGTGCACGGTCAGGGTCAGCGCCTTGCCGGGCCCGCCGGGCAGCGGCAGCTGGAAGTGGTCGCCGTCGTACCGGACGCGGTCGCGGCTCAGCGCCTTGCGGACGATCTCGACGTATTCCCGCGTGCGGCCGAGCGGCGACGCGAACTTCACGCCGTGCCAGCCCTCGGAGACCTGAGGGCCGGAAACACCGAGGCCGAGGCGGAACCGGCCGCCGGAAAGCGTGTCCAGGGTCGCGGCGGTCATCGCGGTCATCGCCGGTGTCCGCGCGGGGATCTGCAACACCGCGCTGCCCACGTCGATCCGTGAGGTCTGCGCCGCCACCCATGAGAGCACCGTCGGCGCGTCCGAACCGTAGGCCTCCGCGGCCCAGACGACCGCGTAGTCCAGTTCGTCCGCCTTCTTCGCCAATGCCAGGTTGGCCGCGTCGTTCCCCGCGCCCCAATAGCCCAAGTTCAGTCCGAGTCGCACGGCGTGAATGTATCCATCGGAGTGTCACTCCTCCGTTCAGGGTGTTGACAGCCGATGACCCGCACGGTGGTACTCGATCACGACACGCTCACCTGCTCCGCGACCCGCACTTGCCTTCCGGCTAGGCTCGCCCGTCGTGGAAAAGCGACAGCTCGGCCGGTCGGGACTTCGGGTCTCGCGGATGGCCCTCGGGACCATGACGTGGGGTGGCGACACCGACTCGGAGGAGGCGGCCAGCCAGCTGGTCGCGTTCGTCGACGCCGGGGGCACCCTGGTCGACACCGCCGACATCTACGGCGAGGGCGAGAGCGAACGCGTCCTGGGCGCGCTGCTCGGCGACCTGGTCCCCCGCGACGACATCGTGCTCGCCACCAAGGCCGTCGCCCGCCGGACCGACGGCCCGTTCGGCGGCGGAGCCTCGCGCGGTGCCCTGCTGAGCGCGCTCGAAGGCTCGCTGCGACGGCTCGGCACCGACCACATCGATCTCTGGCAGCTGCACGCCTGGGACACCACCGTGCCGGTCGACGAGACGCTCGCCGCCCTGGAATACGCCGTGACCAGCGGAAAGGTCCGCTACGTCGGCGTCTCCAACTACTCGGGCTGGCAGCTGGCGACCGCTGCGGCCCGCAGTGCCGCCGTCGCACCGCTGGTCTCGACGCAGGTCGAGTACTCGCTGCTGGAGCGCGGCGTCGATCGTGAGGTCGTCCCCGCCGCTGAGCACCACGGCATCGGGCTCCTGCCGTGGGCGCCGCTCGGCCGGGGCGTGCTCACCGGCAAGTACCGCAGCGGGACGCCCGCCGATTCGCGCGGCGCTTCGAGCGTTTTCGCGGGCTATGTCGAACATCACCGGACCGATCGCGCGGCCAGGATCGTGCAGGCGGTCGCGACGGCCGCGGACGGCCTGGGCACCTCGCCGCTGGCGGTCGCGCTGGCCTGGGTCCGCGACCGGCCCGGAGTGGTCGCGCCCGTGGTCGGAGCCCGTGACACCGGTCAATTGACCGGCTCGCTGACAGCCGAGGACATCACGCTGCCGCCCGCCATCCGCTCGGCGCTCGACGACGTCAGCGCGATCGAGGTCGGGTACCCGGAACGCGGCCTCTGAGCCGTCTCGAATACTGGATTAGGTGACTGTTGGGTGACGCTGACGTGACGTGGTGGAGTTCCAGGAGGATGCTGGACAAGTCCGTTCGACGATTAGCAGGTGGAGGCACCAAGGTGGGTCGGCTGTCCGCCGTTTCCCGGATCGCGATCCCGCTCGCCGGTGTCCTGGTGCTCTCGTCGTGCAGTACGGACGACACGCCGAACGACTCCTTGCAGATCGTGCAGAACCCCGTCGCGGCGACCGCGGCGGTCTCCCCCGCCGTGACCGTCAAACCCGCCGGTTCGGTGTTCGCGGTGCCGGGGGTGCGGGCCCTGGCGACCGACGAGGCGAGCAAGTCGCTGGTCGTCGCCGTTTCGGAGCCGCCGTCGCTGCGTATCTACGATCTCGCCGCCTTGGACAAGCCGAAGACGACGGTGGCCTTGCCCGGTCCTGCCGAGCGCCTGACGGTCTCGGGCTCCCAGGTGCTCGCCAGCGTTCCCGGCAAGAGTCTCCTGGCGAAGGTCTCCCTGCCCGGTGGCGCGCTGGAGACGGTCCCGGTCGCGGGGCAGCCGTCGGCCGGCCTCGCCGACGGCGACGCGACGCTGGTCTCCGTCCGGGACCGCAAGGCCGTCGAGGTGCTGTCGAAGAACGCGGGACCGAAGACCATCACCGGCCAGATCTACAGCGCCGACGACGTGCTGAACACCGGTGACGGTGTGGTCGTGCTCGACAAGCTCCGCACTGCCCTCTTCGCCGTCGACCTCGCCGAGGGCAAGATCGGCGAGGGCCTGCGCGCAGGCGACGGTGCGGCCAACGCCGTCACCGACGATCTCGGCCGCGTCTTCATCACCGACGCGCGCGCGGGCGCCCTGCTGGCGTTCTCCACGACGCCGCTGCTGTTGCGCCAGCGCTATCCCGTTCCCGGCGGGGCATACGGCATCGCCTACGACCGCACGCGCGGCCTCGCCTGGGTCACGCTCACCGAACGCAACGAGGTCGTCGGTTTCGACGTCCGCGGTGGAGAGCCGATCGAGAAGCACCGGTTCCCCACCGTGCGGCAGCCAGATTCGGTCACCGTCGACGAGCAGGGCGGCCGCGTGGTCGTCGGCTCGGCCATCGGAGAAGGGATCCAGGTGATCACGCCATGACAGTCGTGGACGAGGCGGTGGTCGAAGGGGATTGGGAGTACCGGCGGCTGCAGCTGCCTCCTGGTGTTTCGCGGCGGGCGGCGGCGACGCAGCTGTCGATCCACGCCGAGTTCGCCGGCTGGGAGCTTTCGACCGTCCGGCTCTACTCGGACGGGACCCGGAGGGTGTGGTTGCGCCGGAAGCGCACCGCTACGCCGCTGCCCGGCCTCATCACCTGAGAAGCGGCGTCTGTTAGCGCCTGAAGTACGTGAAGGCCTCCTTGAGGGACTCTGGGTCCCTCAAGGAGGCCTTCACGGCCTTGGCACGCGCGACGAACGCGTCCTTCACCGCATCAGATGCGGCGAAAGGCCCCTTCAGCTCCTGAAGACCCGGCCCAGCCAGTCAGCCCAGATCCCGTCCTGCTCCGCAGGATCGACGTCGCCGAACAGGTGATGCATCGCGACCATCGGCCCGGCGAACCCGCGCACGAAGCGCAGGAACGAGTCCGAGGTCCGGATACCGACCGTCTGCGCGTTCGCGAGGTAGACCTCGCCCTCCACAGTGGACACGGAGTCGGTGGAAAGCCGGACCCGGTCCCCCGTTTCCGGCCGCCCCGCGAGGCCGAGCTCCCGGCCCAGCTTCAGCCACGCGCTGTCCCAATCCCCGATCATCGGCCCGAACACCGTCACCGGCACGGCCTTCCGGCCGGCGAACCGGTTGAGATACTCGACGAGGGTGCGGAGGAACAGCTCACCACCCGCGGTCATCGCCTCGAACTCGTCTTCCCAGTCGTCGCCGGGCAGGAAGCCGCTCGTCACGGTCCGCAGTACGGTGCTGCCGCCGGAGCGGCCTTCGATGAGGAACTCGTACGCGACGAACCGTCCGTCCGGCGCGGGTTCCGTACCGTAGACGAGCCGCTCCAGCGGGTCCCAGGACGTGATCGCCGACGTCGGTTCGTAGCCGCCGAACGCGGTCTTCACGGTTCCGCCGACGCCGCCGTCGACCTCGTTGCGGCCCATGAACCACGACGTGATCCCCGGTCCGGTCGCGATGGCGTCCCAGACCTGTTCGGGCGTCGCGTCGACCTCGAGGCGGTCGGTGATCTCGAATTCGTGACCCACTCAGCGCTCCTCGGTTTTGACACTCGGGTGGACGGCGACGACGATCCGGTGGTCGCGGCCCTGTTCGGCGCCCTCGTCGTGGTACTTGCTCACCAGGTTCGTGATCGCGACGGTGAGCTCTTCGGCGAACGCGGCCCGGTCCGCGGCGGAGGAGAACCGCACCTCGCCGTCGATCGCGAAGGTCGCGATCCGCTTGCGCGCCTTGGTCGCACCGGTGATCAGCAGGCCGACGTCGCGCACGAGCCTCCCGGCCACCGCGAGCAGCCAGCGTGCGGACAGCCGGTCCGGTGACTGCGCCGGATCGGGCTGCACGGCCGAGAGCGCCGTCGGCGAGATGACGTACGAGGACGCCGTCGCGCGCATCATGCGCTCGGTGACGTTGCCCTTCCGCCGTTCCTCGACGAGCTCGACCAGCCCGTGCTTCTCCAGCGCGCGAAGGTGGTAGTTCACCTTCTGTCTCGGCAGGTCCACCCGCGCGGCCAGCATAGTGGCCGACGCGGGCTCGGCGAGTTCGGCGAGCAGCCTGGCCCGGACCGGATCCAGCGACACTTCGGCCGCTTCCGCGTCCTCGATCACCGCAACGGAGAACATGCCAAGAAGGTGTCACCGAAAAGAGTTTTTGTCAAGGACGTCAGTCTTGTCGGTGCGCCCGGTTCGCCAGGGCCAGCAGACGGGGTACGACCTGTGGGGCCGCCTCGAGTGGGACGACGTGCCCGACCCCGGGGAGGACCACGGCCGTCCCGTTCTGGACCGCGCCGGCCAGCTCCTCGACGTCCGCCGTGGGCACGAGCTTGTCGCGCTCCCCCACGATCGCGATCACCGGCACCGCGCCGACCTGCGACAACGCGGATTCCCGCGTGTAGGCGTCCAGCGCCGGGCGGAACGCCGACACCGTCTGCGGCCAGTTGCCGCGGATCATCCGCACCGTCAGTTCGACGTCGGCGGGCACCGGGTCGTCCCCGAAAAGCCACCACCGCAGCCCGGCGGTCACCGCCTTGCTCGTGTGCTCACGCACCAGGCCGATGAGTTTGGTCCCGAAGACCATCTCCAGGTCGCGGCCGAGTTTGCCGAGCGCGTTCGGCCAGATCGCGTCCGGCGTGACACCGCCCGCCGACATGGCGAGCAACCCGATCCCCGCCACCCTCGCCGCGAAGACGTCCGGGTGGCGCTGGGCGAGCGACAGGATCGCGAGCCCGCCCATGTCGTGGCCGACCAGGACGACCTTGCCGTCGGGGATCACCTTCTCCAGCACCTCGGCCAGATCGTCGGCGAGGTGCCCCATGGTCGCCGACGCGGCCCGGACCTCGCCCGATTCGCCGTGCCCGCGCTGGTCGTAGGCGAGCACCGCGACCGGCTTCTCCGCGGCTTCCGCCAGAACCGGCGCGATGGCGCGCCAGCTTCGTCTGTCGAGGGCGTACCCGTGGAGCAGGACGACGGTCACCGGCGCCGACGGATCACCCCAGCGTTCGAAATGCAGGGGTGTCCCGTCGGCGGCCAGCAGACCGGGCATCAGGCCGAACGGAGGAAGCGGTCGAGCACGCGCACGCCGAACTTCAGCGCGTCGACCGGGACGCGCTCGTCGACTCCGTGGAACAGCGCCGAGAAATCGAGGTCGGCGGGCAGCTGCAGCGGGGCGAACCCGAAGTTGCGGATCCCGAGTGACTGGAAGGACTTCGCGTCGGTGCCGCCGGAGAGCATGTACGGGAGCGTGCGGGCGCCAGGGTCCTCGGCGAGGACCGCGTTGGTCATGGCGTCGACCAGGGCACCGTCGAAGGTCGTCTCGACCGGCGGCAGCTCCATCCACTCCTTCTCGATGTCCGGGCCGAGGATCTCTTCGAGCTCGGCGTTGAACGCCTCGAGACGCCCGGGGAGGATCCGGCAGTCGACCGAAGCCTCCGCGACCGAGGGGATGACGTTCGACTTGTAGCCCGCGGTGAGCATCGTCGGGTTCGCCGTGTCGCGCAGGGTCGCGCCGATCATCCGGGAGATGTTGCCGAGTTTCGCGACGGAACCCTCGATGTCATCTTCGGGGAAGTCCCAGCCGGTGATCTCGGTGACGCCGTCCAGGAACTCGCGGACGGAGTCGGTCATGACCAGGGGGAAACGGTGGTTGCCGAGCCTGGCGACGGCCTCGGACAGCTTGGTGACGGCGTTGTCGCGGTGGATCATCGAGCCGTGGCCGGCGGTGCCGCGCACACGCAGCTTCATCCAGCGGATGCCCTTCTCGGCCGTCTCGATGAGGTACGCGCGGACGTTGTCCTTCAGCGTGATCGAGAAGCCGCCGACCTCGCTGATCGCCTCGGTGACGCCCTCGAACAGCTCCGGCCGGTTCTCGACCAGCCACTGCGCGCCGTACTTGCCGCCCGCCTCTTCGTCGGCCAGGAACGCGAAGACGAGGTCACGCGGCGGGACGATGCCGTTGATCTTGTAGTGACGGGCCAGCGCGAGCGCCATCCCGCACATGTCCTTCATGTCGACGGCGCCACGTCCCCAGACGTAGTCGTCCTGGATCGCGCCGGAGAACGGGTGCACCGACCACTCCGAGGCGTCGGCGGGGACGGCGTCGAGGTGACCGTGGATCAGGAGCGCGCCGCGCGAGGGGTCGGCGCCCGGCAGCCGGACGATCACGTTGTGGCGGTCCTTGCCGCCGGACTCGACATAGGTGATCTCGTAGCCCGCGTCGGTGAGCTTCTCGGCGACGTACTCGGCCGCGGCGCGTTCACCGACCAGCGTGTCGGGGTCACCGGTGTTGGTGGTGTCGATGCGGATCAGTTCACTGGTGAGGGTGACTGCCTCTTCGGCTGCTGCTTCGATCAAATTCGGTTCGGTCACCAGGCATTCCTACCATTGGCGGAGCCCGCCGACCCGTTGCCACCATGTCGTGGACGGTGGGTGATGGCCCACTCCCCCTCCGAGGCACCGTGTCCCGTTGAGTAGTTCTACTTGCGACAGGCAGCGGGAGGACCGGCAATATCGGTGAGGACCCGCTCCACAGAGCGGCCGACATCAGGGGGTTCCATGAAGTTCACTCGTGTCCTCACCACGCTCGCCATCGCCGCCGGCCTGGCCACCACACTGACGCCTGCCGCGTCCGCCGAAACCGTCGCGAGCCTCGACTTCAGCGCCGAACAGGGCGCCCACCCCGTCAGCGGCAGAAGCGGTCACTGGACCGCCTCGCCGGAGAACGAGGTGCGCTTCTGGGAGAACGGCGCCACCCTGCGGGTCGACGCAGAGACCGACCACGGATTCGACTACATCGCGCTCGACTTCACCGCGCCGTCAGGAAACCTGCAGGCTGGAACCTACAGCCACGCAGAGGGAGCGCATATCCTGGCCATCTCCAACGGACTCGGCTGTGTCGACGACTATTCGACGTTCACGATCGAGCACATCGAACGTGGCGCCGAAGGGCTGGTCGCGCTCGACGCGACGTTCGAGCAGCGTTGCGGCAGCCCCACTTCACCCGCGTTGCGTGGCAAGGTCCACTACCGGCGCTGATTCCGCGCCGCTCGCAACGTGGAACACAGTCGGCGGCCGCGACCCGAAACCGGGGTCGCGGCCGCCGACTGTGAACGATCAGCAGACGTAGAGGCTGTTCGGATGCACCGCTTCGCAGTACCGGACGTGCAGATGGTTGTCGTGGTTCGCGTAGCTGGTCGTCAAGCCTTCGTCGATCAGCGTGGGGTCGTTGAAGAAGATGAGCTTCACGTGTCCGGGCGCGGCCGCGCGGATGGCTTTGACCAGGTCACGGGTGGCCGCTCGGTCGTAGGTGGACGAGCGCCAGGTGATCCGGCCTCCGCCGCATTGCGCGCCGTCGGTACGGATCGGCCACAGGTCGACGTCGAGTCCCACCCGGTGGCTGCTGTGCCCGGGGATGGCGCCGCCGTGTTCGAAACCGAAGTCGCCCAGCGGGACTTTTCCGCGGCCACTGGCCGCGAAGGATTTCGCCGCCTGTTCGAGCTGCGCGACCGCGGCGCCGGTTCCCCAGTTGGCCGCCGTTCCGTTCCCGTCCGGGTCTTGATCGCACAACCCTTGGCCGAAATCGGGATAGTCGTGGTGCCAGACGAGGTTCTTCCACGTGGCAGGCCCGGCGATACCGTCCACGGAGATGCCCGCGTGTTCCTGGAAGCCACGGACCGCGGTGGTCGTCGCCGCGTCGAATCGGCCGCTCACCGGCAGGTTCAACCTGCGTTTGGCGTTCAATTCCACCTGTAGTGCCTTGACCGCCTCCCCGCTGTCGCCCGCCCGGACCGTCGGCGCCAGCGCGGCCCAGGTCTTGGGGCCCGCGATACCGTCCACTCCCAGTGCTTCGGCGGTCTGGAAAGCGCGCACGGCCGCGACCGTGGCGGAATCGAACACACCCGTGGCGGGTACGGCGTGTCCGTGGTGGGCGAGGAGATGCTGCATCGCCAGCACCTCCACTCCCCGGTTTCCGCTGCTCTGAGTGTGGAAGAAGGCGTTTCCGTACGCGTGGGCCGGTTCCACGGTGAGGATCGTCGAACCGGCCGACAGCATCAGGACGGCGAGGGCCGCCGCGAATCTGCGCATGGGATTCTCCGGATTTCGCAGTGGTTTCAGTAGGAACAGCCCGAGGTGGGCAGGCTCGACGGAGCGGGAGGTGCCACGCCGTCGTAGATCGCCAGCAGCAGCCGCTGCGGACAATGACTGGTCGTGCCGATCTTGACACCGAAGTGCAGGTGCGGTCCCGTCGAGTTGCCGGTGTTCCCGGTGTAACCGATGAGCTGGCCTGCCTGCACGGTGGCCCCGGACGCGACGGCGTGCTGGGAGAAGTGGCAGTAGACGAAGCGGGTCCCGTTGGCGGTCAGCACCACGCCTCGGCCACAGGAACTGTCGTTGACCAGCGCCACGGTGCCCGCGGTGACGGCGAGGGCACGGGTGCCCGTGCCGACCGGCAGATCGATCGCCGGGTAGTCGTGATGCGGATCGTCGTACTCGCTGCGCGGCAGCGCGGAACGCGAGAGCGGGAGCGACCAGCCCGCGACGGAGGGGGTCCCGCCGATGAGCCACTGCCACGCGATGGCGTCGACGAGCGACGTCGCGGGGAGCCCGTGCTTGGTCTTGAAGTCCGTCACCGCGGTCGCGGTGCTCGCCGCGAACGTACCGTCCGCTTTGACCTGGTAACCGTGCCGCGCCAACTGGTGTTGCGCTGCCTTGACCGCCTCTCCGCTGGCGCCGTTGTCGAGGTTCATCACCAGCTTGGCCCAGGTCTTGGGGCCCACGATGCCGTCGGCCGTCAGGCCCTGTGCGGTCTGGAACGCCTTCACCGCCGCTTGGGTTTTCGGGCCGACGATGCCGTCGGCCTCGATCTGCGCGCCGCGCTGCCGGAGCAGGTACTGCGCCGACGTCACCTCCGGGCCGGTGGAATCACCGCCCACCAACGGCCACGCCGGGGCGGGTGCCGCGTGCGCGGATCCCGCGCCGATCATCACCAAGGCCACGACCGTGGCGAGAAAAGTCAGTAGGCGCCGCATGACACTCCTTGTTCGCGCTGGTACGGAGCCGGAACACTAGAACGCGGATTCCTTGCGCTGGAAGCCTTTCCACGGGCACCAAAACGCTTCCGGCCGTCACTCGCGCGCCGATAGCCTCCCGCCCTCGATTCCGGGAGGAGAACCGATGAAACGAATCCGGCGGGCAGGCGCCACCGCACTCGCGGTCGCGCTGCTGTCCCTCGTGACCCCGGCCGCCGACGCGGCCGCGGGCTCGCGCACCATCACCTACCACGGCTACCAGCTCGACGTCCCCGAAAACTGGCGGGTGGTCGATCTGGCCACCGCCCCGGGCACCTGCGTCCGGTTCGACTCCGAGACCGTCTACTTAGGACACCAGACCGAAGAACCGGACTGCCCGGCGAAACTCGTCGGCCGGACGGCGGGTGTGGTGATCGAACCGCTCGCCGACCTCACGCCCGAACAGGTACCCGAGGGCGTGGTGACCGCGGCACCGAGGACGGCCACTCCACCGCCAGCGGCGCCGTCTCGCGAAGGGGCGATCCGCGTCGCCGTCCCGGACGCCGGTGTGCTGGTCACCGCGGGCCATACCGGTGCGACCGAACACACGGTGCGGGCTGCGCTGTCCGGCGCACGTCTGGTCACGGGCGGCGCGCGTGCCGCCCTGCCCACCAGACCTGGAAAGGCGGCAGCCGCGGCGCCGATCGTGGCGCCGGGCACCTTCCAGGGCAAGGGATTCGAAACCTGCGCCGCACCTGCGCAGGCCACGATGGACGCCTGGCGAGCCTCTCCGTACCGGGCCGTCGGCATCTACAGCAGTGGTGATCTGCGCGCCTGCGCGCAACCCAATCTCACCCCGGCGTGGGTGGCGAACCAGGCGGCCCGCGGCTGGCGTTTCATCCTCACCGACGTCGGCAGACAGGCCCCGTGCACCGGGTACCGGCTGAAGATGTCCGGTGATCCCGCGGTCGCCCGGCGGCAGGGCCGGGACGCGGCGGCGAGCGCGATCGCGGCCAACACCGCGCTCGGTTTCGGCCAGGGCAGTGTGATCTACAGCGATATCGAGGGTTACTCGTCGACGGCTGCGTGCAAGGCCGGCGTGCTGTCCTACGTCAGCGGCTGGACCGAGGCACTGCACGCGAAGGGCTGGCTCTCCGGCGTCTACACCAGCGCCGGATCCGGGATCAAGGATCTGGCGAGCGCCTACACGAACACCTCGTACACCAGGCCCGACCACATCTGGTTCGCCTGGTGGAACGACAAGGCCGACATCGACACCGGCTCCTACGCACCGAGCACTTACTGGGCGAACCATCAGCGTATCCATCAGTACGCCGGTGAAGTCGCGGAAACCTGGGGCGGGGTGCGTGTCCCGGGGCTCGACCGTGACTATCTGGACGTCGGGCCGGGCACGACGCTGCCGTGTGACACGGTGAGCCTCGACTTCGCCGCGTACCCGCGAATCGCCTCGGGCGCGACCGGGAATCCGGTCAAGGCGGCGCAATGTCTCTTGGCGCCCAACGGCAGACCGACAGGCACCTTCGACGAAGCGACGGTGTCCGCCACCAAGGCGTTCCAGCAGGCCCGCGGACTCACCGCGACCGGCGTGATCGAGGCGCGCACATGGACCGCGCTACTGTCCACAGGGGACACTCCGACCCTGCGGGAAGGTGCGGCGGGCGCCGCGGTGAACCGGCTGCAGCGCGCGCTCACCGCCGCGTCCGGCAAGACCCTCGCCATCGACGGCGCGTTCGGGCCGAACACCGAACAGGCGGTCCGCGACTACCAGAGCTCCCGCGGGCTCGGTGTCGACGGTGTGGTCGGTCAAGCCACCTGGGGCGCCCTGCAGGCCGGGCGGTGAGCGCGGTGCCGAACCTTTTCACTCAGGCGAAAACCATTGTCCCCGCTCGTTCCCGCTTCCTACCGTCGTCCGTCGTGGCGAACAAATGGTTTCCCGTACTGGCGGCCGCGGCCGCACTGACCTTCGTGACCTCACCGGCGACGGCCGCGCCGACACCCGCGGCGCTCCCGGCCCTCCCGCAGGCGGACGTGAACGGCGACGGCGTCGCCGACCTCGTGCTGTCCACGGGGGCGCGGCTGACGTACAGCGGCGACACCTCCCTCCCTCCTCACGATCTCGGCGGCTCCGTGCTGGTGATGCCCGGCGGGGCCACTCCACCCGGTGCCCCGTCGGCACTGGTCAACCAGAACACCGCCGGCGTCGGTCTGGGCATGGAGGCCTCCGACAAGTTCGGTGCCGCGCTCGCGACCGGCGACTTCAACCGGGACGGGCTGGCCGACGTCGCGATCGGCAACCCGGGCGAGTCGGTTGGCGGCCTGGCGAACGCCGGGACGGTCAGCGTCCTCTACGGCCAGCGCACGGCGCCTTATCTCCGCGCCCTTCCCGGGGCGCTCGGCACGATCAACCAGGACACCGCCGACGTGCCGGGGGTGATGGAGGCAGGCGATCTGTTCGGGGCTTCCCTGGCGACCGGCGACTTCAACGGTGACGGTTACGCCGACCTCGGCATCGGCTCACCCGGTGAGGCGATCGAGACGAAGGCGCGCGCCGGCGCGGTGTGGATCCTTTATGGCAGCGGCACCGGGCTCACCGCGAAGAACGCGATCGCGTTCAACCAGGACGACCCGGATCTGGCCGGGGCGTCCGAAGCGGGCGACCTGATGGGCTGGGCGTTGGCCGCCGGAGACGTCACCGGGGACAAACGGGACGACCTCGCCGTCGTTTCGTCCGGCGAGGTGATCACCGGGACCGCCAACGCCTGGGGGTCGGTCCACCTGCTGCACGGCTCGGCGAGCGGGCTTTCCGCCAAGGCGTCCTCCTACGTCAGCGTGGGCAACGCGGCGACCGACGGGAAGTGGCGGGGCGCGGTCATCGGCCGCTTCCACGGCGGCGCCAACGCAGACCTGGTGATCCAGGCCGACCGCCGTCGCGGCGGCCCTGCCGGGTCGGGAGCGCTCGTCTCCGTGCGGGGCGGGAACGCCGGGCTGACCACCGCGGTCGAGGTGATCGACCAGTCCGGTGACGCGATCCCGGGAAGCCCCGAGGCGAACGACTACTTCGGGGGTTCCCTCGCCGTCGGCGACCTCGACGGCGACACCGTCGACGACCTGGCCGTCGGAATCCCGAAGGAGGACAACCGCACCGGCGCGCTGTGCCTGCTGCGCGGCGGCGCGGCCGGGTTGTCGTCCTTCCCGGCCACCGCGGTCGGCGAGAACACCGCGCCGGTCAACGCCGGGGCGGCCGTGGGCGAGGGATTCGGATACGGCCTGCGGATCCTCGACATCACCGGCGACGGCAAACCGGAACTGACCGTCTCGGCTCCCTGGGAGAACGGAACCCCGCAGACCGGGGCGATGTTCGTGCTGAACACCGGCCTCACCGGCAACGCCCTGACCGTGACGGCGGCGCGCAAGCTCACCCGCGCGGAGATCGGGACGGCCACCGCCTTCGGCCCCGGCGCCCCGTTCGCGGGCAACTCCGCCGTACTGGACGACAACCTGGAAACACCGAAGTAGGGATGGGGAAATGAGCAAGTTCAACCGACGGACCTTCGTCTTCGGTACCGCCGTCGCCGTGGGGGCGGTGGCACTGGGCGGCCGGGCGACCGCCGCGCTGCCCTACCCGTTCAAACTCGGCGTCGCGTCGGGCGATCCGCTGCCCGACGGTGTGGTGCTGTGGACGAGGCTCGCGCCGGACCCACTGGAGAACGGCAACGGCGGGATGCCGACCACGGCGACCGCGGTGGACTGGGAGGTCGCGACCGACGACAAGTTCACGAACGTGGTCAAGAACGGTCAGGCCACCGCCGTGTACGCGGACGCGCACTCGGTGCACGTCGAGGTCCACGGGCTGCAACCGGACTACGAGTACTTCTACCGGTTCCGCGCCGCGGGGCACATCTCGCCCGTCGGCCGCACCCGCACCGCTCCCGCGCTCGACACGTTCGGACGCGACCTGGTGATGGCCTTCACTTCGTGCGCGCATTACGAAGACGGGTTCTACACCGTGTACCGGCGCATGGCCGAGGATCGTCCCGGCCTGATCCTGCATCTCGGTGACTACATCTACGAAACCAGCCACAAGGCCGAAGACCCGTGCCCGCGGCGGCACAAGAACAAGGAGGAACTGACCACCCTCGGCGCCTACCGGCAACGGTACGCGGAGTACAAGATGGACGCCGATCTCCAGGCCGCGCACGCCGTCGCCCCGTGGCTGGTCGTACCGGACGATCACGAGGTCGAGAACAACTACGCCGCGGGCAAGCGGGACAACGACAAGCCGCCCCTGCCGGAAGGATGGGCCAAGCGCCGCGAGGCCGCCTACAAGGCCTACTACGAGAACATGCCGTTGCGGGGCGGGGCGAAACCCAACGGGGACAAGATCCAGCTGTACCGGCGGGTGCGCTGGGGGAAACTCGCGACCTTCCACATGCTCGACACCCGCCAGTACCGGAGCGATCAGGCCTGTGGCGACGGCTGGAAGTACTGCCCAGAAGCCGGTGATCCGTCACGGAGCCTGCCCGGCATGGCGCAGGAGAACTGGCTGCTGGACGGCTTTTCGCAGCGGCAGGGGACCTGGGACGTGATCGGCCAGCAGGTGTTCTTCGCGCGGCGGGCGGACCAGAACGGCGCGTCGGGAATGGACGGCTGGGACGGATACCCAGCGTCCCGTGACCGGATCCAGAAAGGCTGGGTGCAGCGCGGTGTTCGCAACCCGGTGGTGCTCACCGGCGACGTGCACCGGGCCTGGGCGAACGAACTCAAGGCCGACTACACCAATCCGGGCTCGCCGGTGGTCGGGACGGAGCTGGTCACCAGTTCCGTCTCCTCCGGCGGCAACGGCGCGGACACCACGGGTGTTCCGGACCAGGCGGGCAACCCGCACCTGAAGTTCTATTCCCAGCACCGCGGATACGTCCGGGCGAAGGTGAGCCAGGCCAAGATGGACGTCGATTTCCGTGCCGTCAAGAAGATCACCGTACGCGGTGAACCGGTGACGACACTGCAGTCGTACGTGATCGAAGAAGGCCGTCCGGGCTTGCAGACCCCGTGAACCTGTGTCCGGGGCCCGGCCGCGAATCACTCGCGACCGGGCCCCGGACGCTCAGCCTTCGGCCAGGAGCGCGAGGCCGAGCGGGGTGATCGAATGCAGCACGGACTGCCCGGTCTGGCGGCTGGTGACCAGACCGGCGGCGCGCAGAGTGGCGGCCTGCTGACTCGCCGTCGGGAGGCTGGTCTTCGTCCGGGTGGCCACTTCGGTGGTGGTGCCGGGAGACTCCCCGATCGCTTCGAGGACCCGGGCCCTTGTCCGGCCGAGCAGGGACGTCAGCGGCCGGTGCACCGCCCCGTTCGCCGACCAGCCCACCTTGTGCTCGATCGGATACACCAAGGTCGGCTCCAGCTCACCGGCCAAGAACGTCGTGGGCAGCCCCCAGCAGAAGAAGGACGGCGTGAGACACAGCCCTCGCCCGTTCAGGCGCAGTTCGTGCTCGACCGGATAGTCCAGCTCCAGCACGGGATAGGTCCACCGCGCCGTGGGATGCACCTCGGCGAGCAAGGTCTCACATCCCTCTTCGGTCATCGTCTTGACCTGTCTGGCGCGTACCTGCTCGACCCGGCCGCACACCCGCACCCAGTACGGGGCGAGGCAGGCCGTGAAGTACCGCTCGACCGAGTCGGCGAGCTGGGTGAGTGTCTCCGGTCTGCCCTCGGCGAGGCCTGCCGTCCAAGATGGGAGCCGCCGGCTCCCGGCGAGAACGGTGAGGTCGGTCCGGAGCCGCTTCTTCGGGGTTCGGCGCAGCGCTTCGAGTCCCTCCGCCAGCGACAGGTCCCGCAGGGTGGGCGTGAGGAAATCGACCGCGTAGCCGGACTGGGAAGCGAGGTCGGCGAGCAACCGGGTGGTGGTGTGTGCCGCCTGTGCCACCGATCTTCGCCATTCTTCGAAGATGATCCCGCCTTCGCGGCCTCGCAGCCGGTACATGCTGAGCAGGATCTCCCACATCGGCTGCGGTGCCGCACTGATCCGGGTCCTGGCGAGGTCTTCGGGAGTGAAATGGATTCTCAGCACGGCCGTCTCCCACGAGAACCGCACTTCCGTTGAACCGAAACGAAAACGAACGACAAGACATCCCCCCTGGAATGAATCCCCCCTTGCGACGCCCGATGTTAGGGGATCCGCGGCGTGCCCCGACACCATCACGGGCGGAAATACCGCACAGGACCGGGTTTCGACTACCACCAGGGTTGACCCGCCGAACACCCCTTTGGAGTGGGCGAAAACCTTTGCCTCGTCCGGCCGCCCCTCCGATGCTGGGGCCATGCGAACCACAGCCGCGAGCGTCCTCACCGCCGTATTGGTCCTTTGTGGACTTCTCCAGCCGGTTTCCCGGCTCGCCCACGCGGAACCGGATCTCCACGCCGCAGGGCATCCCACCGCCGATTTGAAACTGACCAGGGACGACATCCTGACCAGAGCGAAGAGCTGGCTCGACGAGAGAGTGCCCTACAGCCAGGAAGCGAAGCACACCAACCAGTTCGGCACCTACCGGCAGGACTGCTCCGGCTACGTGTCGATGGCCTGGGGCCTGAAGACCGCCCGCTGGACGGGCGACATCATGCAGGTCGCCACCCGGATCGACAAGAAGGACCTCTTGCCGGGCGACAGCCTGTGGGTGCATTCCAGCGCTCACCAGCACATGGCACTGTTCATCCGGTGGGCGGACGCCGCGAAGACCCAGGCGGTGGTGTGGGAGGAGTACCGCTCCGGAACCGTGGCGTCACAGCGCACCTGGTCGGCGGACCGGACGGCGGGATTCAGCGCGATCCGGTACCGCAACGTCGTCGAAGGCGACGCCAAGACCTGCGCGGCGGTGAGCCTCGACCACTCCCGCTATCCCGAGATCGCCGCCGCCGCGACCGGGGCCCTGGTCAAGACGGCGCAATGCTTGCTCACCGCGGCGGGATTCCCCACCGGGGCGAACGGTCCCACGGGCACCTTCGACACGACGACCACCGACGCCACGAAACAGTTCCAGGCGAGTCTCGGCCTGCCGGCGCTCGGCAAGGTGGACTCGCACACGTGGACGGCGCTGCTGGCGAGGGGAACGACACCACAGCTCCAGGACGGCGCCTCCGGAGACGCGGTCCTGCGTCTTCAGCGTGCGCTGAACGCCGCCCTCGACGCGGGGCTCGAACTCGACGGCCGGTTCGGCGCGAACACCACGGCCGCGGTGAAGCGGTATCAGAGCGCGCAAGGGCTCACCTCCGACGGAATCGCCGGGCCGAAGACTTGGGCGGCGTTGCAGGCCGGCAAATGAGAAATCCACTGTGGACGGAGAAGAGGAATGCGATGCGGGTGAAGACGGCGGCGCTGGGAATGGCCATGATGGTCGCCTTCGGCCTCGCGACGGCGAACCAGGCGACGGCGACCACGGCCGGTGACCCGACCGGTGCCGAGTTGAGTGCGGTGGTCGCGACCTGCGCGCAGCAGGTGTCGGCCGGGAAGTACGCCGAGCGCAGCGGCGGTACGCGCTCGGTGCCCGTCTGCGCGACCGGCGGGGCGGTGCACTGGCGGTCCGGGATGACGATCGACTGTGACGGGCAGCGCACCGAGAAGTGCAACGCCTCGACCGATCCCTCCTGGCAGGGGCAGACCGCCTGGGCGCAGCCGGACGGCAAGCCGCTCAACGCCGAGAAACTGCCCTACATCGTGGTACCCGGGATCAGCTCGACGTGGAGCTACTCCGGCTCCGGCATCACCGGTGCCACGGTCGCGGCGGTCGTCTATCAGGGCAGGGTCGCCTATGCCGTCGTAGGCGACGTCGGCCCGACAGGGGCGATCGGCGAAGGCTCCTACGCGCTGGCCAAAGCGCTCGGCATCAACCCCGACCCGCGTTCGGGCGGGGTGTCCGGCAAGGTCGTCGACTACATCGTCTTCCCCGGAGTCAAGGCCTCGCCCATCCACGACGCCCTCGACGCGGCCACCGAAGGCAAGCGGGCCGCGACGGAGCTGGTGTCCCGAGGCCGCGGGTGCGCGAACGTCGGTGTCGACGGCCCCTATCCGCGGCTCGACGCCGGCGCGACCCGGCCCGAGGTGAAGGCGGCGCAATGCCTGCTCCGCGCGGCCGGACAGGACACGGGCGCGGGCGACCCCAGCGGTGTCCTGGATCCGGCGACGGTGTCCGCGGTGAAGCGGTTCCAGGCGCAGGTGGGGCTCGCGGAGGCGGGCTCGGTGGACTCGCACACCTGGACGGCGCTGCTGGCCCGCGGCGCCACGCCGCAGCTTCAGGACGGCTCGTCCGGTGAAGCCGTCTTCCGGCTGCAACGGTCGCTCAACGCCGCCATCTCGGCGAAGCTGACCGTCGACGGCAAGTTCGGCGCCAAGACCACCGCGGCCGTCAAGAGCTACCAAACCTCGCGGGGGCTCGACGCCGACGGGATCGCCGGCGCGAACACCTGGCGGGCTTTGCAGGCCGGACGATGAAACGTCCTGAGGCTTCCGGGCTCTTCGCCGGAAGCCTCAGGCACCCGGCGTGACGAGACCGGACTCGTAGGCCAGCGCGACGATCTGCGCGCGGCTGGAGAGTCCGAGTTTCGTCATCGCGCGGTTCACGTGCGTCTTCACCGTGGATTCGCTGACCACCAGCTCGCCCGCGATGCCGCCGTTGGTCATGCCCTTGCCGACCAGGCGGAGCACCTCGGTCTCCCGGGCGGTGAGGCACTCCAGTTCCGGTCCGGGTGCGCCGGTGGGGCCGCCCGGCCGGTTCGCGTATGCCTCGATCAGCCGCCGCATGACCGAGGGCGCGAACAGCTGCTCCCCCGCCGCGATCGTGTGGATCGCGGCGACCAGCCGTTCCGCCCGGACGTCCTTGAACAGGAAGCCCGAAGCCCCCGCCCGCAAGGCCGCGTACACGTACTCGTCCAGGTCGAACGTCGTCAGCACCAGCACGCGCGTCGGCCGGTCGCGTTCCGCGGCGAGGATGCGCTCGGTCGCGACCACACCGTTCGTGCCCGGCATCCGGATGTCCATCAGGACGACGTCGGGCCGCAGCCGCTCCGCCAGGTCCACCGCCTCCTGTCCGTCGGCGGCCTCACCGACGACGGTGATCCCGGGCGCGGCCCGCAACAGCGCGACGAATCCGGCGCGGACCAGATCCTGGTCGTCGACGACCAGCACTTCGATCATGAACCGTCTCCCCCGGCCGCCAGCGGGAGCACGAGCGTCACCACGAAACCCCCTTCCGTGCCCGCGCCCGCCAGGAGTGTTCCCCCATACAGTTCGGCGCGCTCACGCATGCCGATCATGCCGTGTCCGGCGCCCTCGTGGAACCGTTCGGAGCGGCCGTCGTCGGCGATCCGGACCGTCACTTCCTCCGCGCCGTACGTCAGCGACACCCACGCCCTGGCCGGACGGGCGTGTTTGACCACGTTGGTCAAGGCCTCCTGCACGACGCGATAAACGCAGAGTCCCACTCCGTCCGGTAACGAGCGAACCGTTCCCCGCACGGAAACCTCGACGTGCACCCCCGCGGCACCGACCCTCGCCGCCAGTTCCTCCAACCCCTCCAGCCCAGGAGCCGGTACGTAGGTGTCGTCGTCCTCGCCGGACCGCAGCACCGTCAGCATGCGCCGCAGTTCGTCCAGGCCCTCACTGCCGGTGCGGCCGATGACGTCCAGCGCCGCCCGGCTGGCCGCCGGATCCGACTCGAACACGTACCGCGCCATCTCCGCCTGCACCGCGATGACCGACATGTGGTGGGCCACGACGTCGTGCAGCTCTCGCGCGGTGCGGACCCGTTCCTCCGTGACAGCACGCCGCGCCCTGTCCTCCTGTTCCCGGCGCAGCTGCTCGGTCAGCACCCGCAGCTGGCCGTTGCGCTGGGCCAGCCGGCCCGCGTTCGCGCCGAAACCCCAGGCGACGCCGGTCAGGAGCACGCTCTGGAACACCGCTGTCCACACCGAGCCGATCAGCTGCGAATGACAGGCCGAGTAGGTCTCGCCCGCCAGCGTGACCGCCGCGCACAGCGCGGTCACCGGAAGAGACCGGGACGCGGCGACGGTGTACAGACCGAGCAACAGCGCCAGCGCGCTGACACCCGGCCAGTACCCCGGCAGCAGGTAGCCGGCCCATCCGGCAAGCACGAGGGCGAACACCGTCAGCGGCGCACGGCGCCGGACCGCGAGCGGCGCGTTGGCCACCACACTCAGCAGGACACCGGTCGTGTCGAACGGCCGGAAGCCGGGGAGGTCGACGGCGAAACCCGCCTCGATGGTGAACGCGATCATGAACACCGCGAGAACCGCGTCGCCCACTTCGAGAGCGTTCCTTCTCAGCCAGGTCGGTGGGCGCACACGGAACGATAGCCGTCGAAGCCATCGTCGCGCGTCCGGCGCCGGGACTACCTCCCTACCGCACAGGTTGACGGCCGTCGCGCTCCACGCGCGACCCGGGTTCGGCGGCCGACGCCTCCCGGAGGTCTTGAGCGAAGCCCAAGTGCGCCAGGCCGAAGCGCATTTCGGTCTCGAGTTCCCCGAGGACTATCGCCGATACCTGGTGCGGGTCAGCGCCGGCGGCCAGGTGCGGGAACCCATGAGGAGGCATTGGTGAGCCCCGAACAGCGTCGCGCCGCTTTCGAACGCTGGGATGCGGGCGTGGACAAACCGATCTGGTATCGATGGTTCGATTCCTAGCGATCCCCGCCAGGGCCGTGGGGGAACGGCATTTTTACGCTCATTCCGCAGCTGCTTTCCCGCTAGTTTCCTCCCCGGAGGGACCGGGGGAACTGGTCATCGAATCAGCGAGATCGGAGATGACCGGCGTGAAAGGCACCGTCCTCGGGCGCTCGGCGGGGGCGGCACTGCTCCTGTTCGCGGCAGCATGCAGTTCTCCGGCGGCTCCCCCGCCCAGCACGGCACCATCGTCTCCGGCGACCACCGCACCCACGAGCACGACGCCGACGGTCGATCTTTCGTCGCTGCGTCAAGGCGCGGTCCCGGCGAAGTACCCCGAGCCGGATATGAGCAAGTTGCCGCCCAAGCCCGCGGATTCCGCACCGCTGCGGGAACGGATCGCTTGGGAAGCACTGCAAAAAGTGACCAGATTCGCGCATCGCCTCGACCCCGCAGCGCGCTCGTCGTGTCCCGCGTTCGACCCGGGCCGCACCACCACGGTGACCTGCACGGTCACCTATCTCGGCGAGGGTTACGACTACGTCCTGCGCGACATCAAGTTCCAGGGCACCGGACTGACCAACGGCCGCACCGAACAAGGGACCGTCTCCTACAAGGCGGACCTCACCGCTGGGCCGATCATCCGCGACCAGGTCGAGGCGGTGCTGCGCTACCAGAACAGCACCGAGTACGCGGCCTGTGACATGCCCGAGCACGTGCGCTTCGGATTCGACTCCACCCGGCGACGGCCGTCCGGGTCGTCAGTCGTCGGCGAGTGGATCTATGTGCCCGGCATCTCGTGCCGCTACCTCGATTCCAAGGCCCGAGCGGTCAAAGCCATTCCCTTGGAGCTCTACGACTGGGGCGCGCCCATCCATCCGTGACGAGTTACGCCTCCAAACACGCAAGATCGGCCATCCAGCCCAGATTCCTCCCTGGGCCCGTCACCCGTACCGGTGATTCTCGCCGACTCACCATTCGTGGCATGTGGATCACCGGTTCGTGTCACCCCGCCGCCCACTTGCCGTAGCGGAGGCTCAACGTCCACATCGGCGCCCCGCAGCCCGCTACGCACGGTGTCAGCGCCCACGAAACCCACCCCTGACGCAAAACACGAAAGACTTACGTGTTTATCGTAGGAAGATTCACGACCCGCCGAAAGCCCGGGAAATCGTTTTTTGACAGGTCGCCAACGGGGTGAAAATCTTCGATCGCTCCTCGCGAGAGCACAACCGAACACGAAATCCGAACAAGGAGCCCCTCAATGCAGATGTTCACCCAGCACGTGCACCACGGTCACGACCTCATTTCGGGTCTGCTCGCGCACCTGGCCCACGTGCTCGGATGGCTGGTCTGACGCTCTAAGCACAGGGATTGACGGGGGCCAATCTGTTGGCGCGGGTCGGCCCCTCGTGTTTGCGACCCGGTAAAGGGGCACGATCGTGTCCCTTTACCGGGTTCCGGTTTTTCCGGCCGGAAAAGAAATACCGCTAAAGCGCGAATCCCAGTTCCCTGCCCCGCGCCACGAGTTCTTCCCGCGCCGAAGGATGCGCGACCTGGTCGACGATCTGCCGTGCCTGCTCGCTCGCGTCGTTGCCCCAGATGGTCGCGACACCGTGCTCACTGACCACGAAACTGTGCTGGAACGACGTCACCGGACCGGTCAGCCGGGGCACGACCGTCGAAACGTCGGCCTTCGGATGCCACGACGGCAGCGCGATGATCGCCCGGCCACCGGGCGAATGCAGGGCCCCGACCACGAAGTCGGTCTGCCCGCCGAACCCCGAGTAGATCGCCCCTCGCACCCGGCTCGCGTTGGCCTGGGCGTACAGGTCGACTTCGAGGGCGCTGTTCACCGAGACCAGACCTCGCTGGCGGGCGATCACGGCGGGATCGTTCGTCTTTTCCGTACGCAGCAGGCGGATCCGCGGATTGCGGTCGAGCCAGCGGTACAGCTCCGCACTGCCGAACACGAACGACGCCGTCACCGGTTCCGCCGGATCGAGAGCCCCCGCTCGGTCGAGTGCGAGCACGCCGTCGCTGAACATCTCCGACCAGATCGCGAGCCCGCGCCGTCCGGTCACCGCCGCCAAGGTCGCGTCGGGGATCCCGCCGATGCCCAATTGCAGGGTCGCGCCGTCCTCGACCAGCCCGGCCACCCGCTCACCGATGGTCCGCGCCGTGTCCCCCACCGGCCGCGGGACCGGCGACAGCAGCGGCTCCACCACCTCGATGCCGTAGTCGATCTCGTCGACCGGCACGACACCGTCGCCGTAGGTGAACGGCATCTCCGGGTTGAGCTGCGCGACGACCAGGCCGCCGCGGGCCCGCACCGCCTCGATGGCGGCCGGAAGGATGTTCACCTCCGTACCCAGCGACACCACGCCGTCCACCGGGGCCGAGGTGTGCAGCAGGACGACGTCCGGCGGCAGCGAGTGCTTGAGCAGCTGCGGCACCAGCGACAGCCGCGACGGGAAGTACCGCAGTCCGGGACGGCCGCGCATACCCGCGCCCACGAACGGCGTCTCCAGCAGGACACCCTCACGGTCCGGCATGCCGGCCTGCGCGTTCAACGCGAACAAGCGGTACTCGGCCAGTGCCGCGTCCAGCACCTTCAGCGCCCGCATCGGCGTGGCGAAGTTCCCGCTCACCACCACTCGCGGACGCGAAGCGGGCACGCCCGCGAGAACGGAACCGAGCTGGCTCTCCGACAAGACGCGCATGAGCCGATCATGCCCGAGGAGCCCCTCGCCGGCGCGGGCCGGACCCCCAGAAACCGGCCCGCGTCCGGCCCCGCCCGACCATGGTGCGACCGGGACCGGTGCCCGCGCATGGGTGCCGGGACCCCATATTCCGGTGCGGCGTCGAACGGCCACCGTCCGTGCCCGGCGGTCACTCTCCGGACATCTTCGTGTGTGCGCTGAATGTGGGGGTGCCGCCCCCATGTGCGTACCGCGCCGGGCTGAAAGCATTACCGCCGTGACGCCCCCACCATCGGCGACGTCCCTGCCTCCGAGGTGGTGGGACCACGGCCGGACCCCGCGCGAACGGACAGCGGACAAGCCCCTCTGGGCCGACTTCGCCGAACACGCTGTCACCACGCTTCTGCCGGAGCGCCCCCCAGTCGGTGACTGGCGTGTGCAGTTCGCCGGGGTCTTCAGGTCTCTCGTCGACGCAGCCTCGCGTAACGCCGTCCCGGACGATCTCCCCGGCGCCGACGTCGATGCGCTTCGCCAGGGTTTCGCCACGCAACTCGACCAGCACCTGCTCAACCTCTCGGTCCGCACGCTGGTCCTCGAACTCCATCGCGCCCGCAAGGCCGGAGCTCTCCAGGGCGAGACGCCCGAAGAGCGCTTCTCGGATTTCGTGCGCCGGCAATCCACTCCGGCCGGGCTGGTCCAGTTGTTCGGCGAGTACCCGGTGCTGGCCCGGCTCCTGGCCCAGGCATGCCTGTACGCCGCCAAAGCCCACGCCGAAACGCTCGCCCGGTTCTCGGCCGACGCGGCCGTGCTGCCCTGTTCGGTCATCGACGGCGAACTCGGCACGCTCGTCGAGGTCGCGGGCGGGTTCGGTGACTCGCACGCCCGCGGACGTTCGGTCAAACTGCTCCGCTTCTCCAGCGGCGCCAAGGTGATCTACAAACCGCGCTCGCTGATCCTGCACGAGCGCTTCACCGACGTCGTCGAACAGCTCAACAAACGACTGCCCGGGCTCGAACTGCGCACCGCCGACGCGCTGACGCGTGACGGATACGGCTGGCTCCGGTTCGTCGAACATCGGCCGTGCGCCGACCTCGGCGACGTCGACCGCTTTTACCGCAGGCAGGGCATCCTTCTGGCGCTCCTGCACGCGCTGGACGCCACCGACGTCCACTACGAGAACATCATCGCCTGCGGCGACCAGCCGGTGCTGATCGACATCGAGACCCTGTTCCAGCCGTCCCCGCCCGTCCCGCCGGAGGGCGATCCCGCGGCGGCGATGCTCGCGCGGTCGGTGCAGCGCACGCTGCTGCTCCCGCAGCTCTTCGCCGGCGAGCACGGTGCCGTCGACATCTCCGGACTCGCCGGCCGCGGTGGAAAACTGCCCACCGACCGGGTCGATTGGGCCGACGCGGGGACCGACCGGATGCGGCTGGTCCGGGTGCGCGGCGAACTCGCCGGAAGCAACAACCTGCCCCGCCTCGACGGTCGCGACGTCGCCCCCGCCGAACACAGCGCGGCGTTGCTGGCCGGATTCCGGCTCGGCTACGACGCGATCTCCACCGGACGGGACGAACTCGCCGAGCTTCTCCGGCGCTGCGCCGAGGACCCCATCCGGGTACTCATCCGGCCGACGAACTTCTACTCCCGCCTGCTGGATGAGACCACCCATCCCGACCTGCTGCGCGACGCCGCCGACCGCGACCAAGCGTTCGACCTGCTCGAAGAGGACTCGGTGCGGGAGGAGAAGCTGCTCCGGCTGGTGCCGCACGAGCGGGACGATCTGTGGGCGGGCGACGTGCCGATGTTCACCTCGAACCCCGGTTCGACGTCGCTGCTGGATTCGCGTGGCGAAAGCGTCGAAGGGGTCGTCGAACATCCGTCGCTGGACACCGTGCTGGCGAAGGTCGCCGACATGGATCCGCTCGACCAGCGGGACCAGGAATGGCTGATCTCGGCCACTCTCGCCATCAGCACGGCGGCCGACGGCCACCACGGCGGCGGCGAGACCGCGGAAACGGCGGTGCCGAATCAGGCGCCGGACGCGGAACGGCTGCTGGTCACCGCGTGCGGGATCGCCGACCAGATCGTCGCCAACGCCTTCTCCGACGAGCACCGCTCCAACTGGCTCGGTATCGAACTCGTCGACGACCGTTACTGGACCGTTCTCCCGATGGGCGCGGGGCTCGGCGAGGGCTACTGCGGTGTGGCGTTGTTCCTCGCCCAGCTCGCCGAGCTGACCGGGATCGCGCGATACCGCGATCTGGCCGCGTACGCGATCAGCCCGCTTCCTGGCCTCTTCGCCACCCTCCGCGCCGATCGCGAATTGGCCGCCACCGCCGGCTGCGGCGGGCTTCTCGGGCTCGGCGGTGTCGCGTACACGATCGCCCGGCTCAGCACCCTGGTCGGGCTTCCCGCGGGTGATCTCATCGAGCAGGCCGTCGAGCTGATGCCCGAGGCGACCTCCGAAACGCCATCCGGGTTCACGACCGGACTCGCGGGCGGTGTCGCCTCGATGCGTTCGGTGTATGTCCAAACAGGACTGGAGACGGCGCTGGCGCGAGCCGACCGCTACGCCGCACAACTGCTCGAACGCGAACGTCCATCGGAGAGGGCCTTCGCCCGCGGTTCGGCCGGGATCGACTGGGTCCTGCGGGCACACGACCGTCCCGGCGAAGAACCACCCGGAAAGGCGGACGATCGGGCGGAAAGCACCGGAGGCTGGTGCGACGGACTCGCGGGCGACGCCCTCGGAATGGCCGCGCACCTGCCCGAGCCCGAACACGCCAGGGACCTGGACCGGACGATCAGACGGCTGACTGACAGGGCACCGCTCAAGGATCTCAGCCTGTGCCACGGCGAGTCCGGAGTGCTGGACGTGTTGTGCGTGCTGGCGGAGAACGGGCACACTGGCGCCGCGGCCGCGGTACGCCGCCGGACCGGTCATCTGCTCGCCGCCATCGACCAGCGCGGTGCCCGCTGCGGGACACCCGGCGCGGTCCCCTCGCCAGGGCTGCTGAGTGGCCTGGCGGGGATCGGCTACGGCCTGCTGCGGCTGGGATTCGGCGACCGGGTCCCGTCCGCGCTCCTGCTCCGCCCCGACCGGCCGCATCCCGCGGCCACCGTTTTTCCGCCGGTAAACCGAGTATGAGGAGAAGAACCACATGTACGAAAGAGATCTGCCCGCCACCGAAGACGTCCTCGGCGCCGTGAACCTGCCGCGCGCCCTCGAGGTCGGCTCGCGCAACCACGCGCTGGCGGGCAGCAAGCCGCGGCTGAGCGCCAACCCGCTCGCCACCCTGTCCACGGACACCGGTTCGCCGTCCGTCGTCAGCGTCTTCACCGGCGGCTGGATTTAGAGACAGGCTCACGGAGGCGGGCTCGCGCCGCCCGCCTTCGTGATCAACTTTTGGCCGTGACAGCGGAATCCGCTCGCTATAGTCACGGCGGTGGGTATCCGTTCGTCGCGGGTGATCGGCCGCGACGCCGAACTGGCCGAGCTCTCCGGGGCTCTCGATCGCGCCATCGCGGGTCGCGGCGGCGCGATCTTCCTCGTGGGCGAAGGCGGCATCGGCAAATCCCGGCTCGCCGTCGAAGCCGCCTCGCGGGCGGTCGCCGCCGACGTCCCGGTGTTGCAGGGCAGGGCCAGTTCGATCGGCCCGCTCGTCCCGTTCCGTCCGCTCACCCAGGCATTGCTTTCGCATTTCCGCGGCGGGGGCCCGCCGGAGGCGACCGAACTCGACCCGTTCATCCCCGTGCTCGCCCAGCTCATCCCCGATTGGAGCAGAGGAGACCGGCCCCGGGAGTCGGGCTCCCTGATGGTGCTCGCCGAAGCGGTGTTCCGGCTGCTGGCCGTCACCAGCCGCGACCGCGGCGCGCTCTTGGTCCTCGACGATCTCCAGGACGCCGACGCCGAGACGCTGTTCATCCTCGAATACCTCGTCGACAACCTGCCCGCGGCGCAGACCCTGTTCGTCGGCACGCTCCGCAACGAGCCCTCCGACGCGCTGCGCCTGGCGACCTCCGGAGCGCAGCGGATGAGCTGCGCCGTCGTCGAACTCGGCAGGCTCGGGCTCGCCGACACCCACGCGCTCGCCGCCGCCTGCCTCGAGACCGAGCCGGGTCTGCTGCCGTCGACCGCGACGGAACTGTTGTGGCGCAACAGCGCCGGTCTTCCGTTCATCGTCGAGGAACTGCTCCACGGCATGGTGAACGACGGTCTGCTGGTCGAAGGCCGTGACGGCTGGCGCGTCATCGGCGAACTCCGTGCCCGCGTTCCCGCCGCGCTGGTCACCAGTATCGGCGCCCGGATGGAGCAACTCGGCGAGCAGGCCGGCGAACTGCTTTCGGTCGCGGCGATCATCGGCCGCCGCTTCCCCCTGACCGTGGTGCAGAAGGTCACCGGGACCAACGACCGGACACTGCACAACCACCTCGGCGCCGCGGTCTCCGCGAACCTGGTGACCACCGACGAGATGACGCCAGGCTGGTACGCCTTCCGCCATCCGCTGACCGCGGAAGCGTTGCTGGCGCGCCAGTCACCGGCGCGGAAGGCGGAACTCGCCCGGCAGACCGCCGACGCCGTCGAGGAGCTGTACCCGGGACTGCCGGGCGACCTGTGCGCGCTCGTCGCGTCGCTCCGGCTGACCGCCCTGGACGAGCGGGCGGCGGGCAGGCTGTTCGCGGAGACCGGCCGTCGCGCTCTCGACGCGGGTGCCGCGGACTCCGCGGTCACGATGCTCACCAAGGCCCTCGACCTGCTCGCCGGGGCCGACGCGGGCGATCGGGCCGAGGTGCTGGAGACACTGGTGCACGCGCTCGGGCAGACCGGTCAGTTCGACCGGGCCGTCGAGCTTTCCGCGGCGTTCGGCGAGATCGGCACACTCGAAAGGGCCGCGAAACTGCGCACCCAGCTGGCCTGGGCCGCCTACATCGCGGGACGGCACGACGAATGCCTCGGCCAGATCGAACGTGCCCGTGCTCCGCTCGGCTCGGCGATCACCCCCGCTCAGCAGGCGGCACTCGACGCCGTCGAAGCGAACCTCTGGCTCGACGTCCCCGGCAAGACCGGAACGGCCGAGCGGCTCGCGCGTCAGGCGTGGAAGGTCGCCGAGGCGACCGAGCAGCCGTTCGTCGTCTGCCAGGCGTTGCAGGTGCTCGGGATGCTCGCGCTGTCACGGGATCTCAGCGAATCCGAGCACTACATGCAACTCGCGCGGCGGACCGCCGAGGACAACCATCTGCACCATCTGCGGACCCAGGCGCTGGTCCGGCTCGGCGGACATCGCGTGCTGATGAACGGCGACGAGCAGACCTTGCTGCTCGCCCGCGCCGACGCCCAGCGGACCGGGTCGATCACGCTGCACTGCGCGGTCGATTCCGTACGCACCATGCACGCGATCCTGCGCTGCGATTTCGGCACCGCGCACTCGCTCCTCGCGGAGAACCTCGCCGTGCTGGGCAGGCTCCGGCTGACCGCGTTGCTGCAGTACGCGCATATGACGAGGGCGATGTCGGCCGGGCACCGCGCGGACCGTCCCGCGATGGAGCAGGCACTCGACGACTTCCGCGAGAGCGGCGGCGAGAACGCGCAGGAGATGGTGCTCAGCATCGGGCTGGCGCGGGTCTTCTGTTCCCTGCTCGAAGAGGACTTCGACCGGGCCCGCCGCGAACTCGGCCAGGTCGTCGAGCTGGAGGACCGGCGGCCGAGCCGGTTCCACCTCGCCGGCCAGCACGGGCTCCGGGCGCTCGTCGACACCCTCGGCGGCGCGCCCTGCCCGGAGGACGGCTCCGCGGTGAGCGGGATGCGGTGGAACCGGCAGTTCGTCGAATTCGCGCGCGCCGTCGAGCACGGCAGGCGCGGTGACGCGGCCGAAGCCGAACGAGCGGTGGCCTCCGCGCTGGAGACGTCGGCGCCCTATCCTCTGGCCCGCCATCTCGGGCTCAGGCTCATCGCCGAGCCGGCCGCCGCCGACGGCTGGGGCGATCCGGCAGGCTGGCTCAAGGAGGCCGAAGAGTATTTCCACGGCAGGGACATCCAAGCGGTGGCGGCCGCCTGCCGGACCCTGCTCCGCAAGCTCGGCGCGCCCGTCCGGCAGCGGCGCTCCGGGGTCGACCGCGTACCCGGCGACCTGCGCGCGGCCGGAGTCACCGTGCGCGAATACGAGGTGCTCGTGCTGCTCGCCGAGCGGATGGGGAACAAGGACATCGGCGCCCGCCTGCACATCTCGCCCCGGACGGTCGAGAAGCATGTCGCGAGCCTGCTCGCCAAGACCGGGCTCGCCGACCGTGCGGCCCTCGCCGAACACGCCGCCGGACCGCGACCTGGCATGCTGTGAGCCATGAGCGACCTCATCGTGTACGGCGCCGGCTGGTGCCCCGACGTCAAACGCAGCCGGGCCCTGCTGGACTCGAAGGGCGTCGAGTACGACTACATCGACGTCGAAGCGGACTCCGGCGCGGAGGAGACGGTCCGCGCGTTGCAGAACGGTGAGCGGCGGATCCCGACCATCGTCTGGCCGGACGGCACCCATCTGGTCGAGCCGAGCGACGACGAGCTCACCGCGCACCTGAACCGGTGACCCTCCCGGACGTCCCGGTCGGCACGAGGGTCGTCGTGCGGTACCGGATCGAAGGCGGATTCACCGACGCCCTCGGCTACCTGCGCTCCCGTGACGAGACGGAATGCACGGTGGAGACCAAACGCGGACTCTCGAAGATCCGGCTGGCGGACATCGTCCTGGCGAAGACGGTGCCGCCGCCTCCGGCTCCACGCAGACCTCGTAAGGGGTAAGGACGGTTGGACCCAAGGCTGCATTAGGTACCTACTGAATCGGGTGGCGGTTGGCCGCAGGTCCGTGAAGGCCTCCTTCCCTACCCTGAAGGTAGGCAAGGAGGCCTTCACGGACTGCAGGGGGCACGCCTCGTGAGTGGGGGTCTTAGGTGCCTACGGTCGAGACTCGGCCTCGGCCGTCGCCGCGGGGGTTTCGAAAGCCACTTTCGCAACGTTGAAGGTTGCGAAAGTGGCTTTCGCGACATCTCCAGCACTCCACGGACCGTGAGCCCCATCGCGAACGGGATTAGCTCTTCCGTGACTTCGTGGCCTTCTTCTTCGCGTCCTTGGCCTTGCCCTTGACCGTCCCGACGGCGTCCTGCAGCGGCGCATAGGTGCCGAACAGCGCGGGATCGGGCTTCGGAGCGGTGCCCGGACCGCCGAGCGGCTCCGGATCCATCAGGTACTCGATCCCGTCCTCGCCGAAGCTCCAGCCGCCCTTCGCGCCGTCCGGCCCGTCGGACAGATGCCACACGGTGTTGTTGTGGTCCTGGTTCTCTTCGTCGAACAACGCTGTCGGCGCGATGTCGCTTTCCAGGCCGTCGGCCTTGAGCTCCTCGATCGCGGCGAGCCACTGCTTCTGGTGCACCGTGTCGCGGGCGAGGTTGAACTGCAGCATGGCCTTCACGCCCGGGTCGTCGGTCATGTTGTACAGCCGGGCCGTCTGCAACCGGCCCTGCGCCTCGGCCGCGACGTTCGCCCGGAAATCGGCCAGCAGATTGCCAGACGCGACGACGTAGCGGCCGTTCCAGGGGTAGCCCTGGCTGTCACTGGGGGTGGCGCCGCCACCGGAGATGATCGCCTGCTGGGGGTCCATCCCGCCCAGGATCGCCGCGGTGGCCGGATCCTTCGCCGCCTCGGCCACCGTGGTGGCGGGTGCCCCTTCCAGCAGCCGGGCGACCATCGTCGCGAGCATCTCGACGTGCCCGATCTCCTCGGTCGCCGTGTCCATGATCAAATCCTTGTACTTGCCCTCGATCCGGCAATTCCAACCTTGGAAGAGGTACTGCATGGTCACGGTCATTTCGCCGTAGGCGCCGCCGATGAGCTCCTGCAGCTTTCGGGCGTACAAAGCGTCCGGCTTTTCCGGCTTGGCCTCGAACTGGAGCGATTTGGTGTGACGGAACACTGATTACCTCCGAATATTTGAGAAGAACGGGTCAGCGGGAGTCGGCGATCGGCGCCTTCGAACCGGAAAGCGGAATGAGCCCGAGCGCGATCATCCCGACGGCCAGCCCGAGGTGCAGCCAGTTGTCGGCGCTGTTGACCGGCACGAAATTCGCCGCCGACCCGTGGTCGATCAGCAGTCCGTACAGCCACAGCACGAGGTAGATCACCCCGCCGCCGACGAGGAACGCCTTCGCGCCGCTCGCCGTCCGGGCCAGCAGAATGCCCGCGACGCCGAACGCCAGATGGACGATGTTGTGCAGGATCGAAACCTGGAACACGCCCAGCAGCAGAGCGCCGGACTCGTGCCCGGCACCGCTCAGCTGCTCGTAGTTCGTCGTGATGCCGGGCATGAAGCCGAGAATGCCGACGAGCAGGAAGACCGCGCCCACGCCGAGGGCGATGAGCTGGCGCGGAGCCCGCCGAACGGTGGCCGGCGATGCAGTCATGATTTCCTCCGATCCAGGTGGAATGAGCTTCTGGAACGTCGAGTACCCGTGGCGGAGCCGGTCACACCGGGGAATCTGTGTTTTCGAATTCGTGGGAATTCCCGTGTAATCCGGGGCCGCCGGGGTAGCCACCGCCAGGTACTCATCTGGCAAGGAGGACGAAAATCGTGGCCGAGCACGACGCACCGCAGGCAGGGCCGGTCGGCAGGCTTTTCCGGGCCGGCTTCCACGCCCTCTCCGCACTGCGCGGAGCACGAGCGTTCCACCCGAACGGCCTACTGCTCAAAGGCGAGCTTCACGCTTTGAGCCGCGACGACCTCGCGCTGCCGCCGGAGCCGGTGACCGTCACCGTGCGAATGTCCAAAGGGGCCGGTCTCCCGGGTCGTGTACCCGACGCGCTGGGGCTGGCGGTCCGCGTTCCCGCCGCCGACGGCGATCCGTGGGACCTCACCTTGACCACTTCGGCTGTCCGGGTGGTGCCGCGGCCGGCGCGATCCTGGACCACCGGCCGCTTCAGCTCGTTGTTGCCCTATCGCGTGAACGGTGAGCAGGTCTGGCTGTCGGCACGCGCGGAAACGCCGCGGCGCGCCGAAGCCTCACTCGACGCCTTGAGTCGACTGGTGAAGGAAGGACCGGTGACCTACCTCGTCGAGACCGTCCGCGCGAACGGGCATCGGAAGCCCTGCGCGACGCTCACCCTCCATGAGGTGGACGAAGACGCCCCGCGCCCCGCCTTCGATCCGATGCTGAACGCTCCCCCCGGCTGGGAGCTGCGGCCCCGCTGGCTCACCGCGTTACGCGAGCGCGCCTACGAGGGCAGCCGCGAAGGACGCTGATCATCCCGCGAGCGGCTTGTCCAGCACCGCCTTCACGTGGCTGAAGTTCTCGATCGAATAGCGCCCGTGATAGCGGCCCATCCCGCTCTCCCCCACCCCACCGAACGGCAGTTCCGGCGCCGCGAGATGGATGATCGCCGCGCCGAACACCAGCCCGCCCGACGAGGTCTCCGTCTCGATCCTGCGCTTGGTTTCCTCCGATTCGGTGAAGGCGTAGAGCGCCAGCGGCTTGTCGCGTTCGTTGACGAACGCCAGCGCCGCGTCGATGTCGGGTACGTCGATGATCGGCAGGATCGGGCCGAAAATCTCGTCCCGCATCACCGGGGCGTCCGGTGGGACATCGGTGAGCACGGTCGGCGCGATGTACTTCTCGTCGCGATCGGCCTGACCACCGACGACCACGGTTCCGTTGTCGAGCAAGGCGGCGAGCCGGTCATGGTGCCGGGTCGAGATGATCCGGCCGTAGGCTTCGCTGGTGGCCGGGTCGTCGCCGAACATCGCTCGGACGGTCTCGGCCAGGTGTTCCGCCAGCTTCGGGCCGGTGTCGCCGATCGCGAGGACGTAGTCGGGCGCGACGCAGGTCTGGCCCGCGTTGGCGAACTTGCCGTAGGCCAGCCGCTGGGCGGTCACGGCGAGGTCCGCCCCCGGCTCGACGATCGCCGGGCTCTTCCCGCCCAGCTCCAGCGTGACCGGCGTGAGATGCTTCGCCGCCGCGGCCATGACGATCCGCCCGACCGTCCCGTTGCCGGTGTAGAAGATGGTGTCGAACTTCTGCTCCAGCAACGCCGTCGTCTCGGGGATCGCGCCTTCGACGACACGGACGCCCTCGACGTAGTTCGGCAGATGCTCCGCGATCGCGGCCGAGGTGTTCGGCGACAGCTCACTCGGCTTGACGACCGCGCAGTTGCCCGCCGCCAGCGCGCCGACCAGCGGCGCGAGTACCAGTTGCAGCGGATAGTTCCACGGCCCGATAATCAGCGCGACCCCGAGCGGCTCGCGAACGACGCGGCCGTCGGCCGGTCGCAGCGGATACGGCAGGCCGGCGGGCTCCGGGCTCAGCCAGGAGTCGAGATTCTCCAGCGTATGGTCGATCTCGTTCCGCACGAGCGCGATCTCCGCGCGCTTCGCCTCGGCGGCGTTCTTGCGCAGATCGGCGTAGAGCGCCTTGAGGAAGACGTCCGACTGCTCGGACAGGAGCTTCCGCAGGCCCGTGAGCTGCGTACGCCGCCACTCCACCGGTTTCGTGACACCGGAACGGAAGAGAGTGCGCAGTTCTTCGACGACGGCGGAGGCATCGCTGCTGGTCATGGCTTTGAGCCTAACCATGGATGCTGACGGATGCCCAGCGCTGGGCGGTATAGGGCGTTATACAAGAAGCCGAAAGCGTGACTCGCGTGATCAGGGACGTGACTCGCGTGATTGGAGGCCGCACTCGGATGTTCCGCCTGTGATCACGCGAGTTCCGCCCTCGATCACGTGAGTGCGGTGCCGCGACTCTGTTCCTGCTGGTCGAAAGTCCGTGAAGGCCCCCTTGCCTACCCTGAAGGTAGTGAAGGAGGCCTTCACTACCTTCAGAGACCGCCACCTGCAGCCCACCTGCACCAGCAACCACAACAACCACCACGGCGGCGCGTGAAGGCCTCCTTCCCTCGGCTCAGCCGAGGAAACTCGACCTTCACACCTTCCCAAGTACATGAAGGCCCCTTTCCTTGCGCTAGACGCAAGGAAGGGGGCCTTCATGTACTTCAGGTGCCCGCCCCGGTGGTCGTGACTGGCGTTTCGGGTTAGGGCCAACCGTGTCCTGTGTACCTACTGATCCGAATTCCGTGAAGGACTGGACACAGGCGCGGCGTGCGCGAAGGCGCGACTCGCGTGATCAGAGACGTGATTCGCATGATTGGAGGCCGCACTCGGGGTGTACCGCCGCTGATCACGCGAGTTCCGCCCTCGATCACGTGAGTGCGGTGCCGCGCCCGGGAGTTACGGGTAGCTCACCAGGTTGCTCGGCCGCGTGTCCGGCGGCGTCACCGCCCCGGCGTCGTTGATCACGTAAGTGATGGTCCCCTTGTAGTTCAACGAGACCGTCACCAGATTGTGGAACCGGACGCCGGAGCGGTTCGGCACCTCGAACGCGTGATACAGATTCACCGACGGGTTGTCGTTGAAGAAGCAGTAGCTGCCCAGCCCCCACGCCTCGTGCGTGGTCACGGTGTCCCCCACCTTGTAGGCGGCGTACCCGTTGAGCCCGTTGGGACTCTTCCAGCCCGCCTGGTCCGGGACGTCGTAGGGGATCTCGTTCTGGAAGAAGATCGTCCTGCCGTTCTGCCCGTTCCAGATCACCTGGTACTTCTGGTAATGCTCGACGAAGAGGCCGGTCGCCAGCACGTTGTCGCCGTTGACGACCACGCCGGTGTCGCCGGTGTTGATCGTCCAGCCGTAGGTGCCCGCGTTGCCGTGGTCGGCCCGCCAGGCCCAGATGTGGTCGATGATCGTGTCACGGCTGTTGACGATCAGGCTGTTCGTCGCCTTCCCTGCGATCTGACCGCCGATCCGGAAGAACACGTCCTGCAAGGTCGTCGGGTTCGCCGCGTGGTTCGCGGTCGAGCCCGCCTGTCCGACCGTGAGCAGCGACTGCGAGTTGGTCGTTCCCGCGTCGAACAGCAGCCCCTTGAGCCGGACGCCGTCCACGTCGGCGACCTTCATGGCGTCGACGCCGTTGTCCGGCACCAGCGTCGGGTAGCCGACACCGAGGACGACGGTGTTCGCCTTGGTCACGTTCAGCGTCTGGTTCAGGTGATAGACGCCGGGCGTGAAGAACAGGTTGCAGCCCTGGGAAAGCGCGGTGTTGATCGACGACGCCGTGTCCCCCGCCTTCACCACGTAGAACTGGCTCATCGGCAGCGAAGAACCCTGGGTACCGCCGTTGGCCCAGCTCGGTCCGGAAGCGTTGGTGCGCAAGGAGGGCAGGAACACGCGGTACTTGCCGGAGCCGTCGAGGTAGAGGTACGGGACGTCGCGGGACACCGGCGTGGTGCCAAGCGTCGTCTCCGGCGGGTTCGGGAAGGTGTTCGCGGGAGCGCCGCTCGTTCCGGAGAAGACCATGTTCCAGACACCGCCGTCCCAGCTGCCGTAACTGCTGTCCCGGGTGTACCACTGCTGCTGCGAGATCGACGCGGCCTGTCCGGAGACCTTGGTGTCGGCGGTGTAGCCGCCGCTCGCGAACCCGTAGCTGGCCGGGTAGAGCTGGAGTCCTCCTCGGATGTCCATCCGGCGGAACGGCGCGGCCTGCGCGACGGCCCAGCGGGTCGAGCCGCTGCTCGGGACGACGGCGAGGTTCTCCGCAGAGCGCCAGAAGTTCTGCAGCGCCACGCCCTTGTCCGACTCGTTGAACGCGTCGACGGTCACGTCACCGTTGATCACCACGTCGCCCGGGTTCTGCCCGAGGCCGGCGACCGAGGTGTAATAGCCGACGTTGTCGTGGATGCCGTTGTACACACCGGGCTTGAACAGGTGCGCGTACCGGCGCTCGGTGAACTGCGCGGTCAGGGTGTCCTTCTGCGCATTGAAGTCCGCGTCGAGCCGGGACTGGATCGACGCCGCGGACATCCCCGGGTCGAAGATCCGCACGTTCGGGCCGAAGTCCGGCACCTCGGCCTGAGCCGGGCAGGTCGCCTGTGTCGATCCGATCGTGTAGCTCGCCGACGCCACCGGGGAGTTCGCCGAGCCGGATTTGAGGGCGATCGCGGAGATCGTCGAGGACGCGGAGACCGTGATCGGCCCGGTGTACACAGTGGACGACGCCGTCGGCGTGGAACCGTCCACTGTGTACCGGATCGTCGCGCCGGAGGTCGCGCTCGACAGCGTCACCGAACGGGCGCTCGGGTAACTGCCGCCCGGCGGATCGAAGGTCGGTGACGCGACCGTCGTGCCGCTGCCGCCGTGGGTGTACGTGAAGTGCGGGGTGTCGTACTGCGGCCCGTTCTTCTCGTAGGTGAACCAGTAGTCGAGCACCGTGCCGGCCGACAGCGAGCCGACGGTGTGCCGCCACGTGCCCCCGTTGTCGGTCATGCGGACGTTCTGCTGCCCCACTCCCGGAACGCCGGTGTAGTGGATGTCGACGTAGCGCGCGGGGCTCGCCGGCGTGAAGGAGAACTGCGCCTGGGTCGCGTTCAACGACGCGGCGCTCTGGCTGTAGTCGGCGGCCGCGGCGGTGGCACCGCCGATTCCCGCCGCGATGAGGAGTGCGGAAAGGCCGAGGGCGAGCGCGCCCCGGAACCCTTTCCGCCGTTCGGGCTGCACAAAGATCCGGTTCACGTCGTGACACCTCCGGCGTTGGAAATCCACGGGCGAAGCAATTCGTTGCGCGCCACAACAAAGTAGCCGTCCGTGCGATATGTCCAGATCACGCTTCGGTAACACTGGTGGTCCAAACCACTGACTACTCCGGACGGCCCCTCGAAGTACCGCCGTTCCGATCGCCTCGCACCGCCGTTCGGGTCACCCAGGCCGCGATCTGCGCACGGGAATCGAAGTCCAGCTTCCGCAGGATGCGCTGGACGTGGCCCTCGGCGGTGCGGCGGGAGATCACCAGCCGATCGGCGATCTCCCGATTGGACAGGCCGTCGGTGATCAAGAGCGCGACCTCGTGCTCTCGGTCGGTGAGCACCGTCTCGACCTCGGCGGCGGGACCGCTCTCCGTGCCCTCGGCTTCGTCGAGCGCGAAGGCGACGGCCTCTTCCAACGTGAACTCGCTCCCGTGCCGCGACATGGCCGCGTACCGGCTGTCACCGAGCGCCTCGCGGGTCCGCGCCTCACAGTCACCGTGCGGGGCACCGAAATACTTCGAGCCGAACATCGGGTAGCCGACCGATTGCCAGATCCGCCCGGCGCAGCCGAGCAGGGTCGCCGCGCGCACCCAATGCCGCAGCGACGACTCGATCCACGCGAGCACCTCGATCGACAACACCATGCCGAGCAGATCGTTGAAGGTGCGCTTGATCCTCAGGCAGGTGCGCGCGTAACCGATCGCCGGCTCGAGCTCGCCCCGGTTCAGCGCCACGAGCGCCAGCACGTAGATCGCGTAGGCGTAGGCCCATTCCTCGCCATGCGCGGCGCCGATCGCGCGCGCCTCTTCACACAGCTCCGCGGCCTCCTCCAACTCGCCGAGGAATATCGACGCGATCGCCATCTCGATTCCGGCCAGCATCACGTTGCCGTTCATCTCGCCCAGCCGTCGATAGCGGATCCGGGCGTCCTGGAACAGGTCCTTCGCGTAGCCGACGTCGTCGCCGACCAGCGCGTTGCAACCCAGGCGGTGGATCGCGTAGGCGAGCGCCGCCTCGTCCCCGACCCTGCCCGCTTCGGTGCGGCACTCCCCCAACAGAGTCACCGCACGCGCGACGTCACCCTGCAGCGTTGACACGTATCCGTTGACCCACAAGGCTTTCAGGCGGTCTTTGCTGCCTTCTCGGACGGCTTCGAGCGCGTGGTCGAGCCAGTGCCTCCCCTCCCCCAGCACACCGCAGCCCGCCCAGTAGAACCACAACGTGCCCGCGAGCTTCAACCCGGTCCTGCCTTCGGACGGCGTGGCGAGGCAGTAGTCGAGCGCGGCACGCAGGTTCGCGTGCTCCAGTTTGGTCCGCGCGCAGATCTCCGCCTGCTTCGGCCCGAACCAGTCCCGCTCGCTCCGCTCGGCTTGCGCGAGGTAGTAGTCCCGATGGCGGCGCAGGACCGTGTCCTCGTCACCCATTCCGTGCAGCTTCGCCCTGCCGAACTGACGAAGCGGCTCCAGCAGCCGGTACTGCGTCCGGTCGCCGTCGCGTTCGACGAGCAGGACCGACTTGTCCACCAGCCCGGCCAGGTGCCCGAGCACCGACCGAGCGGACAGCCCCTCCCCGGCGCAGACGGATTCGGCCGCGGACAAGCTGAACCCGCCCCCGAAGACCGACGCCCGAGCCCAGAGGATCCGCTCGGCGGCTCCGCACAGGTCGTGGCTCCATTCCACCGCCGCCAGCAGCGTCTGGTGCCTGGGCAGTCCGCCGCGTTCCCCCTTGGCGAGCAGGTGGAAGTTGTCCGCCAGCCGGTTCGCCAGATCGTCGAGCGACAGCGCCCGTACCCGGACCGCGGCCAGTTCGATCGCCAGCGGTATGCCCGCGAGCATCCGGCACACGTTCGCGACCAAAGCCTGGTTTTCGTCGGTGACGACGAAGCCCGGCTCGACCGCGGCCGCCCGTTCGGCGAACAACGCCATCGCCGGATAGCCACGCCAGGCCCCCGATCGCAGCGGGATCCGGGGCTCGGGCAGCGACAACGGCGCGACCTGCCAGAGGTGCTCTCCCCGGATCCCGAGCCGTTCCCTGCTGGTGACGAGGAAACGAAGTCCCGGCGACACCCTCAGCAGCCGATCCGCCGACGCCGCACAGACCTCGATCAGGTGCTCGCAGTTGTCCAGGATCACCAGGATCCGGCGCTCCCGCAGGTGATCCGCGAGCACGTCCACCTGGTCACGGCCCGTGTCGTCGCGGACTCCCAGCGCCTCCAGCACCGTGTGAGCCAGCAAATCAGGGTCGGTCAGATCCGCGAGTTCGACGAACCAGACACCGTCGGGGAAGGCCCGGCGCAGTTCGGCGGCGGTGTGCAGGGCCAGCGTCGTCTTGCCGACGCCGCCGACCCCGGTCAGGGTCACGAGCCTCGCCTTGGACAGCAGTCTTTTGACCTCGGCGACGTCCCTTTTCCGACCTACGAAACTCGTGGTCCCGGCGGGGAGGCTGCCCGGCCGGCCTGCTGCGGCCGCGGTGCCCACCCCAAAACCCTACGGACGCCCGCGACCGGCGGTCAACGAGGCCGGTGGCCCGTTCGCTCGGTCAGCCCAGTCCGGATTCAGTGGTCCGGCACCACATAAAGCGTCGACACTTCGCCTCCGTGCATGGCCACGAGGCTGGTCCGGCAAGCGAAGAGCACCTCGCGGTTCGCGACCGTGTCCGGCGGGACACCACAGCCGTCGCAGGAGAGTTCGACCGATCCGGGAAAGGTCTCGTCGATCTCGACGTCGACCGTGCGGTCGCAGCGCCGGCACCAGCGATGGCCGGTGACGACCAGCACGTGCAACGGATCGGAGATGCACTGGTGTACCCAGCACCGGTGCACGTAGCAGGTCGTGCGCGCGTGTGCGCTCAACCCGTGTTCCTCCGCCACGTCTTCGGCGGCGAGGATCGCGGCCAGCCGGCGGTCGGCGAGCTCGCCGTACCGGTCCACCCGACCGCCCGTCCGGGGTGTCGTACGCGCGTCCTCCGAGGAGACCAACCGGAGACGGGCTCGCGAAGGCGGTGTAGCACTTAGCACCATGTGGGTCTCGACCTTTCGGCATCCACTGGAAGTCCTACCAGGTTGCTCTCGTTCCGCCTGGACGACACCCGTACAACTACCTGTCTTCTTACCTGAGCGCACTTTGAGTTTCGAGGTGAGACAGTCGCGGCGGCGCTTCGGCCGAGCTACGCTTTGAGCCACGAAATCGCGCTGGGGTTACGTCAGGGGTTAACGACCATGACAGATCCTGAAGCCGCCTCCCGCCGCCACCTCATTCCGGACCGGGTGCGGGACCATGATGTCGAGGCGCTGGAAAAACAGACGAAAGCGCTCCGCGCCGTCGACTACCAATGCGGGGGCGGAATGTGCCGCGACGCGGTCGTGGTCCGGATCCGGCGCGGTCATCGGATGCTCGCGATGCCGATCTCCGAACCGTTGCGGGCCAGGCTTTTCTCCGTGGTCGCGGATCTGCACAACCTCGCCGGATGGACGTGTTTCGACAGCGGTCACGTCGGCGCCGCGCACCATCATCTCGATGTCGCGCTGGAGCTCGCCGCCGACGGCGAAAACGCCGAATTGATCGCGAACATCCATTACCGGCGAGGCCGGATCGATCTGCATTACGGAGTGATGGACGAAGCCCTCGCGCAATTCGAGCTGGGCAGGCTCGCCGCGAAGCGAGCCGGTTCGAAGCTGGCCGCGAGCATCCTGAGCGCGAACCAGGGCTGGGCCTACGCCAAGAAGGGCGACGCGAACCTCGCCGTCGGGCTGATGGATCAAGCAGGCGAGGAATTCGCCGAGAAGGGTGACGTCGAGTCACCCGACTGGGCGAGGTTCTTCACCGAGGTCGACGTTTCCGCGATGGCGGGCTCGGTGCACACCGACCTGGCTTTGCGCCGGGGTGGCCGCCATGTCGGACAGGCGATCGCCGCGCTCACCGACGCCGTACGCGGATACGGTCCCGAAATGGCGCGCAGCCGTTCCCTGTGCCTGGCCATGCTGGCCACGGGACACGTTCTCGGCGGAGACGGCGACCAGGCGCTGTCCGTCGGCATCCAAGCGATCGAAAGCGCCGAAACGGTCAAATCGGTCCGCACGAAAGATCGGCTGCGCCCACTCGAGCGAGAAGCCGCCAAACACCCCGATGACCCGGCTTGCCGGACTTTGTCCGAGGCGGTGACCTTGTTCGTCACCGGCCGCGACCAAACCTGAAGAAGATCCGTTTGTACGGACCTTGTATTCCCGCTGCCCATGCTGCCCGGACCAACCGGATCCGTTCAGGAGGCAGGAATTGTTGACCAAGGTAGCCGTGCTCGCGACAGCGACCGCGCTCTCCTTCGGCGTGGCCGCACCGGCCGGCGCCGAAGTGACCGCGTTGCCGACGGCCAGCATGGAAGCGGTGCTCAAGGCCGCGCAGATCGACCCGCGCCGGGCGGACAGCGCGCTGACCCCCGGCGCCAAGGACAGTGTGCTGTTGGTGGAGCAGGCGCTGGCCGCCAAGGGGCTGCTCGACCAGCAATACGTCGACGGCCATTTCGGCACATCGACGATCACGGCGTACTCCAGCTACCAGAAGTCGCTGGGCTACACCGGGATCGACGCCTCCGGCCTGCCGGGAAAGACGTCGCTCGAGAAGCTGGGCGAGAACCGTTACACCGTCACCGCGGTGGTCTCGGCGGGCAGCCGCCTGACCTACCACGGCAAGACGATGAACACCCGGACCAAGGCGATGCTGGTGAAGGCCGAAGGTCTGCTCGGCAGGCAGCTCACCATCACGCAGGGCTCGTACAACCCCGGCGGCGTGGGTGCTTCGGCCGGGACGCACGACGGTGGCGGCGCGCTCGACATCGGCGTCGAGGGCATGTCCTCGACCACGCGGACCGACGTCGCGCGGAAGCTGCGCCAGGTCGGCTTCGCGGCTTGGGTCCGGACCCCGGACCAGGGTTTCGCCTACCACATCCACGCCATCGCACTGTCCGATCCGGACCTGTCGTCCGGCGCGCAGCACCAGGCGGGCGACTACTACCTCGGCTACAACGGCCTCGCCGGCCGCGGTGCCGACGACGGCCCCGCCGTATCGCCGAAGCTCACTTGGGAGGAGTACCTGCGTTCCTGAACACCTGCACCGAAGGCCACCTTCGCCGACATTGATCGTCGCGAAGGTGGCCTTCGGGCTGTCCGGGCACGCACGGGTAGGCTTCGGCGCGACGGCAAAACCAGCGGGAAGGGAACATCGCGTGGAGGCTCAACCGGTCGGTCAGTGGCTCGACGAGCTGGCATCGAAGGCCTCGACGCCCGGTGGTGGCGCGGGTGCCGCGATGAACGCCGCGGTCGGTGCCGCCCTGGTCTCCATGGTGTGCAACCTGACCATCGGCAAGCCGAAGTACGCCGAGCACGAGGCCACCATGACCGAGGCGCTCGCCAAGGCAGAAGACCTCCGCGCGCGCGCTCTCGGCCTCGCCGCCGACGACGCCGCCGCGTTCGACGCCGTGGTCGCCGCGTACAAGCTCCCCAAGGCCACCGACGAGGAGAAGCAGGCCCGCACGGCCGCGATCCAGGCCGCGCTGGTCGGCGCCGCCGAGGTGCCGCTGCGCACGGCCGCCCTCGCCGCCGAGGTCATCGACGTCGCCGCCTCGATCCTCGAAGGCGCCAACACCAACGTCATCTCCGACATCGCCGTCGCGGCCTCGTCCGCGAAGTCCGCGCTCGAATCGGGCGTGGTCAACGTCGAGGTCAACCTCGCGTCCATGGCGGACGAGCAGCTCCGCAAGGAGACCGAGGCCCGCCTCACCGAGTACACCCCCGCGGCCGGGCGCGCCGACGCCCTGATCGCCCAGGTTCGCGAAAGGCTCGCCCGATGACCCTGATCGACGGGCGCGCGATCGCCGCCGCCATCACCGCCGAGGTCACCGAGACCGCCGCCAAGCTCCGCGAATCGGGCACCGCCCCGACGCTGGCCGTACTCGTGCCGACCGACGACGACGCCACCGCCTGGTACGTGCGCTCGATCGAGCGTGCCGCGAAGAAGGTCGGCGTCGACTGCCGCGTGGTCCAGCTCGAGAAGCCGACCGGTGCGGACGTCACCCGCGAGCTCGACAAACTGTCCGCGGACCCGTCGGTCCACGGCATCATCTGCCAGACCCCGCTGCCCGAAGGCGTGACGCTCGACGACGTCGGCGCGCATATCGACCCGCGCAAGGACGTCGACGGCGCCAACCCGGTCAGCCTCGGCCGCCTCACCGCCGGCCTCCCGACCTACGCTCCCGCCACCGCCGCCGCAGTGCTGGAGATCCTGAAGCGCGAACAGGTCGCCCTGTCCGGCGCCCAGGTCGCCGTCGTGGGCCGTTCGACCATCGTCGGCAAGCCCGCCGCGCTGCTGCTGCTCGGCGAGCACGCGACGGTGACCGTCTGCCACTCCCGCACCAAGGACCTCGCGGCGGTCACCAAGGCCGCGGACGTCCTGGTCGTGGCCGTCGGCCGCGCGCACTTCATCGGCGCGGACCACGTCAAACCCGGTGCCGTGGTGATCGACGTCGGCACGAACCCGACTCCCGAAGGCGGCCTCGTCGGCGACGTCGACCAGGCCGCGGTCGAGGAGATCGCGGGTTCGATCACACCGGTCCCCGGCGGCGTCGGCCCCGTCACGACGTCGCTGCTGCTGCGGCACACCGTCACCGCCGCGCAGTCCTGATCCACCGAAGGAGGCGGCGAGTCCACTGAGGACTCGCCGCCTTTTTCACGTCCCGATCACCGTCTCCACCACCTTCCGCACCTGCGCGATCTCCGGTGCGGGCGCGGTGCGGTCCGCGTACAGCAGATGCGTGGCACCGATGAGCGTGGCGGCCAAAGTCTCGACGTCGGCATCCTCAGCGACCCGGCCCAGATCCCGCTCCACCTTGAGGTAGCCGCCGATCATGACGGCGGCCTGGGTCAGCACCGGAACCCCGGCGGGCCATTCGCGGCGTAACCGGGCGCGAAGTTCGTCACGGAAGATCACGAGCGGGACGATCGCGACCGCGACCGACTCGAACACCGCCGTGAGCGCCGCGGTGAGGTTGTCCACGACCGTCCCGGTGCCGACGGCCTCCCGCAGGCCCTTCTCGTCGAGCTTCTCGATCCGGTCCAGCACGAACTCGGCGAGAAAACCGTCGAAATCGTCGAAATGCCGGTGCAGTACGCCTTTCGCGCACTCCGCCTCCGTGGTCACCGCACGGCTGGTGAGCCCGCTCGGCCCGTCCCGCAGCAGGACGCGTTCGGCGGCGTCGAACAACTGCGCCCGGACGGCGCGCAAAGCCACTCCTGTCGGCATTCGGCTCCCTTGCGTTGACGAGTGGGCAAGTGCCCACTTAAGGTGGGCGCATGCCCACTCTACCTTCGGGGCAAGAGCCTCATCGCCATCGACAGGCCGCGGAATCCTTCGGCGTGGACGTCGAACGCTACGACCGGACCCGCCCCGCCTATCCCCCGGAACTCGTCGAACACCTCATCGCCGCCGCGCCCGGCCGCGAGACCCTCGACGTCGGTGTCGGCACCGGCATCGAAGCGCGACAGTTCCACGCCGCGGGCTGTCACGTGCTGGGCGTCGAGCCGGACGCGAGGATGGCCGACTTCGCCCGGCAGAGCGGAATCGACGTCGAAGTCTCGAAGTTCGAGGATTGGGAGCCCGCCGGACGCCGGTTCGATCTGCTCGTCTCCGGACAGGCCTGGCATTGGGTCGACCCCGTGACGGGTGCAGCCAAGGCCGCCGAAGTCCTAAGGCCCGGCGGACTCTTCGCCGCGTTCTGGCACGTACCCGAACCGCCGGAAGAGGTCGCGGACGCCTTGGCGGACGCTTACCGGCGGCTCGTGCCGGACGCCCCGATCGACCTCAAGAGCGTGCCGAAACAGCCCTCTGACCCGTACGGGCCACTCATCGTGAAGGTCGCCGACGGTCTGCGTGAAGCGGGCGGGTTCGGCGAGCCGGAACGACGCCGCTACGACTGGGACCGGGTCTACACCCGTGACGAATGGCTGGACCAGCTGCCGACGTTCGGCTCGCTGACCTGGGTCGAATCCACAGTGCGACAAGAGATCCTCGCTGAAGTCGGGGCGGCGGTCGACAGGATGGGCGGCCGGTTCACCGTGCGCTACGCCACCGTCGCGATCACCGCGGTCCGGGACTGACCCGCCGGTGACGGGAGCCGCGCCGCTCCCGTCACCAGCGTCCGTCAAGGCGTGACGGGGACGTTGGTCAGCCCGTTCACCGCCCTGGACACGGTGTTGGACGCGTAGACGACATTCGGCCGTTCCGAGCATTTCGACGTCGACGTGATCTTGATGGCGTACTGGCCGACGCCGCCGAGATCGGACTTGTTGTCCCGCCAGACGTTCCCGCAGCCGTTCGGGAACGACGGGGTGGTGGCGGGATTGTGCGTCTCGTAGCCGTTCGCGAAGGTGCCCGGCGAGGCGAAGGTGCCAGTGTTCCCCTCGATGACGTATCCGAATCCCTTGACGTCGATCCAGGAATCGGCCGAGTTCTGCCCGGAAATCCCTTGACCGTCGAAGGTGTTGCCGCGGATCACACCGCCTTCGGTGCCCTCCTTGACGTCGATGCCCTCCGCGGCCACGTACGGTCCGATGTGGTTGTTGAGCACCTGGATCCGGTCGCTCCGGTCGACCCCGCCGGAGTTCCCGTGGCAAGCCCAGTTCGAGTTCGCCGAGCCGAGGTAGACGCCCTCGCCGTAACCGGCCTGAACGAGCCCGGTGTGGCTGATCGTCGAATCACGGATGACGCTGTCGGCCGAGGAACGGCGGAAGTGCACGGCCTCCTCGTCGATCCGGTGCACCCGCACTCCTTCGATCACCGTGTGGTGCGAGTTGTCGGCCACGATCCCCTTCTTGGCTTCCTGCACGGTGAAGCCCTGGAGATGCCAATACGGCGCGCCGTACAGCCAGAACCCGTACCCGGAATCCCAGCCCGCCGTCGGGGCCGGGCAGGACGGTGCCTCACCGGACGGGCCGTCGTTGATCAGGACCGCCGTCGACGGTCCGGTCACCGTGATCGGTGCGTCCGCCGTGCCGGGTTTCGTCGCGACGAACGAACCCCGATACGTTCCCGGCGCCAGCCGGATGGTCCGGCCCGGGATCGCCGCGGCCAGCGCGGCTTGCAGTTCCGCGGCGGTGGCGACGTCGACGACGTCCCCGGACGGCACGCTGGTCGTGGTGGTCGTCGGTGAAGTGCTCGTGCTGGTCGGCGACGGCGGAGCGGTGGTCGTGGTCGGAACTCCTCCCCCGCACGGGCTGCCGTTCACCGTGCATCCGGTCGGCAGGCCCAGCCCCGTGGTGTTGAATCCGAAGGACGCCGTGCCGCCGGGTTTGATCGTGCCGTTGAAGGCGGCGTTGGTGACCTTGTAGTGCTGCCCGCTCCTGGTGAGCACCGAGCTCCACGACGTGGTGATCGCGGTGCCTTCCGGCAGATCGAACTCGATCGTCCACTGTGTACTGTTCGCGTCGCCGGCGTTGGTCAGCGTGTACTTCCCGCCGTATCCGCTGTCCCAGGCCGAGCTTTGGGCGAACGTCGCGGTCAGGCTCGGGGCGGCGGCTTCGGCCGTGACGACGGCGCCGAACAGTCCCGCCGCCGACGCCGTGGCCGCGATCGCGGCGAGCAGTCGTTTCCTCGTCATTCCGTGCCTCCGCATTTGGTTCCGGCGATCGAGCAGGCGAGTGGCAATCCCTGACCGGCGGTGTTGAAGCCGAATGTCGCCGTGCCGCCGGGTTGGACGCTCCCGTTGTACGTGGCGTTCCCGAATCGGTAGTGCTGCCCGCTCTTGGTCAGCACCGAACTCCAGGAACTCGTGATCGTCGTCCCGGCGGGCAGGTCGAACTCGACCGCCCACGAACCCACGGAGGCCGAGCACGTGTTGCTGATCGTGAAGCCGGCGCCGTAGCCGCTGTCCCACACCGATTTGCGGGTGAAGGTCGCGTTCAGGCAGGCAGCAGGGCTCTGTGTCGTCGTCGCGGACGTGGTCGTCGTGGTCGGGCTCTGGCTGGTCGGGGAAGACGGCGGCGTCCCGTCGACGGACTTCAGGAACAGCGACGACGCGGCATCCGTCTTGGACGCATCCACCCCGTGCCCACCGGTGTAGTCCCGCTGCTCGTTCTTCGCCCAGTCGGCGATCGGGGTCCCGCCGACGTCGAGGTGCTTGTAGGCCGTGCCGTCCCACCCGAAGGAGTAGACGCGGTGACGGTCGGCGTAGAAGTCGTTATACGGGCCGTTGTCCGCAAGCTGTTTGGTCATGGCGTTGTTGAAGAACACGTTGCGGTAGCCGGAGCCGCCCGACCACTTGACGGCCTTCTTGCCCGCGCCCCACCAGATCGGGAACCAGTTCGAGTCGTCGGGTCCGCCGCCGCCCTCCTCGCCGCAGTTGGCGCGGCAGTTCCCGGACCGGTGCGCGTACGGGACCTTGACCGTGTTGAGCTCGAAGAGGTTGTTGCGTTCCCAGCCGCCGTGGAGGTTCAGGTCGGAGTCGAACGAGTTGCCGATCACCACGTTGCCCGCCGCGGACCACTGGAAGGTGAAATGCCGCAGCAGGGTCGACGTGTTGCCTGCGTAGAGCGAATCCCAGACGCGGGAGCCGCGGAAGTAGCCGTTGCCGCCCTTGCCCTTGTTCCACGAACCGTTGAGCTCGTTGTCGACGATCTGGAGGTTCTTGGCCTCCTCGGTGACGATCGGGTGCGAACCGGTCATATCCGCGCGGATACCGCGGACCCAGGAGTTCGCCGCCCATTTGAACACGATCCCGTGCATCTCCGCGGCGGGTGCCATGTTGCCGTAGTTGTTGTTCGCGTCCGCGGGGTTCAGGCCCGGCATGTCTTGGGTGAACCCGAGATCCTCGAACCCGACGCCGAGCACCGGGTCGACCAGCGGCGCCGCCTTCGAGTCGTAGGTGGCGCCGTCGATCGGGGCCGAACCGTCCGAAGTGGAGTTCACCGGGACGTCGTACTCGAGCGGTTTGTCGAGGGTGATGGTGCGTGCCGTGGTGTCGAGCGCGGCGATCGTGAAGATCTGCTGGCGCATGTGCATGTTCAGCAAGGGGAACGTGGTCGGCGTCGCCTGCTGCTGCTCGTAGAACTTCTGCGAGTTGGCCGCCCGGATGTTGACCAGGTTCCCGGCGGCGAGCGAGGTCAAGGCGCCGCTGCTCGCCAGGTGGACGACCTTGTCCCCCGTCCGCGCGGCGAACGCGGTGTCACCCGGCTTGCCCCGCAGCTTCACCCCGGCCTTCCAGTGGACGTTGATCGTGCCCTCGAAGATGTCCTTGCGGTTCGCGGGCGCGGCGGCGTAGTCGCTCGCGTAGGACGTGTGCACTCCCCTGGACTGGACGCGGAACAGCCCGCGGCCGGGCCACAGCCAGCCGCCCTTGCCCGCGCCCGAGGTCATCCCGTCCTCGTCCCAGTCGGAACCGTCCGGGGTGAGGGCGTCGTACAGGGTGTTCGCGTCCGGCTTGTAGACGAACTTCGTGGCGTCCTTGCCCGCGCCGCGCAGGATCAGGTAGTCGGCGTCGACGTGGATCTCGTGCGTGACGTCGAACCGGCCGGCCGGGAAGGTGATCGTGCTCAGCTTCGTGTAGCTCCCGGACGGCGAGCACGCGCTCTTGATCCCGTCGATCGCCGCCTGGATCCCGTTCGTGTCGTCGGCGCCGTCGTCCGGTTTGACGTTGTATTGGCTCGCCAGCTCGGCCGCGGTGACCTGGCAGGCGGCGTTCGGATTCACTTCACCGGCGCCGGGTAGCGCGGCGCCACCGCGATATCCGGCTTTGGACCAGTCGTAGAGGCCGGCGACCGGCGCGCGGCGATTGGCCGCGCCGAGGTCGAGGCCGGTCAGCGCGCCTGGTCCCGGCGCCGCGTCCGCCGCCGGGGGCGGTACCTGCAGGAGCGCGACGGTGGCGACCACGGCGGCGACCGCCGGTAGGATGGCACGACGAAGAGGACTTTTTCGGGACACCCGAAACCTCCGTGACGGACTGACGGAAGGTGTTGCGGCGTGTACACCCGGACCCCGTCTTTATAGTTCACGTCCCTGGCGTCCGTCAACGGATGTGAATCACGTCCACGTATGTGAACGGTCAGCGCTCTCCCGAGCGGAAGCGATCGAGCACGCGACGTTCCCGTTTGGTCGGACGCCCCGCGCCGCGCTCCCGCCGTGCGACCGGCACGGCGGCCTCGGGCGGCGGGGCCGGAGTCCGGTCGATGAAACAGGTCGCCGCGTCGGCGGCACCGACCCGCTTCTGGATCACCCGCGTGACTTCCAAGATCCGCGTCGTGTCGTGAACCCGCGCACGGACCTCGTCGCCCGCCACGACGGTGGTCGCGGGTTTGGCGGGTTTGCCGTTCACGCGGACATGGCCGCCACGGCAGGCCGCTGCGGCGTCCGGACGCGTCTTGGTCAGCCGGACGGCCCACAGCCAACGATCAACTCGAGTGGACTCCACAGCAGTACATAGTGGCCTATCGGCCGACTTTATTGCCACTCGGTATAGACGCAGGTATAACTTGTTCTAAATCCCTCAACGGTGAGGAAGATCACGTGAGCGACGAAACCATGTGGAGAAGCGCTTCCGGACAGTTATCGCGTCGCCTCTTTATTGCTGGAACTGGTTCTATCTTGGGGGCCGCCGCCTTCGGCGGGACGGCTTCCGCGAAAAGTTCGATCGCCGACGCCGCCCGAATCCCGGCACTCGTCATCGGCTCCGGATACGGCGGCTGTGTCGCGGCGCTCCGGCTCGCCGAAGCCGGCGTCGACGTCCACCTCGTCGAACTCGGCATGGCCTGGGACACCCCGGGCACGGACGGCAAGATCTTCGCCAACACCACCAAGCCCGACTATCGCTCCTTCTGGCTGCGGACGAGGACCAAGCAGCCGTTGAGCAACTTCCTCGGCTTCCCGCTCGACAAGGACGTCCCACGGCACACCGGGATCCTCGACGCCGAAGAGTTCAGTGGCATCACCGTCTACCAGGGCCGAGGTGTCGGCGGCGGCTCACTGGTCAACGGCGGGATGGCCGTCACGCCGAAGCGCGAGAACTTCGGGTCGGTTCTACCGACGGTCGACGCGGACGAGATGTACGGCGTCTACTACCCGCGCGCCAACGCGGGTCTCGGCGTGGCCACCATCGACCCGGACTGGTTCGAGACCGCCGAGTGCTACCAGTACGCGCGGGTCGGCCGGAAACACGCGCAGCGGTCGGGTTTCCCGTTCCTGTTCGTCCCGGACGTGTACGACTGGGACTACATGAAGAAGGAACAGGCGGGCACGGTTCCGAGGTCCGCGCTGGCCGGGGAGATCCTCTACGGCAACAACGCGGGCAAGAAGTCGTTGCAGCAGACCTATCTCCCGCGGATCAAGGCGACCGGGCGGGTGACGATCTCGGCACTGCACCGCGTCACGTCGGTCACGCCCACGTCCGGCGGCGGATACACCGTGACGATGGAACAACTCGACACCGGAGGCACGGTGACGGCGACGAAGTCGGTCACCGCGGACAAGGTCTTCTTCGCCGCAGGCAGCGTCGGCACGAGCAAACTCCTGGTCAAGCTCAAAGCGACCGGCGCCCTGCCCAACCTCAACAACGAGGTCGGAAAAGGCTGGGGCGACAACGGAAACGTCATGTGCGGCCGGGCGAACCACATGTGGGACGCCACCGGGGCCCTGCAGTCGTCCATCCCCACCGCGGGGATCGACAACTGGGCGGCGGGCGGGGCGTTCGCCGAGGTCGCGCCGCTGCCGACCGGTATCGAGACCTACGCCTCGTTCTACCTGTCGATCACCAAGAACCTCAACCGCGCGACGTTCTCCTGGAACCCGAGCACGAACAAGGTCGACCTGAACTGGCAGACCGCCTGGAAACAGCCCTCGATCGAGATGGCGAAGACGATCTTCGACAAGATCAACGCGAAGGAAGGCACGATCTACCGGACCGACCTCTTCGGCACGTACAAGATCTGGGGCGACCACCTCACCTACCACCCGCTCGGCGGCGCGGTGCTCGGCAAGGCGACCGACAATTACGGCAGGCTCCACGGCCATCCGGGGCTTTACGTGATCGACGGCGCGTTGATTCCGGGCAATACGTCGGTGAACCCGTTCGTCACCATTACCGCATTGGCGGAAAGGAACATCGAAAAGATCGTCGCCACCGATCTGTGACGACGATCCACAATAGGCCGGGGCCGCCACCCCGGCCTATTCTCATATCTTCGGAAGAACGCAGACGGTGTCGATGCCCAGAACGTGATTCAGCCGTCCGAAGGCGAGCCAAGAACCGATGCTCATGCTCAGTTCGACGATCTCCTTCTGGCTGTAATACTCGGCCATCCGCTTCCAGAATTCGTCGTCGATACCGTGGTGGTCGAGCGCGTAGCGTTCGGCGTACTCGGCGGCCAGCCGGGTCCGCTCGTCGAACGCGTCGGTGGTGCGCCACTCGGTGACCGCGTCCGCGAACTCCTCCTCGACCTTCACCCCGTCGCGTTCGGTCCGCCAGTCCAGGCAGAACACGCAGCCGTTGATCTGCGCGATCCGCAGCCGGGCCGCCTCGAACTCGCGCAGCCCCAGTGTGGTGTGCGAGTACACCGCGAGCGAGAGATTCGACGCCGCGACGCCGATCCCGGGCACCATCTCGCCCCATACGTAGCCGATGGGGTCCTTACCCTCGGGAATGTCGATGTTCATCGCGCGCTCCTTCCGAGCTTGCCGGTGGCCGGTCGCAAGGGGACGTCGAGTGCGTCGTAAAGGCCCGGTTTCGCGTCCACGAGCCAGTCGATGGCGCCGACCAGCCTGCCGACCGCGGTCGCGTTGCCGCCGGCGGACCGGTTCTCGCCCTCGTCGGTCGCCTCGACCGAGACCTCGATCCTGGGACGGCCTTCGATGATCACCTTGTGCGCGCCGTCGCCGCTGGGCGGCATCGGCCAGTCCGGCGCGCACGAGGCGTGGATCCGGGTGACGTGCTCGACGACGATGCGGGGTTCGCCGTCCACGATCCCCTGCACCTCGAACCGGACGGCGCCCTGCGTACCCGCCTCGAACTCGCCCATCGCCCGTGTGGTCACGGTTTCCTCGAGCGGGCGGCGCTCGAGCGTCTCGCGGATCTCGTCCAGTTCGGCGCCCAGACCGCGGGCGATGAGCCGTACCTGCCCGCCCCACACCATCGTGGGCACCGACGGGGCCAGCATCGGCGGCTGATAGTCCATCGGCTGGCCCATCCCGACCAGAAAGCGGACCGAATCCGGTTGGTCGTAGGTGGAGTAGTCGAAGATCTCCTGGCAGCGGACCGCGTCGACGGTGGTGCCGAGCCCGCTGATCAGCAACGGCAGGATGTCGTTGCCCCAACCGGGATCCACCCCGGAGACGAACAGCGAACCGCCGCCCTCGGCGATCGCCGCGAGCACCGGCTCACGCAATTCGTCCGGCGCGTTGCGCTGGTCGTACAGCGCGTAGAGCGCGGGCGTCACCACCACCGCACCGGCCCGGACCGCGCGGACGATGTCGGCCAGCGCTTCGGCGGGCCGGATGTCACCGGACGCCGCGTACACCACCGCCCGTGGCCCCGCCGCCATGACGGCTTCGACGTCATCGGTCGCCGCCACGCCCAGTTCGCCGTCGATCCCCGCGAGCGCGGCCGCGTCACGGCCGACCTTCGCGGGATCGTGCACGAGCACTCCGGTGAGTTCCAGTGCCGGATGCGCGTCGACGGCCCGGATGGAGGCACGGCCGATATTGCCCGTACCCCAGACAACCGTGGGAATCATGAAGTCGAGGTTAACCGAATCCAAGTGCGGTTCCCAGTACCGAAACAATCACGAAAACCGCAGGTCAAACCGCATTACTCGGGTTCATTCGAGCGGGCAACGAAACCGTTCCGGTACGCGGAACGAGCACCGTTTTCCCCGTGTCCGGCAATACCCGTTGGACCGGTCGCGCGACGTCTGTGTAATGTGCGCTCTCGTGACGAGCCCCGAGTCGGACAGAACCACGCCGCCGGTCATCCGGCGGCGAGTCGTCGTGTCCTGCGGTTAGGTCCTCTCGCCTCCCGGTGACCGGAGCGCTGTTCCGTGCGTCCGGCCGGGTCTCCTCCTGTCCAGCGCACGGTTCCTCCTGCTCACCTTTCCCATGGGAGTCGTCCGTTGCCCCTGTTCGTCTATGTCCTCGGCCTTGCCGTTTTCGCGCAAGGCACCTCTGAATTCATGGCCTCCGGTCTCGTGCCGGGGATCGCCGGTGAGCTGTCCGTGCCGGTGGGCGCGGCCGCCGCGCTGACCTCGGCGTACGCCGTCGGGATGATCGTCGGCGCTCCCGCGATGGCCGTGCTCAGCGCACGCTGGCCTCGGCGCCGGGCGTTGGCCGGGTTCCTGGCCGCTTTCGTCGTCGTGCACGTCATCGGCGCCGTCACGACGAGCTTCCCGCTGCTGTTCGGCACCCGGGTGGTCGCGGCGGTGGTCAACGCGGGATTCCTCGCCGTGGCGATGCCGGTCGCGACCGCTCTGGCGCCACAAGGGAAACAGGCGCGCGCGACCGCGATCCTGTTGGCGGGCATCACCTTGTCGTGTGTGGCCGGAGTTCCCGCGGGCGCCGTGCTCGGCGATCTCGCCGGCTGGCGCTCCGCGTTCTGGGCGGTGGCCGCGTTGTGCCTTCCCGCACTGGTGCTGGTGTTCCGTTCGGCACCCACCGGCGCGGCGACTCCGCCCGAGGTCTCGATCAAGCGTGAAGCGCGCGAACTGAAGACACCTCCTGTCCGCCAGGCGATGCTCTTGGCCGCGTTGGTCAATGGCGCGACCTTCGCGACGTTCGCCTTCCTCGCGGTCATCGCGACGGACGTCGCTCGTCTTCCCGGCGGAGCGGTTTCCGGGCTCCTGGCTGCGTTCGGCGTCGGCGCTTTCCTCGGTGTCACGGTGGCGGGCCGGACGGGAGACGGCGAACTCCGGCGCGGTCTGGTGCTCGCGTTGTGCGCCTTGCCGGTGGGCTGGGCCGCTCTCGCGGTCACTGGCGCGCAACCGATCGCGTTGTTCGTCCTGGCGACCGTCCAAGGTGGACTGTCGTTCGGCTGCGGTTCCGCGCTCGTGGCCAGGGTCATGCACGTGACTCCCGGAGCTCCGACGCTCGGAGGTTCGTTCGCGACGGTCGCGCTCAACGTCGGCGCGTTCCTCGGGCCGGTGCTCGCCGGTTTCGTCACGGAGTCGACGGCCGACTACCGCTACGCCATCTGGATCAGTGCGGCGATCGCACTTGTCCCGCTTCCGTTCGTTCTGCGGAAGGCGAGCTGGGTAACATCGGCCCGACCATGGAAATGATCACCGTCCCGGCTGGCCGGGCGACGCTGGCGGACCGGCGGACGCAGCGGAGCTGGACCGTCGATGTCGCGTCGTTCCTGCTCGCCCCCGTTCCGGTCACTCGGAAGACCGGACGGCTTCCCCTCGTCGACGTCTCCTGGCAGGACGCACTCCTGTTCTGTAACACCTTGTCCGAACGCGAGGGGCTGACTCCCGTCTATGAGCTGGATTCGCCGACCTGGGACCGGTCCGCGAACGGCTACCGCCTGCCCACCGAAGCGGAATGGGAACACGCCTGCCGCGCCGGCACGACCGGTCCCCGTTACGGACCGCTCGACGAGATCGCCTGGTACCGCGAGAACTCGGCGGAATCCGTGCACGACGTCGGCGGGAAGGCGCCCAACGCGTGGGGCCTGCACGACATGCTCGGCAACGTGTGGGAGTGGTGCTGGGACGTCTACGACGCCGAGGTGTACGGCGAGTACCGGGTGCTGAAGGGCGGTGGCTGGTTCGACGAGCAGTGGAGCTGCCGGGCCTCGGTGCGACGTCGCAGCCATCCCACGTTCCGCGTCGACGACGTCGGCTTCCGGCTCGCCCGGTCACTGTGACCCCGGCCTCTCGCAGGTGTCGATCACCCGATTGAATGACGCCAGGACACCCGGCCAGGGTGTCGGACCTCTGGAGGAAACCGTGACCGGAACCGCTCCCCGAGACGTCGAACGCGTCTACTCCACCGCCGACGTCGTCGCGAAACTGCGCAGGCTCGCCGACGCGCTCGAGTCCGAGACCTCGTTCCGCATCCAGATCGCCGGGGAACGGTTCCGCGTCCCCGCGCGTGCGCAGTTCTCGATCGAGCACGAGCGCGGTGACGGTGAGGAAGAGGTCGAGTTCCAGCTGAAGTGGAAGATCGAGGAGACCGACTCGGACGACGACGCCGAGGGCACCGTCGTCTGACGTCTGTCCATAAAGGACCGGGCGGGCCCGTAATTCGTTGGCGGGCCCGCCCTGTTCGTCCAGTCGGCGAGGCCTCAGGCTCCTTTGCGCAGCAGTCTGGTGATCTTGCGCCCCAGTTCCGGGGTGAGTAGTTCCGCGTCTTCGGTCAGCCGAAGGGCTTTGGCGAGTTCCGGGCCGTGGAGATCGACCGCCGCCTCGATGAGGTCCGCGAGATTCGCCGCCGCGCCTCTCGCTCGCCCGACCGCGCTCGCCAGACAGGCGATCCCGATCAGGGCCCCCGGCCACCAGACCGTGCCGACACCGAGATACACCACCGCCCAGCCGGCGAGTGTCGTGGCCGTTTCGAAAGAGGTCCCCGCCGCACGCAGATCGGCACGGAGATTGTCCGGCAGGATCGGCCACAGCCTCGGCCACGCGGAACCCAGGTCGAGTTCGTACCCGGCCAGGACCCTGGCGTCCGTGGCGGCGACCCGGTCACCGATCCAGCTAGGCCGGGACGGCGGCGCGAGGGCGATCGCGTTCCGGGCGGCGCCGAGCCGTTCGAGGGTCTCTGTCTCGGCGAAGTCCTTGACCGCGCCGGCGTATTCGTCCGCGGCCTTCTGCCAGCGCCGGACGCGCCGCCGGACGAACAATCGCATCACCGGTTTCGTCCACCTCGGCCACTGACCGAGCCAGATCCGGCGGATCACGCCACCCACCAGCCGTGCGCCGTAGGCCGCCGCGCAGGCCGCGAGCACCAGGATCGGCACGAGTACCCAGACCCCCGCACCCCCGCCCTGCTGGATTTTCGCGACCCGGCCGGTCAACTCGGCGATGTACCGGCCCGCGTCCAGCGCGCGTGTGTGGCCGAGCACGACCGCGGCCATGACGGCTCCGCTGAACAGAAGGCCGGGCAGCACCAGGACGGTGAGCCAGCGATCGGCGAGCTTGCGGCCGATCTCCTGCAGGAACGCGTTCACGATCCCGCCTGGATCTCGTGCTCGTCGAGCCTGCCGCCCCGGAGGCCGCATTCGGGGATGCGGACGCCGGGCTGCCGAACCCAGCTTCGTGAGCATTCACCGCTGGGGCATCGATAGATCTCGACGACCGGATGCCCGGAATCCTGACCAGGGATGCCGAGTAATCCGCCTTCGGCGGGTGTGTCGGCGGCGCGGCTCGGCCCCGGTTTGGGCAGACGCAGCCGACGCCGCAGTTCGTCGGCCTGTTCGGCGACGTCCAGCCCGGCACGGGAATCGGCGATCACCCTCGTCAAAAGATCTTGCTCGCCACTCCGTGCCGCACGTGCGCGCAGGACGGGCAAGGCTTCGCACAACCACGCGAGCACGTCGCGTTTCTCCATGCTCCGGCCACCTCCGGATTGGTAGCCTAGGCCAGATCGGCAGTGACAGGGATGAGGGGTGTTACTGATCGAAAGCCATATTTCCACGCTCGAGGCCCGTATTTCCGCCTACGTGCGGGACGGCGAGTCCGCGCGGATCCTCGACGACGCTGCCGTCGACGAAGCGGAAGCGTTGATGGATGGACAATCCGGCGACCTCCGGCGAGACCTCCCCATACTTCGAGTCGTCGGCCTGCTCTTCTGGTACCGGGCCGAGCTGGCGACCGGGGACGAGCGGTCGTACCAACTCCGGACGGCCTTGTCCCTGTTGCATCCCGTGACGGAGGAATCCCCGGAGAGCCTGCCGGTGGAGGTGGTCGATTTCCTCCGCTCCCCGGGCGGGCAGTACACCCGGCTGGCGCACCGGGCTCTCTCGTTGCTTTCGCAGTACTACCGAACGAGCGATCCGCAACTCCTGGATCCGGCGATCGACAGCGGTATGGAAGCCCTGCGGTTCGCCTCCGACGACGAACCCGACCTCACTCCCCTGCTGTTCGATGTCGGCTCGGCGTTGCACATGCGATTCGCCGGGGCCGGGCCCGGATCAGACGCGACCGACGCGACACAGTCGATCGAGTTGTTCCGGCTCGTACTCTCCCGCGCGGAGACGGAAGACCAACGGAGCCGCGCGCTGGGTTCTCTCGCGTCCATCCAGTTGAGGCGTTATGAGCAGCAGGGGGACCTCGCGGACCTCGAGTCGTCGATCGACGACTTCACCGAGTTGCGGGCCTCCGGACGGTTGACCGGCGACGACCGGCTGGAACTGGGCCGCGCGTCGGTACAACGTTTCGAGGCGGGCGGGGACACGGCCGATCTGGATGTCGCCATCGCCGCGCTGGAAGAGGGCCGCCGCACGGCGGACCAGACCGGCTACCTCCGGGACGAATGCGTCCGCTGGCTCAACGTCGCGTATGTCGCGAGGTTCGACGAAACAGGCGACGAGGACGACCTCCACCGTGGGCTGCGTATTCTCCGGACCGACCCGGAAGACGGCTACCTCGAGCCGAGGCCGGACGAAGTTCTCCTCCACGTCGTCTCCGGGCTCCTGAAGGCTCTGCAAGAACAGCCGTCGCTGCCGCTCTTCGACCGCACGGCGATCCTGCTCCGCGCCGCGCTCCGGACAGCTCCGGCTTCCGACGCATCGCTGGAAGAGCTCCTTCAGGCCGTTCTCTACCAACGCTATGCCGTCTCCGGCCACGCAGGTCATCTCGAGCGGACACGGAGCATCCTTGACGAGCGAGGAACCGGGATCCCGGATTCCCAGGCCGACGCGATGCTCCGGTCGGTACTGCAGCGGACGAGCGGGCCCGTCGGTCCGGACGTGGAGGAATGGGCGGCCAGGACCACCCGGTTCCTGTGCGCCCTGATGCCGTCCGGATGGCACTACCGAGGACTGGCGCTCGCCTCGCTCTCCGACTTCCTGCGCAACTGCTACCTCACCAGCGGCAACCTCGATCAGCTCGACGAAGCGATCGCCGCGGCGCGTGAATGGCCCGCCGACGAAGATCCACATTCGGCTTCGGTCGCCCAGCTGGCGAATCTGCTCGGGATGCGCACCGAGCACACCGATGACCGCCGTCACCTCGACGAGGCGATCGCCATACTCGAAACGGCGCGTGACACCGATCCCGTGCGTTCCGCGATGGGGGCCCTTCTCCTTCAACGGTCAAAGTTCGGCCGAAGCGACGACGCCCGGCGAGCCGTCGGGATCCTTCGCCGGGTCGTCCGGGAAACGCCGGAGTACGACGGCAACCGGCCCGGAAGGATCTCCAATCTCGCCGGCGCGCTCGTGGTCTCCTTCGACGAGAATCACGATCCGGCGGTGCTCGACGAAGCCATCGCGCTCCACCGAGCGGCCTTGTCGTCCACCGCGGAAGAGACGCCGCAGTACTTGCTTCGGCTCGGCGGGCTCGCGTCCGCCCTTCGGAAACGCGGAGTCGCCCTCAAAGACCCGGCTTCGCTGAACGAAGCCATTGTCCTGCTTCGTCGAGCGGCGGACGAAGGCGGCCCAGCCCTCCGAAGCAACGCCCTCGACGAGCTCATAGTGGCGTTGGACCACGTGTCGCGGACGGCCGGCGAAGCGGGTCCGCTCGACGAGATGGTCCAACGGCTGACGGCCGCCCGGACGGACCCGGCATTCGATACCCGGCAGCGGTTCAGGTGCGGAAGCCGGCTCGGCCGGGTCCTCCATTGGAGATACGAACGCAGCGGGAGCGAGGCCGATCTCGACGCCGCCGTGGACGTCCTCCGGCGGACCGCTTCCGAACCCGAACCCGGCGAACTCCCGACGCTCCTCGACACCCTCGGTGACACGCTGCGCGTCCGCGCGGAAAGGAACGGAAGCCGGTCCGACGCGGACGCGGCCGTCGACGCTCACCGGGAAGCGCTCGCGTTGACCGACGAAACGGATCCCGAGTACTCCACCCGCCTGGCCGCGACCGGCATGTCCTTGTGCTCACGGTTCGAAGTGGCCGGAGACAGGGAAGACATCGACACCTCTCTCGAACTACTCCGCCGTGCCGTGACGATTCGGTCCGAGGACGACCGCGCCGGTCTGGAGTCCGACCTCGGCGTGGTCCTGATGCGCCGCTTCGCCGTCACCCAGGATCAGGCAGAACTCGACGAATCGATCGACCTCCAACGCCGCGCGCTCTCCTCCGCGGACGAAGACCACACCGACAGGACCAGGCGCCTCCTCAATCTTTCCGGCCCGCTTCGTCTTCGCTTCGAGCGCTTCGGGCGGCTTGCGGATCTTGACGAGGCGATCGCCGCCATGCGCCTGGTTGCCACGGACACGGGCTACCGCGCCGGCGAGCGGCCGGAGATACTCGCGGATCTCGGGGTCTGTCTCTGGGCCCGAGCGCAGCGCACGAACGAGGAAGCGGATCTCAACGAAGCCTTCACGCACCTGCGCGCCGCTCTCGATCTTCTTCCCGAAGGGCACGCCATCAGGCCCAAAGCCCTCTCCGGGCTCGCCGGGACGCATATGCTGCTGGCGCGACGGACGCGCCCGATGGATCTGGAGCAGCTGACCAAGGCGATCGAACTCGGCAGGGCCGCCGTCGCCGCCGCACACCCCGAGCATTATCAAGCACTGGGGTGGCAAGGGAATCTCGCCGCCGAGCTGCATGACCGCCACCGGTTGACCGGCGACGAACGCGACCGGACCGAGTCCATCGCGATTCTCGAGAACGTACTCGCCTCCGCCGGCGCCCTTGGTGCCGACCGCGGCGGTTGGCTGCTCAACCTCGGGCACTTCCTGTCGGAGTCGGCACAGGAGGATGACGACGCGTACCGCCGTGCGCTGGCCGCCTACCGCGAAGCCGCGGAACTGGTGACCGCGCCGGCGGATCTTCGCTGTGAGGCCGCGCGATGGTGGGGGACGATGGCGGGGCTCCGAGACGACTGGCCCGCCGCCGTGGCGGGCTATTCGCTGGCCGTCGAACTCCTGCCGTTGGCCGTCGCACGCGGACTGCACCGCAGCGACCAGCAGTTCAAACTCGGCAACTTCAGCGGGCTCGCACCGGACGCCGCCGCGTGCGCGATCCGGGCCGGCGATCCGCAGCTGGCACTCCGGCTCCTCGAGCAGGGCCGCGGTGTCCTCCTCGCCCAAGCGCTCGAAACCCGGGACGAGATCGCCGACTTGGCGATCACGCACCCGGACCATGCGAGGCGTTTCGTCGCCGTGCGGTCGCGGTTGGACGCCCCGGCCGGAACCAACGGCCAGGACAACGACGTCCTCCACCGGCTCACCGCGGAATGCGACGAACTCATCGAAGAGATCCGGTCCCTGCCCGGATGGAGCCGGTTCCTGCGACCGCCGGACACCGAGGAGATCCTCCGTACCGTCCCCGACGGCGCGGCGGCGGTGGTCCTCAACGCCAGCCGGTTCGGTTTCGACGCGCTGATCGTGAAGTCCGGCGTGCTCACCGTGGTGCCGCTCGACGCCGTACAAGCGGATCAGCTCCGCCTGCATGCGGCCGAACTCGCGGCGGCGATCGGTGTCTTTCATGACGGACAGGCCGATTACGACTTCCGGATCTTCTCGGTGGACAAGGTGTGCGACTGCCTGGCGTGGCTGTGGCACACGGTGGCCGACCCGGTGTTCCGCCGGCTCGGGCTCTCCGCCCCGCCCGAACCGGGAACGGCGTTGCCCAGACTGTGGTGGGTACCGACCGGCGCTTTCACCAATCTGCCGTTGCACGCGGCCGGATTGCACGAGGACTCCGAACCTTTCGCGCACACGGTCCTTGACCGGGTCGTCTCCTCGTACGCACCGACGCTGCGCAGCGTCGTCCGCGCGCAGCGGGGACCGGCCGCACCGGACGAGTCCGGGGCGATAGTCGTCGCCGCGACCGCTGTCCCGGGCCATCCTCGGCTCACCGCCGCCGAGGCCGAGGTCGCGGTGGCCGCCGCGCACCTTCCCCGCGCCGAGATTCTCGCGGAGGCGAAGCCGGCCGATGTCCTGGCCACGCTCGATACGGTCACCTACGCGCATTTCGCCTGCCACGCGGCCGCTGATCTCGACGACCCCTCCAGAAGCCACCTGGTGCTGCACGACGGCGTGCTCTCCATCGCCGACATCGCCGCCAGGCACTCTCCGGACGCCTTCCTCGCCTACCTGTCGGCCTGCGAGACCTCACGGACCAGCACCGCGTTGGCCGACGAATCGATCCATATCGCCTCCGCCTTCCAGCTGGCGGGCTTCCGGCACGTGATCGCCACACTCTGGCCACTCTCCGACTCCACCGCCCGCGCTGTCGCCGAACACGTCTACACCCGGCTTTCCTCTGGGCCTGCCCTGGCGTTGCACGACGCGATCCGCCGTCAGCGTGAAGACGACCCCGGCGACGTCGTCAACTGGATCGCTCCCATCCACACCGGACCGGAGTAGCCCCGGTCGGCCGTAACACCTCGCTTCAGACGATGCCGCCGTTGGCGCGAAGGACCTGCCCGTTGACCCACCGCGCCGGACCGGCGAGGAACGAGACGACCTCGGCGATGTCGGACGGGGTGCCGAGGCGTTCGAGCGGGGGCTGCGCCGCCATGCTCGCGATGGTCGCCTCGTCCTTGCCGTCGAGGAACAGAGCCGTGGCGGTGGGGCCGGGCGCGACCGCGTTCGCGGTGATGTCGCGGCCGCGCAGCTCACGGGCAAGAACCAGGGTGACGGCCTCGACGGCGCCCTTCGTGGCGGCATAGGCGGCGTATCCCGGCAGGGCGAGGCCGAGCACCGACGTGGAGAAGTTGATGATCGCGCCGCCGTCGCGTACGCGGCGGGCGGCCTGCTGGTCGACCACGAAGGTGCCGCGGATGTTGGTGCGGTGCAATCGGTCCAGCCGGTCGAGATCCAGTTCGGCCACCGGTGCGAGGTACATGATGCCCGCCGCGTGGACCACGACGTCGACACCGCCGAAGGTCTCTTCTGCGGTGTCGAAGACGGCCGCGACGGCTTGCTCGTCGGCGACGTCGGCCTGGGCCGCGATCGCCTGGCCACCCTTACCGGTGATCGCGTCGACCGCGGCCTGCGCCTCGTCCTTGTTGCCGCCGTACACGACGACGACCGCGAACCCGTCCGACGCGAGCCGCTCCGCGGATTCCCTGCCGATGCCCCGCGACCCGCCGGTGACGATCGCTACGCGTGCCATGACTTGCTCCCATCAGGCGTTTCCATTGGTAACGAGATAACGGTATCACTGATACCGAACCACTGCTACCGGCTGGGTGTTATCGTCGATACATGACGTTGACGACGAAAGACCGGTTGGTCCGCGCGGCCGCGGAGCTTCTGCGGGAGGGCGGGCGCGAGGCGTTGTCGACGCGTGCGGTCAGCGCCGCCGCCGGAGTGCAGGCGCCCACGCTCTACCGGACCTTCGGCGACAAGGAGGGACTGCTCGACGCAGTCGCCACGTATGGCTTCAAGAGCTACCTGGAGGGGAAGCACGCCCTCGGCGAGACCGACGACCCGGTGGGCGATCTGCGGCGGGGCTGGGACCTGCACGTCGAGTTCGGCCTGCAGCAGCCCGCCTTCTACATGCTCATGTACGGCGAGCCGCGCGTCCGCGAAGCCCGCCGTGAGGCGGACGCGATCCTCCGCCGGATCGTCGGCCGCATCGCCGAGGCCGGCAGGCTGCGCGTCCCGGTCGAACAGGCCGCGCAGCTGGTGCACGCGACCGGGATGGGCGTGATCCTCTCGTTCCTCGCCAGCCCGCCCGAACAACGCGACCCGGACCTGATCGTCGCCGCGCGCGAACATGTCATCGCGGCCATCACCACCGACAGCGCGGAGGAGGTGTCGGACATCCCCAGCCGTGCGATCGCGCTCAAAGCCGCGCTGGAGAAGGAACCCGGGGACGCGCTGACCCCCGCCGAGCACGCGATGCTCGCCGAATGGCTCGACCGCCTCGCCCGGTGATCTACCGGCCGACGGCCTTCGCCGCCGCGACCGCCTGACCGGCGTACGACCGTCCGAAAAGGACGGTGTGGACCAGGAGCGGGAACAGCTGGTGCGCACCGATCCGGTCGGTCCAGCCGTCGGCGAGCGGGGCGACCTCCTGGTAGGCGGCGAGCACGCGGTCGAGCAACGGGCAGCCGAACAACTGCAGCATGGCGAGATCGGTTTCGCGGTGGCCGCCGTGCGCCGCCGGATCGATGAGCGAGGCTTCGACGGGTCCCCACAGGACATTGCCGTTCCACAGGTCCCCGTGCAGACGCGCCGGAGGTTCGGACACTTCCGGAAGCCGCGCGCAGGCTCGCTCGATGACTGCGGCCTCGTCAATGTTCAAGGTGCCCTCGTCCACCGCACGACGAACATAGGGCAGGACTCGATACTCGGCGTACCACCGCGACCAGTCCTCCCCTGGCGTGTTCTTCATCGGAGCCAGGCCGATCCACGCGTCGGCGGGGCCGTCCGGCGGCGCCGCGCCGAACGCGGGCGCGCCCGCCGCGTGCAGTGCCGCGAGCCCCCGCCCCAGCCGCTCCGCGGCGTGATGCGTCGGCCGCCCTCCGCCGACCAGATCCGTGACCAGCCACTCGTCGTCGTGGCCGCGCACCTCGGGTACCCGCACGGCACCGGGCTCCCCCAGCCACCGCAGGCCCGCGGCCTCCGCGGGTATCGCGTTCCGGGCATGACCCCGTTTGACGACCACGGTGTCGCCGCTGTCCAGCACCACTTCGGTCACCCCGCCCGAGAGGCTTCTCTGCTCGGAGACAGCGCGTCCGGTGATCCTCGTGGCGGCCTCGGCAGGCGGCGAAACCTGGGTCATGTCCGCAACCTACCTCCACCGATCGGGTGAACGCTCGTTGGCTAAAGTGCACTTCGGGGGAAATCCAAGCGTTTTCACTTTTCCGAGGGGAGATCGGTCGTGCCCACACGTCCGAGAGTTCGTCATGCCGTCGTCACCGCGATGCTCGGCGCCGCGCTGGTCGGCTGCACAGCACCGCAGAACGTCGGTCAGGCCCGGAGCGCCGGTGCCACCACCACTTCCGGACAGACGTCGGCCAGTGAACCGACGACGACGCCGAAGCCGTATCTCACCACCACGCCGACCCTGGAGGTCACCGGCGAGGCGGTCAAACCGGGTACGAAGCTCAAATTCGGCGAGCAGGCGATCATCCCGTTCTACAGCCACTACGCGAAGGGCGTCATCGGGCTGACGGTCACCGTGGAATCGGTCAAAGCGCCCGACGCCGACATCGACGGCCTGCCGCTCAAGGACGAGGACAAGGCGAAGCTGCGGGGCAAGAACTTCTTCTTCGTCCGCGAAAAGCTCACCAACGTCGACGGCTCCAACATGGCCGAGGTGTACACCCCGATCCTCAGCGCGAAGACCAAGAGCGGCGGCTGGCCGGGTTCGCTTCTGGGCATGGGCGACGCCGACGTCACCGGGTGCGAGGACCAGAATTTCGCACCGAAGGACTTCTCGACCAAGGGCGCGGTGTTCGAGTCCTGCCGTCTGCACTTCGGGGTCGCGTCCGATCCGATCACCTCGCTGTCGTACACCTCGCAGCCTTACGAGAGCGCCGATTCACGCGCCGTCACGTGGCGGAACAACTAGCCCAGTCGGTTTCCCGGCCTCGGTCGGGCTGTATCCGGTCAACGCCCGGAACTCCCGGACGAGATGCGCCTGATCGCTGTAGCCGCCCAGGTGCGCGACCTCGGCCCACGGAAGGGACGACGCCCGGCTCATCAACGCCAGTACCCGATTGAGCCGGGCGATCCGCCCGGCCGTGCGGGGGTTCAGCCCGATCTGTTCACGGAACCGGGCGTTGAGATGCTGTCTGCTCCAGCCGATCTCGTCCGCGAGAGCGTCGACGCGGACCGGGCCCGCCGAAAGCCGGTCCCACGCGTGCCGGACCGGGGCGGCCAGCACGGGGCCGCGAGCCACCTTCGCCGCGAGATATTCGTCGAGCAGCCGGAACCTCTCCGCCCAGTCCGTCGCCTCGGCCAGCCGTTCGGTCAACGACCCGGCCGGCAGCGTCTCGGATGCCGCGACCACTGAATTCGTCAGTTCCCGCAACGGAATCCCGAACAACGCGTACGCACCGAGCGGGGTCAGGGTGACCACGATCCCGCGTGAAGCTCCGGTCTGTTCGACACGCAACGGCCGGTCTCGCAGCCCAAGCACCGGCGAAGAGGGGACCCCGGCACCGCGGGCCGGGGCGTCGAGGTCGATCACCCAGGTGAGCACGGACAACGGGGTGATCTGCCAGGAGTTCGCGCCCGCGTCGGGAAGATCGTGCGCGACGTAACTCGCCACGTGGGCGGCCAGCGCGGGATGGGGCCATCGGAGAATCCGCTCCCCGGGTGCGCGGGCGATATCCCGCCGCGGCACCACGAGACCCCACCCGCCCATGCCTGCACCTTACTTTCGTTCAAGACCGGAAACGCGGCTTTGCCTAGCGTTCCGCTCATGCGGAAAATCGGGAGTTTCAAAAGTCCGGCGGCCGAGAAGCACTACTTCGCCGCCTATGACCGCGCCATCGCCGAATGTCCGGACCCGGACGCGGTCTTCGACGTCGAAACGCACCATGGCATCACGCGGGTCTACCGCTACGGCGACGGCGGCAGCCCGATCGCCCTCCTGCCGGGACTCATGGCCACTTCCGCGTGTTTCGCGACCCTGATCCCCGCTTTGGCTGAGCGGCACCCGGTCTATGCGATCGACACCCTCGGCGAAGCGGGCCGAAGCGTGCACAAGGTCCCGTTCAAAGACATCCGTGACCGGGCGAGCGCTCTCGACCACGTCTTCGACCGCCTGGGACTGACCGGCGTGCATCTCGTGGGCGGTTCGACCGGCGGCTGGCACGCGGTCAACCAGGCGATCCACGCGCCCGGAAGACTCGCGTCCATCGGCTTGCTGGACGCCACCACCGTTTCGGCGCCGTTCTCCCGGCGCGTGTCCTGGTACGGCTTGCCCGTGGCCGTCCTCGACAACGATCGCCTGTGGCGGCGGTTCGTGGCGTGGACCGCCGGGGAGGACGTCCTCGACCAGCCCGCCGCCCGGCTGATCCTCGCCGGGATCCGGTGCTATCGCGCCCGGGTGCCGTTCCAGGTTCGCCCGAGCGAAGCCGCGTTACGGTCCATCGAAGTGCCCGCGTTCGCCCTGTTCGGCGGACGCAGCGTCGTGCACGATCCGGTCACTGCCGCCAGACGGCTCGAAAGCCTCATCCCCCATGCCGACGTCGAGATCCTGCCGGACGCCGGTCACTATCTCTATCTCCGCCCGCCTGATCGCGACCGGATCATCGAGCGCGTCCTCGGCCGGGCCGGTTAAGCGGCACGCGCACCGAAACGGCGGCGCGCGGCGGCCAGGCTGGCCCGGCACGCGGCGATCAGCCGGGCGGAGGCGGCGCTTTCGCCGTGGCCACACCGCGGGCAGAACATCGTGACGTCACCGGACAGTTCGTCGATGGAAACGGTCAGCGCGGTCGCGCACGAACGACACCAGCGGTGCCGTGTGATCGGGTTGACGTGCAGCGGCGAAGCCACGCATTGGTGGATCCAGCGGCCGTGCACGTGGCAGGTCAGCCGGTCGTCCGGGGACAGGCGGCCGACGTCTTCCGCGTCGTCCTCCATCGCCAGCAGAACCGGCAGGGTGCGGCTCACCGGGTTCAGCCGCGTGGTCGAGGCCAGTGTCGTGGTGTTCATCGCTTTCTCCTTCCGGCTCTTATCAAGACGTCGAACGGGGAGTGCCAGATACGACACGGCCGGGCATCTTTTCCCGAAGAGCTCCCCCTCGTGGGTGAATTGATCTTGGTCGAATCCGAACCGTTACCCCATTCGGGTTAATCGCGCGTATCTTTCGGATCATGACGGCCGCACTCGTTTCACTGTCCACATCAGACAGTCGTGGCCGCGGCTACCTGGTGTTTCCGCCCGCCGGCGGCACGCTGCGCGCGTTCGGCCCGCTCGCCGGCGCGGCCGATGCGGACGTTCGAGGCGTCGAATACCCCGGACACGGGGAAAGGCTCGCGGATCCACCGGCTTCCACTGTCGAAGAACTCGCCGCGCAGTCGGCCGCCGCGATGCCGGCGGCCTGGTTCAGCCGTTCCGTGACGATCGGATTCGGCATGGGCGCCTTCGTCGCATTGGAAACGGCTCAACGGCTGGGTGTTTCGCCTCGCGCGCTGATCGTCGTGGACGCGTGCGCCCCGCAACGGCGTTCACCGGACAAGAACGCCAAGGCGGGCGCCTCGGCGATGGGACGGGTGTTCGGCCGCACCGGGCTCACCCCCGTCGCGGGCTACCGCGATTCGCCCGAAAGCTGGGAGTACGCCCTGGACCTGCTGCTCGGCGATCTCCAGCTGCTGAACGCCTACCGCGGGCCCGCCAGGACCCAGCTCTCGTGCCCGATCGCGGCGATCCGCGGCACCGACGATCCCGCGTCCGCTTCGGGCGACGACGCCACGGGCGGCTGGCGGGTGTGGACGTCCGGTCCGTTCGTGGGCCGCGTCGTCCCCGGCGGCTACCTGGGCGTGCTCGAATCCGGCCGGGAAGCCGAGTTCTGGGCGCGGATCCACCGGCTGGAAGAGGCCTTCGTGGCCGCACACCCCGAGGTGGCCTAGGGCGACTTACACCGGTGACGTCGTCCGACGGTCGCCGCGTCCGGAGCCGTCCCCTTAATTTCGTCCCGTACCAGGCGTTTCGCGGGAGGAATCAGGATGCTCAGCAGGAGAAGGTTCGCGCAGGCCGTCATCGCCGCGACAGCGGGTGCCACCGTGGCGGGCTGCTCGGCCCAGCCCGCGGCGGCACCGGTGGCGGCGCCCGCCACGACCGGCGGGAACACCTCGTTCGGCCCGCTCAAGCAGATCGACGCCGGGGAGCTGAGCATCGGTTACGCCGAAGCCGGCCCCGCCGACGGCCCGGTGGTGGTCCTCCTGCACGGCTGGCCCTACGACATCCACAGCTACGTCGACGTCACTCCGCGCCTGGTCGCGGCCGGGTACCGGGTGATCGTGCCGTTCCTGCGCGGCTACGGGCCGACGCGGTTCCTGTCGAAGGACACGTTCCGCAACGGCCAGCAGTCCGCCATCGCCGCCGACATCGTCGCGCTGCTGGACGCGCTGAAGATCGAGAAGGCCGTCTTCGGCGGCTTCGACTGGGGCGCCCGCACGGCCGTGATCATCGCCGCGCTGTGGCCGGAGCGATGCAAGGCGCTCGTGTCGGTGAGCGGCTACCTGGTGACCAACCGGGAGACGAACAAGCAGCCGCTCTCGCCCACCGCCGAGCTCGGCTGGTGGTATCAGTACTACTTCGCCACCGAGCGCGGCATTCTCGGCTACACGAAGAACCGGCACGACTTCAACAAGCTGATCTGGAAGATCGCGTCGCCGAAGTGGACCTTCGACGACGCGACCTACGACCGTTCGGCCGCCTGCTTCGACAACCCGGACCACGTGGCCATCGTGATCCACAACTACCGGTGGCGGCTGAGTCTCGCCGAGGGCGACCCGAAACTCGACGCCCTCGAACAGAAGCTCGCGCAGGGACCGGCGGTTTCGGTGCCCACCATCACGATCGGCAGCGACTTCGACGGCCCGAACACCGACGGCAAGGCGTACCGGTCGAAGTTCTCCGGCAAGTACGAGCACCGCGTCCTGAACGGCATCGGCCACAACGTGCCGCAGGAGGCACCGGAGGAGTTCGCCAAGGCCGTCATCGACGTCGACCGCTTCTAGCGGGCTCCGGTGAGGTGTTCGAGGGCCAGCTGGGACAGGCGGATGAAGCCGTAACCGCGTTCCGCCGCCTTCTCCGGGTCGAAGTCCTCGAACGCCGACCGGTCCGCCAGCAGATCCGCCGCCGTCTCGCCCTCGTTCAGTGTCGGCGTCGCCAGCTCGGGAACGAGGGCGGCGTCCAGCGCGGCGCGCACCTCGGGATCGGCCCGGAACGCGCGGGAACGCTCGGCGAACAGCAGATAGCTGGCCATGTTGGCCTCGGCGCTGGCCCACACGCCGTCCATGTTCTCCGTGCGCAGCGGCTTGTAGTCGAAGTGACGCGGCCCGTCGTAGCCGCCGTGCTCCAGCAGGTCGACGAGGAAGAACGACGACAGCACGTCGCCGTGACCGAACACGAGGTCCTGGTCGAACCGCGGGCCGCGCTGGCCGTTGAGGTCGATGTGGAACAGCTTGCCCTGCCACAGGGCCTGCCCGATGCCGTGGACGATGTTGAGCCCGGCCATCTGCTCGTGCCCGACCTCGGGGTTCACGCCGACGATCTCGTGGTTGTCGAGGGTGGAGATGAACGCGAGCGCGTGGCCGATGGTCGGCAACAGGATGTCGCCGCGCGGTTCGTTCGGCTTCGGTTCGAGCGCGAGCCGGAGGCCGTAGCCCTGGTCGAGGACGTACTGGGCGAGGAAATCGATGCCCTCGCGGTAGCGGTCCATCGCCGCGCGGACGTCTTTCGCGGCGTCCGTCTCGCTGCCTTCGCGGCCGCCCCACAGCACGAACGTCGACGCGCCGAGTTCGGCGGCGAGGTCGAGGTTCCGCAGCACCTTCCGCAGCGCGTAGCGGCGGACGTCACGATCGTTGCTGGTCAGGCCACCGTCCTTGAAGACGGGGTGGCTGAACAGGTTCGTGGTCACCATCGGGACCACGAGACCGGTCTCTGCCAGCGCGCCCTGGAAACGTTTCAGCTGCCGCGCGCGGTCGTCGTCGGCCGAACCGAACGGAACGAGGTCGTCGTCGTGGAAGGTGATCCCCCACGCACCGAGGTCCGAGAGGCGGTATACGGCTTCGACCGGGTCGAGCGGCGGACGGCTCGCCGGGCCGAACATGTCGTTCGCCTGCCAGCCCACGGTCCACAGCCCGAAGCTGAACTTGTCCTCACGCGTCGGTGCCTGAGCCATCTCGCCTCCATTAGTTTGATGCCTGAACTTATCGACGCCCGACCTGGCGGGTCAAGGCTTTCGTTCAGGCATCGAACGAATACAATCGCGCGATGATCGGCACGCGCCCGGCGGGACAGCACACCGTGCGGCAGCACAACGCCGCGCTCGTCCTCGGGGCGATCGCGGACGGTCCCGGCACGTCCCGGGCGGGCCTGGCGGCCGCCACCGGACTCACGAAGGCGACCGTGTCGAGCGTGGTCGACCGGTTGATCGCGGCGGATCTCGTGGCCGAAGGCGAACCGGAGCAACGCGTCGGCCCCGGGCGGCGTGGCACCGTCGTTTCGCTCTCCCCCACCGGCCCGCACGGACTCGGCATCGAGATCGGCGTCGACTACCTGGCGTCCTGTCTCGTCGATCTGACCGGCGCCGTCCGGGCGCAGGAAGTCCGATATGCGGACAACCGGACCCCGCGGGTTTTCCAGCGCGTGTCGGCGTTCCTGCGTAGAGCCCGGAAGCAGGCGGACGCGCTGGGTGTTCCGGTCGGCGGCGTCGGGATCGCGGTGCCGGGCCTGGTCGAATCCGGCCTCGTGCGGCTCGCCCCCAACCTGGGCTGGCGCGACGTTGACCTCGCCGACCGGCTCGGCGGGACGTTCACCGTCGCCAACGAGGCGAACTTCGCGGCGCTCGCCGAACTCTGGCACGGCTCGGCGTTGCCGGATTTCGTCCACGTGTCGGGCGAGATCGGGATCGGGGCGGGCATCGTGCTGGATCGCGCCCTGTTCGAAGGCGTCCGCGGCGCGGGCGGCGAGATCGGCCACCTGCCCGTGGCGCCCGACGGCCCGCCGTGTTCCTGCGGCGCGAACGGCTGCCTGGAACGGATGGCCGGTCAGGAAGAGATCCTGCGGCTCGCGGGCGCGGGAACGGTGGACGAGCTGGTTTCCGCCCTGGAATCCGGCGACGCCGCCGCGCTTTCCGCGGTGACCGTCGCCGCGGGACATCTCGGCGTCGGACTGTCCACTGTGGTCAACCTGATGGACGTTCCGGCGGTGGTGCTAGGCGGAACCTACGCGCGGCTGGAGCCGTGGCTGCGTGAGCCACTCCTCGCCGAACTGGAACGCCGCGTGCCCAGCACGGCGTGGTCGCCGGTGCGCCTCGTCCGCTCGGCGCTGGGCACGGGCGCCGCCGTCCGCGGCGCCGCCGGCTCGGTGATCCGCGGCATCCTCGCGGACCCCGAGCACCATCTCACGACTCACTCGTCATCCGATCAGGACGCTCGGGATCGGTGACCCCGGGCAACGACGCTTCGATGGCCTGCGCGCGCTCCTCGATGTCCGCGCGCTGGACACGCCGGGCGTAGGCGATGAGTTCGTCGCGATCCGCGTGCGGGAGCCAGCCCTGCTCGCAGCCGGTCTCCAGCCGCACGAGGTAGCGCACCAGCTCCGCCGATTCGGCGCCGAACTCCCGCATGCGGCGCGTCAGCAGCTCCGCCGCGGCGAGGTAACCGTTGTTCCAAGCGTGGACCGCCAGCAGTTGCGCGGTCGCGGCGAGGATGTCGCCGAGGTGGAACCCGCCCTCCGCGGCGAGATGCCCGGCGATCCGGAAACTGCGTCTGCCCTCGCCGACCGGCCCCTCCTCGCGAATCGCTTCGAGCAGCGCCCCGATCTGCCGCGTCAGGTAGTCCTGACCCGCGTTCTCCACCGTCACCGCATTCCTCCACCCAGTCGCCGTGATCGCAGGAAGGTGTCAATGGGGTGTACGGCAGATACATCGAATGCCGAACCGTTATCACCCGAATGGCGTGTGTCGGTCAACAGGGTGCCACCGCTCCGGTCTCGCCCGCGGGGCACCAACCCGGATGCTCGCGGAGCCACTTGTCGCGCTGTTTCTCGTCCTTGCGGCACGCCGCTCTCCGCTGGTCCGCCTTCGACCGTCGTGGGCACCTCAGTGCTCGGCAGGTCCGTCAAGTCCGGTTCGACGCTCGTGCCGACCGCGAACAGGATCAGCACACGCGCCACGATTCCTCCGCCTCCGCCATCGAACCCGCCTGTATTCGGCGGAAGCGCGGAGAGCGTTACAGCGTCAGCTCGTGGTGGCGGTGTTGATCGCCCGCGCGTAGTCGGCAGCCGTGCCTTGCGCCGAACACTTCTTGATGTCGTCGTACAGCCACATGAAGCCGCCCGGAATCCCCGCGGACGACTTCCAGGCCCGCATCTTGCTCTCCACCTGGGCGGGCGAATCCCCCGCTGTGCAGCCGGAGCCGTTCTTGCTCCAGAGTCCCGGATCCACCGGCATGCCGAGTGACCGCGTCCAGGTCGCCGGGTCGTTGCCGCTGCCACCCGCGTATGCCTGCAGATACACGCGATCGACCAGGCCGCCGAGCCCGTTCTTCACGCCTTGCCAGTACGACACCGCGGTGTACGGAGCGAGCGTGAAGTTCCGGTAGCCCATCGCGTTCGCCATTCGCGCGAAGGTGACGGTGGAGTCGACGTCGTAGTGCGCTTCGTCGTCGTTGTTGATCGCGTCCGCGCCGGTGGCGTTCTTCAGCGCCAGGAAGTTGCGGTAGAGCACGGTGCCGCTGCCGGTGCCGTCGCGCGTGATCAGGTTGTCGATGGCTTCCCAGTCCGGAGTGCCCCAGGCACCGACGGAGACCTCGATGCGATCGACCGAGGTCGGCGCCTGCTTCAGCGTCCGCAACCGGGCCGGCCATCCCGCGTCGCCGACGTACTGGCCGTCTTTCACCACGAGGTGGTCGTTGTAGTACAGATCGCCGTTGTCGTGGACATGGATGCTCCACAGGATGACCGTGGTGAAACCCGACGACCGCAGGACGTCCATGACACCCTGACCGTCCTGATAGAACGGTCCCCCGCCGTAGATGGCGGACCGGCCGGCCGCGGCGGGGATCACCTGCGCTTCGGCAGTATCCGGTTGACTCGTTTGGACGATCGACGCGGCGACCACCAAGGCCACCGCGGTACGCACCCAGGTCCACCGCATCAGGTCAGCTCCCTTCGGCCTGCTTCGGAGGGTATGAGATTTTCCAACGGTGCGGCCAGGTTTGTTCGGCGACCTGTCCGGTGGAATGGACCATTCGGCTCACGCCACCAGTCGCTCGACGACCAGGAGTGCTCCCACCAGCATCATCGAGGCGCCGGAAATCCGGGAAACGACACGGGAAACGGCGGGGCGGGCGCGCAGCAGGGCTTGTGCTCCCACGCCGACGCACGGATAGACCATCGCACAGGTGCCGACGAAGGTCAGCCCGAGCACGGCCAGCTGGACCGGGATCGGCCAGCGCGCGGCCGGGTCGGTGAACTGCGGCAGCATCGCGACGAAGACCAGCAGTCCCTTGGGGTTCAGTCCGCTGACCGCCATCCCTTCCAGCAGCGTGCCACCCCGGCTCCCGACTTCCCCTGGAGCGCTACCCGGCGTCGACGGATGGCGCACGGTCTTGAAGCCGAGCCAGATCAGGTAGAGCCCACCGGCGACAGTGAGCGCGAGCAAGGCGATCGGCGTCGACGCGACGAGGACACCCAGTCCCGCGGCGACCACCAGCGTCATGGCCAGGTAGCCGAGAACGATGCCGCCGGCGGCCGGCAGGACCTGGCGACGAAGTCCAGCGCTGATCGCGAAAGCCCAGTCGGCGCCGGGCACCGCGATGAGCAATGCCGCGACGCCCCAGAAGGCGAGAACGGATCCGAGAGGCATGTTCGAAAAGCTATTCGCGATCCGACCGAAGGTGCTTCCAACTTCTGCCCCTTCGGGCGGCAAGCGTGGAAGAATCTTCCCCATGGACGCTGTCGACCGGAAGATTCTTGCCATCCTCCAGGAAGAGGGGCGTCTGACGCTCACCGAACTCGCCGAGCGGGTCCAGTTGAGCGCGTCGCCGTGTCACCGCCGGCTGCGCGCGCTCGAACGGGACGGCACGATCAGCGCGTACCGGGCGGTGGTCGATCCCGCCGCGCTGGGGCTGAACTTCGAGGCGCTCGTGTTCGTCACCATGCGGCAAGAAGACCGCGAGACGCTGCTGAGCTTCGAAGACGCCGTCACGCGGATCCCGAACGTCCTGCTCGCGCAGCGGCTTTTCGGCGACCCCGACTACCTGCTGCGCATCGTCACCGCCGACCTCGCCGCGTATCAGCGGCTTGAGGACGACGTGCTGTCCGCGTTGCCCGGGGTGCAGCGGCTGAACTCGACGCTCGTGATGAAGCAGGTGGTCAACGACCGGCCACTGCCCACCACCGCCTCGTGAGTGGTAATGACGGTTAGAACCGTCCTCACCACTCACGAGGGGCGACGCCCGACTGTTCCTCGAAGATCAGCCAGGTCCGCGTCGAGCGCACGCCGTCCAGCGCCTGCAGGCGTTCCAGCACGACGTCCCGCAGCGAAGCGTTGTCCGGTGTCCGCACCAGCAGCAGGATGTCGAAGTCGCCACCGACGAGCGACACATGCTCGACGAACGGGATTTGCCGCAGCTCGGCAGACATCGTGCGCCACGACGTCTGCTCGACAGTGATCAGGATGTACGCGCTCGTTCCGAGCCCGGCTCGCCGAGGGTCGATCCGGGCGCCGAAGCCGGTGATGACGCCTTCGGACATCAGCCTGTCCAGCCTCGCGTAGGCGTTGGTGCGCGAGATGTGCAGCCGCTCCGCCAGCGCCCGGACGGCGAGCCTGCCGTCCGCGGTCAGCTCGGCGAGGATGGCCCGATCGATGTCGTCGAGGGCAAGGACCGTTCGTCCCGGATCCGGCCCGTGAGCCACGCCACTACCGGACGGTCGGCCCGGCTGAACCGATTCTGCCGACAGTTTGTCGCTCATTTCGCGCACCTCTTGAACACTGGGACTCCGGAAACCACGATCTCAGCATCATATGTCTGTGAAAGGTGGTGCTGCGCCATGTCGCGGGAGACCCCTGCCGCCGCGTTGCTGCCGTCCGGGATCCCGGTGCGGTTCCTCGCCGAGGACGGCACGCGCGTCGACGAGCACGGTGACTACACCGTGCCGCCGGCCGAACGGCTCGTCGAGGCCTACCGGCTGATGGTGCTCGGCCGCCGGTTCGACGCGCAGGCGACCGCGCTGACCAAGCAGGGCCGCCTCGCCGTGTACCCGTCCAGCGCCGGCCAGGAGGCCTGCCAGGTCGCGAGCGCGCTCGCCCTCACCGACGCCGACTGGCTCTTCCCCACCTACCGCGACTCCGTCGCGCTGGTCGCCCGCGGCCTTGAACCGGGCGAGATCCTGACGCTGCTCCGCGGCGACGCGCACTGCGGTTACGACCCCGCCAAGACCCGTGTCGCTCCCCAGTGCACGCCGCTGGCGACGCAGACCCTCCACGCCGCCGGGCTCGCCCACGCGATGCAACGCCGCGGCGAGGACGCCGTCGCGTTCGCGCTCATCGGCGACGGCGCCACCAGTGAGGGCGACTTCCACGAGGCACTCAACTTCGCCGCCGTGTTCAAGGCGCCGGTGGTGTTCTTCGTGCAGAACAACGGGTTCGCGATCTCCGTACCGTTCGAGAAGCAGAGCGCCGCACCCGCGCTGGCGTACAAGGGTGTCGGCTACGGCGTCCGCTCCGAGCAGGTCGACGGCAACGACGCCCTCGCCGTCCTTTCCGTGCTGGACGACGCCGTCGCGCACGCGCGTTCCGGTCGCGGGCCGGTACTGGTGGAGGCGCACACCTACCGGATCGACGCGCACACCAACGCCGACGACGCGACCCGTTACCGCGATCAGGCCGAGGTCGAGAAGTGGCGCGCGGCCGACCCGGTTCGCCGTCTCCAGACCTATCTGACCACCGAGAACCTGTTGTCCGACAACGACATCGAGCGATTCCGGGCCGAGGCCGAGACGTTCGCCGCCGGAGTGCGCGACACCCTCAACGCCGACGTCGAGCCGGATCCGTTGTCGCTGTTCGAGCACGTGTACGCCGTCCCGACCCGTCAGCTGGCCGCCCAGCGGGCGCTGGTCGCGGCCGAACTGGAGGCCTGATGTCCGAGCTCTCGATGGCACAAGCGCTCAACGCCGCCCTGCGTGACGCGGTCAAGGACGACGACCGCGTGCTGATCTTCGGCGAGGACGTCGGCCCGCTCGGCGGCGTGTTCCGGGTGACCGACGGCATCACCGCCGATTTCGGCGAGGAACGCTGTTTCGACACGCCCTTGGCCGAGTCCGGCATCGTCGGTTTCGCGGTCGGGATGGCGATGGGCGGGTTCCGTCCGGTGGTCGAAATGCAGTTCGACGCTTTCGCCTACCCCGCGTTCGAGCAGATCACCTCGCACGTCGCGAAGCTGCGGAACCGCACCCGCGGCGCCTTGTCGCTGCCGATGGTCATCCGGATCCCCTACGCGGGCGGCATCGGCGGCGTCGAGCACCACTGCGATTCGAGCGAGGCCTACTACACCCACACGCCCGGCCTGCGCGTCGTCACACCCGGCACGCCCCAGGACGCCTACGACCTCCTGCGCGACGCGATCGACTCGCCGGATCCGGTGATCTTCCTCGAACCGAAATGCCGATACTGGTCGAAGGAGCCCGTGTCCTTCACCCGGGAAGGCGCGGCCATGGACCGCGCGGTCGTGCGCCGCGAGGGCAAGGACGTCACGCTCATCGCATACGGCTCGATGGTCGCCACCGCGTTGGAAACCGCGGAGGCCGCGACCGCCGAAGGCTGGGACATCGAAGTGGTCGATCTCCGGTCGCTGAGCCCGTTCGACGACGAGACCGTCGCCGCCTCGGTGCGCCGCACCGGCCGCGCGGTCGTCGTCCACGAAGCGGCCGGGTTCGGCGGCTACGGCGCCGAGGTGGTCGCCCGGATCACCGAACAGTGCTTCCATCAGCTGCACGCGCCCGTCCTGCGCGTGACCGGGCTCGACATCCCTTACCCGCCGCCGAAACTGGAGCGCCATCAGCTTCCGGACGTCGACCGGATCCTGGACACCGTCGCCCGGCTGCAGTGGAACGACGAACCGGTGGTGGCCGGTGCCTGATTTCCTGCTCCCCGACCTCGGTGAGGGCCTGACCGAGGGCACCATCGTCACCTGGCTCGTCGCGGAAGGCGACACCGTCGGCGTCGACCAGCCTGTCGTCGAGGTCGAGACCGCGAAGGCCGCCGTCGAGGTGCCGGTGCCGTTCGCCGGCGTCGTCACCCGCCTCCACGGTGAACCCGGCCAGTCGCTGCCCGTCGGCGCTCCCCTGCTCACCATCGGCCCCGGGTTCACCGAACCCGGCGTGACGACCGCGAGCGAGGGCAGCGGCAACGTCCTCATCGGCTACGGCACGACCACCACGACGAGGCGCCGCCGGACCCGCACCGTCGTCGCGACCCCGGAGAAACCGTCGAAAGCGCCGGGCGTGATCTCGCCGTTCGTCCGCAAAATGGCTGTGGACAACAAGATCGACCTGACGAAGCTGACCGGCAGCGGTCCGGGCGGCATCATCCGGCGCGCCGACGTCGAAGCGGCCCTCGCCGTCCCGGAGCAGCGAGACGGCGAGACACGGATCCCGCTGACCGGCGTCCGCAAGGCGGTCGCCGACAAGCTGACGACCTCGCGGCGTCAGATCCCCGAGGCGACGGTCTGGGTCGACGTCGACGCGACCGGACTCGTCGCCGCACGGAAGTCGCTCAACGCCTCGGCACCGGATCGTCCGGTCAGCCTTCTCGGGCTCGTCGCGCGGTTCGCCGTCGCGGGGCTGCGGAAGTTCCCTGAGCTGAACTCTCGGGTGGAAGGCGACGAGATCGTCCAGCTTCGCGACATCAACCTCGGTTTCGCCGCGCAGACCGACCGAGGTCTCGTCGTGCCGGTGGTCCGCGACGCGGGCTCACTGTCCACAAGGGAGCTTTCGGCGGCGATCGGCGACCGGACGACGCAAGCCAGGGAAGGGAAGCTCGGCCCGGCGGGCCTCACCGGCGGAACCTTCACGGTCAACAACTACGGGGTGTTCGGGGTGGACGGCTCCGCCGCGATCATCAATCACCCGGAGGCGGCGATCCTCGGCATCGGCCGGATCATCGACCGCGCTTGGGTGGTCGACGGCGAGCTGGTGGCGAGGAAGATCTGCGAGCTGACCCTGGCGTTCGACCATCGGGTGTGCGACGGCGGGACCGCGGGCGGGTTCCTTCGGTTCGTCGCGGACTGTGTCGAGTCGCCGATCACCGCGCTCGGGGACCTCTGAGCGGGTCGCACAACCGACGGTTGTGACCCGCCAACGACCCGTTGTTCGACTTCGGGGCTCCACCTTGCTTTGATCTCGCGCGTGGGTGGGAGATCGCTGGGGCGACGGTTCGGCTGGCTGTGGGCGGCATACGCGGCGAGCGCGTTCGGGACGAGGTTCGCGTTCGACGCGTTCAGCCTGATCGCCATCGTCGTACTCGGCGCGGGCACCGCCGAGGTCTCGTTGCTGGCGGCCGCCGGTCTCGTCGTGGGCGCGGTGGTCGCGCTGCCGCTCGGCCCTTGGGTCGAGTTCCGCCGCAAACGGCCGGTGATGATCGCGATGGACCTCGTCCGGTGCGGGGCGCTGCTGACCGTCCCGGTGGCGTACTCGTTCGGGCTGCTCGGCTTCGGCCAGCTTCTCGCGGTGTCCGTCGTCGTCGCGGCGGCCGACATCACGTTCCTGGCCGCCAGCGGGGCTTTCCTCAAAACCCTGCTGCCCCGCGAAGACCTGCTGGTCGCGAACGCCCGGTTCGAGTCGACCACCTGGACGGCCACCGTGCTCGGGCCGCCGCTCGGCGGTTTCGCCGTCGGTCTGTTCGGGCCGGTGATCACGATCGCCGCCGACGCGGTCAGCTATCTGCTTTCGGCGCTCGGGATCCGTGCCGTCGGTGGTTCGGAGCCACCGCCCGTGAAGCCGGAAGGCGCCCGGTTGACCGGCGGCGACCTGCGGGAAGGCTGGCGATTCATCCTCGCCCATCCGTTGTTGCGGCCGCTCTTCGTCAACACGATCGTGGTCAACGGCCTGATCATGGCGACCGCGCCGCTGTTCGCCGTGCTGATGCTCGGGCAACTCGGCTTCGCGCCCTGGGAGTACGCGGTCGCCTTCGCGGTGCCCTGTCTCGGCGGGTTGATCGGGGCGCGGCTCTCCCGGCCGTTGGTCGCCCGGTACGGCCGGGGCAAGATCCTCTTCGTCTTCGGGTGGCTGCGGGTCTGCTGGCCTGTTTGGCTCGTTTTCGTCCAGCCCGGTGTTCCCGGCCTGATCCTGGTCATAGTCGTCGAACTGTGCCTGATCACCTGTATCGGTGTGTTCAACCCGGTGCTCGCCACCAGCAGGCTCGAACAGGTGCCCCTCGATCGCGCGGCCCGCACGCTGTCGGCCTGGTCGATCGCCGGGAAGCTCACCACCGCCGGCCTGACCGCGCTGTGGGGCCTGCTCGCCGTGTTCACCGGCCCGCGCGCCGCGGTCGGCATCGCCGGGGCGCTCATGCTGGCGACACCGCTCCTGCTCCCCCGAAACCGTCGGACCCCTGTGCCAGTATCCGGGTATGTCGATCAAGAGAGTGGTCACCGACCTCGAGACCAAGACGCTGCCGGAAGCGAAGGCCTTCTACGTACAGGTTCTCGGCTTCGAGGTGGTGATGGATCACGGCTGGATCGTGACCCTGGCCGATCCGGAGCGGCCGGAGGTCCAGCTGAGCCTCATGACCCATGACGAGACGGCACCCGTCGTGCCGATCGCCTCCATCGAGGTCGACGACGTCGACGCGAGGTACGCGGCCGCCAAGGCATCCGGTGCCGAGATCGTGCACGAACTGACCGACGAGCCGTGGGGTGTCCGGCGGTTCTTCGTCCGGGATCCGAGTGGGCACGTGGTCAACGTCCTGTCCCACCGCTGACGTCCGAAGGGTGTTTCATCGAAATTTCATGACTCGTCCCTAGCGTTCGACCACGCACCGTAGTCGAACGAAAGGACGATGAATGTGAAGAAGCTCAGGGGGGTCCTGGCGGCGGCCGCACTGGCCACCGGCTTGATCAGTGTCATGGCGCCGACGGCCCAGGCCGACCAGGCGCGCTACTACATCCTCGTCGGCGGCACGTGTGACGGGGCCGCGACCGTGTACAACGACGCCTGGTTGCGGGGCGGGATCAAGAAGGTGGTCCACTACCCGGCAGGGGCCGCCGGTGCACCCAACTGCGACCAGACGCCCATGGACCAGAGCGTCGCCCGCGGGCACGAAGAGGCCCGCCGTGTCGTCCAGAGCTCCTTCGACGAGAACCCCAGGGCGGAGTTCACCGTCGTCGGCTACTCGCAGGGCGCCCTCGTCGCGAACCTGGTGCTGAACGACATCGCCGACGGGAAACTGGCCGTGGACAAGTCGCGGTTCCGGGCGAAGATCTTCGCCGATCCGATGCAGCCCGTCGGTCCTCCGGGACGCGGGATCAGCGCGGTGCTCCCGGCGGGGACCGGGGCACCGTCGCCGTTCGGCGGCTACGTGTCGTTCGGGCCCGGCCGCACCGACTTCGGCGGCATCCCGTTCATCCGCTACTGCATCGAAACCGACGGTGTCTGCCACTTCGACACCATCGAGGCGCCTGGCGGCTATTTCGCCCAGCACCTCTGCTACCAGTGGGCCCGTCCCACCGATCACCGTTCGATCATGGAGGACACGATCGCGGACGGCGTGTTCACCAACGGATCGCACGCGCTGCCGCGGCAGAACTGCCGTCCTCCGTGGCCTTCGGTGTGACCGGATGAAGACGGCTGCCGCCCGGCGCCCGATAGCCGGGTGACAGCGATTCGGGCGTTGGCCCGCCCACAGTGTCGTGGGCGGGCCAACGTCGGGCTTCGGACCGGCGCGAACTACCGGACCGGCAGGCCCTCCGGCGCCGGAGCGTGGCCGACCGGCCGGGCGGTGAACGTGCCCCGGCCCTGGGTCCGGCTCCTCAGCCGCGTCGCGTAGCCGAACAGTTCGGCCAGCGGCACGGTCGCGGTGACCACGGTCGTTCCGGCGCGCACCACCGACCCCAGCACCCGGCCACGCCGGGCGGCGAGGTCGCCGAGCACCACGCCGACGGCGCTTTCGGGCACCGTGACGGTCACTTCGGCGATCGGCTCCAGCAGCGTCATCGCACCGGCGGCCAACGCGGCCCGGAGCGCGAATCGTCCGGCAGCCCGGAACGCCAGCTCCGAAGAGTCCTTCGGGTGGGTCGCCCCGTCCGTCAGCGTGACCCGGACCCCGGTCACCGGATGCCCGCCGAGCGGGCCTTCCGCCAGCGCGTCACGGCAACCCGCTTCGACGGCACGGACGTATTCCCGCGGCACCCGGCCACCGACCACAGTGGACTCGAACGCGAACTCCCCTTCCTCCAGTGGTTCCGTGTCGATGACGACGTGGGCGAACTGCCCGGCGCCGCCGTCCTGCTTGACATGCCGGTGGACGAAACCGGACACGCCGCGCGCGACCGTCTCGCGGTAGGCGACCCGAGGCCGTCCGACGCCGACGTCCAGCCCGTGGTCGCGGCGGATCTTCTCCACCGCCACCTCCAGATGCAGTTCGCCCATTCCCGACAACAGGGTCTGACCGGTCTCACGATCGGTCCGGACGACCAGCGACGGATCCTCCTCGACCAGCCGTGCCAGCGCCGACATCAAGCGTTCCGTGTCGGTGCCCTTCCGCGGTTCGACGGCGACCGAGACGACCGGATCGGCCGCGACGGTCGGCTCGAGCAGGATCGGCTCCGACGGCGTGCACAGCGTCGCGCCGGGACGGACCGTCTTGAGCCCGACCACCGCGACGATGTCGCCCGCGACGGCGCTGTCCACCCTGGTGTGCCGGTCCGCCTGGACCCGCAGGATGCGGCCCACGCGCTCGCTACGGCCGCTGCCCACGTCCATCACCGCCTCCGAAGTCCGGATCGTGCCCGAATACACCCGCAGGAACGTCAATCGCCCGGTGGCGGTCGAGGTCACCTTGAACGCCAGTGCCGCGAACGGCGCAGACGGATCGGCGGGACGTTCCTGGGTCGTGCCCTCGTACTCACCTCGCACCGGCGGAACATCCGACGGCGCGGGCAAGTACGCCACCACGGCTTCCAGCAACGGCTCCACCCCGCGGTTGCGGTAGGCCGAGCCGCAGAGGACCACGACGCCGTCACCGGTCCGGGTGAGCTCACGCAGCGCAGAGACCAGCGTGTCCGTCGACACCGCCGACGACGCGCAGAACTCCTCCAGCGCCCCAGGATGGGCTTCCGCGACGGCCTCGTCGAGCAGGCGCCGTCGCCGGTTCGCTTCGTCCACAAGGGACTCCGGAATCGGTCCTTCCTCGGCGGTCTCGGCGCCATCGGCCCAGACGAGTGCCCGCATCCGCAGCAGGTCGACGACGCCCACGAAGCCGTCTTCCGCCCCGATCGGCAGCTGGACCACCAGCGGACGCGGATGCAGCCGCTCGCGGATGGACGCCACGGCCGCGTCGAGGTCGGCACCCGCGCGGTCGAGTTTGTTGACGAACGCGATCCGCGGCACGCCGTGCCGATCGGCCTGTCGCCACACCGATTCGCTCTGCGGTTCGACCCCGGCGACGCCGTCGAACACGGCGATCGCGCCGTCGAGGACCCGCAGCGACCGCTCGACCTCGTCGGAGAAATCGACGTGGCCGGGCGTGTCGATCAGGTTGACGCGATGGCCGTCCCACGAACAGCTGACGGCGGCGGCGAAGATGGTGATGCCACGGTCGCGCTCCTGGGAATCGAAGTCGGTGACGGTCGTGCCGTCGTGGACCTCACCTCGTTTGTAGGTGGTGCCGGTGACGTACAGGATCCGTTCGGTGAGGGTGGTCTTGCCGGCGTCGACATGGGCGAGGATGCCCAGGTTGCGGACGGCGGACAGCGGGACGGTGCGCATGGCGCGGGCCTTTCGGGCTGAACTGGCGAAAACTCCGACGGCGCGATTCGGCGAACGCGGGCAGGCATCAACCACCGTTGCGCGGCAACGGGAAGAGGTCAGGCGTTCGTGAGAAGGGCCGGTGCTAGCCGCGCGGCCGGCACCGGGTGCGCGGAGACACCAGGATCACCTCGTAGCGAGCCGAGGGGACGACGACGGCGTGGTGATGACGCACGGTCCTGTCCTTCCTCGCCGGGGTGATTTCGTGGCGAGTGTAGCCACTCCGCTGTGGACCGCGAACCGGTTTTCCGCGGATTCGGGGGAAACTGGTCGGCGACCGACAAGTTTCCGGCGACGGCGGTGTCCATCCCTTCGAGAGACACCACAAGAGGAGGGAACCCGGTATGCGGGTGGACGAACTGCTGGCCCTGGCGAAAACCGGTGACGGCGAGGCGTTCCGTGACCTCGTGGCGCCGTACCGCCGTGAACTGCAGGTGCACTGTTACCGCATCCTGGGCTCGGTGCAGGACGCCGAGGATCTGCTGCAGGAGACGCTGCTGGCCGCGTGGCGCGGGATCGACGCGTACGAGGAACGGGCGTCCATCCGGACCTGGCTGTACCGGATCGCGACCAACCGCTGTCTCAACGCGCTGCGGGCGGGTGCCCGCCGCCCGCACGACCACGCGGCCTACCGACCGGAGGTCCCCTTGCCCGAGCCGACGCGCCGTCGCCCCGAACCCAGCTGGCTGGAGCCGTACCCGGATCTGCTGCTCGCCGAGATCGCCGACCGGGTGCCCGGCCCGGAGGCGCGCTACGAGGCCAGGGAGTCGATCTCGCTCGCGTTCCTGGCGGCGCTCCAGCGGCTTCCTCCCCGGCAGCGGGCCGTGCTGGTTCTGCGCGACGTCCTCGGGTTCCGCGCGGCCGAGGTGGCAGGCATCCTCGACACCACCGAGAACGCCGTGACCAGCGCGCTCAACCGGGCACGTTCGGCACTGGCCAAGGAGATGCCGCCGGGTGAACGGGAGTCCGCTCCCCTGCCCGATTCGCCGCGGGAACGCCGGATCGTCGACGAGTTCACCCGTGCCTTCGAGAACGGCGACGTCGAGGCCATCGTGGCGCTTCTGACCGACGACGCCTGGCTGACCATGCCCCCGCTTCCTCTGGAATACCAAGGCCCGGAGGCTGTCGGGCACTTCCTGGCGACCGTCGCGCTCTGCGACGGCCGCCGGTACTCGCTGATCCCGACCCGCGCCAACGGCCAGCCCGCCTTCGGCTGCTACCTCCGCGACCCGAGGACGCCCATCGGCCACGCGCACGGCGTGCTCGTGCTGGAACTCGCGGGCGATCGGGTCACCGCGGTGACCCGGTTCCTCGACAACTCACTGCTCGCGGCCTTCGGGCTGCCCCGCTCGCTGCGCGGCTGACGCCCGCACTTCCCTGGCCACGCCCCGCCGGGCGTGTGCCTCGTCATGCCCGGAAACCCTTCCACCAAGGAGAAATCTTGACCCCGAAGCAGGCGTGGGTCCTAGCGCTCGCCTCAGTGGCGTCCTTCATGATGGCGCTGGACAGCCAGGTCGTGACGACGGCGCTGACCACGGTCCGCGAAGACCTGTCCGCGTCGATCGAGCAACTCGAATGGATCGTCAACGCCTACAACCTCAGCTTCGCCGTCCTGCTGCTCACCGGGGCGGCGCTCGGCGACCGGTTCGGCCGCCGCCGGATGTTCGTCACCGGTCTCACGGTCTTCACCCTCGCCTCGGTGGGCTGCGCGATGTCCGGGGACATCGGCACGCTGATCGTCGCGCGGGCGGTGCAGGGCGCCGGTGCCGCGATGGTGCTGCCGCTGTCGCTCACCCTGATCAGCGCGATCTTCCCGCCCGAGCGGCGGGGCAAGGCGATGGGGCTCTACCTGGGGCTCACCGGGCTGGCGACGTTCAGCGGCCCGTTCATCGGCGGCGTCATCGCCGAAGGGCTGGCTTGGCAGTGGATCTTCTGGCTCAACCTGCCGGTCGGCGTGGTCGCGGTCCTGCTGACGCTCCGACGCGTCGACGAGAGCACCGGACCGGGCCACCGGCTCGACCACGGCGGCGTCGTCTTGGTGTCACTGGGATCGCTGGGCATCGTGTGGGGCCTCGTCCGCGGAAACCTCTCGGGCTGGGACAGTGCCGAGGTCCTGGGCTCGCTGGCCCTCGGCGTCGCGCTGGTGATCGCCTTCGTGTCGTGGGAGCGACGCAGCGAGGCGCCGATGCTGCCGATGCGGTTCTTCAGGCTGCGAGCCTTCTCGACGGCCAACGCGGCGAACTTCTGCGTCTTCGCCTCGCTGTACGGCACGTTGTTCTTCCTGCCCCAGTACTTCCAGACCGCGCAAGGTCTCGGTCCGTTCGAGGCGGGACTGCGGATGATGCCGTGGACCGCGACCCTGATGATCTGCGCGCCGCTCGCCGGAAAGCTGGCGGACAGGTACAGCGCGCGGATGTTCGTCGCCATCGGATTGCTGCTCCAGACGATCGGCATGAGCTGGATCGTCCTGGTCGCCGAACCCGGCGCGGGCTACGCCCTCCTGCTGCCGGGGCTGATCGTCAGCGGCGCCGGGATCACGTCCGCGATGCCCGCCGCACAGCGCTCGGCCGTCGGAGCGGTGCGACCCACCGAGATCGGCCAAGCGTCCGGCGCGTTCATGACGCTGCGGATCTTCGGCGGCGTCTTCGGGGTGGCGGTGGTGGTCGCCGTCTTCGCCGGTGCCGGAAGCCATCTGTCCCCCGAGGAGTTCGGCAGCGGCTTCACGGCGGCGATGGCCGCTGTCGTCGCGTTCGCCTTCGTCGGCATGCTCGTCGCCCTGCGCATGCCGGCCGCCCTGACCACTGCCGATCGAGGAGGAAACCGATGACCGAGCCGAAGACGCTGGCCGAAACACTTCGCGGCCTGCACAGCGGGGAAATGCTCGTGCTGCCGAACGTCTGGGACGCGGCGAGCGCCGAAATCGTGGCAGAAGCGGGTTTCCCCGCGGTCGCCACGGCGAGCGCCGCCGTCTCGGCGATGCTCGGGTACCCCGACGGCGAAGGCGCGCCGTGGCAGGAGATGTTCGCCGCGGCAGCGCGGATCGCCCGCGTGGTCTCCGCACCGGTCACCGTGGACGCGGAGGCAGGCTACGGCCTGGCGCCACGGGAGTTCGTGGAGCGGCTGGTGGAAACGGGAGCCGTCGGCTGCAATCTGGAGGACACCGATCACCGGTCGGGCGGACTGGCCGACGCGGACGAGCACGCCGAGCGGATCGCGGAGATCCGTTCGGCCGCGACCGGCGCCGGGGTGCCGATCGTCGTCAACGCGCGGGTCGACACGTTCCTGGGCGACCGCGGGGTCCCGGAGCCCGACAGACTCGCCGAGGCCGTCCGGCGCGGCAGGCTCTACCGCGATGCCGGTGCCGACTGCGTGTATCCGATCGGGGTCCGGCGCCGGGACGATCTCGCCACGCTGGTCACCGAACTCGCGTGTCCGGTGAACGGGAACGTCGGAGAGGAACTGGACCTCGCCGCGCTCCGCGAACTCGGTGTGGCGCGGGTGTCGTACGGCCCGCGCTTCTATCGCGCGGCACTGGAGGGATTCCGCACCGCGATCGGGACTCTAGCGAGGTGAGGCGTTGCGAAGGCCACTTTCACAACCTTGCGAAAGTGGCCTTCGCGTCGTCACTTGCAGAACGCGGTGTCCACAGTGGCCATGACGGCGTTCGAGCCCTTCTCCCCGTCGCCGAAGGTCCCCGGCATCGCGGTCACCGCGAGCCCGACGGTGCGGCCGTCTTCCGTGGCGCCACCGCGCGTTTCGAACCCGTGGATGTCCCCGCCGTGGCCCCAGTACACACCGCCGCAGCTGAGCGGGTTGCTCATCAGGCCGAGCCCGTACTTCGTGCCAGGGAACAAGGGCGCGTCGACCGTCTTCCGCATTTCGGCCAGCTGCGCGGCGGGCAGCAGCCTGCCTTCGAGCAGCACGCGGAAGAATTCGCCGAGGTCACTGGGCGTAGAGATCAGCTGACCGGCGGCACCGCCCCAGGACGGATCCAGTTCGGTCGCGTCGACCACCTTGCCGGTGGCGGAGTTGCCGATGGCATAGCCCTGCGGGTGCCGTCCCTGGATGGTCTGGTCACCGACCTGCGGCCAGTAGGTGTTCTTCAAACCCGCCTTCTTGATCACGCGTTCGGTGATCTGCTCCTGGAGCGGGCGTCCGGTGACCTTCTCGATCACCATGCCCGCCAGCAGGTACCCGGTGTTGCTGTACTCCCACTTGGTGCCGGGCGCGAACTTCGCCGGGTGACTCAGCGCGGCGGCGAGCAGCTCGTGGGTGGGAAAATACCGGTGCTGCACCTGTTCGAAATCCTGAAGTCCCAGGTACTCGGTGTAGTTCGGCAGCCCGCTGGTGTGCTGCAGAAGGTGCCGGATGGTGATCTTGGTGGCGTCGATGCCCTCTCCGCGCACGATGCCGGGCAGGTACTTCTCGATCGGCGCGTCCAGTTCGACCTTGCCCTCGGCCACCAGTTGCAGGACCGCGACCGCCGTGAACGTCTTGGTGTTGCTGCCCGCGCGCACCCTGCCGTCACGCGGGACCGGGACCTGGCGATCGATCCGCGACGAGCCCGCGACCAGCGACGTCGTCCGCCTGCCGTCGGACACGGCGACCAGCGCGGCGGGGAATTTCTCCTGACGCACCAACGAGTCGAGGCTCTTCCGCAGCTCCGCTCCCTTGGCAGGCGCCGCGTCCGCCGCCGTCGTCCACGCCGCGCCCATCAGCCCCGCCACCGTCAGGACCACCACACCTTTGCGTACCGTCATTCGCACTCCTTCTCCGACGAGATCGACAGTGACAACAGTGGCCGAGGCCGGCGCGAAGATCAGCAGTGCAGGCTCCCGGATCCGGGGTGGTGCTGGCGCTACCCCACGAACATTTTCGATCGGAATTCGTCCCACCATTGTCCGCGCGGGACGTGGCTGGCTAAGGTCAGTCCGGTAAGTGGACTAGACCACCCGAGGCCGGGAGGCGACGATGCCCCTCGACGAACAGCAGACCTGGGCACTGCTGCGAGAGCTGGACGAACCCGGCCACTGGGAGGTGCCGCACGACTTCGACGGACCGGCCGCACGAGCTCGATTCGAGCGACTGGCCGAACGGTTGGAGCGGCTGTTCGACTGTTCCTGCGAAGTCGATCGCCATGTCCAGGACGCCAGCCACCTCGGCCGGATCGTGATCCCGGCGGACGCGACCGCCGCACTGGACCAGGTCACCGTGACGGTCAGCAACTTCGGCGGTCTCGTCGCGGTGACACTGGGAAATCCGGGCAGCTACGACGAAGACGAGGAACGCGAGTTCTTCCCGGCGCAGGTGCGAAGACAGGTCGAAGACGAGCTGGAGGCGCTCGGCTACCTGCCCGTCTCCGAGCACCCGCTGTGGACCAAGTACACCGGGATCAGCGGATTCGACGCGCTGTATCCGCCAGATCGGCCACCTTCCTGGTGGGACAGGTTCTTCGACTACCTCTAGACGAGCACGCCGACGAGATCCTTCGCGTTCGGCGCGCTGACGAGCATCTCATCGAAGGGGAGTCCGGCGACCGCGCGATCGAGCTCGATCCGCAGCCCTGACACACCCCTGCGAGCCGACACCAGCTGACGCGTCCCCGTCCCCAGCCCCCAGTAACCCACCTTCAGCACTCCGCTGATCAGCACCCCGGCCCGTCCCCCGCGTGTCCGTCGCACGGGCTCTTCGACGAACTCGACGGCCTTGATCGCCGACGACGGCACGACCGCTTCGTCACGCCATACGGCCAGCCGCTCCCAGGACGAGAACCTCACGCGCACTCCGCCATCGGCGATGTCGATCGTCGCCATCATGACCACCTTCCCCTGCATAGCCAGCTGATGTAGTTGTTATAGCAAGTGTATAGCAGATATCCTGACCGGGTGTTGCTGACTCTCGACCTCGACAGCGAGGTTCCGATCTACCAGCAGATCCGCGATCGGATCGTCGAAGCCGTCGCCGACGGCACGCTCGCCGAGGGCAGCGCCCTGCCCTCCACCCGTCAGCTCGGCGCCGACCTGGCGATCAACTTCCACACCGTCAACAAGGCCTACGACCTGCTGCGGACACAGGGGTTCATCCGCATCAACCGCAAGACCGGCGCGGTCGTCCGGCGGGACGCGACCTCGGGTCCGGCGGAAGACGGTTACGCGGACGAGTGGCAGGAGCGCCTCCGCACCCTGCTCGCCGAGGCCGTCGCGCTCGGCGTGGGCCCGCGCGAAGTGACGAGCCGCTGCGAAACGGTGCTGGATTCCTTCGCGGTGAGCGCGCGGCGATGATCTGGCTGCACCTGGCCTTGATCGCGTTCACCGCGGCGGCCTTCGGCTCCGCGCCCGCGCTCGCCCGGCCGACACTCCCCTTCGGCGTCCGGATCCCCGCCCGGCGTTCCGGCGAGGCCGTCGTCCTCCTGGCCCGGCGTCGCTACAACCGGGGCATCGGCGCGGGGGCGATCGCGGCCTGCGTCGTGCTTCTCTTCGATTGGCTCGCGCCCGAGGTCGTCCTGCTCGTTCTCGCCACCGCGTACTCCCTGCTCGGCTGCCTGGCTCACCGCTCGATCGCCACCGCCAAACGCGAGGAAGGCTGGTACTCCGGCACGCGGCAGGCAGTCAGCACCGACACGTCGCTGCGCACGGATCCAGTCCGTCCACAGTGGATTCTTCTGGTGCCTGCCGTCGTGCTCGCGTTCGCCACGGCGGCCGGCGGATGGTTCACCGGCGCGACCGGCTTCTCGACGGTCTTCGCGCAGATCCTGGTCATCATGCTGACCTCGCTCATGGCCGCCGCGATCTCACGCGCCAGACCGGAGATCGACGCCGCGCAGCCGTCGGCGTCGGCCTCGCGGTACCGGGAGTACCTGCACGGCGTGCTCGCACTGCTGCTGATCTCGGCGGGCTGCGTCAACGCGACCCTGCTCGTCGTCTCGCTTCAGCTGTGGGCTGTCGTCGACACGACGGTGCCGGTGACGATCGTGGCGTACCTTCCGCTCGCCGCCGCGTTCATCGCGTGGATCGGTTTCACCGTCCGGGCGGGCGACGCCGGGCACCGATTACCGCGTGCCGGCGACGAGCCGGCGACCCGCTACGAACAGCGTGACGACGACCGCCACTGGTACGCCGCCGGGATGGTCTACCTGAACCGGAACGATCCGGCGCTGCTGGTGCACCGGCGGGTCGGGACCTACTGGACGCTCAACCTCGGGCATCCGATCGCGTGGGTCGTCCTCGGCGCGGTCGCGGTGGCCGCGGTGCTCACCGGATTCGGCGTCGTGACATTGCCCGAGAAAGGCACCTGATCACAGGGCGTTACCCTGAGGCAATGACGTCGCAGAAAACCCCTCAAACGATGAAGCCCGCGACAGCGGCGAAGAAGCTGGGTGTGTACCTGGAGGCGACCCCGGCGGAGTTCCAGGAGGGTGTCGTCTCCCGCGACGAGCTGAACGCACTGCAGGCCGAGCCGCCCGAGTGGCTGCGGGACCTGCGCCGCAACGGGCCGCATCCGCGTCCGGTCATCGCGGCGAAGCTGGGCGTGTCGATCAGCGGTCTGGCGCGCGGCGGGATCACCGGCGCCCTCACCACCGAAGAGATCGACGCGATCAAGTCCGAGAACCCCGACTGGCTGCAGCGGGAGCGCGAGACGCAGGCCGAGGTCCGCAAGGAGGAGGCGCGGCTCAAGGCCGCCCGCAGCGAAAGCTAGCCGCGACGACGGGGTTTGCCGCGTTTCCCGCCCTGAGGAGCGCGGCGATTCCCCGACTGCGGCTTCCGGCCGCCGGCCTGGGGACGGTTGCCCTTGACCGGGGTCTTCTTCGCCGGCGCTTGCTTCTCCTGGGCCTGCTTTTCCTGGGCCTGCTGCCGACCGCGCGTGCTGTTGACCGTCCGGCCGCGGACGATCCCGATGAACTGCTCCATCAGGTCGGTGGTCTCGTCGTCCGGCCAGGACAGCGCGACCCCGGACTCCGGAGTGCCGGAGATCGGACGGTAGGTCAGGTCACGCCGATGGTGCAGCCGCGCGAGCGACTGCGGGACGATCAGGAGCCCGACCCCGGCGGCGACCAGCTCGATGGCGTCCGCGGTGGTGGCGGGCCGCTCCAGCGCGGGCTTCCCCGGCGGCGTTTCCCAGTCCAGCGTGTCGTCGAGCGGGTGCAGCACGATCTCGTCGGCGATGTCGTCGACGGAGACCTCGTCCGCGGCGGCGACCAGGTGGTCTTTCGGGACCACCACGACCGTCGTCTCGGTGTAGAGCGGGATCGCGTGCAGGCCCTCGCGGTCGATCGGGAGTCGCAGCAGGACGGCGTCCACCTCACGTTCCCGGACCAGCCCGACCGCATCGGCGGCCGTCGTCTGGACGAGCTCGAGCGGGACGTCGGGCGACCGCTCGTCCCAGATCCGGACCCACTTCGAGGGCGTGACGCCGGGGACGTACGCGAGCTTGAAGGAGGCGGGGGTGTCCGGGCCGGTCATGGGGGCAAGGTTACCGGGAGTGGTCGGCAGGGTCGTGAGTGGCGTTTCGGGTTCTAACCCGAAACGCCACTCACGACCCACCGGACCGGCTACGGAGCCCAGGGCGCCGAAACCGCCCACGTGACGTCCTGGTCGTACGAGACCGGGTTGTCGAACGGGTGGCCGCCGCCGCTGGTGGCGACGTAGACCTCCTCGGCGTAGTGCCGCATGTTCGTCCCCAGCTCGTTCACCGACGCCAACCGCACGCCGCCGGCCCCGGGCTGGGCACAGAACGTCGCGTCCTTCCGGAACAGGTCGGTGTTGTCGTTCCCGCTCAGCCGCACCCGGAAGTCCGCGTGCCGCAGGAAATTGCCCGGATAGTTCCGCGCCTCCAGCGAGTAGCACGACGGATCCGCGAGACCGCGCCGCACGACGAACGTCGCGTCCGCCTTCAGCAGAGCCGCGCTCCCAGCGTTCACCACGTCCGTCCGCGCGAGGCCGTCACGATGCCGCAGGAAGCGATCCGTGAAACCGGGCGTGGTCACCTTGAACGAGCGCGCCTGGTCCAGCGGTAGATCCGCGCCGCTGCGCCAGAGCGGCACCGACGCCGCCCACGTCGTGTCCGCCGCGAAGCTCGACGGCGTGTCCCACGGGTTCGGCCCGCCGCTGCGCGCGAGATAGACGGTCGCGGCGTAGTGGCGGATGAAGGCACCGGGCTGATTGAACGACTCCAGTGCCGTTCCCCCGGCACCTTCCCGCGCGCAGAACGTCGCATCGCCCGCGAAGGACGCCGAACCGTCGTTCGCGTCCTTCCGGATCCGCGACGACGCATGGCGCAGGAAGTGCCCAGGGTAGTTCCGCGACTCGAACGACAGGCACGACGCGTCGGCCAGTCCCTGCCGGGCCCAGAACGTCGCGTCCTTCTTCCCGAGGTCCGCACTGCCTTCACCGAGGACGTCCGTACGGACGAAATCGTCCTGGTGCCGCAGATAGCGATCCGTGTACCCGGCCGTCGTGACCCGAAGCGACAGGAGCTCGCCTCGGCCGACCTCGGTGCCCTTGGAGATGGCGAGCACCTTCTGGTTGATCTCGCGCACCCGCGCTTCGGACATCTTCAGCACGCGGCGGTCGTAGGTGTAGAAGCCGTTGACCTCGTTCTCGACGTCGTACGGCTCCGTGTAGACCGACGCGGAAAGCCCCCGGCCGTGCACGAACCGCCCGACCTGTTTGGTGATCTCGACGTACCGGTTCGTCAGCGACGTCTCGTCCGGATACAGCGCGCCGTACGCGAAGCCCTTGCCCGGCTCCCATTCGTGCCCGGTGACGCGCCGCCCGAGGCCGCCGTACTCCCCCAGCACCGCGATCCTTCGCGCGTCGGGTTGCCTCGTGCCGGTGGAAACCTGATACGCGTGGTCGTCGATCACGTCGCCGTTGCCCGGATCCGGATCGGACACACAGCAGTTCGACCCGGAGTTGTGGTTGATCAGCCGGGTGTCGTCGATCGAACGCACCAGATCCACGATGCGGCCGGCTTCGTACTCGCCCCAGCCCTCGTTGAACGGCACCCACTGCACGATCGACGTGATGCCCTTGTGCTGCTCGATCATCCGCCGCAGTTCGGATTCGTAGTTCGCGTGCCCGTTCGGGACTTCGTCGATCGAGTCGAGCGACGGCATGTCCTGCCAGACCATCAGCCCCAGTTTGTCGGCGTGGTAGAACCACCGTGCCGGCTCGACCTTGATGTGCTTGCGGACCATGTTGAAGCCCAGGGCCTTCTGGCGTTCGAGGTCGAACCGCAGTGCCTCGTCGGTCGGCGCGGTGTAGATGCCGTCGGGCCAGTAGCCCTGGTCGAGCGTGCCCAGCTGGAAGACGAACTTGCCGTTGAGCAGCGGCCGCATCACACCGCCGACCATCGCCTTGCCCAGCGAACGCATACCGAAGTATCCGGTGACGACGTCGCCGCCCGGCAGCCGCACGCGCAGGTCGTAGAGGAACGGGTCGTCGGGCGACCACAGCCGCGCGTTCGGCACCGGGACCCGCAGATGAGACCCGACGGCACCGGTGGCGGTGCCGACCACTTGGCCGCCTGAAAGCACTTCGGCGGTCGCTTGCTGCCCGGGGGTGCCCTGGACGACGAGGTCGAGCGCGCCGCCGGGGACGTCGGGGGTGGTGTCGAGCCGCGTGATGTGCTCCGCCCGGACCGGTTCCAGCCAGACGGTCTGCCAGATCCCCGACGCCGCCGTGTAGAAGATGCCGTCTGGCCTCTTGCGCTGTTTCCCCACCGGGTACCGGCTGCCGTCGACCGGCGACGCGACGCCGACGACGATCTCGTTCTCCCCCGCCTTCAGCGCCGGGGTGATGTCGAAGGAGAAGGCGTCGAAACCACCGGTGTGACTCCCGATCGACGTCCCGTTGACCCAGACCTTGGTCTCCCAGGTGACGGCGCCGAAGTTGAGTTTCACCCGGCGACCGTCCCAAGTGGACGGAACGGTGAACGTCCGCCGGTAGAACATGTTGTCCTCATGCCGTTTGATCCCCGAAAGCATCGACTCGATCGGGTAAGGCACGAGTACGTTTTCGCTCAACGGCCTGCCGATCGGCGGTGAATTCAGGTTCGGCGCGCCGGTGAAACCCCAGGTTCCGTTGAGGTTGAGCCATTCCGAGCGCACCAGCTGCGGGCGTGGATACTCGGGCAGCGCGTTCGACGGCGAGACCTGGTCCGTCCACGGGGTCGGTAGCGGGACAGGAGCGGCTTGGGCGACGGGAACGAGTGTCGTCGCGGCGGCCAGCAGACCGGCCACGACGCTCAGGGCGCGCGCGGTTCTTCGGTGCATGCGATCTCCCCTATCTCCTGGCGGTCGTGCGCGCCAGCGACCGCTGCAGCACAACGACCACCAGCAGGAACGCACCGCTGACCACCGACTGGTAGTTGCTGTCGAGAGTTCCTATCTGGTTGATGACGTTCTGGATGACCGTTCGGATGCCCACGCCGATGACCGTTCCGAGAATCGTGCCCATCCCGCCGGTCAGCAGGGTGCCGCCGATGACGACGACGGAGATGGCGTCCAGTTCGAGGCCGACGCCGATCACCGTGACACCGGACTGCAGGTAGGCCGCGGTCAGCGCGCCCGCGAGCCCGGAAAGCACCCCGCTCATCACGTAGACGGCGACCTTGGTTCGCGCCACCGGGAGCCCCATCAGCTTCGCGGACTGCTCCGAGCCGCCGGTCGCGAACACCGCTTGCCCGAACCGGGTCCGCCGCAACAGGAGCCCGCCGATCAGGCACAGCGCCGCCGCGATGAACACCGGATAGCCGAACCCGAACAGCGTGCCGCGTCCGAGTTCGACGAACGCCTCGCCCTCCGGGATTTTGTACGTCGTCGCGCCCTCGGTGGTGATCGCGAGCAGCAGTCCGCGGGCGAACAGCAGCGACGCCAGCGTGACGATGAACGGTGCCATCCCGGTCTTGGCGACGAGCAACCCGTTGATCAGGCCGATCAGCCCGCATACGGCCAACGGCAGCAGGAGCGCGACAAGGAAACCCCACTGCGACCCGTAAGCCGCGAGGACCCCGCCGAGCGCGTAGACCGAACCCACCGAGAGGTCGATCCCGCCGGTGATGATCACGAACGTCATCCCGAGGGCGATGATCGCGAGGAACGAGCTCTGCAACGCGATGTCGCGCATGTTGTCCAGGCTGCCGAACCGCGGGAACAGCAGCCACGCGACGGCGACCATGAGCACCAGCGCGATTGCCGCGCCCTGTTTCTGCAGGACCCCGGTCATGAGCTCGCGCCGGGTGGAGTCCTGGGCGGCCATCGTGGGCGCCGCGGTCATCGGCTGCTCCGTTCCCGTGCGACGTACACCGCGCCGACGATGATCGCGGCCTGGATCATCTGCGCGGTCGAATCCGGCAGGTTGTGCTTGATGAGCGTGGCGCGGACGAGCTGCATGAGCAGGACACCCATCACCGTGCCGAGGATGCGGACACGGCCGCCGGTCAGCGGGGTGCCGCCGACCACGACCGCGGTGATCGCGGACAGTTCCATCAGCAATCCGGCGTCCGCGGGGTCACCGGCACCGAGCCGTGCGGTGGAGAGCACCCCGGCCAGGGCTGCCAGCACGCCGCAGATGGCGTAGACGCCGATGAGGACGCGGTTGACCGGCAGCCCGGCGAGCACACTGGCCCGCCGGTTGCCGCCGATCGCGACCAGCCGCCTGCCGAACGCCGTCTTCCCGACCAGCGCCGCCACCAGCACGGCCAGTACGGCCGCGATGAGCACGCTCACCGGGATCCCGAGCACCTCGCCGTTGCCGAGCGCGAGGAAATCCGGATCGTGCAACTGGATCAGCTGGCCGTCGGCGAGGACGAGCGCGAGCCCGCGACCGCCGACGAGCAGTGCGAGTGTCGCCACGATCGGCTGGATCCCGACCTTGGCGACGAGGACCCCGTTCAGCGTCCCCGCGGCCAGCCCCGCCGCGAGCGCGACGGCCACCGCCGGCAGGGTCCCGGCGCCGAGGTACAGCGGGACGAGTGCGGCCGAGAGCGCCATCACCGCGCCCACCGACAGGTCGACGCCTTCGGTGCCGATCACCAGCGCCATCCCGAGCGCGACCACCAGTACCGGCGCGGCCTGGATGAGCTGGGTGCGGAAGTTGCCGACGGTCAGGAAGTTCGCCGTGAACGCGATATTGAACAGCACGAGCGCGACGACGGCGACGTACACGCCGTACTCCTGCAGCCACCGCGCCACCCGGGTCCGGTCCACCGTTTTCGCCGTGTCCGTCATGGTGGGTACCGGTTCCTCCGTTCTCCGCTGAGTGCTAGTCATCCGCGCCGCCCGAAGCGATCGCGGCCAGCACGTGGTCCTGCGTCAGCTGCTCACCCGCGAGTTCCCCGACCACCGCGCCGTCCTTGAGCACGACCAGCCGGTCCGCTCCGTCGAGAAGCTCTTCCATCTCCGACGAGATCAGCAGGACGGCGAGCCCTTCTTTGGCGAGCTCGTCGATGAGCGCCTGCACCTCGGCCTTCGCGCCGACGTCGATACCCCGGGTCGGCTCGTCGAGCAGCAGTACCTTCGGCTCGGTGCAGAGCCAGCGGGCCAGCAGCACCTTCTGCTGGTTGCCGCCGGAGAGCTCGGCGACCTTCTGGTCCGGGCTCGACACCTTGATCCGCAGGCGTTTCACGAACGTGTCGACGATCCTGTCCTGCCGGGCCCGGCTGACCAGGCCGAAACGGGACAGCTTCGGCAACGCGGCGAGCACGATGTTCTCCCGCACGGAAAGATGCGGGATGATGCCTTCGATCTTGCGGTCCTCGGCGAGCATGCTCACGCCCGCGCGCATCGCGGCCGCCACATTCCCTTGCGGGACTCGCTTTCCGCCGACGAGCACCGTGCCGCCCGACAGCGGCAGGTCGCCGACGATCGCCCGCGCGGTCTCCGTGCGGCCGGAGCCGAGCAGCCCCGCGAGACCGACGATCTCGCCGGGTTTGATCTCCACCGAGACACCGCCCAGCCGGTTGCCGCTGGTGAGATTCTCCGCGCGCAGCACCGGTTCCCGGCCCGCCTCATGGTCGCCCTCGAAGGCCGTCGCGCCGTGCGAGCGGATGTCGCCGACGCTGCGGCCGAGCATCATCGACACCAGTTCCAGCCGCGGCAGGTCGGCGAGCGGTCCGGTGTGGACACGCCTGCCGTCCCGCAGCACCGTGACGCGTTCGCAGATCCGGTACAGCTCGTCCATGCGGTGGCTGACGTACACGATCGCGATCCCGCGTTCGTGCAGCCTGCCGATGACCTCGAACAGCGTCTCGACCTCACGCGGTTCCAACGAGGACGTCGGCTCGTCCATGATCACGACGTCGGCGGCGACCGACACCGCGCGGGCCAGCGCGACCATCTGCTGCGCGCCGACGCCGAGTGTCCCGAGTGGACGGCGGACGTCGGCGTCGATGCCGTAATCCGCCAGCAGCGCCGCCGCGTCGGAGTTCATCCGCGCCCAGTCGACCAGCCCGAACCGCTTCCTCGGCTCCCGGCCGAGGTACACGTTGCTCGCCACGCTCATCAGCGGGATGAGGTTGACCTCCTGGTAGATCGTGGAGATCGCACCCCGCGCGTGGATCGTGCCGGAATCCGGCTTGTGCACGCCGGTGAGCACCTTGATCAGCGTCGACTTGCCGGCGCCGTTCTCGCCCACCAGCGCGTGCACCTCGCCCGGCCGCAGCGCGAACGACACGTCGTCGAGCGCGCGCACCCCGGCGAACGTCTTCGTCACGCCTTCGACCTCGAGAACCGGTTCCATCGTCAGTACGCGTTTCCGAGCTTCTGCGCGGCGTTCGCCGAGTCGTACTGGTCGTCGGAGATCACGACGGTCGGCGGGATCTCCTTGCCCGCGGCGAAGTCCTGCAGCGTCGAGAAGGCGAGCGGACCGAAACGCGGGTTGGACTCGATCACCGCGTTGTAGCTGCCGTCGGCGATGAGCTGGACGGCGTTGCGGGTGCCGTCGATCGAGACGATCTTGACGTCCTTGCCCGGCGTCTTGCCCGCAGCCTTGAGCGCGGTGACCGCGCCGATTCCCATTTCGTCGTTCTCGGCGTAGACCGCGGTGATCTCGGGGTTGCTCTGGATGAGCTGCTCCATGACCGCCTGTCCCTTGGAGCGGTCGAACTCGCCGGTCTGCTCGGCGACGACCTGGATGCCCGTGGTCGCGGCGATCTCGTCCTTGAAACCCTTGGTGCGGTCGGTGGTGACGTTGTTGCCGGACGCGCCGAGCAGGATCGCGACCTTGCCGGTGCCGCCGGTCGCCTTCACCATCTCCTGCGCCGCGCGTTTGCCCTGCTCGACGAAGTTCGAGCCGATAAAGGTCAGGTAATCGGTGCACGGCTGCGAGGTCACCTTGCGGTCGATCGTGATGACCGGGACCTTCTTGGCCTTCGCCGCGTCGAGGGCGGGCTGGAGGCCGTCGGAGTTCAGCGGGGCCACGATGAGCAGCTGCGCACCCCGGTCCAGCAACGACTTGATGTCGCTGACCTGTTTGTTGAGGTCGCTCTGCGCGTTGGTGACCAGGAGTTTGTCGTCCGGGACACCGAGTTTCTTCGCTTCGTCCTTGATGGACTGTGTCTCGGCGATCCGGAACGGGTTCGCCTCCTTCTCCGACTGGGAGAAGCCGATGACCGCGTTCTTCACGTCCACCTGCGGGTAGCCGGTCTTCTCGCGGGCGCAGCCCGGCCCCGCGGCCTGGTTCGGCGCCGCCGAAGCGGCGGGCCCCGCCCCCGACGGGGCGGACTGCTGGGTCTCACGGCTGGTGCAGGCCGTCAGCGCGAGCGCGAGGCCGGTCGCCAGGAGCAGGGTGCGGCGGATGGGCAGGGACATCGATCGCTCCTCGGGGAAGTCGAGCACACGGATCTGCGGTGACCCATGTCACTCATAGGGACGATGCCAGATTTACATCGTTGGTACAACGTTGTAAATCCGCCGTTCGCGCGGCTAGGCTGTGCCGGATCTGTACCGGAGCACTGCGGAGGGGAGCGAGGGTGGCCACGCTCAAGGACGTCGCCAAGCTTGCGGGCGTCTCGGTCAAGACCGTGTCGAACGTGGTCAACGGCTACGACTTCGTCAAGCCGGAGAACCGCAAACGCGTCGAGGAGGCACTGGCGTCGACCGGGTACCGGCCCAATCTCGGCGCCCGGAACCTCCGCCGCGGGCGTACCGGGTTCCTCGGGCTGATGCTGCCCGAGCTGAGCATCCCGTACTTCGGCGAGCTGGCCGGCCTGGTGCTGCAGGCGGCGCAGGAGCACGAGTGGAACGTCCTCATCGAGCAGACCCTCGGCACCAGGGAACGTGAGCGCAACGCGCTGTCCGCGCTGGGCCCGCATCTGATCGACGGGGCGATCATCAGCCCGGAGGCGTTGCACACCAACGATTTCGAGGATCTCGCGCCGGGTGTCCCGCTGGTGATGCTCGGTGAGCACGTCGTGGACGTCCCGATCGACCACGTCGGCATCGACAACGTCCAGGCCGCCCGGATCGCGGTGCGGCATCTGATCTCGCTCGGCCGCCGCCGGATCGCCGCGATCGGTGCGCATCCGCAGCGCCATACCGCCGCGCAGCGGCTTGAGGGCTACCACTCCGCGCTCGCCGAGGCTGGGCTCGCGCCCATCCCGGAACTGGTCCTGCCCGCGCTGCGGTATCACCGTGCCAACGGCGCCGAAGCGATGGCGCATCTCCTCGCGCTGCCGGAACCGCCCGATGCCGTCTTCTGCTTCAACGACCTACTCGCCATCGGCGCCCTTCGCGCCGCGGCGGAACGCGGCATCCAGGTGCCGTCGGACATGGCGATCGTCGGTTTCGACAACAACGAAGAGAGCGCGTACAGCCTGCCGTCCCTGACGACGATCGCGCCGGACAAGGCGGCGATCGCGCGTGCCGCCGTCGACCTCCTGCGCCGTCGTATCGCGGGCGGGAGCGACCTCGAACCGGAAGACGTCCAGACCCCCTTCTCGCTCGAAATCCGGAACAGCACCATCGCTTAACCCCGCGTTTCGTCCTCTGAATGCGGTAGTTGCGTGTGCAAGGACCGCATTCAGAGGACGAAATGCGGGAGGCGTGGCATGGTGTGTCCGTGAACCGGGCCCTGGCGGTGCTGACCCTCGTCGCGTACGTGACGTTGCCGCTCGGCTCGGCCAAGTACGAGACGCTCGTGCTGCCGACGCTCCTGGCCGGGCTCGTCTACGCGGCGATCGCGATCGTGGGCTTCCCCTGGGTGCAGAAACACGGACGCGCGTGGGCGATCGCGTACGTCTGCGTTCAGTTACCGCTCGGTTTCACCCTGTTCTCGCTTTCGGGCGCCGCCGTCGGGGCGGTCCTGCTTCTCGTGGTCCTCGTCTGCCACACCGTGTTGCTGCTGCCGTTGCCGGTGGCGTTCGGGGTCGCGGTCGTGATCCCGCTCATCCACCTGCCGATGGCGCCGATGGACGGCCTACGCGAGGGGCTCGGGACGCTGGCGGTCATGGTCTTCGCCGCCGTGGTGACCGAACTGGTCGTCCGCGAGAAGCGGGCGCGGGAGGAGCTCGCCGAGGCACACGAACGTCTTCGCGATCATGCCGCCCAGGCCGAGCAGCTCGCGACGATCCAGGAGCGCAACCGGCTCGCGCGCGACATCCACGACGGGCTCGGCCATCACCTCACGGTCGTCCAGATGATGTTGCAGGCCGCCCGCGCGGTGATCGGCACCGGCGACACGGAGCGGGCCGACGGAATGCTCGCCAAGGCACAGGATCAGTCGCGTGAGGCGCTGGCGGAGGTCCGGCGCTCGGTGTCGGCGTTGCGGGAGCCGCGCTCCGAGCCGCTCACGGACGCGTTGCGGACGCTGGCGGAAGAGGCTTCCGCGGCAGGCGTGCCGACCGGGTTCGAGGTCAAGGGCACCGCACGCGACACTCGCCCCGACGTCGAGGAGTCGCTGTTCCGGGCGGCGCAGGAGGGACTGACCAACGTGCGCAAGCACGCGCGCGCCAAGGCCGCGACCGTGCTGCTCGACTACGCCGTCGCCGATAGTGTGCGCCTCGAAGTCCGCGACGACGGTGTCGGGATCGCCGCGGATTCCCCATCGGACAAGGGTTTCGGCCTCGTCGGGCTCCGCGAGCGGGTCGCCGGCCTCGGCGGCCGGGTCTCGGTCGACTCCACCGAAGGCCAGGGCCTGACACTCACCGTGGAGGTGCCGGGATGACCGTCCGCGTGCTGATCGTCGACGACCAGGCGTTGTTCCGCGAGGCGCTGGCGACCCTGCTGGAAGTCCAGCCCGAGATCGACGTCGTCGGTGAGGCGGCGAACGGCGAGGAGGCCGTGCGGCTCTGCGCCGAACTCCGCCCCGACGTCGCGCTGATGGACCTGCGGATGCCCGTGCTGGACGGAATCGCGGCCACCGCGCGGCTTCGCGCCGAGCAGCCCGGCGTGCGCGTCCTGGCGCTGACGACGTTCGACGACGACGAAGACGTGTTCGCCGCGTTGCGCGCGGGCGCCGTCGGTTATCTGTTGAAGGACGTCTCGTCGACGCGGCTGGTCGAGGCGCTGACGGCGGCCGAACGGGGCGAGTCGGTGCTGCAGCCTTCCGTCGCGGCGAAACTCGTCGCGCGGGTGGCCCGGCTCCCCGCCGAAACACCCCGGCCGTCGGCGACGCCGCTTTCGGAACGGGAACTGGAAGTCGTCCGGCTCCTCGCGGACGGCCGGAGCAACCGCGAGATCGCCAAGACGCTGTTCCTCGCCGAGGGCACGGTGAAGAACCTGGTGACGAATGTCCTGTCCAAACTCCAGGTGCGGGATCGCACCCAGGCCGCCCTGCGCGCGAAGGAACTCGGCCTGTTCTGACCGCAGGTGGTCGTGAGTGGCGTTTCGGGTTAGAACCCGAAACGCCACTCACGACCACCTGGACCGATTCGAAGACCCGGTCACATGACCTCGCGCATGACTTCCGGCACCTGCCCTCGTGCCCCGCCGCGACCGAACATTGCTCCCGTCGCAACGACCGAGGGAGCCGGAAATGAACCACACGACCGAACAGAAGACCCGCAAGCAGGCCGTCCTGCACTTCACCCGCCACGCCGTGGAGATGCTGATCTCGATGGTGGCCGGGATGATCGTCCTCGAACCGGTCTGGTCGTTCCTGTGGCCGGGCCTCGCCGGGAACGTGACCGCGAACGCGCTGGTGATGGCGACGAACATGTCGCTCGGCATGGCGCTGTGGATGCGGATCCGGCGCCACGGCTGGGCGTCCATCGCGGAGATGTCGGCCGCGATGTACGTCCCCTACCTGCTGTTCATGCCGTTCTTCTGGACCGGCCTGATCTCGGGATCGACCCTGATGACGGCCGGGCACGTGCTGATGGTGCCCGCGATGCTCGCCGCCATGTTCCGCCGCCGTGCCGAGTACGGAGCCTGACCATGCGCTCCTTCGTCCGTGTCACGCTGACCGTGCTGGCGTTCACCGTCGCCGCGCTCGCACTGCCGGTCACGCTCGGCGCCGTCACGCTCAACGCCAGCTTCGAGAACCGCTACACGCAGAGAACTGACGGGGTCGCGCCGCCACCGACACCCAAGGCGCACGATCCCGCCAAGCCGACCGCGGTGGTCGTCGTCGGGAACGAAGGCGCCGTCGTCTCCGACGCGCTCGCACCGTACGAGGTCCTGGCGGCGTCCGGCGCGTTCAACGTCTACACCGTCGCGCCGCAGGCCCGGCCGGTCACCTTGACCGGCGGTCTCGATCTGAGCCCGGACCTGGGTTTCGCCGATCTCGATCGGTTGCTCTCGTCGAAAGCGCCGGACGTCGTGGTGGTCCCCGCGTTACCGGATCTCGGCGAGCCGACCACGCGGCCGGTGACCGAGTGGCTGAAGCGGCAGTCGTCGCGGGGCTCGCTGCTCATGAGCGTCTGCAACGGTTCGGGCGTCCTCGCTTCGGCCGGGCTCCTCGACGGGCGGAAGGCCACCGCGCACTGGATCCGCATCGGCGGGTTCGACGACGAATTCCCCGCCGTGGACTGGATCCGCGGCACGCGCTACGTCGACGACGGGAACATCGTCACCACGGCAGGCATCCTTTCCGGGATCGACGGGGCGCTCCACATCGCTGAGCGGTTCGCCGGCACCGAAGTCGCGCGGAAGGCGGCCGAAGCCGTCGGCTGGACCCACTACTCCCCCGGTTCGAGCGCGCCGATGACGCAGAACAGCTTCGAAGCGGCGGACACCGTCGTCGGGTTCAACACCGCGTTCCGCTGGGACAAGCCGATGCTGGGGATCCTGCTGACTCCCGGGATCCGGGAACTCGAACTCGCCGCGGTGTTCGACACCTACGGCCAGTCGCTGGCGGTCGAGACCACGGCCGTCGGTCTCGACGGCGGGCCGATCCGGTCCCGGCACGGATTGACCTTCGTCCCACGCGGCACGCCGGCGGCTGAAGACCGGCTCGTCGTGCCCGGCGCGGAGGCCGCCGCGAGTCACGCCGCCGACCGGTACTCCGCGCTTTCACCGGTGTACCTGCACGCCGGGCCCGGGTTCCCGTTCGACGCCGTACTCGAAGACCTGGTGCGCACCACCGACACCGCGACCACGCGGTGGACGGCCAGGACCTTGGAGTACGAGACAGGTCATCTCGCGCTGGAGGGTGAAGCGTGGCCTTGGACGATCACGCTGCGCCCGTTCGGGCTGGCCGTCCTCGGGCTGCTCGTGGCCTTCGGGATCCGAGCGCTCTACCGCATGATCCGGAGGACGTCGCCGACCGGGCGGCGAGGTGTGGTGGACCCCGGGAAGCCGTAGCCCAGACGGAAAACGGCCTGCGGATGCGCGTTTTCGCCGAGCAGCGACCAGAGGACGGCGCGTGCGGACGGGATCTCCATCGGCTGCGAGTAGAACGACGCGCTGAGGCCGAGCGAAGTCGCCGTCAGCAACGCCCGCTGCATCGCCCGCCCGGCCCGGATCTGGGCAAGCGGCCCGTCGGTCGGTGTCGTCAGCACCGCGACGACCGGATCGCGCTCGAACTCCCGGGACTGCTCGCTCTCCCCGTGATGCCGGACGGGCAGCAAGCCGCCCGAGGGACGCGGTCCGCCCGCGTAGGCCGGGACGCCGTCGTTGCCCCCGCTTTCCCTGGTCCACACCCGGAGTTCCGCCTGGAAGCGGTCGTCGAGAGTCTGCAGGTGATCCGCCCGCCGGATGAGTCCCGCGACGGCCTCCAGCAGACCCACTTCGTCGAGCAGGACCAGTTTCGCGCCCTCTTCCCCGGCGGCACGCCGCACCGCGTGCCGGGCTCCGGCGGGCACCGGGGTCGAGGCGAACGGCCGCCGGTTGCTGTACCGCACGCGGATCGACGCCGCCAGCCGCTGCTCCGCCGCGCTCGCCCGGTGCCGGGGCCCGATCCCCACCCTGGCCAGCAGTTCCGGCCGGTCCTTCTCCGGCAGGAGCTCCACGTCGCAGGACCGCCCCGCGACGGCGATCGCGAGTTCGAGGTTCAGCAACGCCGCGCCGCAGGACAACCGCGCCTCACGGCGATCCGGGTCGCAGACCTCGAGCACGCGATCCTCGTCGAGGACGACGCCGATGACGTCCGGTCCGACCTCGAAGAGCCACGGCTGGCTGTTGTGCGGTGACGGTGCCCGGACGGCGGCCTCCAGCGCGGCGGTGACGACCGGTGCTTCGGTGAGGATCATCGCGGCTCCCTAGCCCGTGGAGGTCACCTCAGCCTTTCGCGCGGGCGCCGGGACCGTAAGTGGCCGTGGTCCTTTCCGGTTCGGGACCTTCGGCCCTCAGTCACCCACCCGCGGGCCGGGGCCGGTCTCCCGGACGACGCGGTAACGGGGGTTCGCGCTCACCCGCGACTCGACCTCGCCGGGCAGCCCGTCGAGCGCCGCGTGGATGGCCGCGAGCCGGCCCTCGGTGTCGGACGTCTCCTCGAAATGCCGGTAGTCCGCCTCGCTCGCCCAGCTGACCAGGTTGACGACCCGCGTCCCGTCCACGCTCGCGTGGAACCGGGCCGACACGTAGCCCGGGTAGAACCGCACCCAGCGGTCCTGGATCCCGGCGAAGGCCTCCACCAACGCCGCCTGGGTCTCCGGTCCGTCGACCGCGTACTCGATGATCGAGTAGAAACCCTTGTCCTCACTCATGTTCACTCCTCGAAAGCCGGTGATGAACCCAGCCTTCACCCTCGACCTCGGTGGAGATCAAGAGTGACCTGCCCGACATTTCGGGCACATTGCTCCGGCCGGGCCTGGCGGGCGGACGTCGGCTCGGCGAGGATCGCCCGATGCGCGACAGCAAGACGTTCGGCCTCATCGCCCGGGGCGGGCTGGTCTGCTACGCGGTCGTGCACCTGCTCGTGGCCTGGCTCGCGGCGCAGGTCGCGCTCGGCGACCACGCGAGGGCGGACAAGGCGGGCGCCCTGCAGATGGTCGTCGCCGAAGGGGGCGCGTGGCTGCTGTGGCTGATCGCGGCCGGTCTCGCCGTGCTGGCGATGTGGCAGCTCGGCGAGGCGATCACCGGGCACCGGCACGTGAAGACGCGGCGGAGGACCGTGCGAAGGATCGTCAGCGGGATCGAGGTCGTGCTGTACGGCCTCGTCTCCTACAGCGCGGTGAAGATCGCCCTCGCGGGCGCCGACGACGGCCAAGGTTCCCTCGTGGCCGGGATCCTCGCGGAGTCCTACGGACCTGCCCTGGTCACTGTCGCCGGAGTCGCCGTCGTGGCGGTGGCGGTGTTCCTCGCCCAGCGCGGCTTCCGGAAGACCTTCGTGCGGGAACTCGACTTCGGCGGGGCCACCGGGACGGCCAGGACCGTGACGATCCGGCTCGGGCAGATCGGCTGGATCGCGCTCTCCGCCGCGTACGGCACCATCGGCGTGCTGACGGTCGTCGCCGCGGTCACCTTCGACCCGGCCAAGGCGAGCGGCCTCGACGCCGCGTTGAAGACCCTGTCCGCTCAGCCGTACGGCGGTCCGATGCTCCTCGCGCTCTCGGCGGGCATCGCCGCGTTCGGCGCTTTCGCGCTCCTGGACGCGCGTTTCCGCAAGATCTGATCTGCCCGGCGAAGCGACCTGTGGCACCGTGAACGATGTCGGGAGGTCGTGATGGCAGGTGTGGTCGAGTCGATCCGCGAGCAGGGCGAGGACGCTCGTCAGGCGCGGATCGTCGAGGTGCTGGTGGAGGCCTTCGAGAACCTCATGCGCGCGGACGCCGACGCGTTCCGCCGCAAGTTCCGCAAGATGGCCGCCGCGCCGTTCGCCTTCTACCGGGGCTCGGCGTGCCTGTTCTACGCGGACATGGCGGACGAGGACGATCCGTGGTCGAACGCCGAGACCGGCCGCGTGTGGATCCAGGGCGATCTGCACGCCGAGAACTTCGGCAGCTACATGGATTCGTCCGGGACGCTGGTATTCGACGTCAACGACTTCGACGAGGCCTATCTCGGCTGCTTCACCTGGGACCTCAAACGGCTGGCCGCCAGTGTCGCGCTACTGGCGTGGAGCAAGGCGATCTCCGACGACGACATCGAGACGCTGATCGGCACCTATCTGCGCGCCTACGTCAAACAGGTGCGCGAGTACGCCGAGCGCCCCGGCGACGAACTCGTCCGGCTCCAGCTGGACAGCACCGAGGGTGTCCTGCACAACGTCCTGCTCAGGGCCCGGCTTAAAACCCGGATCGACCTGCTCGACGAGCTGACCACCGTGGAGGACTACGACCGCAGGTTCCGGCACGGTCCGGGCGTCCGCGTCCTCGACGAGGCCGAACGCGAAATCGCGATCCAGGCCTTCGAGTCCTATTTGGACACCATTCCGGAGAACAAGCGGTTCGGCAGCATCACCTACCGGGTCAAGGACATCGTCGGCCGGACCGGATTCGGGATCGGTTCCGCCGGGTTGCCCGCGTACAACATCCTCGTCGAGGGACGGACCCAGGCGCTCGAGAACGACGTCGTCCTGTCGATGAAACAGGGGAATGTCGCGGCGCCGAGCCGCATCGTCGCCGAGGAGCGCATCCGCGGCTACTTCACCAACGAGGGGCATCGCACCGCCGTCTCCCAGCGCGCGTTGCAGGCGCACGCGGACCCGTGGCTCGGGTACACGGAGATCGACGGGACCGGGTTCGTCGTCTCGGAGCTGTCGCCCTACGTCGACGACTTGGACTGGTCCGAGCTGACCGAGCCGTCGGAGATGGGGCCGGTCCTCGACTATCTCGGCCGCGCCACCGCGAAGATGCACTGCGTGTCCGATTCGGACTCCGAGCAGACGCTGGTCGATTTCCAGAGCGAAGAGGCCATCGCCGCGGTCATCGGCGATCGCGAGGACGAGTTCGTCCGCACGCTGACCGAGTTCGGGATGGCCTACGCCGAGCAGTCGCGGGACGACCACCGGTTGTTCGTGGACGCCTTCCGCGGCGGGAAGATCCCCGCCGTCCGGCCCGCCGCTGAGAGCTGACCGGACGACGGGAACGCGCTATTCGCGGAGACCGATCGCTTCGATCGGCTTCGACCGCAGCGCCACGCGGGTGGCGAGGCCGAGCGAGACCAGCCCGAGCAGGATCGCCCCGGCGATGACCCCGCCGAAGACGGTGACCGTGCCCGACGGCAGCGGTGTCCCGCGCAGGCCGAGGTTCAGCAGCATCAGGGGGATCCCCGCCACCACGGTGCCCAGCAGGGCCGCGACCCCGACCGTCGCCAGTGCTTCGAAGCGCATCATCCGCACCACCTGGCGTTTCGTCGTGCCGATCAGGCGCAGCAACGCGAACTCCCGTGAGCGCTGTGCCGTGCTCATCACCAGTGTGTTCGCCACCGAGATCACGACGTAGCCGAGGATGACCCCGACGGCGACCAGGTTCACGTAGAACTGGGCGTCCTGCTGCCCGTTCGCGGGTGCGGCCACCGCCGATGCCGGTGTCACGGCCAGCCCCGGATAGCGGACCGCGAGTTCGTTCAGCGCGGCGGTCACGGCGGCGGAATCCGCGTCGGGTTGCTGCCGCACCAGCACCGAATCGTCCATCCGGTCGCCGGTGTGCGCCCTCGCGAGCTCGGCGGGCAGCACGTACCGGCCGAAAGCCTGCTCACGGGTGTACGTGGCGACCAGCCGCAGCTTCGCCGGAGCGCCGTCACCGAAGAAGAACTCGACCTCGTCGCCGATCTTCTTCTCGTACCAGTCGGCTTCCGATTCGCTCATCGCCACGGTGTTCCCGGTCAGGTCGGTGATCTTGCCCGACACGACACCCGGATCGAGGTTCCCGCGGACCTGCGCGCCGTCCAGTCCCTGTGCCGCGTACCGCTCGACGCGCAGTTTGTCCTGCTCCTGCACCGTGTTCAGCACCTCGGTGCGCACGACCGGCGTCGCGGCGGAGACACCGGGGACACGCCGTGCCGCCTCGGCGACCTCCGGGGACAGCCCGCCGGTGCCACTGGCGAGCACGTAGTCCGCCGTCGTCGACTCGACGGTCTCCTCCTGGCGTGCCGCGGCCGCCGAGGTCTGGCTGTAGAACATCGTCAGCGCGAACGAGACCGCCAGCATCACCGGTGTCACCGCGGCCGCCAGCCGCCGCGCGTTGGCCTGGCTGTTCGCGGCGGCCAGGTAGCCGCTGATCCGCGAAGTCCGGTTCAGCACCGGGGCGATCAGCCGCGTCATGAGGGCGACCACCTTCGGGCCGAGCACGCCCAGCCCGATCACGATCACCAGCGCCGAACTGCCCGAAGCCGCCAATCCCGCCTCACCACGCACGAAGATGGGGACCATCGCCCCGGCGAGACCGACCGCCATCAGCGCGCAGCCGACGATCAGGCGCACCCGGCCGAGTTCGCGCCGCTCCACCGCGGCCTCGCCGAGTGCCTCCACCGGCCGGATCGACGACGGACGCCGCGAAGCCGACCAGGCGGCCAGCCGCGCCGTGCCTAGACCCAGCACCAGTGCGGCGACGAGCGGGATCGGGCTGATCGCCAGTTCGAAGTCCGGCGGGATCACCCCGATGGCACCGAAGGCGTTGCGCAGGCCGAAGCCCACCGCCACCCCGAGACCGCTGCCCAGCACCCCGGCGACCGAGGCGACGATCATCGTCTCGGCGCCGATGAGCTTGCGGATCTGCTGCGGTGTCGCCGCGATCGCCCGCAGCAGGGCGAACTCCCGGCGGCGCTGGTTGATGACGAGCGCCAGGGTGCTGGCCACGACGAACACCGCGATGAGGAGCGCGAACCCGCCGAACGAGCCCGCGAGCGCCATCAGCAGCATCCGGGTCTGGCTGACGTCGAGGAACTCGACCGTGCTGCGCTCGACCCCGGTCGTCACCGTCACCTTGTCGCCGACCGCGGCGCTGATCTTTTCGGCGAGGTCGCCCGGCGTGACACCGGGCTCCGCCAGCACGCCGATCGCGTGCGCCTGTCCGGGGATCCCGGCGAGTTCGGTGGCCTTCTCCGGTGAGAAGAACAGCGCGGACTGCCGGGTGAGACCGTCACCCGTCTTCGGGGCGGCGATCCCGGAGACCCGGAACTCGACCGGTGCCGAGCGGACGGCGATCTTCACCCGCTGCCCCACGGTCACACCGCTCCGTGACGCGAGGTCCGCGTCCAGGACCACGTCGTCGGCACCGGCGGGCGCCTGGCCGTCGCGCAAGGAGAACGGCGCCAGTACGGCGGCGTCCCAGTTGTGACCGAGCGACTGGCCGCCTTCCGGCCCGGTCAACGGCCGGCCGTCGGCGGTCACCACGGTGGCCGGGAAGCTCTGCTCCGCCACCACACCACGCACGCCGGGCACCGCGGTGATCGCGCCCGTGAGCGTCACCGGCACCGTCGCCTGCTCGGCGACCTGCTGGCCGTCGAGCGCACCGGTCCCGGGCGGGGCGACCGTCTGCCCGCCGCCCACGACGACCGCCGTGTCGGCGTACCGCTGGGTGGGGACACCGGCGCGCAGTCCGGATTCCATCAGGACGCCGCAACCGGCGACCAGCGCCGTCCCGCACAGGATCGCGACGAACGCGCCGACGAAACCGCTCAAGCGGGTCTTCGTCGTCTGCCAGGCCAAATCCCACATGACGTCACCACTCCCCGAGGTGGGTCATACGCTCGGCGACCCGCTCCGGCGTCGGCGCCGGGAGGTGACCGGCCAGCCTGCCGTCGGCGAGGAACAGGACGCTGTGCGCGGCCGACGCCGCGACCGGGTCGTGGGTGACCATCAGCACGGTCTGCCCCATACCGTCCACAATGGAGCGAAGAAGGTCGAGGACCTGTTTCGCGGTGCGGGTGTCCAGCGCCCCGGTCGGCTCGTCGGCGAGGACGACCTCCGGCCGGGTGACCAGCGCGCGGGCGATCGCGACCCGCTGCTGCTGGCCACCGGACAGTTCGGACGGACGGTGTTCGAGCCGCTTCGCGATCCCCACGCCTTCGACGATCTCGCGCAGCCACTGCGGGTCCGGCTTCTTCCCGGCCAGCCGCAGCGGCAGCGTGATGTTCTGCAGCACGTTCAGCGACGGCAACAGGTTGTAGGCCTGGAAGATGAACCCGATACGCGTCCGCCGCAGCTCGGTGAGCGCCTTCTCCCGCATCCTGCTCAATTCCGTGTCCCCCAGCAGCACCCGGCCCGAGCTGGGCTTGTCCAGCCCGGCCGCGCAGTGCAGGAAGGTGCTCTTGCCCGAGCCCGACGGTCCCATCACCGCGGTGAACGTGCCCCGGCGCACATCGACGGTCACCCCGTTCAAAGCCGTGACCGCGCCATCACCGGATCCGTAGACCTTGCTCACGGATTCCAGCGTCAAGGCGCATGCGCCCCCTGAATTCATCATTTCCCCTTAGCGGTGGTGATCTCTCTCGCCAAAACCTACGGGCGGCGAGGGCCGTGATCGATCCCGCGTGAGGGAAGACTCGTGGTAGCGCTGGCACCACCATGCGACGGTCAGGCCGGTCTGCGAGCGGTGTGACCGGTCGCCTGCTCCAGCGCGTGGGCGATCCCCAGCGCGCGCAAATCCGCATGATGCGGGGTGACCACCTGGACCCCGATCGGCAGCCCGTCGGCGGTGAACCCCGCCGGGACGGCCGTGGCCGGGCATTCCGTGGCCGTGATCAGGTAGGCCGCGCGCATCCAGTGCAGATAGTTCTCGACCTCGGTCCCGCCGACGGTCTTCGGGTATTCCAGCTCCGCGTCGAACGGAAGTGCTTGGCTGGCGGGAAGAACGACGGCGTCCACGTCGGCGAAGTAGGCGCGCACGCGGTGGAACAGTTCGGTGCGCAGCCGGTTGGCGGTCGCGACGTCCGCTCCGGTGAGCGCGCGTCCTTTCGCGACGTTCCAGCGGACGGTCTCCTTGACCTTGTCCGGCTCGCTGTCGACGAGGTCGCCGACGGATTGCGCGTAGTTCAGCGCGCGGAAGGTCTGGAACACCTCCTCGGCCCCGGTCAGATCCGGACAGCCGGAGACGACCTCGGCGCCGAGCCGGCGCAGCACGTCCACCTGCCCTTCCACGACCGTCGCGATGTCGGCGTCCACGGGCACAAGGCCGCCCAGATCGGGCGAAACCGCGATCCGCAAGCCGTCCAACCGGGTCGGCAATCCGGCGGTGAACACGCTGCCGGGTTCGGCCAGCGACAGCGGGGCGCGTTCGTCGGGGCCCGCCTGGACGGACAGCAGCAGCGCAGTGTCGGCGACCGTGCGTCCCATCGGGCCTTGCACGCCGAGGGTGAACCAGGCGTCCTTGGCTGGCCAGGTCGGGACCCGCCCCGGACTCGGCCGGTGGCCGACGACATTGCAGAAGGAGGCGGGATTCCGCAGCGAGCCGCCCATGTCGCTGCCGTCGGCCAGCGACGTCATCCCGGCCGCGAGCGCGGCGGCCGCGCCTCCGCTCGAACCGCCCGCTGAACGGTCCGGCGCGTAGGGGTTGCGGGTCAGGCCGAACACCGGGTTGAAGGTGTGCGAACCAGCGCCGAACTCGGGAACGTTCGTCTTGCCGAAGACGATCGCCCCGGCCGCGCGCATCCGGGCGACGACGAGTTCGTCGGCGTCGGGGACGTTGTCCGCGAACGCCGGCGAACCGAGGGTGGTGCGCATCCCCGCCGTCGCGTGGAGGTCCTTGATCGCGAGTGGAAGCCCGTGCAGCGGCCCGAGCGACCGACCGGCGGCCCGTGCCTCGTCGGCCGCCGTCGCAGCGGCCCACGCCCGCTCCTCGTCGATACTGACGACGGCGTTCAGCACCGGGTTCACCGCCGCCACGCGATCGAGGGTGGCGTCGAGCAGTTCCCTCGCCGACAACTCTCCGGAGGCCAGCAGTCCGGCCTGAACGGTGGCGGGCAGATCGTTGATCGCGCTCACGACGCACACCATCGCACCCGATGGCCCTTTCGGACAAGAAGCGGTGGCGACCTGCTCGTTATCGCCACATCCGTGGCCGATTCTGGCTCCAGGTGGGCCACGGTAGGGAAATCCTTCAGCCCGCCAACAGTTTCCTCCAATAGGCGCGGCACCCCGGCCTTCCTACCTTGGGACGAACGTTGCCGGGGAGGGGCGCAACGTCGACCGCCCGTCACCGTTCAAGGAAGAGCGCGCATGACAGCATCCACCGCTCCATCCAGGACCACTTCGACCCAGACCCGCCGGCTCGCGATCGGCGCGGGTGCCGGGACCTCGCTGGAGTTCTTCGACTTCTCCATCTACACCGTCGCCTCCGCGCTGGTCTTCCCGAAGGTGTTCTTCTCCGGCGACACCGATCCCTGGTTCGCCTCGTTCATGAGCCTGGCGACCTACACGATCGGCTACGTCGTCGCGCCGCTCGGCGCGATCGTGATGGGCTGGGTGGGCGACCGCTACGGCCGCCGTCGCGCCATGCTCATCACCTTCTACCTCATGGGCGCGGCCACCGTCCTGATGGGACTGTTGCCCGGCTACGCCACCATCGGGGTCGCGGCGCCGTTCCTGCTCGTCCTGTTGCGCCTGGTGCACGGTTTCTCCCGGGGTGGTGAACTGGGCGGAGCGTCGGTGCTCGCCGTGGAGCACGCGCCGCCGTCACGACGGGCGGCGTTCGGCGCCTTCGTCGCCTTGGGTTCGCCGCTCGGCGCGCTGCTGGCGAACCTCGCCTTCGTGCTGATCTTCTACTTGCCGCAAGGGGTCATCACAAGCTGGGGCTGGCGGATCCCGTTCATCGCGGGCGCGGTCGTCCTCGCCATCGGTGTCTGGGCACGGCGCGCGCTCGAGGAATCGCCGGTCTTCCACGAGCTCGCGGCCAGCAAACTGGACGAGAAAATCGTCAAGATCCCGATCTGGAACGTCATCCGCGACAACTGGGGCAGGCTGTTGCTCGCCGCCGGCGCGAACACCGGGCTCAACGGCGTCATGTTCGTCCTGGCCGGATTCATGCTCTCCTACGCCGCCGGTCCCGCACCGAAGGGCCTCGGCCTGGACATCCAGGACGTGCTGTGGTGCACGTTGCCCGGCCTCGCGATCCACGCGGTGACGGTCGTGCTCGGCGCCCGGCTCTCGGACCGACTGGGCCGCAAACCCGTAATGCTCGCGGCGTCCGTCGCTGTCCTGGCGTACATGTTCGCGCTTTTCCCGATCGCGCGGGTCGGCACGCTGACCGCCTGGGCGCTCGCCATCGCCGTCGGTTTCGCGCTCACCGGGTTCCTGTTCGGCCCGCTGATCACCTACCTGACGGAACTGTTCACGCCCGAACAACGGCAATCCGGCGCCGGGCTGGCGTACCAGATCGGTGCGGTACTCGGCGGCGGTCTCGCGCCGTCGATGGCGAACCGGCTCATCGAATGGACGGGCACGTCGACGTCGGTCGGCTACTACCTGGCGGGCGGGATGGCGCTGACCGTCGTCTGCCTGCTGGCCCTTCCCGAAACCGCACCCGTGAGGACCCACCGATGAACGACGAACTCACCGGACTCCGGTGCCGCGTCGAGGTGCTGGAGGCCGAGGCCGAGATCCGCCGCGTCCAGGCCCGCTACATGTTCCTCTGCGACACGCCGTGTCCGGAGTACGGCGTCACCGACGACGACCGGCGCATCGACCTGATCCTCGAGCTCTACGCCGAGGACGCCGTCTGGGAAGGCGTCGGCGAGCACTACGACGGGCAGTTCGGCCGCGCGGTGGGCAAGGACGCGATCCGGGCGCATTTCCGGCGGTTCTGGGGCGAGAAGCGGGACCCGGCGCTGGTCCTCAACGCCCATTACCTGACCTCGGAACAGATCCACGTCGACGGCGATCAGGCCGACGGGCAATGGATCCACGTCCAGCCGTGGCTGTACGCCGACGGGACGGGGCTGCTGCGATCGAGCAGGCTCAACAACGCGTTCCGGCGCGAGGACGGACGTTGGCTGATCACCCGTACGCGCACCGAGAACGTCTTCATCGCGCCGCTGCCCGCGGGGTTCGCTTCGGACTTCCCGGCGACTTCGGTACTGATGGCTTGACCGCGTGTCGTGAGTGGCGATTCGTGTTCTAACCCGAATCGCCACTCACGACCACCTGGACCGATCGGCCGCACTCACGTGATCGAAGCCGAAACTCGCGTGATCGAAGCCGGAACTCGCGTGATCAGCGGCGGAACACCCCGAGCGCGGCCTCCAATCACGCGAGTCACGTCCCTGATCACGCGAGTCACGCCTCCGCTCACGCCGCGCTTGGGTGCCCAGTCCGTGAAGGCCTCCTTGAGGGACCCAGAGTCCCTCAAGGAGGCCTTCACGGACTTGCGCCGGAATTCCCGCTCGCACCTAGACGGTGACCTGGTGCTGAAGGACATCCCGCACCAGAGTGCCGAGGCTGTCCGACTCGGTCTTGGCCTTGATCCGGGCCCGGTGCACGTCGACGGTCTTCACGCTCGTGCCCAGCCGCCGCGCGATCAGCTGGCTGGGCAGGCCGTCGATCACCAGCCGGAGCACCTCCCGTTCGCGCGGGGTCAGCGTCGCGATCCGCTCGGCGACGGCTTTGCGGCACGCGGCCTCCGCGAACCGTTCCGCCGCGACCACCAGCTGCGCCTGGACGACCTCCAGCATCCGCTGCGGCTCGTACGGTTTCTCGAGGAAGTCGACGGCACCCAGGCGCAGCGCCCGCACCGACATCGGGATGTCGCCGTGCGCAGAACAGAAGATCACCGGGGCCGGGAATTCACGGGCGACCAGCTTCTCCTGCAGTTGCAGGCCGCTGAGCCCCGGCATCCGGACGTCGATGATCAGCACGCTCGGCTCGCCGGGGTCGAACTCCTCCAGGAACGTCGGCCCGTCCGGGTAGACGAGCGCCTGGATCCCGACGCTCTCCAGCAGGAACACCAGGGATTGGCGGATGGCCTCGTCGTCGTCGACGATGTAGACCACCGGCGACGTCTCGCCGCCGGACGCGGAATCGGTGGTGACCATGAAGAGCTCCCTATCATGAATCCCCGGCGAGCACCCGCTCCGCCCAGCACGCGTGCCCGAGCAGCTCGTTCTCCCCACCGTGACGGCCGACGAGTTGCAGACCGAGCGGCAGACCCGCCGCGTCGGTGAATCCGGGAATGGTGACCACGGGCAGGCCGAGCGCCTGCCAGCCTCGGCTCAGCACCGGGTTCCCGGTCGCGTCCAGTCCGTGTGGCGCCGCGCCGGGCGCGGCCGGGCCGAGCACGACGTCGAAAGCGTCGGCCAGACGGACGGCACCGTCGGCGATGGTGGCGCGGGCGGTTTCGTATTCGTCGGCCGACGTCGCTGCCCCGGCCTGGAGCAACCGCGCCAAGGGAGCGCTCAAGCGCTCGGCCACCGCGAGTTCGGCGGCCCTTTCCCGCGCTGCTTCGTAGGCCATCACGACGGGATGCGCGGCCGTGAGCTCGACCATCAGCTGTTCGTCGCGGAACGGCTCGACGGTCGCCCCGGCGTCCTGCAGACGCTTCGCCGCTTGGGTCAGCGCATGCCGCATCGGTGCTTCGACGACGTCGAGCGCGTCGGCGGACCACACCAGGATCCGCGGCGGACGCGATTCCCGTGCGGGATCGCCGGTCAGCGCGGACCACGCGAGCGCGAGGTCGGCCGCCGTGGCCGCGAAGACGCCGTGGCTGTCCAAGCTGGGGCTCAATCCCGTCACCCCGGTGACCGGATACCGGCCGTGGCTCATCACCAGCGACGCGACCCCGCAGTACGACGCCGGCCTGGTGACCGACCCGGCGGTCTGCGAACCGAGCGCCAACGGCACCTGCCCGGACGCGACCGCGGCGGCCGACCCGCTCGACGAACCTCCCGGGGTATGGCCGAGAGCCGCGGGATTCCGGGTCGGGCCGGGCGCGAAGAACGCGAACTCGGTAGTGACCGTCTTTCCGAGCGGAGCCATCCCGGCCGCGCGCCACGCCGTCACGATCGCCGCGTCCAAGGTCGCCGGAGCGGCCTCCGCGCGCAGTGTCGAACCGCAACGGGTGGGCAAACCCGCCAGATCGATGATGTCCTTGACCCCGAGTGGCACACCCGCGCCCGGCGGGAAGTCCGTCCGGTCGACCCAGGCGCGCAGCTCCGCGTCCGTCTCGGCGATCCGGGCGAGGGCGCGTTTCGCGGCCGCCTCCGGAGTGGTGCGCCCCTGCCGCAGGTCCTGGACGAGTTCCCGCAGCGACCACGGGCGCCTGAGGTTCACTCGTCCTCCCAAGCGGCATCCGCTTCCCAGTAGTCGACGCCGCCGGCGCTGACCGCGTGCCGCCACTCGGACGTCCGCTTCAGCCTGGGTTCGACCCGCGCCGTCACCTCGTCGGCGGCGTCGGGACCGTCGGCCGGGGCCTGCCAATGGACCCAGTTCAGCTCACGGCCCTCGGCGTCGTGCACGAACAGATCCACATGGCGCCAGCCGTACCCGTGGTTGTCGTTGTAACACATCAACGTCGTGCGCTCGCTCATGGCGCGATCCGGTGGAACTCGCGGCGGAAGTAGGCGAGGCCCCCGGCGTCCTCGTCGACGAAGACGTCCTCGACCTCGACGAAAAGCACCGTGTGCGTGCCCTGGGTGAACTCGGCGCCGACTCCTCCGATGAGAACGGCGGCCGCGTCGCGGACGACGGGGATGCGGAACCTGTCGTGATCCCAGACCTCGAACCGGAACCGGTCGAGCATCGGCACGTCCGTCGCCCCGGCGAACTGCAGGGCGAGATCCTCGTGCTGGGGGGCCAGGACGTTGATGGCCATCCTGCCGTTGGTCCGGAAGATGTCGTGCGTGTAGCTCGACTGGTTGACGCAGACCAGCAGCGTCGGCGGCGAGTCGGTGACCGAGCAGACCGCGCTCACCGTGATGCCGGCGCGGCCGCTGACGCCGTCGGTGGTGACGATGTTGACAGCCGTCGAAAGGTTCGCCATCGCCGCGCGAAACCGTCGCTGGGTGGTGGTCAGCTCATCGGGCATACCTCGACGCTAGAGCCGGGGCCGAAACCGGCGATATCCCGACTTCCACCGCGCCGCCTGAGGATTTCCCTTACGTGTCCAGCGGCAGCGCGAACCCGAACCGCGAGCCCCCGCCTTCCCGCCGCTCGGCCCAGATGCTCCCGTGCTGCCGGGTGATGATGCGGTGGCTCAGCGCCAGCCCGATCCCGCTGCCACCGGGTTTGCTGGTGAAGGACTCGGCGAACGGATCCCTGGCGACACCACGGCCGTGATCGTCGACGGTGAGGACGCCGACGCCTTCCTTGGCCTCGGTGCCCACTGTGATCCGTCGCTGCACGGGTTCGCATTCGGTGGTCTCGTCGATCGCGTTGAGGCAGAGGTTCATCACCACCTGCCCGGTGAGGACGCGTTCACACCGCACCAGCACCGGCGCCGGATCGAGCCGGACCTCGACGGCGACGGAGTTCGGCGCGGCGCTCAGCTCGATGAAGTACAGGCACTCCCGGACGATCTCGTTCAGGTCGACCACCTGCTCGACCTGTTCCAGATGCCCGACGAAGGACCGCAGCGAACCGACGATGTCCTTGGCCCGGTCGATCTGGCGGGCGACGCTGTCCAGGCCGTAGCCCATCTGCTCGCGGACGTCACCGCCGTCCGCGATCGTGGCGGCCCGCGCGCGAATCCCCGCGATGAAGTTCGCGGCGGCGGCCAGCGGCTGCCCGAGTTCGTGCGCGATCGCCATCGCCATGTCCCCCATGGCGTTGTAGCGCGCCAAGTAGTTCTCGTGCCGCAGTTCCAGCTCTCGCCGTGCTTCGCCGCGGACGCGCTCGGAGACGTCGTGCAGGATCATCAGATACGCGTCGACCTCGGACTCGGAAAGCCGCTCCAGGCTCCCTTCCAGCCAGATCGAGCTCTCCCCCGGCAACTCCAGCTGCACCGGCCCGACCGGGTCGGCACCGGCGACCACCTCGGCCCAGCGCACCGGCCTGCCGCCCAGGTACAGCCGTGCGTACGCGGTCAGCGGCTCGCCTGCCAGGCGGTCGTCGTCGCCGGTCAGGCCGAGGAACGTCAGCGCGCTGTCCGTCGCGAACCGCACCGCGCCGGCGGCGTCAAGCATGAACGCCACGGTCGAGGTGTGCCGTGCCAGCGCGTCGACGTACGACGTCGTCAGCTTCAGCTCTCGTTCGATCTCCTCCGCGCGCTGGATGTCGCGGAACTGGACCATCACCGCGGGCCCGCGCTCCAGTTCGACCCGGATGGCGACCGCGTCGGTGGGGATGACCCGGCCGGATTTGCTCCGGTAGTGCCACACGATCCGGCTCGAACCGTGTTCCACCGCCGCCTGAAGCCACGCCCGCCCGATCACCCGGTCGTACTGCTGGGCGGAGCTGCTCATGTGGTTGGCCTTGAGCGGGCGCAGCTCGGAAAGACTGAATTCGAGCATTTCGCACGCGGCGGGATTGGCCCACAGGATGTTCTTGGTCGCCGCGTCGTGGACCAGCACGCACACCTTCGAGGCGTTCATCATCGCCACGAAGTCGCCGGTGGCCAGCTCGGGCGCGATCGGGTCGACCTCCACGGCCTCAGCATAGGAGTTCGCCGCCGGGCCCTCCGGTAAGGATTTCCCCTACCCCTCTGCGTGGGAATCCCCGGCCACCGGCAGGCAATGACCAATGGCCACACGCGGCGATGATCCCTAGCGTCGGAGACATCTTCCCTACGACGCGAGGAGCGCCCGATGGCCCAGATCCAGGAGAGCCCGGCCGTGACACTCGACGATGTCCTGGCCGAACTCCTCGAGCGCCGTCAGGAGTTCCGGGACCAGAGGTACGTCTCCCGCGACTTCGTCGACCGGCTCAAGGCGATAGGCGTCTACCGGTCCGCGACGCCCGGACGGTTCGGCGGCAGGCCCCTGCCCCCGGCGGAATTCCTGCGGATGGTGGAGCGGATCTCCGTCGTCGACGGATCCACCGGATGGGTGGCCAGTTTCGGCTCTGCGCTGGTGTACCTCGCGGCGCTGCCCGTCGAGACGCAGGCCGAGCTCTACGCCGACGGTCCCGACGTGTGCTTCGCCGGTGGTCTCTTCCCCGTCCAACGAGCCGAGCCGACCGCCTCCGGTTTCCTGGTCGACGGGCGCTGGAAGTTCGCGAGCGGCTGCATGGGTGCGGACATCCTCGGCGTCGGGATCCCAGGCGACGACACGACCGCCGGCAAGCCGCGCACCGCCCTGCTACGACCCGAGCAGGTCGAGATCGTCCAGGAGTGGGACGTCGTCGGGATGAAGGGCACCGGTTCCTTCGACCTGGTCGTCGACAAGGTCGAGGTGCCACGCGAATGGACGTTCATCCGTGGCGGTGAGCCCACCATCGACGAGCCGTTGTACCGCTACCCCACGCTCGCGTACGCCTCACAGGTGCTGGCGGTCGTCGGAGCGGGTGTCGCCCGCGCGGCGCTCGACTTCGCGACCGAGGTCGGCAGCGGCCGTTCGGGTGTCACGGGCGCGCCGAAACTCGCCGACCGCGCCTACTACCGGACGGGACTGGCCGAAGCCGAGGCGACGATGCGTTCGGCACGGGCGTACTTCTACGAGGTCACCGACGAGGCGTGGCAGACCGTGCTGGACGGCGATCCCGTGGCGCCGCACCAGAACGCCCATCTCCGGCTGGCCTCGACCCATCTCGCGAAGACCGCCGCCGACACCGTCAACCGGGTCATCGGCCTGTCCGGGACGGGCGCCATCGCCGACGACCACCCGCTGCAATGGCTGCTCGGCGACGCCCTCGTCCCGCAGCAGCACGCCTTCCTGGGTCCGGCCATGTACGACGCCGCGGGTGCGGTGCTGATGGGCCATCCGCCCACCGTTCCCGGCTTCCAGTGACCCACCACCGACCGCTGACGAGGAGTTGGACCACCACCATGAGCGATACCCCGCTGCGCGTGCTGTTCTGCATCGGTATCAACCAGAACTTCTTCGACCTGCCCGATGGCGGCGTCGCCGCCGGTGACGTCTGGACCGCCTTCGTCGCGCTGATGGACGGCATCAAGGGCCTGCCCGGCGTGGACTTCATCGGCGACATCGACGACGACTCGCATATGGTCGGCCCGTCCGACGGGTGGCCGTGGACCTGTTACCTGCTCTGCGACGTCGACACGCAGGAGACCGTCAAGAAGGCGTGCGATTTCCTGCGCACCACACCCGTCGGCGACAGCCCGTGGAAGCTGTGGAAGTACGCCAAGATCGAAGCGCGCATCGGCCGCGCCCTCACTCCGCGCGAATACCGGGGCTGATCGCGATGACCGACTTCACCGCCGCCACCGTGTACGACCTGCCTCCCGCGGACCTCGTCCTCGGCGACCGGGTCGCCGGCCGGATGTACACCGACCCCGCGATCTTCGACCAGGAGATGACGAAGATCTTCGAGCGGTCCTGGATCTGGGTCGCCCACGAATCGGAACTGCCCAAGGCGGGCAGTTTCAAGTCGACCCATGTCGGACGGCATCCGGTCATCGTCACCAAGGACCGCAAGGGCGAGATCCGCACGCTGGTGAACCGCTGCCGCCACCGGGGCGCGTCACTCTGCGAGAAGAAGACCGGCCACGCCAACGGCTTCACCTGTCCCTATCACGCCTGGTCCTACGGGCTGGACGGCAAACTGCGCGGCATCCCGTACCCCGACGGGTACGAGGGCGTCATGGACAAGGCCGATCTCGGCCTGAAGACCCTGCGCACCGAGTCCTACGGCGGGATGATCTTCGCGACCCTGAACGCCGACGCCGAGCCGCTGGCCGGCTTCCTCGGCGACGTCAAGCTGTGGATCGATCGCTTCATGGCGCAGGGCGGCGGTTATCCGGTGAAGGTGCTCGGCACCCACCGGTTCACCTATCGGGGCAACTGGAAGATCCAGCTGGAGAACACCACCGACGGGTACCACTTCCCCATCGTGCACCGGTCCTGGATGGCCTCGGTCGATGCGGAAACCGCCGAGATGATGTCGTTCATGACCGATCCGACGGCGGTCACCCACGATCTGGGGAACGGCAACTCGGTGATGCAGATGGTCCCCGAGCACTCGGATCTGGACGCGGACGACGGCAGCGAGCCGCTCCAGCCGCGGTTCGACGGCCTGGTCGCCCAACTCGAAGCCGCTGGGGCGGACGAGACCGAGATCCGCAGGCTCGTCCGTGCCGTGCACGGGACGGGCTTCAACCTCAACCTGTTCCCGAACGTGTCGATGTCGATCTCGTTCTTCCGGGTGCTGCGGCCGATCAGTGTCGACGAGACCGTCATCGAGCACGTCGCCCTCGGCAGTGACGGCCCGGCCGAGATCGTCGGGCCGGTCAACCGCGAGCGGCTGCGCGCCCACGAACATTTCCAGGGTCCGTTCGGATTCGGCACCCCGGACGACTCCGAGGGCTGGGACCGGGTGCAGCGCGGCGCCCAGGGCGCGCCCGAGCTGCCGATCATGGTCAACCGCGGTCTGGGGCGCGAGAAGCCCTCCGCCGAAGGCTGGCCGACCAGCCATGTCACCGACGAGACCGGGATGCGGGCGGCGTACGCCCAATGGAAGCGGATGATGAGCGATGACTGAGACCCTCACCGATCCGCGGGTGGTCCGCGCGATCGAGCTGGCCTGGCGCGAAGCCGCGCTGCTGGACGGCAAGGACTACGAGACCTGGCAAGGGCTTTACGCCGAAGACGCGATGTACGTCATCCCGATCGAACGCGACGCCGAGGATTTCGACGACGTCCTCAACATGGTCAACGACGACGCCCGGATGCGCGGGTTGCGCGTACGGCGGATGACCGAGGGCTACGCGATCGCCGCGGTGGACTCGGCGATCACCGTGCGGACCGTGTCGCGTTTCATCCCCACGGACGTCGACGACCGATCGGTCACGCTCAAAGCAGCGCAGATCATCGTGGCGTACAAACGCGGCCGTCACGACCTCTGGGCCGCGGACGTCGACTACGTCGTCCGCCTCGGCGCCAGTGCCGACGAAGACCGCTTCGCCCGCAAGGTCGTCCGGCTCGTCAACGCCGACGAAGCCGTGCCCGCCGCGGGATTCCTGCTGTGAGCGGCACCGCGCCGGTCGCCGTGATCACCGGCGGGGCGACCGGGCTCGGCGAGCAGATCGTCCGGCGCCTGCATGGCGGCGGCCACCGGGTGGCGATCGCCGACCTCGACGAGGCGGCCGCGAAACGGCTCGCGACCGAATTGGACCGGACCGGGGCGCACGCCCAGAGTTACCACGTCGACGTCGCCAACCGCCCGGACATCGATCGATTGCTCGCGTCGGTGCTCGGCGATTTCGGCGGCGTCCAGGTGCTGGTCAACAACGCCGCCCGCACCCAGGCACGGCCGTTGCTGGAGATCACGCCGCAGGAGCTCGACGAGGTGATGGCGGTGAACTTCAACGGCACCTTCCACGCCTGCCAGCTGTTCGGCGCGCATATGGCCGAAGCCGGGTACGGCCGGATCGTGAACCTGGCCTCGCTGGCCGGGCAGAATGGCGGCACCTCGACCGGCGGGCACTACGCGTCCTCCAAGGGCGCGGTCCTGACCGCGACCAAGGTGTTCGCCCGCGAGCTCGCCGCACGGGGAGTCACCGTGAACGCGGTCTCCCCCGGACCGCAGGACAGCCCCATGGTCCACCGGATCGTCGGTGAGGAGAACCTCGCGAAGCTGACGGCGGGCATCCCGGTCGGACGGCTGGGCAGCATGACGTTCATCGCCGAGATGGTGGCGCTGCTCGCCTCCCCCGAAGCCGCCTCCGTCACCGGCGCCTGCTGGGACGCGAACGGCGGCCTGTTCATGCGCTGACCAGGAGGCATCCAGATGACGAACGTCCTCTTCCGCGTCGTCGAAATCATCGAAGAGACACCGGAAATCCGTACCCTGCGGCTGGTCCGGCAGGACGACGAGCCGCTGCGCGTCCGTTACCGGGCCGGGGCGCACGTCGACGTGGTCGGCCCGACTGGGGTGCTGCGGCAGTATTCGCTGTGTGGGGCCCCCGACGACCCGCGTTCGATCCTGATCGCGGTCAAACGGGAACCGGCCTCGCGCGGTGGATCCGTGGCGATGCACCAGGTCTCGGTCGGCGACCACCTCAAGATCAGCGAGCCGCGCAATCTGCTGACCGTCGCCGAAGACGCGGACCGGCACGTCCTCGTCGCCGGCGGCATCGGCATCACGCCGCTGCTTTCGATGGCCTACGAGCTCTACACCTGGGGCAGCGAATTCGAGCTGCACTACTTCGCGCGCTCGCGGGAAACCGCGGCTTTCGTGGAACTTCTCGAAGAACGGGTCGAATTCGCCGACCGCGTCCGGCTTCATTTCGGCGTCCCCCGCGCCGGACATCCCGCCGTACTGCGGACGATCGCCGAGGGCATCACCCCGTCGGCCCACGTCTACACCTGTGGACCCGACGGTTTCATGCGACAGGTCGGCGACGTGCTCGGCCCGGTCGTCGGCGCGGACCACGTGCACGTCGAACATTTCGAAGCCGCCGAGGTGGACACCTCCGGCGACCGTCCCCTCACCGTCGAACTCGACACCGGCGAGGAATTCGAGGTACCGGCCGGGAAATCGATCCTGGCGGTGCTCGAGGACAACGGCATCGAGGTCTTCAAGTCCTGCGAGGAAGGGATTTGCGGCTCGTGCGTGTCCGGCGTGCTCGAAGGCACCCCGGACCATCGGGACAACTGCCTGACCGCCGCCGACCGCGAGGGCCAGATGGCACTCTGCGTTTCGCGCGCGCTCACCGACCGGCTCGTCATCGAGTTGTACTGAGCGACCACCGTTTGGGCGACCACCGTTTGGCGAATAGCCCGGCGACGGCCACCGCTGGCACGCTGGACCCGGTCCGCTCCGCCGAGAAAGGGTGATCCCCGGTGACGCGTCCCCTGGTTCTGGACCCGAACGGCCAAGACATCCATGCCGAGAACGAACGACTTCGCGAACAAGGCCCGATCACCCAGGTCGAGTTGCCGGGCGGTGTCGTGGCGTGGTCGGTGACCGGCTACGAACTCCTGCGTGACCTGCTCAGCGACCCGCGGGTGTCCAAGGACGCCCGGCAGCACTGGCCGGCGCTGGCCGAGGTCAGCGCGGACTGGCCGTTGCTGGTGTGGGTCAACGTGCGGAACATGTTCACCGCTTACGGCGCCGACCACAAACGGCTCCGCTCGCTCGTGACGCAGGCCTTCACGGCACGCAGGATCGCCACGCTGGAGCCCTGGATCACCCGGATCGTCACCGATCTGCTGGACGGGCTCGCGGCCCTGCCCGCCGACGAACCCGTGGACCTGCGGGAGAACTTCGCTTATCCGGTGCCCATCGAAGTGATCTGCCACCTCTTCGGCGTACCGGACTCGGCCCGCGGCAGACTGCGGCACTCGGTCGACGTCTTCTTCCGGACTTCGGCGAGCCAGGAGGCGATGCTGGCCGCGTACCAGGACATCCATTCGATCTTCACCGAGCTCGTCGCCGCCAAGCGGGAGAACCCCGGCGAGGATCTCACCACCGCGCTCATCGCGGCACAGGACGACGGCGCCCGGCTGGATGAAGCCGAACTGATCGACACCCTGATCCTGTTCATCTCGGCCGGTCACGAAACCACCGTGAATCTCCTCGACCAGGCCATCACCGCGCTGCTGACCCATCCCGATCAGCTCGCACTGCTGCGCGCAGGGCAGGTCTCTTGGACCGACGCGATCGAAGAAACCTTGCGGTGGCAGGCTCCCGTGGCGAACCTGCCGTTGCGCTACGCCGTCGAGGACATCGCCGTCGCCGGTGTGGTCATCCGGCAGGGCGACGCGATTCTGGCGGGCTACGCCGCCGCCGGCCGTGACCCGGCGCTGCACGGGCACGACGCCGACGCGTTCGACGTGACGCGGAAGGACAAAGCGCATATCGCGTTCGGGTACGGCGCGCATTTCTGCATCGGCGCGCCGCTGGCCCGGCTGGAGGCGGCGATCGCCCTTCCGGCCCTGTTCGAGCGTTTCCCGGACATGACTCTCGCGACGCCACCGGAGGCCTTACGGCATCTCGACTCGTTCATCTCCAACGGCCATCGATCGCTACCGGTCCGGCTCAAGAGCCCGGCTTCAGCCTTGTAGCTCGGGTGTCAGCACGCTGCTCCGCTTCAGTCCCTTCGTCACCAGCCCGGTGTGCACCGAAACCGCGAGCCGCGCCCAGTCCGATTCGGCGATGAACCGGTGCAGGGTCTCGAAATCGGGCAACGTCACGTCGGCCATCAGCTGGTGCTCCCCCATGGTCGCCGCGGCGTACCGGACGTACGGCGAGGCGAGCAGCTCCCGGCCGAGTCCGTCCACATCGGACGGACGGCTGCGGATCCACAGCAAGGCTTCGATCGGCAGACCGAGCACCGCCGGTTCGACGACGGCGCGGATGAACATCTCCCCGCTCCGGCGCAGCGACTCCACCCGGCGGCGCACCGTCGACTCCGACACCCCGGCCAGCCGGGCGAGTTCCTCGTGCGTCCGCCTGCCGTCCTCGCGCAACGCCCGGACGAGCGCGCGCTCGTCCGGGGTGAAGACGTCGCCGTCCGGATGCCGGGGTTGCGGCGTCAGCTGGGGAATTTCGCTGAGTTCGGCCACTTCCGCCGCGGTCAGGATCCCCGGCTGCCATTCGTGCACGGTCCGGTAGTACTTCGTGATGGGATCCGCGGTGATCTCGTGCAGTCCCGGGGTCGTGGCGATGTCCTCCGATAGGTAGGCCGCGAGCCGCTCGCGCGAGCAGCACACCTCGGCGGCGACCTCGGCCTGACCGGTGAGCAGGTAGCAGAAGCTCGCCTCGGCGCGGCGGGCCAGCGCGGTCGCGGCCGTCCTGGCGAGCCCGGCGGTGCATTTGGCGCGCACCAGCATCGGCACGCCGTAGGGCGTCACCGCCGTCACCGTGACGATCCCGGTTTCCAGCAACCGAACCCCGCGCCGGGCCACGGTGCGCTCGGGGGCGCCGAGCGCTTCGGCGATACGCCGCCACGACGCCCGGCCGTCCACCTGCAGGGCGCCGATGATACGGAGATCGAGTGGATCCATCCCCCCATGATGTGGCCGATTCCGCCAGATGTCGAGCGAGTCTTGTCGGACTCGGTCAGGTCGGTGTTGTGAACGCCGCACACGCGTGATCGAAGCCGGAACTCGCGTGATCAGAGGCGGAACACCGAGTGCGGCGTCCAATCACACGAGTCACGTCTCTGATCACGTGAGTCACGCGCCTGATCACGCCGCGCCCTGTGCGCCCAGTCCGGACCAGTAGGTACAGAGGACGGCACGCGTGCTCAGGCGGACGACACGCGTGACTGGACGGACGACACACGCGTGGCCGTGGCCTGGCGCCGAGCCGTCCGCCTGGACACGCGTGTCGTCCACCTGATCACACGTGTCGGCCATCCAGTCACGCGACATCGCCGCCCGCGCATCAAACCAACAGCGACATCGGACGTCGAAACCGTCGCGTCACCGTCCGCGGAACCGTGCGGCCAGCGCGGCCACCGGCGATCGCCGCGCCCGCACCGGAACTGCGCCGGAAGTGATGTCCTCCAGCAACGTCGCCACGGTCTCCCGCGCACAAGTGCGGTTCGCGCCGATCCCGCCCGACGGACCGCGTTTGATCCAGCCGACCACGTAGGCGCCACTGCGCCCGTCGACGCGACCGGCGGTGTTCGGGATGGTGCCGCGGTCGTCGTCGAATGGAAGCCCCGGCACCGGGACACCTCGATAGCCGACGGCGCGGATGACCTGACCGGCGGCGATCTCCACTGGCCCCTCCTGCCCCGTGACGCGCACGCCGCGCACCTGGGTGTCGCCCACGATCTCGGTGGGCGCGGAGTGGAACCGCAGGACGATCCGGCGAGCGTCCGAACCCGGCGCAACGGTCCAGTCGACGGTCTCCCGGCCGATATCGCGCAGCAGCGCCGCCTTGCCGGTGCCCGCGTCGATCGCGGCCGTGGTGCGCGGGTCGGCGTCATCGACGACGAGCGGCACACCGTCGCGTCCCGCCAGGGCGAGCAGCTCCGGTGACGTGTAGGCCGCGTCCTCCGGTCCGCGCCGGGCGAGCAGTACGACCTCCCGGATCTTGCTGGTGCGCAAGCGTTCCAGGGCGTGCGGGGCGATCGTCGTCCCGGCGAGGTCGTCGGGGTCGGCGGTGAGGATCCGGGCCACGTCCAGCGCGACGTTGCCCGTGCCGACCAGCACGACACGTTCCGCGGACAGGTCGACCGCGTTCGCGGGCACGTCCGGATGGCCGTTGTACCAGGCCACGACGGTGGTCGCGGCGATACTGCCGGGCAGATCCTCGCCGTCCAGGCCGAGCCGGCGCGCGGACGAGGCGCCGACCGCGTAGACGACGGCGTCGTGCCGCTCGGCCAGCTCGTCCACCGACACGTCGCGCCCGATCTCGGTGCCCAGGCGCATCTTCAGCCGCGGATGCTCGTGAAGACGCGAGAAGGTCTCGCCGATCCGCTTCGTGGCGGGATGGTCAGGGGCGACGCCGTAGCGGACGAGCCCGCCGGCGACCGGCAGCCGGTCGATCAGCGTGACCCGCGCGTTCGTGTGGAGAAGCAGGTCCTCCACCGCGTACATACCGGCCGGGCCGGTGCCCACGACGGCGATGTCCGGCGGCGCGAAGTCGCTCGGGATGGCCCGGTCGAACGTCGGCGGGCTCCACCGGTGGAAGTTCGGCGCCGGATCCACCGAGGCGACGGGCTCGCGGTCGGCGTAGAAGGCCGCGTTGATTCCCGCGTAGACCTGGAGCGGTCCGGTCAGCAGGTCCGCCGGGAAGATGGCGTCCACCGGACAGGCGTCCGCGCACGCCCCGCAGTCGATGCAAGTGTCCGGATCGACGTAGAGCATCTCGGTGGTGCCGAAATCGGGCTCGTCCGGCGTCGGGTGGATGCAGTTGACCGGGCAGACCGACACGCAGGTGGCGTCGTTGCAGCAGGTCTGGGTGATCGCGAAGGCCATGTCAGATCAGGTTCGCCCGCTTGTAGAACACCAGCGCGGGGCGGGTGAGCAGGCCGCACGAGCCGAGGAACTCCATCAGCCCGGCACAGCTCGACCGCATCATCGACTTGTGGTGCTCGTTGGCCTTCGCCTCGCGCAAGGCGCGCTTGGTGTCGAGTCCCGCGTGCTTGTACACGTCGCGGTTGATCATGCTGCTGACGATGAAGTACGAAGCGATCGCGATGACCAGCGCGTTGATCCGGCGGCGCAGGAAACCCGCGCCCTCCAGCTGCTCACGCGTCTCCTCCCTGGCGAACTTCATGTGCCGGGACTCTTCGACCACGTGGATGTTGTTGATGGTGCGCACGAACGGGACCACGCGTTCGTCGCGCATCCAGTCGCGCTGCATGACGTCGAGGACTTCCTCGGCGACGAGGATCGCCGCGTACGCCGCTTCGCCACTGGCCGTCGCCTTGAAGATCCGGCCGAGTTCGACGGCGAGTTTGCGCGGGCGGTACGGCGGCGCGCCGAGCTTCGCCGCGCCGCGGGCGAACATGATCGAGTGACGGCATTCGTCGGCGATCTCGGTCAGCGCCCACTGGAACGCCGGATCGGTCGGGTCCTTGGCGTAGAAGTCGCGCAGCACCATCTGCTGCAGGATCATCTCGAACCAGATGCCGGTGCTCGCCACGGAAGCGGCTTCCTGGCGCGTGAGCTCCTTCTGCTGCTCCGGGCTCATCTCGGCCCAGTAGCTCGTGCCGTAGAGGGTGCTCCACTCCGGGCTGGCGCCGTGGAAGTCCTTGTCCAGCGGCGTCTCCCAGTCCACCTCGGTGGCCGGGTCGTAGGACAGCATCGCGGACGAATCGAGGAGCCGCTGCGCGGTCTCGTGGCGGCCTGCCCCGGCCGTTCGTGGCACATCGGTGCTGGTCATACGGACCTCCCTGACGACGTCGACAGAGTGCGCGGCTACCTGTTACCGCGATTCACTGTTACTCAAGGTAACATATACGAGCAGTCCACGAAAGAAGGGGAAATCCGCCCATGACCGCGCCCCGCCGCATCGCCACCTTCGACCACGACGGACTCGTCTTCGACGTCCGGGACACCGGCCCGCTCGACGGCGACGTCGTCGTCCTGCTGCACGGTTTCCCGCAGACCGGCGCCTCCTGGGCCGACACCGCCGCCCTGCTCCACCAGCGCGGATACCGCACGATCGTGCCCGACCAGCGCGGCTACTCACCCCGCGCACGCCCGCGGGGCCGCTTCGCCTACCGATCCAGCCGTCTGGTGGCGGACACCGTCGCCCTCATCGACACCCTCGGCACCGGCCCGGTCCACCTCGTCGGACACGACTGGGGTGCCGTCGCCGCGTGGTCGACCGCGGCCCGGCGACCCGACCTGGTCACCTCCCTGACCACCGTGTCGGTCCCCCATCCCGGGGCGTTCCTCCGCGCGATGCTCGGCAGCGATCAGCTGATCCGGTCGTACTACATGTTCCTCTTCCAGCTCCCCTGGCTGCCCGAACTCGCCATCCGGAGCCGGCCACGCGTACTGGAACGCACGCTGGCCGGCACCGGGATGACACCCGCCCAGATCGACCAGGTCCGCCAGGACATCGTCCGCGGCGGCGCCCTCACCGGCGGACTGAACTGGTACCGCGCGATGGTCTTCAACCACCCGGCCGCCCTCCGCGCCCGGGTCACCGTGCCGACCACCCACGTCTGGAGCGACGGCGACACCGCCCTGTCCCGGTGCAGCGCCGAACTCGCCGGCCAGTACGTCGACGCCGCCTACCGGCTCGAAATCCTGACCGGCGTCAGCCACTGGGTGCCCGAAGAAGCGGCCACGACGCTCGCCGCCATCATCGACCGCACCGCCACGGAGGCCGCTAGTCGACCGGTGTGACCTCGGCCATCTCCGACCACGCATCGCCGTCGAGGTTCTGGTAGTTGATCCGGGGCTTCTCGGCGACGACGGTCGCCATGAACGGGAAGAACTCCTGTGCGTGCTGCGTGGCGACGTGGGCGTCACCGGCGGCGCTGTCGGCGAAGACCTCGACGAGGACGAACTCGTTCTCGTCGCCGGCATTCTGGTAGTAGTCGAACGAAATGTTGCCCGGTTCGCTACGCACCTGCTGCGTGTAGCGCTCGATACCCGCGAGCCATTCGGTGCGCTTCTCGGGGCGGATCTGTGCTTTGAGAACGATCAGGATCATGGTCCGAGTATCGCAAAGCGGGCCTTCACGCGCTCCGCTCCGAGGCCGCCGGCGGCCGGATGAAAGACTGACGGGGTGATCACCCGGCTCCGGTCCAGTTGGTCCGCGATCCGGTACCTGGCGGTCGGCGCGGCCTCGTCCATCGTCTCCTGGTTCGTCCTCGTCGGCATGCTGTTCGTGCTGATGATGTGCCCGTTCGGTGTCGGGATCCCGGCGGTGCCGCACGCGCTCAGGCTGATCAGGTATCCGGTCAACTTCGAACGACGGCGATCGGCGCGCCTGCTGGACGAGCCCATCCCCGAGCCGTACCGATCCGGGAACCCGGTGACCGATCCTGCCTCGCGACGGGATCTGGCCTGGCTCGCCTTCCACGCCGCCACCGGTTTCCTCATCGGCATCTTCGCCATCGCCTTTCCGCTCGGCGGGGTCCGCCAGATCGTCACGGCGTTCATCTGGCCCTTGGTGCCCGGCGGAGTGGAAAGCTCGCTCGGGTTCATGGTCACGTCGTGGCCGCTCGCGGCGCTCAGCGCGGTCACCGGCGCCGGCATGATCGCGCTCCTGTTCCTGTATCCTCGTCTGGCTCGCTGGCAGGCTTCCATCGCGCGCAGGCTGCTCGGGCCGGCGCCCGGGGTGGTGCTGACCGACCGCGTCGTCGAACTGGCCGCGTCGCGGGCCGCCGCGCTGGAGGCCCACGGCGCCGAACTCCGTCGCCTCGAACGCGATCTGCACGACGGGACCCAGGCGAGGATCGCCGCGGTGGTGCTGCAGCTGGGGATCGCCGATTCGCTCTTCGACAAAGACCCGCAGCGGGCACGGGAACTGCTCGGCAAGGCGCAGGACACCGCGACCGGCGCGCTCGCCGAACTCCGGACCGTCGTGCGCAGCATCCATCCGCCGTTGCTGACCGACCGCGGCCTCGACGGCGCCGTCACCGCGCTGGCCGACCGCTGCCCGGTTCCGTGCACTGTGGACGTTCGCAGCCGCAGCCGCCGTCCCGCCGCCGTCGAAGCGGCCGCCTACTTCGTCGTCGCCGAGATGCTGGCCAACATCACCAAGCATTCCGGCGCCGAACACGCTTGGATCACCCTCGACGGCACCGCCGACACCCTGCTCATCGAAATCCGCGACGACGGCCACGGCGGCGCCGACGAAGCCGCGGGCAGTGGCCTGTCCGGGATCCGCAAACGGGCCGAGGCCTTCGATGGGACCTTGAAACTGTCGAGCCCCGCCGGTGGGCCGACCGTACTGAAAGTGGAGTTGCCATGCGGGTCGTGATCGTCGAGGACGACGCGCTGCTGCGCGAAGGCCTGGTGATGCTGCTGAACACCTCGGGCATCGATGTCGTCGCCGCGGTGGACGACGTGGAGGAGTTCCTCGAACTGGTCACCAAGGACCGGCCCGACGCGGTGATCACCGACGTCCGGCTGCCGCCGACCCACACCGACGAGGGCCTCCGCGCGGCCGTCAAGGCGCGGAAGATGTACCCCGGGCTGCCCGTGCTCGTGCTGTCCGCGCATGTCGAAACCGGCTACGCGGCGGAACTCCTGGCCGACGGCAAGGGTGCCGTCGGATACCTGCTCAAGGAGCGGGTGGGGAAGGTCGAGAAGTTCCTCGACGCGCTGGACCGGGTCGTCAAGGGCGGGACGGCGATGGATCCCGAGGTGATCACCCAGCTGATGGCGCACCGCCGGGCGACCGATCCGCTCGAAGGGCTGACCGCGCGCGAACGCGAGGTGCTCGGGCTGATGGCGGAGGGCTACAACAACACCACCATCGCCGAGCTGCTGGTGGTGAGCGACGGCGCGGTGCACAAGCACATCCGGAACATCTTCGCGAAGCTCGGGTTGCCGGAGGACAGCGGGCATCGGCGGGTCTTGGCGGTGCTGGCCTACTTGGGCGGTAAAGGCTGACGCCCTCGTGAGGTCCTAAAGCGAAGGGTCAGCGCCTCGACCCGGCAGGCGCGGTAGCGCTGGCACCACCCCACGACGGGGGTCACTCCCCTGGTTCCCCGATCCGCCGGACCATAGCGTCTTTCCCATGAACGACACCAAAAACGCCGGCGGCACGCTCGTCACCGCCTCCCTCTGGCTGGTCCTCCTCGTCAGCTCGGCCATCAACGCGATCGGCCAGTTCGCGGGGCTGGACTGGACTTTCCGCACGATCGCGGGCGCAGTCGCGGTCGTGTGCATCGTGCTGCTGATCGTCCGTTACGTCGCCCGGCGCAGGGCCTGAACACTTCGGCCCGCCCGGAAGTCCGGGCGGGCCGAAGTGCGTTCAGGACACCTTCGGCGTCGCGCGCACGCCGTGGTGCATGTACGGCTCACCGGTCGGCAACGTGTAGAACGTGACCGGCATCCAGGTCTGCGCGCCCGGCTCACGGCAGACGTAGAGCGAATCGGTCACCGGGACCAGGTCGAATTCCATCGTCTTCTCCGGCATCAGCTCGGCAAGCGGGCCCGTTGCGGTCTGCCGCAGCCGGAGTCCGTCCTTTTCGGACAGTACCTCCATCAGCACCCCGGCCCGCTCGTAGACGCCGACGTGCCTCGAACCGTCGACGGTGACCGGAGACGAGGGCGGTGTCAGCGGCCGCGGCATCGCCACATCCGCCAGTTCGGCGAAGATCTCCCAGTACAGCTCCTCGAACAGGTCGCGGGCGTTGCCGCCGTTGGTGAGCAACGTGACGGCGAGCCCCTGATCGGGCAGCAGCCGCAGGAACGCCGACTGCCCGATCGTGTTGCCGTCGTGGCCGATGACCCGTCGTCCGCTCCACTCGTCGCGGATCCAGCCGAGGCCCCAGGAGTCACCGAGCGAGTGCTTGTCGGGCAGGTCGGCGTGCTTCTCGGCCATCGCGGTGGCGGACGCCGTCGTCAGGATCCGTTCACCGGACGGGGTGAGACCGCCGGCCAAGTGGAGCCGCGCGAAGCCGAGCACGTCCTTGGCGGTGGCGGTGATCAGGCCCGCCGGGCCCATGTTCCGCGGCAATCCCCAGACCGGCGCGGGTTTCGGGTCTTCGTCCGCGCCACCGACGTGCCCGACGGCGGTACGGAGCAGCAGCGCTTCCTCGGGCAGCGTCACGGTGTGGGTGAGACCGAGCGGCGCGAACAGTTTCTCCCGCATCGCGGCGTCCCAGGTCTGCCCGGTGAGCTTCTCGATCACCCGCCCCATGAGCACGAAACCCGAGTTGCAGTAGGAGAACGTCTCGCCGAGCGGATGGTTCTGCGCGGCCTGGTCGAGGATTTCGACATAGCGTTCGAGGCAGTCGTCGCCCCGGCCGGTGTCGGTGAAGACGTCCCCGTCGATCCCGCTGGTATGCGTCAGCAGATGCCGCATGGTCACCTGCTTGGCGACGTCCGGATCGGCGAGCCGCAGCTCGGGGACGACGTCGGCGATCGGGGCGTCGAGGTCGAGAAGACCTTCGTCGACCAGCTGCATGACCACGGTCGCGGTCCACACCTTGGAGATCGAGCCGATCTGGAACACCGAATCCTCGGTGACCTCGACGCCGGTCTTCGTGTTCAGCACGCCGTAGGAGGCCAAGACCTCCGCGTCATCACCGACGCGCGTGATGCCCAGCGCGGCTCCGGGGACGCGGTGCTTGCGCGCGAGTTCGGCCAGCCGTCGCCGCCAGTGCGCCGCTTCGATCGGCACTCGCGACACCCCGTCCGCGGGCGCGGCGTACTGCTCGACCCACTCGAGAACGCGCCGGTTGAAGTCGACACGCTGCGAGGGCGGGCCATCGAGGATGAACAGGTGCGAGGCGTCCGGGTACAGCACGAGCCGCGACGGGACACCGCGCGCACGCAGGGCGCCGAACCACTGCTCGGCTTGACCGACCGGGCACCGGTCGTCGTTCGCGCCTTGGACGACGAGCGTCGGCGTCCGCACGTCGGCGACGCGGGCGAACGGCGAGAACCGCTCGTTCTCCTTGTCCCAAGCCGAACCGCCGAGCTCGCCGACGGCCAGGTAGTGCCCGGCGTCGGACGTGCCTTCCATGCTGGTGAGGTCGCTGACCACACCGCCGGCGACAGCGGCGGCGAAGCGGTCGTCGCGGCTGGTCAGGTAGCAGGTCATGAACCCGCCGTAGCTGTAGCCCGCCACGGCGAGCCGGTCCGCGTCGGCGATCCCTTCGGCGACCAGGTGGTCGAGGGGTTCGAGGAAGTCGGCCGCGTCGGCGGCCCCCCACGCGCCGACGGCGCCGGTGTAGAAGTCCTCTCCGTAGCCGTCGCTGCCACGCGGGTTGAGCAGCAGCACCGCCCAGCCTCGTGCCACGAGCTCCTGGTGATAGAGGTGGATCGAGTCGGCCGCGCCGTTCCAGGCGTTGTGCGGCCCGCCGTGGATGTCGAGCAGCAGTGGCGCCGCACCGGTTCGTGACGGGTCCCGCAGGAGCCAGCCGTGGACGACGGTGCCGTCGCCGATGGTGAATTCCCGTTCCTCATGACGAAAAAGCTCGATGTCGGACTCGCCGTGTTTCGTCCGCACGTCGACCGCGCCGGTGGCCGGGTCGACGAGGGTGACCTCGCCGAACGACGTGCCCGTGGCCAGGACGACTACGACCCTGCCGCCCGCGATGTCCATTCCGGACACGACGCGGTCCGCGCCCGCCAGTACCGCTCGTGGCGTCCCGCCCTCGGTGTCCACTTTGTACAGATGAGTGCACCCGCGGTCCCGGACGCCGAACAGCACGGCTCCGTCCTCGGTCACCTGCGGCAGGGCTCCCGGATAACCGGGGCCGCCGGACATCACGTTCCGGTCCAGCGCGGCGGCCAGGTCGACCGGATCGCCACCGTCGAGCGGTACCCGCCACAACCCCAGGTGCCCGACCTCGGTATCGGGCCTGCCGACCACCAGCAGCGCGGCGCCGTCGGCGGTCCAGCCGACCGTGCCCGCCATCCCTTCGCCGGAGCCGATCAGCCGCGGCTCGGAGGTCTTCGTGGTCACGTCGAGCACGTAGGCACCGGAGCGGAAGGTCAGATCCGCGTCACCGTCCCGCCCGGCGGAGAAGGCCAGCCGGGTTCCGTCGGGCGACCAGGCCGGGTCCCCCGCGTGCCAATCGCCGAAGGTCACCTGCCGGACTTCCCGGGTGGCGACGTCGAGGACGTGCAGATGTTTGCGGATGGTCTTGATCAGCCCCGCGCCGTCGGCCTTGAAGTCGAGCCGGTCGGCCACCACGGGGGCGTTCGGCGCCAGTTCACCGCCCGCGAGGTCGACCGCGGCCGAGAACGCGATCTTGCCGCCGTCCGGGCTCCAGACCGGGGCACCCGCCCCCAGCGGGAGTTCGGTGATCCGTTCGGCCTCCCCGCCCGACGACGGCAGGAACCACACCTGCGGTGGTCCGTCCTGGGCACGGAGGAACGCGATCCGCGTGCCGTCCGGCGCCCATTTCGGTGCCATGTCGGCGGTTCCGCGCGTGAGCTGTCGCGCTTCGCCTCCGGTCGCGCCGACCTCCCAGAGCGTGTGGACGTTCCGGTCCTCGTCGCGGTCGGCGGTGCGCAGGACGTAGACGATCCGGTCGCCGTCCGGGGAAAGCGAAGGCTGGCTGGGGACGGCGATGTCGTACAGGTCGTCGAGACCGAGACGTCGGGTCATGATGCGCTTGCTCCTCTGGAGATCGTGAGCTGGTGGCTCTCGGTTTCGCTGAAGTGGCAGGCCGCCGAATGACGTCGGTGTGCCGCGTCATCGGCGGGATCCGCCTGGAGGCAGAGTTCGCGGCCGGTCCGCACGAGCGGGCCGACCGGACAGCGGGTGTGGTAGCGGCATCCGGCCGGCGGATGGTGCGGGTCGGCGGGTTCGGCGTCGGCGGTCTCGCTCGCGTCACCGACGTCGAGCAGCGAACCGGTCGCCGACGGCGCCGCGGCGAGCAGATCCCGGGTGTACGGGTGCTGCGGATCGGTGAGCACCTGTTCGGCCGGGCCGACCTCCACGATCCGGCCGAGGTACATCACGGCGACGATGTCGCTGAGATAGCGGATCACCGCGAGGTTGTGCGAGATGAACAACATCGACAGGCCCAGCCGCCGTTGCACCGACCGGACGAGGTTCAGCACCGCTCCCTGCACCGAAACGTCGAGTGCGGAGGTGATCTCGTCCGCGATCAGCACCTCCGGCCGTCCGGCCAGCGCACGGGCGAGCGCCACCCGCTGCCGCTGGCCGCCGGACAACTGCCCCGGCAGGTGGGCCGCCCGCTCGGGATCGAGATTGACCAGTTCCAGGAGCCGGGCGACCTCGTCCCGGCGCGCGGCGCGGCCGGGCAGGACCCCGCGCGGGATCGCCTCGGTGATCGACTCCCCGATGCTCATCCGGGGGTCCAAAGAGGAATACGGATCCTGGAACACCATCTGCAAGGGCGGACGGCGGGGCAGTTTCCGCACGTCCACGCCACCGAGTAGGACCCGTCCGGCGCTGATCGGCGAGAGCCCGACGGCGGCACGGGCCAGCGTCGATTTCCCGGAGCCCGATTCGCCGACGAGCCCCACGACCTGTCCGGAAGGGACGGTCAGGCCGACCCGGTCGACGGCGGTGAGCCCGCGCCTGCCGCCGTACCGCACGCTCACCGCGTCGAACACGAGATCGCTCACTCCGCACCTCCGGCGGTCACGGTTTCCTTGGCGGGTTGGGAAAGCGGCGCGGGATACCAGCACGCGACGCGATGCTCGGCCCCCACGCGCTCCAACGCCGGGTCTTCGAGACGGCACCGGTCGGTCGCCGACGGGCATCGGTCGGCGAAAGCGCAGCCGTTGGGCACGCGATCCGGCTCCGGCGGACGGCCCGGGATCACCGCCAGCGACGCCTCACGATCGGTTTCGAGGTCGAGCGTCGCGGCCATCAGGGCCCGTGTGTAGGGATGCCGCGGCGTCGCGGCGGACGGCAGATCTTCCACCACCCGGCCCGCGTACATGACCAGCATCCGTTCGCACGTCTGGGAAACGACCGCGATGTCGTGGCTGATCAGGATGATCGCCGTGTCCCGCTCGGCCCTGGTCCGCGCCAGCAGGCGCAGCAACTGCCGCTGCACGGTGACGTCGAGTGCGGTGGTCGGCTCGTCGGCGATGATGAGCTTCGGGTCGCCCATCAGGCCCATGCCGATCATCGCGCGCTGCCGCATCCCGCCGGAGAACTCGTGCGGATACTGCCGCGCGCGGCGTTCGGCGGCGGGGATCCGCACCGCGCGCAACCGGTCAACGGCCCGCTCGAAGGCCTTGGCACGCGGAAGTCCCTGGTGCTGCTCGGCGACTTCGGCCAGTTGACGCCCGATCCGCCTGGTCGGGTTGAACGACGTCATTGGATCCTGGAACACCATCGCCAGCGAGGTGCCGAGCAACCCGCGCAACTCCCGTTCCGGCGTCGTCAGCACCGCTTTCCCGGCGAATTCGAGTTTGTCCGCGGTGACCACGGCCGGCGCTTCGACCAGCCGTGACACCGCCAGCCCGGTCAGGCTCTTCCCCGAGCCCGACTCGCCGACGACCCCGATCGCCTCGCCCGCGCGGACGGTGAAGCTCACCCCGCGTACCGGAACGGTCCAGCCCGCCGGACGCGGGAACGCCACCTGAAGGTTCTCCACCACCAGCACCGCGTCGTCGCGGTCGTCGGCGGCGGCCTCCCTGGCGGGCGTGACCGGCCGCGGCGCGAGCTTGCGAAGTCCCGTGCGGACGCCGATCACCCCGGCGACGGTCTCACCGACCAGGTTGAACGCGAGCCCCGCCAGCACCACGGCCACGCCCGGCGCGAGCGCGGCCGCCGGGTTGACGTAGATCCCGTTGAGCCCTTCGCCGAGCAGCCGTCCCCAGTCGTAATCCGGTGCCTGCACGCCGATGCCGAGGAACGACAGTCCGGAGAAGGCCAGCAGGGAAGCACCCGCGCCGATGGTCGCGTTCACCACCAGCGGTTCGCCGATGTTGGGAAGGATGTGCCGGAGCAGCAACCGCATCCGGCCGACCCCGGAGATCCGGGCGGCGGACACGAAGTCCTGCCCCGCGACGGAGGCCGACAGTGTCTGCGCGAGCCGCGCGAACGCCGGTGCCAGCGCGAACCCGACCGCGAACACCGCGCCGTGCGTCCCGACCCCGAAGATGACCGAGAAGAACAACACCAGCAACAGCCCGGGGAACGCGACCGCGATATTCACCGCGGACGTCACCAGCCGTGCGGCGGGGCGTGGCAGCAGCGAGGGCAACGTGCCGAGCACGAGCCCGCTCACCACTCCGATCACCGTCGCGAGCACCGCGAGCAGTACCGAAAGCCGGGTCGCGACCAGGACGCGGAAGAGGATGTCGCGGCCGAGGTCGTCGGTGCCCAGCCAATGCGCCGCCGAAGGTCCCTGCCCGATGGCGTTCGTGTCGATCGCGAAAGCGTTGTCGTGCCACAGGATCGGGGCGAACACCGCGAGCGCGAGCACCAGCGTCAGCAGGGCCGCCGCGAACGCGCCGACCGGGGTGCGCAGGGCCGCGAACCATTTCGCCATCTCAGTTCTCCCGGATCGTCGAACGCGGATCGAGGACGGCCAGCAGCACGTCCACCGTCAGATTCACCAGCAGGACCCCGATGCCGTAGACCAGCACGATCCCCTGCACCAGCGGATAGTCCTTCTGCAGGATCGACTGGGCGATGGTCGAACCGAGGCCCGGCCAGGCGAAGACGTTCTCCACCAGCACCGTCCCGGCGACCATGCCGGTCAGCATCAGCCCGCCCATGGTGAGCGTCGCGGTCAACGCGTTCGGCAAGGCGTGGCGCAGGTACACCAGCCTCGCGGGCAGCCGCTTCGCCCGCGCGGTGCGGATGAAGTCGTTGCCCAGCACGGAAAGCGTCTCCACCCGGACGATACGGGCGAGTACCGACGCCGGACCGAGCGCCAGCGCGATCACGGGGAGCACGAACGAACTCGCGTCCGCGTTCCCCGCGACCGGGAACCAGCCCAGCTGGACCGAGAAGAACGCGACCAACGCCACGGCGAGGAGGAACTCCGGGATGGCCGCGAGCAGCACGGTCGTCGAGGTGAACGCCAGCTCGCCGCCCCGACGGCGTCCGCCGCGGGTCAGCACGGCGAACAGCAGGCCCAGCGGGATCGCCACCGCGATGACCACCGCGAAGGCGGGCAACGCCAGTTCGAGGGTGGCGGGCAGCCGGTCGCCGATCACCTCGGAGACCGGCTGCCCGCTCGTCATCGACGTCCCGAAGTCACCGGTGACCAGTCCGCCGAGGTAGTGGACGTACTGCAGCCACAGTGGATCGTCGAGGCCGAGCGCCGCCCGCCGCGCGTTCACCAGCTCGACCGGCGCGGTCAGGCCGAGCGCCGCCCGGACCGGGTCGCCCGGGATCAGCTGGATCATCAGGAACGCCGTGGTGATCAGGACCCACAACGAGATCGCGAACCGGCCGAGGCGGCGCACGGCGAACGACAGCCAAGGGTTGCCGCGCAATCCGGCCGGGGCGACCGAGACGGCCATCAGCTGTACATCCGGATCGACGAGGGCTCCACCGAACCGAAGATGACCTTGAACCGCGCGTTGCTGCCGAAGGTCGGGATGACCGAGTTGACGTAGGGCACGACGTCCAGCCGCTCGATGAGCGCCTGTTCCGCCGCGAGCCAGGTCGCGCAGCCCGATTCACCGGACATCCGCGCCGCCTGCGCGGCCTGCGACGTGTACTTCTCGTTCTCGATATGGGCGAAGTTCGTGCCCGCCGGCGGTTTCGGTCCCGAGACGAACGGGCCGACCTGGCTCGGCAGCAGCAAGGTCACCGGCGCCAGCGAGATGTCCCACTCGCCGGTGTTGAAGAGCACCTGGCTGGTCCCGGGGCTGTCGAGGCCCTTGAGCGTCACGTCGGCGCCGACGGCCTTCCACGACTGCTGCATCAGTTCCGCCGCGGGCGCCATCGTCGGCCCGAGTTGCGTGCCGTAGATGGCGGTCAGCGCGAGCCGTTTGCCGTCCTTGACCCGCACCCCGTCCGCTCCCGGCTTCCAGCCGGCCGCGTCGAGAGCCGACTTCGCGGCGGCGACGTCGAACGCGGGGAGTTTGCCCGCCACCGCGTCCCCGGCGCACGCCCTGGGTTCGGTGGTGACCATCCCCTGGCTGGGCGCCCCGGAGCCGCTGGTGAGCACCTTGCCGATCTGGGCGAGGTCGAGTGCCTGCACCAGTCCGCGACGCACGGCCAGGTCGCCGCCCGCCCGGCCGGGTGCCTGGTTGAAGAACATCTCGCCCATCGGCACGACCTGCTCGCCGTGGAACAGCTTCTGTGCACGCAGCCGCTGCTGGTCCTGGCCGGTGATCCGGGCGCCGTTGAGCTCACCGGACAGCAGCAGGTTCGCGGCGGTCGTCATGTTCTGGATGACTCGGAAGGTCACCTTCTCCGGCAGTCCGGGCTGCTCACGCTGCCAGTCCCCCGGCCCCCACGCGTAGTCCTTTCGCCGGGTGAGGGTGTAGTGGTCGTTCGGCACGATCTCGGTCATGGTGAACATGCCGGTGCCGTACTTGCCCTTGGCCAGCGCCTGTCGGTCGGTCACGCCCTTGCCGCACACGATGGGCAGGCCGCCGACGTTGCGCAGCAGGAACGCGTCCGGCGCACCGCTGGTGAGCGTGATCTTCCGCGCCGCGTCGTCGGCGGTCGCCTTGGTCCCCGGCGCGACGGTGAGCCCGGACATCGGCGACTTGTTGGCGGGATCGCCGACGAAGTTGACGTTCGCGGCGACGTCGCTCGCGGTCAGCGGCGAGCCGTCGTCGCAGGTGATCCCGTTCCGCAGGATGAAGGAGGCCGTGGTCGTGGTGGCCTCCCACTTCTCGGCGAGGCCGGCGATCGGCTTGCCCGCCTCGTCGAGGTTGATCAGGCTGTCGTAGAGGTAGCGCCCGATGTCGAGCGCGACCGAGAGCACGGTCATCGCCGGGTCCAGTGCTCCCGGATCGGTGCCGATCGCCATCGTGAAGGTCTTGCCCTCGGTCAATTTCTGGTTCGCGGTCCGGTCCTGCCCGGATTGCGACGTCCCCCCGCACGCGCTCACGGTCAAGGCCACCACGCTCGTGATCGCGGCGGTGAGCCGGGCTTTCTTCATGCGGTTTCTCCTACTGGGTCACGGTCTGCGCACGGAGGTGATCGACGGCGAGGCGGGCGGCCTCACCGAGGGCGGAGTCGACCGCGGGCTGGCGGTCGGCGAGGGATTCGGCGCGGGTGAACACCGCGACGGCGTAGCGGCGACCGTCCACATGGGTCACCACCCCCGCTTCGTTGCGGACGGCGGGGAGCGTCCCGGTCTTGGCCGCGATCGCGACCCCCGAGGGGAAACCGGACGAGATCCGGTGCGGCCAGATCTGCTGCGCCATGATCGTCCGCACGCGTTCGCAGGCGGCCGGGTCGCCCGCGCGGTCGGTCCAGATCGCGTCGAGCAACGCGGTGATCTCCCTCGGCGTCGACGACGTCGTGCGTTCCGGGTCGAGCACCGAGAGCTTCCACATCTGTTCTTCGGTCGCCGCGGCGAAGACGGCTTCCAGGTCGTCGTCCGGTTTCGCGCCGAGATCGGCGATCACCGAGGCGAACAGGTCTTCGCAGCAGCCGACCAGCCGTGTCCTGGCGAGGCCGAGGTCCGTGAGCACCCGGTCGACGGCCTCCTGCCCGACCCGGTGGTAGACGACGTCGGTCGCGGCGTTGTCGCTCATCGTCAGCATGAAATGCGCGAGGTCGCGCCAGCTCATCTCGACGTCGTCCGCGCAGCCGGCGGTCCCGATCCCGCCGATCCGGTACCGTGCGGTGACGCGGGTCCGCTCGGTTTCGTCGATCCGTCCGGCGGCCACCTCACGGGCGAAGGCGACCGCCACCGGGATCTTGAACACGGACGCCAGCACGACCGGATCGTCGGCGCCGACACCGACTTCGGGGCCGTCGGGGACGCCGATCTCGCGCGCGTGCACGAATCCGCGTGCCCCCGCCTCGGCGAAGACGGCCTCGATCTCGTCGGCGATCGCCGTCACCGGGCCACCCGGCGGTCGGCCCGTCCCGTGTGGACGAACAACGCGCGGCCGGTGCCGTCGTCACCGACGAACGCGTGCGGCATGTGCAGGCCGAGGCCGTCGTGCTCGGCGACCAGGGTGTCGCCCTTGTAGCCGAGCAGCCTGGTCTTCTCCGGCGCCGAACCGAGGTCGGCGAACATGCCCTTCATCGTGCGTTCCAGCCACAGGCCGCCCTCTTCGTCCTGCGTGACGACGATGTCCGCCACCTGCGACGAGTACTCGCCCACATAGCGCGACGGGTCCGCCGGCGCTTCCGCGGCGTTCGGCTCCGGCAGCGGCGGGACCTCGACGCCGGCGAGGTCGCCCAGCACCTTCCGGAAGACGTCCAGGTACAGGTGCAACGGTTTGCCGCCGTTGGTCAGCAGGGCCACCGCGACGTTGCTGCCCGGCACCACGCGAAGGAACGCGGACTGGCCGATGGTGCCGCCGTCGTGGCCGATCACCGGGCCGCCGTCCCAGTCGAAGATCATCCAGCCGAGGCCCCACGCCCCGCCCATCAAGCCGAGGTAGGGCAGTTCGACCTGGCGTTCCCACATGGCGCGGGCGGTTTCGGGCTTCAGGACCTGGGTGCCGTCGTCCGCACGGCCTTCGTTGAGGTGCATGCGCACGAAGGTCAGCAGGTCACGCGGGCGCATCGCCAGATGCGAACCCGCCGGCACATTGGACCGCGTCAACGCCCAGGCGGGCGCGGCCACCGGCTCGTCGTCCGGCTTCGGCTGGAGGTGCCCGATCGCCGCGCGGTACCGGATCGCGTCGTAGGGCCCGGCCGCGGCGTGGGTCAGGCCGAGCGGCGTGAAGAGATGGTCGCGCAGGCAGTCGTCGTAGGACTTGCCGCGCAGGACTTCAACGATCCTGCCGAGCACGCAGTACCCGGCGTTGTTGTAGGAGAACATCTCCCCCGGTTGGAACAGCTGGGGCACGTCGGAAAGCGTCGCCACGAGCTTCGCGACGCAGTCGTCGCCCTGCCCGGTGTCGGTGAAGATGTCACCCTCGAATCCGGAGGTGTGACAGGTCAGCTGCCGCACCGTGATCCGCGACGCCGCGTCGTCGTCCGCGAGGGTGAACTCGGGAAGGTAGTCGCGGACCGGCTTGTCGAGGTCGAGCCTGCCTTCGTCGACGAGCTGCATCGCCAGGGTGGTCGTCCACACCTTGGTGATCGACCCGATCTGGAATACGGAGTCCACTGTGGACTCGACACCGGTGTTCTTGTTCAGGATTCCGGCCGCGTGGTCGATCACCTCGCCGTTCGCGAAGACCGCGATGGCGGCGCCGGGCACCTGATGCTTCTCCAGAAGGGCGGAAAAGTTCTCCGCGAGCCAGGTATCGATTTCGGAAAGTTTCGACATGCGCACCTCTTGTCCGTGGAAAGGGTGGTCCGGCGGTTCCCGGAATGCTAGGCCGGTGACGGGCGTCACCGGTTCGTGCGGAACGACGAGAGCGGCGGGAAAATTCATCCGGGCGGACGAATCATTCGCGGTCGGCCTCGGGAAGCCTGAGCCATTCGACGGCCTGTGCCGCGGCGAAACCGATGAACGCGTCCCGCTCCGGCACCCGCGACCGCCCGTCGACCGCGTCGGTGAAAATCCCTACCGCGTAACGGCCGCCATCCGGGTACTCGACCACGCCGACCTCGTTGCGCACCGACGGCAGGGTCCCGGTCTTGCCGCTGACGCGGATCCCGTCGTCCGGGAACCCGGACCGCAGCCGGTGCGGCCACACCTGGAGGTCCATCCAGCGCCGGACGTCCGCGCACGCCGCCGGAGCCGCCGCCTCGTCGCGCCAGATGAGCGCGAGCAGCCGGGTGATCTCCTCCGCGGTCGTGGCGCAACTGTGCTCCGGTTGCAGGGCGCGCAACGCCTTGATCCGCTCGATCGGGAGCTCGGTCAGCAGTCTTTCGTCGTCCTCGTAGGAGATCCCGAGGTCTTCCCCAATACCGCCGAGCACCTCACCGCAGTCCTGCGAAACGGTGGTGTGCTCGAAACCGAGGTCTCGCAACGTTTTCTCGGTCGCTTCCTTGCCGACGCGCTCGAGGATCAGGTCGGTGGCGACGTTGTCGCTGATCCCGATCATCAGGATCGCGAGGTCGTACCAGGACATCGTGATCTCGTGCCGGAAGGTGGCCAGACCGTACGGGCTGGGCGTGGGATGCCCCGGCGGGACGGTGATCCGCTCGCCGAGGTCGAGCGCGCCCTCCGCTCCCTGCTTCGCCAGTTCGAGCGCGATCGGGACCTTGAAGACCGACGCCGTGACGACCGGGGCGTGTTCGTCGACGCCGATCCTCCGGGAGCCGTCGATTTCGGCCGCGTGCAGCCGGACCCGGACTCCGACCTCCTTCGCGCGCTCGGTGATCTTTTCGGTGACTTGGGACGCGGTAGACATGGAACTCCTTGTCTGCGTTGGGGTCGTGAGTGGCGTTTCGGGTTAGAACCCGAAACGCCACTCACGACGCCGAGCGGGAACCGGCCGGGGAGAACGTGAACTGCGCCGGGTTCTGCGGTACCCAGAACGCCATCACGGCGGTGAGGAACGTCGTGCCGATGAGGAAACCGAACGCCGCGGTGTAGGAGAACGCGTCGGCGAGCCAGCCCATGGCCACCGGCGCGACCGCGCCCGCCACCTGGCCGCCGAAGTTCATCACTCCCATCCCGATCCCGGTGACCGCCGTGGGCAGCACTCGCAGCGGCAGACCGAAGACGGCCATCGTCGCCATGCCGAACACCGCGAGCGCCAGCGTCTCGTAGAGGGTGAACTCCGCCGTGGTCTCCGCGGACACCATCAGGATCAGCAGCACCACGGTCACCAGCGCGATGGAGCTGAGGTACCACCGGCCGTGGTCGTGGAAGTAGCGGTCGAACAGCCAGCCGCCGAGGATGGTGGTGCCGATGCTGACCAGCATCGGGATCGCCGCGAGCACACCGGTCTGGTTCAGCGTCAGGCCACGCGCCTCGAGCAGATAGCTGGGCACCCAGGTGATCAGGCCGTAGTTCAGCATGTTGGTGGCACAGAACAACAGCGTGAACTTCCAGACCACAAAGGACTTCAGCACCTGCTTGCGGGAGACCTCCGGGGTCTTGGCCTCGTCGCGCGGAAGGCTGCTCAGCCTTTCGGGCAGCGCCTTGGGCAGCAGCGTCCAGACGACCACGCCGATGATCGCGCCGACACCCGCCATCCAGAAGAACGTGTGCCGCCAGCCGACCGCCATCAGCAGCGGGCCGACGATCAACGGCGCCAGGCCGGCACCGATGCCACCGGCGGACAGCATCACGCCGGTCACTGTCGCGCGATTCCCGGGCGTGGTCCGTTCGGCGATCGCCTTGAACGAGGCCGCCGGGAAAAGTCCTTGGCACACACCGAAAAGGCCGCGGACGACGAGCAGCATGCCGAACGTGCCCGCCATCCCGGTCATCGCGGTGAACGCCGACCAGAGCAGCAGCGTGGCCAGCATCGGCCCCCGCGAGCCGTACCGGTCGGCGAGGAAACCCGCCGGGATCTGGCAGACCATGTACACCAGCGCGAACACGGTGACGAGCCAGCCCTGCTGGGTCTTGCTGAGCTCGAATTCGGCGCCGATCATCGGCAGCGCCATCCCGATCGAGAACCGGTCGATGTAGTCGACCGCCCAGGCGAACACCATCACCACCATCGTGATGAGCGCCGTCCGGTTGATCCGCCGTGCTGTCCAGGTGTCCTCGTTGACCACTGCCGTCATGGCGCCTCCGCGGAAACTTGGGGAGAAAAGGAGAACGACGCGAGCGTGGCGCCGATCACTCATTCTGAAACGCGGTCGTCGAGCGGAGTTCGTGCGATCACACGAACATCGGCCGTCGTTTCGGGCCGGAAGACCAACGTCAGTCTTCGGCGCCCGGCAGTCCGGTCCGCGCGTCACGGGGCAGCAGCCGCAACTGCAGCATCGCGGCGAACCGCTCCCCCGCGTCGTCGAGGTCGATCTCGCCGACCTCGGCGAGCCGCCGCAGCCGGTAGCGGAAGGTGTTCGGATGGACGTAGGCCGACGCGGACGCGGCGCCGATGTCACCGAAGGCGTCGAGCCAGCATCGAAGGGTGTGCACCAGTTGTGACTGGTGCTGCGCGTCGTAGGCGAGCAACCGCGCGACAGGTCCTGTCGCGACGTCTCCCCTGGCCGCGGCGAGGTCGGCCAGATCGAGCATGAGCGCGTCGACGTGGACGTCGTCCGCGGTCGCGACGCGTTTGGCGCCGCCGTTGGTGAGCAGCACGCGCAACGCCCGGTCCGCGCCGTCGCGGGAGGCGTGCAGCCCGGACGCGTCGAGCGCGAGCGGTCCGATGCCGATCGCGGCCGCCGCCCGGCGTCCCGTGCGCTCCAGGAAGGTCGACGCGACCCGCACCGAACGCTCCTGGCAGTCGGCGTGCCCGCCGGGCATCGGAAGGATGCCGTAGGCGACGTCGCCGACCAGCGCGACGGCCGACCGGGGCTGGACGGCGCTCAGGTGCATGGCCAGCGCGTCGGCGACCCTCTGACGGTCGGCGACCAGCCTCAGATCGTCCTCGGGATCGGGCGCGCCGAGCAGGCCCATGGCGAGCACGATCGACGGCTGGCCGAGCAGGCCGAGCCGGGCGATCGCCTCCGGCGCACCGGTCCCGCCTTCGAGCGCCGTGCTCACCAGGTCCGCGCGCAGCCGCCGTTCGACATCGGCGCCCGCACGCAGCCGAAGCAGGTGCAGCGCGACGAGTTTGGCGGCGTCGATCAGCGCCTGCGTCCGCTCTTCGCTGAGCGGTTCCCGCACCGCGGCCCAGATCGACCCGAGTACCTCGTCGCCGGCGCGGACGGCGAACGCCACGCGCGGGATCGCGATCTCGTTGTCGTCGTACCGCTGCGGATCGACATACACGGGCGCGTGGTCGCGGTACAGCCGCTCGAAGACGCCGTCCCGTTCCAGGCCGCGGGCGAACCGCTCCGGCACCTGACGGCCGAGGATGGTCTCGACCCGGGAGGGGTCCGCTTCGTCCTGGCGCCCGGAGAAGGCGAGGATCCGGTTGCTGCGGTCCTCGATGGTCACCGGCGCGTCGATGAGCGCGGCGATCGCGTTGGCCAGCGCGAAGAGATCCCCCGACGGCATTCCGCCGAGCGTCTGGGGTGAGACCTCGCCGACGTCCTCTTCCGCCAGCAAGGTCCGGAGCATGGCGGCGAGCTGTGCCCAGGACGCGCCGCGCGCGAGGCCGAGCAGGGCGACCCCGGACGAGTCCGCGGCGCGGCGGAGTTCCGGCGCCGGGGTGACGGGAGACCGGACGACGAGCGCCGCCGCGCCTCGCGCACCCACGTCGTGCAAGAGGCGGACGATCTCGTCCCGATCCCGCACCCCGACGCCGAGCACGACGGCCCCGCCAGGGATTTCGGATTCGTCGTGCGGATCGTGGATGACCACCCCGCCCAGCTGCTTGCGGGTGGTCCGGCCGACCGCGACCGGCTCCAGGAGCACGTCCCCGAGGTCTTCGAGGACGCGTCCCAAGCTCGTATGCGGCTTGCTGGGCACCGGTGTCAGCACCCCCCGAAGTTAAACCCGGTCTCACCGAACCGACTGGTTCGATCCGACCAAATCTAACCCCGGATTTCGTGGTGCGCTACGAACCGATCCACGTTTTCTCGGTGGTGACCTCGTCCAGGAGTTCCGGAATCGGAGTCACGCCCAGTCCCGGTCCCGTCGGTACCGGCAGATGCCCGGCGTCCAGCACGAAAGGCTCGGTGATGTCGGTGCGATAGAACCGGCCGGAGGCCGAGGTGTCACCCGGCAGCGTGAAACCGGGCAGCGAGGCCAGCGCGACGTTGGCCGCGCGGCCGAGCCCGGTCTCGATCATCCCGCCGCACCACACCGCCACCCCGTGCGCCGCGCAGACGTCGTGCACCCGGCGTGCTTCGAGGTAGCCGCCGACGCGGCCCGGTTTGATGTTGACGATCTGGCACGCGCCCAGCTTGATCGCGTCCGCGGCGGCCTTGGCCGAGACGATCGACTCGTCGAGGCAGATCGGTGTCCGGATCCGCTTGGCCAGTTCGGCGTGGCCGAGCACGTCCTCCTCTTCGAGCGGCTGCTCGATCAGCAGCAGCCCGAACGGGTCGAGCCGCGACAGCAGCGGCGCGTCGCCCAGGGTGTACGCGGTGTTCGCGTCGACCTGGAGCAGCACGTCGTCACCGAAGCGCTCGCGCACCTGACGGACCGGCTCGACGTCCCAGCCCGGCTCGATCTTCAGTTTGATCCGGACATAGCCCTCGTCGAGGTAGCCGCCGACGACGTCCAGCAGCTGCGGGATCGAGTCCATGATCCCGACCGAGACCCCGCAGGCCACGGAGTCGCGGGTGGACCCGAGCTCGGCCGCGAAGGATCGTTCGTGCGCGCGGAGTTCGGCGTCGAGGACCGCCATCTCCAGCGCCCCCTTCGCCATCCGGTGTCCTTTGAACTTCGCCAGCAACGGCGTCACCTTGTACGCGGTCACGTCCTCCGCGGCCAGCAGGGCGGGGATCAGATGGGTGCGCAGCACATGTTCGGCGGCGTCGTTGTACTCCGACGAGTAGAGCGGCGCCTCCATCGCGACGCATTCGCCCCAGCCCTCGCCCGCCGGCGTCACCGCGCGGACGAGCAGCAGTTCCCGTTCGGACTGCGTTCCGAACGACGTCCGGAACGGGGCCACGAGCGGCATCCGGACCCGGCGCAGTTCCACACCGCTGAGTTTCACGACTGCTCCTTCGAGATCACGTACCAGCCGGCACGATCGAAACCGGTGACCTGGGCGTTGTCCGCCATCAGTCCACCGAGGACTTCACGCAGGGCGGCGCGCCACGCGGTGCCGCGACCGGGGTCGGTGCGGCGCAACCGTTCGATGTCGGGCGGGACGGCGACGAGCACGGTCGGCGCGTCGGCCGAACCAATGCTCGGGCCGCCGTCGGAGTCGACCGTGAGCGCCTTCACCGCGCCCAGTGCTTCGGCGTCGATGAGGACGGGTTCTCCGAAGGCGGCGGCACGGACCTCCGGGCTTTTGAGATCCCACCCGACCATCAGCCGGTCGGTGTCGCCCGAGCCGTTGATGCTGTCCTCCATCGGACCGTAGAAATCGGGCAGGTAGCCGATCGGGCGCGCGCCGAGTTTCCCCAGGTTGAAATAGGCGTTGCGGCGCACCAGCGGGTCGAACGTCCAGGTGATCACCGAGACGTCCTGGAGCAGGGCCCACCCGCGCTGGTGCAGTTTGAGCGCGTGCCCGATCCCACGGCCCGCCCCCGCCTTGGCGACACCGGCGATGTGGCTGTGCAGACTCGCCTTTCCGGGACTCCCGAAGAATCCGAAACAAGCCCCCAGCAGCTCACCGTTCTCGAAGGCGCCCGCGACGTAGTTCCCCGCGCTGGACATCGCGCGGAGCAGTTCCGTGCTCACCGGCCGCGCGCCGGGTGCCGATCGCCAGATGGACTCGAACAGGCCGACCACCGCGGCCAGCTCGGCGATTTCGGTGAGTTCGCGGATTTCGACGCCCGAAGCCGCGGCCGCGGCCCGCGCGGCGGCGACGGCTTCGTCGCGCACCTCCGCCGACGCGAGGCTTTCCGCGTTCGTCGCAAGATTCGTCACGGGACAATCCTTTCCCCGCACGACGGCCGAGTCACCGTCGTGCCGTACCAGATTCGCCCGCGCGATTCGTCGCACCGGACGGATCCCGTTTCGCGAGCACGTTCTCCACGAGCGCGGCCAGCAAAGCGGTGCGGCGCGGCAGTTCCGCGACGACGACGTGTTCGTGATCCGCGTGCGCTCCGCCCCCGACGGCACCCAGACCGTCCAAGGTGGGAACCCCGATACCCGCGGTGTAATTGCCGTCCGAGGCGCCACCGACCGACGCCGAGGTCAGTTCTCCGAGGCCGAGTTCGCCCGCCAGATCCTGGGCCAGCGTGAACAATCCGGCCGACGAGCCCGCTTCGAGCGGCGGCCGGTTGATCCCGCCGGTCACCCGGACCTCGGCTCCTTCCAGTACCGGAGGAAGTGCCCGCATGGCCCGGTCGACGCGGAGTTGCTCGGCCTCGTCCCATACGCGGACGTCGACGGCCACGCTCGCGGCGGCGGGCACGGTGTTGACGGTCGTTCCCGCCGAGACGACGGTGGGTGTCACGCTGGTCCCGGCCGCGGGGTCGGCGAGCGCGGCCACCGCGAGGATCTGGTGGGAGATCTCGATTCCCGCGTTGACGCCCTTCTCCGGTTCGAGCCCGGCGTGCGCGGCGCGGCCGACGACCTCGACCCGGTAGTGGGAAACGCCTTTGCGGCGGCATTTCAGCGCACCGCCGTCGGCCGAAGCCTCCAGCACGAACGCCGCGTCACAGCCCGCCGCGGTCTCCTCGATCAGCGCACGGGACGACGGCGAACCGATCTCCTCGTCACCGGTGACCAGAATGGACAGTCCGTCGCGGTCAGGAACGGTCGCCGCGGCGTGCAGCGCCATCACGACGCCCGCCTTCATGTCGAAGCAACCGGGGCCGCGCAGCACCCCGTCCCGCACCGAGAACGGATGTGTCTCCAGCGAACCGTGGGGCCACACCGTGTCGTGGTGACCGAGCAGCAACACCCGGGGCGGGCCGTCGCCGAATCGCCAGCGGAGATGGGTGACCCCGTCCACGACGATCCGCTCGGGCTCCGCACCGAGCAGCCTCAGTCCGACCTCGGCCACCACTTCGGCACTGCGGGCCACAGCCGCGTGATCCGACGACGGTGACTCGCAGCGCACGAGTGTCTCGATGTCGGCGAGCAGCTCGCTCATCGAGGCTCACCCCGCAACGGCTTGCCGGGGAACGCGTCCGTGCGCAGATTCCCGTCGGTGACGACCGGGACCCCCGAGACGAACAGGTGCCGGACGCCGACCGACGGCCTGGTCGAGTCGAAGTAGGTCGCGGCGTCGGTGATGGTTTCCGGGTCGAGGACGACGATGTCGGCGTCGGCCCCGACGTTCAGCCGTCCCTTCGCCAGCGCGCCGGGAGCGACCTCGTCGAGTACGCGCGCCGGCAGGTAGGAGCAGCGCCGGAACGCCTCCAGCCACGTCCAGGCCTTGCTCTCCCGCACCATGAGCCGCAACGTCTTGGCGTAGGTCCCCGCCGTGCGCGGATGCGTCGCGCCGCCGGGCGGCAACGGCCATTCGGTGCTCTCGCTCGTGCCGTTCTTCCAGTACACGGGCAGCGCGTCACTGGCGACGATGGCGTCCGGGAACGCGAGCGCCTGGTGCAGCAGCCCGAGATCGTGCGGGCTGCTCTCGTCGAGGAATTCCAGGATGCACGGCGCGCCGGGATCCTCGGCACGTACCTGGAGCAGGCGGCCTTCGTCGGCGATCCGCTCCCCCGACTCCAGCATGATCACACTGGACGGGGACAGGCCCTTCATCTTCAGGCGTTCGGGTGAGAGGAACGCCGCACCGATCCCCGTGCTGCCCGCCCCGTACGGATAAGCCTCGACGGTCACCCGCGACCCGGCCGCGCGCCCGGCTTCGAGCGCCGCGAGCACTCGCTCGATCTGGTGACCGGAGGTGCTGTTCACGTGGCAGTGGTGCATCGCCGCGCCGGTCTCGGCCGCGACGATCGCGATCTCCGCCGAGCCGTCGATGGGCGTCTCCGGATTCACCTCGACCAGTTCACGGACGTGGGTGTAGGTCGGCGCCCCGGCCTCCTTGGCCAGCCGGGCCAACGCGAGGAACTCGCCGGGGTCGGTGTCGGGCGCGTAGCCGAGGAGCACGCCGACGCCGAGCGCGCCCGCGGCCAGCTCACCGTCCACAAGGGACAGCCATGCGGCGAGTTCCTTGGGCGACGACGTCCTTTGCCAGACAGGGTTTCCGAGGACCGCCAAACCGCTGTCGATATTCGCGTCCGGCTCGATCCCGGCGAGCACCTGCGCCCGCGCGGCACCCCAGGACGCGGAGAACCCGTAGTGCAGCGGCCGTCCCGCCGCGGCCGCCTCGGCATACGCTCGCTCGATCGGCATCAGCCCGGCTTCGAGGTCGAGTGCGGTCGTCACCCCGTCCATCGCCTGCAGCCGCTGGCCCGCGATGGTGTGCACGTGGCTGTGCAGGTCGATGAAACCCGGTCCGACGACGAGCCCGCGGACGTCGATCTCCACGTCGCCCGGCTCGGCGGTCAAACCCTCCCCGACGGCGGTGACCACCCCGTCGGATACCAGCACGTCGGCCGTACCGTCGAAGCCCGTCGCCGGATCGACGACACGACCGCCACGCAAGAGTGTCCGCATACTTCGCCTCCTAGGATCGCCTCGTTCATGGCGACCCTAGGAGGTTTCGGCGGACGTCCGTTCGTACCGCGCGACGAATCCGGACCCCTCGGTCCATCCGTCCGCACGAACCGCTTGCCGGCTCAGCCCCGGCGGGTCGGGTGTCATGAAAGGGCCGTTCAGGACGAAATATGTCCTGAACGGCCCTTTCATGACATACCGGGACCCCTCAGCGTTTCCGGTGTTCCGCGATGATCTCCGCGTACCGGTACCCGCTCGCCTTGACCGTGCGGACCTGCGTGTCGTAATCGACCCGCACGAGCCCGAACCGTTTGCTCAGCCCGCTGTCCCATTCGAAGTTGTCGAGCAGCGACCAGGCGAAATAACCCTTCACCGGCGCCCCGGCTTCGGCGGCCCCGGCCACGGCGCCCAGATGTTCCTCCAGGTAGGCGATGCGGTCGGCGTCGTGGATCGACCCGTCCTCGGCGACCTTGTCGTCGAAGGCCGCCCCGCTCTCGGTGACGTAGATGGCGCGGGCGCCGTACTCGTTGGCGAGCCGGTGGATCAGGTCCGCGAGTCCCTGCCCGTGGATCTCCCAGCCCATCGCCGTGGTCGCCGCGCCTTCGACCGGCACCTGCCGGGCACGGGGTGCGGGACCGTCCGGGTCGTCCTCGACGATCTGCCGGAAGTAGTAGTTCAGCCCGTGGAAGCCGACCGGCGTCGAGATCACTTCGAGGTCGTTACCGACCACGGGCGGTTCGACGCCGTAGACCTCGATCATGTCCGCCGGGTAGCCGCGGCCGTTCGACGGGTCGAGCCACCACCGGTTGACGTGTCCGTCCATCCGCTTCGCCGCCTCGACGTCCGCGGTGGAGTCCGACGCGGGCTCGATCCCGCTGAGGTTGACCACCAGGCCGACGTTGGCGGGCTTCGCGGCATTGGCGGTGATCGCCTGCACGCCGAGGCCGTGCGCGAGCAGGAGATGGTGCGACGCGTCGATGGCCTGCTTGAGGTCTTTGACGCCGGGGGCGAACCGGCCTTCGAGGTAGCCGAGCCAGGCTGAGCACAGCGGCTCGTTCACGGTGTTCCAGTCCGCGACCCGGTCTCCCAGCCGAGCCGCGACGACGGCGGCGTAATCGGCGTACGCGTAGGCCGTGTCGCGCTCCGGCCAGCCGCCTTTCAGCGCCGAGGGCAGGTCCCAATGGAACAACGTGGCGAACGGCCGGATCCCGGCTTCGAGCAACGCGTCGACCAGCCGGTCGTAGAAGTCGAGACCCGCCGCGTTGACCGTGCCGCGACCGGTCGGGATCACCCGCGGCCAAGCGACGGAGAAGCGATACGCGTCAAGGCCCAACCGCTTCATGATGGCGAGATCCTCCGGCCAGCGCCGATAGTGGTCGCACGCGACGTCGGCGGTGTCGCCGTTCAGGACGGCACCCGGGACCCGGACGAAGTCGTCCCAGATGGACGGGAGGCGGCCGTCGGCGTCGACGGCGCCTTCCACCTGGTACGCGGCGGTGGCCGCACCCCACAGGAAATCGGCGGGCAGGTGCAGATTCAAGGCGGACCTCTCTGTACGGAACGACGGGCGGGTCATTTCACGGCACCGGCGGTGAGCCCGGCGACGAGGTAACGCTGGAGCAGAAGGAATCCGGCGACGACCGGGACGGAGACGATCAGGGACGCGGCCATGACCTGGTTCCAGTACACCTGGACCTGGGTGGAGTACTCCTGGAGACCGACGGCGAGGGTCCGCGTGCCCGAGTCGGTCATCACCGACGCGAACAGGACCTCGCCCCAGGCCGTCATGAACGAGTAGATCCCCACCGCGACGATGCCCGGCATGGCCGCCGGGACCACCACGCGGATCAGCGCGCCGAACGGCCCGGTGCCGTCGACCATCGCGGCTTCGTCGAGTTCCTTGGGGATGGAGTCGATGTAGCCGGCGAGCATCCAGATGGCGAACGGCAGCGAGAAGGTCAGATACGTGATGATCAACCCGAGCCGGGAGCCGTACAGGACGATGCCGGTGGTGTTGCCGATGTTGACGAAGATCAGGAACAGCGGCAGCAGGAACAGGATGCCGGGGAACATCTGCGTGGACAGCACGGTCATCTTGAAGAAGTTCTTGCCGCGGAAGCGGAACCTGCTCAGCGCGTACGCCGCGAAAATCGCGATCACCACGGAGAGGATCGCCGCCGATCCGGAGATGACCAGGCTGTTCACGAAGTACTCGGCGAGCGGGATGGTCTCCCAGATGTCGAAGAACGGCTGGATGGTCAGCGTCGTCGGGATCCACTCCCAGGTGCCCTGCACGTCCCCGAGCGGCTTCAGCGACGAAGAAACCATCGCGTACAGCGGAATCAGGGTGAACAGGGCGAGGAAACCGAGGACGAATCGGCGGGCCCACGGGACCCAGCGAGGCTCAGACAACGGCGTTCCTCCTGCGTGCGGTCAGTCCCAAGTAGACGGTGCTGACGATCAGCAGGAACAGCAGAAGAAGCACCGACATCGCCGAGCCGAGACCGAAGTTCCAGGTCACGAACGAGCTCTGGTAGATGTGGATCGAGATCAGCGACGCCTCCTTCGGCGCGGACGCTCCGAAAAGGACATACGGCGTGTTGAAATCGTTGAACGTCCACAGGAACAGCACCAGCAGCAGGACCTGGTTGACCGGGCGCAGCATCGGCTGGGTGATCGCCCGGAACTGGCGCCACCAGCTCGCGCCGTCGATGGCGGCCGCCTCGTACAGTTCGCCGGGGATGTTCTGCAGTCCGGCCATCACGATCAGGAACGCGAACGGCCAGTTGCGCCACACCGAGACGACCACCAGCGACCAGAAGCTGTTGTCCCCGATGAGCCAGAAGGAATCGGTGCCCAGCAGGTCGTTCACCAGGCCGGTGTCCTTCTGGAACATGAACGACCAGGTGATCACCGCGGCGTACATCGGCAGCGCGTACGGCACCAGGAACAGCGTCCGCAGCAGGCCGCGCCCGCGGAAGTCCTTCTGCATCAGCACGGCCGCCGACGTCCCGAAGAGCCAGCAGAAGCCGACCGAAAGGACGGTGTAGAGGATGCTGATCCAGAACGAGCCGAGCAGCGACTTCCCCGCCGCCGCGTTGAAGTCAAGGACGAACTTGTAGTTGTCCAGACCTGCCGCCGGGGCCGACGAGAAGTCCCGGATGGAGAACTGCGTGAGCTTGAAGAAGCTCATCACGAGCCCGGCGACCATGGGGATCAGATGGACGAGCAGTTCGAGCAGGATCGCCGGAAGCAGGAGCAGATACGGCAGCGCGACCCGGCGCCGCTTGCGCCGGACACCCTGGGGTCCGGGGGCCCCGGCCGCCTTCACGGCCGGGGCTTCGTCGAGCGCGGTCGGCATCAACTACCGGCCGCGATCTGCTGGTCCGCCTGGTTCAGCTGGTCGCGGATCTTGGCCTCGTCGACCGGTTTGCCCGCCGCGACGTCGGCGAACATCCCCTTCATCGCGGTGCCGATCAGGGTCTCGAACTGCGATTCCTGCGGAACCTGCGGCATCGGCTCGGCCGAATTCGCGAGCACGTTCTGGAACACCTTGACGTCTTCGGTCTGGAACGCCGCGTCGCTGTAGGCGTCCTGGACGGTCGGCAGCGAACCGTAGGTCTTGTTGAGCAGCGCCTGCTCCGGCGCCGAAACCATGAACTTGACGAAGTCCAGGGCGGCGTCGGGGTTCTTGGTGTTCTTGAAGACCGACATGTTGATGCCCGCGACGAAACTGGTCACCTTCCGGCCGTTCGGCGGCGCGGTGGCGGGTAACGGGATCGGTGCGACACCGAGGTTCGCCATGTCCATCCCGATGTTCTTGAACGACCCCGCGGAAGCCTGGTTCATGAACATCGCGGCCTTGCCGTCGGACAGGTCCTTGAGGGATTTGGCGGTGTCGGCGTACTCGGCGTTGGCCGGGTTGACGATCTTGTCCTTCTGCATCAGGTCGACGAACTGCCGCACGGCCGCGACAGAGGGATCCGACGCGAGCTGCGGTTTGCCCTCGGCGGTGAAGAACTGCGCACCCTGCTGAGCGCCGAGGATCGCCGCGTGGTGGCTGTTCTCCGTGACCTGGCCGGCTTGCAGCGACAGCCCCCACTGACCCTTGTCCGGTTTGGTGAGCTTCTTGCCGTTCTCGACGAGCTCTTCCCAGGTGGCGGGCGGCTTGGGGATGCCGGCCTCGGCGAAGAGTTTCTTGTTGTAGTACAGGCCGTACGCCTGGCCGTAGAGCGGTACGCCGACCGGCGGCTGCCCGCTTGCCCCGGTGGCCGCCAGGGAGGGCCCGAGGAACCGCGACTTCCCGCCGACCTTCTCCAGCGCGGCGTCGTCGAACGGCAAGAACGCCCCGGTCGCCTGCAACGAGGCCGACCAGGTGTTGCCGATGTTGAGCACGTCCGGCCCCTTGCCGGACGTGGTGGCCGCGAGGATCCGGTTGAGCAGATCCGTCCACGGGACGACCTCGAGCTTGACCTTGATCCCGGAGGCCTTCTCGAACTTGTCGAGTTCGGGCTGCAGGACGGCCTTGTCGTTGTCGAGACTGGTGCCCTGGTTGGACGCCCAGTACACGAGCTCCTTGGGAGCACTGGACGACGTGTCGCCGCCGCCGCAAGCCGTCGTGGCGGCGGCCGCCAGCGCCAGGACGAGCGCGGGAGCGATCTTTCCGATTCGCATCGATGGTCCTCGGGGTGAGTGGCCAAGCCGCGTCCGGGCCTGTGACCCGGGACACGCCTTATTTCAGGGCTTGAGTTAAGCCGTGGCCCACCTTGGCGTCAAGACCCAGGGCACCATTTCGTCCGCCTCGGCGCCGTATCGGTCACCAGGGGGTTCCGCCCAGGGTCGCGGGACCGCGATCGACGGTGATCACCTTCTCCATACGATAGGCGTCCAGATCGCTGTGAAGCCAGGACTCCCCCGGCCGGGCACGGTGGAACCGGAACGTCCCGTTCGTACTGTTGGCCCCGACGACGCACCGGACGGCGACCGGCGCCGCCTTGGCGATCTCGAGCGCGAACCCGAGGCCGTGACGCAACATTAGGGTCTGATCCGCTTCGGAGATCACCGGTTCGCCGTCCGGCAGGCTTCCCACTTCGATCGGCAGATGGTCTTCGAGAGGGAAGCTGCTGACGAAACACTCCCAGCCGGTCAGGTTGGCCTGCCTTCCCGGCGGCCGTCCGGCCCAGTCGGGAATCCCACCGAGAGTGAGCACTTCACCGGTCAGAACGACCCCGTCGGCGATCATCTCCCGCAGCCCGGGCGCCAGCTGGCCGGGCGGTATCGCATCCGCCGGGCCGAGTGCGGCGGCGGCCAGGTCGTTGAACCGGATATTGAGCACGGTCACTTACCGGTCAGCACGTCGAAGGCTTCCCCGCGGTGGACGGCGAACAGTTCGAGCGCCTTCTCACCATCACGGGCACGAAGCGCGGACGCCAGCTGGCGATGCTCGGCCGGGATGCACGTGAGGTAGCCGTCGGAGCTCACGCCGATCCGGGTCAGCAGGAACAGGTACACCTGGGAGCGGATCGCCTGCCACGCCTCGACGAGCCGCCGGTGCCCCGACGCGGCATAGACCGCGTCGTGGAAGTCGATGTCGCAGCGGACCATCTCGTGCTCGTCGCGCGCCCGGTCCATCCGGTCGACGACCTCGTCGATCGCGGCCAGGTCCGCCTCCGGCGCGTTCGCGACCACGAGCCGGACAGCGAGCTGTTCCAGGGCCGAGCGCAGGCTGTCGAGCTCCGCGACGTCCACATCGGACAGCGTCGTGACGATCGCGCCGCGATGCCATTCACTGCGAACCAAGCCCTCGCGCTCCAGTTTCAGCAGCGCCTCCCGTACGGGACCACGGCTGACACCCAGCGCCTCCGAAAGCTCGACCTCGCGCAGCTGCGCGCCGGGCGGATAGGCGCCGCCGAAGATGGCGTCCCTGACCCTGTCGGCCACCTCGTCCGCCAGCCCGCGACGACGCGCCGGCACCACCCTGCCGGGTTCGCTCATCCTCATCCTTCCGCCGGAACCGCCCGATCGTAGCGACCACGCACTTTGTCCTAATGTTAACATTGCGACAAGTGCTCGCCCCGCCGGAAAGGATCCCCCGGAATGACCGTCCTCGACTCCCCCATCCCGCGCTTCCACCTCGCCATGCCCGTCGACGACCTGGCCGCCGCGCGCACGTTCTACGGCGAAGTCCTCGGTCTCGAGCAGGGCCGCAGCTCCGACACCTGGATCGACTGGAACCTCCACGGCCATCAGTTCGTCACGCACCTCGCCCCGGAACGGCCGCAGCGGATCCACAACCCCGTCGACGGCCACGACGTGCCCGTCCCCCACTTCGGGCTGATCTTGACGGTCCCGGAGTTCCAGAAGCTCGCGGACCGGCTGCGCGCCGCGGACACTTCGTTCGTCATCGAGCCCTACGTCCGCTTCGAGGGTCAGACCGGCGAGCAGTGGACGATGTTCCTGCTGGACCCGGCGGGCAACGCACTGGAGTTCAAGGCTTTCGCCGACGACTCGCAGGTCTTCGCCGCCTGACCTATGGGCGAGCGCGTGAAGGACTCCTTCCCTCGGCTGAGCCGAGGAAAGGAGTCCTTCACGCGCGACCAGGCCGCATCGATAACCTCCGCATTATCGATCAGCGCGGCTTTCCGCGTTGATCACCTTCCGCCACCGGGAGAGGCTTGGTCCTGTCAGCGAGCCTGCTGAACACGCAGAACCAAGGAGCCGCCACCATGTTCGACCCCATTCTCCTCCGGGCCGCCGACGCCGAGATCGTCAGCGACGCGCCGGGCAGCGAGATCACACTGCTGGCCGACTCGGACACCACCGACGGGGGCTTCACCGCGAACCGCGCGACCCTGAAGGACGGCGTCTTCGGCACTCCGGCCCACTTCCACACCCGCGCGACCGAGTTCTTCTTCGTGCTCGAAGGGAAACTCCAGGTCCTCGTCGAGGAAACCCTGCACACGCTGGAAAAGGGCGACTTCCTCGCCGTGCCGCCCCAGGTGCCGCACGCGTTCGGGCCCGCCGCCGGATCGGACGCGGACGTCCTGGTCACCTTCACGCCGGGCATGGCCCGCTTCGACTACTACCGCCTCCTCGACCGGGTCGCGCGCGGCGAAGCGGACCCTTCGGAGATCGCCGCGTCCTCGAAGCAGTACGACAACCACTACGTCGACAGCCCCATCTGGCGTGCCGCACGCGGTCAGTGAGCCTCAGTCGATGACCGCGGTCGCCTCGACCTCGACGAGGTGCTCGGGCACGTCGAGTGCCGCGACACCGATCAGCGTTCCCGGCGGGACCGGGGTACCGCCCAGTTTCGCGGCGGCCCGGTCCACGCCTTCGAGGAACAGCGCGAGTTTGTCCGGCGTCCAGTCGACGACGTAGACGGTCACCTTCGCAACGTCGTCGAAGGTGGCGCCGGCCCCGGCGAGCGCGGTACCGACGTTCAGGTAGCACTGCTCGACCTGGGCGGCGAGGTCGCCTTCGCCGACAAGGGCGCCGTCCGCGCCCCAGGAGACCTGCCCCGCGATGAAGACCAGCTTCGACCCGGTCGCGATCGACACCTGCCGGTAGGCGGGGATCTCCGGCAGTCCCGCGGGATTCACCAGGGTGATGCTCATCCGTACTCCTCATAGGTCACTTGTGGTTACCCAGGAACTGTAGGAGAGTGTGCGGCGACCTGGAAGAACGCACTTTTTCGTGACTGGGGAACCTGATGGTGACCAAGCAGCTCGACGGTTCGGACGACGCCGATCTCCTGCGGGCGGACTCATTGGCGCGCGAGATCTTCTCCGACGTCGCCAACAAGTGGGCGCTCCTGATCATCGAAACGATCGGCGACCGCACGCGGCGGTTCACCGAGTTGCGCGACGACATCGAGGGCATCAGCCACAAGATGCTCACCCAGAACCTCCGCATGCTGGAGCGCAACGGCCTGCTCGAGCGAACCGTGCATCCGACGGTGCCGCCGCGCGTCGACTACACCCTCACCGAGGCGGGCCACGGCCTGCGCGCGACGGTCGACGGGATGTGCGACTGGACCCACCGGTTCCTCGGCCACATCGAGGACTCGCGGCGCCGGTTCGACGCTCCCGCCTGAACTTCCCGGAATACGCGGCACTCCCGGCTGGTTAACCTTGGCGTCAAGTAGTTTAATACCAAGCTAACTGGGTGGATGTCATGACCGAGAACATCGATCTGTTCCTCTTTCTGGAGCCGGGTTCCGACCCCGGAATCGACCGGGTGACACAAGACCTCGGCGACGCGGAGGCCCTGCTCGTCTGGGTTCCGGACGGCGCCGCCGCCGCGGAGGTCGCGGCCGAGGCGGTGGCCGACGGCGCCCGGCTCATGGAGCTGTACCGCGGTTTCGACCTCGCCTCTGCCGCTCAGGTCATCGAGGCCGTCGACGGCAGGGCCGCGGTCGGTATCGCGGGGTACGGGGCACCGGCGCCGCGGCCGATCCGCGATTCCGCCACCGTCTTCGTCGGGCATCCGAGTGCCGATCCGGCGAAGCACCGCCTGGTCCGCGAGCACGCGAACGGCGGCAGGACGACGGTGGTTTCAGTGCCGGACTCCCCCACCGCGGTCCGGATCGCCCGCGAACTGGCCGACGCCGGGACCGAGGCGATCGAGATCTGCGGTGGCACCTCACTGACCATCGCGCGCGACGTCGCGGCGGCCGTCGGCGACCGAGTCCCGGTGAGCCTGGTCGCCTGGCCGGTCGACTCGATCGAGCGCGCGGCCGCGTACAAGGCGGAGTTCGAGACCGAGAACGCTTAGCCCGTTTCGGCGTGCAGGAGGAGCTTCTTCAGCAGCGCGGCCAGCGTCCGCCGTTGCGCGGGACTGAGCGGCGACAGGATGTCCTCGTCGGCGACGAGAACGGCGTCCAGCGCCTTCGCCGCGAGGTCGGTCCCGGCCTTGGTGAGCCGGATCCGGACCGCGCGGCGATCCTCGGGATCGGAGTGACGCTTCACCAGGCCACTCCGCTCCAGCCGGTCGAGCCGCGCGGTCATCGCGCCGGAGGTGATCAGCGCGGTCTCCGCCAGATCCCGCGGATGCGTCCCGCCGGGATCGTCGCGCCGCCGGAGCGTGTTCAGGACGTCGAAGTCGGCATAGCTCAGACCGAACGGCCGAAGTGCCTCGACGACGGCCGCCTGGCCGTGCCCGGCGGTGCGGAACAACCGGCCGACCACCTGCAGGGCGCTGACGTCGAGCGCGCCGTCGCTGGCGGCCCACTCGTCGACCATGCGGTCGATGGAATCCCTCGGCACCGCGAAAGCCTAGCCGTGCGCTCAGGGCAGACGCACGACACGCAGGAATGCGGGGAGCAGCCACGGTCGCGGACCGCCGATGACGATCTTGCCCGTCAGCGCGGAACGGACCTTGCCGACCCGGTGGAACAGCATCAGGTTCAGCGACGGCGGATCGAACGAGATCCGCGCGTCGACCGGTCCTCCGGGCTCCTCGACGCTCACCCGTCCCCGATGCAGCACCAGCACGACCGGCGACGTGTAGGCCGACCGGAACGCCACGGCGATCCGTCGTTCTCGCGGCGGCTCGTCGGTGTCGAGGAGGTGCCCGACGTCGTGACCCAGCACACCGACCAGGAAGAGATCGAAGAACAACGCCGCGTCGGCCGGCGGAATCGTCCACGGCAGTCTCAGCGCCCTGGCGATGTCCCAGCCGTGGATCTGCAGTTCGTTGACCAGGTGGGCGAGCACACCGGCCAGCGGCACCTTCGAATCCCCGAGCCAATCCAGCAACCTCGCCGGATCGGCGTCCTCGGTCACGCGCAGTACTTCTTCGATGTCCGCCAGCAATCCGGTCACCAGCACACCGAGGTCGCGTTCGGGAAAGTCCCGAAGCACCAAGCCGTTCAATACGGAAACCGTGTCCACAGTGGTCTTTTCGACCTGGCTCCGGCCGCTGGCGTCCAGTACCGGGGCGCTGTCCGGGCGCACCAGCGCCGTGTACATCTTCGCGATCATCGCGACGTGGGCGACCGTTTCGGCCACCGTCCACTCCGCGGTGACCATCGCCGCCGGATCCCGGACGCGGCCCACCATTTCCGCGAATCGCGCGCCCGTCACCCGATAGGCTCGCCGCACCGAATGCCACCGCTCCGCCGTGATCGCTCTGGTCACAGGCCGATTTTATCGTGCCACCACCGAAAATCCGTTCCGCCGGCGTGCTGTCCGAGGCCGCCCGAAAGGGCAGTGACCGTACTCACTACGGAAATTCACGTGACAGGCAAGGACCGGCACAGGCAGACTGAAGGACGAATTCACCCTCGCCTTCGCTGTCACCGTTGCCGTCGTCGAAGGCGGCCCACGCGGACCCGCGCCCTTCCAGGAGCCCTTCACTGATGACCGAGACCCTGCCCGAAACCACCCAAGACCAGGAACGGGCACCGGCGAAAGCCGGGCTCCTGATCGGGGTCCTGGTCCTGTCCGCGTTCGTGATGATCCTCAACGAGACCATCCTGAGCGTCGCGCTGCGTGACCTGACCGTCGACCTGAAGGTCCCGACCACCACCGTCCAGTGGCTGACCAGCGGCTTCCTGCTGACCATGGCGGTCGTCATCCCGACCACCGGGTTCCTGCTCGAACGGTTCACCCCGCGCCAGGTCTTCCTCGCCTCGCTGACCCTGTTCAGCACCGGCACCCTGGTCAGCGCGCTGGCCCCGGGCTTCGCGCTCCTGCTGACCGGCCGGGTCATCCAGGCCTGCGGTACCGCGGTGATGCTGCCGCTGCTGATGACCACGGTGATGCGCCTGGTCCCGGTCGAGAAACGCGGCGCCACGATGGGCACGATCACCATCGTCATCGCGGTCGCCCCGGCGATCGGCCCGACCATCGGCGGGGCCGTGCTCTCCTCGCTCGGCTGGCGCTGGATGTTCTGGATCGTGCTGCCGCTCGCGCTCGCCGCCCTGGTGGTCGGCCTGCTTCAGCTGCGCCTGGAGAGCGACACCCGCAAGGTTCCGCTGGACGTGCTGTCGGTGATCCTGTCCGCCGTCGGTTTCGGTGGCGTGCTGTACGGCCTGTCCGTGTCCGGCGAGTCCGCGGGTGGACACCAGCCGGTGCCGCCGTGGGTGCCGATCGTCGTCGGGGCCGCGGCGCTCGCGGTGTTCACCTGGCGCCAGTTGCGCCTGCAGAAGGAAGATCGCGCGCTGCTGGACCTGCGCCCGTTCACCCACCGCAGTTTCGTCGTCTCGCTGGTGCTGACGGCGCTGCTGTTCATGTGCCTGCTCGGCGCCGCGGCGATCCTGCTTCCGCTGTACCTGCAGACCGTCCTGCGCACCAGCACGTTCGTCAGCGGGCTCGCGGTGCTCCCCGGCGGTCTGGTCCTCGGGTTGCTCGGCCGCCCGGTCGGCGCGTTGTACGACCGCTTCGGCCCCCGGCCCCTGGTCATCCCCGGCGCGGCCGCGATGGCGGTCTCGCTGTGGCTGTTCGCGCTGCTCGGCCCGGAATCGCCGCTCATCGCGGCCATCGCCATCCACGTCCTCCTCATGGGCGGGCTCGGCCTGATGATGACCCCGCTGATGACCGAGTCGCTCGGGTCGCTGCCCGAGCACCTCTATTCACACGGCAGCGCGATCCTCGCCACCCTGCAGCAGCTCGCCGGCGCACTCGGCACCGCCGTGTTCATCGCGGTGGCCACGGCGAGCACGACCACGGCCGGGGCGGCCAGCCCCGACTCGGCGGGTATCCGCACCACGTTCATGGTCGCCGGTTGCGTCGGGCTGGCCGCGTTCGTCGGTTCGCTGTTCGTCAAGAAGAGCGCCGGCGGCACCCCGGCCGCCGCTCACCACTGATCCGCCGCTTCACCGCGCGCCCGCCGTGGCCTCCACCGGAGGCTCGGCGGGCGCGCGTCGTTCGAGCACCTTCCGGCCGTAGGCGATGGCGGGCTGTTCGACCCAGCGGCGCAGCGCGCAGGCGAACACCAGCGCGACACCGGTGGTCGCGGCGGCCTTGGCGAGTCCGCTGGGCAGCAGCCAGCCGGTGACCCCGGCGGCGCCGGTCTGGGCGAGATAGAGCGCGTACGAACGATCTCCGACGAACGTCAACGGCCTGCTCGCGAGCAGGGCTCGCACCGGGCCGGGCGAGACGACGGCGACGAGCAACAGCGCCGAGCCCGCCGCGTAGACCGGGACGACGAACTGCCAATGCCCGCCGAGCGCCTTCGCCAGCGGACCGACGGAGAACTGGAGCACGATGAACCCGCAGCCGATCACCGTGGCGACTGCCGGGCTGGTCAAGGGCCGGACCAGGGCGAACCCGCGCGGATGGTGGAGCGTCATCGCCAAGAGACAGCCGACGACCAGCGAGCAGTAATGCACCGAAAGGCTCGCCCAGGTGTGCGACGGTGCCAGCGGCACCGCGAACAGCACCACGCCGAGAACGGCCGATACGCCCAGCAACAGGCGCAACGCGGTCTTCCCGCTTCTCGCGAACGACGTCAGCACCAGCAGCGCCGGCCACACCAGGTAGAACTTCTCCTCCACCCCCAGTGACCACGAGGTCGGATACGGCGTGTTGAAGTCGACGAGTTCGTTGCCGAAGACGAGGTAGTACGGCATGGCGTCGGCGAGCCTGCTGCTCTGATACGTCCCGGCGATCGTCACCGCGACCGTGGTCAGCGCCAGGAGCAGGAAGTACACCGGCATGATCCGGAAGATCCGGCGCAGGTAGAACCCGCGCAGCGAGATCCGGCCGTCACGGTCTTCCTCGCGCAGGGCCAGTGTCGTGATGAGGAAACCGGACAGCACGAAGAACAGCTGCACGGCGATCCAGCCCTGGAGGCGGTCCACGACGGGACCTCCGTAGTGGAAGAACACGACGGCCACGGCGGCGAGCGCGCGCACACCGGTGAGGCCGGGGAACCACGACGAGGCCAGGTAGTCGGCGTGGCCGAGGGGCCGCCACCACGAACGGAGCGAAGGAGCGAACATGGCCCGAAGATTCGGGCCCGGACGCTGAACCGAAGCTTAAGGAAGCTGAAGACGTCTTCAGCTTCGCACTTCCGCCAACGGCAGGCGGACGACGAGACGGGCGCCGCCGTCGTAGTCGGCGACCTCGACGGTGCCGCCGTGCGCGTGGGCGATCTCGGCCACGATGGCCAGCCCGAGGCCCGCGCCGCCTTCGTCACGCGCACGTCCGTCGTCCAGCCGCACGAAGCGGTCGAACACCCGCTCGCGGTCCGCAGCGGGAATGCCGGGTCCGTCGTCGGTCACCGTCACCACGGCGAATTCGTCCACAATGGACGTTCGTACCTCGACCCCGGTCCTGGCATGGCGTTGCGCGTTGTCCACCAGATTCCGCAGTAGCCGCTCCAGCCTGCCGCGGTCGCCGAAAACCATCGGATCGTCCCTGATCTCGGCGCGGACACCCACCCTCCCGGACAGACAGGATTCGACCACTTCGGACAGTCGCACCGGGGCGGCCCGGTCCGGCTCGGCGTTGTCCAGCTTGCCGAGCAGGACGAGGTCTCCGACGAGATCCTGCAGCCGCGTGATGTCGAGGAGCGCGTTGCGGCAGGCGTCGCGCCAGTCCAGCCGGTCCGGATGCGCGAGCAACACCTCCAGCTGAGTCCGCAGGGACGCCAGCGGAGTGCGCAGTTCGTGCGACGCGTCCGAGGTGAACCGGCTCTGCCGGGTGACCGCGGTGTCCAGGCGCGCGAGCATCGTGTTCATCGTTTCGGCGAGCTTCGCGATCTCGTCGGCGCTGTCCGGCGCCGGGACCCGGCGGGAGAGGTCGTGCGCGCCGATCTCCGCCACCTCGGAACGGATCGCCTCGACCGGTCGCAGTGACCGGCGGACCGCGAACCACGCGATCGCCCCGATCAGCAGGGCGATCACCGGGACACCCACCAGCAGCGTCACCCGCACCGAATCGAGCGCCGCCTGTCCGGACTCGTCGACGATGGCGGCGCCGTAGATCCGGTACTTGCTGTCGCCACTCACGGTGGCCGCCACGTGCAGCCGGATCCCGTTCCTCTCCGGATCTTCCCCGAGCTCACGCGCGCAGCCGACGGATTCCCGGCTGGCGAGGTCGACGGCGCCGGGCTTGAGGTTCTGGACACTGTCGCCGTACTCGAAGCCTCCGTCCGGGACGATCGTCCCGAACCGCAGGCCGGGGCAGGTCGCGACCCGCTCACCGGTCTGGGTGGTCACCTCGTAGATCGAACCCCGGACAAGGAACCCTAGATCAGCCGGAGCGGCGCCGGTGTTCAGCACGTGGACGACCGCGGCCGCACGCTCCCTCGCCACCTGCGCGGCGCCGTTGCCCAGCCGGTTCTGGGCATCGAGCACCAGCCATGCCGACACGACGCTGAGCGCGACAAGGGACGTCACGAACGACGTCAGCGCGACCCGGAAGCGGGTCGACCGCCACGCCTTAGGCACCGGAGCCCACCACGTGGTAGCCGGCGCCGCGTACCGTCCGGATGGTCTCCGCGCCGAACGGCAGGTCGATCTTCCGCCGCAACGCGCTCACGTGGACCTCCACCAGGTTCGTGGTCGCCGAAGCCGCGAAATCCCAGAGGTTCTCCAGCAGTTCCGCCTTGGTGACCACCTCGCCCTGCCGTTTCATCAGATACGCCAGCAGGGCGAATTCCTTGGTGGTCAGCGGGATATCGGCGCCGCCTCGACGGCAGGTGTGGCTCGCCTGGTCCAGCTCGAGGTCGCCGAGGCGCAGTGTGCCCGGCCGGATCGCTCCCCCGCGCCGGATCAGCGCACGCAGCCGGGAGAGCAGGACGCCGTAGGAGAACGGCTTCGGGAGGAAGTCGTCGGCGCCGGTGTCGAGCGCCTCGATCTCGTCGTCCTCGCCGTCCTTCGCGGTCAGCATGAGGATCGGGGTGGTGTCGCCCCGTTCGCGCAACCTCCGGCACACGCGGTACCCGTTCAGCCCCGGCAGCATGATGTCGAGGATCATCGCGGCGTACGGATGTTCGGCGGCGTACCAGAGCGCGTCGCGGCCGTTGTGCGCGACGTCCACGGCGTAACCCTCGGCGCTCAATCCCGCCCGGAGCGACTCGGCCAGGCGTCGCTCGTCCTCCACGAGCAAGATCCTCATCCGCTCACGATCCCATACGGCCCGCTGTCCGGATGGAGGCTCCCTTCACCCCGTTTGTCTCGCTTTCTGCGCCGCACCGGTGATGTTGCGGACCATGCCACCGAAGACGACGCCGTGGAACGGCGCGATCCCCTTCCAGTACGCGTGCCCGGCCAGCCCGTGCGGCTCGAACACCGCGCGCTGCCGGTAGATCGTCCGACCGTCCTCATCGGACTCGACGCCGAGTTCGAGCCAGGCACGGCCCGGTAGCTTCATCTCCGCCCGCAACCGCAGCAGCCGCGGCCGGTCGAGGTACTCGACGCGCCACCAATCCAGCGCCTCACCGAGATGCAGCCGTCGCGGATCCCGCCTGCCGCGCCGCAACCCGACACCGCCGACGAGCCGGTCCGCCCAGCCGCGCACCGACCAGGCCAGCGGGAACGAGTACCACCCGTGTTCCCCGCCGATGGACTCGATGACGTCCCACAGCGCCTCCGGCGAGGCGTCCGTCCGCTGCTCACGCTTGTCCTCGTACACGGTCCCGCCCGCCCAGTCCGGATCGCTCGGCAGCGGATCCGAGGGCGCCACGTCACCCGACGCGTCCGACCAGCGGGTCGGCACGTCGGCGTTGCGGATCCGGGACAGCGCCAGTTCGACGGCGCGCTCGTAGTGGGTCAGCCCCGCCTCCGGATCGGGGATGTGCTCGGCGATCGCGTGGTCGTGACAGACGACCTCGTGCACCAGCGACTCGATCAGCGGCACCGCGATCGCCTTCGGCACGGGCGTGACCAGGTTGACCCATTGCGCGGACAGCCAAGGGGTCAGCACCGGCACGGGGACGACGGCACGTCGCGGCAAGCCCGCCACGACGGCGTAGCGGCGCATCATGTCCAAATAGGTCAGCACGTCGGGTCCGCCGATGTCGAAGGCACCGTTCACTTCGGACGGCAGTTCGGCCGCGTGCACGAGGTAGTGCAGCACGTCCCGGATCGCGATCGGCTGGATGCGGTTGCGCACCCAGCGCGGCGTGACCATCGCCGGGAGCCGCTCCGTCAGGTAGCGCAGCATCTCGAAACTCGCCGAGCCGGAGCCGATGATCACCGCGGCCTGCAGGACGATCGCGGGCACCCCGGAGTCCAGCAAGACCCGGCCCACTTCGGCGCGTGAGGCCAGGTGCGGCGACAACTCCTCGTCGTCCGGCACGATGCCGCCCAGGTACACCAGCCGCCGCGCGCCCGCCGTCTTCGCGGCCTCGGCGACCGTCTTGGCCCCCTCGCGGTCGACGTCGACGAAGTCCTTGCGCGCCAACGAATGCACGAGGTAGTAGACGACCTCGCAGCCGGTCAGCGCCGTCTCGATCGAGGACGGATCCGTGACGTCGCCGCGTTCGACCTCGACCCGGTCACGCCACGGCTCCTCGGCGACCTTCTCCGGCGACCGGGCCACCACGCGGACCTCGTGCCCCGCTTCGAGCAGTTGCGGCACCAGCCGTCCACCGACATATCCCGTCGCCCCGAGCACCACACATCGCATGCTCCCGAGTCTTCACGGTGCGAGCCGGCCTCGCACTTCGACGGTCGCGGCGATGGTGCCCCGAAGGAACCGGGCGACCGCCCGCCGCTCGTCCTCCCCCATCTCCCGCCAGGCTTCGGCGTAGCGCCGTCCGAGGGGCAGGAAGAACTCGGCCCCGATCTCGCGCGCCTTCTCGTGCATCCGCAACTCGACCTTGCGCCGGTCGGTCGCGCTCCGGTCGCGATGCAGGTGCCCGGCCCGCTCCAGCCGGTCCAGCACCGCCGTGGTCGCCGACGCGCTCAGGTGCAACGCGCTCGCGAGTGTGCTCGGACTCATCGGCGCCCCCATCCTGGCGGCGTCCATGATCACCGCGAGCGCGTTGAGGTCGGTCCGGTGCAGGCCGTGCTTCTCTCCGAACAGTTCCGCGAACCGGTCCGATTCGACGGTCAGCTGCCGCAGCAGGAGTACGAGCAGGTCGTCCGTGACCTGTTCGGCGTCCTCAGCCATGTCGGGTAGCTCCCCTCACGTTGCCCCGCCCGGATGACCACTCTACTATTTCGATGGTCGAACTATTCACTCGTCGAAGTAGCACTGGAGCCATCCGCTCATGATCTCGGAAGTCGAACGTCCCGCCCGCACCCGGTCACGTCTGCGGTGGCTACTGCCGGCCCTGGTGGCGGTCGCCTGGCTGATCTTCGGCGGCTTCAGCGGCCCGTACGCGGGGAAGCTCAGCCAGGTCGCGGAGAACGACAGCAGCAGTTTCCTGCCCGCGTCGGCCGAAGCGACCGAAGTGGGCGAGCTCCAGAAGCAGTTCTCCAGCGCCGCCGTCATCCCGGCGATCGTCGTCGCCGAGCGGCCGTCGGGCCTGACCGAGGCCGACAAGCGGTTCCTCGCCGACCGGACGTCGAACGCACGGCTCGTCCCGGCTCCGCAGAGCAACGCGGGCGCGCAGGTGGTCGTGCTCCTGGACGCCACGACCGACCCCGGTGACGGCGTCGAGGCTTTGCGGGAGTCTCTCGCCCGTGACACCCCGGACGGGTTGAAAGTGCTCGTGACCGGCCCCGCCGCGCAGGTCGCCGACCTCAAGGAGGCGTTCGGCGGGATCGACGGGCTGCTGCTCCTGGTCGCGGGCGCGGTGGTCGCGCTCATCCTGATCATCGTGTACCGGAGCCCGCTCCTCCCCCTGCTCGTGCTGCTGTCGGCGGTGTTCGCGCTGGGCACGGCGAGTCTCGCGGTGTACCTGCTCGCGGAGCACGACGTGCTGGCGCTGAACGGGCAGAGCCAGGGAATCCTGTTCATCCTCGTCTTCGGCGCCGCCACCGACTACGCGCTCCTGATGATCTCGCGCTACCGCGAAGAACTCCGGACGACCGACGACGCGCGCACCGCGCTCCGGACGGCTTGGCGCTCGACCATCGAGCCGATCGCGGCCTCCGCCGGGACCGTCATCCTCGGCGTGCTGTGCCTGCTGTTCAGCGATCTGAACTCCAACAAGGGACTCGGCCCGGTCGCCGCCATCGGCATCGGCGCCGCCTTCCTCACCACCATCACGTTCCTGCCCGCCGTCCTGGCCTTGTGCGGGCGCAACGCCTTCTGGCCCTTCCGTCCGGCGGTGGCCCCGCCGCGCGACGAGACCGGCGGGCTTTGGGCACGCGTCTCCGGCCTGGTCTCCCGCGCACCGCGGACGATCTGGATCGTCACGACCGTCGTCCTGCTCGCGGGCGGAGCGTTCCTCCCCCAGCTCAAGGCTTCCGGCACCGCGCAGTCCGACGTCTTCCTCACCCCGGTCGATTCCGTCGCGGGCCAGGAAGTCCTCTCGCGCTACTTCCCCGGCGGCTCCGGCTCGCCGACGGTGATCATCACTCCCGCCGGCCAGGCTCAGGCCGTCACCACGCTGGCGCGTGTCCCCGGCGTCTCGGACGTCCGCCAAAGCACCGAAGCGGGCGGGCTCGCGAAGATCGACGCCGTTCTCGCCGATCCCCCGGACTCCGACGCGGCCGTCGCGACGGTGCAGCGGATCCGCGACGCCGTGCACACCGTCGACGGCACCAAGGTCGGCGGGCCCACGGCCACCCTGCTCGACACGCGGGAGACCTCCGAGCACGACCGGACGGTGATCATCCCGATCGTCCTGGCCGTGATCTTCCTCGTGCTCGCGCTGCTGCTGCGGTCACTGCTGGCACCGCTGCTGCTGATCGGCACGGTGGTGCTGTCGTTCGCCGCGACGATGGGAGTCTCGGCGCTGGTGTTCAACCACGTTTTCGACTTCCCCGGAGCGGACCCCGTCGTCCCGCTGTTCGGCTTCGTCTTCCTCGTCGCGCTGGGGATCGACTACAACATCTTCCTGATGACCAGGGTCCGCGAAGAGGCGGGCAAGATCGGCACTCGGGAGGGAACGCTGCGCGGTCTGCGCGTCACCGGCGGCGTGATCACGTCCGCGGGTGTCGTACTCGCCGCGACCTTCGCCGCCCTCGCCGTCCTGCCCATCCTCTTCCTGGCGCAGCTGGCCTTCATCGTCGCGTTCGGCGTCCTGCTCGATACGCTCCTGGTGCGCTCCCTGCTGGTACCGGCGCTGGCGGTGGACGTCGGACGGAAGATCTGGTGGCCGTCGAAACTGGCGAAGACCGGCCGGGAATGAACATCGTGCCCGTAACCTGGTGACCATGAGCGCTGATCAAGACGCCATCGACGAGCGGATCCAGGCCGCCGCCGAAAGCGGCGACCTGGCCGAACTCCGGCGGCTGGCCGACGGCGGCAGCAGAGACGCGGCGGACCAGCTGATCGAAACGGCGACCGAACTGGGCGCACTGGACGAACTGCGGAGGCTGGCCGCGGCCGGGAACCAGGACGCCGCGGATCAGCTGGCCGAGCTCACCGAGGAGTAGTGCCCCGCATCGCCGGAACGATCACCGGAAGCGCGGCCACGAGCGCGAGGCCGCGCACGACGCCCGCGACGGGATAGGGAACGCGAAGCCCGAACCTGTGCGCGAGCAGCCCTCCGGTCAGCGCGCCGAGCGGCATCAGCCCCCAGCCGAGCAGCCGGTAGACGCTGTTGACCCGGCCGAGCAGAGCGGACGGCACCTCCTGGTGCCGGACGCCGACGGTGACGACGTTCCAGATGGTCGTCACGAAACTGCTCACCGCCCAGAACCCGCCGAGTACGGCGATGTTCGGGCTGAACCCCATTCCGAGGAAGACCACGGCGTTCACGGCGAGCGAGACGAGCAGCGCGCGGAGGTCGCCGAGCCAGGCGACCAGCCTGGTGACCACCAGCCCGCCCACCACACCGCCGATCGCCGCACCGGCGAGCAGGAGACCGAACACCCCCGCGCCGAGATGCAGCACGTCGGTCACGAACAGGACGAGCGTCGCGTTCCCGAGCTGCCCACAGAAGGTGTTGACGCCCAACAGCAACGCGAGAGCGCGCAGCAACCGGTGCCTCATCAGCCACCGGACCCCATCGAGGACCTTCGCGCTTTCCGCCTGACCGCCTCGTCCGGGCAGCTTCGCCAGGAGCACCGCGGCGACGACGAAGGACGCGGCGTCGACGGCGAACGGCAACGTCCAGGCGAGTGCGAAGAACAGGCTCCCGAGCGGCGGGCCCAGGAACTGCCTGCCCACGATCATCGCCACCTGCTGCCTGCCGTTCGCCTGGTGCAGCAGGCCTTTCGGCACGAGATCCGGAACCGCCGTTTGCGCCGCGTTGTCGTAGAAGACGTCGCACGCCCCCAGCGCGAACGCGAGCAGAACGAGCACGGGCACGGTGACGGCCCCTGCCGCGACGAGCGCGGTGAGCACACCGACGATCAGGGCTTGGAGTGTCTGCGTTCGCCACATTAGGGTCGTTCGGTCGACCTTGTCGACGACGGAACCGGCGGTGAGCGACAGCAGAAGCCACGGCAGGTACGTCGCCGCGGAGACCAGGGCGACGTCTCTGGCGTCGTGGCTCACCGTCACCGCCAGCAAGGGCAGCGCCGCCGCGAAGACGCCGTTGCCGAGGCTGTCGATCCCGGTGGCCCACCAAAGCCGCCGGTAAGCGCGGGGTAGGTCGGGCATGGTCGGATCGTGGCGACGTCCGGTGTTCCGGAGACACCATTTAGCTCATGGCTACATACTCGGGCGATGCCGATGACCATCGAGCTGGGCGTCTCCGAGCTGGCCGCGACCCGGTTCGCGATCTCGCCACTGTCCGAGACCGTGGCCTGCCTGTTGCAGATCGCCGGCCTCGACCGGAATCCGGTCAATCTGCCCTGGCTACGGTGGGCACGGGAGGAACTCGATCGCGCGCCGCTCGATCTTCCCCGGACCTGGCCGCTGCTCGTCAACGGCAGGCTCAGCTGGCCGGAGTTCCTCGTCCCTGCTCCGCGGGGTTCGGGAGCTTCGCTCGAAAACGACCTGGACGCGGTGCGGCGAACCCCCGAAGCCCGGGTGAGAGCCAGCCTCGACCGGGTCTTCGGCGCGAAGCTTCCCCGCGCGGCGGCAGCACTGGCCGACAACCCGCGATCCGGCCTGCGCGAAATCGCCAACGAACTGCGCGAAGCCCACGACCGTCTCGTCGCGCCGCATTGGCCGCGGATGCGAGCGGCACTGGACGCCGACATCGGGTTCCGCGCGCGGCAACTGACCGCGGGTGGGGCCGAGCGGTTGTTCGCGGATCTGCATCCGGATCTGCGCTGGCACGACGACCGGGTGACGCTCGCCGGTGAGCGCTGGCGGAATCGGCACAGTGTCGTCACGCGAGGACCCGGCGGTCTCGTGCTGATCCCCGTCGTCCTCGGCTCGCCGTACGTCCTGGTCAAGAAGAACACGTCGACCCAGACCACGATCCGCTATCCGGCGCGGGGAACCGGCACCCTGTGGGCCGCCGGAACCCGGGCACCCGGGTCCACGACGATACGACTTCTCGGCCGGACGCGAGCCACTCTCCTGACCGCGTTGTCCTCCCCCGCGACCACGACCGACCTCGCGCGCGCCTTGGGTGTGACGCCGAGCGCGGTCTCCCAGCACCTCAAGGTCCTGCGGGACAGCGGACTCGTCACGCGTGAACGCTCCGGCCGCGGCGTCCTCTACCGGACGACGCCGCTCGGTGAACGCCTCCTCTGACGGTCAGAGATCGATCAGCTCGACGGTCACTTTCGCCATATCACCTTCCTCGATTCCTTCGGCCTTGCGAACCGCTTTCTTGACCGGCAGTACATAGGCACCTTGTTTGGCGTCCGGGAAGATCGACGTCTTCCATTTGCTGCCGCCGATACCGACCTGGACCCGGACCGCTCCGAACCCCCGGCGCGGCCCGTCGGTGATCTCGCGGATCTCCTCGGAGATGTCCTGGGGCAGGCTGACGAAGGTCCAGGTCTCCCCACGGCGGGCGTCCCAGACCCAGAGCTCGGCATCGAACACGACGATCATCGGTGGAGCGTCGCACACGGCACCGACAAATTTCGCGCGCCCCGAATCGGGAGCCCGCTACCGTGGCCGAGTGGACTTCGTCGTGATCTTCGGACCGCCCGCCGTCGGCAAGATGACCGTCGGCGAGGAGTTGTGCGAGCTCACCGGGTTCAAGCTGTTCCACAACCACATGACCGTCGAGCCGGTGCTCGGCATCTTCCCGTTCGGCTCGCCGCCGTTCGGCAGGCTCGTCAACGAGTTCCGCCGCCGCGTCATCGAGGAGGCGGCCGACGCCGCGTTGCCCGGCCTCGTCTTCACCTACGTATGGGGTCTCGATCTCCCCGAGGACACCGACCTCATCGCCTCGTACGTCGACATCGTCCGGTCGCGGGGTGGCAGGACGCGTTTCGTCGAGCTGTACGCGGATCTCGACGAACGCCTCGAACGGAACACCACCGAACTCCGCCTCGACCGCAAACCCAGCAAGCGCGACCTCGACTTCTCCCGCGCCAATCTGCTCGAACTCGACCGCGACTACGTCATGAACACCGACGACACGCGGCGCACCTACGCCCAGGATTTGATCGAGCGGCACGATCACGTGCGCATCGACAACACCCGGCTGGCCCCGGCGGAGACCGCGGCGCTAATTCTCCGAGAGATGCCGCAATGAACGGGTCGTCGTCGCGCCGAGCACCCGCGAAGCCATCCACGCCAGGGCGTCGGCCGTGCGCGCCGGAGTGTCCGACGGCTGCATGATGTGGCTCAGCACGGTCCGGACCACGACGTCGATCGCCACGTCCAGCTGCGCGGCGTCCAGCGGCGGCCCGTACGCGCGGACACGGCCGCGCAGCATGACGGTCGCTTCGCTCAGCAGGCTCCCGGCCCGCACCGTCAGCAGCGGCAGCAACTCGGTGTCGGCGCCGTGCGTGGCCGAGACGATGGCACGCAGCAGGAGATTGTCGTCGGCGAGTTCGAGGACACCGCGGACGGCGTCGTGGATCGCCTCGACGAGGTCTTCGGGGTGCCGCTCGAAGGCATCCCGGACCACTGAAAGAAACCGCGCGAGTTCGTGCGAGATCATCGCTTCGGCGAGCTGGGTCTTCGAGCCGAGTTCGTTGTAGACGGTCTGGCGGCTGACGCCGACGATCTCCGCGAGTTTGCTCATCGTCACCGAGGACCAGCCGGAACGCACGGTCAGCTCGATCGCCGACGCGACGATCGGTTGACGGTACGGACCTCCCGTAACCGGTGCCTCACTCATGATCGTCATTCTAGGCCGCCATCTTCGCAGCGAACGCCAGCGCCTCACGCCACGGCGCCCGCCCGGCGATGTGCCGACGGTACTTCATGATCTCCCGCGGCCGGTCGACGGTCAGCGCCCCCACGATCCGGTCCCCGCGCCGGTACAGCGCGGTGTAACCACCGGACTCCGGGACGGCGGCCACCACCTCGTCCGCACGCGGGGTGCCGACGAACTGGATCCGGTGGTCGTACCAGTCCGACCAGAAGTACGGCACCGGCGACAACGCCTTCGCCGCTTCCGGCGCGAGCGCGTGACGAGCGGCCGCGGCACCCTGCTCCGCGGCGTTCGTCCAGTGCTCCAGCCGCATCGACTCGCCGTCGAACAACGGATTCGCGGCATGTGCGACATCCCCGGCGGCATACACGCCGGGCACCCCGGTCGCGAGCGTGGCGTCGCACACCACGCCGCCGTCGCGCTCGTGCAGCGGTACCCCGCTTCCGGCCAGCCAGCCGGTGGCCGGGACGACGCCGATGCCGGCGACCACCAGATCGGCGGGCAGCACCTCGCCGGTCGAGAGCCGGACGCCGGTCACCGCGCCGCCGTCGGACTCCAGGCCGGTGACCGTGGTGGACAACCGCAGTTCCGTGCCCGCCTCCCGGTGCAGCGAGGCGCACACCGCGCCGGCCTCGGCGCCGACGGACCGGACGAGCGGGACGTCGAGCGTCTCGACGATCGTCGACGGCAGCCCGCGTTTCCGAGCCGCGGCCGCGACCTCCGAGCCGATGAAGCCCGCGCCGATCACGACCGTGCGCGCCCCGGCGTCGAGCGCCGCACGGACCGCCAGCGCGTCCTCGGCCGTCCTCAACGTGTGGACGCCGGCGATCCCCTCGCTGCCGGGCAGCCGCCGCGCGGTGGCGCCGGTCGCGATCACCAATGCCTCGTAGGGAACCGTCCTTCCCGCCACCGAAACCTCGCGGGCGGCGGTGTCGAGCCCGTCCGCGGGCGCGCCGAGCATCAGCTCGACACCGAACTCGTCGCGCAACGCGTCCTCGCCGTGGAACGGCTCGACCTCGCCGCGTCCTTCCGCGTCGAGGAACGACTTCGACAGCGGGAGCCGGTCGTACGGCGGATGGTCCTCCGCGCCGATCAGCACGATCCGCCCTCGGTATCCGTCCCGGCGCGCCGCCTCCACCGCGCGCAACCCGGCCAGCGACGCGCCCACGACGACCAGTGCCATGATCAGTCCCGCAGCTTCAGGGCGAGGACCGGGCAGGCGTCGACGGCGGCCGACAGGTCCTGGCGGTGTTCCTCACCGGGCTGTTCGTCGAGCACCACGACCGTGCCGTCGTCGCCCACTTCGAAGAAGTCGGGTGCCATCGCCTCGCACATGCCCAGCCCGTCGCATTTCGCGCGGTCCGCCTCGATCTTCATCATGCTCCGACCCTTCCCGGTGCCACGAAATCGACCTTCTCCCGCACGCCGCAGTCCGGACAGCACCACGAGTCCGGGATCGCCGACCACGGGGTCCCGGCGGGGAAACCCTCCCGCGGGTCGCCGAGTTTCTCGTCGTACACATAGCCGCAGCCGGGGCACATCCCGCCCTCGGTCGCGTCGCCGTGCGTGTCGGCGACGTGCCGCGACGGCGCGGTGACCCGCGTTCCGTACCGCGCCAGCACCTTGGCCCGCTTCGACGGCTGGATGTTGGCGCGGGAAATGTCGCCGTCGAAATGCGCGAGCACCCGCGGATCCATCACGCGCCGCCAGACCGGCGGGACCAGCGCCAGCACGATCATCCCGGCGTAGCCCGTCGGGAGCACCGGCGATTCCGCGAAATCGCGCAGCGTCTGGTAGCGGCGGGTCGGGTTGGCGTGGTGATCGCTGTGCCGCTGCAGGTGGTAGAGCAGCACGTTGGTGGCGATGTTGTTGGAGTTCCAGCTGTGGCTGGGGTCCACGCGTTCGTACCGCCGTCGGTTCGGCGGGCCGACCATCTGCCGACGCATGCCGTAGTGCTCCATGTAGTTCACGACCTCCAGCAGCGAGAACCCGACCACCGCCTGGATCACCAGGTACGGCAGGATCCCCGGCCCCAGCCATACGGCCATCGCCGCCCACAGCACCGCCGACATCAGCCAGGCGTTGAGCACGTCGTTGCCGATCCGGAACGGATGCCGGTCGCGCCGGGCGTAGCGCTTGCGCTCCAGCCCCCACGCGGACTTCAGCGAGCCGAACACGGTGCGCGGCCAGAACCGGTAGAAGCTCTCCCCCACCCGGCTGCTGGCCGGGTCCTCGGGGGTGGCCACCCGGACGTGGTGGCCGCGGTTGTGCTCGATGTAGAAGTGGCCGTAGAAGCTCTGCGCCAGCGCGATCTTCGACAGCCAGCGCTCGTGGCTCTCCTTCTTGTGCCCGAGTTCGTGCGCGGTGTTGATGCCGATCCCGCCGATGCAGCCGATCGAGATCGCCAGGCCGATCTTGTCCGCGACGGACAGGTCGCCCCGGGCGATCAGCCAGAACGCCACCACGAAACCCGCGTACTGGATGGGCAGGAAGGCGAAGGTGATCCACCGGTAGTAGCGATCCCGCTCCAGCCGTTCGATCACGTCGTCGGGCGGATTGCTGCGGTCCAGCCCGGCCACCAGATCGATCAGCGGGACGATCACCAGGATCACGATCGGCCCGATCCAGAACCACACCCCCCAGCCGGTGGCCGCGTGCAGGCCGATGGCCAGGAACGCGAGCGAAGGCACCACCAGGCCAATCAGCCACAGATACCGCTTGCCGTCGGTCCAGCGTTCGGTCGAGCCCGCCGGGATCGTGCCCGTCATCTCGCTCATCGCACCCTCCTCCATTGGCTGGGTTTACAAAACCATAGGTGATGTACACCCAGTTTGACAAGAGGCCACCTTTTGTAAACCCAGCGTTGCTTCATTTCGTGAGAATCTGGCGATATCTTGTATTCGTAAGGAAACTTACTTAACTTGTGATGACCCGCCGCGACCCACTTCGTCCGCCTCGAAGGAGCGCGAATGCCCAGATCATCCCGCCGGATCCGACCCGCCGCCGTGGCCACCGTCGCCGCGACCCTGCTGGTCCTGCCCGCCACCACCGCCACCGCGTCCACGACGGCGAACAGCCCGTGGCCGGGCGGATCGGCCGTCACGAACGCCGACGGGTCGAACGTCCTCGGCGGCAACATGAGCGGCCTGTCGTTCGGCGGCCCGGACGTCCTCTGGGCGGTCAAGAACGGCCCCGGCACGCTGTACCGCCTCGTGCGCAACGGCTCGAAATGGCAGCCGGACACCGTCAACGGCTGGTCGTCGGGCAAGCAGTTGCGCTACCGCGGCGGCAAGGGCGACCCCGACGCCGAAGCCGTCGTGGCCACCCCGGACGGCGTGGTCGCGGCCACCGAACGCGACGGCGACAACAGCAAGACGAGCGCGCTCAAGGTGCTCCGGTACGACGTCTCCGGCACGGCCAAGACCCTCAGCGCCAAGGCCGAATGGGATCTGACGGCGGATCTCCCGAAGGTGTCGGCCAACGACGGTCTCGAAGCCGTCTCGTGGATCCCGGACAGCGCCCTCACCGCCAAGGGGTTCGTCGACCAGCGCACGAAGGCGCCGTACAACCCGGGCAGCTACCCCGGCCACGGGACCGGTCTCTACCTGGTCGGCCTCGAAAGCAACGGGATGATCTACGCCTACGCGCTGGACCAGGCCGGCGGGAAGTACACCCGGGTCGCGAGCTTCGCGAGCGGGCTCGACTCGATCATGGAACTCGAGTACGAGGCTTCCACCGGCAAGCTGTGGGCGGTCTGCGACGACAACTGCGGCGGCGACTCGGCGACGCTCGCCGTCGACGCGCAGGGCGCGTTCGCCGTCACGGCCACCTACGACCGTCCGAGCGGAATGCCGGACTACAACAACGAAGGCTTCGCGATTTCGGCCACGTGCGCCTCCGGGAGCAAGCAGGTGGTCTGGGCAGACGACGGCAACGAAAGCGGCCACGCGCTCCGCGCCGGCACCCTCTCCTGCGGCTGAATGGGGTGCTCCATGAAACTCGCCTCCCTCGCGATTCTTCCGGCTCTGGTCTTACCCCTGCTCCTCCCGTCCGTCGCGCTCGCGGGTGACGGCTGGGAATCCATCGGCACCGGCATGACCTCCGGCGCCAGCGGTATCGCCGTCCTCGACCGGGACGACGACCGGATCGACGCCCTTGTCCTGCGGGACAACAAGAAACCCGGCCAGAACCGGGCGGCCCGGGTCCGGCTCGATCGCGGCGAAGTGTCCAAGGTGGACTCGATCGACTGGCCGGGCGAGCTCCCGGTCGACCTGGAAGCGGCCGAAGCGGTGCCGGGAAAGACCGGCGAATTCATCGCTTTGGCCAGCGACGGCAAGGGCTTCCACTTCAAGCTGAAGGACCGGAACCTCAAGGTGCTCGGCACTTTCCAGGTACCGAAAGGCGATCCGGACGACAATTACGAGGGTTTCGCGCTGAAGAAGGTGAAGGACCGCTTGTTCGCGGTCTGGGCGGACCGCGGTCAGGACACCCGGCCCGCCACGCTCTACTCCGCGGAGTTCTCGGTCTCGAAGCTGTCCTTCAAGAAGCCGAAGTCGATCCCGTTCCGGGTCCCGTACCCGGCCGCGGACGTCCGGCACACGTCGGACGTCGAGATCACCGCGGACGACCGCGTCCTGGTCTCGGCGGCCTCCGACCCGGGTGACGAGGGACCGTTCGATTCGGCCGTCTACGCGGCAGGCGTGCTCCGCGCCGACGGTTCGATCGCGCTCTCCCCCGCTCCGGTGCGGATCGGCGACTTCCCCGGCCACAAGATCGAGGCCATGACCTGCCTTTCCCGCTCGTGCGACAGCCTGCTCTACGGCACCGACGACGAGGCCGCGGGCGGTAGGCTCCGGATCGCGACCAGGAACGACCCGGAGGACCAGTGATCAGCGAAGACCTGCGCGAGCGCCGCCACAAGATCATCGAAGAGCACATGGACACCGAGGTGGCCCACGAGTTCGACCGCACGCTGGGCACCTTCAACGGTCATCCGCACTACGAGATCATGGCGACCGGGCAGATCTTCGACGGCGACGAAGAGGTCATGGCGTACTACCGCATGACCCGGACGGCCTTTCCGGACCAGCGGCACGACAACGTCCGGTACCACTTCGCCGACGAGTCGGTCATCGTCGAGTTCGACCTGCTCGGCACCAACCTCGGCGAGTTCTACGGCCGTCCGCCGACCGGCAAGGCGTTCCGGGTGCCGATCATCGCCGTGTTCTTCTTCGACGGGGACCGGATCACCAACGAGCGCATCTACTTCGACGCCGCCAGCCTGATCACCCAGGCCGGGCACGCCGAACTGCTGACCCTGCTGGCGTCCGGCGACGTGTGAACCGACGGCGGCTGATCACCCGATGTGGGAGAGACCGAACGCGGTCAGGAAGCCCGCCACGGTGATCAGCCCCGTCCACAACCCCGCGTCGCCGAAGGCTTCGGGGATCATCGTGTCGGCGATCATGGCGAGGATCGCGCCGCCCGCGATCGCGGTGATCACCGCGAGAGTGGCACCGGAAGCTTCGCCGAGAACGCCGTAACCGAGCAACGCGGCCACGCCACTGATCACGGCGATGCCACCCCAGAGCGCGAAGACATAGCGCGGGCTCCGGCCCGCCCGCTTCATCCCGGCGGCGCTGGACAGCCCTTCCGGGACGTTGCTGATGAACACCGCGGCCACGGTCACGACGCTGACACTTCCGCCGCCGAGCAGGCTGGTGCCGATCACCATCGATTCGGGGATCCCGTCCAGCAGGGCGCCGAGCGCGATGGCGGTACCTGAGCCCGCCTGCTCGGCTTCGGACGGCTGCTGGTCACCCGAGCGTTTGCGATGACGGGCACCTCGCCGGGCGAGTCCGACGTTCGCGAGGGTGTAGATCACCGCGCCGCCGAGCGCACCGAGCGCGGTCGGCAGGAAACCGCCCTTTTCGTGCGCCTCGGCGATCAGCTCGAAGGAGACCGCGGAGATCAGCACACCGCTTCCGAAGGCCATGACGCCTGCGACAACCCTGCCCGGAATCCGGACCAGGAAACCGGCCACGGCCCCGAGCAGCAGCGCCGATCCGGCCAGGAGGCCCCAGCCTCCCGCCGCCAGCAGATCCGCCACACATTCCCCCTCGCTCGAAATCCGGACACCTCAGTCTGGACGACCAGGTGGCCGGACGCGCGCCGGAGGATTACGCCCAAGCGGCCCGGGTACCCGGCCGCCATGGAACGAGAAGACACGGCGCGCGATTCCCGCCCGGCGGAGCAACGCAAGAGCTTCAAGCGGGGTGACGCGCGGCGTCCGCCGCAGGTGGCGGCACTCGTCGTCGGCGCGGCGTTCCTGCTTGTCGGCGTCCTCGGTTTCATCCCGGGCATCACCACCGGCTACGACGGGCTGGAGTTCGCCGGACACCATTCCGGAGCCCGGTTGTTCGGCGTTTTCGCGGTGTCGATCCTGCACAACCTGGTGCACCTGCTGTTCGGCGTGGTGGGCGTGCTCGCCGCGCGCAAACGCGCCGCTTCCCGCGTCTTCCTCATGGTCGGCGGCGGTATCTACCTGCTCCTGTGGATCGTCGGCCTGGCGATCCCGCAGAGCAGCCCGGGAAACTTCCTCCCGTTCAACGTCGCCGACAACTGGCTGCATCTGGGCCTCGGCGTCGGCATGATGGCGCTCGGTGTCTTCACGACAGCGCTCGAACGCAAGGCGGGCGACTATCCGGAACCGGATCTACAGCACCAGTGAAAAGAGTCCGGGCCCGCCGCGGAAGCGACGGGCCCGAACTTTTTCAGACCTAGATCACGCCACGTCGTAGCGGTCGAGGTTCATGACCTTGTCCCACGCCGCCACGAAGTCGCGGACGAACTTCTCCTTGGCGTCGTCGCTGGCGTAGACCTCCGCCACCGCGCGAAGCTCGGAGTTCGACCCGAACACGAGGTCGGCCCGGGTACCGGTCCACTTGACCTCGCCGGTCGCCGAGTCGCGGCCTTCGAAGACCTCCGCGTCGGCGGACGTGGCCGTCCACTGCACGCCCATGTCGAGCAGGTTCACGAAGAAGTCGTTGGTCAGCGCCCCCGGCTTCTCGGTGAACACGCCGTGCTGCGACTGCTGGGCGTTGGCGCCGAGGACACGCAGACCGCCGACGAGCACGGTCATCTCGGGCGCGCTCAGGTTCAGCAGGTTCGCGCGGTCGATGAGCAGGTACTCCGTCGGGAGACGGTGGCCCTTGCCCCGGTAGTTGCGGAACCCGTCCACGGTCGGCTCCAGCGGCGCGAACGACTCGACGTCGGTCTGCTCCGCCGTCGCGTCGGTGCGGCCCGGCGTGAACGGCACGGTGACCTCGTGGCCCGCGTCCTTGGCGGCCTGCTCGACGGCGGCGACGCCGCCCAGCACGATCAGGTCGGCGAGCGAGACCTTCTTGCCGCCGGTCTGGGCGCCGTTGAACGCCTCCTGGACACCTTCGAGGGTCCGCAGCACCTGCGACAGCGTCTGCGGGTCGTTGACCTCCCAGTCACGCTGCGGCTCGAGGCGGATGCGGGCACCGTTCGCGCCACCGCGCTTGTCGCTGCCGCGGAAGGTCGAGGCCGACGCCCACGCGGTGGAGACCAGCTGCGAGACCGACAGGCCCGAAGCGAGCAGCTTCTCCTTGAGGGAGGCGATGTCCGCGTCGTCGATCAGCTCGTGGTCGACGGCGGGCACCGGGTCCTGCCAGATCAGCGTCTCCTGCGGCACCAGCGGGCCGAGGTAGCGCTGGATCGGGCCCATGTCGCGGTGGGTCAGCTTGAACCAGGCGCGGGCGAAGGCGTCCGCGAACTGGTCCGGGTTCTCGTAGAACCGGCGCGAGATCTGCTCGTAGACGGGGTCGAAACGCAGCGCCAGGTCGGTGGTGAGCATGCCGGGCGCGCGGTTGAGCTTGCCGTCCTCGGGGTCCGGCACGGTGTTCTTCGCCTTGCCGTCCTTCGGCGTCCACTGGTGGGCGCCCGCCGGGCTCTTGGTCAGCTCCCACTCGTACTCGAAGAGGTTGTGGAAGAACCAGTTGCTCCACTGAGTCGGGGTCGGCGTCCAGGTGACCTCCAGGCCACTGGTGATCGCGTCGCGTCCCTTGCCGCTGCCGAAGCTGTTCTTCCAGCCGAGGCCCTGCTCCTCGATGGAAGCGCCCTCGGGCTCGGGCCCGACGTACTTGTCCGGGTCGGCCGCGCCGTGGGTCTTGCCGAAGGTGTGGCCGCCGGCGATCAGCGCGACGGTCTCCTCGTCGTTCATCGCCATCCGGCCGAAGGTCTCGCGGATGTCGCGGGCCGCGGCCAGCGGGTCCGGGTTGCCGTTCGGGCCTTCCGGGTTCACGTAGATGAGACCCATCTGCACGGCGGCCAGCGGGCCTTCGAGCTGGCGGTCACCGCTGTAGCGCTCGTCGCCGAGCCACGTGCGCTCGGGACCCCAGTACACGTCCTCGTCCGGCTCCCAGACGTCGGCGCGGCCACCGGCGAAGCCGAAGGTCTTGAAGCCCATGGTCTCCAGCGCGCGGTTGCCGGTGAAGATCATCAGGTCGGCCCACGAGATCTTGCGGCCGTACTTCTTCTTGACCGGCCAGAGCAGGCGGCGGGCCTTGTCGAGGTTGCCGTTGTCCGGCCAGCTGTTGAGCGGGGCGAAGCGCTGCATGCCCGCGCCCGCGCCACCGCGGCCGTCCTCGATCCGGTAGGTGCCGGCGCTGTGCCACGCCATGCGGATCATGAAGCCGCCGTAGTGGCCGAAGTCCGAGGGCCACCAGTCCTGCGAAGTCGTGAGGACGGCGTCGACGTCCTTGGCGAGTTCATTGAGGTCGAGGGTCTTGAACTCGGCGGCGTAGTCGAACCCGGCGTCCATGGGGTCCGAGGCGGCGGAGTGCTTCCGGAGGATCTTCAGGTTGAGCTGGTTCGGCCACCAGTCACGGTTGCCCGCGCCTTCGGTGGGGTGGTTGCGGCGGCCCGACGAGACGGGGCAGCCGCCCGCGCTCTCTTCGTTCATTTCGCCGATGACGGCGTCCGGGCTGTCAGACACGGGAATCCTTCCGGGAATCAGAACTGCAGGGCTCAGGAACGGGGTTCGATCGCACAGTCGGGACACAGGCCCCAGTAGATGACCTCGGCCTCTTCGATCAGGAAGCCTTGGTCGTTCGACGCGGTCAAACAGGGTGCGGGGCCGACTGCGCAGTCGACGTCGGCGATGGCACCGCAGGTCCGGCACACGACGTGATGGTGGTTGTCCCCGACCCGGGACTCGTAGCGTGCCACGGACCCCGACGGCTGGATCCGCCGTACGAGACCCGCGGCGGTCAGTGCCCGCAACACGTCGTAAATGGCCTGGTGAGAGACCTCGCCGAGCTCCGCACGCACGGCACCGATGATCGAGTCGGTGTCGGCGTGAGGATGGTCGCGTACCGCTGTCAGCACGGCCACCCTGGGACGCGTCACGCGCAGGGAGGCCCCGCGCAGCATCCGCTCGAACTCCGGGATCGTGGGCACGGCCGCAGTCTGGCCCATTTTCTGGAATGAATCAAGTTCGCAGGATCCCGGGCGTGTCTCGACCCCGCACAGTCGCGCCTGGCGCCGGACCTCGCGTGCCTGGGGCCGGAGGGGCGGTCACCCTTGACGACGCCGTCGCCGTGGCCTTCGTTACAGATCCCGTCACGAATTTCACTCTTCGACGAACAACCGGGACGAAAACGCGTTGCGAAGCGTCTCGCGATATCCCCGAACTGGTCTGGACCGCACGCTTACCCGAAGGTGCGAAATCCGGATGAAACTTGCACCCACGAAAGGGAATCTCCACCACCACAGCAGGTTTTCCGCGTACTCCAAACACAAACCGGTGCCCCCGCGATACCCTGGTCGAGTGAGAGGCCGCGCCGGAGCGTTGCCGAACGCGGCCGCGCTCACCTCCCTCCGAGTGACACAAACCCTTGCCAGGGAATGATTTTCGAAGTCTCCGCAGCTACAGGGCCACTCGCACGGCCGTCCACGGCACGCTTCCCCCGTGGTAGCGTCTGCGCCCTGTTCCCCACAGTCCGGCTTCACCCATCGTGCACCAGCAAGGGAAAACCATGCCCGAACAAGGTCTCGGCACCGTCGTGGCGGTGGACGGCCCGGCGGCGGCGGGCAAGACCACCACCTGTCTGGCGCTGTCGAAATCGTTCGATCTACGCTATCTCGAAAGCGGAAGGACTTATCGCATCATCGCTTTCGAGGCCCTGCAACGTCGCATTCCCGTCGAAAACGCCACGAAAGTCACCGGACTCTGCGACGAATTGATCACGGCGAGCCGTTCCGAGAGCCTGCTGACCTCCGACCGCTACGCCCAGGACAAACTGCGTGCGACCCGGGTCAACGTGGCCGTTTCCGCCGTCGCCAAAATCGCCGAGGTCCGCCAGCGGGTGACCAGCCTCATCAGGCTTTGGGCCGGCGCACAGCCACGATGCGTCATCGAAGGCCGGGACATCGGCACCACCATCTTTCCGGCCGCGACCGTGAAGTTCTACTTGACCGCCAAACCCGAAGTGCGGGCGATGCGGCGAGTACGGCAAGAGCGGGCGGCGTCCTACGAACACGTTCTCGACGACGTGATCCGCCGCGACGAGGCCGATATGTCCCGGACGACGTCGCCGTTGGTCCCCGCCGAGGACGCCATCAGAATCGACACCACCGAGCTCACCGTCGAGCAGGTACTACGGCTGATGACTTCGGCGTGTCGGAACAGAGGCTTAGAGATCAACCGTTAGTGCGAGTACGCTTCTGCTTTGTCTGCGACGAAGCTAAGTTGACCATGGGTATGACTTCAGGTGATCGATCAATGACGAGGAGTATCGGTTATGAGACCGGCGATGGCGAAGGAAAACGAAGCCGAACCGGCGAACACCGATTGCCTCTTTTGTCATTTCGATGACACCTCGGTGAATGACGTACTGTTCACCGGAAACGAGATCTATGTGCGGTGGGACAACTTCCCGGCCGCCAAGGGGCATGTCGAGGTCGTCCCGAAAAGACACGTGGAGTCCTACTTCTCGCTCACGGCGAGCGAGCACGCCGAAGTCTACGCGCTGATCAAGCGGGCATGGCGCCGGATCCAGGACCAGTTCCAGCCGGACGGCTACACCATCGGCGTGAACGAAGGGCAAGCGGCGGGCCGGACGATCGACCACCTGCACATCCACCTGATCCCACGGTACGAGGGCGATGTGGCGGATCCGCGGGGCGGTATCCGTCATGTACTACCGGGGACCAATCCCGACGAATGGCTCGGCCGATAGCCCTTTCCTCGCCTCCACCACGAACCAGCTGCCGCGTCCGCTCGGCCACACCTGGGCCGAGACGAACCCGACGGCGGCCAATTCCTCCGTCACGGCTTCGGGGCTGCGCAACGAAAACCACCTCGGGGACGGCATTCGGACGCTTCGCGCCCATCCTTCGCCGTTCCCTTCCTTGAGGCTGATCGCCGTGACACCGCCGGGCGCGAGCACGCGATGGATTTCGGAGAAGACGTGCGGATGCGTCGCACTCGGCAAATGCACGACGCTGGCACAAGCCCAGACGCCGTCGAACACTCCGGCTGCCAGCGGCAAGGCCATGAGATCGCAGAGCACCGTGCCGGCCACCGCACAACGACATCGGGTGTACCGGAGCAACTCCTCGCTGAGGTCGGCCGCCACCACGCTCGCGCCGCGTCCTATCAGGTATTCGGCGTCCCGGCCCCCACCGCAGCCGAGGTCCAGCACCGAGCTTCCGGGCAGGGCATCGAAGAAGCGGTCCAGTTCTTGGTCGAGGCCGGGAAACAGGTCGAGCGTGCCGGTGGACCGGACGTACACCTCGGCACACTCGTCGTAGGCTCGTCGAGTACTCGACACCAAGCCGCGCAGGTTCGTGTCGTTCAGGTGCATTCGAAATCCTCGCGACCGATGGCCATCCCGAGATTGGTCATCTCCTCCAGCAGTTCCCTCCGGTCGAGCACCTCGAAGCCGCGGCCGGCGTCGACGCTCACGCAGCCGACGAACTTGTTGCGCCCGCTTCTGATCGGCGTGACGAACAGCGCGGTCCGATGCTTGAGAGCCTGGAACGCCTCCCACGTCAGGTTCATCACCGATTCCGCACCGAAGCGTGCCACGTGGTCGTCGAACTTCGCCTCGTCGGTGAGGCGGGCCGCCAACGGTGCGACGTCGAATGTCACTTCACGATCGCGCTGCCAGCAAAGTCCCACCGCGCCGATGCCCCGCACCGGCGCGAAACTCCGCGTCGCCGGAAAGGATGACATCCGATAGGAGGAAAGTCGTTTCAGCACACCGTGGATCGGATGCCTCAGCGTGCGCGTCTTCCGCCACACGTGGAGTGCCAGGTCGCCGGTGTCGAGTGGAGGATCGATCTTCGCGCTGATCTCGAGCAATCTGCCGAACGTGGACAACACGCGCCTGCGCATCATGACGTTCCGGTCCACGAAAGCCCGTCGTTGCCAGCTCTCGAACGGTGCGAACGCCCCGAAAATCCCGGCTGTGACGAGAGCGACCAGCAGCAGGTACGAGCGGTCGTTCAGAAGGTCGCCCCAGAAGGCCTTCGTCGGTACGTTGTACGCCTTGCCTGCCAGAAAGAGCGTCGCCGACAGCAGAATCGCCTTGTCCGCGAACTTGGCCGCCTTCCGGCTCATGCCTTTCCGTCACGCTGGTGCCGCCACGCCTCGCCCGGCAGGTCCGCCCGTTCGCCGTCGTATCCGGTCAAGACGACCTCGGGCCGCTCGGTGACGACACCGATCCGGTGGAAACTCACCGCTTCGGCGAGGTCGTCCACCCTGGCGGACGGCACGGTGAAGACGAGTTCGAAGTCGACCGAGTCGCCCATGACCAGGCTCAACGGCTCCACGCCCACGTGTGCGGCCACCGCGGCCACCGCCTTGGGCACGGGGACGGACCGCTCGTCGACGTCGATCCCGACCCCGCTCGACTCGGCGATGCTCAGCAAAGCGGCCTTCAGCCCGTCCGAGGTGTCCAGACAGCTCGTGACCATCCCGCTGGCGCCGAGCGCGAGTCCCTCGTCCACTCTGGCCACCGGACGCTTCCATGCGGAAAGCAGCGACGGCACCAGGCTGTCGATGACCAGGTCCGGGACACCGGAACGCAGGTACGCCATCGCCGCTCCGGCGGGTCCGGTCGGCGCCGTGAGGCAGACGACGTCGCCGGGTTTCGCGCCGGATCGCAGCAGCGCCCGGCCCGCCGGGCACACCCCCAGCGCCGACGCCGAGAGGATCAGGCGTTCCGCGCCGCCGATGTCGCCACCCACGTTGAGACAGCCGAACGCGGCACACGCGTCCCGGATGCCGCGCATGACGAGACCGAACAACGCGTCGTCCATTTCGGCCGGATACCGCACGACGGAAAGCAGCCCGATCGGCTTCGCGCCCATCGCCGCGACGTCGCTCAGATTCGCGGCGACCAGGTAGTACCCCAGGTCGTATTCGTCCAGATGCCCCATCTCGTAGAGCCTGAACTTGGGGCCGCGGACGTAATCGGTCCCCACCACGAGGTCGTGCTGCCCGGCCAGCCGGAACACCGCGCAGTCGTCTTGGGCGTCGGCACCCGCGGTCAGTTCCACCCGGCCGCCGTCCGGGGACGAAACCGGGACGAACTCGCGCGCCTGCCCGGCGAACAACGGCACGATCGTCGTGGCCAGTCTCGTCGGTTCGTCCGAGAATTTCTCACTCACCACAGGACAGCTCCAGATCGTCGCCACGAAGTTTCCCAGGCCAGTAATCCACCATTCGCAGGGTCTCGCGAAGATCCCTTTTCCGCATCACCACCGCGTAGTCCCATTCCGGATCCTCGATCGCCAGTACGGCACCGACGATCGAGCGGAGATACTGCCTTTTCTGCGCGCCGGTCGGCAGGTATACCCGGACTTTCTCCCGGTACACGCGAAGAAAATAGGCGGAAGACGGCCACGGGGCGAGCGCGAGTTCCCCAAGTGAATCCAGATCCCGATGGAACAGGCCGTCTCCGATCAGGAGATCGTCCACGGCGTCGCCGTCGACGGGGAGAAAGTGCAGATGCGCGTGCGTGATGCACGCGTGGCTCTCCTGTCCGGCGCTCGACCCGTGTTCGAGGATCAGCGGCTCGCCGAAGGTCTCGCGGTACAGCGGCATGAAATCGTCGACGAGGCCGCACACCTCGTCCTGGTGACGGGAAAGCACCTGCGCGAACGACAAGTGATGGTTCGACGGCAGGAGCAGGAGATGTCCGAGTACGAGCGGCGACATATCGGCCAGCAGCGTCAAGTTTTCTGTTGAATGTATTAGCCGGGACGGTGGGTCGCCCTCGTAGAAACGGGCGAAGGAGGTGTCATCCGAACCCGAAAGCTCTTCGCAGAAGTCCGCGCCCGCGCACTGCATGGTTTCGATCATGTCTCCCCCGCCGCCTCGCTTCGTCCTGGCCTTCGCCGAGCAGAGCACCTGGATTTTTGCGCACGGTCATGGCGGACTTGAATGGTCGATGCGGAGATTAACTCGAACGTCGTAACCGGCTCACGGATTCGTGATGACGGGAATTTGGACAAAAGCAGGACACATCATGGTCGATACATACTCGTCCGCCGCACGACGTGAAAAAGCGTCCGTCACCCAATGGATGACGGACGCTTTCCGACTGTCGCTATCCGTTCGAATTCACGGCGATTTCGGCGAAATCCGCACTCACCGGCCTTCGCGTGCCAAGAGTTCCCGGACCCGTTCCTGCAGTGCTTCCCTCGGGTACGCGTTCACCTGCGCTCCGGCCATCCGCACCGGGTCGCCGAAGAAGAAGTACTCGTACAGCGATTCCCGTCCGGCGAAGCTCGAGACCGACGCGTCGAAGGCCAGCTTGAACAGCCGCGCGCGGTCCTTGGCGGGCAGGGTGGCCGACTGGAGGTAGGTGTCGATGTCGGGGCGACCCTCCGCCTCGAAGTCCGCCTCGCCCGGCAGCGCCATGAGGCCGGACGCGGAGAATTTGCGGATGATCTCGGTCAGCCGCGGCGAGACCTTCGTGGGGTACCAGTTCCGGGCGGCGTTCAGGACTTCCCATTTGGGCAGGAAGACGCCGTCCTCGCTGAGCTTCCCGTCGGCCTCCGCCGCACGCAGCACGGCCTTCTCGATCTCGACGTAGGAGATCAGCTCCGAGAGGTCCTGCTGGATGTGCTGGAAGCCGCCGATGCCGATCGCGGCGGCGATCTCACTGGCGAGTCCGAGGTAGAACTCCGTCTTGGCCAGCGTGCGCGTGACGACCTGGTGGGTCATGAGCGCGCCGGCGCCGGTCTCGGAGTACCAGGCGTTGCACAGTTCCGGATGCCCCAGCAGGAAGACCCGCTCGTTCGGGACGAAGACGTCGTCGAACACCACGACCGCGTCCATCTCCTCGAACCGGGAGGCCAGCGGTTCATCGAAGGTCGAGCGGCCGTGGTCGAGCCCGGCGCGGCAGAAGTACTTCAGCCCTGGCGCGTCGTTCGGGACGGCGAAAGCGTAGGAATACGGGGCGTCCTCGGGGGTTCCGCGCAGGACGGTCGAGGGGAAGACCAGGAGTTCGTCGGCGATCGGCGCGATCGTGGCGAGCATCCGGGCACCGCGGACGACGATGCCGTCCTCCCGTTCCTCCACCACCTTCGCCGACAAGTTCCCGCCACCCTGCTGGCTGCCCGAAACCGATCGGTTGACCTGCGGCGGGATCAAGGTGTGCGTCGCGAGCAAGTCGTTCTCGCGCGCCATCTCGTAGTACTTCTCGATGCGCTCGCCGTAGACGGGATCGGCCTGCGAGAAGAACTTCTTCGCCGTCGAGAGGGCGGTGAGCGACGAGTTCATGTAGTCGCCGGTGCGACCCAGGAAACCGTTGGAGTATTCGGCCCATACGGAGAAGGCGGCACGGCGGCGCTTGAGGTCTTCCTCGCTGCGCGGCACCAGGAACGACATGCCGACCCGCTCCCCCGTGGTCGGCGATTCGTAGGTCAGGACGTCACGGTGCGCCGGATCGTGCTGGAGGTCGAACAGCTTCGCGTAGGTCAGCGCGTTGTTGCGGAACGCCGGATGCTCGGCGACCTTGGCGGTCACCTTCTCGCCGTCGACGTACAGCTCCGGCGTCATCGCGTTGAGCTTGTCGAGGTACTGCTGTCCGGTACGGGCTCCCATGTCGTGCTCCTTCTCGGGTGGACGTCGTTGTCAGAACAGGGATTCGTGACCTTGCGCGGATTCGTGGATCGTCGAGAACCGCCCGTCGACGAAACCGAGCGCGTCACCGGAGCGGTAGTCGAACTCCCGCACCTCACCGAGGAACAAGGTGTGGTCACCACCGTCGTAGGTGGCCCACGGCGTGCAGTCGAACCAGCTCAGAACGCCGCCGAGCCTCGGCGCGTGCCCGCCCTCGACCCACGTCGGCGCGCCTTCCGGAGTCGGACGGCCGGCGAAGTTCATCGCGAGCGCCTCCTGCTCGGCGCCGAGGACGTTGACCGCGAACGGGCGGTCCTTGAGCAGATCGTGGCTCTTCACGGTGCGCTGGATCGAAACGAGGACGAGCGGCGGATCCATCGAGACCGCGGTGAAGGAGTTCACCGTCAGACCGTGTCGTTTCGTCGCGGCGTCGAAGGTCACCACCGCGACACCCGTCGCGAACCGGCCCAGACAGCCTCGGAAGAACTGCGCGGGCGGGCGATAGAGGCTCGATCCCGGCGGAAAACTGGTTTTGCGTGACATCATCGTCCGGTTCCTGTTCTATAATCGAACAGCCAGTTCAACTATCGAAATGGATCGTATACGATGGTTTCGGACTCCCGCAAGACCGCGAGCACGTCCCAGACGCTCAGCCGCGGCATCCGCGTCCTCGAAGTGCTTGCCGACGCCCAAGAACCGCTCAGCGTCGACCGGATCGCCGAACGACTGGAGGTGCACCGGTCGATCGCGTACCGGCTCATCCGCACCCTCGAAGAGCACGGGCTTCTCACGCGGGAACCCGCCGGGAAATACGAACTCGGCGCGCGGTTGGCCGCGCTGGCGGCGGGGATCAAACACGATCTGCAGGCCGCGGCGCTGCCCGAGCTGACCGCCGTTGCGAACGAACTCGGCATGACGTGTTTCGTCGCGGTGATGGACCGCGAGGAATGCGTGACCCTGGTCAGCGTGGAACCCCGGCACGCCGTCGCGTCCGTCGCGCAGCGCCCGGGGTCCAGGCATCCGTTCACCGCGGGCGCCCCGGGCCGCGCGATTCTCTCGCAGCTTCCGGAAGAGGACCGGCCGGCCGATGTCCGGGAAGTCGTCGACCGCGGCTACGCGGACAGCCACGGCGAGGTGATCGAGAACCTCAGCTCGGTGGCCGTGCCACTCCCCCTGCGCGGGCACGCTCCGGCCGCGCTCGCGGTCGTCTACCTGTCCAGCACACGAACCCCCGCCGAGCTCGCGGAGCGGCTCAAGGCGGCGGCGAAGGCCGTCCGTGACGCTCTCGGCGGGTGAGCGTCACGGACGGCGGGATCACTTGGCGAAGCGGAGCGGGCTGACCGCCTGCTCGGCTTCGTGGTCGGGCCCGAGCGGGATTCCCGACCGGTCACGCAACAACAACGTGGCGATGAGACCGACGACGGTCATCCCGCCCAGATAGACGGCGACGGACACCGAAGTACCGGTCGCGTCGACCAGTGCGGTGGCGATCGTCGGCGCGAACGCGCCACCGAGGATCGCGCCCAGCGCATACGAGATCGACACGCCGGAGAACCGGATCGACGCGGGGAACAGCTCCGCGTAGAACGCCGCCTGCTGGCCGTAGGTGAATCCGAGCCCGACGCTGAGGATGATCAACCCCAGCGCCAGCAGCACGATGTTCCCGGTGTCCACCAAGGGGAACAGCACCGCGATACCGGCGAGCTGCGCGATCCAGCCGACGACGTAGGTGCGGCGCCTGCCGATGCGGTCGGAGACCGCGCCCGCCGCCCACGTCGAGATCAGCCAGGTCGCCGCGGACGCCGTCACCGCCCAGAGCACCGGGCCGCGGTCGAGCCCGATCGGGCCCTTCGGGTTGGTCGCGTAGTTCTGGATGTAGCCGCCGGTGGTCATGTAGCCGACGGCGTTGTTGCCCGCGAACACCAGCGCGGCCACCACGACGAGCACGGCGTGTTTGCGGAACAGCTGGATGATCGGCGTCCGGGTCTGCTCACGACGTTCGGCGATCTCGCGGAAGACCGGGCTCTCCTCGACCCGGCGCCGCACGTAGTGACCGACCAGGATCAGCCCGACGCTGAGCAGGAACGGGATCCGCCAGCCCCAGTCGAGGAACGCCTGCCCGGGGACGAGCAGGCTGGTCAGCGCCAGCACACCGGACGCCAGCAGCAGCCCGAGCGGGACGCCGATCTGCGGTGAGGCGCCGAAGAGCCCCCGTCGCTTCGACGGCGCGTGTTCGACCGCCATCAGGACGGCGCCACCCCATTCCCCGCCCGCCGAAATCCCCTGCAGGATCCGCAGCAGGATCAGCAGTACCGGCGCGAGGACCCCGATCTGGTCGAACGTCGGGAGCACCCCGATCAGCGTGGTCGCGGCACCCATCAGGATCAGGGTGAGCACCAGGACCACGCGACGGCCGTACTTGTCGCCGAAATGCCCGGCGAGGAACGCGCCGAGCGGACGGAACAGGAAGCTCACGCCCACGGTGGCGAAGGAAACGAGCGTGCTGTTCGCCCCGAGGCCGGAGAAGAACAGCTTGCCGAAGACGAGACCGGCCGCGGACGCGTAAACGAAGAAGTCGTACCACTCGACGGTGGTGCCGACGACGGTCGCGAAGGCGACCCGGCGCCGGTCGGAGGACGGTGGGGCGGACCGGCCGGATAGGCGTTCATCCTGGGCTGGGTTCGACACGTGGACTCCTTTGTCGTCGGCCACCTTGCCACTGTGGCACGGAATCATATACGTTATTAGATACGAAGCAAGGGTCGAGGATTCAGGGGAACATGGGCACTTACGAGGCAACATCGCCGTCCGGTCCGTTGGAGACCCGGCCGGGCAAGATCATCGCCGTCCATCTCAGTTACGCCTCCCGCGCGGAGCAGCGTGGACGGCGTCCGGCGAACCCGTCGTACTTCTTCAAGCCGTCGAGCTCGATCGGCACGTCCGGCGGCACGGTCGAACGCCCGGCGGGCACCGAACTGCTGGCCTTCGAAGGCGAGATCGCGCTGGTCATCGGCACCACGGCCCGCTGGGTCAAACCGGACCAGGCTTGGGACCACGTCGCCGCGGTGACCGCCGCGAACGACTTCGGCCTCTACGATCTGCGCGCCGCGGACAAGGGCTCCAACGTCCGGTCCAAGGGCGGCGACGGCTACACCCCGCTCGGCCCCGGCCTCATCGACGCGCGCGACGTCGATCCGTCGTCGCTGCGCGTCCGCACGTGGGTGAACGGCGACCTGGTGCAGGAGGACACCACCGCCGGGCTGCTGTTCCCCTTGCGGCAGTTCGTTTCCGATCTCTCTCAGCACTTCACGCTCGAACCGGGCGACGTCATCCTCACCGGAACCCCCGCCGGCTCGACCGTGGTCTCCCCCGGCGACGTCGTCGTGGTCGAAGTGGACGTTCCCGGCACCTCGCTGAGCAGCGGACGGCTCCACACCACCGTTTCCCAGGGCATCCGGGCCTTTTCGGACATCGGCAGCCTGCCCGAGGTCGACGACAAGCAGCGCGCCGAAGCCTGGGGCACGCCCGTCGAAACACCTGTCGAGGAGGACGCTCCCGCGCTGAGCGAGGAACTGCGCGCCAAGTTGCTGCGTGCGCCCGTCGCGGGTCTGTCCGCCCAGCTGCGCAAGCGAGGGCTGAACAACGTCGCGATCGACGGCGTGCGCCCCAACCTGCCCGGGTCGAAGGTCGTCGGCACGGCACGCACCTTGCGTTTCGTCCCGAACCGCGAGGACCTCTTCAAATCCCACGGTGGCGGCTACAACGCCCAGAAGCGGCTCTTCGACTCGGTCGGCGCCGGCGAGGTGATCGTCATCGAAGCCCGCGGTGACAAGGGTTCCGGCACGCTCGGCGACATCCTGGCATTGCGGGCGCGGTACCTCGGCGCCGCCGGCGTGATCACCGACGGCGGGGTCCGCGACTTCGAAGCCGTCGCCGCGACCGGGCTGCCGGTGTTCTCCCAGGGCGCGCATCCGGCGGTACTCGGGCGCAAGCACGTGCCGTGGGACACCGACGTCGCGGTCGCCTGCGGCGGGGCGACCGTGCTGCCCGGGGACATCATCGTCGGCGACGACGACGGCGTGGTGGTCATCCCGCCGTCGCTGGCCGAAGAGATCGCCGACGCGGCGCTCGTCCAGGAGGACGAAGACTCCTGGATCGCCGAGCAGGTCGGACAGGGCCGCCCGATCGAGGGGCTCTTCCCGCTGAACCCGTTGTGGCGGGAAAGGTATGAGGCATGGCAGAAGAAGCAGTGAAGACGACCAGCAAATCAGAACTCGCCTACGAGTGGCTGCGTGAGCGGATCGCCCGGCACGAGTACGGACCCGGCTACCGACTGGTGCTCGCCGAGATCGCCGGCGCGCTCGACATGAGCGTCGTCCCGGTGCGCGAGGCGATCCGGCGGCTGGAGGCCGAACGGCTGGTGACCTTCGAACGCAACGTCGGCGCGCGTGTGGCGATGGTGGACCAGAACGAGTACGTCCACGCGATGCAGACGCTCGGCGTCGTCGAAGGCGTCGCCACCGCGCTGTCCGCACCGCAGCTGTCCGAAGAGAACATCGCGCGGGCGCGGCGGGTGAACGAGCGCATGATCGCGCTGCTGGACCATTTCGACGCGCACGAATTCACCGCGCTGAACCAGCAGTTCCACTCGCTGCTCTTCGAATGCTGCCCCAACCCGCAGATCCTCGACCTCGTGCACCAGGGCTGGACCCGGCTGTCCGGGCTGCGCGACTCCACGTTCGCGTTCGTCCCCGACCGCGCTCACCGGTCGGTCGAGGAGCACGAAGAGATCCTCCGGCTGATCTCCGCGAAAGCCGACCCGCTCGACATCGAATTCGCCGCGCGCAATCACCGCTGGGCCACCATGCAGGCCTTTTTGGACGCTCGAGAGCGCGCCAAGCGCTGACTGAGGAGGAATCTTGACCAGCACGACTCCCCGGCCGATCCCGGACGGTGTCCCGGAGCGGATCCGGCACTACATCGGCGGCGAACTCGTCGATTCGGCCGACGGCGCCGTCTTCGACGTGATCGACCCCGTGACCAACGAGGTCTACGTCCAGGCCGCCGCGGGCAAGAAGGCCGACATCGACCGCGCCGTCGCCGCCGCGCGGAAGGCGTTCACCGAGGGCCCCTGGCCGAAGCTGCTGCCGCGCGAGCGCTCGCGGGTGCTCAACCGCATCGCCGATCTCGTCGAGTCGCGGGACAAGCGGCTGGCGGCGCTGGAGAGTTTCGACTCCGGCTTGCCGATTTCGCAGGCGCTGGGCCAGGCACGGCGGGCCGCGGAGAACTTCCGGTTCTTCGCCGACCTGATCGTCGCGCAGGCCGACGACACCTACAAGGTGCCCGGCCGCCAGGTGAACTACGTCAACCGCAAGCCGATCGGTGTCGCCGGGCTGATCACGCCGTGGAACACGCCGTTCATGCTGGAGTCGTGGAAACTCGCGCCCGCGCTGGCGACCGGCAACACCGTCGTGCTCAAGCCCGCGGAGTTCACGCCGCTTTCCGCGTCGCTGTGGGCGGAGATCTTCGAGGAGGCCGGACTGCCGGCGGGGGTTTTCAACCTCGTCAACGGCTTCGGTGAAGACGCCGGCGACGCGCTGGTGAAGCATCCGGACGTCCCGCTGATCTCGTTCACCGGCGAGAGTGGCACCGGCAGCCTGATCTTCGGCAACGCGGCGCCGTTCCTCAAAGGACTGTCGATGGAACTGGGCGGCAAGTCGCCCGCCATCGTCTTCGCCGACGCCGATCTGGAGACCGCGATCGACGCGACGATCTTCGGCGTGTTCTCGCTCAACGGCGAACGCTGCACCGCGGGCAGCCGCATCCTGGTCGAGCGCGCGATCTACGACGAGTTCGTCGAGCGCTACGCCGCGCAGGCCAAACGCGTCGTGGTCGGCGACCCGAGCGACCCCAAGACCGAAGTCGGCGCCCTGGTGCACCCCGAGCACTACGACAAGGTCATGAAGTACATCGAGATCGGCAAGACCGAGGGCAGGCTCGTCGCCGGCGGCGGCCGTCCGGACGGCTTCCCGACCGGGAACTACGTGGCGCCGACGGTGTTCGCCGACGTCAAACCGGACGCCCGGATCTTCCAGGAGGAGATCTTCGGCCCGGTCGTCGCGATCACGCCGTTCGACAGCGAGGAAGAGGCGCTCGAACTCGCGAACAACACGAAGTACGGGCTCGCGGCCTACGTCTGGACCAACGACCTCAAGCGGGCGCACAACTTCGCGCAGTCCGTCGAGGCGGGCATGGTGTGGCTCAACTCGAACAACGTCCGCGATCTGCGCACGCCCTTCGGCGGGGTGAAGGCGTCCGGGCTGGGGCACGAGGGCGGCTACCGCTCGATCGACTTCTACACCGACCAGCAGGCGGTGCACATCAATCTCGGCGAGGTGCACAACCCCGCCTTCGGTAAGGGCTGACCCCACCTCCACTGTCCACAAAGGATGACGCAATGAAGCCGATCCCCACCCCCAAATCGCCGCCGCCGGACGTCCTGCGCTGCGCGTACATGGAACTCGTTGTCACCGATCTGGCGCGCTCGCGCGCGTTCTACGCCGATGTCCTCGGCCTGACGGTGACCGAAGAGGACGAGACGACGATCAGTCTCCGCACGATCGACGAGTTCATCCACCACAACCTCGTGCTGCGCCAGGGACCGGTCGCGGCGGTCGCGGCCTTCTCGTACCGGGTGCGGTCGCCCGAGGACCTGGACAAGGCAGTCGCGTTCTACACCGAACTGGGCTGCCGGGTCGAACGTCGTGCGGACGGCTACACCAAGGGCATCGGCGACTCGGTGCGGGTGCAGGATCCGCTCGGCTTCCCCATCGAGTTCTTCCACGACGTCCAGCACGTGGAGCGCCTCGGCTGGCGCTACGACCTGCACCTGCCGGGTGCGCTGGTGCGGCTCGACCACTTCAACCAGGTCACGCCGGACGTCCCGCTCGCGGTGAAGCACATGGAAGACCTCAACTTCCGGGTCACCGAAGACATCCAGGACGATCAGGGCACGACCTACGCGGCCTGGATGCGCCGCAAGCCCACCGTGCACGACACCGCGATGACCGGCGGAGACGGGCCGCGGATGCACCACGTCGCCTTCGCCACGCACGAGAAGCACAACATCCTGTCCATTTGCGACAAACTCGGTTCGCTGCGGATGTCGGACCACATCGAACGCGGACCGGGCAGGCACGGCGTGTCGAACGCGTTCTACCTGTACCTTCGCGACCCCGACGGGCACCGCGTCGAGATCTACACGCAGGACTACTACACCGGCGACCCGGACAACCCCGTCGTCACCTGGGACGTGCACGACAACCAGCGCCGCGACTGGTGGGGCACGCCGGTGGTCCCGTCCTGGTACACCGACGCCTCGCTGGTGCTCGACCTCGACGGCAAGCCGCAGCCCGTCGTCGCGCGGACCGATGACAGCGAGCTGGAGGTCACCATCGGCGCCGATGGCTTCTCGTACACGCGAAAGGGTGACGACGAAGGCGAACTGCCGGCGTGGAAACAGGGCGAGTACAAACTCGGCAACCAGCTCTGAGGCGGGAGAGATGCTCGAACAGGAAACGATCACCGCGATCGCCGACGAACTGGCGGCCGCGGAGGAGGCACGGGAGACGATCCCGCTGCTGACGGCGCGCTATCCGGACATGACCGTCGAGGACTCGTACGCCGTGCAGAACGAATGGCGGCGGCGGGGCATCGCGGCGGGTCGTCGTCCGGTCGGCCGCAAGATCGGGCTGACGTCGAAGGTCATGCAGGCCGCGACCGGAATCACCGAACCCGACTACGGCGCCATCTTCGCGGACATGGTGTTCGAGAACGGTTCCGTGATCGAACACAGCCGGTTCTCGAACGTGCGCATCGAGGTCGAACTGGCCTTCGTGCTCCGTGACTCCCTCGCCGGACCGGACACCACGGTGTTCGACGTGCTGCGGGCGACCGAGTACGTGGTACCCGCGCTGGAGATCCTTTCGTCGCGCATCGAGATGGCCGGCCGGACCATCGTGGACACGATCAGCGACAACGCGGCCATGGGCGGCATGGTCTACGGCGGCAACCCGGTCGCCGTGGACGCCGTCGATCTGCGGTGGGTTTCGGCGCTGCTGTACCGGAACGAGACCATCGAGGAATCCGGTGTCGCCGCCGCGGTGCTGAACCACCCCGCGAACGGTGTCGCCTGGCTGGCGAACAAACTCGCTCAACACGGTGACAAGCTCGATCCGGGAGACATCGTGCTGGCCGGGTCTTTCACGCGGCCGATGTGGGTGCACCCCGGGGACACCGTGACCGCCGATTACCGGGATCTGGGGGCGATCACATGCCGCTTCGTCTAGACCCGCCGTTCCGGGATCGGTTGGGCGAGCGGCCGCGGATCGGCATGTGGGTCACGTCGGGCAGTCCGGTCGTCGCGGAGATCTGCGCGGGTTCCGGGCTCGACTGGCTGCTCGTCGACACCGAGCACTCCCCCGCCGGACTGGAGACCGTGCAGTCGTTGCTGCAGACGATCGCCGCGTATCCGATCACGCCGGTGGTGCGCGCTCCGTCCGGTGACGCGGTGGCGCTGAAGCAACTGCTCGACCTGGGCGCCCAGAACCTGTTGGTGCCCATGGTCGACAGCGCCGAGGAGGCGGAAGCCGTGGTGCGGGCCGTCCGCTATCCGCCGCGAGGCGTGCGCGGTGTCGGCAGCGCCCTCTCCCGGTCCGCGCGCTGGAACCGGGTCGAGGACTACCTCGCGAAGGCGGAGGAGTTCACGTCGCTGTTCGTCCAGATCGAGTCGACGGCGGGGGTCGCGGCCGCCGCCGAGATCGCCGCGGTCGACGGCGTCGACGGGGTGTTCGTCGGACCGTCCGATCTGGCCGCCTCGATGGGCCTGCTCGGGAAGCAGACGCACCCCGATGTCACCGCGGCCGTCTTGCGCACCTTCGAGGCCGTTCTTGCTCGGGGAAAGCCGGTCGGCGTCAACGCGTTCGACCCGGCGCAGGCGCAGCGCTACCTCGACGCCGGTGCCTCGTTCGTCCTGGTCGGCGCTGACGTCACGCTGCTGGCCCAAGGTTCGGAGGCGCTCGCGCGGCGGCATCAGGCCTAAGGTCTTAGGCATGCTCCGTGGCTGGAGCTGCGAATGGGTCTCGGGTTCTCGACGTTCGTCCGTGCACTCGACGACCGGTTCCGGTCATCGTGCCGTGGACCACGACCCGCGGATCACTTCGAAGGCCCACCTGGCCGCGACATCGGTGCTGAACTGGTGGGATTCGGCGGTTTAGGGCGGGTTGCTGGTCAACGCGGCGCATAGCATAGGCAGGTGATCGAACTCGCCCACTTCGTCGCGGTCGTCCATGCCTACGCACCGAAGTGGGAAGCTACCGCGGTCCAATGGCAACTCACTCTCGGCGCTGAACACGAGAAGGGAACGGCCTCGGTTGTCTGCGAGACCGGCGACATGGTGGGCTGGTTCTGCATCTGGACCAGCGGCGAAGCCGAACTCGAGGTCGGAAACCTCGATACCGGCGTCGTCGACTGCGTGCACCTTGACCTCTCCAGTCCCGAAGAACTCAGCGCCTGTCTGGACGATCTCACCCGCAAGCTGACCAAGCAGACCTGACCACCGGCAATAACCCATAGGGCAGCCCCGGTTTTGTCCGCTGGGCATGCCGAGGGGCCCGTCGCCTGAATGGCTGGCGGGCTCCTCGGTGGTCAGACGTGGTGCAGGGTGTTGCGCCGAGGTTTTCGAAGCGGATCTCGATACTGGGGTGGGATGAACTCCGGTAGCCCATCGGCGGCCATCCGTACTTCCCAGTCACCGTGGTGAATCAGCCGATGATGGAAACCACAGAGCAGTACGAGGTTCCGGAGATCGGTCGGGCCGCCGTCCGCCCAGTGATGAATGTGGTGAGCGTGGCAATTCTTGGGTTTCCGATGACATCCCGGGAATGCGCAACCACCGTCCCGGATATTCAACGCACGCCGCTGCCCGGGGGTGACGAAGCGTCTTAGGCGGCCCATGTCCAGAGGTTCACCCGAGGAACCCATCACCACCGGCAACATCAGACAGTCACAAGCGGCTAGCCGGGCGTCCCGCGCGGTCATCGTTCCGACGTAGTCGAGGCAGGCGGTGCCGAGGCCGGATTTGAGTTCCTCGAGCCCGATGGTCACGTGCACCAAGGTCCGGTAGCCGCTGGTACCCGGTTGGTCTGGGCACGCGATCGCCAGGTCGAGTAGCTCGGCCCAGGCGTCTCCCATGCGCTCGCACTTCATCCGCAGATCCGCTTGCCCGAATTCGTCGACCGGCCGTGGCTGGGCGTGTGCTTCCAGAGCGGCGGCGGTGCGGGCACCGGTCTCGTCATCGAGCAGACCGGTGAGTTTCCAGAAGCCGTCTTTGCGGCGTTCCAGGGTGATCTCGCGGCGTGGTTCTTTGGGTTCGGGGTCTTTGGGTTCGTTGCCGTCGGGGTTGAGCCAGCCCTGCAGTTTCGCTTCGGCGCCGGCGAGTTGGCGGGGTCCGGCGGTCGGGGCAAGGTTGGCGAGGATCTGCTCCGCGCCCGCCCGCTCCTCAGCCGAAATCTCGGCTGGGAGGTTTTTCAAGATCTCCAGGATCTGATCGATCCGCTCATCCCCGACCAATCCCTGAGCCGCGACCGCAGCAGTGGCGGGAGCAACAGGCGGAACCTCCGTGCCATCCAGAGCCCGGGTGGGATTCAGGGCGATCGCCCGCTTCACCACCGCACCCGCTTCGCCGCGTGATAGTCCCGCGATTTCGGCGAACCAGCTCGCCGTACTGCCATGCCCGTACAAGTCTTTGACGCCGCGATCCTCGATCTCCGCCAGGAACCGCCCCAGGCAGGCGGTCGCCATCCGGATCACCTGCAAAGCGTGCTGCACGCCATGTGCAAGCTCCAGCTTGCCAGCGCGCCACAGTTCCTGCGGCAACTCGGGAAGGAAGGTCTCGGACACAACTCCATAATACCCGAAGAAATCGAACATGCGTTCGTAATTTTAAGCAACAATCAAAAACTCACGAACAACACTGGAGAGTGATCTGATTAGGCTCGCTCACCCGGCCCGGTCACCCTCGCGTACCCCGGCAACAAACCCGACAGAAACCGAATCAACCAACCTCGACCCGCACAACCCCCGGCAACCGAAACGCCGCCACAACCCCACCCACAGCAACAATCCCCACGAACCCGAACACAACGCCAAAACCCAACCCCGGCCGAGATTCCAACCCCGCCAGAATCGCCCCGGTCACCGCGACCCCGCCCACCGCACCCACCTGCCTCACCGTGTTGAACAGGCCCGAAGCGCCACCCGCGGCCTCCGGATCGACGGATGCCATCGCGATGGCGGAAAGCGGCGACCACGCCATCGCGTTGGCGGCACCGAGCAGCGCGGCGCCCACGGAGATCCACCACGGATTCAGGTTCAGCACCACCACCAGCCCGATGAGCAGCAGGCTCGTCGCGAGCAGGCTCATGCCGAGGATCGCCGGTCGGCGCCCACCCACCCGGTCGACCCAGCGGCCGGCCGGTGGTGACAGCAGGATCGCGACGACGGCGTCCGGTGCGAGGACCAGCGCCGCCTCGATCGGTCCGAAGCGTCGCATTTCCTGGATGTACAGCATTGTGGGAAGCGCCATCGCGAGCACGGTCGCGCCGAGCGACGCCATCGCGAGGCTCGCGGACAAGTACCCGGACGAACGATAGAGGCGCAAAGGCGCGAGCGCGTCCGCGCCTTGTCTGCGTTCTTGGAACCAAAAGCCAGCCAACAGCACGACGGCGAGGACGGCGGCAGGCGGCGAGAGCGGGCTCCACGACAGCAGCGCCCAGACGAGAAGGCTCAGGCCGGCCGTACTCAGCGCGGCGCCGAGCAGGTCGAAACGGGCGGTGCCTCCCCGGCTTCCCGGAATCAGGCGAACACCCATGACGACGGCCACGGCGCAGAGCGGCACGTTCACCCAGAAGATCCAGCGCCAATCCAAGCTCGCGGTCAGCAGTCCGCCCAGCACCGGACCGAGCAAGGTGGCGGCCGCCGCCACCGAGCCCCAGATACCGAAAGCGCGACCTCGCTCATCGTCGGCGAAGAGCCGACGGATCAGCGTGAGCGGTTGAGGCGACATCGCGGCCGCGGCCAGGCCTTGCAGGATCCGGAAGGCGATGAGCCAGCCGATCGACGGCGCGATCCCGCACAGCGCGGAGGCGAGGGCGAAGCCTCCCATGCCGAAGAGGTAGACCCGCTTGGGGTCGAAGAGATCGCCGAGCCTGCCGGCCACCAGCAACGGAACCGAGAACGCGAGCAGGTAGCCCGCCGTCACCCAGAACAACGCGGCGACATCCCCGCCGAGGTCGGCTTGGATGCTCGGGCTCGCCACGGCGACGATCGTCGTGTCCAGCAGGAGCACGAAGAATCCCGCCAGCAGAGCCGCGAGACCACCCCAGCGCGAAGATGTCATTCGCTCCCCCAAACCGCCTAAGCCGATCACGATAGGGCCACGGATGACGCCTGTCGTAACAAGGCCTCGCCGCCTCGCGAGTTGTAAGCCGACGGCTTCGGCAGAGGAGAAGATCTTGAACCGGGCGGGTTCGACATGGTTCTGGTCCTTGCTCGGCGCCTGCATCGCGGCCGCCCTCGGCACCGCGATCAATTTCGCGACCGACCTCAAGACCAACTTCCTGGCCTGGGGTCTGGTGGTCGCGTTCACCCTCGCGACCGGGCTGATCAGCGGTATCTCGCAGGTACTCGTCCGCCGTGACGGCGCCAATCCGAGCACCACCGGAACGACGAACGTCTACAACGTGCGGCACTCACAGGTCAACGCCTGGCTGGTGTTCCTGATCCTCGGGGTCTCGGGTTCGTTGCTGGCGGCCATTTTCGTGGGCGTCCATTTCGCGGGGTCCTTCCAGACGGCCGGGACACCGATTCCCGCCGTGATCGCGCCGACCCCGACGACCAGCACCACGACCAGTACGACGTCCACCGTGCCCCAGCCCGCCACGAACGAGGACATCGCCCAGTTCGTCACCGCCTATTACCGCCTGATGCCCGACACCCGGGCCGGCTGGCCGTTGATCGGCCCGAACCTCCAGCGCCGCGGCCAGAGCGATTACGAAGCCCATTGGGGCAGGATCAGCGCGGTGGACGTGCACAGTGCGTCGGCCACCTCCGCGACCACCGTCCGGGTCCGGATCACCCTGCATTATCGCGATGGCCGTCCTTCCCCCACGGAAACGCATGAGCTGACGGTCGTCCCGCACGACGGTCGCCTCTGCATCGACGCGGACACCCTCATCCGCGCGAAATAGAATCCTGTCCATGACCGCTCTTCCACGCGGCGGGCGCCCCGCCGAGGCCTTGGCGGCCGTCGAGGCGAGCATCGAAGACCGCTGGCGGCTGTTCCTCGCCGAATACGGTGTCTCCGCTGGGACCACGGAGGAAACCGACCTCGCCGAAACGGTGGTCGTCGACACTTCCCTGTTCGAGTGGCGGGTCGTCGACGCCGCTTACGACAGGCTGACCTGCACCGACTGCGGCAGCCGCCTCGGCTCGGGGCCCGTCGGGTGCGACAAATGCGACCAGGCCGACGGATTCCGGTTCGCGGCCATCGAAACCGACCGTCCCGCGACGCCGCCGGGCACCGAGCACGGGCTCCGCGTCGCCACCGCGGTCGCCCGCGCCCGGCACCGCCACGGGACGCGGGCCCGCTGTGGTTTCGAGCTCGGGCTTCCGCTTCTCCTCGGCGGACAGCTGCCCGGCACGGCTCAAGCGCAGGCGTACCGGGCAGCCATCGACAAGCTCTCCGAAGAGGAATGCGAACGCGTGACCTCCTTCGAGGAGATCCCGGGGATCAGTAGTCGTCGCGTCCGGTGAACTGCTGCTCCAGTAGCTCCGCCGAACCCGCGACGAGCTCGAGCGGGTCGGTGAACTCGTTGATGTCGAGATTCACCAGCGGCAGGGAATGGCGCAACACCAGATGCTCTCCCATGACCACCAATCCCCCGACGACGATGGTGTTGCCGATCTCGGTCAGCACGGTCGCCAGGTCGACCTCGTCTACCCGGGCGAAAGGCGTCGCGATCTGCACCCAGTCCTCGCGACGGTCGAAGATCTCCCGCGCGATGACCACGGTTTGGGCCCGCTCTTCGTAGTCGTCGTCACCGTAGGACAACCGGATGCGAATTTCGTCCGGTTCGTCCTTCATCACCCGATATTCGTGTCGTACGAACGCGACCAGATCGGCCCATTCCGCCATGAATTCAGTCTCCCTCGCAGTCGAAGATCAAGACTAGCGGCTGCAAGGACGAAGAGTCCGACCCATGCCTGACATCACCCGGACAGCGGCCGCCCGTACGTGTCTCGACACCGGTTGGTCCTTGATCTTGTTGTAGCCTCCTTCAGCATCTTTTGGCAGGGGAGACCACTTGACGAACAATGATCGCGACCGGAAGAAAACCAACCGGCCGGGAAATGTCAAAACTTCGGATCCGGCGGTGACCGCGGCATTTGTCAGCCGACGTGGAGTAATTCTGGCGGCCCTCATAACCGCGGTGGTGGGCTTGGTGAGCGCGGTGCTCGTGGCACTCATCAACACCAGTGCGCAGCCGGCGAAAGGCGCCGACGACCGGAGTACGCCGTCCACGCCGTCGTCGCAGAGTGCCACCGGCACACAGCACCAGGAGAACAAACCCGCCGAAGCCGTCCCAGAGCAGGTGAAACTCGACGCGGATACGGCGTTCGACCTCGACAAGCCCGGCGCCACCGCGGCATCCGCGACAGGCCCCAATGGCGACATGGACCTCCACTTCGACGGAAGCAATCTGTCCTCCAATCGATCAGGCCTGTTCTATTACTACGGAACCGAGCAGGAAGCCGCGACGCAGTGCCCGAAGATCGTTTCGGAGGGAAAGGGACCGGTCCCCGGACCGGAGGTGATATTCGCCGGTGGTCAACATTGTCTGAGGACATCCCAGGGAACGGCCGGATGGCTCAGCGTGAACGATGTCAAGATCGCCGCGAATTCCGGCTACATCGTCCTCAATTACAAGTTGTTCCGCTAGCCGGGCAGCCGTGAAGGCCTCCTTCCCTACCTTCAGAGTAGGCAAGGAGGCCTTCACCACCCATTTACGAGGCCCGCCGAGTCAGCCGCCGGTCGGCAGCCCCGCCCGTGCCTCCTGCGACGTCAACGGACGCAACGACAGCGTGTACTCGTACGTGCTGTCCGGCTGGACCTGGCTGCGTTCCCGCACCGGGTTGGGCGTGTCCCCGACCCCGGTCACCGCGTGACTGGCGTGGAGCGTGAACCAGCCCTTGTTGCGCTGCAACTGGAACGGGTACGCCGCCCGGTCGAGATCGTCGAACGGTGTCACGCTGACGTCGTTCGCGCCTCCGACCAGCAGGCCACCGGTCCGGCCGTCGGTGAGCAGCGCCCACCGGCTGTCGGTGTGATTGCCGTGGTCCTGCGGCCGGTGGTACTCGACGTACTGTTCGTCCACCGTGCTCGACTGCACGCCGATCGGGGTCCCGTCCTTGCGGTCGACGTAGCTCTCGGCTTTCCGTCCGTACCAGGCGAACCGGTCATACCGGTCCGGCACCGCCAGCGAGACACCGATCCGCGGCAGATACGGCAGAGTGCGCACACTCCCCTGCGGAGCCACCCGGTTGGCGAGGCTCAGCGTCCCGGTCCGGTCGACGGTGTAGGTCATCGTCTGGTCGAACCACGCCCCGGCGACGTCCGGCGCCGCGACCCGGCTGTCGACGATCACCCGAACGCCGCGCGAGCCGTCCTGCTCGACCCGGACGCCCGTGACCGTGGTCTTCAGCCGATCGAGCCCGGCCTTGCGCCAGTCCTCGCCCTCAGCCCTGCCCCAGGCGAACGTCTCGTTGCTGATCGGTGCCCGCCAAGCGTCGAGCTTCGGAGCGCCGCTCAGCAGTTCCTTGCCCTGATACCGGATGGAGGCCAGCGTTCCGTTGGTCTTGTCGACCCGATATGTGACGCCTGCCGCCGTCGCCGTCACCGATGTGGTGTCCTCGACGACTCCCACGGACTTCCCGTCGAGCGGCGTCCTGTCCAGGCCCGGAACCCGCTTCCCTCCCAGGGGGAACTGATCGTGCGCCAGGACATGTCCTCGCGCCGGCATCGGCTCGCCTTGGGTCGTCACCGCTTCGACGATGAGGAACCGTTCGCGGTCCGCGGGATTCGGCGGCACCGGAACGGTGACCTTTCCAGTCGATGCCGCGGCGACCCGCAACGGCTGTTCCCCGTGCGCGACGACCCGCGAGCCTTCCTGGATCCGCCACCGCAGGTTCAGCTCGTCGGTGCCCTTGAACTGCCGCTCATTGGTCACCGAGACCGTGCCGCCCGAGTAGGCGAAGCGCAGCGGCTGATGCGCCCAGGCCAGCTGCGCGGTTTCCGGCTGCACCGACCGGTCCGAGCCGATCAGACCGTCCACACCGGACAGGCTGGAGCCGTACGACAGGTGACTCCCCCGCTCCGTGACACTGTCGAAGTCCAGCGCCAGCACGGCCCCGTCCGCGGGAGCCGCGCCTGACAACTCCGTGGCGGACAACGGCTTGTCGTAGATGCGGACGTCGTCGACGGCTCCGCGGCCCATCCAGCCGATGGTCGACGGGTCGTTCCACGACGTCTCGAAGTCGCGGCCGATGTTGACCTCCGCCGAGGACGAGTCGATCGCGCCGGTGAACGGTTTGCTCCCGATCTCCTTGCCGTCGAGGTACAGCCGCAGGGCCGTGCCATCGTACGTACCGCTCACCCGGTGCCAGTTCCCGTAGAAGTCGGCGGGCACCTTCGCCTGCACCGCCTGCCACGTTCCACTGTGGATGAAGAACTCCAGCGTGTCCTCCGTCTTCATCTTCAGTGCGTACTGGTGGTCGCCCTTGCCGAGGATGCGGAAGTCACCGGTCCACTTCCCCGGTTTCACCCAGGCGTCGAGCGTGAGCGCCTTCCCGGTGATGTCGAGTTTCCGGTCGCGGTAGACCTCGACGAAGTCGTCGAGGCCCGACAACGCCAGCGCCTTGCCTCGATGACCTTCGACCAGATCCGGCTTTCCGCTGAGATGCGCGGAGATGGCGTTGCCCGACGAATCGGGCGTGAGCCGGATCGGCTGCCGGATGTTCTGCTCCGCCCAGTCCCAGATGAACCCGCCCTGGGTCTGCGGATTCGCCCGGATGGTGTCCCAGAACTCGCGGAAGTTGCCGAGACTGTTGCCCATCGCGTGCGCGTACTCGCCGAAGATCAGCGGTTTGGTGGTGCTCTTCGCCTGCTCGGCGAACTTCTCCGGCGACGGATACCGCGGCCCCCAGACGTCGGCGAACGGCGCGTCGCCGTCCGGGCTGTTCGACTGGTGGTAGATCGGCCGGGTCGGCTCGTTCGCGTCCAGCCATTCCGCCAGCGCGAAGTGGTGCGCGCCGAGACCGGCCTCGTTACCGGTGTCCCACAGGAAGACGCTCGGATGGTTCTTGTCCCGTTCGACCATGCCGATCATGCGGTCGAAGAACGCGTCCCGCCAGGCCGGGTCGTTCGCCTGGCAATACCTGGCGCAGTTCTCGTGGTTGTGGGTCTCGATGTCGATCTCGTCGTCGATCCAGAGCCCGTGCCGGTCGGCCAGTTCGTAGAAATAGGGATCCGACGGGTAGTGCGACGTGCGGACCGCGTTGACGTTGAGCTGTTTCATCAGCGCGACGTCGCGTTCCTGTGCGCGCCGGGGCACGTGCCTGCCGTGGTCGGGGTCGGTCTCGGCGCGGTTGACGCCTTTGAACAGCACCCGTTTCCCGTTGACCAGCAGCTGCTTGTCGCGGATCTCGATCTCGCGGAACCCGGTCGTCTCACTGGTGATGTGTGTGACGCGGCCGTCGGGCGCGGTCAGCGTGAGGACGGCCGTGTACAGGTTCGGTGTCTCGTCCGTCCACTTCGCCGGGTCGCGGACGGGCAGGCTCAACGTGGTCTTGCCGCCCGCGTCGACCTCCCCGCTCGTGGTCCCGACCTCCTTGCCCGCCGCGTCACGCAGGCTGAGCCCGACGCGGTGCTTGCCCGCGGTTCCGCCGGGTTTGGTGGCGACCTCGACCGCGGCCTTGAGGGTGGCGTCGGTGTAGGTCGCGTCGAGGTCGGTCGTCAGCCCGACGTCTTGGACGAACGTGCCCGGTGTCGAATACAGGTTCACCGAGCGGAAGATGCCCGAGTACCGCCACTGGTCGACATCCTCCAGGTAGGCGCCGGCACTCCAGCGGTGCACCTGCACGGCGATCCGGTTCGGCCCCGGCCGCAGCGCGGACGAGATGTCGAATTCCGCCGGTGTGTAGCCGCCCTGGTCGTAGCCGATGTACGTCCCGTTCACCCAGACGAAGTACGCCGACGTGACCCCCTCGAAGCGCAGGAACGTCTCGCGTTCCGACCACTGGGCGGGCAGGGTGAAATCGCGGACGTAGGCGCCGGTCGGATTCACGTCACGGGGAACGCGCGGCGGGTCGTCGGGCTGGATCTCGGTGGCGATGTTGCGGAAGATCGGGTGGTCCAGACCGTCCGTCTGCCAGGTGTGCGGCACGGACACCTCACGCCAGCGCGACGCGTCGTATCCGTCGTCGTGGAAACCCTTCGGCACCTGAGAGGGGTTGTCCGCCATGGCGATCCGCCATTTGCCGTCGAGCGACATCGTGTAGGGACTGCGTTCGTCGTGGCGGGCGGCGGAGGAAACGTCCGCGTACGGACGAAGGTGGGCGTGTGGTGGCTCCTGTCCTTCGGAGACTTTTCGTGGATCGTCGAGATAGGACTGGACGTCGGCGGCCGCCGGAGAGCCGGTCGCGACGAGGGTCCCGGCGAGCATCGCCAGGACCAGGACGATGGGGCGTGTTCGCAGCACTGCGTTCAACCTCCCAGGGAGTTCAGCCGAGCCGGAAGCTGACCCGTTGACGATCCCGCACCGTGGCACCCGGACGGAAGACCAAGATCCTTCCCTTGTCGTGGGCCAAATAGGTGGCAGGTTCACCCGGGAGGCGGAACGACACCGCCAGCCGGTCGGAAAGCCCCGGCACCTGGGTGAAACTCGCCGCCCGGCCGTAGGCGTCGCTTTCGTCGTACGGATCGATCCGCACGGTCGTCGCGTCCACCACCCGGACGTACCGGTCCGGGAAGTTCACCGACTGCAAAGCGACGGTGCCCGCGCCACGGAATCCCGCGACGATGCGGAACTGGGAATCCGCCAGCTCACGGACATTGCCATCGGCGGTCAGCCGGTACTCGTAATGCCGCACGTACAACGCGGGATCGTCCAACGGGGACAGTCGCACGCAAGGTCCGCCTTTGCCGACCGGCACACCGAAACTCGGCGTCCCGTCGTCGTTCCAGTACAGCCGTTGCACCCGGGTGTGCCGATTCGGGTCGTACAGCGGGTCGCCGGTGATGTCGCGGTAGTCGCGGGCGTGGTACACGAGGACGTCCGAGCCGTCCTCGGCGACAGTGAACGAGTTGTGCCCGGGACCGTACTGCCGGGTCGCCTCGTTCGTGGTGAACACCGGCTGCGGCGACTTCGTCCACGAGCGCGGGTCCAGCAGATCCGAACGTTCGTCGGCGGTGAGCAGCCCCATGCAGTAGCGGGCGTCGGTGGCACTGGCCGAGTAGGTCATGAACACCCGCCCGTTGCGGACGAGCACCGCCGGCCCTTCGTTGACCTTGAACCCCTGGATCTCCCAGGGCAGCGTCGGCACCGCGAGCCGGACGGGATCACCCTTGAGCGCGAGCGGTGACGCCATCTCGGCGAGGTACAGATTGCTGTTGGTCGCGATCCCCGGTTCGCTCTGCGCCCAGGCGAAGTACCGCTTGCCGCGATGCTCGAACGTCGTCGAGTCCAGGGTGAAGGTGTCCCACTTCGTCACCATCTGTCCGCGCAGCACCCAGGTGCCTGCCCGCGGATCGTCCGAAGTGGACTCCAGCACGTACGTCCTGATGCGGAACACGTCGTCGGAGTCGCCTGCGGCGAAGTAGACGTACCAGCGCCCGTCGATCCGGTGCAGTTCCGGCGCCCAGATGTGGCCGCCCATCTTCCCGGACGACGGACGTCGCCAGATCGTCGTCTCCCTGGCTGTGGCCAGGCCGTCGAGTGTGGCGGCACCGCGGACGACGATGCGGTCGTACTCGGGCACCGAACCGGTCAGGTAGTACATCCCGTTCACCGGCCGGGTGATGAACGGATCAGCCCGCTGCTCGACCAACGGGTTCCGCGTGGTCAACGGCACGGGAGCGGCTTCGGCGGCTTGGGCCGTGCCCGGCGCCAGGCTTCCGACGGCGGTGGCGGCCAGCAGTCCGCCTCCCGCTCTGAACAGGTCACGACGATCGATGGTCATGGTCATCCCCTCACTCGGGCCGGGAACCGCAGGAAGGTCACGGAGTTCGGCGGGAAGGTGTACGTGAAGGTGTTCGAGACGCCGGAGAATCGCGATTCGCGCGGTGCGATCGGCGTGGTGAAAGCGGTGTTGACGTCATCCGGCGAGCCCTGCAACGTCGTCACGCGGGCGGTCGCGCCAGGCTGGACGCGAGAGCCGAGGTCGACGCGGGTCCGGGCCGCGGAAGCCTGCGCGTTGACCACCTTGACCACCAGTTCCCCGGTCTTGACGTCGCGGGTGACGACCTGGCGGAACGGCTCGGCGACCTTGTCGTCGGTGAACGAGCCCCACTTCTGCCCGTCGAGGAAGAGCGTCACCTGACGGCCCCTGACCTCGACCCGCAGGTCGTACTGCCTGCCGGTCTCGATCTTCGTGTCGTTCTGGATGAGGGTCTGCTTGCCGCCGCCCTCGGTCTTCTCCACGGCCGAGACGGTGTTGTTCCAGCCGCCGAGGTTCCACCAGTAGTTGTTGCCGGTGTCCTTGACGCCGAACGCGACCAGGAAGCCTTCCTTGCCGCCCGTCTTGGTCGCCTTCACGGAGAAGTCGTAGTTGCTCCACGAGGGATCGCCCGCGGTCACGAGGGTGTTCTCGGCCGCCTGATCCGACTGGACGTAGGCCCCGTTCGACACCGCCCACGATCCCCGCCCGGTCACCTTCGACCAGCGCGAGTCGTCGCCGGAGAAGTCGTCCGAGAACAGTTGCGCGCCGTCGGCCGAGGTGACCTTGACGCCGTCGTACGCCGCGCTCGTCGCCCAGGTGGACAGTCCGATCGCGCCCGAGATGGGAGCGACCGTGGCAGGCGTGGCCGACGCCCTGCTCGGGACCACGTGATCACCGACGTTGGTCATGAACAGTTTCTGCGTCTCGTAGCTGGCCGAAGCCCACGAGCGCTGGTTGTCGAACCAGATCATGTCCGGCTTCCACTGCACGTAGTCGGTGTTCGCCAGCAGGGGCGCGTACGACGCGAGCTTGACGACGTCGGCGTTGCGTTCCAGGCCGGTCATGTACGCGGCCTCGGCCAGCGCGTTGCCGAACTTGTTGTCCAACGACGCGTACTCGCCGAGGAACACCTTCGGGCCGTTGCGGTCGTAGGCGTCGTACCGCTGGTTGTTCTGCAGGAACCACTGTGGACTGTTGTAGTAATGCTCGTCGACCATCGAGACCTTCGCGTTCCGGTTCAGGTCCCACAGCCGGTCGAACGTCGTGCCGGTGTCGTCCGGTCCCGAATTGCCGATCACGGTGATCCCCGGGTACTTCGCCGCGATCGCCTTGCGGAACTCGGTGAACCGGGCGAAGAACTCGTCGGGCAGGTTCTCCTCGTTGCCGACGCCGACATGCGTCAGGTTGAACGGCGCCGGATGCCCCATCTCGGCCCGCTTCCTGCCCCAAGTCGAGGTGACCGGGCCGTTGGCGAACTCGATCAGATCGAGGGTGTCCTGGATATGCCGCCGCAGCAGCGCCGGATCGTCGGTCACCTTGTTCTGCCCGCAGCCGGTGACCAGCGCCGGCACCACGGGCAGCGGCATCGCACCGATGTCCTCGGAGAACTGGAAGTACTCGTAGTAGCCGATGCCGTAGGACTGGTTGTAGCCCCAGAAATTCGCGTTCGTGGCCCGTTGCTCGACGGGACCGATCGTGTCCTTCCACTGGTACGAGCGCTTCCGCTCCCAGTTCGGCGCCTCGTAACCCTGGTGGCTGCCGGTGTTGACCAGGCAGCCGCCGGGGAAGCGGACGAAACCGGGCTTGAGCGCGGCGATCTTCTCCGCGAGGTCGGCACGCATTCCGTTGGGGCGGTTCTTGTAGGTGTCGCGCGGGAAGAGCGACACCATGTCCAGCCGCAGCGTGCCACCGCCGGACGCGGTGAGCGCGAGCCTGCCCAGCGCGCTCGACTCCCGCGCCCGGACGGTGCCGGTGTAGCGCACCCAGCCGTCGCCGCGGACCTGGACCCGCAGCGGATCGGCGAGCGCCTTCCCCGCCGGATCGGTGACGGCCACCGTGAGCGGGGTGCCCGCCGCGCGATCCGTCCGGGCGAACACCGAGAAGTCGTACTGCTTGCCTCTCTCGACCCGGATCCCCGAGTTGTAGCCCGAATTCGCGACGCCGTACTCGCCACGGGTGAGTTCGAGCTTGAGATAGCGCCGGTTCCGCTCGTTGAGGCGCCGATCGTCGTCGGCCACCGTCGCCGTGCCGATTCCCCCGTCGAGCGACGTGGGCGCCCACGAGGTCAGCGGGGTGTACGACGCGTTGTCGGCCTTGTCGTACTCGAAGGAACGGTTCTGCACGAGTTCGGCGTACAGTCCGCCGTCCGCGGCGCGGTTGATGTCCTCGAAGAAGACGCCGTACATCGAACGGTCGATCGTGGCACCGCGTCCCGCCGCGTCCACGGCGAGGGTGTAGTCGGTCGTCGGTGTCTGGCCCGAAGCGGTCTGGACGGGCACGAGGACACCGGCGGTGATGGTCAGGGACAGCACACCGAGCCGGACTGATCTGCTGCGCACAGCACTTCCTTTCGCGACGTTGCGAGGAACCGGAGTGATCAGGCGGCGGTACGGGCCCGCCGTTTGGTCCAGATGTCGTAGGCGACGGCGGCGAGCAGCACGAATCCCTTCACCAGGTTCACGCTCTCGGTCGGCGCGCCGATCAGGGACATGCCGTTGTTGATCACGCCCATGATGAGCCCGCCGGTGATCGCGCCGACCACCTTGCCGACCCCGCCCTGCACCGCGGCGCCGCCGATGAACGCCGCGGCGATCGCGTCGAGTTCGAACATGTTGCCCGCGGTCGGCCCGGCCTGGTTGAGCCGTCCGGCCACGATGATCCCGGCGAGCGCGGAGAGCACGCCCATGTTGACGAAGATCCAGAACGTCACGCTCTTGACCTTCACGCCGGACAGCGTCGCCGCTTGCAGATTCCCGCCGATGGCGTAGATGTGGCGGCCGAACACCGCCCGCGTCGTCACCAGCGAGTAACCGATCACCAGTACCGAAAGCAGGATCAGTACCCACGGCAGGTTCTTGTACCGCGCCAGCTGGACCACCACGAACAGCACGACGGCGGCCGCCGCGGCGATCTTCAGCAGGAACATCGGCAGCGGATCGACCTCTTGCAGGTAGTTCAGCCGGGCCGTCCGCTTGCGCCACCGCGAAACGATCGCTCCCGCGATGGCCAGGGCACCCACCAGCAGGCTGACGACGTCGGCGCCGCCGAGCGGGCCGAGCCCGATGTTGCCGAGATAGCCGCCGGTGAACCCGTTCGCCAGCGTGCGCACCTCGTCCGGGAACGGGCCGATCCCCTGGTTGCCGAGCACGGTGAGCGTCAGCGCGCGGAAGATCAGCATCCCGGCCAGCGTCACGATGAACGCCGGAATGCCGAAGTAGGCGACCCAATACCCTTGCCATGCCCCGATCACCGCGCCGACGGCCAGCGTGATGAGCAGCGCGATCGGCCACGCCACACCGAGGTTCACCATCAGCACGGCCGAGATCGCGCCGGTCAGCGCCACCACCGAGCCGACCGACAGGTCGATGTGCCCGGCGATGATGATCAGGATCATGCCGATCGCGAGGATCAGCACGTACGAGTTCTGCACGATCAGGTTCGAGATGTTCTGCGGTTCCAGCAGCGCGCCGCCGGTGAGGATCGAGAACAACACGACGATCAGCGCGAACGCGACGTAGATGCCGCTCTCGCGCGGGTTGAACGAGATCCGGCGCGGCGCCCTGGCCGGCGCGGCTCCCTGCTGGTCACCGGCACCGGTGACGGTGTCGGCGGAGGCGGTGCTCATGTCTTACTCCTGTTCCCTGGTCATCGCCCGCATGAGGACCTCTTGGGTGGCCTCGGCCCGGTCGACCTCACCGGTGATCCGGCCCGCCGACAACGTGTAGATCCGGTCGCACAGCCCGAGCAGTTCCGGCAGCTCGGACGAGATGACCAGCACGGCCTTCCCCTCCTCGGCGAGCCGGTTGACGATCGTGTAGATCTCGTACTTCGCGCCGACGTCGATGCCGCGCGTCGGCTCGTCGAGGATCAGCACGTCCGGATCGGTGAGGATCCATTTGGACAGCACGACCTTCTGCTGGTTGCCGCCGGAGAGCGTGCCGGTCACGCTGCGCACGTCCGGTGCCTTGATGTTCATGCTCTTGCGGAATTCTTCGGCGACACGGTGTTCTTCGTTCTCGTCCACCCAGCCGCGGCGCGCGAGTTTGCCCAGTGCGGCACCGGAGACGTTGCGCTGGATGTCCTCGATGAGGTTCAGCCCGTAGCGTTTGCGGTCCTCGGTGGCGTAGGCGATCCCGTTCGCGACGGCGTCGCCGACCGTGCGCACGTCGATCTCCTTGCCGTCCTTGATCAGGCGGCCGGAGATGTCCTTGCCGTACGAGCGGCCGAACACGCTCATCGCGAGTTCGGTCCGCCCGGCGCCCATCAGGCCGGCCAGCCCGACGATCTCGCCGCGCCGCAACGTCAGGCTCGCGCCGTCCACGACGACCCGGCCGTGTTGCGTCGGGCTGTGCACGGTCCAGTCCTCGATCCGCAGGACCTCGTCGCCGATCCGCGGTTCCCTCGGCGGGAACCGGTTCTCGAGTTTCCGCCCGACCATCCCGGCGATGATCCGGTCTTCGGTCACCGCGCCCGCGTCCAGCGTCTCGATCGTCCTGCCGTCGCGCAGGATGGTGATCGAGTCGGCGATCGCGGCGATCTCGTTGAGCTTGTGCGAGATCAGGACGCAGGTGACGCCGTCCTCGCGCAAGCCTCGCAGCAGTTCGAGCAGATGCGCCGAATCGTCGTCGTTCAGCGCCGCCGTCGGCTCGTCCAGGATCAGCAGTTTGACCTCTTTGGACAGTGCCTTGGCGATCTCCACCAGCTGTTGCTTGCCGACGCCGATGTCCAGCACCGGCGTCACCGGGTTCTCGCGCAGGCCGACGCGCCGCAGCAGCTCGCCCGCCTCGGCGTTGGTCCGGTTCCAGTCGATCAGCCCGCCGCGGGCCTTCTCGTTGCCGAGGAAGATGTTCTCCGCGATGGACAGTTGCTGGCACAGCGCGAGTTCCTGGTGGATGATCACGATGCCGCGCCGTTCGCTGTCGCGGATCGCGGAGAACGCGCACGGCTCGCCGTCGAAGACGATCTCACCGTCGTACGAGCCGTGCGCGTAGACACCCGAGAGCACCTTCATCAGCGTGGATTTGCCCGCGCCGTTCTCGCCGCAGATCGCGTGGATCTCTCCCCGGCGCACCGACAGGTTGACGTCCTGCAGCGCCTTGACCCCGGGGAAGGTCTTGGTGATCCCCCGCATCCGAAGGATTTCGTCGGTCACGTCGCTACCTCAGCTGTTCCGCTTTGTAGTAGCCCGAGTCGATGAGTTCCTTCTGGTAGTTGCCCTTGTTGAGGATCACCGACTCCAGCAGGAACGCCGGGACGACCTTCTGCCCGTTGTTGTAGTCCGTCGTGTTGTTGGTCTCGGCCTTGCCGCCCTTGAGCACCGCGTCGGCCATCTTGACCGTGGTCTCGGCGAGCTTGCGGGTGTCCTTGAAGATCGTCGAGTACTGCTCGTTCGCGATGATCGACTTCACCGACGCGACCTCGGCGTCCTGGCCGGTGACCACCGGATACGGCTGGCCTGGCGTTCCGTAGCCGTTGCTCTTGAGCGCCGAAAGGATGCCGATGGAGAGCCCGTCGTACGGCGAGAGCACGCCCTGCACCTTGTCGCCGGAGCTGTAGGTCTTGGTCAGCAGGTCTTCCATCCGCCGCTGTGCGGTCGCCGCCTGCCAGCGCAGGATCGCCGCGACGTTGAAGGCGGTCTGGCCGCTCTTGACGACCAGCGTCCCGTTGTCGAGGTACGGCTTCAGCACGGACATGGCGCCGTTGAAGAAGAACGTCGCGTTGTTGTCGTCCGGCGAACCAGCGAAAAGCTCGATGTTGAACGGTCCCTTGCCCTCGCCGGGAGAACCGTCCTCTTTGAGCACCTTGAGCCCGGTGAGCAGCGACGTCGCCTGCTGAACGCCGACCTTGAAGTTGTCGAAGGTGGCGTAATAGTCGACGTTCGGGGTGTTGCGGATCAGCCGGTCGTAGGCGATGACCGGGATCTTCTTGTCCGCGGCCTCCTGCAGCTGGGTGGTGATCGCGGTGCCGTCGATCGAGGCGATCACGAGCAGTTTCGCGCCCTTGGTGATCTGGTTCTCGATCTGGTTCACCTGGGTGGGGATGTCGTCCTCGGCGTACTGCAGGTCGACCTGGTAGCCCAGCTTCTCCAGCGCCGCCTTGATGTTGTCGCCGTCGTGGATCCAGCGTTCCGACGATTTGGTCGGCATGGTGACGCCGACGAGGCCGCCGGCCGCGCCTCCCGCGGCCGCCTGCTGATCGACGGTCTTCTCACTCGAACCGCAGGCCGTGAGCGCGGCACCGAGGCCGACCGCCACGGCCAGTGTGGCCAGTTTCGTGAACTTCATTGTTCCTTCTCTCCGGTGGGGACCGATCAGAATCCTTGTGCGAGCCGGTAGTAGGCCTGGTTCCAGCGCATCCGGTCGGCGATCGCGGCGGGCGTCGTGGCCTGGTCGATCACCAGCAGTTCGACGTCGAGCATGGTGGCGAAATCCCGGATCGTTTCGGCGCCGACGGCCTGGGTGAGCACCGTGTGGTGCGGCCCGCCCGCGGTGATCCAGGCCTCGGCGGACGTCGCCAGCGACGGCGCCGGCTTCCACACCGCGCGCGCCACCGGCAGATTCGGCAGCGGCTCATCCGGTGCGACGACCTCGACCTCGTTCGCCACCAGGCGGAACCGGTCACCGAGGTCGGCGAGGCCGATCACGACCGCGTCGCCGGCGGCGGCGTCGAAGACCAGCCGGACGGGATCCTCGCGGCCACCGATGCCGAGGGGGTGGATCTCGCACGAAGGCTGGGCAGCGGCGATGCTGGGACAGACCTCGAGCATGTGCGCGCCGAGGATCTTCGGTTCACCGGGGCCGAAGTGGTAGGTGTAGTCCTCCATGAAGGACGTCCCGCGCTCGGAGTCGCGGCCCATCGCCTTCACCGCGGTCAGCAGCGCGGACGTCTTCCAGTCGCCCTCGCCGCCGAAGCCGTAGCCGTCGGCCATCAGCCGCTGCACGGCGAGACCCGGAAGCTGCCGCAGGCCGCCGAGATCCTCGAAATTAGTGGTGAAAGCGCCGAAACCGCCGCTCGTCAGGAACGTGCGAAGCCCTTGCTCGATCCGGGCCGCGTACCGCAGCGATTCGTGTCGCTCCCCCGCCTTCGTCAGTTCCGGCGCGAGCGCGTACGTCTCGGCGTACTCGTCGACGAGAGTGTCGACCTCGGCGTCAGGCACCGCGTCGACCAGGGCGACGAGTTCGTTGACGCCGTAGGTGTTCACCGAGACGCCGAACTTCAGCTCCGCCTCGACCTTGTCCCCGTCGGTGACCGCGACGTCGCGCATGTTGTCGCCGAACCGCGCGAGCTTGAGCGAGCCGATGGTCTGGCGCCCGACCGCCGCGCGGACCCAGGCGTCGATCCGGTCGGCGACCGAGGGATCCGCGGCGTGCCCGGCGATGGTCTTGCGCGGCACCCCGAGCCGGGTCTGGATGTAGCCGAACTCGCGGTCGCCGTGCGCGGCCTGGTTCAGGTTCATGAAGTCCATGTCGATGGACTGCCACGGCAGCGCCTCGTTGAGCTGGGTGTGCAGATGCAGCAAAGGTTTCCGCAGCGCATCGAGCCCGGTGATCCACATCTTCGCCGGCGAGAACGTGTGCATCCAGGCGATCACCCCGACACACGCGTCGTCCGCGTTCGCCTCCAGCATCACGCGCCGGATCGCCGACGGTTCCGTCAGCACCGGCTTCGCGACGATCTCGGCCGAGATCCGGCCGGTGTCGGCCAGCATCCGCTGGATCTGCAACGACTGGCCCGCGACCTGTTCGAGGGTCTCCTCGCCGTACAGCGCCTGGCTCCCGGTGAGGAACCAGACCTCGGTCTTGCGTTGTGTGCTCACTTCTCTCCCTGGCCGTAGACGTTCTGGTAGCGCGCGTAGAGCCGGTCCACGTCCTGTTCGGACAGTGGCTCCGGCCTGCCCAGCGCGGAAGCGATGTGGACGGTTTTGGCGACGTCCTCGACCATCACGGCGGCCTTGACCGCGTCGCGTGCGGTGCGGCCGACAGTGAACGGGCCGTGGTTGCGCATCAGGACGGCGGGCGACCGGCTGGATCGCAGCGTCTCGACGATGCCCCGGCCGATCGAGTCGTCACCGATCATCGCGAACGGCCCGACCGGGATCTCGCCGCCGAACTCGTCCGCGATCATCGTGAGCACGCACGGGATCGGTTCCCCGACCGCGGCCCAAGCGGTCGCGTACGTCGAATGCGTGTGCACGACCCCGCCGACCTCCGGCATGTGCCGGTAGACGTAGGCGTGTGCCGCCGTGTCCGAGGACGGCGCGAGGTCGCCGTGGACGACCTCGCCGTACAGGTCGGTGACGACCATCGTGTCGGCACTCAGCTCGTCGTAGGACACCCCGGACGGCTTGATCACCATCAGGTCGTGTCCGGGGACCCGCGCCGACACGTTGCCCGCGGTCCAGATGACCAGCTCGTAGCGGGTCAGCTCGCTGTGCAAGCGGGCGACGGTGTCACGCAGCTCTTCGAAGGTGTCCGTGATCTCCACGGCGAGGCTCATCGGTGCGGTCCTTTCCGGACGGAACGGCGGCGGGCGGCGAGCCGGTGCATGACGTCGTTGGCCCCACGGCCGAAGTAGTCGTGCAACGCGGCGTACTCGGCGTAGAGGTCGTTGTAGGCCTTGACGTTCTCGGCGATCGGCCGGTGGACGGCCCGGCGGACCGAGCCCATCGCGAGCGCGGCGGCCGGGACGTCGGCGTGCGCCCCGGCTGCGACGGCGGCGTGGATCGCCGAGCCCAGCGCGGGGCTCTGGGCCGAGCCGGCCACCGAAAGCGGCAGGTTCGTGACGTCGGCGTAGATCTGCATCAGGAGCGGGTTCTTGACCAGGCCACCGGCGACGATCAGTTCGGTGACCGGCACCCCGGCGCGTTCGAAGGTCTCGATGATCGTCCTGGTCCCGAACGCGGTCGCCTCCAGGAGCGCGCGGTAGGTGTCCTCGGGCCGGGTCGCGAGGGTCTGGCCGACGACGACGCCGGACAGTTCGTGGTCGACCAGCACCGACCGGTTTCCGCTGTGCCAATCGAGCGCGACCAGTCCGTGCTCGCCGATCTCCTGCACCGAAGCGAGCCGCGTGAGCAGTTCGTGGACGGAGATCCCCGCTTCCCTGGCGTCGTCCACATAGGACGCGGGCGTGCCGTGTTCGACGAACCACGCGAAGATGTCGCCGACGCCGCTCTGGCCGGCCTCGTAGCCCCATTTCCCGGACACGATCCCGCCGTCGACGACGCCGCACATGCCCGGTACCTCGCGCAGTTCGGCGCCGTTCATCACGTGGCAGGTGGAGGTGCCCATGATCGCGACCATTTGACCGGGCTCGACCGCCTGGACGGCGGGGGCGGTGACGTGCGCGTCGACGTTGCCGACCGCGACCGCGATCCCCTCGGGCAACCCGGTCCATTCCGCCGCTTGAGCGCTCAGGCTCCCCGCCTTGGCACCAAGGGCACCCAGCGGATGCGCGAGCTTGTCGTCCACAAAGGACCCGAAGCCGGGAGCCAGCTCCTCCAGGAACTCCGTGCTCGGGTAGCGGCCGTCCTGCAGGATGCCCTTGTAGCCGGCGGTGCAGGCGTTCCGGACGTAGGTTCCGGTGAGCTGCCAGACGATCCAGTCGGCGAGTTCGACCCAGTGGCGCATCTGGGCGTAGACCTCGGGCGCCTCTTCGTAGACCTCCAGTGCCTTGGCGAACTCCCACTCGGAAGAGATCAGCCCGCCATAGCGCGGCAGCCACGACTCACCGCGCTTCCGCGCCAGCGCGTTGATCCGGTCTGCCTGTGGCTGGGCGGAATGGTGACGCCACAGCTTCACGTAGGCGTGCGGGTCGTCGGCGAACTCGGGCAATTCGCAGAGCGGCGTGCCGTCGGCCGTCGTCGGCACCATGGTGCACGCGGTGAAATCGGTTCCGATGCCGATCACGTCGGCGGGATCCGCCCCGGCGGCACGGACGGCCTCCGGCACGGCGGTGCGAAGGACGTCGACGTAATCCGACGGCACCTGGAGCGCCCAGTCCGGCGGCAGACCGTGGCCGGTCCGCGGCAGGATCCGGTCGATCACGCCATGCCGGTACTCCGAAACCGCGCTGCCCAGTTCCGCGCCGTCGCGGACGCGGACCACGACGGCCCGGCCGGACAGCGTCCCGAAGTCGACGCCGACGACCAGCGGCTCCCTTGTACTCACTTCTTCTCCAACTGTTAGCGTTCACATTTCTGGTCGAAAACCACGATCACCCGTGTTTGGAGCCGTAACTCACGTGTTTGAAGCCGGTCCGGCTCCAATCACGCGAGTCACGGCCCTGATCACGCGTGTTCCGTCTTACGTGGCCCGTCTCCCGACGAGGCGTTGCAGCACGATGAAGGCGAACAGCAGCGCACCGGTGATGATCGAGGTCCACCAGGAGTTCAAGGTGCCGTCGAAGGTGATCAGGGTCTGGATGATGCCCAGCACCATGATGCCGAGCACCGTCCCGAGGACGTAGCCGGAGCCGCCGGTGAGCAGCGTGCCGCCGATGACGACCGCCGCGATCGCGGTGAGCTCCAGCCCGACACCGTTGAGCGGATCGCCGGAGGACTTGTACAGCACCAGGAGCAGCCCGCCGAGCGCCGAGCAGAACCCGCTGAGCGTATAGACCGTGATCCGTGTGCGGCCGACGTTCAGGCCCATCAGCAGCGCGGACTTCGGATTCCCGCCGATCGCGTACACGGTCCGCCCGAACCGCGTTCCATACAGGACGTACGCCGCCGCCGCGACCACCACGAGCGCGACCACCACGCCGATCGAGATGTGCAGTTCCCCTCCGAGCGGGATCTGCGTCTGCGCGAGACTCGCGACCGTCGGATCGTCGATCGAGTACGCCTGGGTGCTGATCGTGTAGCAGAGCCCCCTGGCGAAGAACATCCCGATCAGGGTGGCGATGAACGGCTGGATCTCGAACACCTGGACCAGCACGCCCATGCCGAAGCCGAGAGCCGCGCCGATCGCGAGTACCGCCGGGATCACCGCGAGCACCGGCCAGCCCTGGTTCTGCAGCAGGTCCGCCGAGACCACAGTGGACAGTGCCACCACCGAGCCCACCGACAGGTCGATCCCGCCGGTGAGGATCACGAACGTCATCCCGACGGCGACGACCAGCAGGAAGGCGTTGTTGATGAACAGGTCGAGCACGACCTGCCCGGAGCCGAACGCCGTGTAGCTCGAAGCCCCGTAGACGTAGGCGCCGATGAGCATCGCCATCGTCGCCAGGATCGGCAGATGCCGTTGCCGCGGCCGATAACCCTTGATGCGGTCGAGTGTCGTCATACCCCGGCCTCCACCTTCTCCGGCAGGACGGCGGGCGACGGCGGGGCCGTTTTCCGCCGCCGGGCGAGCTTCCTGCGGAACACCGGCGACTGCAGCAGGCAGACCGCCAGCACGACCACGGCCTTGAACAGCATGATCGCCTGCGGCGCGATGCCGAGCGCGTAGACCGTCGTCGTCAACGTCTGGATGAGCAGTGCGCCGATCACCGAACCGGTGAGCGAGAACCGGCCACCGGTCAGCTGCGTCCCGCCGATGACGACGGCGAGGATCGCGTCCAGTTCGATGAACTGCCCGGCGTTGTTGCCGTCGGCGCTGTGCACGTTCGCGCTGATCATCAGGCCGGCGATACCGGCGCAGAGCGCGCAGAAGACGTAGGTGAGCCAGATCAGCCGCGCCGACCGGAGCCCGGCGAGCCTGCCCGCCTCCGGGTTACCGCCCACCGATTCGACCAGCAGCCCCAGCGCCGACCGGCGGACCAGCACGGCGGCGATGGCGAACACCGCCAGCGCGATGAGGATCGCGCTGGGCAGGCCGAAGGTGAAGCCGCTGCCGATCCATTCGTACGGATGCGAGTTGACGGTGATGATCTGGCCGCCGGTGATCAGCTGGGCGATGCCGCGGCCGGCGACCATCAGGATCAGCGTCGCGATGATCGGCTGGATGCCGAGCACCGCCACGAGCCAGCCGTTCCACAGACCGAGCACGAGGGCGAGCCCCAGCGCCATTCCGACCGCCGCGAGCGTCCCGCCGACACTGTTCTGATCGCCGAGTCCGCTGAGGTGCAGGCACGCGAGCGCGCCGCTGATCGCGACCACGGCGCCGACGGAGAGGTCGATCCCCCGCGTCGCCACCACCAGCGTCATGCCGATCGCGATGAGGATCAGCGGGGCGCCGTTCTTGAGGATGTCGATCAGGTTCCCGTACAGATGCCCGTCGCGGAATTCGATCGCGAAGAACGCCGGATGCGCGATGAGGTCGCCGAGCAGCAGCGCCAGCAGCGCGACGACCGGCCAGAACAACCGATGTTTGGTCATCGTGCGACTCCTTCGGCCATCGTCGCCATCACCTGGTCCGCGGTCAGCGCTTCGTTGTCCAGCACGGCGACCACCGCGCGGTCGCGCAGCACGACGACCCGGTGGCTCAGCCGGAGCACTTCCTCGAGTTCGGCGGAGATGAACACCACGGCCATCCCCTCGCCCGAGAGCCGCGCGACCAGTCGCTGGATCTCCGTTTTGGCACCGATGTCGATCCCGCGCGTCGGCTCGTCGAGGATCAGCAGCCGCGGTTCGGTGATGAGCCACCGCGCGAGCAGCACCTTCTGCTGGTTGCCGCCGCTCAGGTCGCCGACCTTCGCCTCGGCGTTGGCGGGCCGGATGTCGAGCGCCTTGATGTAGCGCTCCGCGATCTCGTCCTGCCGCCGCCGAGGGATCGGCCGAGCCCAGCCACGCGAGGCCTGCAGCGCGAGCACGATGTTCTCCCGCACGGTGAGTTCCTCGACGAGGCCTTCGGTCTTGCGGTTCTCCGAGCAGAACGCGATGCGGTGGTCCAGGCCGGTCCGCGGTGTTTTCAGCGACACCGGCTCGCCGTCGATCCGCACCGTACCGCTGTCCGCGTGATCGGCGCCGAACAGCAGCCGCGCCAGTTCGGTGCGGCCCGAACCGAGCAGTCCGGCGAGCCCGACGACCTCGCCGGACCGGAAGCCGAGCGAGAACGGCGCGACACCGCCCTTGCGGCCGACATCGCCCGCTTCGAGGAAGACGGGCGCACCGGCGACGTCCGACCGGCTGTGCCCCGCGTCCTCGATGTCTTCGAGCGCCGCGAGTTCCTTGCCGATCATCCTGGTCACCAGGTCGACCGGGGTGATCTCCTCGGTGCGGTACTCCCCGATCAGCTTCCCGTTGCGCAGCACCGTCATCCGGTCCGCGACGGCGAAGACCTGTTCGATGAAATGCGAGACGAACAGGACCGCCATCCCCTGGTCCCGCAGCGAGCGCACCACGTTCAGCAGCTGCTCGACCTCGCCGGCGTCCAAACTGGACGTCGGTTCGTCGAGCACGAGCACCCGCGCCTCGACGTCGAGCGCCCTGGCGATCGCGACCAGTTGCTGCACCGCGATCGAGCAGCTTCCCAGCTCGGCCGAGACGTCCACTTCGACGTCCAGCCTGGCCAGCAGCGCGGTCGCCCGGCGGCGTGTCTCGCGCCAGTCGATGCGGCCGCGCCGTCGCGGCTCCTTGCCGAGGCAGATGTTCTCCGCCACCGACAGGTTCGGGCAGAGGTTCACTTCCTGGTAGACGGTGCTCACGCCGGAGCGCTGTGCCTCACCCGGGCCGCTGAACGCGACCCGGGCGCCGTCGAGCTCGATGGTGCCCGCGTCGACCCCGTAGACGCCGGTGAGCACCTTGATCAAAGTGGACTTGCCCGCACCGTTCTCGCCCATCAGGGCGTGCACCTCACCGGGGAACATCCGGAAGGAGACGTCGTCGAGGGCGACCACGCCGGGGAATTCCTTCCGGATATGGCTCATCCGCAGCATCGCAGGGGTTTCCGTCATCGGCTCAGTACTGGCGTTGCGGCAGCGCGGCCTTGGCCGCGGCCTGGTCGAATTCGGTCTCGGTGGTCTCGATGCGCGGCGGCACCTGCTCGCCGGCCGCGACCTTCTTCACCAGATCCATCAGCTGCGGGCCGAGCAACGGGTTGCATTCGACGACGTGGTTGATCTTGCCGTCGGCCAGCGCCTGCAGGGCGTCGCGGACGCCGTCGACCGAGACGATCTTGATGTCCTTGCCGGGCACCTTGCCCGCCGCTTCGATCGCTTCGATGGCACCGAGAGCCATGTCGTCGTTGTGCGCGTACAGCACGTCGATCTTGGGCTGGGACTTCAGGAAGGCCTCCATGACCTCCTTGCCCTTCGCCCGGGTGAACTCACCGGTCTGCGACGCGACGACCTTGAACTTCGGGTTCGACGCGATGACATCGGCGAAGCCCTTCTTGCGGTCGTTCGCCGGCGCGGAACCGGTGGTGCCCTGCAGTTCCACGATGCTGACGTCGCCGGCCGCCGAGCCGAACTCCTTGGCCAGCCACTCGCCCGCCTTCTTGCCCTCGGCGACGAAGTCCGAGCCGAGGAAGGTCTTGTACAGCGACTTGTCCGCCGAGTCGACGGCCCGGTCGGTGAGGATCACCGGGATGTTCGCCGTCTTCGCCTCCTTGAGCACGGTGTCCCAGCCGGATTCCACGACCGGTGAGAAGGCGATCACCTTGACCTTCTGCTGGATGTAGGACCGGATCGCGGCGATCTGGTTCTCCTGCTTCTGCTGCGCGTCGGAGAACTTCAGCTCGATTCCGGCCGCCTTCGCGGATTCCTGGATCGACTTCGTGTTCGCTGTGCGCCAGCCGCTTTCCGCGCCCACCTGGGCGAATCCGAGGGTGAGCGCACCGCTGCCACCCGTCCCGCCGCCACCGCCGCACGCGGAGAGCAGGAGCAGCCCGGCCACTCCGGCCACGATCGCCGTCCACGGTTTTCTTGCCACATCGACTCCTAGATCCGCACTGATCAATTGAGTTAGCGTTAACATTCGCGCCTTGAGCCGCAGGGACTGCTCTCGGAGCTACGAAAGACCGGTGCTCTCCCGCACGATCAGTTCGGGGACCACCAGGTCGCGATCTCGGTCCTCACCGCCGTTCATCCGGCGGCGGAGCAGGTCGAACGTGCGCCTGCCGACTTCGACGAAGTCCTGGCGCACCGTCGTCAGCGGCGGCGTGTAGTACGCCGCCTCGGGAACGTCGTCGAAGCCGACGATCCGCATCTCCCCCGGCACGTTCACGCCCGCCTCGGTGCAGGCGCGCAGGAAGCCGAGGGCCATCTGGTCGTTGGCCACGAAGACCGCGTCCAGGCCCTTTTCGCCGACAAGGGATCGCCCCGCCGCGTACCCGGACCGCGCACTCCAGTCACCGCGAATGACGGGCGGGATCGGCGCGCCGTGCCGTTCCAGGGTCTCGCGCCAGCCGCGTTCGCGGTCCAGCGCCTCCAGCCAATCCTCGGGTCCGGCCACGTGCCAGACGGTCTCGTGTCCGAGACCGAGAAGGTGTTCGGTGGCGCGGCGCGCGCCGTCGTACTGGTCGACCGAGATCACCGGCACCGGCGCCTTCTCGCCACCGCCGACCGCGACGAGCGGTACGTCGTTCGGCGCCGCCTCCAGCGCGCGGGCCGCGGTGACGTGCGGCGCGATCACGACGATGCCCTCGACGGCCTGGCGACGAAGGCGCTCCACGGCGTCGGTGATGGACGACCGGCCCGGACGGCTGATGCTGGTTATGGTCGTCGCGTAGCCGGCCTCGCGGGCGGCGTGCTCGATGCCGCTCAACGTGCTGGCCGGACCGTAGAGGTTGGCCTCCAGCGCGACCACGCCGAGCGTGCCCGAACGGCCGGTGACCAGCGCGCGGGCGACCGAGTTCGGCCGGTAGTCCAACTGCTCGATCGCCGCGTTGACGCGGACCCGCGTCTCGGCGCGGACCGGGCCGGTGCCGTTGATGACGCGCGAGACCGTCATATGCGAAACACCCGCGAGCGCGGCCACGTCGGTGAGACTGGCCTGCTTGCTCTCGGTGGTTTCGCGCGCCATCGCCTATCTCCCAATCCCGGTACCGTGTGACGAGTGCCGCAAGTGTTAGCGATAACACGAGCCGGGTCAAGCGCTCCCCGAGTCACAGTCGGGTCACGGACCGGTTCCCTGAGCCATGGTTGGCATGCCGAGGTCGCCTTCGGCACCTGCCGCCGTGCGCGGATGGACGACACGCGTGACTGGCGGGACGACACATGTGTCCAGAGGGACGACTCGCCATGTCGTCCAACCCGTCACGCGTGTCGTCCGTCCAGTCACGCGACACGGCCAGCTCCGCACAAGGAGCCTCGTGAGTGGCAATTCGGGTTAGAACCCGAAACGCCACTCACGACCATCCTCGGCTCAGCTGGAGGCGCGACGGGTGAGCGAGACCGGCAAGATCCGCTGGCGAGGCTTGAGATCCCGGTCGTCCATCACCGCGAGCAGGGTCTCCACCATCGCGTGGACCTGTTCCCGAGGATCCTGGTGGACCGACGTCAGCGGCGGGTCCATCTCCGGCGCGAGGGTGGCGTTGTCGTCGAAGCTGACGACGGCGACGTCCGAGGGAATCCGCCGTCCGGCCGAATGCAACGTACGGAGCGCGCCGAGGGCCATCATGTCGCTGGCCACGAAGACGGCGTCGAGGTCGGGGCGCCGGGCGAGCAGGTTCGACATCGCCTTCGCCCCACCGGTCAGGGTGAAGTCGCCCTCCTCCACCAGATCCGCGGGGTCGAGCCCTGCGTCGAGAAGGGTCTTGCGCCAACCGGAAAGCCGGTCGATCGCCGCGCTCTGGTCCTGCGGGCCCGCGATCGTGGCGATCCGCCGGTGGCCGGCCTCGACCAGATGCGCGACGGCGAGCTTCGCGCCGCCCTCGTTGTCGAAGTCGACGACGTGGACACCGCGTTTGAGCCCGGCGGCCTGCCCGCCGTACACCACCGGGATCCTCAACTGCCGCAACGCCTTGGGCAGCGGATCCGTGCGATGCGGCGCGAACACGAGCACGCCGTCGACGTGCCCGCCGTCGAGGAACCGGACCGTGCGGTCGAGGTCTTCGCGGGTGTCGCTGAAGATCAAGACCATCTGGCAGCCGATGTCGGCGAGCTCGCGATAGCCCGCACGCATGACCGCGGTGCGGTACGGGTCGTCGAGCAGCCGCGCCTCCGGCTCCGACAGCACGACCGCGACCGCACCGGTCCGCTTGGTGACCAGGGATCTGGCCGCCTGGTTCGGGGAGTACCCGAGTTCGCGGGCCGCGGCCTGGACCTTCTCGCGGGAGCGCGCGCTGACGTAGCCGTCGTCGTTCAGCGCACGGGACGCCGTCGACCGGCTGACCCCGGCGGACGCGGCGACGTCTTCCAGCGTCGGCCTGCCGTCTTCCCCTGGTCGAGGCCCCACCAGCGCCACCTTCACTCTTCAGCTCCATCCGGACACCGACAGCTTAGTGTCCGGCGGGCCATCGCACTGAGAGCGCTCCCCTGCCGGAAACACTCTCATTACAAGCTATTGACACGGCCATACCTTGGCGACAGACTCGGCGCATCCTGGGAGCGCTCCCATTTTCTTCCCACCCACCTGCAAGGGGCATTGACGTGAGAAGCATCCGGAACGGCCTGGTGCTGGCACTGGGTATCACGATGACGACGTTCGGACTGGCGGCGTGCGGCGGTGACGACGGCGGGGCGCCCGCCGCGTCCGACCCGAACGCGAAGGTCGAGCTGTCACTGGCGACGTTCACCGAGTTCGGTTACGAGGAGCTCATCCCCGAGTACGAGCGGCTGCACCCGAACATCAAGATCACCCACCGCAAGACCGGCCAGGGCGGGCCGTACCACCAGGACCTGATCACGAAACTGGCCGCCGGGTCCGGACTCGCCGACGTCACCGCCGTCGAGGAAGGGCATCTGTCGAACGTCCTGGACAAGGGCTCGAAGTTCAACGACCTCACCAAGATCGGCCCGGCGGAGGCGTCACCCGACCGCTGGCTCGGCTGGAAGTACGACGCGGCGAAGACCAAGGACGGCAAGGTCATCGGCTACGGGACGGATATCGGCCCGCTGGCCATGTGCTACCGCAAGGACATGCTCGAAGCGGCGGGGATGCCGTCCGACCCCGAAGCGGTCAAACCGCTGTTCGCGACCTGGGACAGCTACTTCGCGGCGGGCGAGCAGTACGTCGCCAAGTCCGGCGGGAAGGCCTGGTTCGACTCGGCCGCCCAGAACTTCAACGCGATGGTCAACCAGCTCCCGACGGGCTACATCGGCAGCGACGACAAGCTCGCGGTGGAATCCAACCAGGGCATCAAGGACGCCTGGACCAAGGTCACCGGCGCCGTCGCGAAAGGACAGTCGGCGAAACTGACCGCGTTCAGCAACGAGTGGAACTCCGGATTCAAGCAGGGCGCCTTCGCCACGAAGGTCTGCCCCGCCTGGATGCTCGGCGTGATCGAGGAGCACTCCGGCCCGGAGAACGCCGGCAAGTGGGCGGTCACCGCGGCCTTCCCCGGTGGCGGCGGGAACTGGGGCGGTTCGTACCTCACCGTGCCCACACAGTCGAAACACCCGAAGGAGGCGGCCGAACTCGCCGCCTGGCTGACCGCGCCCGAGCAGCAGATCAAGGCGTTCAAGGCGAAGGGCACCTTCCCCAGCCAGGTCAAGGCTTTGGAGGACCCCGCACTGCTGAGCGAGACCGACGCCTACTTCGGTGGCGCCAAGATCGGGCAATTGTTCGCCGAGCAGGCCAAGAAGGTCGCGAAGCCGCAGTACAAGGGCCCCGGCGACGGCCAGATCCAGGAGAACGCGTCGAGCCCGGCGCTGCAGGCCGTCGAACAGGGCAAGTCCGCGGCCGAGGGCTGGACGCAACTGCTCGACGCCGCGAAGAAGATCACGCGCTGACCGATGACCGTCGTCGACAAGATCGCGCCGGACGAGGCGAAGGCCGGGGCGCGCACGCCGCCCCGGCCCACCCTCCGCCATCGGCTGAGCCGGTGGGACGTCAAGGTCTCGCCGTACCTCTACATCGCCCCGTTCTTCGTGGTGTTCGGGATCGTCGGGCTGTTCCCGCTGCTCTACACGGCGTACGTGTCCCTGTTCAGCTGGGAGGCGGGCGATGACGATCCCACCTTCATCGGGCTGGACAACTTCAAGGAACTCTTCGCCGACACGCAGTTCTGGAACGCACTCGAGAACACCGTCAGCATCTTCCTGCTCTCCAGCGTTCCGCAGCTGATCATCGCGGTGCTCCTGGCCGCGCTGCTCAGCGCCAGGATCCGCGGGGCGACCGGCTGGCGCGTCGGCGTCCTGCTCCCGTACGCCGCCAGCCTGGTGGCACTCGGCATCATCTTCGCGAACCTGTTCGGGCCGAAGTACGGACTGGTCAACGGTCTGCTGCAGACGATCGGGCTCGACCCGGTCGACTGGCAGGCCGGCCGGTTCAGCAGCCATGTCGCGATCGCGATCATGGTGAACTGGCGCTGGACCGGGTACAACGCGCTCATCGTGCTGGCGGCGATGCAGGCCATCCCGAAGGAACTGCACGAGGCCGCCCTCATCGACGGTGCGGGGACCGCGCGCCGGTTCTTCAGCATCACGCTGCCCTTGCTGAAGCCGACGCTGATCTTCGTCACGATCACTTCGACGATCGGCGGCCTGCAGATCTTCACCGAACCCAAGCTGTTCGACGCCATGCCGGGCTCGAACAACGGCGGCTCGTCCAACCAGTTCCAGACCGTGACGTTGTACCTGTACCAAACGGCCTTCGAGAACTACGAACTCGGCTATGCCTCGGCGATCGCGTGGGTGCTGTTCGTGATCATCGTGCTGATCGCGCTGGTGAACTTCTTCCTCACCGGCAGGCTCACGGCGGTGAAGAAGAAATGACCACGATCCACAATGGACTAAAGCGTGGCGTCTCGGCGCTCGGCAAACCGCGCCGGGCGACCTACGTCGTGCTCACGATCTTCGTGCTGGGCTCGCTCTTCCCGTTCTACTGGTCGTTCCTGGTGGCCAGCCGGGACAGCGGGATGCTCACCGAACGGGTGCCGCCCTTCCTGCCGGGCGGGAACTTCTTCGCCAACGCGGCGAGGGTCTTCGACACGGTGCCGTTCTGGAAGGCGCTCGGGAACAGCCTGATCGTGTCCGGCACGGTCACCCTCACCACGGTGCTGTTCTCGGCGCTCGCCGGGTTCGCGTTCGCCAAGCTGCGGTTCCGCGGCCGGAACGGGCTGTTCGTGTTCATCGTCATCACCCTCGCCGTGCCGACCCAGCTCGGCATCATCCCGCTGTTCATGGCCATGTCGGAGTTCGGCTGGGCGGGCGGGTTGCAGTCGGTGATCGTGCCGAACCTGGTGACCGCGTTCGGTGTCTTCTGGATGCGGCAGTACACGCTGGACGCGGTGCCGTACGAACTGATCGAGGCGGCGCGGGTCGACGGCTGCAGCATGATCCGGATCTTCTGGAACGTCTGCCTGCCCGCGGTCCGTCCGGCGGCGGCGATCCTGGCGATGTTCACGTTCATGACGTCGTGGAACGACTTCCTGTGGCCGCTCGTGGTGCTGGACGCCGGAAACCCCACCGTCCAGCTGGCACTGGAGAAGCTGCAGAGCGGCTACTACGTCGACTATTCGCTGGTGCTGGCCGGAACCACCCTGGCCACCATCCCGATCCTCATCGTCTTCCTCCTCCTCGGCCGCCAGATCGTGGCCGGGATCATGCAAGGTGCCGTGAAAGGGTGACCATGTCCGCTCATCCCGACAGTGTCCGGGCGAAGACCGCGCTGCTGTTCCCGCCCGGATTCGTGTGGGGCGCCGCCACCGCGGCCTTCCAGGTCGAAGGGGCGACGACCGCCGACGGCCGGACGGACTCGATCTGGGACGTCTTCGCCCGCCGCCCCGGCGCCGTCGTCGGCGGAGACACCGGTGAACCGGGCGCCGATCATTACCGGCGCTATGCCGAGGACGTCGACCTGATGCGGCGGCTCGGGCTCGGCGCGTACCGGTTTTCCCTGTCGTGGCCGCGGATCCGGCCCGACGGCGGCGCGCCGAATCCCCGGGGACTCGCGTTCTACGACCGGCTCGTGGACAAGCTGCTCGAAGCCGGAGTGGAGCCCTGGGCGACGCTGTATCACTGGGATCTCCCCCAGTCCCTGGAAGACCAGGGCGGCTGGGCGGCACGCGAGACCGCCTTCCGGTTCGCCGAATACGCCGAAACGGTCGTCGCGCACCTAGGCGACCGTGTGCCGCGCTGGTCCACGCTGAACGAGCCGTGGTGCGCCGCGATGCTGGGCTACGCGCGCGGGATCCATGCGCCCGGCAGGCAGGAGCCCCGCGCCGCCGTCGCGGCCGCGCACCATCTGCTGCTGGGGCACGGGCTCGCGATGGACGTCCTGCGGCGGCACGCGCCCGCCGCGTCGTCGGGCGTGACACTGAACCTGTATCCGGTGTCGGCGGTCGACCCTTCGTCCACTGTGGACGTCGAGGCCGCGCGCCGGATCGACGGCCTGCAGAACCGGCTGTTCCTGGACCCGGTGCTTCGTGGCTCCTATCCCGCGGATCTGCGAGCTGACTTGGCGCCGCTCGGCATCGAGGAGCTCGTGCGGGACGGCGATCTCGCGACCATCGCCGCGCCGATCGATTGGCTGGGCATCAACTACTACCGCGGTTACCAGGTCGCGGGCACTCCCCTGCCCGGCAGCGAACCGGCGAGCGCCGACTGGCTTGGCTCCCCCGACGTCCATTTCGTCCCCGACGAGACGGCGCCACGCACCGACTCGGGCTGGGAGGTCCAGCCGTCGCGGCTCACCGAATGCCTGCTCCAGGTGCACCGCGACTATCGGCCGATCCCGTTGTACATCACCGAAAACGGCGCATCGTATCCCGACGCGCTGATCGGCGGGGACATCGCGGACACCGACAGGATCGGCTTCCTCGACTCGCATCTGCGCGCCGCGTACGAGGCGATCGAGGCGGGCGTCGACCTGCGCGGCTACTTCTACTGGTCGCTGCTCGACAACTTCGAGTGGGCCGAGGGATACGCCAAGCGGTTCGGCCTGGTGCACGTCGACTACGCGACCCAGCGGAGGACGCCGAAGCGGAGCGCGCTCTGGTACGCCCGGACGATCAGCCGGAACGGGCTGAGCTGACGGCGTCGCCGTCACCCCGCCGGGATTGCGGTGGCCGCGTCCCGGCGGGTCTTGTTATCGTGGGCTGGACCTGATCGAGAAAACAGGGAGACCAGACGTGGCAGGTGAAGACGACATCTCCGGGTGAGCCGGAGTTGGCAGGCCACCGGCGTTGACGCCGACGTGGCCACTTTGTCGTCCCTTCACAGCCACGTCCATCGCGGTGCCGCCTCGCGGCGCCCGCTGTCTTTCACGAGGTCATTTCCATGTCAGACGCCTTCGTCGTCGTGTCCGCCCTGTCGTTCGCCTGGCCGGACGACACCCCGGTCTTCGACGACCTGTCCTTCACCGTGCCCGGAGGCCGCACCGGCCTGGTCGCGCCGAACGGGGCGGGCAAGAGCACGCTCCTCAAGCTGATCGCCGGCGAACTGCGGCCGGTGTCCGGGTCCGTCTCTGCGCAGGGAGTCCTCGGCTACCTGCCGCAGTCGCTGCCGCTCACCGCCGACCTCGACGTGGCCGAGGTACTGGGCATCGCGCCGCAGCTCGCGGCACTGAGCGCCATCGAGTCCGGTGATGCGAGCGAAGAGCACTTCACCACCATCGGGAACGACTGGGACATCGAGGAGCGCACCCGCGCCCAGCTCGACCGGCTCGGCCTCGATGGCATCTCGCTGGATCGGAGCCTGCGGACGTTGAGCGGCGGGCAGATCATCTCCCTCGGCCTCGCCGCGCAGTTGCTGAAACGGCCGGACATCCTGCTGCTGGACGAACCGACCAACAACCTCGACCTCGACGCGCGCCGCAAGCTCTACGGCGTCCTCGAGGACTGGTCCGGCTGCCTGCTGCTGGTGAGTCACGACCGCGAACTACTCGATCGGATGGACCGGATCGCCGAACTCGACCGCGGCGATCTCCGGTACCACGGCGGGAATTTCACCCAGTACGAAGCGGCGGTCAAGGCCGAACAGGAGGTCGCCGAACGCAACGTCCGCAGCGCCGAGCAAGAGGTCAAACGCGAGAAGCGGGAGATGCAGCAGGCGCGCGAACGGGCGGCGCGGCGTGCGGGCAACGCGGCCCGCAACCTCGGCAACGCCGGTCTGCCGAAGATCTTCGCCGGCACCATGAAACGCAACGCCCAGGAGTCGGCCGGCAAGGCGAACGAGACGCACGCGGCCCGCGTCAGCGACGCGAAGAACCGCCTCGACGAGGCCGAACGCTCCCTTCGCGACGATCAGAAGATCGCCCTGATCCTGCCGGGCACCAACGTCCCCGCTGGACGCACGATGTTCCACGGCGAGCACATCCAGGTCCGCTACGGCGACCGGAACGTCTTCGCGGGCGACGGCGTCGACCTGACGATCCGCGGCCCCGAACGGATCGCGCTGACCGGCGGGAACGGCACGGGGAAGTCGACGCTCCTGCGGGTGCTCAACGGCGACCTCACGCCGGACAGCGGCGTGCTGAAGCGGGCGGAGGGCCGGATCGCGTACCTCTCGCAACGGCTCGATCTCCTGGACCTCGACCGGACCATCGCCGAGAACTTCGCGACGTTCGCCCCGAGCTTGCCAGAGTCACAGCGAATGACCCTCCTCGCCCGCTTCCTTTTCCGAGGCGCGCGAAGCCAGCTTCCCGTCGGAGTTCTCTCCGGCGGCGAGCGCCTTCGAGCCACCCTGGCCTGCGTCCTGTTCGCCGAGCCCGCGCCGCAACTGCTCCTACTGGACGAGCCGACGAACAATCTGGACCTGGTCAGCGTCGGGCAGCTGGAGAGTGCGCTGGGTGCTTATCAGGGGGCTTTCGTTGTGGTGAGCCATGATGAGCGGTTCCTGAAGGAGATCAAGGTGGATCGGCGGGTTCGGTTGGCCGATGGAGCTCTGGTGGAGTCCTGATCCGGCGGCGCCTCTTTCGCATTTAGTCGGCTAAATGCGAAAGAAAAGGTCCCGCTTCCGCTCAGCGAAGGCTGGGGGTTCCTGCGAGCAGGAAGCGGGAGTTTGTGGCCGGTACGGGGGCCGCCTCTCGGCGAGTGGCTCGACGCGGCTCCGGCCGAACCGGTATTCCGCGAAGGCGAAGGGTGAGGCCCGGGGGCACCATCCGTACCGACACTCTCTACAACGCATCACCACCGGAAATGTTCCCCGGCGGCGAGCCCGAATCGATGTGACCCGCGTCTACACGAACAAAAGGTGACCCACGTCGACGGACGGAATAAAAAGACCCGCTCCCGCTCAGCGAAGGCCTGGGGGTTACCTGCGAGCGGAAGCGGGAGCAAAGGCCGATACGGTGGGCCGCCTCTCGGCGAAAGGCACGACATGGCTCCGGCCGAACCGGTATTCCATGAAGGCGAAGGGTGAGGCCCGGGGGCACCATCCGTACCGACACCCTCTACAACGCCACGTCCCCGAAAACGTTCCCCAAGAAAAGAGTGACGCGCGTCAACACACGAATGCGCTAACGCTCAGCACGGCGGCGGAACCTGGGCGACGAGTTCCTCGGGGGCGGAAAGCCGCCACGCCTCGTAGACCAATTCGGTGAGCTCGTCCGCTTCGATCCCGTCGAGGTAGACCACCACCCAGCCGAATCCCCCGGCGGTGAACTGCACCTCGAAGACATCGGGTCGCTCGGCCACGAGGGCTTCCTGTTCCGAGAGGGTCTGCTTCAGTCCGACGGTCTGGGTCCGCGGCCAGTAGTAGCCGAACCGCTTCCCGCGCACGCTGAACGACTCCCACTCCTTCGCGTCGGAGCGCTCGACGTCGGCGAGCGTCTTCAGCATCCGGTGGAACTCGTCACTCGACACGCTCATCTGTACCCCAAACCCCAGGAACTCCGTCCGCCCCAGTCTAAACAGCCACTTCCGTCGAGAACGCGAGACGGCGGAACGGTAGATTCGCCGAGGGAGATCCACTCGATCCGGGGAGCTGTGCAATGGACCGACCCGTCACCGCGGCGGAGCTGTTCGACGCCATCGGGTCCGACTACGAAGACGTCTTCGGGCGGGCTCCGGTGGTCGACAAGGCGGTGCGGCATCTGCTGGACACCCTGCCGCCGTCGTCGAGGGTGCTCGACATCGGCAGCGGTACCGGCAAGCCGGTCGCCGAGGAGCTGTCCGCCGCGGGCCATCGGGTGACCGGGCTCGACGTGTCGTCGGTGATGATCGACATCGCGCGCGAGCAGGTTCCGGCCGCCACCTTCGTCCACGCCGACGTGCGCGAATGGGCCTCGCCGCCCGAGACCTGGGAAGCGGTCTGCGCTTTCTTCCCGTTCCTCCAGATGCCACGCAAGGACACCGAAGCCGTGCTCGCCGACATCGCGCGCTGGCTGGTGCCGGGTGGCCTTTTCGCGCTGGTCACCGTGCCGCGGGACGCCGAAGACGTGCCGGCGGAATTCTTCGGCCGCACCTTTCTCGAGACCAGTTTCGCGCCGGACGACCTCGTCCGGCGGGTCGAGGCGGCCGGGCTGGAGGTCACCGGCACCCACTCGGAGATCTTCACCGCGGACGAGCCGGGGACCCCGCCGGAGGAGCATCTCCTGATCACCGCTCGGCGCCCGGGCTGATCATGCCGACCATCAGCGTGATCACGCCGGTCCACGCGCCGAGCCTGCCGTTCTTGACCGAGGCGTACGAATCCCTCGTCGCGCAGGAACTCCCGCCCGGCTGGAGCTGGGAATGGCTGGTGCAGGAGGACGGCGAGACCGGCCTGCTCGACGGCGCCCTCCCCGCGGACGCGCGAGTGCTGCCCGGCTCGGGCCGCCGGGGTGGTCCCGGGGTGGCGCGGATGATGGGCCTGTCTCGCGCCTCCGGAGAGCTGATCAAAGCCCTCGACGCGGACGACCTCCTCACCCCCGGCGCGCTCTCGCGGGACATCGCCGCGCTTGTGGATCCGGCGATCGGCTGGACCACTTGCCGGGTCCTCGACCTCCTCCCGGACGGGACCACGGCCGGCTTCGACAGCGACCCCGACGAGGGGCCGATCGAGCGCGGCGCGATCCTGCGGCACTGGCAGCGCAACGGCTACGTGTCTTCGGTGGTGGCCGGGACCTTGTGCATCCGCCGCGAACTGCTGCTGGATCTGGGCGGCTGGATGGCGCTGCCCGCGTCGGAGGACACCGGGCTGATCCTCGCCGCCAACGCCTGCTCGGACGGCTACTTCATCGCCACGTGCGGCATGTTCTACCGGAAGTGGCCCGGACAGGTCACCAAATCCGCGGCGCACAACGACGACGGCGAGCGGCTCGCGCGGATGAGGCTGATCGAGGAACGCGCCGAGGTCATGTTGGCAGGTCGACGAGGTCGAGCAACGCCTTCGCGCACAGATCCCGGACCTCGTCCCGGCTCAGCCTCCGGTACTTGAGCCAGTCGAGGCAGACCGCCACGACGAAGGCCAGCCAGCCGCGCACGAGCACCCGCAGGGCCTCCGGCGGCTCGCTCTCCGGGCACAGCACTTCGAGGATGCGGCGACCCTGTTCGGCGAAGTTGTTGTCCAGGACCTCGCGGACGCCGTCGACGGCGATGGACGTGCCCGAATGCAGTGCCCGGTACCCGTCCTCGTTGGCTTCGACATAGCGGAGGTACGCGTCGAGGCCGGCCGTCAGCTGCTCCTCGACCGGCAGCGTGGGATCGGACTTGGTCATCTCGAGCAGCCGCTCGCCCTGTGCCTTGATGACCTCGGTGACGAAGTCCCGTTTCGTCGGGAAGTAGTGGTACAGCAGCCCTCGGGACACCTCGGCGATGTCCGCGACCTGCTCGATCCACACGTCGTCGTACGGCCGCTCCGCGAACAGGCGGGCACCGATCCGCAGCAGCTGTTCCCGCCGCTCGGCGGTGGACAGCCTGCTGCGGGGCTTCCCGGAAGTACTCGGCGCCATCCGGGCATCGTACTTACTTGACACGGGTTCAGTAACAGGCCACGCTCGCTATTGGATGCCGGTTCAACAGCGCTCACCCTGGAGGGGCTCGATGACCACCGCTCTCCCCCATCCCCCGCGACGGATCCCGCTGATCGGCGACGTGCTCGGCGTCTCGCCGAAGACGCCGGTCCAGGACTCGATGCGGCACGCGGCCGAGCTGGGCCCGGTCTTCGAGCGCAAGGTGTTCGGCCGGAGCATCGTGTTCGTGCACGGCGCTGAGATGGTCGCCGATCTCTCCGACGAGAAGCGGTTCGCGAAGCACGTCACTCCCGCGATCTCGAACCTCCGTCCGCTCGGCGGCGACGGGCTGTTCACCGCGCACAACGAGGAGCCGAACTGGCGGCGTGCGCACGAGATCCTCGCGCCCGCGTTCAGCCGCAACGCCATGCAGCGCTACCACCCCACGATGCTGGCGATCACCCGCGAACTGCTGGACACGTGGGACAGGGGCGGCGAGGTCGACGTCGCGGACGACATGACCAAGCTGACGCTGGAGACCATCGGCCGGACGGGTTTCGGCTACAGCTTCTCGTCGTTCGAACGCGCCGAACCGCATCCGTTCGTCGCCGCGATGGTCCGCACGCTGCGGCACGCGCAGCGGACGGCCATCCAGCCGCCGGTCATCGGCCCGCTCCTGAGCCGGAAAGCGAACCAGCGCAACGAAGCCGACCTCGCGTTCCTGCACTCCGTCGTCGCCGACGTGATCGAGGCACGCCGGAACGATCCGAGCACCGAAGACCTGCTCGGGCTCATGCTGAACACCACGCAACCGAGCACCGGCGCGGTGCTGGACGAGGACAACATCCGGCACCAGATCATCACCTTCCTCGTGGCAGGCCACGAAACCACGTCGGGCGCGCTGTCGTTCGCCCTGTACTACCTCGCCCGCAACCCGGACGTCCTGGCCCGTGCGCGGTCCGAAGTGGACAAGGTCTGGGGCGAGAACCCGGATCCGTCCTACGAAGAGGTCGCCAAACTCCGCTACGTCCGGCGAGTGCTCGACGAAGCGCTCCGGCTCTGGCCGACGGCGCCCGCGTTCGCACGCCAAGCCCAGGTGGACACCGTCGTCGGCGGCGAGTACCCGATGCGGAAGGGGCAGTGGGCGCTGGTCCTCATCCCGGCGCTGCATCGCGATCCCGTCTGGGGAGACGATCCCGAGTCGTTCGACCCGGATCGCTTCTCCCCCGAACGCAACCGCGCCCGGCCGGCGCATGTCTACAAGCCCTTCGGCACCGGCGAGCGCGCCTGCATCGGACGGCAGTTCGCCCTGCACGAGGCGACGCTGGTGCTCGGCATGCTGCTGAGCCGGTACGACCTGCGGAGCGACCCGTCCTATCGGCTGAAGGTGCAGGAATTGCTGACCCTCAAGCCGGAGGGCTTCAAGCTGGAGGTCTCGCTCCGCGATCGCGCGTCGGTGCCCGCCTAAGCCTTGAGCAGTCCGTCGACCAGGGCGTCCACCAGGGCACGGGGGACGCTCGCTCCGGTCATCGCCCGGTAGACGATCGGGCCGACGACGGCGTCGAGCGCGGCGTCGAGGTCCAGCGCGGTCGAGACCTTGCCCGCCTCGATCCCGCGCGCGAGGAGTTCGCGTTCCAGCTCCCGGCGCGGACCGAGATAGCGGTCGTGCAGGCTCTTGGCGGTTTCGGGGCTGTGCTGGGCCTCGGCGATGAGCGCGAGCAGGACCTTGCCCGCCGGGTCGCGGGTGACGAACCGCGCGTAGCCGCGGAAGTAGCCGCGGAGATCGGACGGCTTGTCCACCGGGACCGCGAAGCGCTTTTCACTGTCCTCGATGAGCGTGTCGAGCAGGATCTCGACCTTCGACGGCCACCAGCGGTAGATCGTCTGCTTGGCGACCCCCGCCTGCCGCGCGATCGCCTCGATGGTCAACCGCGCGAAGCCGTGCTCGACGAGCAGGTCGTCCGCGGCATGGAGCACGGCCAGGCGGGCGGCCTCGTCGCGCTGGTTGCCGGAGCGCGCCCTGCGGGGCTGCGAATTCACGGCTGGCATGCGGCCACCTTACCGCGCTATTGTCGAGACGCAACGTCTCGTCTAGACAAACCTCTTCATCAAGGAGTTTTCGTGTCTCGAACAACCGAGCGCCGGGCTCTCGTCATCGGCGCTTCGCGCGGCCTGGGACTGGCCCTGGCCGAGGAGCTCACCCGGCGCGACTGGCAGGTCGTCGCCACCACGCGCCAGCGCGGAGGAGACCTTCAGGAGAAGGCCGACGCCTCGGACGGGCGGCTGCGGGTCGAATCACTGGAGATGACCAGTGACGAGCAGCTCGCCGCCCTGCGTGAACGGCTCGACGGCACCAAGCTCGACCTGCTCTTCGTCAACGCCGCGATCGACCGCGGGAATCTGCCGATCACCGAGGTCTCCACCGAGACCTTCGCCGAAGTCATGATCACCAACGCGTTGCGCCCACTGCGCACCCTGGAAGCCCTTCGCGATCTGGTCGTACCGGGTGGCACCGTCGCGGTCATGTCGTCCAGGCAGGGCAGCATTTCGCTGAACACCAGGCCGGGATTCGAGGCCTACAAGGCCAGCAAGGCCGCGCTCAACCAGTTGATGCGCAGCTACTCCACCCGGTACGCCGAGGACGGGCACACCAAACTCCTCATCCACCCCGGCCACAACCAAACGCCGCTCGGCGGCTCCGGCGCCCCTCTCACCGCCGCGGAGAGCATGCCTGCCGTCGTCGACGTCCTCGAAGCGCAGGCGGGCGCGCCCGGTCTGCAGTTCTTGGATCTCTACGGCGAAACCGTGCCCTGGTAGGTCACATCTCCGCTTCGGGATCCGTCAGACCGGTATGGAAACCCGCATCCCGAATCCCGCCCTGTCGAACCCCGCCACCCTGAAAGCCTTGATCGCGTTGTCGGAATCGGCCGGCGACACCGGCGTCCCGAAGACCACGCACTACCTCATGCACGTCCGCGCGAGCCAGATCAACGGCTGCAGCGGCTGCCTGGACATGCACACCAAGGAAATGCGCAAGGCCGGCGAGTCCGACGAGCGGATCTTCACCGTGGCGGCGTGGCGCGACACCGCCTACTACACCGACGCCGAACGCGCGGCACTCGCGCTGGCCGAGGCCCTCACCCGGATCGCGGACCGGGCCGACCCGGTCGACGACGCGGTCTGGAACGAGGCCGCTCGTCACTACGACGACAAGCAGCTCTCCAGCCTGGTCCTCTCGATCGCCGCCATCAACACCTGGAACCGGCTCAACGTCGCCACACGGCAGATCGCCGGCGCCTCCTGACCGGCCTATTCGGCCTGCCGTAGCTCCACACAGCACTCGGCCGCGCCGGGAACGAGGGCCGCTTCCACGTTCCCGGCGCGCACGCCGTCCAGGAAACCGGCCAAGAACGCCTGGTTGATCCCGCAGACCAGGTCCGGAGCCTTCGCGGCCAACGGATGGAACGGGCAGTTCCGCAACCGGACGCAGGTCCTGCTGTCCCGGCTCGGTTCGAAACCGTAGCGGCGAAGCATCCCTTCGGCCACGGTGAGCGCACGTTCGGCGCCGAGCCTGCCGGGCCGCGTCCGCGCGCGTTCCTCCTCGCCCGCCGCGAAGCCCCGCTCCCCCGCGACGCGGCGGACGGCCTCCCTCGCCGTCTCACCGCTCCCTTCGGCGAGCACGGCTTCGGCGAGGATCCCCGCGAGCACCTCGTGCCGCCGGGCGGGAAGCTGCACCTGGATGGTGTCGTCGACGGGTTCGTAGACCTTCGGCCTGCGTCCCACCTTCACCACCGGGCCCGCCGCGAAACCGAATCTGAGCAGTCCGGCGTCCACGAGTTTGTCGAGATGGAAGGCGGCGAGCTTGCGGGAGATCCCCACCGCGGCCGCCGCCTCGTCCCGGGTGACCGGGCGCCGCGCGCGCCGTGCGTAGGCGTACATACCCCGGCGAAGGTCGTCGTCGAGAGCCGCCACCGCGGCGATGGCGGGGACGTCGAGGCCGTCCGGATCGGGCACTGTCACGTACACCACGATATCGCCTATCTCAACCGACGGAACACTCTGGAGCAGGGATCTACCATGTACGATGAGCCCGCGGGTGGCAAAACACCCAAAAGTCTTGGTTAAATAACCACTGGGGACCGTGTCCAGCCTAGGAGGCCCAATGTCCACTCCCGCCTTGCGCGTCGTGCACGAAACCGGGCCGGGACCGGACCTGGCGGCCGCCGAGGCCGCGGCCGCCGATCTCCTCACCGCACTGGGCATCTCACTGGACTCCGAGAGCCTCCGCGGCACGCCGGGCCGGATGGCGCGCGCGTACGCCGAACTCTTCACCCCGCGTCCGTTCGACCTCACGACCTTCCCCAACGACGAGGGCTACGACGAACTCGTCCTCGCCAGGGGAATCCCGGTCCGGTCCGTCTGCGAACACCACCTGCTGCCGTTCGTCGGCGTCGCGCACGTGGGTTACCTGCCCGGCGACCGGATCCTCGGCCTGTCCAAACTGGCGAGGATCGTCGAGCATTTCGCCTGCCGTCCGCAGGTTCAGGAGCGTCTGACGAAGCAGGTCGCCGACTGGCTCGAAGAGCAGCTCGAACCCCGTGGCGTCGGCGTCGTGATCGAGGCGGAGCACTCCTGCATGACGTTGCGCGGCGTCCAGGCCGTCGGGTCGAGCACCGTCACCTCCACCCTGCTCGGCACGCTCCGCGAAGACGCCCGCTCGCGGCAGGAATTCTTCGCTCTCACCGGCATCAACGGCTGACCGCAGGCTCTTCCGCGTAGGCCGCGGAGACGACCGCGCGGTCGAACACCCGCCAGGTGAGCGCGGAAACGAGCACCGCCACCACGAAACCGGCCCAGTACGGCGTCGTCAGCCCGAATTTCGACGCCACCGCACCGCCGAGCAACGCGCCGACGCAATTGCCGCCCGCGATGACGAACAGGCTGGTGCTGCCGACCCGGCCGAGCATGTCCGGCGGGGTGAGCCGCTGCCGCAGGGAGCTGGCGACGATGCCCCACAGCGCTCCGTGCACCCCGAACAGGAACAAGGTCACCCCGACGACCGGCGCGTTCGTGCTCGTCGCCAGCACCAGATGGGTCGCGGCTTCGATCAGCAAACCGATCCGCAACGTCCAGGTCGGCGTGCACCACGCGATCAGCCGGTCTCCGGTGACCGAGCCGAACAGCCCGCCCACCGCCATACAGGTGAACAGCAGGCCGTAGCCGACGGAACCCAGCTGGAGCCGCTCCTTCGCCAGCAACACCAACACGGACGTGGCAGCGACGAGCGTGAGGTTCAGCATGCCGATCAGCCCGACCATGGTCCGCAGCAGACGCTGACCGGCCAGCCACCGGAATCCCTCGGCCACCTCCGCCCGAATCGAGCGACGCACCACGGGCTCGCCGGGTTCGTCGCCGGGCCGCGAGCGATAGGCACCGGCGATGAGCCCGAGCAGCAGGGCGCTGACCGCGTACGTGCCGGCGTTGACGTAGAACGGGATGCTAGCCGCGACGCCGAACAGGAATCCGCTCAGCGGACCGGAAAGCATGCCGTGGGCCAGTGTCGTCCCGGCGTACAGCCGCCCGTTCGCCCGTTCCAACAACGACTTCGGGACGATCGCGGGCAGCATCGCCCCGCTCGCCGTCCGGAACACGACCTCGCTCGCGTTGATCACGAAGAGGACGGAGTACAGCAGGGCGATGCCGACGTTTCCCGCCGTGATCGCGACGGCCAGCAGCGCGACGGCGGGTACGCGGATCCAGTCCAGGGTGATCATCAGCTTCCGCCGGTCCACCCTGTCGGCCAGCACCCCGCCCGGCAGGGAGAAGAGCAGCCAAGGCAACCACGCCACCGCGAATCCGCCCGAGACCACGAGCGGTTCGTCGGTGCGGGAAGCGATCAGCAGCGGCGCCGCCACCGTCGCGAGACCACTGCCCAGCGCGGACGTCGTACTCGCCGCCCAGAGCTTCGCGTACCTGCCGTCGAGCCGCTCCCCCGTCATGAGATCCAACGTAGCGAGTGGTGACCGAACGGATGCGGAGTTTCACCCACAGCTGAGTATCCGCCCTCTAGACTGCCCTTCCGTTCGGCCTTGGGAGGGGACCTCGAATGGTGCTGGTACGCAACGTCGATCCGGCGATCCTGCTGAAGAACTCGCCCATCGGCGGGGAGCTGCGCCCATATCTGCCGCGGGATGTCGACCAGGACGTCCGGGCCGCGCTGTCGGCCGCCCCGTTCACGCTGATCGTCTACGAGCACAACTCGGGGGTCCGGCGGACCGCATACGAGGCTTTGCTGGCGTCGTACCCCGACTACGAACTGATCATCAAGCCGCAGAGCACCGACCTCGCTCTCCAGCGGGGTGCGGCGGCCGCCGTCGTCTGGCTGGACGGCGAGCTGGATGTGAACACCGGTCTCTCGCTCCCTCTGGCTACTTGGCTTCGGCACAGCACCGCCCGCCGGGCGCTCGGGGTCATCCGGGAGGACCGGTATGAGAACCCGGAGCTGCGAGAGGCCCTCGGCCCTCTTCGCCCCACCATCGTGAGGCTCGCCGCAGGTCTCTCCGGCGGCGAGCGCCTCGTCGCCGACCAGATGTTCCCCGAATCCGCACCGGTCCGTAGAGCCGGGCAACTCGCCGGCCTGCCCGCCGAAACGCAGCCGCCCAAGCCGATCGTGTCCCCCGACCCGTTCGCCGCCCACGTCGCCGACTACCGGCCCGACACCGAAGACGGCGTCGACCGCCTCGGCATCGGCACCGACGTGCGCATGCTCGCCGACCTGGTGGTCTCACGCATGATCACCCCTCCCCTGTCGATCGGCCTGTTCGGCAGCTGGGGTTCGGGCAAGAGCTTCTTCATGCGGCAGATGCAGCTGCGCGTCCGCGAACTCGCCGATTCCGCGCGGACGGCCGAAACCGAGGCGAGCGCGCACGGGAAGTCCGTGTCCTCCTACTGTTCGAGTGTCCGCCAGATCAGCTTCAACGCCTGGCACTACAGCGAAGCGAACCTCCTCGCCAGCCTCGCCACGCATATCTTCGACAACCTCGCCGCGAGCGGCGCCGAAAACGACCTTCAGCGCCAGGCCGATCTGCTCGCCGAACGCCGCAAGACCGAGAAGACCCTGCTCGGCAGGCTCAGCGCGGTCCGGCTCGAACGCAGAACCCTGACGGCCCAGCAGAAACAAGCGAAGCGAAGGCGACGGAAGCCGCGCGAATACGTCCTCGCGGTGTTCGACAGCCTCACCGAGGCGGACAAGGCGTGGATCGCGTCCAAGATCGGCGTCGACCAGCCGACCGCCGAGGATCTCGAACGCCTCGCGCAGGAGACCGGCGGCCTGCGTTCCGACGTCGCCGAATTCTGGCGACGCCTGCGCCAGGATCCGGTGCCGCTGCTGGTCCTGATCGGCGGACTGCTGACGGTACTGGTGGTCACCTTGCTCGTCGGCCGGTCACAGGTCTCCGGAGTGCTCGGCGGGCTCACGGTGGTGAGTTCCGCGCTGACCGTCGTCCTGCGGATGCGCGCCAGTGCGGACCGGATCCGCCAGGCGCTCGACAAACTCGGCGGTCCGTCCGAAGAGGACGAAGAGACCGAGCGGCGCCTGGCCGAATTGGACGCGGAATCCGACCGGCTCGAAAAGGCGGTCAGCGAACTCGCGCCGGGGCTGGACCTCGTGTCGTTCGCCGAGTCCCGGGTCTCGGACTACGTCGAGCATCTGGGCGTGGTCTCCTTACTGCGCAAGGATCTCGAAACGTTCGCGACGATGCTCGCCGAGGTCCCGCACGGTTCCGGCAAGATCGAACGGACCGTTCTCTACATCGACGACCTCGATCGCTGCCCGCCCAAGGTCGTCGTCCAGGTCCTCGAAGCCATCCATCTCCTGCTGGCCCTGCCCGTGTTCGTCGTCGTGGTGGGCGTCGACTCCCGCTGGCTGAAGAAGGCCGTCGAGCAGCACTACGAGGAGATGCTCGGCGACGACCCGGAAACCTTCGCCGAGAGCTACCTCGAAAAGATCTTCCAGGTGCCGTTCACGTTGTCCCCCATGGACGATCCAGGGTTCGCGGGGCTCGTGCGCGGGCTCGCCGACACCGAGGTCCAGGACTCCACCCCGGCGCCCGCACCCGCCGAAACGGATCAGGCCACCGGCGACCACTCTGCGGTCGCGACCGGTTCTCGTCCTCGCGCGGAAGCACCGCGACCGTCGTCCGAACAGTCCACAATAGACCTACGACCTCCTCGGCTGGTGATCTCGGCACAGGAACTGGACTTCCTGCCGACACTGGCCCCGCTCGTCCGGTCCCCTCGTGCCGCGAAACGGCTCTTGAACCTGTATCGCCTGCTGCGCGCACGGTTCGCCGGAGAAGACCTCGCGGAGTTCCTCTCCGACGGCGACCGTGAGGCGCCGTTCCGCGCGGTGTTGGTGCTGCTCGCGGTCCACGTCGGACATCCGGACGCCGTCCGGTGGTTCGCCTCCATCGAGGGGACCGACCCCGGCGACAAGGCCGTCGAGATCGTGTCCTCGATGAACGACCACGAACTGCGGCCGAAGCTCGAACGTGGCCTCTCCGGCGAAGCGTGGCCATTGCTGGCCGGGTCCTATCAGCGCTGGCTGCCGTTGGTGAACCGGTTCTCGTTCACTCGCGACCGCTCGATGTCGGGCCCGCGGTAGAGCCGCTCCGGGATCTTCGCCAACGTCGACGGATGGACCTGCGGGCCGAGGCCGTAGAGCTTCTGGAAGCTCATGATCAGCGGCCGCCACCGGTCGGGGTCGATCCGGTCTTCGGTACCCGGCATCCGCACGTCGTCGTGGACGTGGACACGCTGAACGCGCACTTCGAACACGAGCACGCCGCCGCGTTGTTTCGGATCGTCCTCGGCGAGGGGATGCACGGCCTCGACAACGGCCTCCATCGTCACCGGGCATTCCGCGACACGCGGCGGACGGACCGTCTCCGAAGCGACCGGGGTGAGCCCCGCACGGGCGAACTTGTCCGGTTCGTGCCGGTAGCCGCGCTCGTACTTGCGGGCTGGGACCGGATCCGATCCGGTGGTCAGCGCCAGCCGGTCGACGGCGGCCGCCAGCGCGTCGGAAGGGAGATTCAGAACACATTCACGGTTGCGCATGAGATTCTGCGCGGTCTTGGACTTCGCGCCCAGCCCGAGCATGCCCCGCCAGCCGAGCCAGAACGCCGACGACATCGGGGCCAGGTTCACGGTGCCCGCCTGGTCGACCGTCGAGAGGAGCACCACCGGGGTGCCGAAGTAGAGGATTCCGGGCTCGATACGGGTGTGCGCGGCCTCGGCCGCAGTCGTGGAAACTGTCACGTTCGTCAGCTTCGCTGCCTCACCTGCCTGAGGCTGGCGAGAATCGGACGTCGCGATCAACACCGTCGGCGGAGGGCGTCGCGCCGTCCGAACACTTACCCTCGTCCGAGACGGTTCCCTTGGGCGGACGCGAACCCGCGGTCGTTCGGAGTATTGCGTTCGGCCGATTGCTGGTAGGTTCGCCGAACTTGAACGACGAAGGAGGCGCCGGCAGCGGCCCGGTCAACACCCGAACGCGCGTGGTGAGGCGAATCGCATGCGAGACGATGTGGTCCAGGCGAGCTCGATTCTCGGGCATTCCCCCGGCCAGGTTTGGGAAGTCATCGGCGATCCCGAGTCCTACTCGAGGTTCGTCGCGGAGATCAGCTGGTGCGAGCTCCAGCGTCCCGCCGAACGCGGGCGCGGCCCGAAATGCCTTGTCCGGCTGGAACCGCGGCCGGGAACGCTCGTCGTCGGCGAGATCGAGGCGCGGGTCTGGCGGCCGGGCGAGCACGTCGTGTGGTGCGGCGTCGAGAACGACGGCATCTGGGTCTCGGTCGAGCTGCGACAGTCCCCCGACGGTGGCACAGAACTCCTCGCGCAGCTGATGCTTCCGGCGCCGCACTCCCCGCTCGTGTCCGCCGCGTCCTTCAAACGCGCCGTCCGCGCGGCGGCCCGGCGGATCGATCTGCACCTTTCCGGCCGGGCGGCGTCACCTCAGGACGAACCGGCGCACACCAAGGCGACCACGCTGCACACCGCGAGCACGCTGATCAAGGCCGGGGTGCTCGCGGCCGCGCGCCCCGACAAGATCGCGCGGCAACTCACCTCGCTCTCGCAATGGGGCGCCACCGTCGCCGGCGGCTACTCGGCCAACGCCGCGCGCGTCCCCGATGAAGTCGCGCTGCACGATGAACGCAACGTCCGGACGTTCAAGCAGACGGCCGATCGCAGCAATCAGCTCGCGAACGCGCTGGCGGCCCGCGGCGTCCGCGCCCGCGACCGGATCGCCTTGCTGTGCCGCAATCACGCGACGATGGTCGAGTCGCTGATCGCGTGCAGCAAACTCGGCGTGGACGCGATCCTGCTCAACACCGGCCTGTCCGCCGGCGCGGTCGCGGACGTGATCGGGCTGCACAAACCGGTCGCGGTGCTCGCCGACGACGAGTTCTCACGGATCATCGCCGACATCCCCGGCGATTTCCTCCGGCTGTCCACCTGGCCGGAGACCGAGAACGGCTACCCGACGATCGACCAGTTCATCGCCGGGGTGCCCGCCACCAAACTCAAACCGGTGGACCGGATCGGCAGACTCGTCGTCCTCACCTCGGGCACCACGGGCACCCCGAAAGGCGCACGACGGCCGACGCCGAAGGGACTGTCGACGTCGGCCGCCATGCTCGACCGCATTCCGCTCCACTCCGGAGACCGCTTCGTCGTGGCCGCGCCGCTGTTCCACAGCTGGGGGCTCGCCGGAATGCAGATCGGGATGGCCGTACGGGCTTCGCTGTCGCTGATCCGCCGGTTCGACGCCGAAGAGATCCTGCGGACCATCGCGGAACATCGGTGCGGTGTGCTGTTCGCCGTCCCCATCATGTTGCAGCGCATCCTCGACCTGCCCGAACGGATCCGCAGCCGCTACGACCTGTCTTCGCTGCGGATCGTCGCCAGCAGCGGATCCGCGCTGCCGGGCACGATCGTCACCGAGTTCATGGACACCTTCGGCGACGTGCTCTACAACTTCTACGGCTCCACAGAGGTTTCGTGGGCCAGCATCGCCACCCCCGAGGACTTGCGCGCCGCGCCGACCACCGCCGGCCGCTGCCCGCCCGGCACCCGCGTCGCCATCCTCGACGACGACCACAAGCGGGTCCCGCCGGGCTGGGAGGGACAGATCTTCGTCGGCAACGACATGCTGTTCGAGGGCTACACCGACGGCGCCAGCGTGCCCCGCGCGGAGAACCTGATGGCGACCGGCGACGTCGGCTACCAGGACGCCGCCGGCCGCCTCTTCGTCACCGGCCGGGCGGACGAGATGATCGTGTCCGGCGGGGAGAACGTGTCCCCGCGTCCGGTCGAGGAGGCCATCGTCGCCCTGCCCGGCGTCCACGAGGCCGCCGTGATCGGTGTGCCGGATCGCGAGTTCGGGCAACGATTCGCGGCGTACATCGTCCCGAAACGCGGCGCGCGGATGAGCGCGGACGACGTCCGCGCCTACATCCACCACCGCCTGGCCCGTTTCGCGGTCCCGCGGGACGTGTACTTCGTCGAGGAGCTGCCCCGGAACGCGACCGGGAAGGTACTCAAACGGTTGCTACGGGACGAAACCTGGCCGATCGATCAGTAGCTCGAATGCTTCTGCCGCAGGAGGAATCGCTGGATCTTCCCGCTGGGTGTCTTGGGCAGCTCCGGCACGAAGCGCACGTCACGCGGGTAGGCGTGCGCGGCGAACCGGGTCTTCACCAACTGCTGCAGTTCGGAAACCAGGGCGGCATCGGCGGAAACACCTTCGCGCGCCACCACGTACGCCACGACCACCTCGCCGCGCAGTTCGTCCGGGACCCCGATCACGGCGCATTCGGCCACCGCGGAGTGTTGCTGCAGAACGCTTTCCACGTCGAACGGGCCGATGCGGTAACCCGCCATCAGGATGACGTCGTCGTCCCGTGACGCGAAGGTCAGGTAACCGGAGGCGTCCTTGGCGGCCACGTCGCCGGTGTAGTACCAACGTCCGTCGGGGCTGAACCGCGCGGCGGTGCGCTCGGGTGCGTCGCGGTAGCCCCGGAACCACACCAGCGGACTCGCCGAGAGGTCCAGGGCGACGCGTCCGCGTTCTCCCGGCTCGGCGATCACGTCGGCGTCTTCTCGGAGGACCTCGACGGCGAAGCCCGGCAGGACGCGCCCCATCGAACCGGGTTTGACCTCCGAGCGGAGGTCCGGATGCCAAGCGTTGCCGACCACCATGCCGAGTTCCGTCTGTCCATAGTGGTCGTAAACGCCGACGCCGAGCTTCGACGACGCCCACTCCAGGACATCCGGGGTCAGCGGTTCACCCGCCGACGAACAGTGCCGCAGCCGGAGGCCGTCCGGCACCGGGGCGGCCGAGTTCCGGAGCGCGCGGTACACCGTCGGCGCGGCGGCGAAGTTGGTGACGCCGAACTTCTCCAGCACCGCCCAGGTCAGTTCGGCCGAGAAACCCGCGTGCAGCAACAGACTCCGCCTGCCGGTCGCCATCGGCGTCATGATCGCGTAGTACAGACCGTAGGCCCAGCCCGGGTCGGCGGCGTTCCAGAAGACGTCGTCGGCGCGGACGTCGAGCGCGAAGTCTTGGTACGCCTGGAAACCCGCGAGCGCGCGGAGCGGAATCGGGACAGCCTTGGGCGTCCCCGTGGTCCCGGAGGTGAACAGCTCGACCAGAACCCCGGCTCCACCGGTCTCCGCGGATCCCGGCAGCGGCGCGGCGTCGGCCAGCATCTCGCGGAACGACAGGTCGCCGTCCTCGCCCTCTCCGACCACCACGATCCGCCGCGCCGGGTCGGCGGGCAGATCGGCGGACGGCGTCAGCTTCGAGCGCTGATTGGCGTCGGCGATGACGACCTTCGTACCGTTGCCGGTGATACGCAACGCGATGGCGGGCGGCGCGAACGCGGTGAACAGCGGGACGTGCACCGCGCCCAGCCGCCAGATCGCGAGCAGCGCCACCACGAGCTCCGCCGACTTGCCCATCAGCGTCGCCACCCGGTCCCCCGGTCCGACACCTAGACCGAGCAGCGCCCCGGCGAAGCGTTCGGACTGCTCACGCAGCTCGCCGTAGGTGAGGTCCACACTGGTCAGATCCGCCTCGACCACGGTGAACGCGACCGCCTCCGCCGGATGCCGGTCGCACAACAGCGTCGCCGCACTGGCCCGCTCGTCGTCGTAGACCTCGAGCAACCGCCGGACGTGAGTGTCGGTCATCGTTTCTCCCGGGACGTGGCGAAGGCGTACAGTTCCGGAAATCGTGCGGGCGGGCCCGACCCGCCCACCACCCCCGATCGAGGGGGATCACCGAGGAGGGTGAGCCGATGCCGGTCGACGACGCCCAGCTGCTCGGCGCGGTCTCGGACCTGCGCCGGGACACCGGCCTGCCGGTCGGTTTCGCCGGGATCGCCGGCACCTCACCGCGGATGCGGCTGACCGCGTTCCTCGGCAACCGGGGCACCGCGCTGAACGGCCTGTCCGTCCGCGCGGGCTGCGGTCTCGGCGGCAAGGCGCTCGCGCTGACGAGGCCGGTGGTCGCCAACGACTACCACCGCGCCACCACGATCAGTCACGACTACGACGAGCCGGTCCGGGACGAGGGCATCCACTCGGTGGTCGCCATCCCGGTGGTCGTGCGCCGTCGCGTCCGCGCCGTGCTGTACGGCGGCCTGCGCGACGAGGCGACCCTTTCCGACCGGACGATCACCGCCGCCCTGCACGCCGCGCGCGATCTCGAACAGACGTTGGCCGTCGAGGACGAGATCGAGCAGCGGCTGGCCGAGGCACGACCGCTGGCCGAACACCACGAGGAGGCCGCCCCGCGCGAACGCCTTCGCGAGGTCTACGCGGAGTTACGGGCGCTCTCCGGCCAGCTCGACGACAGTGTTCTCCGCGACCGCCTCGACGCGGTGTGCGAGAACCTCACGGGCGCCGTTTCCCCCGCGCTACGCCTGGCGCCGCGGGAGCTCGACACGGTCTCGCTCGTCGCGCTCGGGCTGACGAACGCCGAGATCGCACACCGGCTGGGCCTGACCGCGGAGACGGTGAAGAGCTACCTGCGGGACGCGATGCGCAAACTCGACGCAACCTCGCGGCTGCAGGCCGTCACGCATGCGCGCCGGGCGGGTCTGCTCCCCTGACTCAACCCGCGGGAACCGGCGAAACCGAGGAGATGCAGTACTTGTCGCCCGCCTCTCGCCGGACCTCCATCGTCCCGTTGTAGGGCTCGCTGTGATCCAGGGTGCCGGTCGTCGTCACCAGGATCAGGTCCGGGCTCACCGCACGCGGGTCTTTCGCGCGGAGCGAGGCATTGCGGTCGCCGTACTCCTTCGCCGCCTGGCGGACCTTGTCCTTGGCATCCGCGCAGGCGGACTCGGCGGCCTTGTCGGGCTCGTCACCGAACACCGCGAGCATGAACTTGCCCGCCAGCACCGGGCCCCAGTCGAGCTGCAGCGGGGTCTGCGTCGCGGAACTCGAAGACTTGCTGTCGCTCAGCAGGAACCCGGGCGCGACGAACGCCAGGATCACGAAGACGACCACGACGAGCGCGCCACCTCCGGCGATCAAGCCGATCAGCAGCCCGTTGCCCTTCTTCGGCGGCGGGTATCCCTGCTGCGGGTACTGCTGTTGCGGATATTGCTGCTGGGGGTACTGCTGCGGATGCCACTGCGGCCCTTGCGGTCCCTGCGGATACGACATCGACGGTTCCTTCCCCCGGCCAACCTGGTGCGCGAGGAATCTACCGTCCCCTTCGGACAGTCGAAAACCGGCTCCACCGCAGGTCCGGTCTCCCTACAATCGCCCCATGAGACGGCTGGCCGTGGTGGTCTTCAACGGGGCGTCGCTCGGCGCGATGTCCTTCGCGTTCGGGGTGTTCGAGATGGCTTCGGCCTTCGGGGAGCTACCCGACCTCGACCTCAGGGTCGTCGGCGGTGAACCCGGCACCGCCTTGCGAGGCGGCGGCCTGACCGTCCCGGTCCCCGAAGATCTCGACGCGGTCCGGGACGCGGACTTGGTGCTGGTCCCCAATTGGCGGTCGCCGATGGAGGATCCGCCGGAAGCGGCGCTGGCGGCTCTCCGCTCGGCGCACGACCGTGGTGCCCGGGTCGCCGGACTGTGCAGCGGAGCCTTCGTGCTGGCCGCCGCCGGGCTGCTCGACGGGCGCCCCGCGACCACGCACTGGGCGATGGCGCCGCTGCTCGCGGCCCGGTTCCCCGCCGTCCGCCTCGACGAGTCGGTGCTCTACATCGACGACGGCGACATCCTCACCGCGGGCGGTGGCGCGGCGGGGATGGACCTCGGCCTGCACTTGATCCGCTCCTGGTGCGGCGCGGAGGTGGCGAACCGGCTGGCGAAGGGCATGGTCGTCCCGCCGCATCGGCCGGGTGGGCAGGCGCAGTACATCGAATCGCCGATGCCGGAACTCGACGAGGGCGACCCGGTGTCGGAGACGATGGCCTGGGCGCTGACCAGGCTCGACACGGCACTCCCGGTCGATGAACTCGCCAGGCGGGCGCATATGAGCAGGCGCAACTACGACCGCCGGTTCCGCGAGATCACCGGCGCCGCACCCGGGACATGGCTCACGCATCAGCGCGTCATCCGGGCACAGCAGTTGCTCGAATCCACCGATCTCCCGGTCGACGAGATCGCCAGGTACTGCGGGTTCTCCTCGTCGGCCGCGCTCCGGCCGCATTTCCGCCGCCAGGTCGGGGTCACGCCGGTGTCGTATCGGGAGACGTTCGGGACCAGGCTGGGCGTGCCGGAACCCATGCTGTCTTGAAACTGATCCTGGTTGGCGAAAACACCACTCACGGCGGGCGCCGCGACCGGGCCACGATCAGGACATGACCGAAAACAGCCGTTCCTTCCTCAACCGCCGGTCCATGCTCACCCTCGGCGCGGGGGCCGCGGCCGCGCTGGTGGCCTCGGGTGGCGTCGCCGAGGCGAGCCGGCCCGCCGCGACCGACGCCGAACTCGCGCGGTCGCTGCCCGGCGGCTTCCGCAGCGAGTACGCCCAGGTCAACGGGGTCCGGCTGCATTACGTCGCCGGTGGCCGGGGTGAGCCGCTGATTCTCCTGCCGGGCTGGCCGGAGACCTGGTGGCAGTACCGCAAGGTCATGCCGGAGCTGGCGAAGCGGTATCGCGTGATCGCCGTCGACCTGCGGGGAATGGGCGGTTCGGACAAGCCACCGGGCGGGTACGACAAGAAGACGATGGCCCGCGACATCTTCGAGCTCGTCCGCGCGCTGGGCCACCGGCAGGCCCATATCGCCGGACACGACATCGGCGCCATGGTCACGTTCGCCTTCGCCGCCAACCACGCCGAAGCCACGAAGACCGTCACGCTCATGGACGTCTCGCACCCCGACGAAAGCCTGTACCAGCTCCCGATGCTGGCCCCGCCCGGGCAGCCGGTGAACGTCTGGTGGTTCGCCTTCAACCAGGTCGCGACGCTGCCCGAGCAGCTGCTGACCGGCCGGTCGCGGTTCCTCGTGGATTGGATGTTCGACCACCTGGCGGCCGACCCTGCCTCGATCGGGAGCCGGGACCGGGCGATCTACGCCGCCGCGTACGACCGACCGGACGCCATCCGCGCCGGGAACGGCTGGTACCAGGCGTTCGGCCAGGACATCGAGGATCAGAAGGCGTACGGGAAGATCACCGCGCCCATGCTGGGGCTGGGCTCGGAGTTCAACTACGACTACCTCGCCGCGGTCCTGCCGTCCAAGGCGGCCGACGTCCGGGTGCGGAAGGTCTCCGGTTCCGGGCACTTCGTCGCCGAGGAGCAGCCGCGGACCGTCATCGACGAATTGCGGACCTTCCTCGGGTGAGGCGTATACCCCGAATGGGTCAACGCCGCGCGCCGAACGACCCGATTCACTCGGTCAGGTGAAAGACGCGGCGAGCCGTCATTCTCGCGGCGAGGGGCCCTCTTCTCTGGTGTGTCGGTACCGGCCGGGCAGCCCCCCGAACGGCCGGTACCGACATGGAAGTTCAGCTCAACCGATCCACCAGCGGGCCTTGTAGATCCACGCGCCGTGCAGCGCCAGCTCGGCGCGTGGAAAGGCCAGCCGGACGGTGTCCGTGCACCAGGTGCACAAGTGGCCCTCCTGCACGGAGGCCGTCAGGATCTGGCCGGTCCGCGGGTTCGTCGACACGCTCTTCACATGCGGCCGGTCGATCTCGCGAGCGCCCGCGTAGCGCTGGGTGAACGCGCCACCCGTCTTCGAGAACTGGTACACCCCAGCTTCCGTCGTCACCCACAGCAGGTCCGGCCGGTCCGGGACCGGCTGGAGGTCGTGCCCGCCCTTGGTCGGCACCGGGACCGACCGCTGCTCGGTGAGCACCGGAGCGGCGGGCGTCCCGCCGACGCTCAACGCGACGAGCGCGTCGGTGCCCAGGGCCCACAACACGTTCCGTCCGGCGTCCCACACCACGCCGTGCGCCCCCACCAGCCGGTATTCGGCGTAGGTCGTCGAACGCTGCCCCTGCGAGGCGGTGTAGACCCGCACCCAGCCGCCGGTGCTGGCCGCCACCGCGACGTTCCCGTCCGGCAGCAGTTCGATGCTGTGCGGATTGGCCGGGCCGCCCACGTTCGCCGCCCAGTACGCCCGGTCGCCCGCCGGATACGGCACAACGGCCGCGAAACCACCCGACGCCGACGTCAGCAGGTACTTCTCGCCGCCTCGTTCGGCGAGCTTCGCGTCGCTCGGGTTGCTCCAGGAGCCGGCCAGATCCGCCAGCCCGTTGGCGGCGTTCGGCGCCCACGCCCAGCTCACCTTCCGCTCCCGCCAGGACGTCCGGTCGGCGGGCAGGACCAGGATGCGCTTGGACGCCTGCTCGGTGATGACGATCGAGCCGCGATCGCGCCCGGCGGCGTCCGCGTCCGCCACCGCCGGCGCGGACGCCGCGACCGACAGGCCGGCGATGGCCAGCGCCACCAAGGATTTCCGCATGATCTTCATACCCAGACCGAACCCGCCCGGGATGACGGGTGGGTGGCGGCCATCGGAAACGTGGATGTCGGCGAGGTGACCCCGGGATCAGAGGCTCGCCTCGGACCGCCGGAACAGCACTTCACCGATCGGACGGCGGGCCGTCATCGCAGCCGGGCGGCCGTACCCGAAGCGCAACACCGCGTGCGGGCGGCCGAGATCGGCGAAGACCCGGTCCATCGCCGCCCGGGTCTCCGGGGTTTCGAACGGCCTGCCGACGAACGACGTCGCGAGACCGGCGGCCGTCGCGGTCAGCAGTACCCGCTGCAGCACCATTCCCGCCCGCAGATCCGCGGCGGGGCCGCCACCGGCGGTGAGGACCGCGCCGAGCACCGGTTCACCGCCTTCGGGTTCGGCGGCGATGAAGGACTCCTGCGCGGGAATGCCGTGCGGTGACGGCGGTCTGGTCGGTGCCTGGACGCCGTCCGGCGCGTGGGCCGTGCGCCGCGTCCACAGCGCGACCTCCGCCTGGAACGCGCCGTTGCGGGCCTGCGCGGCCTCGGCCCGGTGCAGCACCCGCGCGACCGCGTTCGCCCGGTCGCCGCGGCCGAACAGTTCCAACAGCCCGCCTTCCACCAGTGCGGCAGCGCGCAACGTCGTCCGCGCCCAGACCGGCACCGGCCGGTCCGCGAACGGACGGCGGTTCGTGTGACGGCGGAAGACGACCTCGGCCAGCTTCCGTTCCTCCGGCGACGAGAACCGGTCGCCGCCGATCACGAGTTCGGCGAGCAGGTCCGGCTCCTCCGGCTTCGGGACCAGCCGCAGCGAGACGGTCTTCCCGTTGGACCGCAACGAAACGATCAGGTTGAACAACGCGGCGCCGCACGAAAGCCGCGCCTCGCGGGCGTCCGGGTCGGCGATCCGGAGCACCCTGGCGCGATCGAGCCACACTTCGATCCGCCCTCGGTCGACGACGAACCGCCACGGCTGGGTGTTGAGCGGGGACGGCGCACGGACGGCCGCCGCCACCGCCTGGTCGACATGGGTCGGTAACGGGATCTTCATCGTGTGCTCCCGAAGAAAGGGGTTGATCCACCATCGGCCGGGGTACCCGGCGACCGCAGCGGCCGCCGGTCACGAGTTCCGAGGACTTTCGCCCCCGATTCGCGGAGAGCGAGGACCAAGGACCCTGTGCCACGGACGGCCCCGATGAGAGTCTCTATGACCGGAACGGAGCCCACGATGACGGACAAATGGACCATCGACGTGTCCCTGCAGCACGAGCCGTACCGGGTACGCGCGGAAGCATTGCTCCGTCTCGAGGACGGCGGCGAGTTCGTCGGCGTCGGAATCGCGGAGGCCGGGCTGAGAAACGGTGCGGCGTCCCAGATCGGTTCCTATCTCGCCGTGACGCGGGCGCTTTCGGACCTCACCGCGGAACTGCTGGAGACCGTCGCCTCCGACGTCGCCCGCTCGGTCGAAGTCGACGGGCTCCTCGCCACGCAGTCGACGAACTGAACCCCGGTCAGCGCAAGGGGGCGGACCAGTCGATCCTGGTTCCGCCCCCTTCGCACGTCTCCGCCCGGAACGTCCCGCCCGCCTTCTCCGCGCGATCACGAAGATTCCGCAGCCCGCCGAAACCGCCGGACTCGCCGATCCCGGTGCCGTCGTCGGTGACCACGATCCGCAGGACGTCGTCCTTCACCGCGACGCTCACCGAAACGCCGCTCGCCCGCGCGTGCCGGACCACGTTGCCGACCGTCTCCCGCACCACCGCCTCGGCGTGTTCGGCGAACGGGAGCGGGATCGAGTCGAGCGGCCCGGACAGGCTGACCGTCGGATGCAGTGGGGTGTCGTCGGTCAGTTCGGTGATCGAGTCGTAGAGGCGATGCCGCAGCCGCACCCCCTGCTGGCCCGCCTCGCCGCCGTGGAGGTCGAAGATCGCCGTGCGGATCTCGTGCACGATCTCGTGCATCTGGTCGATGCTCTCCCCGATCCGCCGCCGCAGTTCCGGCGAATCCGCGCGGCGGTGGGTGCTCTGCATGGCGAGACCGACCGCGAACAGCCGCTGGATGACGTGGTCGTGCAGATCCCTGGCGATCCGGTCGCGGTCGGCGAGCACGTCGAGCTCCCTGGCGGTGCGCTGCCGCGCGGCCAGCTGGAGCGCGAGCGCGGCCTGGTCGGCGAACGAGGCCACCACCGGCAGCTGGGCGAGCTCGAACGGGACCGCGCCCGGATTCCGCACCGCCATCAGCACCCCGGACGTCCGTTCCCGCGCGCGGAGCGGCACGACGAGCGTCGGGCCGAGGCCGATCTCCCCGTCGGGACCTAGTACCAGTTCCGGCACGCTGCGCGGAGTCCGGTCTCGATAGACCGCCCCCGGCAACGACGTGGCGACACTGATCCGCACCCCGGTCAGCTCCGCCGCCCGCGCGCCCGCGCACACGGCGATGGTCAGCTCGTCGGCCTCCTCCTCGCCGTCCGGGCTGACGTCGAGCCTGCCGGAGCCGGGCAATGCCAGCAAAGTGAGATCGGAACCGGTGAGTTCGAGCGCCCGGCCGGCGATCAGGTTGAGCGCGTCGACGGGGTCGGTACCGCCCAGCAGTTCCGTGGTCACCTCACTGGTGGCCGCCTGCCACCGCTGGCGGATCCGCGTCTGCTCGTACAGGTGGGCGTTCTCGATCGCTATCCCGGCCGCGGCGGCGAGCGCCTGGACGACCACCTCGTCGTCGTCGGTGAAACTTTCCCCGCGTTTCTCGGTCAGGTAGAGATTCCCGAACACCTCGTCGCGAACCCGGATCGGCACGCCGAGGAACGAACGCATCGGCGGATGGCACGGCGGGAACCCGACCGACGCGGGATGCCGGGAGATGTCGGCCAGGCGCACCGGTTTCGCCTCGTCGATGACGAAACCCAGCAGTCCGTGACCTTTCGGGAGATGTCCGATCTGTTCCTTCGTTTCGCCGTCGATGCCGTGATAGACGAATTCGGCGAGCGAACCGTCGTCCGCGATCACCCCGAGCGCGCCATAAGTCGCTTCGCCGAGATCGATCGCCGCCTGCACGATCCGGTGCAGCGTCGTGTCCAGCTCCAGCCCCGACGCGACCGCGAGCACCGCTTCGAGCAGGCCGTCCATCTTGTCGCGGGTGCCGATGAGCCGTTCGATGCGGTCCTGGAGATCCCGCAGCACCTCACGAACCTTCAGCTGGGACAGCGCGCCGGTGATCCGGTCGTCGCTTCCGCCCAGCCGGTCATGAGCCGACATCCTGCTCCGCCTCCGAAGATCGGGACGACTCCCGGCCGTGGTGACTTTCTCCTCTTTCGGCCCCGCACCGCGGGCGGGACCGTCTCATCAGACAACCGTATTGCCCGTGGCGCAGCGGCGGGGGAAACCATGACCATACAAGTCACCAGGGTCGGACGTTTGAACTCCGAACAGGTGAATTCCGTGCTCCGGTCGGCCATGCTGGCCCCGTCGACGCACAACACCCAGCCGTGGCTTTTCCGGTGCACCGGCACCGGGATCGAGGTGCACGCCGATCCGCGCCGTATTTTACCCGTCACGGATCCGGACGGACGCGAACTCGTGCTCTCGTGCGGCGCCGCCCTGTTCACCCTCCGGACGGCGATTCACGCACTGGGCTTCCATCCGGCGACGACCCTGATGCCCAGCCGCGCCGAGCCCGACCTGCTGGCCGTCGTCCGCCCGCTCGCCGAACGCATGCCCGATCAGAAGGTCGTGCGGCTGGCCCGGGCGATCCCCCGTCGTCGGACCAACCGGCGGCCGTTCCTTTCCAGCGTCGTCCCGAAACCGACGCTCACCGCGCTTCGCCACGCCACCGAACTCGAACACGCGTGGATGCCGAACCTCGACGCCGAACAATGCCGTCTCCTGCACGACCTCACCGCCCGCGCCCGCCGGGAGCAACTCGCCGACCCCGCCTTCCTCGCCGAACTCGGCCGCTGGACCGGACTGGGCGCGAACACCCGCGACGGTGTGCCGTCCTACGCGATGGAAGGCAGCCCCGCCGACGAAAGCTGGCTCCTCGACGAATTCGGCGACGCGGCCGGCGATCCGCGGCCCGCCCCGCTCGTGGTGGCGATCGGATCGCTGACCGACGACCGGCTCGACCGGCTGCAGGCGGGCCAGGCCCTGCAACGGGTGCTGCTCACCGCGACCGCCACGGGACTAGACGCGTCGTTCATCTCGCCGCCGATCATGGTCCGCGAGGCCCGTGCCGAACTGCGGCGGATCCTCGGCTGCGGGGTGTGGCCGCAGGTGCTGCTGCGGGTCGGCTACGGCTCGCCGCTGCCGTGGACGCCGCGCCGGCCACTGGACGACGTACTGCTCGATACGCTCATTTCCGCTTGACTCGCGCGGCCCCGCCCTGTGTCATGAACGACCCTTTCAGGACATCCCGCACCTCGCGCATGTCAGGAAAGGGTCGTTCATGACACTTTTCGTCCTGAACGACCCTTTCCTGACATTCGGGGCCGAGCGAGGATCGCGCCTCGAAAACGTCACTGCCGACGCAGTTCCGTCGCCAGCACCGCCGCCTGGGTCCGCCGCTGCATCCCGAGTTTCGTCAGCAACCGCGACACGTAGTTCTTCACGGTCTTCTCGGCGAGGAACATCCGTTCGGCGATCTGCCGGTTGGTCAGCCCCTCGCCGATCAGCTCCAGCAACGTGCGTTCCTGCTCGGAGAGGCCCGCCAGCGGGCCCTTCTTGGCGGCGTCGTCGCGGAACTTCGCCATCAGCGTCGCGGCGGCCCTCGCGTCCAGCAGCGACCGGCCGAGGCCGACCTCCTTGACCGCCGCCACCAGGTCCATCCCGCGGATGTCCTTGATGACGTACCCGCTCGCGCCCGCCATGATCGCGTCCAGCATCGCCTGTTCGTCGGTGTACGACGTGAGCATCAGGCATTTGAGTTCCGGCATCCGGGATCTCAGTTCCCGCGCGAGTTCGACGCCGTTGCCGTCCGGCAGCCGCACGTCGAGCACCGCGACGTCCGGCCGCAGCGCCGGGATCCTCGCCAGCGCTTGGGAAAAGGTCGCGGCCTGCCCGACAACGCACAGGTCGGCCTCCTCCTCGAGCATGTCCGCGACCCCTCGACGGACCACCTCGTGGTCGTCGACCAGAAACACCCGGAGCATTCCGACCTCCACGGTTCCCCCTCCTCGGCTGAGCGTACGGTGCACGGCCGGTCACTGCGACAGGCCAAAGGGCCCTGTTCGGCGCCCGTTCGAGTGGCTGCCGCCGACCGGACCAGGTTCATTTGCATCATTCGAGTCAGGACGTTCTGTTCTTCCCGGAGCAGTCACGCCGCTGCGACGATCGCTTCATGTCCGAGACCACGCTTTCGCCTACCCCGTCGCCCGGCTCTCCCGACCCGGCCGACGACCTCGTGGCGATGCGCAACCGAATCCGCTTCTACCGCGCCCGCGCCGAGCAACTCCAGTACGCGCTGGATCACCGGCTTCCCATCGAGCAGGCGAAGGGTATCCTCGCCGAGCGCTACCAGATCGACATCGACGCCGCGTTCGAACTGCTGCGTTCGTTCTGCCGCAACAACAACATGAAGATCCACGACGTCGCCAGGACGCTCATCGAGCAGCCGAGCGAGGGCGACCGCCGGATCTCTTGCTGAGTCACGCCATGTTCGGCGGGGGGCCCGCGACCACCACCGGCGCCGCAGACCGCGCGGGCACGGACTGGGTGATGAACCGAACGCCACCCCCCAGACTTCGGGTGCTCGTCGCGGACGACAACCCGGTCATCGGCGATGCCCTGCGCGCCCTCCTGGACTCCGAGCCGGACATCGAGGTGGTCGCCGTCGCGCTGGACGCCGGCGAAGCGGTCGCGCTCGCCGAGCTGCTGTCCCCCGAGGTCGCCGTGCTGGACGTCCGGATCCCCGGCGGTGGTGGCGCGTGGATGGCGCGGGAGATCCGGCGCCGGGTGCCCCATACGCGGTTGATGGCGTTCTCCGCGCACAGCGACACCCGCTCCATCGCCCAGATGGCGTCCGCGGGCGTCACCGAGTACCTCGTGAAGGGCAGTCCCAACACCGAGATCGTCGCGGCCATCCGCCGCATCTGCGCGAACAGCGCCAACGGGACCGAGTAGCCAGGACTTCAGTCCGTGAGCCAGCGTTCCATACAAGCCAGGAGTTCCTCCGCGTTCACGGGTTTGGTCACGTAGTCGCTCGCCCCGGCGGCGAGGCTCTTCTCGCGGTCCCCTTCCATCGCCTTCGCGGTGACGGTGATGATCGGCAGTCCGGCGAACTTCGGCATCTCGCGGATCGCCGCCGTCGTCGCGTGGCCGTCCATCTCCGGCATCATCACGTCCATCAGGATCAGGTCGATCCCGTCGTCGGCCAGCAGTTCCTCGATACCCTTGCGGCCGTTGGGCGCGTGCACGACCGAAAGTCCGTGCAGTTCGAGCATTCCCGAGATGGCGTAGACGTTGCGGGCGTCGTCGTCGACGAGCAGCACCTTGCGTCCCTGGAGCCTCGCCGGCCCGGCGGGCGGATCGGACGGCTGGTCCGAGGCGGGCACGGTCTCCACCGGACTCACCTCGGGCTGGCGCATCAGCGGCAGGATGCCTTCGAGTTCGCTGGCCGAGATGTGCAGCATGATCCGCTCCCGCAGCATGTCCAGCGAAGGCAGGAGTTCGACGGGATGCACCCGCGCGTGTCCGTGCAGCAAGCGGTCCTGTGCGGCGCTGAGCTTGCGGGTCGCGTACGCCAGCACCGGGACTTCGACCGGATCCGGACCGTCGACGAGCCGTTTGAGGAACGTCAAGGCGCTGGTCCCGGGGATGCTGGTGTCGAGCACGACGCAGCGGTAGCTGTCGCGTTTCAGTTCCTCGAACGCCTCCGCCGGGTCCGACACGGCACGGACCTGGACCGAGCCGTGGCTGTCCGCGATGTCGGCCGCGACCCCGCGGGCGAGCAGGGTCAGCAGACTGTTCTGCTCGCTCTCCACCACCAGCACCCGCCGTTCCGCGGCGGAGTTGTCCACAGTGGACTCTTCGAGGCTCACGGGTGCGGTGAACCTGGCGACCGGCAGGTAGAGGGTGAACGTGCTGCCGGTCCCCAGGACACTGTCCGCCCGGATCTCGCCGCCGAGCAGATAGGCGACCTCGCGGCTGATCGACAGGCCGAGCCCGGTGCCTCCGTACTTGCGGCTGGTGGTGCCGTCGGCCTGCTGGAAGGCGCCGAAGATCGAATCGAGGTTCTCCTCGGCGATCCCGATCCCGGTGTCGGTGACGCTGAAGGCCACCAGGGACTCGTGCGAGGGTCCTCCGGACGGCGAAACGATGGTGTCGACCAGTTTGACCCGGAGCTCGACGCTGCCGTCTTCGGTGAACTTGACCGCGTTCGACAGCAGGTTCCGCAGCACCTGCCGCAGCCGCTGCTCGTCGGTGAACAGCAGCTCCGGAACGTTGGGTTCGACGGTGACCTGGAAGTCGAGCCCCTTCTCGGCGGTCAGCGGCCGGAACGTCGTGCCGACGTAGTCAAGCAGCTGGCGCAGCGGGAACGGCTCGTGGTGGATGTCCATCTTGCCCGCCTCGACCTTCGACAGGTCGAGGATGTCGTTGATCAGCTGCAGCAGGTCGGTGCCCGCGGATTGGATGACCTTCGCGAACTCGACCTGTTTGGGCGTCAGGTTCTGGGTGGAGTTCTGCGAGAGCACCCCGGCGAGGATCAGCAGACTGGTCAACGGGGTCCGGAGTTCGTGCGACATGTTGGCCAGGAACTCCGACTTGTACTTCGACGCCAGCGCGAGCTGCTGCGCGCGTTCCTCGATCTCCTGGCGCGCCTGCTCGATTTCGAAGTTCTTCACCTCGATGTCGCGGTTCTGCCGGGCGAGCAGTTCGGCCTTCTCCTCCAGCTCCGCGTTGGACACCTGCAGTTTCGCCTGCTGCGCCTGAAGCTCCTCGGAGCGGGCCTGCAGTTCCTCGGCGAGCCGCTGGGATTCCTCCAGCAGCGAGTCGGTCCGCGCGTTGGCGATGATCGTGTTGACGTTGACCCCGATGGTCTCCATCAGCTGTTCGAGGAAGTCCTTGCGGACGGCGGTGAATTCGCCGAACGACGCCAGTTCGATGACGCCGAGCACCTGGTCTTCGAAGACGATCGGCAGCACGATCAGGGTGACCGGCGGGGCCGAGCCGAGACTCGACGAGATCTTCACGAACCCCGGTGGCGTCCGGTCGACCACGATCGGTTTCTTGGTCTGCGCGGCCTGCCCGATCAGCGACTGCCCCATCGCGAAATCCGAGGGCGCGTCCGGTGCCTCGCTGTGCCCGTAGCTGGTGATCAGCCGCAGCCGCGTGCCGCTCTCCCCCGGTTCGGTGAGGAACAACGTGCCGTGCTGGGCGCCGACCAGCGGGGTCAGCTCGTTCATGATCAGCGTGGCCACCACCCGCAGGTCCCGATGGCCCTGCATGAGGCCCGAGATCCGGGCCAGGTTGGTGTTGAGCCAGTCCTGCTCCTCGTTCGCTCGCGTGGTCTCGCGCAGCGACTGGACCATCGCGTTGATGTTGTCCTTCAGCTCCGCGACCTCGCCCTGCGCCTCGACGGAGATCGACCGCGTCAGGTCGCCGGTCGCCACCGCGCTGGTCACCTCGGCGATCGCCCGGACCTGCCGGGTCAGGTTCCCGGCGAGCTCGTTGACGTTCTCCGTCAGCCGCTTCCAGGTACCCGAAACGCCTTCGACCTCGGCCTGACCGCCGAGCCGTCCTTCGCTGCCGACCTCACGGGCGACGCGTGTGACCTCCGCGGCGAACGCGGAAAGCTGGTCGACCATCGTGTTGATGGTGGTCTTGAGCTCCAGGATCTCGCCGCGCGCGTCGACGTCGATCTTGCGGGACAGGTCTCCCTGCGCGACCGCGGTGGTCACCTGGGCGATGTTGCGGACCTGGCCGGTGAGGTTGTTCGCCATCGAGTTGACGTTGTCGGTGAGGTCCTTCCAGGTGCCGGCGACGTTCGGCACCCTGGCCTGCCCGCCGAGGATGCCCTCGGTGCCGACTTCCCGCGCCACGCGGGTGACCTCGTCCGCGAAGGCCGACAGCGTGTCGACCATCGTGTTGATCGTCTGCGCGAGCGCGGCGACCTCGCCCTTGGCCTCGACGGTGATCTTCTGGGACAGGTCACCCCTCGCGACCGCGGTCGCCACCTGGGCGATGGAGCGCACCTGATCCGTCAGGTTGTCGGCCATGACGTTGACCGACTCGGTCAGCCCCTTCCACGTGCCCGACACACCCTTGACGTCCGCCTGACCACCCAGCCGCCCCTCCGTACCCACCTCACGGGCGACACGGGTGACCTCGTCGGCGAATGACGACAACTGGCCGACCATCGTGTTGATGGTGTCCTTGAGCTCCAGGATCTCGCCGCGGGCGTCGACGCGGATCTTCTGCGAGAGATCGCCCTTCGCGACCGCGGTGGTGACTTCAGCGATCGACCGCACCTGGTCGGTGAGGTTGTCGGCCATGACGTTCACGGACTCGGTCAGGCCCTTCCAGGTACCCGACACACCCTTGACGTCCGCCTGACCACCCAGCCGTCCTTCGGTGCCGACCTCGCGGGCCACGCGGGTGACCTCGTCGGCGAACGACGACAACTGATCCACCATCGTGTTGATCGTGTTCTTCAACTCCAGGATCTCGCCCCGCGCGTCCACGGTGATCTTCTGCGAGAGATCACCCTTCGCCACCGCCGTGGCGACCTGGGCGATCGAGCGCACCTGCGCGGTGAGGTTGCCCGCCATGAAGTTCACCGACGTCGTCAGATCCCGCCACGTCCCCGCCACCCCGGGCACCTGGGCCTGCCCGCCGAGCGCGCCCTCGGTGCCGACCTCGCGCGCGACACGGGTGACCTCGTCGGCGAACGACGACAACTGATCCACCATCGTGTTGATCGTGTTCTTCAACTCCAGGATCTCGCCCCGCGCGTCGACCGTGATCTTCTGCGAGAGATCACCCTTCGCCACCGCCGTGGTGACCTCGGCGATGGACCGCACCTGATCGGTCAGGTTCCCCGCCATGAAGTTCACCGACGTCGTCAGATCCCGCCACGTCCCGGCGACCCCGGGGACTTCCGCCTGACCGCCCAGCCGTCCCTCGCTGCCGACCTCGCGAGCGACTCGCGTGACCTCGTCGGCGAACGACGACAACTGATCCACCATCGTGTTGATCGTGTTCTTCAGTTCGAGCATCTCGCCTTTGACGTCGACGGTGATCTTCTGCGAGAGATCGCCCTTCGCCACCGCGGTCGCGACCTCGGCGATGTCACGGACCTGGCCCGTGAGGTTGCCCGCCATCGCGTTCACCGAATCGGTGAGGTCCTTCCACGTTCCCGAAACCGAGGGCACCGCCGCCTGGCCGCCGAGCTTCCCGTCGGTCCCCACCTCGCGCGCGACCCGGGTGACCTCGGAAGTGAACAGCGCCAGCTGATCGACCATCCCGTTGAAGACGACCGCCATCTCGTCCATCAGGACGTCGTCCACCTGGGGCAGGCGGGTGCTGAAATCGCCGTCGCGAACGGCTTTCAGCCCCTCCAGCAGCCGCTGCAGGCCTTGGTCGTCGATCGCCCCGCCCACCCGGACCACTTCTCTCGTCCCGCGCTTGCTTCCCGGTTCCGGCATCGAAGTGCCTCCTTCGTTCATGTCCGCGAGGGTCCGGGAGGGCCCAGCGGAATCCAGAAGGTCACCGAAGTACCTTCGCCCGGCCTGCTGGAGATCCGGAACCAGCCTTGCGCCGCTTCCGCACGTTCACGCATCGACGCCATTCCGATGTGCTCGCCCGACAAGGTCCCGTGCGCGTTCTCGCCGTCCGGTTTCAGCCCGTCGCCGTCGTCCGCGATCTCCACCAGCAGACCGTCGTCCTGTCCGGTCAGCGAGACCACGACGGTGCGGGCGTTCGCGTGTTTGCGCACGTTCACCAGCGCCTCCTGGAGAATCCGGAAGGCGGTGACCACGAGGTCGGGCGGCGGGGTGACGGCGAGATCGTGCCGCAGGGTGCAGTCGAGGCCCCAGCCGGCGACGACCTCGTCGAGATAGTCGCGGACGGAAGCGATCAGGTCTTCGTCGTTCAGCGCGGGCGGGCGCAATTGGGCGACGAGGATCCGTAATCGTCGGATGGCCCCCTGAATCGCTTCGTCGAGTTGCATCAAAGCCGGATCACGCCGTTGTGCGGCGAGCATCTGCAACCGCATGCTCACCGCGATCATCGACTGAATGGAATCGTCGTGAACATCCCACGCGATACGGCGACGTTCGGTTTCCTGTGCGCGGACCAAATGCGCGAACGCCTGTCGCCGTTCGGTCCTTTCCTCCAGTGTTTTCCGGCGTTCGGTGAGATCACGGGTGACCTTTCCGAAACCGACGAGACCGCCCTGTTCGTCGCGCAACGCGGTGATCACGGTGTTGGCCCAGAACCGCGACCCGTCACGGCGGACACGCCAGCCCTCGTCCTCGTGGCTCCCCATCTCCGCGGCGACCAGCAGTTCCGCCGCGGGTTTGCCGTCGGCGACGTCGGCCTCGGTGTAGAAAACGGAGAAATGGCGGCCGAGGATCTCGTCCTGGGAGTATCCCTTGATCCGTTCCGCCCCCGGGTTCCAGCTGATCACCCGCCCGTCGGCGTCCAGCAGGTAAATGGCGTAGTCGGCCACGCTGTGCATGAACAACTCGAAGAGCACAGCGCTGCGGTGATCAGGCGTCTGTTCCGATGGCAGCATGGCCATAGTGCAGCTTGGCACTCGGATACGTCTCCCCGCTACGGCCGTTCGAGGAGGCCATTCTTCCGTGCGTGCACCACTGCTTCGAGTTTCGAATGGGTCCCGGTCTTCACCAGGATCCGCTGCACGTGATTCCGCACGGTATTCCGCGCGAGCCGCAGTTCTTCGGCGATCCGGTCGGTTCCGGCGCCTTCGGCGATCAAACCCAGCACCTGCCGTTCCCGCAGGGTCAGCACCGGGCCGATCCGGCCCGAACCGCCGCCCAGCATGGCCAGCGCGCCACTGAGCAATTCCGGGTCGATGACCATGTCGCCCGCCGCGATGGTCCTGATCGCGGTGATCAGCTCGTCGAGGAGACCGGATTTCAACAGCAGCCCGGCCCCGCCGACCTCGAGGATCCTGGCGACGATGGCGCTGTTCGCGTCGCCGGTCAGCACCAGCACCCGGCTCGACGGGGAGACCGCGCGGAACCCGGCGATCGCCTCGATCCCGTCGCCGTCCGGGAGCCGCCGATCGAGGAGCACGATGTCGGGCCGGTGTTCCTCCGCCGCGATCATCCCGTGGGCCAGGGACTCCACGGACGCCACCAGGTCGATCTCCGGGAACTCCTCGAAGGCCGCGCCGAGGGCTTCGGCCACCATTTTGTGGTCCTCGACGAGCAGCACCCGGATCGGGGCCGCGGCCGGGGGCATGGGCTGCGGGGAGTTCGGGTTCGGCATGCACCTTCTCCGTCGATCGTGGTCTCGCCGGACCATTGTCCGGCAGATTCCCGGAAATCAATCCTGCCCACGGCCGTATTCACCCGCGTGCGGATTCGCGATCGGCGCGCCGGCGCATTGTCCCACCGCCGCCGCCCCGGCTGTCCTTTCGACGCCAACCCGTGACCCGCCGTACCCGTCCGGCGACCGAGTGGGGTCTTTGTGCCCTCGATGGCACAACCTTCGGCGCTGACCGGAACGGCCTTCGGTACCGCATCGTCGTAAGGGACGAATTCGACGGCCGTGACCACGGGAAGAGGGTGACCGGGACGTGACCACGAGAATCTGCGAGACCCGCCGCCGTCCCGGCACGCACGCCTCCGGCCGCCGGGTGCCGCTCGCCGCCGAACTCGAGCGGTTGCCGCGGGTCGTGGCGAAACCGGAGACACACGGCTCGCTGCTCGACGACGTCCTGACCGCGATCCGGCATCTCGACGGCGCGGCCCTCGCCACCCGGTCGCGGCGCCGCTTCCCGCGATGGAGCCCGCGGGACCGGCGCGTCCAGCGTCTGCGCGGCTGGCTCAGCGGCGTCCCCGGCTGACCCGTCATTCGCGTGATCGAGGGCGGAACTCGCGTGATTGGAGCCGGAACTCTCGAGTTCCGGCTCCAATCACGCGTGTGACGGCTCCAAGCACGCGAGTTCCGCCGGTCATACCGGGCGCCACCGGCCGATGTCGGACTCCATCGGCACGATCCGGGTCAGCGACGAGCGGATCTTCAGCTCCATCGCCCTGTCCCGGCCCCGGGTTCCGCGCGGCGCGTACGGGTAGAAGGTGCCGCGTTCGCGGCGGTACACCATCGTCAGCCGCGGGTGACGCATGTCCCGCAGCTCGGCGAAGTCGACCGTCGTGTGCAGCAGCCACGACGCGAACCCGGCCTGCGCCAGCCTCTCGTTGACGTCGACGAGGTCGTCGAGCAGCCAGCCGAGGTCCCCGTTCTCCCGCCAGCAGCGGACGATCGTCCTGCCGTGCGCGTCGTGGGTGACCACGTTGCGGCGGGCGGAATCCCCGGCGAGACCGGCGATGATCTCCGCCTCCGTCCCCGCACCGGGACGTCCCTCCGCGACGAAGCAGACCGTCCCCGAACCGGTCGGCGCGAGCGCGTGACCGGACCGCAGCGTCAGCACCGCCGACCTCAATTCCAGCAACGGAAGCAGGCTCGGCCGTACCGACCGGCTCTTCCCGAGAAGGCTTCCCAACAACGCCATGACTCCACCGCACCTTTCGTCTGGGTGAAGCCTTTCCGATTACGTCCTCGCGCCCTAGGGCCGCACGGTCGCGCATCGACGGGGACAAGTCATCGGTTCCGGTGACCAACGGCCCTACCAGCGATCGACCGGCATTTTCCGTCGAATTTCACCGGTTTCGCGGCCGGAGGAGTTTCCGGGTGTCCAGTGTTCCTTCGACGACGCCGCGTGCGACGTCCGACAGCTTCTTGTTCGAACTACGGGCGAAGGAACGCATGCGGTTGAATGCGGTGCCGAGGTCGATACCGGCGCGTTCGGCGAGCATACCCTTCGCCTGCTCGATGACGACCCTGCTGTCGAGCGCCCTCTGCAACTGCTCCGACAGCGTCCGGTAGTGCCGCAATTCCCGCTGCTGCAGGAGACACAGCGTCGCGACGTCGGCGAGCGCGCGGCCGAGCCGGTGGTCTTCGGCGCTCAGCACGACGGTTTCGGCACTGAGGAAGGCGATCGAACCGACGGTTTCATCCATCGCCCGCAACGGAAGCGCGGAAACCGCGGCGAAGCCTTGCCCTGCCATCCTGGCGACGTAACCCGGCCAGCGCGAGATCTCGGCGGAAAGGTCGTGCACGGCGATGTCCTTCCCGGTTTCGAAGGATTCGAGCGCGGGCCCGTCCTCCGCGACCGCGGAATGGCGTTCGAGTTCCACGCCGGGCAGGAAGACCTCGGTGGAGTCGATCGGCAGCAGCCGTGCGCATTCGCTGGACAAGGTGTCCACGACCCGATCCGGTCCGAGGTCTTCCGTGACACTCGCGGTCAAACTCGCGAAGGCGGCACAGACCGCGGGCTCTCTGTCCGCCCTGGCGGCGATTTCCGCGTTCCAGCTACCCACTAGAGGGATTCTGGCCCGCACCGCGACACCCGGCAACGACCAGATGGAGGATCCTGTGACCGAGGGCCACGCACAGCGACGACCGGTGATCTCGGCGGGACACCGGTCGCCGGGCTCTCAGTGGCTACGCAGGGAAAACGGCGGCACCGTGTTCGCCCTCAGCGCGTCTTCGTCCATAGTGGACTCCCCGATCCCCGCCTTGCCGATCTTTTCCGCGACGAGGGCGCCGGGGTCGGCGATCGTGTCGGCCCTGCCGGTCAGGAAGGCCCACTCGTGCTCGTCCGAACCGTAGTAGAGCACGGTCCCGAACGACTCGGTGAACCGGCGCCAGGACGTGATCAGTGTCCGGTTGCGCCACAGCGTCGGGCAGCCGGCCTGACAGCCGACCACTCCCCCGTCGGTGAGCAGCGCCGTGCACCGGGCCAGGAAGTCGGTTCCGTACAACCGGTTGTGCTGCGCCGCCGGGTCGTCGTTCTCGTCCGGCAGGTCGATCACGACCACGTCGTAGGAGTCGCCGCGCTCCCGGGCTTCGGCGAGGAACTCCCAGCCGTCGCGGTAGTGGACCCGGATCTTCCCCTCCCCGCGTTCGGCACGGCCGAGCTCGTCGAGGGTGTAGCCGTACGGAAGATGTTCGGCGCAGACACGCACCGCTTCGGCGTCGATGTCGACGTGGTCGACCACCTCGGCCCCGGCCGCGACGGCGAGCTGGGAGGCGACCCCTTCGCTGGACCCGATGATCAGCACCCGCTCGACGCGTTCGGCGAGCAGCAGCGTCGGCACCATCAGGGCCTCGTGGTAGACGAGCTGGCTCAGCTCGGTGCTCTGCCGTTCGTCGTCGCAGAAGAGCGAGATCCCCTGCGCGGTCCGTCCGATGAGGACGTTCTGGAACGCGGTGCGGCCCTCGAACAGGACCTCCTCGACGTCCCAGTTCCGGGTGAGCCCCGCGCCCATCGGCTCGACGATCACTCGCTGCGCCATCAGTTCTCTCCTCGTTCCACAGTGGACATCCGGACGGTGCCGGCGCCCAGCATCTTCGCCAGCAACGCGACCGCGCGTTCCGGATCGGCCCGGTCCCCGCAGGTGAACACGTCGACGAACACCGAGCCGATCTCCGGATAGGTGTGCACCGACGCGTGCGATTCGGCCAGCAGCGCGAGCACCGTGACCCCTTGCGGGGCGAAGGAATGCGACACGACCTCGCAGACCGTCGCCCCCGCCTCGGTCACCGCTTCGGCGAGGGTCTTCTTGAGGAGTACGGCGTCGTCGAGCAACGACGGCTCGATCCCCTCGAACTCCGCGAGTACGTGGCGGCCGGCGAACCGGCCGACGAGTGGTTCTTCACCCGGCATCGGCGAACCTCCCCACACAATAGGTGCGCAACGGCTCGATTCCGTTGAAAGCGACGGAAGAATAGCTGGCGGTGTACGCCCCGGTTCCCGGGATGTCCAGCCGGTCGCCCGCCTTCAACGACCTCGGCAGCGCGCACGGCGTCCGCTGGTACAACACGTCGTCACCATCGCAGGTCGGCCCCGCGAGGACCACCGGTCCTTGCGGTCCCTTGACGCCGACGGGCTCCAGCCGATACGCGACGGCTTCGTTCTCGCACTCGGCCATTCCGTTGTATCTGCCGACGTCGAGATAGACCCAGCGGCGTTCGTCGGCGGCGGCGCGAGTGGTCACCAGGACGACTTCGGTCCTGATCAGCCCGGCGTCGGCGACGATCACCCGGCCCGGCTCCAACAGCAGTTCCGGCTCCGGGAGGTGCTCACGGAGGGCGGCGTGGATCGCCGCCGCGTAGTCCGTCAGCGACGGCACGGGTTCCCGGTGCTCGGTGGCGAAACCGCCCCCGATGTTCAGCCGCTCCAGTACGACACCCGCCTCCGCGGCGACCTTGGCCGCGGTCGCGATCCCGATCTCCCAGGCGGCCGGATCCGGCTGCTGCGAGCCGACGTGGAACGCGATTCCCGGGCGCAGCCCGGCATCCACGGCCTGGCGGAGCAGGGCCGCGGCCATCGCCGGTTCGCAGCCGAACTTGTGGCCGAACGGCGTGACCGAATCCGGGCCGCCGGTGAGCAGGCGGACCGAGACCAGCGAACCGGGCGCGTGCTCGGCCAGATTCGCCAGATCGCCGGCGGAGTCCGTGGTGAATTCACGGACTCCGCGCGCATAGGCGAAGGCGATGTCCGCCGGTTTCTTGATCGTGTTGCCGTACGCCAGTTCCGCCGGCCGCGCGCCCCGGGACAGGCACAGCTCGATCTCCGCCGTCCCCGCCACGTCGAATCCCGCGCCGGTCGACGCCACCGCGTCGAGTACCTCGGGAGCCGGGTTCGCCTTGACCGCGTAACGGATCAGCGCACCCGGGAAAGCCGCCGAGACCGCGGCCGCACGCTCCGCGACCAGATCGGTGTCGACGACCAGGCACGGCGTCGGCGGCTCGCGATCCGCCAGGAAGGCGCGGATCCGGTTCAGGCTTTCGGTCACACGCCCCAGGGTGTCAAAGGCCGATCACCGGCCTGGAACCCGGGTCACGCGCGGGCGTCACCCGAGGCCTGCTCCGGCAGGTCGACCCCGTGTTCGGCGGCCAGTCGCTCCAGGTTGGCCAGATCGGCGCCGACGGCCGAGGCCCGGTCCTCGTCAGAGGCCTGCTTGGCGATCTGAACGTCCTCCCTCGCCTGCCGTACCCGGTCCCGCAGATTCACCGCGAACTCGCTCATCGTGCACCCCCGATCTCCCGCACCTTGTGTGCTTTCACCCTAGGACCCTCCGAATCGGTCACCCACGTGATCTGCGTCATCACGGGTTCGTTCGCGTCGGAGTGAAGCAGTATGACGGCTGCGCCGGGGTTTCGCAGATCAGCGGAGCCCGGCTTTTTCACCGGCCTCGCGCACCACCGGCCGCCGGGCGAGTACCGCGAGCGGGGCGAGGGCGCACAGACCACCCGCGACGCCGACCAGGACGTAGCCACCCAGGCCGAACAGCTGTCCGGCGAGCAGGCTCGCACCGGCCGAAGTGCCCCAGACGAAGGCGTCGACCGTGCCCTGCGCCCTCGTCCGCTGGGCGGCCGGGAGATCGCGGCTGAGCATGCTGCTGCCGCCGACGAACACCAGGTTCCAGCCGTAACCCAGCAGGAAGAGTGCGACCGGGATCCCCACGTGATGCGAATCGGGGGCGCCGATCACGGTGACCGCCGCGACGGTGATCGTCCCGATCCCGCCGAAGATGGTCGCGCGGCCGCCCCAGCGGTCGGCGATCCAGCCGGACAACGGCGCCAGCGCGAACATCCCGATCAGATGGGCGCTCAGCACCCAGCCGACGACGTCGAGACCTTGGCCGTGCTCGTGCAACTGGACGGGGGTCATCGTCATCACCGCCACCATCGCCAGTTGCGCGCCGACCATCGCCACGAGCGGTCCGAGTACCACCGGGTTCCGCACGGACATCCGCTGGTGCTTCGGCACTCCTTCCTCCGGGGCGGCGAGGCCCCGCGGCAGGGTGGCGACGGCGACCACGGCGATGGCCACCACGATCGCCCCCGCCGCGATCGGACCGGACAAAGCGGGAAGATCGGCGGCTTCCGCCCTTGCCGCCGCGGGCGCGATCAGGGCGGGCCCCGCGACCGCGCCGACCGTCCCCGCCCAGACCATTGTGGACAGTGCGAAACCCTTGCGGTGCTCGGGCGACAGGTCGGCCGCGGTGTACCGGGAGAGCTGCGCCCCGCTGTTGCCGAAGCCGATCAGGGGCATCCCCGCCACCAGCGCGAGCACGGATCCGCCGAGCACACCGGCGAACGAGATCAGCGCGCCCGTCACCGCGGCGCCGTACAGCAGCACCAAAACGAAGCGCCTGCCGAACCGCGCGGCCAGCGTGCCGGACGAGAGCGAACCCACGGCGGAACCGAGTACCAGTACGGCGCTCGGCAATCCGCTCCACGCCGCGCCGGCGTGCTCGACCATGATCAGCGCGGCCGTGGTGGACAGGCCGACGACCGCGGTGCTGAGACAGGCTACGCCCATGAAGAGCGCGAACATCGGTTTCATGATTCAAACCTAGGGATTCCCGGCGCCGCGGCGAATAGGCTGACGAAGGCCTCGCGGGGGTGCGAGGCGCATCATGGAAGGAATCCGGGCGCGATGACCTTACGATCGGAAAGGGCGCTGGACGACCTCGACTGGCGGCTCCTCGAAACGCTCCAGGCCGACGGACGGCTCTCGTTCAAGGAGCTGGGCCGCCGCGTGAACCTCTCGGCACCCGCCGTCGCCGAACGGGTCCGGCGGCTGGAGGAGGCGGGCGTCATCACCGGATATCGCGCCCAGGTCGACGCGCACCGCGCCGGATACGGCCTGCAGGCGTTCGTCGAGATGCGCTGCTCGCTGGGCAGCTGCCTGCTGCGCACCAGCAAGTCGGAGGACTACCCCGAGGTGGTCGAACTGCACCGGCTCAGCGGCGACCGCTGCACCATGCTGAAGGTGCGGGCCGTATCGCTCGAACACCTCGAAGGCCTCTTCGAACGGCTGGGCGAGCACGGCGAGATCAGGTCGTCGGTGGTGCTGTCGACGCAGTACGAGGGCAGGCCGGTCGGGCCGCCGGTCGAGGACTACCTGAAGGCGACCAAGAGCGAGGGCTGGAGCGTCTGAATACGGATCAGGAATCGAGAAGCGGAAGTCCCCCGAACTCACCTAGCGTGATCGTCGTCGAGGAAGAACGGCTCGAAGCTGGTTAGATCGAGCCCGGTGAGGCTGACGGAACGTCACGCGGCCCCCATGAGGATGGAGAAACGATGCGCAAGACCTCCCGGCCGCAGGCGACCGAGGAACACCCCGCCGACAGTCACGACCTGATCCGCGTCGTGGGGGCGAACGAGAACAACCTCAAGAACGTCGCCGTCGAGCTGCCGAAGCGACGGCTGACGGTGTTCACCGGCGTCTCCGGATCGGGCAAGAGCTCCCTGGTCTTCGACACGATCGCGGCCGAGTCGCAGCGGCTGATCAACGAGACGTACAGCACCTTCGTGCAGGGCTTCATGCCGACGCTGGCCCGGCCCGAGGTCGACGTGCTCGACGGCCTGACCACCGCGATCATCGTCGACCAGCAGCGGATGGGCTCCGACCCCCGTTCCACGGTCGGCACCGCCACCGACGCGTACGCGATGCTCCGCATCCTCTTCAGCCGGATCGGGAAACCGCACATCGGTTCGCCGCAGGCGTTCTCGTTCAACGTCGCCTCGATCTCCGGCGCGGGTGCCGTGACCGTCGAGAAGAGCGGCCGGACCACCAAGGAACGCCGCGAGTTCAGCATCACCGGCGGGATGTGCGCCCGGTGCGAAGGCCGGGGCAAGGTCAACGACATCGACCTCACCGCGCTGTACGACGACACCAAATCGCTCAACGAGGGCGCGCTGACGATCCCCGGTTTCTCCATGGAGGGCTGGTACGGCCGCATCCTGCGCGGCTGCGGTTTCTTCGACCCGGACAAGCCGATCAAGAAGTACACCAAGCGGCAGCTGGACGATCTGCTCTACAAGGAGCCGGTCAAACTCAAGATCGACGGCATCAACCTCACCTATTCGGGGCTGATCCCCACGATCCAGAAGTCGTTCCTGTCCAAGGACCGCGAGGCGATGCAGCCGCATATCCGCACGTTCGTGGACCGGGCGGTCACCTTCGCGGTCTGCCCGGAATGCGACGGGAGCAGGCTGAGCGAGCTCGCGCGGTCGTCGAAGATCAAGCGGATCAACATCGCCGACGCCTGCCGGATGCAGATCAGCGACCTGGCCGACTGGGTCCGCAAGCTCAAGGAGCCGTCGGTGGCGCCGCTGCTGGAGAAGCTCCAGCACACGCTCGACTCCTTCGTCGACATCGGACTCGGCTACCTCTCCCTCGACCGGCCCTCCGGCACGCTTTCGGGTGGCGAGGCGCAGCGTACGAAGATGATCCGGCACCTCGGGTCTTCGCTCACCGACGTCACCTACGTGTTCGACGAGCCCACCATCGGGCTGCACCCGCACGACATCCAGCGGATGAACAACCTGCTCCAGCAGTTGCGGGACAAGGGCAACACGGTACTGGTCGTCGAGCACAAGCCGGAGACCATCGCCATCGCCGACCACGTCGTGGACCTCGGGCCGGGGGCGGGCACCGCGGGCGGGACGATCTGCTTCGAGGGCACCGTCGACGGTCTGCGCGCCAGCGACACGAGCACCGGCAGGCACCTCGACGACCGGGCGTCGCTCAAGGACAGCGTCCGCAAGCCCACCGGCAAACTGGAGATCCGCGGCGCGAACCGGCACAACCTCCGGAATGTGGACGTCGACGTCCCGCTGGGCGTCCTGTGCGTCGTCACCGGCGTCGCGGGCTCCGGCAAGAGCTCCCTGCTCCACGGATCGATCCCGGCCGACGAGGGCGTGGTCTCGGTCGACCAGACCCCCATCCGCGGCTCGCGGCGGAGCAACCCCGCCACCTACACCGGGCTGCTCGAACCCATCCGCAAGGCGTTCGCCAAGGCCAACGGCGTGAAGCCGGCGCTGTTCAGCGCCAACTCCGAGGGCGCCTGCCCGACCTGCAACGGCGCGGGAGTCATCTACACCGACCTCGGCATCATGGCGGGCACCGCGACCACCTGCGAGGAATGCGAAGGCAAGCGGTTCCAGGCTTCGGTCCTGGAGTACACCTTCGGCGGCAAGAACATCAGCGAGGCACTGGAGATGCCGGTGTCCGAGGCCGTGAAGTTCTTCGGCGAGGGCGAAGGGCGTATCCCCGCCGCGCACGCGATCCTCAGCAGGCTCGACGACGTCGGGCTCGGCTACCTCAGCCTCGGCCAGCCGCTCACCACGCTTTCCGGCGGCGAGCGGCAGCGGTTGAAGCTCGCGACGCACATGGGCGACAAGGGCGGCGTCTACATCCTCGACGAGCCGACCACCGGTCTGCACCTCGCCGACGTCGAGAACCTGCTCGGCCTGCTGGACCGGCTCGTCGACGCGGGCAAGTCGGTGATCGTGATCGAGCACCACCAGGCGGTCATGGCGCACGCCGACTGGATCATCGACCTCGGCCCCGGCGCCGGCCACGACGGCGGCAAGATCGTCTTCGAGGGCACGCCGTCCGATCTCGTCGCGAGCGCTTCGACGCTCACCGGTGAACACCTGGCGGCCTACGTCGGCAAGTGACGCCCTCCCTCTTCCCGCATTTAGTCCTCTAAATGCGGGAAGAGGCACGGGATCGCACGCGTCGCGAAAGCCACTTTCGGGACGCTAGATGTCTCGAAAGTGGCTTTCGCGACACTCCGAGTCGGCGCCGAGGTGATGGTCGCGGGTTTCGCGGGAGACGGCAGCAGCTGGCGTTGCGAAAGCCACCGGGCAAGGCCCACGCCTTCCCGCATTTAGTCCTCTAAATGCGGGAAGGGGGTCACTCGCCCTCGGTATCGAGACCGTCGCGATCGGCCCATTCGAGCAGGGTGTCGAGCGAGTACGCCGTGTCGTCGATGCCCGCGTGCAGGTCGCCGAGTTCGGCGAAGCGCGCGGGCACGGTGGCGATCGTGAAGTCGCGGGGTTCGACGTCGTCCACCTCGTCCCAGCGGATCGGGGTCGAGACGACGGCCTCGGGCACGCCGCGGACCGAGTACGCGCTCGCGATGGTGTGGTCGCGGGCGTTCTGGTTGTAGTCCACGAACAGTTTCGAGGGGTCGCGGTCCTTGCGCCACCAGGTCGTGGTGACCTCGTCGGGCATCCGCCGCTCGACCTCGTGCGCGAAGGCGAGTGCCGCCCGGCGCACCTCCTGGAAACCCCACCGCGGTTCGATCCGGACGTAGACGTGCATGCCGTGTCCGCCGGAGGTCTTCGGGAAGCCGGTGATGCCGAGTTCGTCCAGGATCTCGCGGACGGTGCCGGCGACCTTCCGCACGGTGGAGAACGGGCAGTCGGGCATGGGGTCGAGGTCGATCCGCCACTCGTCGGGGCGTTCGGTGTCGGCGCGGCGGGAGTTCCACGGATGGAACTCCACGGTCGACATCTGCACCGCCCAGATCACGTCGGCGGGATGGGTGACGCACAGTTCGTAGGCGTGCCTGCCGGACGGGAAGTCGACGCGGACGGTCTGCAACCAGTCGGGGGCACCGTTCGGGACCCGTTTCTGGTGGACCTTGTCGCCCGAGACCCCGGACGGGAACCGGTGCAGCATGCACGGCCGTTCCCGCAGCGCCCGCACGATCCCGTCGCCGACCGCGAGGTAGTACTCGACGAGGTCGAGCTTCGTCTCGCCCCGCGCCGGGAAATAGACACGATCCGGGTTCGAGACGCGCACCGTCCGGTCGCCGACCTCGATCTCCACCGCCGAGCTTTTCGCCATACGGGGAAACTAGCCCGAAAGTCACCGATCCGCGCTCTGCCAGGATGAACGGCATGGCACCACGGACCCGCGCGGAGGCTTTGTCCCGCGAGCGCATCGTCGAAGCGGCCGTCGAACTGCTCGACGCGGACGGCGAACGCGGGCTCACCTTCCGGACGTTGACCGAGCGCCTCGCCACCGGTCCCGGGGCGATCTACTGGCACGTGCCGAACAAAGGCGCGCTGCTCGACGCCGCGACCGCGTCCGTCATCGCCGCCGCCCTGACCGTCGACGCCGGACGCTCACCCCAGGACGAGATCCGGGCCATCGGCCTGAGTCTGTTCGAGGCCATCGAGCGCCACCCTTGGCTTTCCCCGCAACTCGCCCTCCAGCTTTCCCGCAGCCCTCGGGGCTCGGTGACGCCGCGGATCTTCGAAGCCATCGGACAGCGGGTCAGCGCGCTGGGCATCCCCGAAACCACCTGGTTCACGGCAACCTCGGCGCTGGTGCACTACGTCTTCGGCGCCGCGGGCCAGAACGCGGCGAACTCCCGGGTGCTCGGGCCCGGGGTGGACCGCGCCGAATTCCTCCGTGCCGCGGCGAACGCGTGGGAAGACCTCGACCCCGCCGAATTCCCCTTCCTCCGGTCCATCGCCGACGAGGTCCGCGAGCACGACGACCGGGAGCAGTTCCTCACCGGGATCGAGCTGATCCTCGCCGGGATGACCGGTGGATCGCGGCGACCATGACCGCGAACACCGCGCCGAGGAAGGTCACGTCCACCGAAGGCACCCAGCGCACGTCACCGCCCTTGACCACATAGGCCCCGACTGGACGCGCGGCGAGGATGAACCCGCCGCCCTCACCTTCCTTGCCCTGCTCGCTGCCGTGCCCGCCGCCGCCACCGCCGATGACACTCGCGGCCGGGATGATCACGACGCCGTCCTTCTCCACCGGTTCGCCGTAGACACGCCGGACGGTGAGGTTGTCACGCATGACACCGACGATCTTCTCGAGTCCCATCAGGTCCCCGCCCTGTCCAGTTCCAGCGCGATCGCGCCCCGCAGGAGCTCCCGCGCCCGGTCCAGCTCCATCGAACCAGAAAGCCATCGCTCGCTGAGCCCTTCGACCAGGCCGGTGAGCCGTTCGGCGGCGTCCTCGGCCCGGACGCCGGCGCCGTCGACACTCCGGATCACTTCGGCGACCTCGTCCACCCAGATCCGGGTCGACTCGGCCAGCGGTTCGCGCAGTTCCGGGGTGAACACGGCACTGGCCCGCAACTCGCCCCAGGCGGTGCTGTTCTCCCGCACCGCCTGTGTGTCCTGAAGTTCCCCGAACAGCAGGAGTTCGAGCTCGGCCCGGGGATCCGCCGCCTCGGCCGCGGCCTCTTCGGTGTACGCCGCGGCGCGGTCACTGACGAATTCCAGCGTCTTGCGCAGCAGCCCGGCGCGGTTGGTGAAGTGGTAGTAGATCAGCGACGTCGAGATCCCGGCCTCGGCCGCGATCTTCTCGACCCGCAGGCCCCGCACACCGCTGCGCGCGATCACCCGCACGGCCGCTTCCAAGATCTTCTGCTGACGTTCGACCACGGGTGATCACCCTAGCGGTTTCATCCTGACTGAATTTTCAGTCAGGATGCTATCGTGTCCACACCGGTCCGACCAAGGAGTGCAGAGTGTTCGATTCGTCCCTTCCCCGTCGCACGATCCTGCGCGCCCTGACAGCGGTCGGCGCGGTCGCCGTCGGGAGCGCGGGATGTTCGGAGAATCCGGCCGCGCCCGCTCCGGCGGCCGGCTCGCCCGAGCCCGCCGCCGCGGCGGCTCGCAGGCTGGGCGCCGAATGGGAGAGTCACGCGCGCACCTACCTGTCGTGGCCCGCGTCGAAGTCCATCTGGGCGGAGGATCTGCCCGCCGTCCGCGAGGAGATCGCCGGTCTGGCCAAGGCGATCGCCGACTACGAACCGGTGGTGCTCCTCGCCCGGCCCGAGCACGCCGACGCCGCTCAGCAGGCTTGCGGGGACACCGTCGAGGTCGTCCCGATCCCGGTCGACGACCTGTGGGCACGCGACACCGTCCCGGTGTTCGTCGAGGAGGGCGGCAAGGTCGCCGGGGTCGATTTCAACTTCAACGGCTGGGGCGGCAAACAGAAGCCGCACGACAAGGACAACGCCGTCGCGAGGTCCGTGCTGGGCAAATACGGCCTGGCCCGCACGGAAACCTGGATCACCGCCGAGGGCGGCTCGTTCGAGACCGACGGGGCCGGCACGTTGATGGTCACCGAAAGCTCACTCGTCAACGACAACCGCAACAAGGGAAGGACCCGCCAGGAGATCGAAGACGAACTGAAGAAACTGCTCGGCGTCCGGAAGGTCATCTGGTTCGCCGGTGTACGCGGCGAGGACATCACCGACGCGCACGTCGATTGCCTGGCCCGGTTCACCGCGCCCGGCGTCGTCCTCCTGGACAAGGCTGCGCCCGGTACCCCGCCCGATTCGTGGTCCCGCGCGGCCGATCAGGCGAGGTCGGTACTCGCGAGCGCCACCGACGCCGACGGCAAACCCTTCAAGGTGGTCGACCTCGTCCAGCCGGATCCGGACAAGGTCGAGGGGTACGGCGAAGACAGCGTGATCTCGTACGCCAACTTCTACGTCGCGAACAAGTCGGTCTTCGTGCCGAAGTTCGGCGACGCCGAGGCGGACGAGCGTGCCCAGCAGGTCTTGCGCGAGCACTTCCCCGGCCGCGAGATCGTGCCGGTGAAGATCCCGACCATCGCCTCGGGCGGCGGCGGGATCCACTGCTCGACGCACGACCAGCCGGGTCAGCCTTCCTGAGGCAGCACCGACATCACTTCGGACACCGGGCGCAGATGCTCTTCCAGCAACCGCGACGCTTCCTTGGCATCGTGGTCGTTCAGGGCGGCGACGAGCGCCCGGTGTTCCTCGTTGATCACGGTCAGCCGTTCCGGCCGCGCCTCCAGCGCGCGGACCGTGACGCGTTGTTGCCGCGAACGCAGGGTGTCGTACAGCTCGGTCAGGACGGTGTTGCCCGCGGCGTTCACGATGGCGCGGTGGAAGCGGCGGTCGAAGCCCGAGACGGCGAACCAGTCGCGTTCGGCGCCGGAGTTCGCCATCGCCTCGATGAGTTCCGGCAGTTCGGCCGGCGCCCCCGCGCGGTTCGCGCAGAGCGTCGCGATGGCGTGCCCTTCGATCAGGCGCCTGCTCTGGTAGACCTCTTCGAGCTCCCTGGCGGTGACGGTGCGCACCTGCGCGCCCTTGCGCGGCAACAGGCTGATGAACCGCTCAGCGGCCAGCCGGTGGAACGCCTCGCGCACCGGCGTCCTCGACACGCCGACGACGCCGGAAACCCACATCTCGTCGAGGAAGCGGCCGCCTTCCAGCTCACCCGAGATGATTCCGTCGCGTAGCCACGTGTAGACCCGCTCACGCGCCGGGCCGCCCCCTTCGGCGGTCACAGTCATCTCGTTCCCCCTCTATGCCGTCACTTTCCGCGACTGAGCCTACACCTGGACCAGCCAAGTATCCATCATGTATACAAGAGTTCCACCTATCGGAAGGGGTCCCATGGTGCACGTCGCGGTGGCGCAGTTCGCGCCCGGCAACGACAAAGAGGCCAACCTCGCCCGCGTCGCCGCCCTCGTCGGCGAAGCGGCCGATCGCGGGGCGCGAGTGGTCGTACTGCCCGAGTACTCGTTGTTCACCGTACCGACGATGAGCCGGGAATTCGTGACCTCGGCCGAGGAACTCGACGGCCCGTTCGTCACCGAACTGCGCGGACTGGCGAAAGACCGGCAGATCACCGTCGTCGCGGGCATCAACGAGGCGCTCCCCGGCGGCGAGCGGATCTCGAACACCCTCGTCGCGGCCGGTCCCGACGGGGCCATCGCCGCGCTCTACCGCAAGCTGCACCTTTACGACGCCTTCGGTTTCCGCGAATCGGAGCTGGTCCGGCCCGGCGACATCGAAGCGCCGGAGACGTTGGAGGTCGACGGGATCACCTTCGGCCTCCAGACCTGCTACGACCTCAGGTTCCCGGAGGTCACCCGCCGCCTGGTCGACGCCGGCGCGGACGCGGTGCTCCTGCCCGCGGAGTGGATGCCCGGACCGCTCAAGGAGGACCACTGGACCACGCTGGTCCGGGCCAGGGCGATCGAGAACACGATCTACCTCGTCGCGGCGGGACAGGCCGCGCCCGCCGGTTCGGGGCACAGCATGATCGTCGACCCGATGGGCGTGGTCGTCGCCTCGCTCGGCGAACGCACGGGGACGGCGACCGGCGAGGTCTCGGCCGAGCGGATCTCCGAGGTACGCGCCAAGAACCCGGCACTGGAACTGCGCCGGTTCGCCGTCACCCCGAAGTCCTGAGTATCTTCTGACCCGGAGGTCCGTTCGTGAAGACACGCCCTCGGGCGTGGTGACGCGGCTTCCGTACGCCTGGGTGCCGGGTGGCCGCCCGGCACCCAGGCTCATTTCACGGCACCAACAGTCCCCAGTGGACGGCCCACGGGACGAACAACGCCGCGCCCGCCAGCAGCAGGCCGACCCGGACTCCCCCGCGTTCCTTGCCGCGCCACCACGAAACCGCGGTCACCGCACCGGCGGCGACGACACCGACCGCGATCAGCTGCAACGCGAGCCAGGGCAACGTCCGTCCGAAAAGGACCGGACCCGGCGCCATCGCCGCCCCCGTCGACAGGGCGATGTAATAGGCGAGGAACCCCGCCGTGGCGAGCGTCCCGGTCGACGCGAGCCAGCGTGCGGGCCCGGCGAGCGGAACGCTTTCCCGGCGACGGAACAACGCCGTCACCGGATAGGCCGCGAACGCGAGCAAAGCCAGCGCCCAGACCCCGATCTGCACCCACGGCGTCTCGTACCAGGCGAGCGGTGCGAGGGCGACGCTCTGGCTCGCCTGGACCGGAGGCGGGTCGGCCGACGGCCCGCCCTTTGTCCCGTTCACCCAATTCGCCACGAGTTCGAGGTAACCGGGCGCGAAACCGTCGAGCTTGTCGAAACCGTCGGTGGTCCGCCGGAGCCCGTGCTGGGCCTGGGGGAACACCTTCAGCGTGTACTGCCGGTTCCCCGACCGGTCCAGCGTTTCCCGGAAGATCCGGACGGCCTCGCCGGGCGGGGTGAGCCGGTCCAGTTCACCCCACAGGCCGAGCACCGGCTGCCGCACCTTCTCCAGCACCGGCACCGGGTCGTACCCGGCCTCCGGGAAGGCACCCGCACCCGAGAGGGTCCGCATGTTCGTCGAAGCCACCATGTCCACCATCGAGCCGGTGACCCCGCCCCGCCGTAGATAGGTCTCGAGCGCCCACGCCTGCTGACGATCGGGCGAGACCCCGTTGGCGCCGACGGTGACCGCGAACGCGACGTCCTTCGACTTCGACGCAGCCAAGGGCGCGACCCAGCCCCCTTCGCTCAAGCCCCACACCCCGACGCGGGACGGATCCACGCCGGGACGCGAGCGCAGGGCCTGCACGGCGGCGAGCGCGTCGTCGGCCAAGACCGAGTAGTCCCGCTCGAACAGCGAATAGCCCTCGGTCCGCTTGTCGTAGATCAGGGTCGCGATTCCCGCCTTGGCGAAGGCTTCCGCCTCGGCACGGTAATCGTCCCGGTCGTGTTCGCCGGACCCGTGCACCATGACGATGCCCGGCGCCGGACCGCCGCCCTCCGGTGCGACCACCGTTCCCCTCAGGGTGACCCCGTGGCTGGTGAACGAGACTTCGCCGTCCGGCGCCGCCGCGGGCAGCGGTGACGAGACCGCCACGACGGCCGCGAGCATGGCCGCGATCATCGCCTGCTCACCCGGACCACCTCGAGCGACGGCGACGCGAGGATGTCCTTCTCGCAGTACCGTTCGGTGACCCACTGCTTGCGCGAGTACAGCTCCGTCTGGTCGCTGTGATGCGCCGACTTCGGGTTCGCGGACTGCGAGTAGGTCATCAACGTCGTCGTGTCCGGGCATCCGGTCCCGTTGAACGCCACGACGTGCAGATACGTCCCGCCGTGCGTGAACTCGGTGTACCCGCGGGCCGGATCCCAAGGCCCGCCGACGGTGTTGTAGACCCCGCGCCCCGCGGTTCCGCCACCCAGCGGGATCTTCCGGCCGTCGCGGACGACGTAGTGGTTGTCACCGTACGGCGCGTCGAGCGGGATCTTCGCCGCCCGCAGCTCCGAAACGACGTCGGAGAGCGCCTTGCGGATCGCCGCGTTCGCCGTGTCGAGCGTGTTCGGCGTGTGGACCGGATCCTTGACGTCGAACGGGTTCTTCCAGATCTCCGGCCCCATCCGGTCCACCGCGGCCCAGAACCGGTCGAAGAGCAACGCGCCCCGGCTGCCGGCGTCCGAACGACCGTCCCAGCCCGCCAGCGCCGCGCAAGCGTCGTCCAGCCCCGGCATCGTGCGGCACATCGCGGCGACGTCGGCGCGCACGAGTTCGGCGGCGTGGTCCCGGTTCGAGAACATCAGCTCCCGCATCGCTTGCCCCGTGAAGCCGCCCTTCTTCAGCTGGTCGGCGATCTCGACGAGACCGGCGCGCGTCCGCATGTTCTGCTCGTAACGGACCGGGCCCACGATCCTGGGGTGACCGGTCTTCGGCTCGGCGGGGTTGACCAGCCAAGAGCTGTCGTTCGAGTTCGCCACGTAGTCCGACCGGCTCAGGCTCGGCAGGCTGGACGGCCCGAAAGTACCCGGCCGCAGCGCGTCCCGGTCTCGGCCCCAGGCGCACGCCGTCTTGGAGCCGTCGAGCACCGCGACCCCGTTGGCGTCGAACAGTTCCTTGCCCAGCGGTGTGTTGCAGCGCGCAGCCTTCTCGTCGGTGACGTGCGGAACCCCGTGGATCTGGCTGAACTCCACCCGGCCCCGGTCGTCGGTGGCGAGGATGTTCATCCACGGCAACCCTTGGGTCTCGCGGACCGCGCCGATCATCTCCCCCGCCGTCCTGGCGCGGGCGATCGAGAACATCGCGTTCGTCATGCCGAGGTTCGTGGCGTTGGCGTCCGCGATGGCGAACGCGCTCGACGCCGTCCACGGCAGCTCGCGCTGCCCGAGCCGGGTCGTCACCGGGCCGTACCTGGTCGTCCACTGTGGACGCACGACCCTCTCCAGGCTGCCGTCCGCCTTACGCGACAGCACACTCACGTCGGAACGGCGCATCCGCTCGGGCTTCCCGTCGACCAGATACGTCGTCGGCGAGCCGGGCACGAGCTTGAGCTCGAACAGCGTGTACGTGCGCGTGGTATCGGTGGCGGTTCCGCTCCAGGCCGCGGTTTCGTTGTGCCCCAGCCACATCAGCGGAATCCCGGGGATGCCCGCACCGCTGACGTCGAGCTTGCCGGGCAACGTCACCTGCGACTGCCAAAGCCTGGTCCCGCTCAGCTGCCACGGCAGATGCGGGTTGGCCAGCGAGACACCACGTCCGTTCGCCGACGCGGCGGAGCCGATCGAGATCGCGTTGCTGCCGATTCCGGTCTCCCCGAGCATCTGTTCGGTACCGCGTCCCGCGGGCGGGGCCCCCGGCAGCGACGCGGTGATCGAGTCGGCGACGCCGCCCTGGCCGAAGATCATGCCGATCGCGTGGGCGTGCCGGTGGACGTCGAGTTCGGTGAGCGGCTTCAGCCAGCCCGCGCCCCGGCAGGCCGGATCGGTGATCTCGCCGGTGCGCAGGTACTTGTTGACCCCCTCGACGTAACCGCGGATCAGTTCTCGGACCTCGCGGTACGGCCCGCGCGGCGCGGGCGCCGACAGGAGCCGCTCGACGGCGCCGCTCTCGTTGAGACCTTGGAAGTACAGGTCGCTCGCGAGATTCGTGCTCGCCTGGCTCACCCCGCTCGTCGGTGGCGCGTCCGGTCCGAGCCAGCGGGAACGCTCGGCCCGCGTCGTGACCGCGACGTCCGCGATCGCGCAGATGTTGTCCTTGGCCGCGGCGAATCCCTGCCCGAAGCCCAGGCTCGCCCAGTCGTTCGCGACGATATGCGGGATGCCGTATTCGGTGTAGCGGATGGTGGCGTCCGACCGGGATCGCCCATCCGGCGGTTGCGCGGCCGCCGCGGTCCCCGCCGCGAGCAGGCTCGCCGCGGCGCACACGGCCGCGATTCTCTTCCAGAGCAGCATGCTGCTCCCCCTTTGTGTGTGGAGTTGTTCGTGAAGACACGCCGTCCGGCGTGGTGACGCGATTCCGGTGGTCGAGTGGCCGCTCTCCCACCGGTTTTTCAGTTCCCTTCCCGCACCTCCCCGTCCGCGTCCGGGAACGCCGTCCATCGCACGAGCACCTTCCGCGCGTCCGGGCCCGGCTCCGGCCGCCAATAGCGGCGTAACAGCTCCAGGTATTCGTCGAAGAACTCCTTGAGCTCTTCGAGGTTCACGTAGACCGAGCCGCGCGAGAACACCAGCGCGTCACCCCATTCGCCCAGCTCACCGCGACGCTCTAGGAAGGTCGCCAGCTGTTCGAGGTCTTCGGTGAACGCCGCCCGCTGCGCCTCGTCGAACACGGCGCGCATCTCGTCGTTCTGCTCGCTGTGCCGCGGCCAGCGGATGTCGCGTTGGCGGGCGCGCCACCAGCGCTCCTTGCCGTGCGCGAGCTCCGGCGCCTCGTCGACGAAGTCGTATTTCGCCAGTTCCCGCAGGTGATAGCTGGTCGCGCCCGAACTCTCCCCCAGCTCCTTGGCCAGCTTCGTCGCCGTCGCGGGGCCGCGGCCCAACGCCTCCATGATGCGGCGGCGCAACGGGTGCATCACCGCCTTCAGCACGGCGGCGTCGGCGATCTCTTCGGGTGGCGGCGGACCGGTCATGACACCAAGGTAGCCGTGCAAAGGAGATTGTGCAAAGGTCTCTTTGCACGCGGTTCAGACCACTCCACGCGGCGGCCGCGGATTCTGCTGACGATTCGGTGAACTCAGCGTGAAATTGACAACTTCACTACGAAGGTCTTGTGCCGCCAGGACGAAAACTCGACAGGATCGCGGGTTTTTCGTTGCGTCGTCCCCGAAAACCGGCTCTATCGGATAGTTTTGCGCGGAGTCGACCTTGCGGGAGAGAACATGCCGAAGCACCGCCCTCGACAGACGGACAAGTTGTCCGCCCGGCACCGGACGGCCTTCGCGCTCGCCGGCGGCGCGCTCGCCGTGCTGCCCGCGGTCACCGCGTCCGCGGGCCCCGACGCCCCGATCGCCGCACCGAAGCCGCCCGTGCCGCAGAACCAGGCCGCGGCCTGGCAGCCGCCGGCGGGCGCGGTCCCGGAGATCGCCGTCGACGGCAGCCTCCCCGAGCCGCCCACCCCGGATCCGCTGACCGTCCCCGGGCATTCCGGCAACATCGGCGGCGCGTTCGCGCCGTCGGGCGCGCTCGGCATCCCCGCCAGCATGATGAAGGCGTACAAGAACGCCGCCGACATCCTCGCGAAGGAACTGCCCGGCTGCCACATCGACTGGGCACTGATCGCCAGCATCGGCCGGATCGAATCGAACCACGCGCGCGGTGGTTACGTGGACGCCAAGGGCAACACGCTGGAGCCGATCCTCGGCCCGCAGCTCAACGGCGCCGGGCCGTTCGCGGCCATCCCGGACACCGACGGCGGCAAGTACGACGGTGACACGGTCTGGGACCGCGCCGTCGGCCCGACGCAGTTCATCCCGTCCACGTGGAAGGGCTACGCCTCCGACGGCAACGGCGACGGCGAGTCGAACCCGAACAACATCTACGACGCGACGCTCGGCTCGGGCCGCTACCTCTGCTCCGGCGGGGTCGACCTGACGTCGGAGCAGACCCAGCGCGTGGCCGTGTACCGCTACAACCACTCTCTGTCCTATGTGGACACCGTGATCCGCTGGGCGGTCGCCTACCGCGGTGGTGTCGCGACGATGCCGGACAGCCAGGTCCCCGTCGGCGCGCCCGACTCCCAGGACGTCGCCGCCGGTACGCCCGACGGCCAGGTCCCGGTGCCGACCCTGCCCGGCACTCCCCCGCCCGGCACGACCACGCCGGGGCCGACCCCGTTGCCCGGCACGTCCGTCCCGCCGAGCAGCAGCACGCCGCCGAGCAGCTCTTCGCCCTCGAAGCCGACCAGCACACCGCCTTCGTCGACGCCTCCCTCGTCGACCCCACCTTCCTCCACACCGCCTTCGAGCACCCCTCCGTCCTCGACGACGCCTTCGCCGACCAGCACGTCCTCCGCGGCGCCGTCCTCGACCCCGGCGGGGAACACCGGTGAGACGTCCCCGACCAGCAGCACCTCGCCCACGCCGTAACGCGGCTTCCGACTGCGGCTTGATGCCAGGCCCGGTCCGTGAAGGCCTCCTTGAGGGACCCAGAGTCCCTCAAGGAGGCCTTCACGGACTCGGCGATCGCCCGGCTCCGTAGCCCGGAATGCCCTGAAGTCGGACCGCGTTGTCGCTTCTCGTAGCCCACCTACGAGAGAAGCGAGACACGGATGTCGTCTTTCGTCATGACCGCCGAGGAACGCGAAGCCTTTCTGAGCGAGGTCCACATCGGGGTCCTGGCCGTGGAGCGGGAAGGGCGGGCCCCGCTGGCCGTGCCGGTCTGGTACGACTACGAGCCCGGCGGCGAACTGCTGATCTGGATGGACGGCGGTTCGGTCAAGGACAAGGCGATCAAGAAGGCGGGCAGGCTGAGCCTGGTCGCGCAGTCGGAGACGCTGCCGTACAAATACGTGACGGCCGAGGGTCCGGTCATCGCGAACGACACGCCGCCGACCAGGGAGCAGGCGCTGAAGATCGCGCAGCGCTACCTGCCGGAGGACGAGGGCACGAAGTACGTCGACGGCGCGCTCAGCGACAACTCCGTACTGGTCCGTGTCCGGCCGGAGAAGTGGCTGAGCAACGACCAGGGCAAGGCCTGACCGCACGACGGTGTCCCGGCGGACGAGCCGCCGGGACACCGTCGTTCAGCCCGCGATCGGCTCGAACTCGACGACGCTGTCGAGCGCCTTGCCCATCGCGGCGTTCCCTTCGCGTTCGATCATGATCTCCACCAGCACCGGCCGCGAGGTCCGCTCGGCCTCCTTGCGCGCCCACTCCAGCGAAGCCCGGATCTCGCCCGGCTCGGTGACGCGAGTGCCGGAGCAGCCGTAGGCCTCCATGACCTTCACGTTGTCCGTGCCGATCTTGTCGTAGTGGATGTCGACCTCGAAGTTCATCTCGTAGCCGGTTTCGGCCTGCCGGATGAGCCCGAGGTACTCGTTGTTCAGCATGATCAGCACGAACCCGACGTCGTACTGCGCGGCCACCGCCAGCTCCTCGACCAGGAACTGGAACGAGTAGTCCCCGACGACGCCGACGACCTCGGCCTCCGGTTTCGCCTTCTTGACGCCGATCGCCGCCGGGATCTCCCAGCCGAGCGGGCCGGCCTGGCCGCACACCTGGTAGTGCCGCGGCTTGTGCGCGCGCTGGAACTGCCCGGACCAGATCTGGTAGAGCCCGATCGCGGTGACGAAGTAGGCGTCCTCGCCGTAGAACTCGTTGATCTCCTTGAACACCCGGGGCGCCTTGATCGGCGTGTCCTCGAAGTCCTCGCGCCGCGGCAGGCTCTGCCTGAGTTCGCCGATGCGCCGCGGCCACACGCGATCCCGCGCCGGGGAACGCTTCGACGCCGCCTCGATCAGCGCGTCCAGGAAGGCACCCGTATCCGACACGATGCCGAGGTCCGGTCCGAACACCTTGCCCAGCTGGGTCGGCTCGATGTCGACGTGGATGAACTTCCGGTTCCCCCGGTAGACGTCGAGGTCACCGGTGTGCCGGTCACCGAACCGCGCACCGAGCGCCAGCACCAGATCCGCCTCGAGGAAGGCCGCGTTCGCCCAGCGCTGCGAGGTCTGGATACCCGCCATGCCGGCGAACAGTTCGTGGTCCTCGGGGAAACTCCCCTTGCCCATCAACGTCACGCCGACCGGGACGCCGAGTAGTTCCGCCGCGGTCCGCAGCCGGTCGCTCGCGTCGCCGAGCACGACGCCACCGCCCGCGAGGATCAGCGGCCGCTCGGCGGCGAGGAGCAGGTCCAGCGCCCGCTCGACCCTGGCCGGGGACGGCGTCGCCCTGATGACCGGGAGCGGCGAGTCGATGCTGGAATCCCACTCGATCTCCTGCCGCTGGACGTCGATCGGCAGGTCGATCAGCACCGGGCCGGGACGGCCGGACCGCGCGATGCGGAACGCCTCCCGGAACACCCACGGCAGCTGGGCGGCCTCCTTGACCTGCACCGCCCATTTGGTCACCGGCTTGGCGATCTCGACGATGTCGACGGCCTGGAACGCCTCGGTGTGCAGCTTCCGTGAGTCGGCCTGCCCGGTGATGCACAGGATCGGGATCGAGTCGGCCTGCGCGGTGTAAAGGCCGGTGATCATGTTCGTCCCGGCGGGCCCGGAGGTGCCGATCGCGACGCCGACGTTGCCGGTGGTCCTCGCCCAGCCGTCGGCCATATGGGTCGCGCCCTCCTCGTGGCGCACGATCAGATGCTCGATGCCGCTGTCCTGCATCGCGTGGTACAGCGGGAGGATCGCGGCGCCCGGACACCCGAAAGCGGTGTCGACGCCCTCACTGACCAGGACGTCGACGACGGCCTGCATGGCGGGGATTCTGGGCATTCCTCACTCCTTGTTTTCCGCGCCGGACAGCGATTCGACGACCTTCAGCAGGGCGGAGTGATCGAGCGAGCCGTGGCCCATCGCCCGTCCGGCGGCGACGAGCTGGGCGACCAGCCCGGTGAGGGGCAGCGCGACGTCGGCCTGCCTGGCGGCGGCGAGCGCGATGCCCATGTCCTTGTGGTGCAGATCGATCCGGAAGCCCGGCGCGAATTCCCGCGCCACCATGGACTTCCGCTTGAGTTCGAGGATCCGGCTGCCCGCCAGGCCGCCCGCGAGGACGTCCAGGCCGACACCGGCGTCCACACCCGAGGCTTCGAGCAGCACGATGGCTTCGGCGATCAGCGCGTACGTGCCGCCGACGACCAGCTGGTTCGCGGCCTTCACGACCTGACCGGCACCGTGTGGCCCGACGTGCACGATCGTCTTGCCGACCGCCTCCAGGATCGGGAGCCCGGCGGCGAAGTCGTCGGGCTCGCCACCGACCATAATGGACAGTGAAGCCTGTTCGGCCCCGGCCTGGCCGCCGGAAACGGGCGCGTCGAGCACCCGGATCTCGCGTTCCCCGGCCCGCTCGGCCACCTCGATGGAGGTCTCCGGGCGGATGGTGCTCATGTCGATCAGCAGCGTGCCCGGTTTCGCCGATTCCAGCACCCCGCCCGCCGCCAGCACGACCGCCTCGACCTGCGGGTGGTTCGGCAGCATGGTGATGACGACTTCCGCGTCCGCCACGGCGTCGGTCACCCCGTTCGCGGCCCGGCCGCCCGCGGCCTCCAGCCGCGCGAGCGCGTCGGCGTTCGTGTCGAATCCGCTCACCTCGTGGCCGGCGGCGACGAGATGTCCCGCCATCGGCCCGCCCATGATCCCCAGGCCGATGAATCCCAGCTTGGTCATGCCAGTCCCCTTCGTTCGAAAGGCAGCCACGACAGCGAATCCGCGCTCGGCCCGTCGGGTTTGTACTCCACGCCGACCTGCCCGCGGTAGCCCGCCGTCTGCAGCTTTTCCAGGTATCCCTCGATGTCCAGCGTTCCGGTCCCCGGCTGGTGGCGCCCTGGGGCATCGGCGATCTGCACATGGCCGATCCGTCCGGTGTGGACGGTCGTGACCGTGTCGAGGTCGTCACCGTTGACCGCCAGGTGGTACAGGTCGGCCAGCAGCTTCACGTTGTCCCGCCCGAGTTCGTCGAGCACCTTCAGTACGTCGTCCGCGGTCTTGAGCGGGTACTTCTCCGCTCCCGACAACGGCTCGAGGACGATCTCCGCGCCGATCCGCGCGGCCGCGTCCGACGCGAGCGCCAGATTCGACAAGCCGAGCTTGTCCTGCGCGGCCGGATCCGCGCCGTCGATCCGGTTGCCGTAGAGCGCGTTGAACCGGCGGCAGCCGAGCCGCTCGCCGAGGTCGATCGCGGAGGCGATGCCGCGGGCGAACTCGTCCTCGCGACCGGGCCAGGTGACCAGGCCACGATCACCACCCGCCATGTCGCCGGGAAAGAAGTTCAGCCCGGTCACCGCGACACCCGCCCGCTCGACCGACGCCACGAACGCGTCGACCTCGGCGGCGGCCGGCTCCGGCGTTTCGAACGGCCACCAGTACTCGACCGCGGTGAAGCCCGCGGCGCGCGCCGCCTCCGCACGGTCGAGCAGCGGCAACTCGGTGAAGACGAGCGACAGGTTCAGCACGTAGGGCAGTGCGTGACGCGAACCGGCAAGATCAGCCATCGAAACCTCTGCAATTTCGCTCTGCGGAAACTTTCTTTCGTATATCGAGAATAGCCCGCTGGCCTGTCCAGGTCAACGGGCGGTATACCGGCAGCGGGCAGGTGGCCGTTCGGGGCTACTCGTCCCGCCGGAAGTCCACGAACTGTCGGACCCCCTCGTTAGCGTCGGCCGTCATGGACACCACGCCCTTCCGAGCCCGGATCCCGGAGGCCGATCTCGAAGACCTCCGCGACCGGCTCCGTCGCGCCCGCTGGCCCGAGGACGAGACCGTCGACGACTGGTCGCAAGGCGTTCCCGCCGCGTACCTGCGCGAGCTGTGCTCGTACTGGGCCGATACGTACGACTGGCGGGCCGCGGAGTCCCGGCTCAACGCGTTCCCCCAGTTCCGAGCCGAGATCGACGGACTCGGCATCCACTGTCTGCACGTCCGCTCCCCGCATCCCGGCGCGCTGCCGCTGATCCTCACCCACGGCTGGCCGGGTTCGGTCTTCGAGTTCCTCGACGTGCTCGGCCCGCTCACCGATCCGGTCGCCCACGGCGGGGACGCGGCGGACGCCTTCCACGTCGTCGTCCCGTCGCTACCCGGGTACGGCTTCAGCGACAAACCCGCCCGCGCCGGCTGGTCGATCCAGCGCATCGCCGACGCGTGGATCCACCTCATGGACGGCCTGGGCTACGAGCGCTTCGGCGCCCAGGGCGGCGATTGGGGCACCAGCATCACCACGCTCATGGGGCGGAAGGCGCCGGAACGGCTGGCGGGAATCCACCTCACCCCGCCGCTGGCCGCGCCGGATCCGGCGACGTTCGACGACCTGACGGAGTCGGAACGGAAATCGCTCGACGACCTCGAGGGCGCCAAGGCGGACGGTTCGGGTTACGCGATCCAACAGGCGACGAGGCCGCAGACGATCGGTTACGCCCTGGCCGACTCGCCAGTGGCGTTGTGCGCGTGGATCGTCGAGAAATTCCAGGCGTGGACCGATTGCGACGGTCATCCGGAGAACGCGCTGAGCCGGGACGCGATGCTCGACGACATCACGCTGTACTGGCTGACCGGCACCGGCGCCTCGTCCGCCCGCCTGTACTGGGAGAGTTTCGCCGAGGTGTCGGGCTGGTTCTCCGAATCCACTGTGGACACCATCGCCGTGCCGACGGGCTGTTCGGTCTTCCCGCGCGAGATCCCGCGTCCGTCGCGCCGGTGGGCGGAACGCCGGTTCACCGACATCCGGTACTGGAACGAACTGGACCGGGGCGGCCACTTCGGGGCGTTCGAGCAGCCGGGCATGTTCACCGAGGAGGTGCGTTCGTTCTTCCGGCTCGTGCGGTGACCGTTGACTGTGACACCGTGTCAGGCTGTCTGGTGGGAGGACCATGTTCAGTATCGGAGACTTCGCCAAGCACGGCCGGGTGTCGGTCCGGATGCTGCGTCACTACGACGCCATCGGGCTGCTGCGGCCCGCCCACGTCGACCCGTTCAGCGGCTACCGGTCCTACACCGGCGACCAGCTGGCCCGGCTCAACCGGGTGATCGCACTCAAGGACCTCGGCTTCACGCTCACCCAGGTGCAGGAGATCCTCGACGCGGAGATCGGCGTCGAAGAGTTGCGCGGAATGCTGCGGCTGCGGCGTGCGGAACTCGAAGCGGCCATCGCGGCCGACGAGGCGCGGCTCAAGGCCGTCGAAGCGAGGCTCCGGTCGATCGAAAGCGAGGGAACCATGCCTTCCGAAGACGTCGTCGTCAAAAGCCTCCCCGCGGTGCGCGTCGCCGAGCTCACCGGGACGGCGGGCGGATACGTGAACGCGGAGATCGGGCCTGTCGTGCAAGGGCTCTACAAGGACCTGTTCGGCGCGCTCGGCCCGATCACGCCGTCCGGACCGCTCATCGCCTACTACGAAGACGACGCCGACGGCGAGCGGGTGCTGATCCACGCCGCCGTCCCGATCTCGGCCGAAACCGACGGCACCGAAGGATTCTCGACCGTCCGCCTCGCCGCGGTCGAAACCGCGGCGACGATTTTGCACCGCGGCTCGATGGAGACCGTGCTTTCCAGCTACCAGGCACTGGCGAAATGGGTCGACGCGCACGGCTACCGCGCGAACGGCCCGGCGCGGGAGTTCTACCTCGAGTGCCCGGACGACGGGGACCAGTGGGTCACCGAACTGCAGCAGCCGATCACCAAGGCCTGACCAGGACGGGAATTGCCCGCGTCTCGTGAGTGGTAAGGACGGTTCTAACCGCCCTTACCACTCACGAGGCCGGCGAGGAAATCGGTCACGGCGGCCCGGAACTCGCCAGGCGCCTCAAGCCAAGGAACGTGCCCGACCCCGTCGAACCGCACCCTGGTCACCGAAGGCAGCGCCTGCTCCAGCGAGTCGACGGCCCACCGGGGCCGGTTGTCCGCGATCCCGTCCACGATCAGCGTCGGCACCCGCAGCGACCGGCAGGCCGCGACGAGTTCCGCCTCCGGCACCGTCCGCATCTCCTCGGTCAGCGCCGCGTTCGCCTCGTAGTTGACCGGGAACCAAGGCGTCGCCATCGCTTCGGCATGGCGCTTGCCATCGGTGACGAAATCGGCGGCCCATTGCCGTACCGCGCGTTCACGGCCTTCCCCACGGAGCTCCTCCCCCAGCACCCGCTCGAAATTCCGCTGGAACTCCGCGTGCCATTCGTGCCCGAGGCCGACCCCCGACACGTAAACGAGCGCGCTCACTCGTTCCGGGTGCGCGAGCGCGTACAGGAGACCGAGGTGCGCACCCCACGAATGCCCGAGCACCGGAACACGGTCGAGGCCATGCCCTTCGCGGACGGCGTCGACGTCGGCGACCATCCGTTCGAGTGTGTAAGGGCCGCGTGCTTCCGAACGCCCGGCACCGCGCTGATCCCATCGGATCAACCGGAATCGCGGACCGAGGTCGAGGGTGCCGAACATGTCCCACAGGCCGGGACCGCCGTGACAGCACAGGATCGGTTCGCCCCGGCCGGTCGCCGAGGTCCACAGCTGACGTCCGTCGTCGGTGATCATCACGGGATTATCCGATAGGCGACGACGCCTTCGTTGGCTATCTTCCGCGGGATGACGACGTACACGCCACCGCAGCGGGCGGCCACCCTCGCCGACGCGCCCGCCATCTCGGCGCTGATGCGGGCCTCGGTGCTGGAGTTGTTCCCCCGGTTCTACGACGAGCGGCAGACCTTGAGCGCGGCCGAACATATCGCGAGCCTCGATCTGCGGTTGATCGAAGACGGCACCTACTTCGTCCACGAGGCCGACGGCGAGATCGTCGCCTGCGGGGGTTGGAGCAGGCGCAACCGAACGCACGCCGGCGCGGGTGACGCGGCGGACGACGACCGCCCCCTCGATCCGGCCACCGAACCGGCGCGGGTGCGCGCCATGTTCGTCCGCGCCGACTGGACCCGGCGCGGGCTCGGGCGCGCGATCCTCGAGTCCTGCCGTCTCGCGGCGAAGGCCGAGGGCTTCAGCTCGCTCACCCTCACGGCGACGCTGCCCGGCGTCCCGCTGTACCTCGCGTTCGGCTTCACCGAGGTCGAACGGGTGACCGTGACGACGCCCGACGGCGTGGACGTGCCGGGCGCCGTGATGGCCAGGGACATCGACGAGCCGGATAGCATCGAAGCATGATCTCCGGGGCCACCGCACTCTCGTTCGTCCTGATCTGCCTGCTCGGCGCGATGGCACCGGGCCCGGATTTCCTGGTGGTGACCCGCAGCGCGATCCTCGGCGGGCGCAAGGCCGGCATCTCCGCCGGACTCGGCATCGCGCTCGGCGTCTTCGTCTGGGTGGTCGCGATCGCGCTCGGGGTCGCGGCGATCCTCACCGCTTCGGCGATCGCGTTCACCGTGGTGAAGCTGATCGGCGCCGCGTACCTGATCTTCCTCGGCGTCAAGGCTTGGCTGGCGGTACGCCGCGGCGACTACAGCGAACTCAAGGACAAGGTCGCCCCGGTCATCGCGCCCAAGGAGGCGTTCCGGCAGGGACTGCTCACCAACCTGCTCAACCCGAAGGTCGCGATGTTCTTCCTCGCGCTCATCCCCCAGTTCCTCCCGCATTCGGCCTCGACCGCGCAGACCCTGCAGCTCGCCGTCCTCGCCACCACGGTGGCCGTCGTCTGGACGTTCGTCCTCGCGACGCTGGTCGGTTCGCTGCGGAGGTTCTTCAGCTCCGGCCGTGTCCGGCGCATGATGGACGCGGTGATGGGCACCTTCCTGGTCGGACTCGGCATCCGGGTCGCGGTCCAGAACTGACGAAGGCGCCCATCACGCGGCGTCAGAGCGCTTCGGCGGCGAGGCGCGTCCCTTCGACGCGGGCGGCGATCTTGGCGAACGCGATGTCCCGTGACGTCGAGGTGTCGTCGGCGAACGGGGAGAACCCGCAGTCGTCACAGGTGCCCAGCCGCTCCGGCGGGAGGTATCGCGCCGCCTGCAGAACCCGGTCCCGGACCTCCTCGGCGGTTTCGACCCTCGGGTCGATCGGGTCGGTCACGCCGACGAAGACCCGCTGGTCCGGCCCCGCGTGCTCGGCGATCACGCGCAACGCCCGTTCGGGATCCGCCTCACTGGCGAGCTGGACGTAGACGTTGCCGACCTTCAGCTGGAACAGCGTCGGCAGCAGTCCGGCGTAATCGACGTCGAGGCTGTGCACGGAGTCCTGGTCCCCACCGGGACAGGTGTGCACGCCGATCTTCTTCCGCTCCTCGTCCGAGAACCGGTCCAACACCGCGTTGTTCAGGTCCACAAAGGACTGGAGCAGGCCGCCCGACGGATCGAGCTTCAGCGACAACCTGCCCTCGGTGAAGTCGATCTGCACGCTGTCCGCGCCCGCGTCGAGACTGCGGCGGATATCGGCCTCCGCTTCGTTCACCAGGTCGGCGATGAACTGTTCTTTGTCATATCCCGACAATTCCTCACCGGGGTAGACGAGACTGATCGCCGAAGCCGCGATCACCGCCTGCTTCACCGGTTTGGTCGCATACTTTTTCGCCTCACGCAGATACGTGTCGGCGTAGGCCTGATAACGGAACGGCCCGGCGGTGAGCCTCGGAAGCTGCCGGGTGTGCCCGTCGGCGAACGGGATCACGACGCCGTCCGGCGCCAGCGAAGTGAGGCCCGCCAAGGGATACGTGGCGAAGCTCGGCTTGCCCTGTTCCCCGTCGGTGATGACCGGGGAACCGGTCTCCTCCAGGCGCTTGATGGTGTCCACGAGGGCTTTTTCGCGCAATTCGCCGAGCCCGTCGGCGTCGAGCCGCCCCGCCGCGTGCTCACCGAGCGCCTCGATGAGATAGCCGGGCCGGGGAATACTGCCGATCGGTTCGGTGGGCATCGTCATCGCTCGGGTCCTCCCAGATGGCGCAACCGCGGCCACCCTGGCCACAGGCGCAGAAGCTACCGAGATCTCCCTTCCGTGACGATCTTTTCCCGTGCCGAAACCCCTAATGGCGCAACCATTCGATCGAAATCGATCTTCTTTAGCCCTCGCGTATAGGTCGTTATACGAATGGGAGCGAAATTCGATGCTTATCCAGCCCCGCTCCTGGGTATTCCGTGGTTGTCGACGGCCGGGGCGCGCCGAAGGAGAAACCGATGCTGAGCCATCATGATCGGCAAGAGCTGGAGAAGATCGAGCGCTGGTTCGAGCTCACCGAACCGGCGCTGGCCGCCCGGCTCCGCGCCGGCAGGCCCGCCCGGCCCCCGCTCCTCCGGCTCGCCGTCCTCCTGAGCCTCGACATCACCGCGGGCCTGTTGATGTTGCTGGGCTTGATGCTGAACAGCCCGGCCCTGCTGCTGACCGGGATGATCACCGTGACCGCGGCGGTGATCGCGCATCTGTCCCGGTTCGGGCGCGACTGACCGTCTTCCCCGCCGCCGGTAGAGTCCGGGCGAAACGTCCGGTTCACTGGGAGGAAGACGTATGCGGTTCATGATCATCATCAAGGCGGACGAAGATTCCGAAGCCGGGAAAATGCCGCCGATGGAGGCTTTGACCGCCATGGCGAAGTTCAACCAGGAGATGCTCGACGCCGGGGTGCTGGTAGGCGGCGAGGGTCTGCAGGAGAGCTCGAAGGGCGCGCGGGTCACGCTCAGCGCCACCGGGGCCACCGTCACCGACGGCCCGTTCACCGAAGCCAAGGAACTCGTCGGCGGCTTCTGGATCGTCGATGTCCCGTCGCGCGCCGAAGCGATCGAGTGGGCGAAGCGCTGCCCCACTCCCCCGACCGGCGACACCGTGCTCGAGGTCCGCAAGATCCTCGAAGCCGAGGATTTCGGTGAGAACTTCACGCCCGAACTGCAGGAGAACGAGCAGCGGATGCGCGACGAGATCGCAGAACGGGCCTAAGGTCGGCTCATGGCCGGCCGGGAGTGGGTCCTTCACGTCGACCTCGACCAGTTCATCGCGGCGGTCGAGGTCTCCCGGCGGCCTGAGCTGCGCGGCAAGCCCGTGGTCGTCGGCGGCACGGGCGATCCGACCGAACGGGCCGTGGTGGCGACGGCGTCGTACGAGGCGCGGGAGTTCGGCATCCGGTCCGGGATGCCGTTGCGAACCGCCGCGAAACGCTGTCCTGACGCGATCTTCCTCGCCACGGACGCGCCCGCGTACCAAGAAGTCTCCGATCGGGTGATGGCGACACTGCGGGAATTCCCTGTGGTCGTCGAGGTGCTCGGCTGGGACGAAGCGTTCCTCGGCGTCACCACCGCCGATCCCGAAGCACTCGCCGCCGACATCCGCCGGGAAGTGGCCGACGAGACCGGGCTCTCCTGCTCGGTCGGCATCGGGGACAACAAGCTGCGCGCCAAACTCGCCACCGGCTTCGCCAAACCGGCGGGGATCTTCCGTCTGGTCCAGGACAACTGGTGGGAGGTCATGGCCGAAAAGCCGACGGACGCGCTCTGGGGCATCGGCGGCAAGACCACGAAGAAGCTCGCCGAGGCCGGCTATCACACCGTGCTGGAACTGGCGGGCGCCGATCCGGCGGACCTCGCGGCCCGGTTCGGCCCGAAGCTCGGCCCGTGGTACCGGATCCTCGCCGGCGGGCTCGGCGACGCCGAAGTCACCGCGACGCCCTATGTCGCACGGTCCCGTAGCCGCGAGACGACTTTTCAGCGGAATCTCACCGATTCCGAGGTCATGGCCGCCGAGGTCGCCGCACTCGCGAAACGGGTCTCACAGGACGTCGCCGAGGAAAGCAGGCCCGCCGCGCGGGTCGCGGTCAAGGTCCGGTTCGCCCCGTTCCAGACCCATACGCACAGCGTGACCTTGCCCGCACCGACCTCCGACCCAGTCGAAATCGAAAAGGCGGCGCTGGCCGTGCTCGGCATGTTCGACCTCGGCAGGCCGGTCCGGCTGCTCGGCGTCCGCGCCGAATTCGGCACGCCCGCGTCACCTTGACAGCTCTCGCGGCGCTTTGCCATTCTGGTTCCGGGTCGAGAGGCGCTGCGACGGAATTCTTCCGCCACGCTCGGCCCGCCGCGACAGACGTAAGGGCGCCTCCCACTGTGGAGGTGCCTTTCTTGCGTCAGAACCCTTTTCCGGCCTTCGTCGTCGAGGCCGTGCGCTGAACCCCCGTACTGACACCGTCTTTCCCGCCACCGGCGCGAAGGACCGCTCCGCCCTGCCTTCCTCGATGAATGGAGAACCAGTGAGCCCCACCCTGTCCAAGGTCAACGGGATCGAATTCGCCGTCGCCGACCTTTCCCTCGCCGAGGCCGGCCGCAAGCAGCTGCGCCTCGCCGAGGTCGAGATGCCCGGCTTGATGGCGCTGCGCCGCGAATACGCCGACTCGCAGCCGCTGAAGGGCGCCCGGGTCGCGGGTTCGCTGCACATGACCGTCCAGACCGCCGTGCTGATCGAGACGCTCGTCGCACTGGGCGCCGAGGTGCGCTGGGTGTCCTGCAACATCTTCTCCACGCAGGACGAGGCCGCCGCGGCCGTCGTCGTCGGCCCGAACGGCACCGTCGAGAACCCCTCGGGTTCCTCGGTGTTCGCGTGGAAGGGCGAGACGCTCGCCGAATACTGGTGGTGCACCGACCAGCTCTTCGACTTCGGTGACGGCCGCGTCCCGAACATGGTCCTGGACGACGGCGGCGACGCGACCCTGCTGATCCACAAGGGCGTCGAGTTCGAGGCGGCGGGCGCCGTCCCGCAGGCGACCGAGGAGGACGGCGAGGAGTACGGCCTCGTCCTGGAGACCCTGCGCGAAAGCCTCAGCCGCGACACCGGCCGGTTCACCCGGATCGCCAAGGAGGTCCGCGGCGTCACCGAGGAGACCACCAACGGCGTCAAGCGGCTCTACAAGCTCGCCAAGGAAGGCGAGCTGCTCTTCCCGGCGATGAACGTGAACGACTCGGTGACGAAGTCGAAGTTCGACAACAAGTACGGCATCCGCCACTCGCTCATCGACGGTCTCAACCGCGGCACCGACGTGATGATCGCGGGCAAGGTCGCGGTCGTCTGCGGCTACGGCGACGTCGGTAAGGGCGCGGTGGAATCGCTGCGCGGCCAAGGCGCCCGCGTGGTCGTCACCGAGATCGACCCGATCTGCGCGCTGCAGGCGGCGATGGAGGGCCTCGACGTCGTGGAACTCGACGACGTCGTCGAGCGCGGCGACATCTTCATCACCACCACCGGCAACTTCGACATCATCATGGCCGACCAGATGGCCAAGATGAAGCACAACGCGATCGTCGCGAACGTCGGCCACTTCGACAACGAGATCGACATGGCGGGGCTCGCGAAGATCCCGGGCATCCAGAAGATCGAGGTCAAGCCGCAGGTGCACGAGTGGGTCTTCCCCGCGACGGCGGACCGCGAGGCGCACTCGATCATCGTGCTCTCCGAGGGCAGGCTGATGAACCTCGGCAACGCGACCGGCCACCCGAGCTTCGTGATGTCGAACTCCTTCACCAACCAGACGATCGCGCAGATCGAGCTGTTCACGAAGCCCGGCGAGTACGCCACCGACGTCCACGTGCTGCCGAAGCACCTCGACGAGAAGGTGGCCCGCCTGCACCTGGACGCGCTGGGTGTCCGGCTGACCAAGCTGACCAAGCGCCAGGCCGAGTACATCGGCGTGGACGTCGAAGGTCCGTACAAGCTGGACCACTACCGGTACTGAGCCCTTCACGCTTCGTGAGTGGCAGTACATGAAGGCCCCCTTCCTTGCGCTAGACGCAGTGAAGGGGGCCTTCATGTACTTAGGAGGCGTGAAGGCCCCCTTTCCTCGGCTGAGCCGAGGAAAGGGGGCCTTCACGCGCCGCCGCTGTGACCACTGACACCGATGGGGCGCTTGTGGTGACCCACAGGTCCGTGAAGGCCTCCTTGAGGGACCCAGGGTCCCTCAAGGAGGCCTTCACGGACCTGTTTGCTTACCCACTGGTGCGGGTCGAACCTGAGGGCTCGGGCGTTGTACGTCCTGGCTTCTCCACGTTTGGATTCGTTGATGAAGGATTCGGGACAGTGAACGTCCCAAATCCTTCATCGACAACGCTCGGGCCAGTGTGGAACGGAGCGGATCCCGCTCACGCACAGGGCAGACGTAGATGAACAAATCCGGCCCTCCTTGAGAGACCTGGCACACGCCTGGCGCGCGGCGCACAAGCCACCGTTAGGCCGAATGCGTGAAAACTTCGGCCGGATGGACCTGTTTCTCGCGTTTTCGAGGCGGGAATCCCTTGCGTAGCCACACCCCGGCAGCACTCGGGCCGGGCGACTACGAAGGAGAAGGTGTTCCCGTGATCATTCTCGGCGTCATCCTGATTGTCGTCGGTGTCATCGCCAGCATTCCCGTCCTGTACTCGATCGGGATCGCGCTGGCGGTCATCGGCATCATCCTGGCCGTTCTCGGGAACACCGGGAAGGCCATCGGCGGTCGCGCCCACTGGTACTGAGCACCGGACCGAAACCGGTACCGAGCCCCCCGGTGCCGGTCCTGAAACAGCCCGGGCACCCGGCGTTCCCCTCACGCCGGGTGCCCGGGCTGTTTCCGTTCTCCGTCCACCGGGTATCCGCCCCGGACGAGGAGAAGGAGGGAGAGCCGATGGCAGGAACAGACCCGCGCCCGTACTTGACGGAGGCGCGTTATCCGTGCGGACGTGACGAACTCCTGCGGGCCGCCGCGGCGGCCGGAGCGGGCGACGAGGTGCTCGGGCCGCTGGGCGCCCTTCCCGCGCGTGACTACGCGGACGGAGACGGGGTCTGGGACGCGGTGTGCGCCTGCGACGGCGCTTCGATCCACGACACCGCGAAGGAAGCGCCGTGACAGGAAAACCGTGACATGAAGGGGTCCCCCGGCTCCGAGGGGGAGGGAGAGCCGGAGGACCCCGTCATAGTTAACACATTCCCGGCCGCGATGTACACGAACGCCTACACCTTCGAGTGGCAATCGGTCGCGATCACCCGGATCGGGCCGGATTGGTGTATTGGCCGTCGGTCAAGAAGCCCGCAGCAGTACCTGGGCCGAAACCTCCGCGCACGAGCAGCCGCCGTCGACGTCGAAACAGTCGATCGTCAGCGTGTGCCGCGCGAAGTCGAAGTCGACGCAGCCGTCTTCGCTGCATTCGGTGAAGCCACCGTCGAGGTGGACCACCAGGGTGCCGTGGCAGTGGTCGAGTCCGACGGCGCAGAACGCGCACTCCATGCTCATACCGCCTCCCGCGTTCAGGAAAGTTCTCCTCGATTGCCTTACTACCACCGAGGGACGACAGATCCTGGCATACGCGCGGCGTGTCGCGGCACCCGGCGGGGTGACGCCGGGCACAACAGTCCACAAAGGATGGTCAGGCGCTCTTCGGGGTTCGCTTGCCGGACGCGGGTTTCTTCGCCGCGGTGGCCTTCTTGGCCGTCGACGGCTTCCGGCTCTTCTTCGCCTCGCTCACGCTGGCCTGCAAGGCCTCCATGAGGTCGACGACGTCGGCCTTCGCGCCGACGGCCTTCGGCTTGGTCGTCTCGTTCCCCGCGGCCTTGGCCTCGATCATGGCCTCCAGCGCCTCGCGGTAGGAGTCCGTGTACTTGTCCTGCTCGAACACCGGCTCCGACAGCGAGTCGATCAGCGAGCCGGCCATTGTCAGTTCCTGCGGCCGCACCTGCGGCGGATCGTCGTGCAGGAAACCGAAATCCGGGACGCGGACCTCGTCGGGCCACAGCATCGTCGTCATCGTCAGGACGTCGCTGTGCACCCGCAGGATCGCGAGCGTCTCCCGCTGCCGGATGGCGACCTTCGCGACCGCCACGTGGCTCGCCTTCTGCAGCGCGTCACGCAGGACCACGTACGGTTTGACGGCGTTCTTCTGTGGTTCGAGGTAGTAGGTCTTGTCGAACTGGATCGGGTCGATGGACTCCAGCGGTACGAACTCGAGCACGTCGATCGCCCGTGACGACGCCAGCGGCAGTTCGGACATGTCCTCGTCGGTGAGCACGACCATCTCGCCGTCGGGCAGTTCGTACCCCTTGGCGATCTCGGCGTAGGGCACTTCCTCGCCGTCGATCGTGCAGAACCGCTTGTACTGGATGCGACCGCCATCGGCCTCGTGCACCTGGCGCAGCGAGACGTTCTTGTTCTCGGTGGCCGCGTAGAGCTGGATCGGGATGCTCACCAGCCCGAAGGACACCGAGCCCTTCCACATCGAACGCATCGAGCCGCACCTCCGCTGCCGTCACCGACCGTACTCACGCACGGTGACAACGGTAGCCCGAAACGGCGCACCGCGACAGTCCCGCACACTCGGACGCGGGACTGTCGCACTACCGGAATCAGGCCTCGGCCAGGTACTTCTCCGCCTTCGCCGGATCGAGGAACCAGTGCTGGAAATCGGTCGGATCGGAGAACCCGTTCGCGAACCGCTTCGCCACGGCGGGATTCTCCCCCGCCGCGATGATCTGGAGCACGTGCGGGGGCGGCGGCTGCAGCATCGCGTTCGTCCAGGTCGTGACGTGCTGGGCGTACTCCCAGTACTTCTCGAACGACGCGGTCATCCACTCTTCGTCGAACGGCTTGTCCCCGCGTTCGAGGATCGAGTCCAGATAGGACGCCGCGCAGTGACTCGCGTTGTTCGAGCCCTGGCCGGTGATCGGGTCGTTGGCCACCACGACGTCGGCCATGCCGAGCACCGCGGTCCCCGAGCCCAGTTTGCCGACCGCGTTCCGCACGACCGGGGTGTACCCGCCGGCCAGCGTCGCCTTGTCGTCGGTCAGCACCGCGTTCCGTGATCGTTCGTACTCCCACGGGAGGAACTGCTTCATCAGCGACAGGATCCGGTCGAGATGCTGCTGCGGCGTCGGCCGGTCGTCCCAGCAGTCGAGCGGGCCGCCGGGAATCCCCTCGAAGAACAGGATGTCGCAGTTCCCGCTCAGCGTGTACGCGGGGATCATGAACAGTTCACCCACACCGGGGATGATGTTGAACCGCACCGCCGCCTTGTCCGGATGCTCGGGCCGGCGCTCGAGCCCGTGCACGTACGCCAGCGAAAGCGCGCGCTGGGGTTCGGTGTACGGCGAACGCTCCGGGATCCGGTCGAACAGCTGGACCAGTTCGCCCTTGCCCGCCGCGATGACCACCAGGTCGTACAGCTTCGCCAGCGGGGCCAGATCCGAGGTGGTGACGCCGTGGATGACGACCTTGCCGCCGCGGTCCTCCACCAGCTCCAGCCAGGCCGCCATCTTGACCCGCTGGTCCACCGACTGCGCGTAGTGCTCCAGCGGCCCGAACCAGTCCAGCACCCGGCTGGAATCGGGGCCGGCGATGGAAACGCCGAGTCCCTCGACCTTGACGGTCTCGTCCTCCCACAGGTTCAGCTTGTGGTCCCGCTCGTGCTGCAAAGCCGAATGGAACATGCACTGGGTCGACATCACCTTGCCGGAGCGGATCTCGTCCGGCGTCCGCGCCGACATCACCGTGACGTCGTAGTCGTGGGACAGCAGGCTCAAGGCCAGCTGCAACCCCGACTGCCCGGCACCGACGATCAGAACCTTGCGCATCCTCTGCGTTCCTCCCAGAACCGTTCAGCCAAGTGAAGCGAACTCGCGGCCTGGCCCGGAGACCACCGCGAGGGACAACGTGTGCGACACCAGTTCCTGCAGCGTCGCGACCGCCGACTTCGGGTCGCGGGCGTCGCAGGTGACCAGCGGGATGTCCGGGGAGAGCGCCAGCGCGTCGCGGACCTCTTCGAGGTCGTGCACCGGCATCCCCTCGAACTGGTTGACCGCGACGATGAACGGCAGCTCCGAGTCGTTCTCGAAGTAGTTGATCGCGGCGAACGACTGGTCGATCCGGCTGGTGTCGACCAGTACGACGGCACCGAGCGCGCCGCGCGACAGGTCGTCCCAGAGGAACCAGAACCGGGCCTGACCGGGTGTGCCGAACAGGTACAGGAGCAGGTCTTCACGCAGGGTGATCCGGCCGAAGTCCATCGCGACCGTGGTGGTGGATTTGGTTCCGGGCGGCACCAGCTCGTCGACCCCGGCCCCGGCCTCGGTCATCCAGGCTTCGTTGCTCAGGGGCGGGACCTCGGAGACGGAGCCGACGAACGTCGTCTTGCCCACGCCGAATCCACCGGCGACCACGATCTTGGCGGAGATCGCCAGCAGATCTGTGTTCGATTCGGAACCCGCGACCGCATTCGTGTCGCCAGGGCGCTCTTTCACGACGTCACTCACGCCCTTCCTGAATGGCGCCCTGACACCCCGAAAGCGGGGCCTGCCGGCCGGGGCGGGTTCGAACTGGGTACTCATGCGGCCAGTGACCCGAAGGCTCCGCCGCTCCGCCAGAGTCAGACCGGGAGGCGCTTGAGTCCATCGAGGATCCTCTCGAGCACGTTCGTATCGTGGTTGTAGGCGTGGGCCGTCGGGTGCACGAAGACGGCGCCCTGGGTGGCGAGGTCGCCGATGAGCACCCGGACCACGCCCAGTGGCAGATCCAGTCCCACCGAAAGCTCGGCGATCGACGAGCGTTCGCGGGCGCGCTCGTACAGCGAGCGCGATTCGGGCATCAGCGCCTCGGCCAGCGACGGGTCGTAACGCGGGACCGAGATCAGGGTCTCCACCAGCAGCAGCTGGCTGCTCTTGGTCCGGCCGCCGGTCAGCGCGTACGGCCGGATTCTGCGGCTGCGCATCTTGACGGGCCGGTCCGGAGATTGGTCGCTGGACACGGTCATCCCTTCCTTCTCCGGATTCTCAGGCCTGCGGCCGTCGGGCGGTCAGGACCTGCCGGAGCCCCGCTCGCACCTCGGGGGTGAGCGCGTGACCGGCGTTGGTGATGAACTGGGTCATCTCGTAGGCGACGACCTTCATGTCGCAGTCCGGTTCGGTGAGCACCGCGAGGCCGGCTTCGGCACCGATCCCCATGAACAGGAAGTACCCGCGGGTCAGCCGGATGATGATCTGCTCGCAGTTGCCCTTGCCGAACAGCGCGGCGCTGTTGCCCGCGAGGCTGAGCAGGCCGCTCGCGATCGCGGCGAGCTGCTCGGCGTCGTCACTGGACACCGATTCCGACGCGGTCAAAGGGAAACCGTCGACGGACATGATCAGCGCGTGGCTGGCGCCGTGCACCTTGCGCACGAAGTCGTCGAGCAGCCACGTGAAATCCGTGGTCGCGTCCTGGGCGGTCACTGGGTGTTTCCTCCGGTCTCACGCTCGTGCCGGTCGTCGAGAGCGGCACGCTCGCCGTCGGTGAAGGCATCGAGGTCGGCCAGCAGCGCCTCGTGCCCGTCCGCCGCGTCGGCGGGCGGGGTGGTCGGCGGGGCCGGTTCGTCGGGCAAAGTCCTGATACTGCGGGAAACCCGGCGCGGAAGACCGCTGGCCGTGGTGCCACCGTCGGCGGGCGGCTGGAAGGCCGAGCGCGGACGCGGGCTGGGCTTCCGTTCGGGTTCCGGCTCCGCCGAGGGGGCCGGGCGGCGCCTCGGCAGCCCGGACGGCGTCGCGACCGGCCCGCCAACGGGCGCGCCGTTGGTGATCCTGGCCTGCGGCAGCACGACCGTCTGCGAACCGGACCACTGCTTCTCGGCCAGTTCCGAAACCACCGGGACCGGCAACAGCACGGTGGCGACCGTGCCGTGCGGGGTGCGGCGGTCGAGTTTGACGGTGATCTCGTGGCGGTCGGCGAGCCTGCCGACGACCGCGAGTCCCATGTGCCGCACGGAATCGTCGTCGAGCACCGGGCCGGCCGCGAGCCGTTCGTTCAGCACCGCGAGCCGTTCGGGCGGCATGCCGATGCCCTCGTCCTCGATCCGGATCAGCACGCTCCCCTGTTCGGTGAGGTGCGCGCTGACGCTGACCGGAGAACTCGGTGACGACTGGTTCGCCGCGTTGTCGAACAGTTCCGCGAGGATCCGGCTGACGTCCTCGGCGGCGAAGCCGACGACACCGAGCGAAACGACGCGGCCGATCGTGATCCGCGAGTAGTGGTCGATCGACGACATCGCCGCCCGCATCACGTCGAGCACGGAAGAGATCCCGGCCGTTGTGTCGTCGGCGTCCCGACCCGCGAGCACGCGCAGGTTCTCCGCGTTGCGCCGCAACCGGGTGGCGAGGTGGTCGAGCCGGTAGAGCTCGGCGAGGCGGTCGGAGTTCTCCTCCCCCGCCTCCATCGTCTCCAGCTGCGCGAGCAACTGGTCGAGCAGATTGAGGTCGCGCAACGCGACGTTGGAGCAGACACCCGCGAGCGCGCCGGCGTCCGGCGCTTCCACGGCAGGCCGCTGCTCCACTTCCGGTTCGACCGGTGGAGCCGACGGAGCGTGCCGGGGCGGTGCGGCGAGGAACTGCGCCGCGGCGACCCTGGAACGGTCCAGAAGAACCCGTGAGCGGTCAAGCAAGCCTCGAGCCCGCGTCACCATGTGCTTCCACTTCTTTCTCTTCGCATACCCGGACCCGTGTCGCACTCCCCAGCACAACGACGGCCATGCAAGCAGAAGTCACTATCCGTGTCCACAGTCGGTTTCCGTTCAACCGCTGGCAGTGACCTGGTCACGAACGCGTTACGGCTGGTGAGCGCGGCGCGCTAGGCCATTCGGCTGCATCTTGCGTGTTGCACGCCACGGGGGATGTCCGAAAAGTGCGGACTGCGCAGGAATTTGCGTGCCACGCAAGTTTTGCCTACCCTGGCGGCATGGCCCTGGACCCGAACGCGCCCTTGGGACTGCGCGAACGCAAGAAGCGCGCCGCCCGGCGCGCCATGAGCGAGGCAGCGCTCAGGCTCGCCGCGGAGAAGGGCGTCGAGCAGGTCCGCGTCGAGGACATCGCCAGTGCCGTGGGCGTCTCGTCGCGCACGTTCAACAACTACTTCTCCAGCAAGGAGGAGGCGATCTGCTCGTTCATCGTCGAACGGCAGGAACGGGTCCTGGAGGCCTTGCGCGAAAGGCCGCCAGAGGAGTCCTTGTGGGAAGCGGTCAGCGCCGCGACTCTGGAGACCTACGGCCGCGAGGGCGAGCCGAACCGCGACTCGGTGAAGCTCGCGCGGTCGATGATCCTCCACCCGTCGGTGCACGGCGAGTTCCTCAAGGCCCACGCCACCGTCGAACGGGTGCTGGCGGAGGGCATCCTCGAACGGGCGGGGGCGGGCCCGGAAAACGCGTTGAACGCCAGGCTGATGGCGGCCATCGTGGAGTCCGCGGTGAAGACGGCGTTCTTCCACTGGCTGATGAACGAGGGCACCGAGCCGTTCCTGGAGACGGTCTCCGCCCTCCTGCACGAGGCCGCCGCGGGCGTCCCGTCCCTCACCGGACCCGAACCGGTGAAGAAACCGAACAAGCAGTAACACCCTACCCACCACTGGGGAGAAACCGTTGTGCTGACGAAGTTGTTGCGCATTCACCTGCGCCCGTACCGGCGAGACCTGTGGCTGATCGTGCTGCTGCAGTTCGTCCAGACCCTCGCCGGGCTCTATCTCCCCACCTTGAACGCCGACATCATCGACTCCGGCGTCGTCAAGGGCGACATCGACTACATCCTCGGTGTCGGCGGCGTCATGCTGCTGGTGTCGCTGGTGCAGATCGCCTGTTCGATCGGCGCCGTCTACTACGGCGCCCGCACCGCGATGGCGGTCGGCCGCGACGTCCGCGGCGCGATCTTCCACCGGGTCCAGGATTTCTCCGCCCGCGAGGTCGGCCAGTTCGGGACACCGTCCCTGATCACCCGCACGACCAACGACGTCCAGCAGGTGCAGATGCTGACGTTGATGGCGTTCACCCTGATGGTGTCGGCGCCCATCATGTGCTTCGGCGGCATCATCATGGCGCTGAACCAGGACGTCACGCTCTCGTGGCTGCTGGTGCTCGCGGTGCCGATCCTCGGTGTCTCGGTCGGGATCATCATCGCGAAGATGCGGCCGGCGTTCCGGCTGATGCAGGAGCGCATCGACAAGATCAACCAGATCCTGCGCGAGCAGATCATGGGTATCCGCGTGATCCGCGCGTTCGTCAAGGACACCCACGAGCGGCGGCGGTTCACGAAGGCCGACACCGAACTGCTCGACGTCTCGCTGGTCGTCGGCAGGCTGATGGCCCTGATGTTCCCCATCGTGATGCTCGTGATGAACGCGTCCAGCGTCGCCGTGCTGTGGTTCGGCGGGCTGCGCATCGACGACGGCAGCATGCAGATCGGCGCGCTCACCGCGTTCCTGTCGTACCTGATGCAGATCCTGATGGCGGTCATGATGGCCACCTTCATGTTCATGATGGTGCCCCGTGCCGAGGTCAGCGCCGAGCGCATCACCGAGGTGCTGGACACGCACACCAGCGTCGTCCTCCCGGCCAACCCGGTGAGCCCCGGCGAGGTGCACGGACGGCTCGAACTGTCCGATGTGGAATTCCGCTACCCCGGCGCGGAGAAACCGGTGCTGCAGGACATCTCGCTGCTGGCCCTGCCCGGTGAGACCACCGCGATCATCGGCAGCACGGGCAGCGGGAAGACCACTCTGCTCAACCTGATCCCCCGGCTGATGGACGCCACCGACGGCTCGGTGCGCGTCGACGGCGTCGACGTCCGCGAACTGGACGCGACCGTGCTTTCCGACGCCGTCGGACTGGTGCCGCAGAAGCCGTACCTGTTCGCCGGGACGGTCGCGAGCAACCTGCGTTACGGCAAGGCCGACGCCACCGACGAGGAACTCTGGCACGCGCTGGAGGTGGCGCAGGGCAAGGACTTCGTCGAACGGATGCCCGAGGGGCTCGACTCCCCCATCGCACAGGGCGGAACGAACGTCTCGGGCGGGCAGCGGCAGCGGCTCGCGATCGCCAGGATGCTGGTGCGGCGCCCCGAGATCTATCTCTTCGACGACTCGTTCTCCGCGCTCGACTACGCGACCGACGCCGCGCTACGGCGGGCGCTCGTGGCCGAGACCGCCGAAGCGACCGTCGTCATCGTCGCGCAGCGGGTCAGCACGATCCGCCACGCGGACCGCATCGTCGTGCTCGACGAAGGCCGCGTCGTCGGCACCGGCACGCATACCGAACTCATGGACGGCAACGAAACCTATCGCGAGATCGTGCTGTCCCAGCTGACCGAGCAGGAGGCCGCCTGATGAGCGCGCCCGAATCCACGACGAAGGCCAAACCCCTGGGCGAGCGCGCGAGCGCGGCACGGGGACCCGGCCCCGGCGGAGGCGGTCTCGGCCGCGGCCCCGCCGCCTTCATGGGCGGGCAGTCCGCCGAGAAGGCCTTGGACTTCAAGGGATCCTTGAAACGGCTGCTGCGGCTGCTCCAACCGCAACGCGCCATGCTGTACGGCATCCTGCTGTTCGGCGTCGCCAGCGTCGCGCTGAGCGTCATCGGGCCGAAGATCCTCGGCATGGCGACGGACCTCATCTTCGCGGGCGTCGTCGCGAAGGACATGCCCGCGGGGGTGAGCAAGGAGCAGGTGATCGCCGGCCTGCGGGCTGAAGGCAACAACACCCTCGCCGATCTCTTCTCGGGGATCGACTTCGTCCCGGGCCAGCGCATCGACCTCGACGCCGTCGGCCAGGTCCTGCTGTGGGTGCTGCTGCTCTACATCGTGGCGTCGTTCTTCTCGCTGCTGCAGGCGAGGCTGACCACGAACCTGGTCCAGCGGGCCGTGTTCGATCTGCGGGAACGGATCGAGGAGAAGTTCGCCAAGCTCCCGCTGAGCTACTTCGACCGCCAGCCCCGCGGCGAGGTGCTGAGCCGGGCGACCAACGACATCGACAACCTCGCGCTGTCACTGCAACAGACCCTCGCGCAGATCGTGTCGTCGCTGCTGATGGTCGTCGGCGTGCTCGTGATGATGTTCGTCATCTCGCCGGTGCTCGCGCTGGTCGCGCTGCTGTCGGTGCCCGCGTCGGTGATCGTCGCGGCCAAGATCGGCAAGAAGGCGCAGCCGCAGTTCATCAAGCAGTGGTCCACCACCGGACGGCTCAACGCGCATATCGAGGAGATGTACACCGGGCACTCGCTGGTCAAGGTGTTCGGCCGCCGTCAGGAGGCCGAGGAGGTCTTCCGGGAGCACAACGACACGCTCTACGGCGCGAGCTTCAAGGCGCAGTTCATCTCGGGCACCATCCAGCCCGCGATGATGTTCATCGGCAACCTGAGCTACGTGCTGGTGGCCGTGATCGGCGCGCTGCGGGTGGCGTCCGGGACACTGTCGCTCGGTGATGTCCAGGCGTTCATCCAGTATTCACGGCAGTTCAGCCAGCCGGTCACCCAGATCGCCAGCATGGCGAACCTGCTGCAGTCCGGTATCGCGTCCGCGGAGCGGGTCTTCGCGCTTCTCGACGCCGACGAGCAGGACCCGGAGCCCACCGAACCCGCGCGGGTCGAGCAGGTGCGGGGCCGGGTCGAGTTCGAGCACGTGTCCTTCCGGTACGCCGAAGACACGCCGCTGATCGAGGACCTGTCGCTCACCGTCGAACCGGGGCACACCGTCGCCATCGTCGGCCCGACCGGAGCGGGGAAGACCACGCTGGTCAACCTGCTCATGCGGTTCTACGAACTCGACGGCGGCAGGATCACCCTCGACGGCGTCGACATCGCCGGGATGGACCGCGAAGACCTGCGCGCGAAGACCGGCATGGTGCTGCAGGACGCGTGGTTGTTCGGCGGCACGATCGCGGAGAACATCGCCTACGGTTCCGCGGGCGCCACGCAGGACGAGATCGTGGCGGCGGCCAAGGCGACCCACGTCGACCGGTTCGTCCGCACCCTTCCGGACGGCTACGACACGGTGATCGACGACGAGGGCGGCACGGTCAGCGCGGGCGAGAAACAGCTGATCACCGTCGCGCGGGCGTTCCTGGCGAAGCCCGCGATCCTCATCCTCGACGAGGCCACCAGTTCGGTCGACACCCGGACCGAGGTGCTGATCCAGCGGGCGATGAATTCGCTGCGCGAGGGGCGGACGAGTTTCGTCATCGCGCACCGGCTCTCCACCATCCGCGACGCTGACGTCATCCTGGTGATGGAGAACGGGTCGATCGTCGAACAGGGCGACCACGAAACGCTGCTGCTCACCGGTGGTGCGTACTCCCGGCTCTACGCCGCCCAGTTCGCGGAGGCGCTGGCCGAGACCGACTGAACCACATCGGCGCCGAAGGTCCCTTTTCCTCCTTTTACCGTGGGAAAAGGGACCTTCGGCGCACGGAAGGACGGTGAACGGCGCTAGGCTTGCGTGACCCGATCCGGAAAGGGGTGCGCCGGCCGACCATGGCGGAGAAACTCGGCGAATACCGCCGTAAGCGCAGACCTGGGCGAACTCCCGAACCCCTGCCGGATCGCGACGGGAAGACCGGGGCCGACGATCTCTTCGTCATCCAGGAACATCACGCGAGCAGCCTGCACTGGGACATCCGCCTCGAACGGGACGGGGTCCTCGTCTCCTGGGCGGTGCCGAAGGGCCTGCCGATGGCGCCGGACCAAGAGCGTCTGGCCGTGCACACCGAAGACCACCCGATGGAATACCTCACCTTCGAAGGCGAGATCCCGGCGGGCGAATACGGCGGCGGCACGATGACCATCTGGGACACCGGCCGGTACGAAACGCTGCACTTCAACGACCACAAGGTCGAAGTCGTCTTCCACGGCGCACGGGCACGCGGGAAATACCTGTTCCTCAACGTGAAGAAGGACGGACGGGACAACGGCTGGCTGCTCAAACGGCTCGACCCCGCCGACCCCGGCCGGAAGGAACTCCCCTCTTTCCTCGCCCCGATGCTGACCAAACCGGGCCGTCTCCCCTCGACCGGCGAAGACCCGGAATGGGCTTACGAATTCGACTGGTCCGGGCGCCGCACGCTGATCCGCGTATCCGGGGGCCGGATCACCGCCTACGACGATTCAGGCGACGACGTCACCGGCCTGTATCCCGAATTCCGCGGCCTCGGCGAACAACTCGGGGCCACGGAAGCCTTTCTCGACGGGGAAATCGTCGTCTTCGACGGCGGGAAGCCGAGCGCGGAAGGGCTCGGGCACCGCGCGCGGGCGACGAAGAACTCAGCCAAGCGGCTCACCTCACGGTATCCGGCGTTCTACCTGGTGAACGATCTCCTGCATCTGGACGGCCGCGCCTGTGTCGGGACGCCGTACGTCGAACGGCGGGAACTGCTCGACGAACTCGGGCTCGCCGGTCCGCATTGGCAAGTCCCGCGGTACTACCTTGGAGACGGCGGCGCGGTCGCCAGGGCGGCTCGCGAGCACGGTCTCGCCGGTATCGTCGCCAAACGGGCCGACTCCGCGTATCACCCGGGAAAGCGCACCGGGGAATGGCTTTCCATCACGGGAACTCTGGTGCAGCAAGTGGTTCTGGGCGGCTGGCGGCCGGGTGGCGGCAGCCGGGCGGGCACGTTCAGCTCGCTGTTGCTCGGCGTCCCGCACGAAGACGGCTTGCGGTACATCGGAAACTGCGGTGTCGGCTTCGCGGGCGACGAGTTGGAGACCCTCTCCAAGCAGCTGTTCCGCTTGGAGCGCAAGACATCCCCGTTCCACTCCGTTCCGGATAAACAGGCGCGGGACGCACGCTGGTCGCGGCCGACCATCGTCGGTGAGGTCGTCTTCGGCGGCTGGACCGACGCTGGTTGCCTGCGCAATCCGCGGTGGCGTGGCCTGCTGCCGGACGTCTCCGCCGACGAGGTCGAACTCGACTAGATCCGCACGTCCTCGACGTCCCACCGGACGTCGAGGTCCGCTCCGACTCCGCTGACATCGAGAATCCTTGACACCAAAGCGGTCTTCACGATCACCGAGAACCGGGGCGACGCCGCATTGGCCTCCTCGAGTGCCTGCAACCCGGCACAGCTGAGGAAACCGACGCCGGAGAGGTCGAGGATCACGTGCCTCCCTTTGACGCAGGCGCCACTGAGCTCGGTGCGGAAGCGCCCGACGGTCGCCGCGTCGATTTCCCCCACCGCGGTGAGGATGAGAACGCCGTCCTTGCGGCGGCAGGTGGTCACGGCCAGGTCCGGCTGTTCGCCGGGTACGCGCTGGCCAGGCAACATTGGGGGCGCCTCTCTCCAGACCACCAAGTTCCCTCGACGTTACTCAGCGACGGCGGCAGGTCAACCCGGGCTACCTCATTTGAGCCATTTCGGACGAGAACCTTTACCCGCCTTTTGCCATTCCCCCGCGAAGCGCCGGTGCGCGGCGTCGGCTTCGGCGACCGAACGACCATGCAACAGCCCATAGGTGAAAGCGTTTTCGTTCTCGGCGTAGGCGCGGAGGCCGAGGAGGCGCAGGACCTCCCGGCTGACCACGATGTCGTGATGCTCGCCGAGCGTGCTCTGCACCGCCTTGACGTTCTTTCGCCATTTTCGAAGCTTCTTGCCGGTCACCGGCCGGACCGCGTCCGCCGCGTAGCGTGCTCGCTTGGCCTTCTTGCGTGCCTCGTGCAGGGCGGCGTCCTGCTCCGCGCCGGGCTCGAGCACACTCGCCGCGGCCACGGCCTTGCTCAGCTTCCGGCTCGACCGTGCGACGGCCTTACGCAGCTCCTTCTTGCCATCCTTGATCTTCCGCGGTTTGCCGGCGAGCTTTTCCAGCGCTTGCAACAGCTTCGTGTACCGCTTGCTGTCGAGCGCACGGATGGCGCGCGCCTTGGCCTCTTCGGCCTCGCGAGCGAAGTGGCGCGTCATCAGCTGCTCGACGTTCCCCAGCACCAGCTCGGCCGGGAGCGCCTTCACCTCGTCGTGCAGGCGCGCGGCCATGACCTCGCTGTCCCTCGCCGGCCCGAGTTCTCCGCCGAGCCAGCGGAGTTCCTCGGCGAGCCCGGCCGCGACGTCGGCGTCCAGCGAGCGGCGGAAGGTTTTCAAGGCGCTCCGCAGCCGCCTGGTCGCGACGCGCATCTGGTGTACCGCGTCCTCGACGTCCCGGCGGACCCCGATGTCATGGCGTCGCAGCGCGTCCAGCTGCTCGGCGAGATAGTCCGCCAGTACCGAGCCCGAAGCTCCCCTGGCCGAGGGCACGAGCTCGTCGGTCAGCCGCCGGAGCTTCGACGGCCACCTCGACCGCTCGGCACCTCCTTCCAGGACCGCCTGCTCCAGGCTTTGGAGCAGGTCGGGGTCGGCACCGGGCGAGAGTTCGATCTCGATCTCCCGCCAGCGGTCGAGGTGCGCCTTGTCCCCGCCCGCCTCGCCGGTGACGACGTCGTCGGTCAGCGTCGCGAGCTCGCGCCCGTCGGCGTCGAGCAAGGCGTACGAAGTGCGCTCGGTACGCAGATGCGCGGCCTGGACGAGTTTGGCGCCGAGCGTATGCGCCCGGACCAGCTTCGCCAGCGCGCCGGGCACCTTGTCCGGCTTCCCCGCCAGCGGGAGGCGGAGTTCCTCTCGCCGGTCCTCGCCGACCGGGAGTTTGAGATGCCAGCCCTCGTCGCTTCCGCCGAGCCTCCGCCGCAGCGTGATGCCCGCCTGCGCGAGCCGGAAATCGGCGGTGTCGAAGTACGTGGCATCGAGGACGTCGACCCTCGGATCGGCCTGGTTCGTCACCGGACCGGCCGGGACCAGCGGCGGGATGGGCCGGTCGGCCGCCAGGTCGTACTTCCGCTCGATCTCCGCCTCGGCGACCGGGGCACCACCCTGCGTCTTCGTCACCACGAACTCCTTCTCCTCGGCTACCCGGAAGGATTACCCCCTGCGGAGGCGGCGGGAAACCCCGGACGGATCATTCCTCCATCCGGTCGTACCGGTCCGCCCATTCGGCGAGCATTTGCCGTGATCGCTCCTCGGTCAGGGTATCGCTTTCCAACCTCGCGACGAGCGAATAATAGGCCTCGACCGCCACCCGGTCGTCGATGAACACCCCGGCCGCGTAGGAATCCGTGTACACCACCGCCGGATGTTCCGTGAATTCCATGATGGTGAAGGAATTCTCGAGCACCCTGCCCACTTCGCCGCTTTCGGGGACGATGCGAATGGAGCAATAAGGCAGATTCGCCGACAGGACGAGGTGGAGCAGTTGCTCGTGCATGATCCGGGGACCGCCGACGACCGACCGCAGCGCGCGCTCGTGCACGAAGAACCGGCAGCGCGGCGGACGATCCCGCTGAAGCAACCGCTGCCGTTCCATCCGGGCGCTCACGATCTTGTCCAGCTGGGCCTGGTCGCGGTTGCCGATCAGTTCGAAGGCGGTGCGGGCGTACGGTTCGGTCTGCAGCAGTCCGGGGAGCGTCAACGACTCGTAGCGCACCAGCGTATGCGCGAGGTTTTCTTGGATCTCCAGGGATTTCATCGGGTCGACGAGCTCGTCGAAGTACGGCCGGACCCAGTACAGGTCGCCGCCGGGCTGGGTCAGTTCCAGCAGCAGATCGCGTTCGGGCTCCGCCTCGCCGCAGGTCGCGAGATACAGCGCCGCGTCCACCACGGACAGCTCGCGCAGCCCTTGTTCCCACCTCGTGACCTTGCTCTGCAACCAGCCGTTACGGCGGCTGACGTCGGCTCCGCTGAAATGCCTGCGCTGCCGGAACGCCTTCATGCGGTGGCCCAGTTCCCGGGTCCGCGCCGTCGAATCCTTCTCAACCATGCGGGACAAACTAGGGCCGAACTCCGGCCGCGCGGTGATTGCCACGCGGCAATTCACCTCAAGTGCTGATCACTTGCGCTCCCGCACGTATCTTAAACGCTGCTTCGCGAGCGAAGCGCCTTCGCGCGCGAAGGGTTCTTAAAGCTTTATAGCGGAATTGCGGAAAGGGATCCAGTTATTCGTACGTGGTTTTCTTGCGGTGTCGCAGCCTTCGGTGCGGGTCCGTGAAGGCCTCCTTGCCTACCCTGAAGGTAGTGAAGGAGGCCTTCACGGACCTGGGAGGCAGCAAATCAAGATCGCCACCTACCGTGCGGTTTGAAGCTTTCGCATGCACTCCGCAGGCCGAAGCGACCCGAGTTTCAACCGGAACATCAACGATATGCTTAAACCTCATGAGTCAAGACATCCGAGACTTCGTCACCCCCTCCTGCGACCTGCTGGCCCTGGGCGAACCGACGCACGCGACCCCGATCTTCGCGGAGATCCGCAACGAACTGTTCGCCCAGCTCGTCGAGCGCGGCTTCCGCTCGATCGCCCTCGAAACCGATCGCGTGGCCGCCCTCGTCGCGAACGACTACGTCCAAGACGGCACCGGAACCCTCGACCTCGCGATGAGCGAGGGCTTCTCACACGTCTTCGGTGGCGTCGAGGCGAACAGGCGACTGATCGCGTGGATGCGCGAGTACAACGAAACCCGGCCTCCCGAGGAGCGCCTTTCGTTCCACGGCTTCGACACCCAGACCGAGAACACGTCCGCGCCCAGCCCACGGCGCTACCTCGAGTACGCCCGCGACTTCCTCGGGCTCGACGTGGACATCGCCGGTCCGGCGGGCGACGACGAACGGTGGAGCCGCACGGAAGCCGTCATGGACGCGGCTTCCTCGCCCGGCGCCACGGCCGATGCCTACCGCCTCCGCGCGATCGCGGCCGATCTGCTCACCGCGCTTCGCTCCCGGAAGCCGGAATCGGACGCGTGGTCGCGCGCGGAGATCCATCTCATGGCGGGGATCGACCTGCTGCGTTACCACCGGCAATGCGCCGAGCCTCTCGAACCGCACGAGCGCTACGCGCCCCTCATCGCGGCCAGAGACTCTTTCATGGCGCGGAACCTACTGGACATCCGCGCCGCCGAAGCGGGTCGCGGCCGGACGCTGGTCTTCGCCCACAACCTCCATCTGCGGCGCCAGGCGAGCACGATGCGGGTCGCCGACACCGAGACCAGCTGGTTCCCCGCCGGCGCACTGGTGGCGCCGCTGCTCGGCGATCGCTACACGTTCGTCGCGACCAGCCTCGGCGCAAGCGAGGACATCGCCCTCGCGGAGCCGGAGCCCGACACCTACGAGGGGTTCCTGCAGAAGCACGTCACCACGGCGTGGGGGCTTCTCCCCGCCTCCGACGTCCCGCCCGCGAGTGTCCGGACCGACCCCACCCAACGGCAGGGTTACTTCCCGCTCGACCAAGGGATGCTGAACGACGCGGACGCGATCCTGCACGTCCGCGGCTAGGCAGTGTCTCTCAGGCGCGCTTTCGGAGTCCCGCAGCCGGGCCGCGGCATCAGCCGGCCACTCACTCAGCCGTGTCAGCGGCCCGCCTTCGTGACTCCGAGGCCTCCGGCCGAAAAGAAACGCGCGCGCGTGTCCTCACCTGATCAGCCGACTCCGGATTGAGACACACCCCAGCTCTGCGAACCGGGTGACGCCTCCTGCCCTCTGAAGGCGTCACCCGGCCACGAGCACGCGCCGCCACCCCCAGTTCCGCGAATTCGGGGCGGCGCGAAGTCCGCTCACATGAGCAGCAGTCAACACACCGGCGCCATAACTTCGCCAAACGCCGTGACCGTGAAGCCTCCGCCGGGCTAGGCCGGAGTCACCCCGAAGCGGATCTTCGTCAAGGCTTCACGAGCCCGATCCCGCTGACGTCCGCTCTCGTCGACGGCGGAAAGGCCCTGGAGGGCACGTAGTTCCCACACCGGGAATCCCAGTTCCCGGAACAGGCCAGCCGCGGTTCGGAGCCCTTCGGCGGCTTCGGTCGCGATGCCTTCGTCGGCCCGTAGACGTCCGAAGCTGAGCAGGGCGTATCCGCCGCCTCGGCGGTCTCCGAGCTCGCGGAAAGTGCTCATCGCCAGGCTCAGGTGCTCGGCGGCACGGCCGTGTTCACCCGCCAGGCGCAAGGACTCGCCGAAGCTTCGATGCGTATAGGCGGCGGCGTGCCGATGCCCGACGTCTTCGAACAGTTCCAGCGACCGCGAAAGGCATCGTTCGCTCTCCCCCGCGTCACCGGTTTTGGCATGGAGGTCACCGAGGCTCCGGAGGACGTGCGCCTCCCAGTGACGTTCACGCGAACTGCGCGTGCCGATCAGGGCGCTCGTCAGCAGCGCGCCGGCCTCGTCCAGGCGGCCGTTCCGTCGCAGGACGTCGGCGTACCGCTTGGCGGACCTGTCGTGCTGGTGCCCGTCTTCGCAATGGAGCGAAAGCAGCAGGCTCGCGTCGAAGCATTCCTTCGCCCGGCGGAAGTCGCCGAGGTCGTCCCACAGCGAGCCGAACTGCGCCGACGCCATCGCCTGTCCGGCGAGGTCACCGCAGTCCCGCAACAGGTCCAGCGCCTCCCGCAGCGCGTGGACCGCCGCGCCTGCCCGGCCGGAATCCGCGTCGACGTCGGCGAGCGCGATGAGCGCGGCCCCGGTGCCCGGCTGATCACCGACGGAGCGGAACCTGTTCTCCGCCAACGAGAAACAGGTCCTCGCCCGGGCCAGATCCCCCGCGTCGGCGTGGGCGTGACCGAGCTTGAGCAGCTTCTCCGCCTCCGCGGGGACATCGAGCCGATCACGGACGATGCCGAATCCGAGCCAGGCGGAGGAACCGCCTTTCCGGGGGCCGACGAGATCGCTGTAGGCGTCGGCCAACCGCATGGCCAGCTCGGTCCAGCCATGGTTCTTCGCGGTACGGACGGCGAGCGCGAGGTTCGCGGTTTCCGCGACCCGCCAGCCGATCGGGTCGGCCGCGACGCGGTCCGCGACCGCGGCCGGGACGTCCGCGCGCCGTGCGGGCGGGTACTCGGCGCCGAGTGCGGCGGAAGCGTGTTCGGCCACCGCCGCCATCACCGTCAGCCCGCGTTTGAGGGCGCCGGGATCCGGCGGTTCCCGGAGCGCGAGCCGAGTCAGCGCCGGCAGCCGGTACCGGAGGAACCCCGCCTGATCCGGTTCGGCATGGAGCAGGTGGTCGTCCACGAGTCCGTCGAGCAGTTCCGCCGCCTCGCGCGACGGACGGCCCAGCATGGCCGTCGCGAACCAGTCGGCGATCTCGGTCGCACCAGGAAAACCGAGCAGCCGCAGGCAATTCCGTTGGCGCGCCGACAGCTCGGCGAGGGCTTCGGCGAGCACCGGGCGGACGGCCAGGTCACCGGCGGCGAGTTCGTCGAGACGCAGCCGCTCGTTCTCCAGGCGGGTCGCGAACTCGGCGACACTCAGCCGAGGCCGCTGCAGCAGTTTCGTCCCCGCCGCCCGCACCGCCAGTGGAAGACCGTCACAGCAGGCCAGCACCCGGCGGACGGCGTCGGGTTCGGCGGACGTCCGGGCTTCACCGGCGATCTCACCGAGCAGCATCCGCGCGTCCTCGTAGGACATCGCCCCGACTTCGACCGGCCTGGCGCCGGCGAGACCGGCCAGCCGCCGCCGTGTCGTGACGATCGTCGCGCAGCCGGGACCACTCGGCAGCAACGGCCGCACCTCGGCTTCGGACCGGGCGTTCTCGAGGATCACCAGCAGCCGCCGGTCGGCGGAATGGCTCTGCCACAACGAGAGCAGCCCGGCCCGGTCCGCGGGGAGTTCCGTTTCCGCAAGCCCGAGCGCGCGAAGGAACCCGGCGAGGACGTCACCGGGTTCCCGCAGATCGGCGACGAGCTGACCGTCCGGGAACCGCTTGCGCACCCGCCACGCGGCTTGGACGGCCAGCGCGCTCTTCCCCGCTCCTGCCGCCCCGTGCAGCACGATCGGCGCGGGAGACCGCACCGCGCGTGCGACTTCCGTCAGCTCTGCCGCCCTGCCGGTGAAATCCGGCGTCGCGGCAGGCAGACGGCATGGCGCGCCGCCCGCCGACCAGCCGGTTCCGGAGATCCGGCGGTGGACCGCGAGCAGGTCGTCCCCCGGTGAGACTCCGGCGTGTTCCCACAGCGCCTGGCGGCAGCGGTCGAGGACGGCCAGCGCCGCGTCCCGCCGCCCGAGACCGTGCAGCGCCTCGGCCAGCCACCCGGCGAGGCGCTCGTCGCCGGGCCGGGCGGCCAGCTCCGGTCCCAGCCGGTCCGCGACCGACTTGTGGTCACCGGCGGCCAGTTCCAGCTCCACGAGCTTGCCCAGCACCGAACAACGCCGGTCTTCGAGCCACAACCGGTGCGCCTCCACCAGCGGACCGACCGGCACGTCGGCGAAGGCCCTGCCACGCCACAACCCCAGCGCCCGTTCGAGCAGCGCCTTGCGTTCGTCACCGGTCGCACTCGCGGCCGCGGCAGTCAGCTCCGAGAAACCGGCGACGTCCAGCTCGCCGTCCGCCACCGTCAGCCGGTAGCCGCTCCGGCCGGACCGCAGCCGTTGCCGCTCGTCGTCCACCGGTATGCCGGGCGACAACGCCTTGCGCAGCTTGGAAACCGCCATCTGCACGACCGCCGCCGCACTCGACGGCGGTCCCTGCGGCCAGAGTTCGTCCACCAGGGTGTCCCGGTGGACGAACTCGTTCGGCCGGGTCAGGAGCACCGCGAGTACCCGACGGGGCTGAGCCGCCGACGGCAGCGGGACCGAGGCCGCGAGCGGGCCGAGCACCTTGAACTCCACGAACCACCTATCACCTGGACGGATGACCCGAATGTAACCCGGTGCTGTCCCCCAGATGTTGCTTTCTCACCCGGATGGCCGTCCCCCCTTACTTCCCGGTGTGCGCGAGGAGCCTGTCCCGCAACGCGGGTTCGTCCGCGAGCGCCTCGTTCACCGTGTGCTCCAGCAAGGGCTTGAGATCCCCGTACGGACGCTTCGACCAGTCCAGCGGACCCTGCGGCGGCTCCGGGTCGTACTCGATGACGAACTGGATCGTCCGGGCGATCTCGGCGCCGACGAGCCGCTCGACCAGGTGCAGCGCGAGGTCGATCCCCGCCGACACCCCGGCGGCGGTGATCACGTTCCCGTCCTCGACCCAGCGCTCCGCGACCGGTTCCGCGCCGAACGCGCCCAGCAGTTCACGGAACATCCAGTGCGTCGCGGCCTTTCGCCCCTTCAACAGCCCGGCCTGCCCCAGCAGCAGCGATCCCGTGCACACCGACGTCACGAGCTCGGCGTTCGCCGCGGCGCCACGCAGATATCCCACCAGTTTCTCGTCGGCGAGCGCCTTCAGCGTCGGCGCGGCGCCACCGGGCACGAGCAGCGCGTACGGCGACGGGACCTCGTCGTAGGTGTGGGTCGCCACGAGCTTCAACGGGTTGTCGGTGGTGACCGGGTCCTTCGTCTCGCCGACCACGACGGTCCGGTATTCCTGCGCCGTGCTCGCCATCCCCTCCAGCACGGTCAGCGGTCCGACCATGTCGAGCGGGGTCATCCCCGGGTACACCACGAACGCGATGGTCTTCTTGTCGTCTGTCATGGGGACAACGCTGGCGGAGCGGCGGGCCTTCGGTGGCCCGGATGTCCGGATTCCTGCGAACAACGTCCGACGGCCGGGCACTACTGGTAGCGTTCGATCATGCCGGGTTCACCCAGACGAGTGTTGATCGTCGGCTACAGCAACGCCGAGTTGCTCGACATCGCCGGTCCGTCGGACGTCCTGGACGCCGCGACCAAACTCGGCGGCAAGCCGGGGTACGAGATCATGCTCGCCAGCGTCGACGGACGCGGCATCCGCTGCGAGTCCGGGCTGACCCTGCAGGCACAGCATCGGCTCGACCAGATCACCGGCGGGCTGGACACGCTGATCGTCGCGGGCGGCACCGGACACGAGGCCGCCGCCGCGGACACGCGGTTCGTCACCCACGTCCGCAGGCTCGCGCAGCAGAGCCGCCGGGTCGCCTCGGTGTGCACCGGCGCCACCGTGCTCGCCGCGTGCGGACTGCTCAACGGCCGCCGCGCCACCACCCACTGGCGGTTCGCGAACCGGCTCGCGACGAACTATCCCCAGGTGAACGTCGATCCGGTGCCGCTGTACGTGCGCGACGGCAACGTCTACACGGCGGCGGGGGTCACCAGCGGGATCGACCTCACCCTCGCGTTCGTCGAAGAGGATCACGGCCCGAGTGTCGCCAGGGAGGTCGCCCGCATGCTCGTGACCTATCTGCAGCGGCCGGGCAATCAGGCGCAGGTGAGCATGTTCCTGTCCGGTCCGCCGCCGGAGAACCGGCTGGTCCGCGACATCACGGCGTACGTCGCCGAACACCTCGCCGGTGATCTCGGCACCGCGGTCCTCGCGGAGCGGGCCGGGATCAGCACCCGGCAGCTGACCAGATTGTTCGACGCGCACCTGAGCACCACACCCAGCAGGTACGTGCGCGCCGCGAGGACCGAGAACGCGGCGAAACTGTTGTGCGGCACCGAACTTCCGCTGTCCTCGATCGCGAGGCGATGCGGTTTCGGCTCGACTGAGACGCTTCGACAAGCCTTCCTCGACCACTTCGACACCCCGCCTTCGGCGTATCGCCGTGTCCACCTTCGGCAGGCATTCGGCTAGGCCGAGTGCGGCACCTGGCGCGCACTGTGGAGGATGTGCGGGTGAACCGCCGCGACATCTCCGACGACGACACCGGCCCGATTCGCCGGGTAACGGACACCCCGTCCGATCGTTCGCCCGGAACGTCCCGTTCGCCGCGCCGGACGCCGCCGCCCGAGGGCACGCGGCGCCCGCGCCCACCGGCCCAGCGGCCGCGACCGGCGGAACCGGGCAGACGTCGCGCCGCCGAACCGAAGCCCGAACCCGAGCCGGTCGGTCACGGGCACTCGCACGGTCACGGACCGGCGGCGCCCGCCTCGCGCCGGGTCCGGTTGCTGCTGATGTGGCTGCTGATCCCGCTCGCCGTCGCGACCGTCGCCGGGATGGTCTTCCTCTACCCGTGGGGCAAGGATCCGGCGAAAAGCGTCTTCCCGCAGGGGACCCCGGTGAACGCGACGGTCACCGGGACGATCACCGGACCGTGCCTCGCCGAAGGACAGGTGCAGGTCGGCGAACCGCCACCGGACGCGAAGCCGTGTCTCACCAGCGAGCTCACGATGACCGACGGTCCCGCGTCCGGAAAGCCGTTGAAGCTCACGCTGCCCATCGAGCCGAGCACGCCGCGGTTCGCCGCGGGCGACGAGGTGGTGCTGTCCTACAACGGCGGCGACGTCGCGAACCCCGCGTCCTTCCAGATCGTCGACTTCCAGCGTGGTACGCCGCTGCTGCTGCTCGCCGGGTTGTTCGCGCTCGCGGTGATCGTCCTCGGGCGGTGGCAAGGTGTCGCCGCGCTGATCGCGCTCGGGCTGAGCTTCCTGGTGCTGGCGCTCTTCGTACTGCCTTCGATCCTCGCCGGCGAAAGTCCGCTGCTGGTGGCGATCGCGGGCGCGGGCGCGATCATGTTCGTCGCGCTGTACCTGACGCACGGGCTGTCCGCGAGAACCTCGGTGGCGGTGCTCGGCACCCTGGTGAGCCTGGTCCTGATCGGCGTCCTGTCGGCGATCTTCTCGGCCGCGGCGTCACTCACCGGTCTCGACGACAGCACCTCCCAGCTGATCGGCTCGCTCGGGCACGGGATCGACGCGCGGGGGCTGCTGCTGGCGGGTGTCGTGATCGGCGCGCTCGGTGTGCTCGACGACGTCACGGTGACGCAGACGAGCGCGGTATGGGAACTCCGGCGGGCGAACCCGGCGCTCGGCTGGCGTGAGCTGTACGGCGCCGGCCTGCGGATCGGGCGCGATCACGTCGGCTCAGCGGTCAACACGCTCGTGATGGCGTACGCGGGCGCGGCGCTGCCGGTGCTGCTGTACACGTCGCTCTCCGGGGTCGGGCTCGGCTCGATCCTCGGCGCGGAAAACATCGCCCAGGAGATCGTGCGGACGCTGGCCGGAAGCGTCGGTATCGTCGCGGCGGTCCCGGTCACCACCGTCCTGGCCGCGCTGATCGCCTCGCGGGAGCCCCAAGAGTCCCTGTAGCAACAAGCGCCCCAAAGCGCGAGCCCACCACGCGATCACGGGCCGGAGTCGGGTACGAAGAGGCCGCACCCGAGGTTCGGAGGGGCCATGTTCGCCGTGTTCGCCGTCCCGAGACAACTGACCGCGGTCGCGCGGCGTGTGCTCGTCTCGACGCTCGAAGCCGTCGAGGCGGTCCCCAAGATCGCCGCCGCGCTCGACGACGTCCGGGCGACGCTCAAGCACTCGGAGCGGCTGGCGACGTTCGCCGCGGGCGAGTTGCCGGAGATCGTCTACCAGCTGGAGGAGATCAAGGCCCGGCTGGAGAAGCTGGAGACCTCGGGCACCCGGCCGGATCGGGTGTCATGAAAGGGCCGTTCAGGACGAAAAATGTCCTGAACGGCCCTTTCATGACACACGGCGCGGTCTCGCCCGGCTCAGTCCAGGGTCGCCACGAAACGGCTGACCGCCTCCATCGTGAACCGCTGGATGTACTTCCCGGCGGGCGCCGCCGAGGCCAGCCGGTAGAGCGGCCGCTCCGCCGCCGCGTCGCCGCGTGCCTCCGATTTCAGTTGCGCCACCAGCAGTTCCGAGAATACGAGACCGTTCGCTTCGGTGTTGTTCAGCAGCGCGTTCGCCAGCTTGCGCAGCTGCAGGATGCCCAGTTCCCTGCCACCCGCGCCCGAGTAGACGGCCAGATCGACCTTCGCGACCTTGCGGCGCTTGCCCGCGTTCACCAGCAGGCTGACCGTCCGGGTCCCGCGCACGTCGCTGATCACCAGATCGATGCGCTCGGCCGCGGTCAGCTCGATCCGCCGCACACCCCACGTCCGCACGATGAGCGTGTCGCCTTCGAGCCACACCCGGCGGCGCAGGTTGTAGAACATGACGTACAGCAGCGGCAGCGCGATCACCCCGGCGACCACCAGCCCGACGATCTCACCGCCGATCAGCCCGGCGATCCCGCCGAACGCGGCCGCGAAGATCACGACACCGGCGACGCTGGAGCAGCCGCGCTTGCGGCGGAGCTTGGGGTCGTCGTGGAACAGCGGGAGACGTTCGGGGGTTTCCGGGGTCCCGGTGGGCTCGGTCATCACGCGCCCGTCCCGGCCAGGAACGGGTTCCCGGCCCGCTCGCGGCCGATCGTGGTGGCCGGACCGTGGCCCGGCAGGACGACGGTGTCGTCGGGCAGCGTCATCACCTTGGCGCCGAGGGAACGCACGAGCTCACCGCCGTCACCGGAAGACCGTCCGATCGAACCGGCGAACAGGCTGTCCCCGGTGAGCGCGATCCGCCCGCCTTCGGCCGCGGTCAGCCCGAAGACCACCGAACCGGCGGTGTGACCCGGTGTGCCGGACACCGTGATCTCCAGCCCGGCCAGCCGCAGCGGGCCATCGACGAGTGGCACGATGCCGTCCTTCCGTTGACCGGCGTCCTGGCCGAGCAGTGGCCGGTCCGCCTCGTGCAGATAGAGAGGTATCCCGTGGCGCGCGCCGACCTCGCCCGCCGAAGCGACGTGATCGGGGTGGCCGTGGGTGGCGAGCATCGCGACCGGCGTCAGACCGTGCTCGGTGAGCGCGGCCTCCAGCGGCTCGACGGCTTCCTCGCCGGGATCGACGATCACGCACTCGCCCCCGCCGTCCGGGGCGAGCAGGTAGCAGTTGGCTTCGAGGGGGCCTGCCGGAAAACCGACAACCAGCACGAAACGCCTCCTCAGATCTTCCGCCGAACAGGTGACAGGATGGCCCTGATCACGATCAAGTAAGCCTAGCGGCCCCTGTACGGGGGCCTCACAGGCTGTGCCAATAGACTCCCGCTACCTCAGACGTGTGACATCGAGTGGAAACCGGGAGGGCGGGTGCCGACCAACCAGCAGCGCCGCGAAGCCGCGAAGCGCAAGCTCGAGCGACAGATCGTGCGACGGGCCGAGAAGGCCAAGCGGCGCAGGATCGTCGGCTCGGTGGCGGTCGTCGGCGTCGTCGCCATCGTGGCGGGCGCGGTGTGGTGGATCGTCAGCAGTAACAGTGGTGACGATGCCGCCTCCGACGCTTCCCCGAGCTCGGCTCCTCCGACCCCCGAGGTCACCATCCCCACGGAGCGCGCTCCGATGCCGAAGCGGCCGACGCCGCTGGCGAACCCGGTGGCTTGCGACTACAAGGACGACGCCGGCAAGCAGGCTTCGAAGAAGGTGAACAAGCCGGAAGGCAAGGACGTCTCTTCGAACGGCACGGTGAACGTCGTACTGAAGAGCACCGCGGGCGACATCCCGCTGACGCTGGACCGGGCGCTCGCCCCGTGCGCGGTGCAGAGCTTCATCAGCCTTTCCCAGCAGGGCTACTTCAACGACACCAAATGCCACCGGCTCGGCACCAGCGGCCTGCAGATGCTGCAGTGCGGTGACCCCGAGGCCACCGGCATGGGCGGCCCGGGCTACACGATGCCGGACGAGGCGTTCAAGGAGATCAAGTACGGCCGCGGCATCCTCGCGATGGCGAAGACGCAGCAGCCGAACTCCGGCGGAAGCCAGTTCTTCATGGTCTACGGCGAGGCCGAACTGCCCGCGGACTATTCGGTCTTCGGCAGCATCTCCGACGAGGGCCTGAAGGTGCTCGACAAGGTCGCCAAGGCGGGCGCGAACGCGCAAGCGGGCAACGGCGACGGCACCGGCCCGCCCAACACCGAGGTCAAGTTCACCGGCGTCACGGTCAACGCCTGACGTGAAGCTGGAGATCAACGGCGCGCCCGCCCGGCCGGAAGACCTGGCGGGCGCGTTCGGTTACGGCCATTTCACCGCGATGCAGGTCCGCGACGGCAAGGTCCGCGGCCTGGACGTCCACCTTCGCCGCCTCGTGACGAGCACGCGGCGGATGTTCGGCAGCGACCTCGACACCGACGCGGTGCGCGCGTACGTACGGCAGGCCGTGCGAGGTGAGGACGCGCTGTCGGTGCGGGTGCTGATCTTCTCCCGCGCGATGGACTGGTCCGATCCCGGCGCGCCCGCGGCACCGGACGTCCTCGTCCGGACCGGGCCGCCCCGCGAGCACGAGATGACGCCGCTCCGCCTGCGGTCGGTGCGGTACGAACGAGTGCTTCCGGAGGTCAAGCACGTCGGCACGTTCGGACTCCTCCACCACATGCGTGAGGCGAAGCTGGCTGGATACGACGACGCTTTGTTCATCGACTACGACGGCCGGGTCAGCGAAGCGTCGATCTGGAACGTCGGGTTCCTCGACGGCGGCACGGTGGTCTGGCCGCAGGCTCCGGTCCTCGACGGCATCACCCAGCAACTCGTGCGACGCGGCCTGGAGCGGAACGGGATCCCACAGGAGATCCGCGACGTCCGCCCCACCGACCTGCCGGGATTCGACGCCATGTTCCTGACCAATTCGGAGTCGGTCGGCTGGCCGGTGGCGTCGGTGGACGACGTCGAGCTGTCGTACGCTCCGGAAACGGGCCGGATCCTCGCCGAAGCGTACGACAGCAATCCCTGGGACGAGATCTAGCTCGGCGCCTGGAAGCCGCCGATCGTCTGCTCGAGCAGTTCGGCCAGCCGCAGCGGGGTGCGGTCCTCGAACGCCGGACCGATGAGCTGCACTCCCACTGGAAGGCCCTGGGCGGACAGGCCGGTCGGCACCGCGGTGGCGGGCAGACCGGGCATGGTCGCCACGCCCGCCCAGACGAGCTGGTCGAAGTACGGATACCCCACACCGTCGATGTCGAGCTTGCGTCCCAGCAGATCGGGATCGTGATCATGCGGGAACGCGGGGGTCGGCGTGATCGGGCAGACCACCGCGTCGAACTCGGCGAACAGCTGCCGCCAGCCGTGACGGTGCCGTTCGCGGTGGTCGTACACCGCCAGCCAGTCGCGGTGGGTGAACACCATGGCGCGTAGCCGCGCCGCGTCGAGACTCCGGTCGTCCGTGCTCAGCCCGGCCGCGTTGGCCTGCAGTTGCTCGTACGCCTCGACGGGGAAACGCGCGACCGTGCTCGAGAACAGCAGTTGCGTGTAGAGCGTCGCGGACTCTGTCAGATCGGGGAACAACGGGCTGTACCGTTCGACGCGGGCGCCGCCGTCGACCAGCGCGTCGGCCACCCGGTTCACGCCGGCCCGCACAGCGGCCCCGGTCGGGATGAGCGGATGGTCCTCGATCACCAAGACCCGGAAGTCGCCGAGCCGCTCATGGCGCGCGGGCGGCAGCTTCACCTCGTACGCCATCCCGTGTGTCAACGGGTCCGGCCCGGCCATGACGTCGAGCAGGAGCGTGAGGTCGCGGGCGGTACGCGCCATCGGTCCGGCGACGGCCAGGTCGAGGTCGACCGGCAAGGCGGGTGCCGGCGGCGGGACCATGCCGCGGGTCGCCGCGAGCCCGACCGTCGGCTTGTGCGCGTAGATCCCGCAGAAATGCGCGGGGGTGCGCAACGAGCCGGCGAGGTCGGAGCCGATGGACAGCGCGCCGAAGCCGGACGCCAGTGCCGCCGCCGACCCGCCGGACGACCCGCCCGAGGTGCGATCGTGATCCCACGGGTTGTTCGTGGTGCCGTAGAACTCGTTGAACGTCTGGATGTCCTGCAGCCCCAACGGCACGTTGGTCTTCCCGAGCACCACCGCCCCGGCGGCCTTGAGCCTCGACACCTGCACCGCGTCTTCGGCGGGCATGAAGTCCTGGTGCTGCGGCATTCCCCAGGTCGTGGGCAGACCGGTCATGTTGAAGGACTCTTTGACCGTCACCGGGATCCCGAGCAGCGGCCGGTCCTCGCCGCGGGCGCGCGCCTGGTCGGCATCACGCGCGGCGGCCCGCGCCCGGTCGAAGTCCGGCACGCAGATCGCGTTGATCGGCTTGTCGTCCTGTTCGATCCGGGCGATCGCCTCGTCGGTCAGTTCCGCCGACGTCACCTCACCGGCACGCAAAGCGGTCGTGAGCTCTTCGGCCGATTGAAATTTCCACTCCATGAAACGACCATAAACACCTCTGGCTCAAGCCATAAAAAACTTTTTCGCGCAACAAGGCGAACGACCTGCGGAGGCATAGAAGGTGCCATACCACAAGGGTTTCCGGGGCGAGAATCGAGGCAGTAATGGTGCCACCGCGACTGTCCACACGGAACACCGCTGAAGCGCGAGCCTCAGCGATAAGTGAACTTCGGCGGCCGCCGCGCCAGGAATGCCGCCACCCCTTCGGCATAGTCCTCGCCGTGCAGCGCACCGAGCCGGATCTCGTCCACTTCGGCGTCGGATTCCTGTTGCCCCGCCACGATCTTCTCGATGATCCGGTTCATCCCGCGCACCGATGCCTGCGAACGCGAAGCCAGCGTCTCGACGAATTTCGCCGTCGAGGCTTCCAGTTCGTCCGCCGGGAAGACGTCGTTGAGCAGCCCGATCTCCCGTGCCCGCCGCGCATCGACGAGCTCGCCCGAGAGGAGGAAGTACTTCGCGTTCGCGGCGCCGACGAGTGAAACGAGCTGCCGTGTCGAGTCGAAGTGGTAGACGATCCCGAGCTTCGCCGGCGTGATGCCGAAGCGCGAACCCTCCGCCGCGAACCGGAAGTCGCACGCGACCGAGATCTGGCATCCGCCGCCGATGCAGTTTCCCTGGATCATCGCGACCGTCGGCTTCCGCGACGCCGTCAGCGCCGCCACGGCACCGTCGACGGCCTTGTCGTAGGTCTCGGCCGCGTCGGCGGTCGACCGCAGGTCCTGGAACTCGCTGATGTCCGCGCCCGCCGAGAAATGCGCGCCCGCGCCGGTCAGCACGAGGACCTTGATCGCCGGGTCCGCCTCCACCCGTGCCACCACGTCCGGGATCGCCGACCACATCCCGTAGGTGATCGCGTTCATCTTCTCCGGCCTGGTGAACGTCAGCCGTGCGACCTCGCCGTCGCGAGTGAATTCGAACCCGTCAGTCATCCTCGGACTCTAGCCGGGCCCCACCGGCGGTCACGAAGCCGAAGTGACCCGATACACGTCGTAAACGCCTTCGACGCCCCGGACCACCTTCAGCACGTGTCCGAGGTGCTTCGGGTCGCCCATCTCGAACGAGAACCGGCTGACCGCGACCCGGTCGCGCGACGTGGTCACCGACGCGGACAGGATGTTGACCTTCTCGTCCGCGAGCACCTTGGTGACGTCGGAGAGCAGGCGGTGCCGGTCCAGCGCCTCGACCTGGATCGCGACGAGGAACACCGAAGACGCCGACGGCGCCCATTCGACCTCGACCAGCCTTTCGGGCTGGGCCCGCAGGTCGTCGGCGTTGGTGCAGTCGGTCCGGTGGACGCTGACACCACCGCCGCGCGTGACGAAACCGAGGATCTCGTCGCCCGGCACCGGCGTGCAGCAGCGGGCGAGTTTGGCCCAGATGTCGCTGGCGCCCTTCACCACGACGCCGACGTCGTTCGAGCCGCGGCGGCGGGTGACGGTGGACGGGGTCGCGCGCTCGGCGAGCTCCTCCTCCGCCTCGTCGACGCCGCCGATGAGCGCGACGAGCCGCTGCACGACATGCTTCGCGCTGGTGTGCCCCTCGCCGACGGCCGCGTACAGGGAGCTGATGTCCGGGTGCCGCAGTTCGGTGGCGACCGCGCCCATCGACTCGGCGGAGACCAGCCGCTGGATCGGGAGGCCGACCTTGCGGACCTCCTTGGTGATGGCCTCCTTGCCGCCCTCGATCGCCTCGTCACGGCGTTCCTTGGCGAACCACTGCCGGATCTTCGCGCGCGCCTTGGGCGAACCGGCGAACTGCAGCCAGTCGCGGCTCGGGCCCGCCGTCTCGGCCTTCGAGGTGAAGATCTCGATGACCTCGCCGTTCTCCAGCTTGCGCTCGAGCGCGACGAGCCTGCCGTTGACGCGGGCCCCGATGCACCGGTGGCCGACCTCGGTGTGCACGGCGTAGGCGAAGTCCACCGGCGTCGAATCGACCGGCAGCGTGATCACGTCGCCCTTGGGCGTGAACACGAAGATCTCGCGCGACGCGAGTTCGTAGCGCAGCGACTCCAGGAAGTCGCCCGGGTCCGCCGCTTCCCGCTGCCAGTCGAGGAGCTGGCGCATCCACGCCATCTCGTCGACGTCCATGGCGTTCCCGTTGTGGGTGCCCTTGGTCTCCTTGTACCGCCAGTGCGCGGCGATGCCGTACTCGGCGGTGCGGTGCATCTCGTAGGTACGGATCTGGACTTCGAGCGGTTTGCCGTCCGGGCCGATCACGGTGGTGTGCAACGACTGGTAGACGCCGAAGCGAGGCTGCGCGATGTAGTCCTTGAACCGGCCCGGGACCGGCTGCCACAGCGCGTGGACGACACCCATCGCGGCGTAGCAGTCACGGACGTCCTCGACCAGGATCCGCACGCCCACCAGGTCGTGGATGTCGTCGAGGTCGCGGCCACGGACGATCATCTTCTGGTGGATCGAGTAGTAGTGCTTCGGGCGGCCCTCGACCTTGGCGGTGATCCGCGAACCTTCGAGGTGACTGGTCAGATCCGTGATCACCGACCGCAGGTACGTGTCGCGCGAAGGCGCGCGATCGGCGACCAGGCGGACGATCTCGTCGTACTTCTTCGGCTGCAGGATGGCGAAGGCCAGGTCCTCCAGCTCCCATTTGACCGTCGCCATGCCGAGCCGGTGCGCCAGCGGGGCGAGGACCTCCAGGGTCTCGCGCGCCTTGCGGGCCTGCTTCTCCGGCGGCAGGAAGCGCATCGTGCGCATGTTGTGCAGCCGGTCGGCCAGCTTGATGACCAGCACGCGCGGGTCGCGCGCCATCGCGATGACCATCTTGCGGATGGTCTCGGCCTCGGCGGCCGTGCCGAGTTTGACCTTGTCCAGTTTGGTGACGCCGTCGACGAGCTCGCCGACCTTCTCACCGAAGTCGGCCTTCAGGCTCTCCAGCGAGTAGCCGGTGTCTTCGACGGTGTCGTGCAGCAGCGCCGCGACCAGCGTCGTGGTGTCCATGCCGAGTTCGGCGAGGATGGTCGCGACGGCGAGCGGATGCGTGATGTACGGGTCGCCGGATTTGCGTCGCTGCTCGCGGTGCAGCTCTTCGGCGACGTCGTACGCGCGCTGGAGCTGCGCGAGGTCCGCGTTGGGATGCAGTTCGCGGTGGATGACGGCGAGCGGTTCGAGAACCTGCTTGACCGGCGCGGCGCGCTGCGCGGTGATGCGGCGGGCGAGACGGGCGCGCACGCGGCGCGTCGCGGACGGTGTCGGCGCCGCCCCCTGTCGCGCCGCACCGTTCTGCTCGGTGCCGTCCTTCGAGGACACCGCGGCATCGAGCTCTTGGCTCACCCGCACCTCCTGCGCTTCGTGCGGCCTTCGGACATCAAGGGTAACCGCTCCCCCTCGCGGCTCACTTGGTGCGCCCGGTCAACACACCCGGAGGGCCTCCACACGACGCCCCTCGAGCACGGAACGACCGCCGAGCGCGCCGAGTTCCATGACCACCGAAACGCCCGTGACCTGCGCCTTCGCGTCTTCCAGCAGTTTGCAGGTCGCCGCGACCGTGCCACCGGTGGCGAGCACGTCGTCGAGGATCGCGACACGCTGGCCGGGCTCGACGACACCTTCGGGCAGTTCGACGGTCGCGGTGCCGTACTCCAGCGTGTAACCGACCCTGCCCGCGACGCGGGGCAGCTTGCCCGGCTTGCGGATCAGCGCGACACCGAGGCCGCGGGCGTATCCGACGGCGGCGGCCAGCAGGAATCCCCGCGCCTCCACCCCGGCCAGCAGATCGACCTCGGGGTCGACGGTGGCGGCCAGCCCGTCGGTGACGGCCTTGAAACCCGCCGCGTCGGCGAACAGCGGACTCAGGTCCCGGAACAGCACGCCGGGTTCCGGGAAGTCCGGTACGTCGGCGATGAGGTCGAGTGCCTTGGCCAGCTCCATGTACTTCCTGCTCTCCAGTCGTGCTTCCGGGTCCCTGAACGCTAGGAAAGGTCCTTTCATTGCAAATTTTGCAATGAAAGGACCTTTCCTAGCGTTCGACGGCCGGGATTACCTCTTGCGCTTACCCGACGGACGGCCCTTGTGGGCCTTCTGGTTCCGCGCGGGAACACTCGCCGCCGCGGCGTACGCCTTCTCCTTGCGGAGCTCGGCGGCCAGCGCGTCCTCGTCGTTCGGGTCGAAGTCGTCGTCACGCTCGGCGGCCTTGCGGGCCTGGTTCGCACGCCGCGCGGCCACCCGGTCGGCCTGCTGACGGAACTTCGGGTCACGCATCTTCAGGTCCACCAGCAGCGGGGTGGCCAGCGCGACCGAGGACAGCACGCCGACCAGGGTGCCGGTGAGCTGCACCAGCGCGAGGTCCTGCAGCGTGCCCGAGCCGAGCAGGATGTACCCGACGACGAGCAGACCGAGAATCGGCAGCATCGCGATCAGCGCCGTGTTGAACGACCGCATCAGCGTCTGGTTCAGCGCCAGGTTGGCGGCCTCGCCGAAGGTACGGCGGGTGAGCCCGAGCAGGCCACGCGTGTTCTCGCGGACCTTGTCGAACACCACCACCGTGTCGTACAGCGAGAACCCGAGGATCGTCAGCAGACCGATCACCGTCGCCGGCGTGACCTCGAAGCCGATCAGCGAGTACACACCCGCCGTCACCACGATGTCGTGCAGGAGCGAAATCAGCGCCGCGGCGGCCATCCTGGTGTCGAAGTACAACGCCAGGAACAGCGTGACCGCCAGGAGGAACACCCCGAGCGCGATCAACGCCTGCCGCGAGATCTCCCCGCCCCAGGACGCGCTGACCGCGCTGTCACTGATGGCCTGGACACTCGGCTGCCCGTTGGACCCGATGGGGCCGAGGTCGCGGAACAGCGCTTCCTTGATCTTGGCGACCTCGGCGGCGTCCAGGGTGTCCGACCGGAGCTGGATGGTCGACGAAGCGCCGCTGCCGACCTTCTGCGCCTCGTCGGCCGGACGGCCGAGCGCCTCGGAGAAGACGTCCTTGGCCTGCTGCTCGCTGATCTGCCCGTTCTTGCCGTTGGCGGGCAGCTGGATCTGGGTGCCGCCTTCGAAGTCGATCCCGAAGTTGAAGCCCTTGATCCCCATCGACGCGATGCAGACCAGCACCAGCGCGCCGAAGAAGATGTACCAGCGCTTGCGCTTGCCGACCACGTCGAACGCGCCCGTGCCCACGTAGAGGCGGCGGAAGATGCTGTCGCGCTTGCCCGCGGTGGTGGTGTTGTCGTCGACCACGGTCACGCCTCCTTGACGTTCGGGCGGCCGGCGGCCGGACGGGCCGCCTTGCGCTCCGAGCCCACCTGCTGAACGGCACCGAGGCCGAGGTTCTTGGGGTTGGACAGGAACTTCGACTTCGAGCGCGAGACCATCGCGACCAGCGGGTGGGTCACGAGGTAGACCACGACGAGGTCGAGGACCGTCGACATGCCGAGCGTGAACGCGAAGCCCTTGACCTCACCGACGGCCAGCCAGTACAGGATGGCCGCGGCGAGGAAGCTGACCGCGTCCGACGCCAGAATCGTGCGCTGGGCCCGAGACCAGCCTCGCGGCACCGCGGAGCGGAACGTCCTGCCTTCCCGGATCTCGTCCTTCAACCGTTCGAAGTAGATGACGAACGAGTCGGCGGTGATACCGATCGCGATGATCAGGCCCGCCACGCCGGCGAGGTCGAGGGTGTACCCGATCCACCGCCCCAGCAGCACCAGCACCGCGTAGACCAGTGAGAACGACAAGGCGAGCGACAGGATCGTCAGCACGCCGAGCAGCCGGTAATAGAACAAGCAGTAGATGAACACGATCAGGAGGCCGAGGCCACCGGCGATCAGGCCCGCCTGCAGCGACGCGAGACCCAGCGTCGCGGACACCGTCGTCGCGTCCGAAGACTCGAACGACAGCGGCAGCGAGCCGTACTTCAGCACGTCCGCCAGGTCCTTCGCCTCGGACTGGCTGAACCGGCCGGTGATCTGGGTCTGACCGCCCAGGATCGCGGACTGGATGGTCGGCGCGGAGACGACCTGCGTGTCGAGAACGAACGCCGCCTGCTTCTGGACGTTCTTCGAGGTGAAGTCGCCCCAGATCCGGGAACCCTCACCCTTGAAGTTCAGGTTGACGACCCACTGCGAGTTCTGCGTGTCGTAACCCGAGGAGGCGTCGGAGATCTCCGTTCCGGGGAGGAACTCCGGCTCAAGCAGGTACTTCATGGTGTTCTTGTCACCGCAGGCGACCAGCGGCTTGTCGGTGAGGTCGTTGCCGACCAGCGGGTCCGACACCTTGGGGTCGCAGTTGAGGGCCGCGAAGGCCTTCTCGGCGGCTGCGGCCTGCTTCGCCTGGTCCGTCGAAAGCAGATCGGGGTTCTGCCGGAGGTTCCGGGCCTCTTCGATCTCCTTCTTCGTCTTCTCGTCGGAGTCCGCGCCCGGCTGCTGCTGCGGCGCGCCGGCGGCGCCACCGCCACCGTTGGCCGGGCTGGTCGGCGGGGCGCTCACACCCGGCGAGGACGGCGGCGCCGAAGACGGCGTGCCGGAAGCGGGCGGGGCCGTCGGCTGCTGGACCGGGGTCACCGGCTGCGACGTCACGACCTTCCGGAAGCCCAGCTTCGCGGTCTTGCCCAGGGTCTTGGCCTGGTCTCCCTGCTCACCGGGGACGGTGATGACGACGTTGCTGCCGTCGAGGACGACCTCGGTACCGCTGACGCCGATACCGTTGACCCGGCGCTCGATGATCGAGCGGGCCTGTTCGAGGGACTCTCGCGGAGGGTCGCCGCCGTCGGGGTTTCGGGCGGAAAGGGTGACCCTCGTGCCGCCTTGCAGATCGATGCCGAGCTTCGGCGTCGGCTTGCCGCTACCGGTGAAGAACACCAGGGCGTACAGCGCGACCACGATCAGGGCGAAGAAGGCGAGATAGCGTCCCGGGCGGAGATGCCCGGCCGGTGCGGCCACTGTGCTTCGGTCTCCTCGGACGGACTGGGTTTTTCCCCAATGGACTTGGCTGTTCACTCATCCGGGCGGGAGCCCGGTGGTACCGCGAACGAGCACGACTATGACGACGGACACGCACGCAGCACCGAGACACTACTCGGTGCTGCGTGAGCCCGGCGTTGGCCCCGCACCTACGAAAGTCTGGTGTCGGGGATGGCCTTACAACCGCTACTTCTTGCCGTGCTCCAGCGGAGGAGCGATCTGCGCGCCCGACTTCTCCTCGACGCGCTCGTCGTCCTTCGACTCGACGACCGGCGCCTCGACGACCTCGTCGGTGTCGACGGCGTCTTCGTCCGTCTCGACGACCGGCTCGACCTTCTCGCGGACGGCCTGGCGCAGCCAGGTGGTCACGACGCCCTCGGCGATCTCGAGGTCGATCGTGGTGTCGGCGGAAGCGTCGGCGACAGTCGCGTAGAGACCGGAGGTGGTCATCACCCGGTCACCGGGAGCCAGGCTCGAGAGCAGCTCCTGCTGCGCTGCCGCCGCCTTCTTCTGCTTACGGGTGCCCATGACGAGCGGAATCGCCACAACGAGCATCAGGAGCAGCGGCAGCAATAACTGGTTCATGATTCTCCATTTCGAGCGGACGCCGCGCGGTGCGCTGTTTTGTCCGGTTTGGCGGGGTGTGCTCTCCCCGAGTGTGCCAGGTGCCAGCGGAAACTCCACCACCACCCGTCGTCACCACGGGCCTCGAACCGTGTGAACGGTCCGTTCAGTCCTGGTCGAACAGGTTCGGGCCGCCCTGATCGCCGCGCGTGGCACCGGCCGGGGCCGGCAGGCCGAGGTGCTCCCACGCGGCCGCTGTGGCGACCCGGCCGCGAGGAGTGCGGGCGAGCATACCGGCGCGGACCAGGTAAGGCTCACACACCTCTTCGACGGTGGTCGGTTCTTCCCCCACCGCGACGGCCAGCGTCGACACGCCGACCGGGCCGCCGCCGAAGGAACGGACCAGCGCGGTCAGCACCGCGCGGTCGAGCCGGTCGAGGCCGAGTTCGTCGACGTCGTAGACCTCCAGCGCGGCACGCGCGATCTTGCGCGTGACCTTGCCGTCCGCCCGGACCTCGGCGTAGTCGCGCACCCGGCGCAGCAGCCGGTTCGCGATCCGGGGTGTGCCGCGGGACCGGCGGGCGATCTCCGCGCAGCCGTCCCGGTCGATCTCGATGTCGAGGATCGTGGCGGCGCGGCGGGCGACGAGTTCCAGTTCCGCGTCGCTGTAGAACTCCATCTGGCCGGTGAAGCCGAACCGGTCACGCAGCGGACCGGTCAGCGAACCGGACCGCGTCGTGGCCCCGACCAGCGTGAACGGCGCGATCTCCAACGGGATGCTGGTGGCACCGGGCCCCTTGCCGACGACGACGTCGACGCGGAAGTCCTCCATCGCGAGGTACAGCATCTCTTCGGCGGGGCGGGCGATCCGGTGGATCTCGTCGATGAACAGGACGTCGCCGGGCGCCAGGTTGGACAGCATCGCGGCCAGATCGCCCGCGCGTTCCAGCGCGGGACCGGAGGTGATGCGGATGGCGGCGTTGAGTTCGGCGGCGACGATCATCGCCATACTCGTCTTGCCCAGTCCCGGCGGGCCCGAGAGCAGGACGTGGTCCGGCGGGACACCACGGCGCCGCGCGCTTTCCAGGACGAGTTCGAGCTGTTCACGCACCCGCGGCTGGCCGACGAACTCGTCGAGCTTGCGCGGGCGCAGCGTGGTCTCGACCTCGCGTTCGCCCGTCTGCGGCAGCGCCGAGAGCGTCTCGTCGGTTTCGAACTCCGTCACGGCCTCATAGTCCATGTGGCCGGTTACCGCTTACGCCCGAGGGTGGCCAACGCGGCGCGCAGCACGGACGACGTCGTGTGGCCGTCGCCCTCGCCGAGCACCTTGTCGACGGCCTGTTCGGCCTGTTTGGCCGGGAAGCCGAGGCCCGCGAGCGCCTCGACGACCTCACCCCGCAGCGCGCCGGGCGCGACGACCGACGGCGAACCGTCGGTCGGGCCCGCGAGCGCGGTGACCTTGTCGCGCAGTTCGAGCGTGAGCCGCTCGGCGCCCTTGCGGCCGATGCCGGGAACCTGGGTGAGCACGGTGATGTTGCCTTCGACCAGCGCGGAGCGCAGCTTGTCGGGATCGAGGACGGCGAGGGTCGCCAGCGCGAGCCGCGGGCCGATCCCGGAGACCGTCTGCAGCAGACCGAACAGTTCGCGGGCGTCCGCGTCGGCGAAACCGAACAGCGTCAAGGAATCCTCACGGACCACGAGCGCGGTGTGCAGCATCGCCTGCTCTCCGCGGCGAAGCGTCGCGAGGGTGGCGGGGGTGGCCTGCACGGCGAAGCCCACTCCCCCGACCTCGATCACGACGTGGTCGAGACCGATGGAGAGGATTTCACCGCGTACCGACGAGATCATCGAGGCGCTCCCTGCGTCTTTGCTTGTTTGGCCGCGGCGGCGAGCCTGGCCTTGTGGTTCTTGGCGATCTCGGCCGCCCTGGCCTCGGCTTCGGCGAGCCGGACCCGCATCGGCTCGCGCCACAGGTGGCAGATGGCGAGGGCGAGCGCGTCCGCGGCGTCCGCCGGATGCGGTTTGACCTCGAGGCCGAGCAACCGCATGACCATACCGGTGACCTGTGCCTTGTCCGCACGACCGGAGCCCGTGACGGCGGCCTTGACCTCACTCGGGGTGTGGAACACGACCGGCAGCCCGCGCCGGGCCGCGGCGAGCGCGACGACGCCGCCCGCCTGCGCGGTGCCCATCGCGGTGCGCACGTTGTGCTGCGCGAAAACCCGCTCCACGGCGACGGCCTCGGGTTTGTAGCGATCCATCCAGCGCTCGACCGCGTCGGAGATCCCCAGCAGGCGCACGGCGAGATCGGCGTCCGGCGGGGTCCGCACGACGTCGACGGCCACCGGGCGGACGGTGCGGCCCGTACCGCCGTCGACCACCCCGAGCCCGCACCTGGTCAGACCGGGGTCGACCCCGAGTACCCGCACGCGTTTTCCTCCGCTCCGGCGAACATCAGTTCGAGATCCGAGGCTACCCGGCGCAGGGTCCGGGCAAGATGAGGACATGCCGAGTCCCGACGAGTTCACCGCCCATCTGGGTCTTCAGCCGCTGCCAGTGGAGGGCGGCCGCTGGGCGCAGAGCTGGCGCGACGATACCGCGTCCGCGATCTACTACCTGCTCGCGCCGCCGGAAACCTCGGCGCCGCACCGGCTGGACCGCCTGGAGATCTACGCCCACCACGCCGGCGCGCCGGTGCGGATGCTGCTGTTGTTCCCCGACGGCCGGGTTTCGCGGCCGGTGCTGGGACCCGACGTCGCGGCCGGCCAACGTCCGCAGGTGGTGGTGCCCGCCGGGGTCTGGCAGGCGTCGGTGAGTACCGGTGAGTGGAGCCTGGTCGGGACCGTGGTCGTGCCGCCTTATACGGACGACAGCGTGGAGTTCCGGTCGGCGGCCGCGTTGGCCGCCGAGTGGCCCGACGCGACGGAAGACCTGGCGCCCTGGCTCCGATGACGCCGCATTTAGTCCTCTGAATGCGGGGACGCAGGTGCCCCGAACGCTAGGAACGGTCCTTTCCTTGCAAATTTCGCAAGGAAAGGACCGTTCCTAGCACGCTCGGCTGCGGTTCAGGGACCGTCGACGCCCGGGGTCCAGCTTTCCGGGTCACCGGATTCGGTCAGCACCGGCTGGTACCGCGCGAAACCCTCGGGCGCGTCCGGATGCCACGGGAAATGCCCGTCCGGCGTGGCGACGATCAACTGCAGCGCCGGGAAGTCCCCGTCCGGGTAGATCAGGAACGCGCTCCCGAAGTACTCGGGATAGTGCCCCTTCGCGACCCGTTCGAAGACCACCGGCGCGCCCTCGAAGAAATCGTCGTAGCGCTTGCCGACCTCGAAGATCTCCCCGGCGGCCGCACGGTCGACGTAGGCGTCGAGAAGGACCGGCCCCATGTGCTCGGGCAGTCCGATCACGACCGCTTCCGCGACGTTGTGCAACGCCCAGGCGCACGCGGTGAAGCAGAAGTTCGCTTCCTCCTCGTCGCCTTCGACCGCGATGACCGCGTTCCCTCTCGCCTTCGCCTGCGCCTCGATCCACTGGATGAGTTCGGCTTCTTCGGCGGTGAGGGCATCGGCTTCGGAGGTCGTCACGCGCGACATTGTGCCCCACGCGAGCGCCCGCACCTAGTCCCGGGACCGATTTTCCGCGGCATGGCGGGAAAATCGATCAGCCGACCTCGGCCATGACCTCGTCGGACACATCGAAGTTCGCGTACACGTTCTGCACGTCGTCGCAATCCTCGAGCGCGTCGATGAGCTTGAAGACCTTCTTCGCGCCTTCGACGTCCAGCGGAACACTGACCGACGGGAGGAACGTGAGATCCGCGGACTCGTACTCGAAACCGGCTTCCTGCAAGGCTTTCCGGACCGGGACGAGGTCGGTGGCCTCCGAAACGATCTCGAAGTTCTCGTCGAGGTCGTTGACCTCTTCGGCGCCCGCGTCGAGGACGGCCATGAGGACGTCGTCCTCGCCGGCGTCACCCTTGGGCATGATCACGACGCCCTTGCGGTTGAACATGTAGGCGACCGAGCCCGGGTCGGCGAGCGAGCCGTTGTTCCGGGTGAGCGCGGTGCGCACCTCCATGGCGGCGCGGTTCTTGTTGTCGGTGAGGCATTCGATCAGCACGGCCACACCGTTCGGGCCGTAGCCTTCGTAGGTGATGGTCTGCCAGTCGGCGCCACCGGCCTCTTCACCGGCGCCGCGTTTGCGGGCGCGCTCGATGTTGTCCTGCGGGACCGAGTTCTTCTTGGCCTTCTGGATGGCGTCGTAGAGCGTCGGGTTGCCGTCCGGGTCGCCACCGCCGGTCCGGGCCGCCACCTCGATGTTCTTGATCAACCGGGCGAAGAGCTTGCCGCGCTTCGCGTCCAGGTTGGCCTTCTTGTGCTTCGTGGTGGCCCACTTGGAGTGGCCGCTCATCTCTCCTCCATCTACTCCTGTGCCCGCCGCTGAGCACAGTGTCGGTTTTGCTTAAGCCTGCCGCACGAGGTCGACGAACAGCCTGTGCACGCGTTCGTCCCCGGTGAGTTCGGGGTGGAACGACGTGGCGAGTACCGCCCCCTGCCGGACCGCGACGATCCTAGCGGCCGCGTCCTCGGAGCCCGGCATTTCGGGGACACTGGCGAGTACCTCGACCCCGTCGCCCGCTTTTTCGACCCACGGGGCGCGGATGAACACAGCGTGCACCGGGCCGCCTTCGATACCGGTGAAGTCGAGGTCGGCTTCGAAGGAGTCCACCTGCCGCCCGAACGCGTTGCGCCGGACGACGACGTCGAGCCCGCCGAGTTGCCGCTGGTCAGGCCGTCCGTCGAGAGCCTGGCGGGCGAGCAGGATCATCCCGGCGCAGGAGCCGAACGCGGGCATCCCGTCCGCGATGCGCTCGCGCAGCGGTTCCAGCAGTTCGAAGGTCTCCAGGAGCCTCGACATGGTGGTCGACTCGCCACCCGGCAGCACCAGACCGTCCACTTCGGACAGTTCGCTCGCACGACGGACCGGCAGCGCCCGCGCACCCGCGCGTTCCACCATCGCGGCGTGCTCCCGCACGTCGCCCTGCAGTGCGAGCACGCCGACCACCGGCCGTGCCCCCGTCGCGATCGCCACCCGACCTCCCGAAAGACCTTCCCCTTAGCTTAGGCGCCTCGGGGAAGGGCCAGGTCAGGGGACCCCGGCCAGCCGCAGCAGGGCGGCGGTCGCGGCCGCCGCGACGACGACCAGCGCGAACGGCGCCTTGCGCCAGGCGAGCACGCCGCCGACCAGCACTCCGGCGGGCCGGGCGTAACCGGCGAACTCGTGTCCCTCGGTGAGCGCGGCGACCGCGACGAGGGCGGCCAGCAGGACGACGGCCGAGCGCGCCATCAGCTTCTCGGCCTTGGGCGACACGGTGAACCGCGCCTTCAGCACCGGTCCGGCGAACCGGAAGGCGAAGGTCCCGGCGGCGAGCACACCGCCGGCGATGATCAGTTCCAGCGGATCCATCAGTGCACTCCCTCGGGTTCGCGTTCGGCGGGTTCCTTGGCCGCCACCCCGGCCAGCACGCCGACCAGCGCGAGCAGCACCGGCAGCCCGGCGGGCAGGAACGGCGTCGTGGCCAGCGCGACGGCGACGCCGACGAGTACCGGCAGCCGGGCGGCGCGGTCGCGCAGCGACGGCAGGACCAGCGCGAGCAGGACCGCCGGGAAGGCCGCGTCGAGCCCGAACGCGTCGGTGTCGCTGATCGCCGTCCCGGCGTAGGCCCCGGCGAGGACGCCGACGTTCCAGCAGACGAACAGCCCGATCCCGCACACCCAGTACGCGGCCTTACGCCGCTCTTCGTCGCGCTGGGCCAGCGCGAACGCGACGGATTCGTCGATCATCAGGTGGCTGCCGACCACCCTTGACGACCACCGCTTCCCTAGGACGTCACCGATCGCGAAGCCGAAGGGCAGATGCCGCGCGTTGGCCAGCAGCCCCGCCGCGACGGCCGCGACCGGGCTGCCGCCCGCGGCGATGATGCCGACGAACATGAACTGCGAGGCACCGGCGAAGACCAGCACCGAGAGCAGCATCGGCGCCCAGATGGGAAAGCCGGAGCCCACCGCGATGGCGCCGTAGGAGATGCCGACAATGGTGTCGGCGAGGCAGACCAGCCCGATGTCACGGAGAAGATCGCGCCCCAGGACACGAGTGGTTGTTCGCCATATCGAACGCATAGCGTCATACGATGAACGAACGCAGCCGTGTTCGTCAAGGCGAACGCAACGACCGATGGAGCGAACGCATGTCCCCGACCGCGTCCGACGGTGCCCCACTGGACGTCATCGCCATGTCCCTGCGCCGGGAACGTGCCCGCACCGGGCTGTCCCTCACCGAGGTCGCCAAACGCGCCGGCATCGCGAAATCCACGCTCTCGCAGCTGGAGTCCGGCACCGGGAACCCGAGCGTCGAGACGATCTGGGCGTTGTGCGTCGCGCTCGACGTCCCGTTCTCGCGGGTAGTCGAGCCCGAACGCCCTCGCGTGCAGGTCATCCGCTCGGGCAGCGGCCCGACGGTGTTCGCCGAACACGCCGATTACGCGTGCACGCTGCTCAGCTCCTGCCCTCCTGGCGCCCGGCGCGACGTGTACCTGATTCGCGCCGAGCCCGGGAAACCGCGGCTTTCGGACCCGCATATGAGCGGCATCGTGGAGCACATCGTCCTCAGCGCGGGCCGCGCCAAGGTCGGGCCGCTGGACGAGCCGATCGAACTGCTGCCCGGCGACTACATCTGCTACCCCGGCGACGTGCCGCACATCTTCGAGGCGCTCGAACCGGGCACGTACGGCGTGGAGATCGCCGAGTACACCTGATCAGGCCGGCTCCTCCGCCTTCTCCTCGGTGACGTCGGCGAGCTTCCAGCCGCCCTTCCGCCGCAGCACCAGGACGTAGTACGCGATCGACAGCAGGGCGACGCAGGCGGTGACGATCAGGCTCGGCCGTCCGACCGCCGGGTCGAGCACGTTCTGGTAGACGACGAACACCAGGACGCCCAGCGCCAGGACCGGCGCGACCGGGAACCACGGCATCCGGTACTTCGCGTGCGCGGTGGCTCCGGTGCGCCGTCCGACGATCGCGCCGAGACAGAGCGCCGCGTAGACGGCCACGATCGACGTGCTGGTCACCACCAGCAGCAGTTTCGGGTCGACGAAGCAGAGCAGCGCGGCGACCAGCCCGGTGCCGACGGTGGCGACCCACGGCGTCCCGAACTTCGGGTGCACCGAGGCGAGCGCCCGGTTGACCGGCGACGGCCACGCGCGGTCGCGGCCGCTGCTGAACAGCATCCGTGAGCTGATCAGCACGATCGCCAGCACGGCGTTGATGATCGCGAGCGCCACCGCCAGGCCGATCACGGTGTCGAGGGTGCCGCCGCCGCGCGAGCCGATGAAGTAGGACAGCATGTTCTCCGAGGTGAACAGCGCGTTCAGATCGGGCGCGCCGAGCAGGACCGCGGTCACCGGGATCAGTTCGGCGAGCACCGTGATGCCGAGGGCCATCAGGATCGCGCGGGCGATGCCGCGTGAGGCGTCCTGCGTCTCCTCGCCGAAGTACACCGCCGAGCCGTAGCCGTTGTAGGCGAAGATCGCGACCGAGGTGGCGATCGCGATGGCGCCGACCGTGGCCGGGCCGCCGTCCGAGGCGACCGGATGGGCCAGCAGTTCGGTGAACGAGCGCGCCGGGTTCAGCAGGCCGAGAGCGCTGACCACGATCAGCGCGAGGATCTCGATCGCCAGGAAGATCCCGGTGACCCAGGCGTTGAGCTTGATGTCGAACACCCCGACGACGGCCGCGACCACGCAGGTCACGGCGGCGATCACCGAGCCGGGCACCCCGGGCAGGAGCACGCCGAGATAGGTGCCGACGCCGAGCGCGATCACCGCGACGATGAGCACCTGCGTGATGATCATGAGTCCGAGTACCGCGAAGCCGGGCAGGCGGCCGAGCGTTCGGGTGACGATCGCGTACTCGCCACCCGCCAGCGGGAAGGCCGAAGCGAGTTCGGCGTAGACGAAGGCCATGAACACACCGACCACCGCGGCGGCCACGAAGCTGTAGAAGGCGCCCGTCCCGGCGCCGGAGAGCACCCCCGGCGCGATGATGAAGACCGACGAAGCGGGACTGATCGCGGAGAGCGTGATGAGCAGCGTGCCGAGGGTGCGCAGACCGCGGCGCAGGGCGGGAGTGGACACGGCCGACCTCCTACAAGGTGGGTTCCTTGAATCTCCTTCGAAGAACTGTTGAGCACGCATCAAAGGCCCTCCACGGTGTGACGTCAAGAGCTGATCGCGCGCAGCTCTTGCGTTTTTCGAACAAGATTCGAAGAATGAGGGGCATGGCGAGACCGAGCAAGGCACCGGAGCGACGGGCCGAACTGATCGAGGTGGCCAGACGGGCCGTCCTCGAACGCGGCGTGCTGAACCTGCGGCTGAGGGACGTCGCCGAGGGCGCGGGCCTGTCGCCGGGTTCGGTCCTGTACTACTTCCCCACCCTCGCGGATCTGCTCCAAGAGGTGCAGCGCGAGGCGGTGGCGCGGTTCTGCTCGGCGAGGGAGCGGGCCGCGGGCGCGAAGACGAAGCCGTCCGACCGGCTGCTGGCGATGATCCGCAGCGGTCTGCCGACCGGTCCCGACGACGAACTCTGCGTGCTGCTCTACGAACTCGGCACGATCGCCCGCCGCGATCCCGCGTACGCCGCCCGGCACATCACGCTCTACGAGCAGCAGGTCCGGATCTACACCGGCATTCTCGAAGCGGGCGCGGCCACCGGCGAGTTCACCCTGACCACGGAGCCGGTGTCGATCGCGCGGAACCTCGTCGCGCTGGAAGACGGCTACGGCCTGCACCTCACCCAGGCCGTGCCGACGATGGAAACCGCCACCGCCGAAGCGATGTTGCTCTCCTACGCCCGCACAGCGACCTCGAACTCCTTGGAGGACCGTTCATGACCCGCGCCCGCGACCTGGGTGTCCCGCTGCCCGGCCGGACCGGCGAGCACAACGCGCTCACCGACGTCCCCGGCGTCGAGATCGGTTTCACGACCCTCGTCGAGGGCGAGTCGGTGCGCACCGGCGTCACCGCCGTCCTGCCGCGCGGACGCGAGGACTTCGCCGTACCGTGCGCGGCCGGGACGTACGCCCTCAACGGCAACGGCGAGATGACCGGCACCGCGTGGCTGGCCGAGACCGGGTCGCTGACCCTGCCGGTGCTGATCACCTCGACGCACGCCGTCGGCGCGTGCCACCGCGGCACGATCGACTGGGTCGTCCGCGAGCGCCCCGACGTCGCGGCCGAATGGCTGCTGCCGGTGGTCGCCGAGACCTGGGACGGCTACCTGAACGACAGCACCGCGCCGACCATCCACAGTGGACACGCCATCGCCGCGATCGACGCCGCACGGCCGGGCCCGGTCAGTGAAGGGTCCGTCGGCGGCGGCACCGGGATGACCTGTTACGGCTTCAAGGGCGGCACCGGTACGGCCTCCCGCGTCGTGTCCTATGGGGACGACGAGTACACCGTGGGAGCGTTGGTACAGGCCAACTTCGGCTCACGCCGCGAGCTCACCGTCGCGGGCGAGCGCGTCGGAGCCGAACTCGGCGCCGACAACCCGATGGAGGATGCCTGGACGGCGCCGTCGGGTGCCGGGTCGGTGATCGTGATCATCGGCACCGACGCTCCCCTGCTGCCCGGCCAGTGCACGTCGCTCGCCCGCCGGGTCCCGCTCGGCCTCGCCCGCACGGGAACCGCGGGTTCGCACTTTTCCGGCGACCTCTTCCTGGCGTTCAGCACGGCGAATCCGGGTGCGCTCACCAGCCGGTTCCCACGCACGGAGGAAGCCGAGTACGAAACCATGCGATTCGTCCCGTGGGGCAGGCTCGATCCCTTCTTCGAGGCCGTTGTGCAGGCGACCGAGGAGGCGGTGCTCAACGCGCTGTTCGCGAACGAGGAGATGACCGGTCACCGCGGGCACCGGGTTCCCGCGCTGCCGACCGGACACTGGACCAGGTCCTGACGCTCGCCGCCGATCAGAGCCAGTCCGCCTCGATACCGCGGGCGCGCAACGACTCCAGCGCCGCGTCGTTACCCGTGAAGAGCAAGGTCATCGACTTCAGGTTGGGAAAGTGTTCGACGTCGGCGAACTCGTCGACGTCGAACAGGGAGTCCTCGCCGTCCCAGTTCGGCGCGATCTCGAGGTAGATCTCGTTGCCGCCGTCCATCTCGATCTCGGTGATCTTCTCCGCGAGCTCGGCGGGGACCTCGAGCGCCTCGAAGTAGGCCGCCGCCTCCGGGACCGCCTCGACACTTCCGGCGTCGTAGGTGAAGCCCTTCTCGGCGGCGTACTCCCGCAGGTCGAACTTCGGGAGGAGTTCCTGGTTGTACATCAGCTCTTGGACCACCGCGAGCTTGAAGTTGAAGTCGGTGAACTGGATCGTCTGGCTCATGCCCGGACCTTATAGCGCGACTTCTCCGGATGGTTCCGGATCCGGAAAAGTGGTCCGATGGCAGGATGGTGGCCTGATGACCGAACTGACTCTCGAAGATGCCCGGAAGGGCCTCGCCTCGCAACCGTTCAGTGTTCTGCTCGGGGCCAGGGTGGCCTCGTTCGGGAACGGTGCCGCGACCCTGGAACTCGACATCCGCGAAGATCTGTTGCAGCAGAACGGATATCTCCACGGTGGCGTGCTCGCCTACGCCGCGGACAACGCGATCACCTTCGCGGCCGGGACGACACTGGGCCCGGACGTCCTCACCGGCGGCTTCAGCATCAACTACCTGCGGCCGGCACAGGGAATCCGGCTCGTGGCGGAGGCGCGGGTCCTGCACAGCGGACGGCGTCAGGCGACTTGCCGCTGCGACCTGTACGTGGTCGGCGAAGACGGGACCATGACGCTCAGTGCCGCGGCGCAGGGAAGCGTGCTGACGCGGAACGGTCCCACTCGCTGATCGACGCGGGACGGTGAGGCCGACAACAACGGCGAACTGATTACCGCGAACCTCGACACGACGTCGCGCTTCACCGGTCCCCGCGCAGCAGGTGCAACTTCGCCCAGCCGACCAGGCGGGGACGCGGAGTCCGGCGGAAAGCATCGTGTCCGCGAGCCGACACGCGGTCCACTACCGTGTAGTCGGCGCCGTGCTCCGGTTGTCGTCATGGCGAGAGGGGATCGCGTGGAGTCTCTGTGGACGACGCTCGGTGTCGTGGCCGTTGTGGTGATCATCGCCTTCGTCCTGATCACACTGTTCCTCTTGGTCAAACTGGTCAGGAAACATCGCCAGGTCCATCGGCCTGACACGCCGGTGCCGACCAAGGTCACCTACTGGCTTTCCCTTGCCTACACGGTGTTCCCATTCGACCTGCTGCCCGACCCGGTCTACTTCGACGACATCGTGGTCCTGACCGGCGGACTGATCTACGTCAGCAAGTCGCTCACCAAGAAGACCCGCGAAGCCCGCCGATCGGACTAGCGGGAACTGACCGCGGCCGTCGTGAAGGGGACTTTCCCCGCATACGATGCGGGGAAAGCGCCCTCACCACGTGAGACGAAGAGAACCGTCCACTAGGGACAGCCCTGGTAGCCGATCGACGAGGCGCGGTCGTTCCAGTCGGGGGTGAAGTTGCCGCTGGTGCCGGCGGGCATGGTGTTGTCCGGGTTGCCTCCCCAGTAGCCGTCGGAGACACAGAAGTTCTGGCCCGTACGGTTCCACCACGAGGTCGCCTGATTGTCGAAGGTCCCACCGCACGCGCTGCACGAGATGGTCCGGAAGTCGCCGTTGTACTGGTTCGGGAGCCAGTAGACGATGGTTCCTTCGCCGTTGGCGTGCTGGAACAGGCACATCTCCCCGTTGTAACAGTCGTTCCAGCCTGCCGCCTGCCGGATTCCCTGCGACACCGAGGATCCCTCGGCCGAGTCCCCCGACGAGGCCGTGGCGGCCGGAGCGCCGGCGAGCAGCGTCACCCCCACCATCATGGCGAGGCCCCATGCACTCCTCGAACGTGTTCTTCCCGATCCGTTCATGATCAACCTCCACGAGAACGAGTGGACGCACAGCGCGATCGATTTCCGGACAGCCCCAAGCGGCGGATAATATGACTGGAACGCCATCCTCGATCACTTTGATGACACGATCGACTGTAGTGACCCGGTTCCACCGTGGTCAATAAGCTGACTGGCCTACACTGCTCAGTCATTTCAGTGGTTCTCACGAGCCGACTGCCCGCCCGCATCGGGGCAACAGTGCTTTACCAGAACGATCTGCGGCGATCGACCCGACTGATATCGTCCTTGAAGGCAGATCAGTCTACTGATCCACGTGGAGCGGGAGGTTGTCCGTGGACAACGAGCAGCTGGTCCCGCGGACCCTGGCCGAGAAAGTGGACTACCTGTTCCGGGAGGTCCACCCACGCGACCGGAAACCCTTCACCCATCCCGAGGTGGCGAAGGCCACCGGTCTCTCCACTGGACTGCTTTCCGCGCTGCGATCCGGGAAGAACGTCAACCCCACCAAGGACACCTTGGAGAAGCTGGGCAAGTTCTTCGGCGTCTCGGCCGTCTATTTCCTGGACGACGAGCCGTCCGAACAGGTGAGCGCTCAGATCGCGTTGGCCGCACTGTTGCGGGACGCCGGAATCGCCCGGGTGGCCGCTAGGATGGTCGGTCTGTCCGATGGGAGTCTGGAAACCGTCACGGCCATGACCGAACAGCTACGAAAGCTGGAAGGACTCGACTCCGACAACGCTGGGGGGCGTCGAACTTGAGGTGGCGTCGCGGATCCCGCGGGATCGAACGACGGTGTCGGCAGGTGGTGGGTCAACTCGTGGTACCGGACTCGTGCGACGTCCTGCAATTGTGCGCTCAAGTGGGGGAACAACGGGGCAGGCCGATCGCGCTTCTGCCGCTGCCGATGGCGGCCTCGGGCGCCTGCGGGCTTTGGATGTCGGGATCCTCGACTGACTACGTCTGCTACGAGCGCGACACCACGCCCGTGCACCAGGCGCATATCGTCCTCCACGAACTGGGCCACATCCTCTGTGAGCATCCCGGCGCTGAGCGCCCCGAGTCGGTGCTTGCGGGCATCTTTCCCGACCTGAGCGGCACCACGCTCAAGATCATGCTGGCCCGGCAGCACGCGGGTTTCACCACTCAGGACGAGGCCGAAGCGGAGACCGTGGCCTATCTGATTTCCGAGATCATCGAGACGCGCCCGCGTCGTCCGTGCCGGGAACCGACCGAGATGAGTGCCCGGTTGAGTCAGGCGCTGGAACGATGACGGACCCTGGGGGATGCCTGGATGCCGGTGGCCAGCGTTGTTCATTTCATCGCACTGACAGCCATCGCCGCTGCCGTCGTTTACCGGGCCACGACCTGGCGTGAAGACAACAAGGCCCCCGCCGGCCGGGCCTTGTCCTTGACGATGGTGAACCTCTTCGCCCTCTATCTCCTGGGCTGGGCTCCGGCCTACTGGCTGGCCTACGACCTGCTCGGCCGTGTTCCCAGCTTGCCGCAGGTCATCCAGCACGTCGTGTGGATGGCCATGTCCTTCTACGCCCACATCTTCGTCATCCGGGTCTCCGCCCCGGCGAGGCAGTTACGACGACGTCTGCGTTTCGGCAGGGCATTGTTCGGGGCCGCTCTCCCGTTGCTGCTGATCGGCTATGTGATCGGACCGCTGCGCATCGGATTGCCGATCGTCGGGCCGAGCGGCACCCATGATCCAGGGGTGCTCGTCTACGACCTGATCTGGGAGACCCACAACATCATCGTCCTGGTCGACGTCTTGCTCGTCCGGTGGCGTGGGATGACCATCGAGAGCACCTATCTGCGGATCGGGGTGCGCTTCATGGGGCTCGGCTGTCTGATCTGGCTGGTCATGCTGATCCACAAGGTGGCTTACCAGACAATCGTCGGCTTGGGGTACGACTTGCCGTACGAAGAGAACGGCGTACACGGCATCCAGTTCTTGTTCTCCGCTCCAGGGGTCTGCTTCCTGGTGATCGGTATGACCATCCCGTCCTGGGGACCGCGAGTCGCCCGGTACCGGCACCAGCGTCGTGCCTACCGCCATCTGACCCCGCTGTGGGAAGCACTCGCACCGGCACGCACGGCCATTCCGGTCGCGGCCCCGCGCGGCCCTCATGCCCGGCTGCGCCACCGAGTCATCGGCATCCGCGACGCACTGGTCGGTCCGCTGCGCGACCACCTCGACGAGAACACGATCCACCTCGCCAAGAGGGAAGCGATGCGGTCCGGGCTGACCGACGACGACGCGCAGGCGGTCGCCGAGGCGGCGCTCATCGCCGCCGCGGTGTCGGCGCATTCCCACAGTGGATCTGCCTCGATCACCGCGCCCCCTGCACCGCGGCTGCGGCGGGAAGAGAACTTCGACGCAGAGACTGCCTGGCTGGTCAAAGTCAGCCAGGCATACCGGCACTCCCCCATCGTTCCCGCGGTCCTGAGGCGACAGTCGTTGCCCTAGCGGTGTCCCCTGGAGTGTCCAGAACGCGGCAGAGGCCCCGCGGACGGATGTCCACGGGGCCTCTCGATCGACCGAGTCGGCTTTACCAGCTGCGCTCGGAGAGACGGTGCGGCTCGGGCACGTCGTCGACGTTGATTCCGTGGTCCAGAACTGACGATCCTCGATTCTGCCGCAGGCGGTGCCGGGTGCGCATGCGTGTTCACAAGGGATCCCGCGCACAGCCAGGGAACCGGCGGGGCGGAGTCTGTTCGTGGCAGTCGACGGCAACTCGACCACATCGTCGATGGACGGGGACGCGACTCCGAGTTCCGGGAGTGCCATCACGGACTGCTTGTGTTGCCAATCGGCACATCGATGCGGTCTCGCGCGACGACGATCCCATCTTTCACGATGTAGCATTCAACGACGTGCTCGCCCCGGAAGCTGGTCCGCTCGCGCCTCACGCTCGGGCGAGTGGACGTGATGATCCCCCCGCGGATCATGTTTCGGTGCTCGGCCTCCTCACCGCGGTTCAGCACCTTCCACTTCACGTCGTACGGCTGCTCTGCGCTGCACTCGATGATAGTGAAGTCGAGATCCTTGCCCACGCGGAGTAAGGTCTTCTCGCGAAGCATGACCCGTAAGTAAGCCGGGCGCCATCCGTTCTGGGTAACCTTGCAGTCGATCGTTAGCGAGTGACCGATGTCGACAGGGAACTGGCTCTCGATGAACTCCTCGGTGTCATGGAACGCGCGGGCGGACTCGCTGGCCTTCAGCGGAACGGCAGTGCCGAACACGACCCGCCACTTCTTGTTGGCGGATGCCTCGCCTTCAGCCTCGATCGCCTCGATGCAGCGGTTGTACGCCTTTTTCGCCTTCGCCTGGAACCGCTTCTTCACCTTCACCTGTTGGTTGCTGCCGAGTGCGAGGTAGTAGCTTCTGTCGGGCTCGTCCGCGAGGAACTCGAAGAAGTCCCGAACCATGAGCGAGAACTTTCCGGTCCCCGCCGCGTCATAGGCATCCGTCGTCGTGAAAAACCGATGGACGAGCGTGTCAATGAGCAAGCCGCCCATGTTCACGCCGTTCGCGTTCTTCCACGCCCGAGTCATTCTGGCAAGGTGGCGCATGTTATTCGATGTGCGGTCGTTACGATCCTTCGTGGCACGGATCTCTTCGCGCGGTTTGGTGACCTTCCAGCCCTCGGCGACCGTATCCGGATAATCGAAGCTACCGTCGCCGTTCTCGAAGACCGGCTGCACCTCAAACTTGAACTTGTTGCTGGTGAACTGTACTCGAACAACGCACTGGTCGACGCGGACCTCTGTGTTCTTGTACCGCGCCTTCAGGACGTCCTTGACCCTGGTCAGGATCCTTCGCGGTCCAGAGTCACTGTCGTAACTTGATCGAAGGACGGCCGGGAGGATGTAGAGCATGTCCAGGTCAGAGACTCCACGGATAGCCGTGTGACGACCGTAAGAGCCCACCATCAGCCGGTGCTCGGTTGAGCCGACCTTGGCTCTGAAGTCCTTGTTCAGCGCCTTCGTGATCTCGTCCCTGCGCGACGCGATCACGACGGCGCTGTCACCGACCTTCAAGTTCTCAAGCAGGCCGTCGAAGATCTCCGAGGTCCCCATGCTCACGCCTCACTTTCTTTGAGTCGAAGTGCTTCCGGCAAGAAGAGGTCGATCTCGCGCGACGTAAACGTCATCTCCTCATTGCGCTTGAGCCCTTCGCTCGCTTTTTTGAAGGCCTTATTCGAAGTCCTGGGAGCCGCCGAGTATGCGGCGCGCGCAGCCTCCTGTAGCGCGGCCCTACGAGCACGGGCTTCGTCGTCCGAGGTTGCACCCGACATCAGGTCAGAGATCAAAGACAGATAAGACTCGCGGACGTCCCAGAGCCGCGACGCGACGTCGCGGTGCGCCTCGGACTCCTCACCGAACTTGAAGTTCTTCGCACCGAGGCTAAGCACCGTGACGACGATCGCAATGAAGGACGTCGCCAGACCAGCGATCTGGGGACTCACGAAGTTTCCGAGCAACGACGCCAGGAAGGTCCCCGTGCTGATCGCAGTGAAGGCGACCAAAGCCGCCTGCTGACGCCTATGCTTCCGGAAACACAAATCCGACTGCTTCTCATGGGTCTTCTGGCTGTAGACCACTCGGCCGAACGACTCGCGAACCTGGGCGAAGAGATAGTCGTCTCTCTCGATCTCAGCGGCGGGATCGCTTGTCATCTTGCTCCGTTCTTCTCTCACCGCGAGGTGCACCTGATTGGTTTCCTCTAGGCGGGCTGGTGCCCAGGAAAAGCAAAACGGCGACGGACGATCGCTACACGGGCTCCGAATATGGCTGGGGCCAGCGACAGTCCCACGAGCCGCCACCAGACTGCACACGCCCTCGACCGATACACCTCACGAGCACGCCCCATGTGCTTCGCCGGTGCGCCGCCCGCTGGTCGAGGTTGGTCCTGGCTCCCTGAACAATTGTGGCAAATTTCCTGCACCGAGCTGCGATCGCTCCAATATGACCAGTTCCGCCTACTCCGAGCGGTGCGTCAACGTCCGGCTGGACCGAGACCGAGCTGCACCGTCACGCCGGGCCGCGGCACTTGAGCGGAGGCTCCAGGGACGAGATCTCCAGCACGATACCGAGCCAAATGGAAGGCAGGGCAGCCAGGACCGGCATTCGTTGCCCCTCCGCGGTCGTTCACGGGATCGCCGATCCGGAGTAGTCCAGGATGGCCGCAGCGTGGTCGAAGGTCTTCACCTTGGTTGGATTGCCACCCGTCGACGGCACGGTATAGAGCGCGACCTGGCGATCCCGATGGCCAAGAAACGCGATGGTGCCGCTGTCGGGGGAGGTCGTGACGTCGGCGATCTCGAGCTTGTCGTTTTCGAACATTAGGGTTGTCTTCGCGACCTTGCGGTCCGAGATGTCGACTCGGTAGAGCTGCTTCCCCTGCAGAACCATGAGCGCCTCGTCCGTGACGAACGCGACAGGGATGGTGGGTGGTGTTATCGAGCCGGTAGGAATGTCACCGGTAAACGGCAAAGATCCAGTGGTCGAGCTGTCGGACTTGCCCAACTCGACCGGTGACGCCACCCTTATTCCTGGAGTTGTGGTGATATTCGCGCTGAGCGTTCCTGCTTTGTTGATCACTCGGCGTTCGGTGATCACCGGGGCCGTCGTATTCGGCATGTGCACCTGGGAGGTGCCATGCCCACCCATGCCAACGGTGGAGAGGCCTTCGAAGTCATATTTTTTAGCCAACTCGCCTTCGTCTCGTAGGTCACTGCCGTCCGGGCGGCAGGATTTCATCGTGTACTTGTCCTTGACTACCTGCCAGAAGAAGATGCGTTCCGACGCATCGTGATACATGGGATTCTCGTCATTCTTGAACACGAGATCCTCTTCTGTCCTTTTAGGTGACAGCGGCTGGAACTCGCCTGTCATGCCCAGCCAGCCGAACACGCTGTTCTGGGTACTCGCGTCCTGGCTGACTGCCAGAATACGAGTGAACTTCCGGTCGAAGGCGTCGCGGTGGCGAACTCCGTTCCGCGGGAAGATATCGGGAGACGACGCGATGCTCGAGCAGCTGACTCTCGGCTGCGGTCCAGGAGCGCCGAGGATATCGAGCCGGAAAGTACTCGGCGTGCCTTTCTCCCGACCATCGGGTTGAAAGCTGGTCACTGTCAAGGTACTGCCGTTCGCGGTCGCCGCGTCGCAGCTCGCCACGACGATCCCTGGTGGCACACCGTCTGCAGCAGGCGCCGGGCTGGCAAGCGTCGGCGATTCGTTCACCGGCGGGCTCGCGACGGAATTCTGCGAGCCCGAATCCGTCGTCGGCGCAGGGTCGCTGCCGCACCCAGCCAGCAGGCTTGAGGCGACAACGGCCAGTACCGCGAATGCCGAGCGGGACGATCTGGCGTGGCTCAACGTGCCTCCCGTGCCTACGTGGCGGCGCGAAATGGTTTGCATGCCCCCCAGGGTCGCTGCATCGGTGCACGTCGTTACGCGGTTCGGGCCAGCACCTTCACATCGAGGATCGGCAGTAGGTCACGAGCGTCCCGGCACGGCTGGTCATCACGATCAGGTTTACCGATCCAGATGAGATGACGTGGGAGCGCACTGGGAGATGCCGAACTGACTCCCCGAAGCCGGATCTGCGGAACGTGCGGTGAGCCGCGTAGCGGAGTCCAGCACCGTTCCAGCTCCCCGTCCAGACACCTCAGAGACGGGCGGTTCTCAGAAATTTTTCTGAGTTTCCGATACACCAACCCGTCGTACAGTTTTACGACTCGTCCAAACGGTAGGCTTTGGCGCATGAGCAACGACATCAGATATCGAAAAAGCGACACCAACGGGAACGCGATACTACGTCTCGCACTTCTTGAGACCTGGGGTCGCCGATGCTATTCGTGCCTCACCCCGCTGGATTTCATGCACGCCGAGATTGACCACATCATCCCGCACACAATCACAGAAGCCGAGCAGAAACGGCTACTAATCGAACATGGGCGCCCTGATGATCACGGTACCTTCGACTTGCACGCCGCCAGCAATCTCGCCCCCATATGCAGACAATGCAACAACAAGAAGAGCTCACTTATCTTGACGGGGGTGTTAGCAGTCAGCATCGCCCTGACCAACGCGAGTCGTCGGCGCCACAGCGTCGAGCAGTACGTTCGGTCATTCAACTCCTCAAACAAGGTGTCAAGAGCTCTGATCACAATGTCGACCGCCGATTTTTCCGACATAAATTCCAAGAAAGCGCTGAACGAAACTTGGCCTTCTGTTGCGCACACACTCAGCATCAACGCGCCCGAACTACTCACTCAGTACTCGACTATGCATGAGATCCAGAACCCGGACGAGCACAGCCCGCCTCGTGTTCAGGTCGTCTTGAACGAGGCAGGACGACGGACACGAGTGATTCTCGAAGACGTGTACGGCATGGACTTCGACGGCACGCTGATCGACGCGACCACAGCGCTGCAGAGAGGGATCATCGAGCGCCTCCAGGAGGACATCGCCGCCGATCTCCGCAAGGAGGGCCACTTCTACCCGGATATAGGAGACCCGGAGGGGCGATTACTGATCGAGGTCAGCAGCTTCTCGTTCGAGCACCCCGACGACTTCACGATCCAAGGAACGTTCGAGGCCGACATGTCCGCGGGTGTCCTGGTTCACAGCCAGAACGATTCCGGTACCAACCTTCTTCAGGGCGACACTGCCGCCCATGGGCGCTTCTCGGTCTCGTTCAGGCGGGATGACGACGACTCGGCGCATGCGGAGGTCGATGGTCCCGTCATCGACGACTGGCAGACGGGCCTAGCACCCTGGTGACTGGCGATGGCGCGCCTCGTCTGGCGTTGCCGTGGTCGCAATGGCCTACCCGATCGATGTGAGGCCCGCGACGCTCAGCCGAGCCGAGCCGCCCCCGGCGGCCAGTTCCTCACTGGGGCCTCCACCACTGTCTGGGATGCAGTATCCTCTCGCCCCCATGCAGCTGGCGAACTCTGCATGATGATTGTCAGCAAGCTCGCCAACATAGACGACCTCCTGGCCGGGGCGCACAGGGCGTGGAACAGCTGACCCAGCGCGTCCGGTCGGGCAATGCCTGGTGTCCAGGATCGAGCGCGGCGATCTCAATGACGCGAGGGCCGAGACGCTCCGCACTACGTGGGAGCTCTCAAACGCTGAGCTGAGCATATGCGGGGTGATGTGCGCATCCGGATGGCGTGATACGTATGGCGACCACCCGGTAGGACTTCCCTGTCAGAGATGTCACGCACCTGCATGTCACCGATCTTGAGGATCCCGGCGCAGACATGTCTGCGCCGGGATGCCATGGTCTACGACTGACACGACGCGAATTGACCAGCCTCCCGCATGGGCGCGGGGCACCATCGCTCACGGTGGCGCCGATGCCCAACGAAAGGTGAGCCGATCAAGTTGTCTACCAGCCGCGCTCGGCCAGCCGGTGCGGCTCGGGCACGTCGTCGACGTTGATCCCGACCATCGCTTCACCGAGGCCGCGCGAAACCTTCGCGATGACGTCCGGGTCGTCGTAGAACGTGGTGGCCTTGACGATCGCCTCGGCACGCTGCGCCGGGTTGCCGGACTTGAAGATGCCGGAGCCGACGAACACGCCTTCGGCACCGAGCTGCATCATCATCGCGGCGTCGGCCGGGGTCGCGATACCGCCCGCGGTGAACAGCACGACGGGGAGCTTGCCCTTCGCGGCGACCTCCTTGACGAGCTCGTACGGCGCCTGGAGTTCTTTCGCCGCAACGTAAAGCTCGTCCTCGGGCAGCGAGGAGAGGCGGCGCAGTTCCGCGCGGATCTTGCGCATGTGCGTGGTCGCGTTCGAGACGTCGCCAGTGCCGGCCTCGCCCTTGGACCGGATCATCGCCGCACCCTCGTTGATCCGGCGCAGCGCCTCGCCGAGGTTGGTGGCACCACAGACGAAGGGCACGGTGAAGGCCCACTTGTCGATGTGGTTTTCGTAGTCGGCCGGGGTCAGCACTTCGGACTCGTCGATGTAGTCGACGCCGAGCGACTGGAGCAGCTGAGCCTCGACGAAGTGGCCGATGCGGGCCTTCGCCATGACAGGGATCGAGACGGCCTCGATGATGCCGTCGATCAGGTCCGGGTCGCTCATCCGGGCGACGCCGCCCTGCGCGCGGATGTCCGCGGGGACCCGCTCGAGCGCCATCACCGCGACGGCGCCGGCGTCCTCGGCGATCTTCGCCTGCTCGGCGGTGACCACGTCCATGATCACACCGCCCTTGAGCATCTCCGCCATCCCGCGCTTGACCCGGGCGGTGCCGGTGAGCGAGGTGGTGGCCGTGTTCGTGGAGTCGTCAGACACTGCTGGACCTTTCGGAAAGCGCACGAGTGAGGGTGACGCCTCCGAGGGTAGGCCGCTTTTGGACCTCTGAAGCAGGCCAGTTCGCGGCGATTTCAGCAGTCCACTGGGTGATCTGGCCCGCATCTCTCCCCCGCGTTTCGTCCTCTGGATGCGGTAGTTCGACAGCGAACCACCGCATCCAGAGGACGAAACGCGTCAGCGGGCCAGGCCCTGTTCGAAGGCGAACAGGCCGTCCGGGTCGTACTTCAGCGCGACTCGGCGCAGTCGCGGCAGGCTTTCGCCGTAGTACGCCTTCGCCCACTCAGGCATCTCCGGGTCGATGTAGTTGATGTACCCCGCCTGCCCGTACTCCCGGCCGAGTTCGTCCCGGACCCCGCCGATCACCTGGCGCGCGTACGCCTCGCCGCCTTCCAGCCCACGGATGACCTGGACACTGCCCAGCGCGGACCGGTGCGGGAAGCACGACTCGCTCGCTGGCACCCGCGCGATCGCGCCGCCGTACCCGTCCACGATCGAGTACAGCTGTGGATCGCTCGCCAGCAACGCCGCCAGCGCGTCCGGATCGGGCACCGGGTGGGTCAGCATCCGCGAAGTGGCCACGTACTCGCCGCGCTGCGCGACCGCGGCGGGGAAGGCGGATTCCTGCGCGAAGGTGCGCATCGTGGCCAAGTGGCCTTGTTCGGTCACTTCGCGTCGGAGCGGCTGGACGCCGACGCGGCGGACCAGATCGTCCAGCAACGGGTTCACCTGCGCGGCGAAGCCCACGAAACACCCACCACAGTTCGCGGCCGCGGCGCCGAGGCCCATCCCCGACCACAACTCGTCCGGCATCGCGGACTGCCACTCCTGCCAGGCCGCCACGAGAGCCGCCAGCGCGGCGGGCGGGAAGACCAGGTTGAAGTTCGTCAGCGTCCTGGCCGCCGCCGTGCGGAAGGTGAAAGACGTGACGATGCCGAAGTTGCCGCCACCACCGCCGCGCAACGCCCACAGCAGGTCCGGCGCCGTCTCCTCCGACACCAGGCAAGCCTTCCCGTCCGCGCCGACGAACCGCACCGACTCGACGTTGTCGCAGGTCAGGCCATACTTTCGGGCCAGAACCCCGATCCCGCCGCCGAGGGTCAGCCCGGCGATGCCGACCTGAGGGCAGCTGCCGGCGGGCAGCGCGCGGCCCGCCGCCGCCAGGGCCTCGTAGACCCGGCCGAGCTGCGCGCCCGCCCCGATCTCCGCCCGGCCACCGGGCAGGATCCGGATCGCGTTCAGCCGGGACAGATCGACGACGAGCCCTTCGTCCACTATGGAATAACCGGCGTAACTGTGCCCGCCCGACCGGGCCGCGATCGGAATCCGCTGCCTGGCAGCGAAATCGACGCACCGGCGGACGTCGTCCTCGTTCGCGCAGACCACGACACCGGCGGGCAGCCGATGGTCGTAGAGGCTGAAGAACCCGAGCCGCTTTTCGTCGTAGCCGGGGTCGCCCGGCCGGAACAGCTCCCCCGCCAACCGGGCCCGCAGCCGTTCCCATGGACCACCGCCCTCGGGGATCGCGGCGGGCACCGCCGCCATCATCGGGACCGCCCCTGCCAGCCGTAACACCGTGCGTCTGTCGAGCTCCATCGCTCATCCCCACCGTCGGATCCGCCTCCGGGTGTCCGCCATCGAGCATAACGGCGCGTCGACATTCGGGCGGTCCCTCGCCGGTCGCCTTGCCGCGACGCCCGTCGCGGGTGTGTGATCGAGGACACACCTGTACGCGGCATCGTGTGGTGAGGAGATCGGCATGGCCGACAAACAGAGCAAGAACGGAGACTCCGGGGCCGCCGTCGCTGTGGACGACCCGGCGAAGGTCCGCAACGTCGTCCTGGTCGGCCCCTCGGGATCGGGCAAGACGACACTCGCCGAGGCCTTGCTCGCCGCGTCCGGCACGGTGACGCGGGCAGGCTCGGTGGTGGAAGGGACCACGGTGTGCGATCACGATCCCGCCGCGGTCCGGCAGCAACGGTCGGTCGGCCTTTCGGTCGCGCCGGTGTTGCACCAAGACCACAAGATCAACCTCATCGACACCCCCGGGTACGCCGATTTCGTCGGTGAGCTGCGGGCCGGACTCCGCGCCGCCGACGCGGCGTTGTTCGTGGTCTGCGCGGCGGAAGGCGTCGACGCGGCCACGGTCGCGGTCTGGGAGGAGTGCGCCGCGGTCGGGATGCCGAGGGCGGTGGTCGTCTCCCGGCTGGACCATCACCGCGCCGACCCCGAAGGCGAGATCGCGGCCTGCCAGGAGGCCTTCGGCGCCGGCGTCCTGCCGCTGTACCTGCCCGCGCGCGACGGGCTCGTCGGGCTCATCACGCGCCGCTATTTCGACTACTCCCAGGGCTTCCCGCCCGAAATCGGCGAGCCGGACGAGGCCGAACTCAGCCGGATGACCGAGGCCCGCAACGAGCTTATCGAAGGGGTCATCGCCGAGAGCGAAGACGAGTCCCTGATGGACCGGTACCTCTCCGGCGAGGAGATCCCCGAGGACACGCTGATCGCCGACCTCGAAACCGCCGTCGCGCGTGGTTCCTTCCATCCGGTGATCCCGGTGTGCGCGACGACCGGGGTCGGGCTGGCCGAAGTCCTCGACGGGATCGTGCGCGCCTTCCCGTCGCCGTTGGAGCACGTCCCGCCGGAGGTCACCTCGCCCACCGGGGAGCCGCACGCCGGGCTCCGCGCCGACCCCGACGGCCCGCTGGCGGCCGAGGTGGTCCGGACCGCCGTCGACTCCTACGTCGGCAGGGTCTCGCTGGTGCGGGTGTTCTCCGGGACACTTCGCCCGGAACGGCCGGTGCACGTCTCGGGCCACGGCCTCGCCGAACGCGGCCACGAGGATCACGACGCCGACGAGCGGGTCGCGCATCTGTACTCCCCGCTCGGGGCGAACCTGCGCGAAGTCCCGTATTGCGTCGCGGGCGACCTCTGCGCGCTCACCAAGGTCGGCTCGGCGGAAACCGGCGACACCGTTTCCTCACCGGAAGACCCGCTGATCATGAAGCCGTGGGCGATGCCGGAGCCGTTGCTGCCGGTCGCCGTCGTCGCGAAGACCCGCAGCGACGAGGACACGCTGGCGCGCAATCTGTCGCGGCTGGTCGCGGGCGACCCCACGCTCCGGCTGGACCGCAACGCCGAGACCAACCAACTCGTGCTGTGGTGCATGGGCGAGGCGCACGCCGACGTCGTGCTGTCGCGGCTGCGCGCGGGAGGCGCCGACGTGGGCACCGAACCCGTCCGCATCAGCCTGCGCTCGACGTTCGCCGGGCCGGCTCGCGGGCACGGACGGCACGTCAAGCAATCCGGCGGGCACGGCCAGTTCGCCGTCTGCGATATCGAGGTCCAGCCGCTGCCGAGGGGGTCGGGCTTCGAGTTCGTGGACAAGGTCGTCGGCGGTTCGGTGCCGCACCAGTTCATCCCGAGCGTGGAGAAGGGAGTCCGGGCACAAGCCCAGCGAGGACTCGTCGATGGTCATCCGCTGATCGACATCCGGGTGACCCTGGTCGACGGCAAGGCGCACAGCGTCGACTCGTCGGACGCCGCGTTCCAGACGGCGGGCGCGCTGGCGTTGAAGGAGGCCGCCGCGGCGGGCAAGATCGCGCTGCTCGAACCACTCGAAGAGGTGGCCGTACGGCTTCCGGACGAGCACCTGGGCACCGTGCTGGGCGATCTCTCGTCCCGGCGCGGCCGCGTACTCGGCACTGAATCGGGTGAAGGCGGCCGCACGATCATCCGCGCCGAGGTGCCGGCCGTGGAATTGCTGCGCTACGCGATCGACCTACGTTCCCTGACGTCGGGCACCGCGACGTTCACCCGCAGGCATGCCCGGTTCGAGCCGATGCCGGAAGGGGCGGTGGCCTACTGACACCGCGTTTAGTCCTCTGAATGCGATGCTTGCGTGCGCAAGGATCGCATTCAGAGGACTAAACGCGGGCCTACTTGAACTCGAAGCCGCCCGGACGGCCGTTCCGGTCCGCCACCAGACCGGCCAGGGTGGCGACGGCGATCTCGGGCGGCGTGCGTGAGCCGATGTTCAGCCCGACCGGGCGGTGGACGCGCGCGATCTCGTGGTCCGGAACGTCCAAAGCCTTGAGCGCGGCGACGTGCGGGCCCGCGTGGCGCGGATTGCCGAGCACCCCGACCCACCGCGCCGGGCGGTCCAGCACGGCCTTGAGCACGTCGCCGAGCTCGGGCCGGTCGTGATCGGTGACGACGACGTCGGCGTCCGCGCCGAGTTCCGGCAGCGTCGTGACGGCCTCCAGTCCGGGCTCGACGTCCGTGACGCGTGCGCCGTCCGGCTCGAACAAGACGGCCCTGTAGCCGAGATCCTTGCCATAGCGCAGGAGGAACGACGCGACCGGCGTCGCGAACACCGCCACCAGCAGCCGATCGCTCATCGGTCCATCCTCCTAAAGTTCTGGCTCGGCGATCTCGAAGTATTCCGGAAGCCGGGCGGTCCCGGCGAGGCCGAAGTACCGGACCTTCCGGCGCCGCCTCAGGTGCAAAGTGTCCCGGACGGCGTCGTTGTGCACGCGGCGCGCGATGACGACGCGGTGCTCGGCGTCGGTCAGCTCTTCGGCCAGCGTCGACGGCAAGGCCGCGCGATCGACGCGCGCCAGCCGCAGCGTCAGTTCGCTTTCCTCGGCTTCGCGATCCGGTCTCGGCGCGCGCTCGGCGCGCTCGCCCAGCGTGCGCAGCTCCTCATCACCGAGGATCGCGGCGGCCGCCCTAGCGACGACGGCGCGGCGCGCGAGGGCGGCGTCGAGGGCCGCCCAGCCCGCGTCCGTGCGGACGTGCAGCCGGTCGAGCCGGTTCGCCGTCGCGAGCAGGAACAACCCGCCCAGTACCACGATCGCGGCCACCAGTCCGCCGATCCACACCCAGGTCGTCACCGGCTGAACTCGCGTTCGCCCGCGCCGACCCGCCGGGGGTCGGCGGCGATCGCCGTCTCGTACACCCGCAGGACCTGCGTCGTGACCACGGACCAGTCGAACATCGCGACGCGCTCCCCCGCGGCCGCCGCCAGCGATGCCCGTCGGGCCGGGTCTCCGAGCAGCTCACGTAGCCCGTCGGCCAGCGCCGCCGCGTCGCCGGTCTCGGTCAGCATCCCGGCCTTGCCGTCGTCGAGGACCCGGCGGAACGAGTCGAGGCCGCTCGCCAGGACGGGCGTTCCCGCCGCCATCGCCTCGGTGAGGATCATCCCGAAACTCTCGCCGCCCGTGTTCGGCGCGCAGTAGACGTCGACACTGCGCAGCGCCCGCGCCTTCGTCGCGTCGTCGACCTGGCCGAGCAGATCGATATGCGGCGCCAGCTCCGGACCGGCCTCGCGCCGGAGCTGATCCGCGTCGCCGCGGCCGACGACCAGCAGCCGCAGCTCCTCGAACTCCGGCAACAGCATCCGCAACGCCTCCAGCAGCACCCCCATCCCCTTGCGGGGCTCGGTGTACCGCCCGACGAAACCGACCGTGCCGCCTGCTCGCGGGTAGCCGTCCAGCGGGAGCGCGCGCGAGAAGAAGTCGACGTCGACGCCGTTGGGCACCTCGACCGCGTCACCCCCGGCGTGCTCGACCTGGACCCGGCGGGCCAGCGCCGAAACCGCGATCCGCGCGGTGATCTTCTCCAGCAGCGGGCGCAGCACCGGCTGGAACGCCGCCAGTGTGCGCGAACGCGTCGTCGCGGTGTGGAAGGTCGCCACGATCGGACCGTCCGCGACCTTCAGCGCCAGCAACGAAAGACTCGGCGCGGCGGGCTCGTGCAGGTGCAGGACGTCGAAATCACCGTCGCGGATCCATCGCCGTACGCGGGCGTAGGACACCGGGCCGAACTGCAGCCGCGCGACCGAGCCGTTGTACGGGATGCCGAGCGCTTTCCCGGCGGGGACCACGAAATCCGGGACGTCGGAGTCCTCGTCCGCCGGTGCGAGCACCGAGACCTGATGCCCGCGCGCCAGCAGCGCCTTCGCGAGATCGATGACGTGTCCCTGCACGCCGCCCGGCACGTCGAACGAATAGGGGCAGACGATCCCGATCTTCATGACCCGCGACTGAGCCATCCGCTCAGCTCGCTTCGCCGAGTTCGGCCTGTTCCCCGGCTTCGAAATCGGAGATCCAGAACTTCTGCATCATGTGCCAGTCGGCCGGATGCGCGGCGATGTCCCCGGCGAAGATGTCCGCCAGCGCCTGGGTGGCCGCCGGGACCTCGGAGCGGTTCGTAACCCGGATCCGCGGGTGGAGGCGGATCTGCCAGCCGTCCTCGGTGAACCAGCAGCCGGCCGGGATCAGCGCGGCGCCGGTGGTGGCGGCGAGCCTGGCCGGCCCGCCCGGCATGCGGGTCTGCTCGCCGAAGAACTTGACCGGCACGCCGGAGTTCGTCAGGTCCCGATCCCCCACCAGGCAGATCGCCTTGTTCTCGCGCAGCCGCTTGAGCAGTACGCGCATCGCGGAGCTGTCGCCGCTCAGCGGGACGATCTCGAAACCGAGCGATTCCCGGTAGGACACGAACCGCTGGTACAGCGACTCGGGTTTCAGCCGCTCCGCGACCGTGGTGAAACCACCGAGATAGTCGGCGAGCCAGACGCCGGCGGCGTCCCAGTTCCCGCTGTGCGGCAGCGCCATCACCGCGCCGTTGCCCTCGGCGAGAGCGGCGTCGAGGTTCTCCACGCCGGTGATCGACTGGGCGACCTTGCGGCTGACCTCCTTGTGGTCCATCGAGGGCAGCCGGAACATCTCGTGCCAGTAGCGGGCGTACGACCGCATCGCGCGGCGGGTCAGTTCGTCGAGTTCGACGCCGTCCGCCTGCGGCACGACCCTCGCGAGATTGCGCCGAAGCTGGCGCACCCCGCCGCCGTCCCGCCGGACGGCCAGATCGGCGCCCAGGCCGAAGGTCACCGAGCCCATCGACTCCGGCAGCCAGCGCGCGAGCCGCCAGCCCGTCGCGTAGCCGAAGTCACTGAGCCGCTGGGAGAACCCGCTCATGCCCCGCCCTCCGCGGCGGGTGGCCCCGCCGCCTTGGCGGCCCTCGCCGCCTTGGCCACCGCGGCCGTCCGCTGCAGGAGGGTGATCACCGAAAGCACCGCGAGGAGCCAGAGCGTGATGTCCACGGTGTACGGAACGCCCAGACCGTGCAATCCGGTTCCCACGAGGGCGATGATCAGGCGTTCCGCGCGTTCGACGAGGCCGCCGTCCGCCTCCAGCCCGGAGGCCTCGGCGCGGGCCTTGACGTACGAGATGACCTGCGCGAGCACCAGGCAGATCAGCGCGGCGGCCGCGGCCGGGCGGTTGTCGTCGTGGACGAAGCACCACCAGGCGATCGCCGCGAACAACGCGCCGTCGACCAGCCTGTCGCAGGTCGCGTCGAGGACGGCGCCGAACGCCGTGCCGTACCCGCGGGCGCGGGCCATCGCGCCGTCGAGCAGGTCCAGCATCGCGAAGCCCCAGACCGTGAAGGTGCCCCACAGCAGCATGTCGTTGGGAAAGAACCCGAGCGCGCACAGCACCGCCCCGGCCGTGCCGATGACGGTCATCGCGTTGGGGGTCAGACCGGCGCGCACGAGCACCTTCCCCATCGGGTCGGTGACGCGGGAAACGGAGGCGCGCGCGAAAATGTTGAGCATCGGTTCTTCAGGTGCACCTAAAGCAGCAGGGTCGGGTGGCCGCCCGAAGCCTATCCACCCGCACCGACACTCGTCGTCGCGCCCGCCCCTGGACCGGCTCCAGGTCAGTCCGCTTTGGCCAGTTCGGCCGAGTCGGCGAGGTCCGCGAGACCCTCTTCCCGCAGCGCCAATTCCGCCTCGGCGGCGGCGCATTTCGGCGACAGCCGCTCCAGTACGGCGGCGCTGATCTCGCCGAGCGCCTTCACCTGTTCGGGGGTCAGCGGGTCGAAGAGGCTCTCACGGACCGCCGCGACGTGCCCGGGCGCGGCCTCCTCCAGCGCGGCGAAACCGTCGGCGGTGAGCACCGCCCAGGAACCGCGTTTGTCGGTGGGACAGGACTCACGACGCACCCAGCCGTTCGCCTCCAGGCGCGCGACCGCGTGCGAGAGCCTGCTGCGCGACGCCTTGCGCGCGTCGGCGAGCTCGCTCATCCGCAGCCGCCGCTCCGGCGCCTCGGAAAGGGCGACGAGCACTTCGTAGTAGGTGTGAGGCATGCCCGCCTCGTGCTGAAGCTGGCCCTCCAGGTGCGCTTGCAGCATCCGCGTGGCGGCGGAAAAGTCGCGCCAGACTTTTTGCTCCTCGTCGGAGAGCCATCGGGGTTCGGACATGACGCCCATTCTACCCCTGGTTGAGCGCTCAACCAAATTGCGCTACAGTCGTTGTTGAGCGCTCAACCAGACGAGGGTTCACCACGAACGCACACAGACTTTTTGGAGATCGACTCACATGACCACCACCGAGATCCCGGGCTACGTCGCAGGCAAGTGGACGATCGACACCGCCCACTCCGACATCGCCTACACCGTGAAGCACCTCGGCCTGGCGAAGTCCCGGGGCAACTTCACCGCCTTCACCGGTGAGGTCGTCACCGCCGACAACATCCTCGACTCGTCGGTCACCGTCGAGATCGACGCCTCGTCGGTCGCCAGCGGCGTCGACGGTCGTGACACGCACCTCAAGTCCGAGGACTTCTTCCACGTCGACGAGCACCCGGTCATCACCTTCCGCTCGACCGGCATCCGCGAGGACGGCGGCGACTACGTCATCGACGGCGAGCTCACCTGGCGCGGCAAGACCGTCCCGGTCTCGCTCGAGGCGGAGTTCAACGGCATCGGCACCAACCCGGCCAACGACAACGCCACCACCCTCGGTGTCTCGGCCACCGCCACGGTGAACCGCCGCGACTTCGGCATCGGCCCGGAGGGCAACGCCTTCCTGTCCGAGAAGGTCAAGATCGACATCGAGCTGCAGGCCGCGCTCAACGCCTGAGGCCCCCCTGAGTGTCATGAAAGGGCCGTTCAGGACGTTTTTCGTCCTGAACGGCCCTTTCATGACATCAGCCAGCGGCCGGACCCCGGCCCTGGGTGACCACCGGCGCGCGCTAGGAACGGTCCTTTCCTTGCTAATTTTGCAAGGAAAGGACCGTTCATTGCATTCCGGAGCGGAACAGGGGCGCGAGGGCCTGAACTACCAGGCGTCCGCCAGCAACTGCCGCGTCTCCCCCAGCAACTGCGGCAACACCTTCGTGTGCCCGATCACCGGCATGAAGTTCGCGTCGCCACCCCACCTCGGCACCACGTGCTGGTGCAGATGCGCGGCGATGCCCGCCCCGGCGATCACACCCTGGTTCATCCCGATGTTGAACCCGTGCGCCGACGACACCTCCCGGATCACCCGCATCGCGTGCTGGGTGAACTCCGCCACCTCGACGGTCTCCTCCGGCGTCAGGTCCGTGTAGTCCGCGACATGGCGGTACGGCACGGCCATCAGGTGCCCCGGGTTGTACGGGTACAGGTTCAGTACCGCGTACACCGTCTTCCCGCGCGCGAGGATCAGCGCGTCCTCGTCACTCTTCTCGGGGAGATGGCAGAACGGGCAGCCTTCGTCGGGTCGCTTCGACCCCTGCACGTAGGCGAGCCGATGCGGGGTCCACAGGCGCTGCAACGCGTCCGGGACCCCCACACCGTCCTGTCCGACGACGTCAGGGCCATCGAGGCCCGTCACCGGAGTACCGCCTCCAAGCCCGCCACGGTCGGCGAAGCGTTCTCACGGCGCTGAACCCAGCCGGCGATCGCCTCGACGGCGTCGTCCACCGAGACGCCGTTGATCTGGCCGCCGTCACGGAACCGGAACGACACCGCGCCCGCCTCGACGTCCTTCGCGCCCGCCAGGAGCATGAAGGGCACCTTCTGCGTGGTGTGGGTGCGGATCTTCTTCTGCATCCGGTCGCCGCTCGCGTCGACGTCGACCCGGATCCCCTTGGCCCGCAGCGCCTTCTCGACCCCGCGCAGGTGCTCGACCTGGTCCTCGGTGATCGGGATGCCGACCACCTGGACCGGCGACAGCCACGCCGGGAAAGCGCCCGCGTAGTGCTCGGTCAGCACGCCGAAGAACCGCTCGATCGAGCCGAACAGCGCGCGGTGGATCATCACCGGGCGCTGACGGCTGCCGTCGCCCGCGGTGTACTCCAGTTCGAACTTCTCGGGCAGCATGAAGTCCAGCTGGATGGTCGACATCTGCCAGGTGCGGCCCAGTGCGTCCTTCGCCTGCACGGAGATCTTGGGCCCGTAGAACGCAGCGCCCCCCGGATCCGGCACCAATTCCAGCCCGGAGTCCACGGCGGCGGTGCGGAGGACCTCGGTCGCCTCGTCCCACACCTCGTCCGAACCGATGTACTTCTCGTCGTTCCGAGTGGACAGTTCGAGGTAGAAGTCGTCGAGACCGTAGTCGCGCAACAGGTTCAGCACGAAGTCCAAAAGGGACTTCAGCTCACCGGGGACCTGCTCCAGGGTGCAGAAGATGTGCGCGTCGTCCTGCGTCATGCCGCGTACGCGGGTCAGGCCGTGGATCACGCCGGACTTCTCGTAGCGGTACACGGAACCGAACTCGAACATCCGCAGCGGCAGTTCCCGGTAGGAACGCCCGCGCGAACGGAAGATCAGGTCGTGGAACGGGCAGTTCATCGGCTTGAGGTAGTAGTCCTGGCCGGGTTTGCGGACCGAACCGTCCTCGTTGTGCTCGGCGTCGAGGTGCATCGCCGGGTACATGCCGTCGCGGTACCAGTCGAGGTGACCGGAGGTCTCGAACAGCGCGCCCTTGGTGATGTGCGGCGAGTAGACGAAGTCGTACCCGGCCTCGACGTGCCGCTGGCGCGAGTAGTTCTCCATCTCCTGCCGGATGATCCCACCCTTGGGGTGGAACACCGGCAGCCCCGAGCCGATCTCGTCGGGGAAGGAGAACAGGTCCAGCTCGACCCCGAGTTTGCGGTGGTCGCGCCGCTCGGCCTCGGCCAGGCGCTTCAGGTAGACGTCCTGCGCCTCGGTGGATTCCCAGGCGGTGCCGTAGATCCGCTGCAACTGCGGGTTCTTGTCGTCACCGCGCCAGTAGGCGGCGGCGACCCTGGTGAGCTTGAACGCCGGGATGAACTTGGTGGTCGGCACGTGCGGGCCGCGGCAGAGGTCGCTCCACACGCGTTCCTTGGTGCGCGGGTCGAGGTTGTCGTAGATGGTCAGCTCGCCGCCGCCGACCTCCATCACCTCGGAGGTGTCCACATCGGACTTGATGTCGACGAGTTCCAGCTTGAACGGTTCGTCGGCCAGTTCCTTCTTGGCCTCGTCGACCGAGTCGAAGACGCGGCGGGAGAACTGCTGCGCGCCCTTCACGATCTGCTTCATGCGCTTCTCGAGCGCCTGCAGGTCTTCCGGGGTGAACGGGGTGTCGACGGCGAAGTCGTAGTAGAAGCCGTCCTTGACCGGCGGGCCGATGCCCAGTTTGGCCTGCGGGAACTGCTGCTGCACGGCCTGGGCGAGCACGTGGGCGGCCGAGTGGCGGATGACGCTGCGGCCGTCCTCGGTGTTCGCCGCGACGGCTTCGACCTCGACTTCGGCCTCCGGGGCCCAGGAGAGGTCGCGGAGGTTCCCCTCGGCGTCGCGCACGACGACGATCGTGTCCGGCCCCTTGGTCGGCAGCCCGGCTTCGCGGACCGCGGTGCCCGCCGTAGTGCCCGCCGGTACCACCACGCGCGGGGCGGTTGCGGCTGCTACTGACGACGGCTGGGACACGATGGACTCCTCGCGGTTAAAGCGGATGGTTCCCGTGATGTTAGTCGTCAGGTGCGGCGCGGCTCACGCGCATTACCCCTAACACCACGAAGGCCTCCTTCCCATCGGAAGAAGGCCTTCGCGTATCGAGGAACGAGGTCAGACGGTCTCGACGACCTCGTCGAAGTCCAGCCGCGGCAGGCGGTCGAACCAGGGGTTCTCGCCCGGCTTGCCGACGTTGATCACGACGAGGGACTTCCACGGCTTGTCCGCGAAGAACTCCTTGTCGATGCCCTCGGCGTCGAAGCCGGTCATCGGGCCGGCGGCCAGCCCGGCGGCGCGGACGCCGATGATGAAGTAACCGACCTGCAGCAGCGCGTTGAGCTTGGCGGTCTCGACGCGAGCCGCCTCATCGGCGAACAGGTCCTTCGCGCCAGGGAAGTGCGGGAAGGTGCGCGGCAGGTTCTCGTGGAACTCGGTGTCGGCGGCCAGCACGACGGTCACCGGCGCGGCCTCGGTCTTGGCGCGGTTGCCCTCGGACATCAGCGGGGACAGCCGCTTCTTGCCCTCTTCGGTGCGGATCACCAGCGCGCGCAGCGGCTGGTTGTTCATCGACGTCGGGGCCCATTTGACCAGCTCGTAGATCGCGCGGATCTGCTCGTCGGTCACCGGCTCGTCGCTGAAGTTGTTCGCGGTGCGGGCCTCGCGGAACAACAGGTCCTGAACGTCCTGCGGGAGGTTCAAGGCTTCGGTCGGCTCAACGCTGGTGGTCATGGGTGGATCTTCCTTCCGTACGCGTCCTGTACCCGTCCCAACCTAGTTGAGCGCTGAACTATTTCTCGCTCAACTATCTCTGCGTGTGGGTCCGGTCACAGGAAAGCGTCAGTAGGCACCTCGTCCCTGCACCACCGCGCGGAAGGTCTTCCAGAGGATCACCAGGTCGAGGGCCAGCGACCAGTCCTCGACGTAACGCAGGTCGAGGCGGATGCTCTCGGCCCAGCTGAGGTCACTGCGGCCGCTGACCTGCCAGAGGCCGGTCAGCCCCGGCTTGACCAGGAGACGGCGGCGCGCGTCGGGAGCGTACTTCGCGGTCTCCTCGGGCAGCGGCGGACGGGGGCCGACGAGCGACATCCGGCCGCTCACGACGTTGAGCAACTGCGGCAGCTCGTCGAGGGAGTACCGGCGGAGAAGGCCGCCGACCCGGGTCACCCGCGGGTCCTTGCGCATCTTGAACAGCGGGCCCGCGCCTTCGTTGTCAGACTGGAGATCCTGCTTGAGCTTGTCGGCGTTCGTGACCATCGTGCGGAACTTCAGCATCGTGAAGGTGTGCCCGTCGCGGCCGACGCGACGCTGCCGGTAGATCACCGGGCCGTGGTCGTCCAGTTTGATCGCGACCGCGATCGCCAGCAGCAGCGGGGAAAAGAAGGTGAGGAGCAAGGCGGAGCCGAACCGGTCGAGCGCTTCCTTGACCAGACGACGGCCGCCGGTGAACATCGGCGCGGTCACCCGCAGCAGTGGCATACCGAGCACACCGGAGACGTTCAGCCGGGGGCCGGCCACCTCCATGAGCATCGGCGCGACCACCATCTCGGCCGACGTTCCTTCGAGGTCCCAGGCGAGCCGCTGGAGGCGCTTCGGGTTCCAGTGTTGATCGGCGGTCACGGCGACCACCCGGTAACCGCCGCGGCGGACGTGGCCCGCGAGGTCGTCGAGCTTCCCGACGATCGGGACGCCTTCCACCTCGCCGCTCCCCCGCTCCGCGCCGGCACCGGAATACGTGCAGACGGCCTCCACGCGCCAGCCGACATGAGGATCGGCCTTCGTGCGGGCGATCAGATCGGCGACCGTGTCGGGACTTCCCGCCGCGAGCACCGGGAGCAGGCATTCACCGAGCCGCCTGCGCCGGTGCAGCACCTGTCTCAGCGCGTACCGCTGCAGGAACATGAAGACCGAGATCATCGGGACGACGATGAAGACCCACGGCTGCACGGCGAGCGCGCCGAAGAGCAGGCCGCCCAACGCGACGAGGACGGCGGTGGCCACGAGGCCGCGCCCGAGCGTCCGGTATTCCTCCGCGCCCTCGCCCAGTACACGCGGACTCCAGGCACGGCAGACCGACAACCCGAACAGGAAGGCCGCGGCGGTACCGAGCGCGTGCATGTCGTGCGGATCGGATCGATCGATCAAGAAGGCGCTCATCACGATGAGCACGAACGCGGTGAAAACGTCACTACCGATGACCCAGGCGCGGTAGCGCGATTCCCAAGCCGCGTACGGGGGCCGCGCGGACGTGGTGCCGACCGCGGCGGCATCCCCCGCGCCCCGTTGCGGGGGAAGCGGAATCGACTGGAGGTCGATGTGCTGCGGCGTCCCGTTGACGGTGGACGACGGCCGCACCGACTCTTCCATCAGACCTCCCGGAGTGGGGATTCCCGAACGCCGGATCAACACGCTGAGTAAATGAGACTGATCTCGAAGAGTGATCGATTCTCACGGTCTCTCAGCGGCCGATGGGGCGACACACGCCAAGGTATCGGCCACTCTCCGGCCATCGTTACAAGGATTTCCAGCCACACCCTGGGCGAGCATCCGGCAAATGAATGCCGTGTTGATAACAAGATGATGACGATGCGTAATAGACCGTATCCTCCGAACAACTACTCAAAGTAGTCACGAATTCCCATGACTCGCGGCCACTTGGAGCACCGGTTCCCCGATCGGCCGAACAGCCCGGAAAACTCCACAATGGACGGTTCGCGCGAGTCGATCTCAAGCCGGTCCACTGTGGATTTCACACCCCGCGAGGACCACGGCCCGGCGGGTGCGCCCACCGCGCGCCGACCTACCTTGTCAATCGGTCACCGGCGTGGCGTTTCGTCACATCACGTCAGCGTCACGGCGACCCCTCGGCCGGAGCCGGACGAGTGAGCCGCCCGGCCATGCCCCACATCACTTTCTTCATGGTCTGGACCTTTGCACGGACGTTTCGTGCCGAGGATCACAAAGAAGTCTCAATGGTCGGATCATGCGACATTTTCGCGTCGCGACACGAGATCTCCGGCGAATGTCCACACCGGCCGGAGGGGCCGACTTCGGGGATCTTCGAACCGGCGGTACTCCGCGCCCGCGATCGCCCCGAGTGGATTCGCCCGCATCGGCCGGGCCGCCCGCGACGGCAGAAGTACCGCCCCCACACAACCCGCGTCCGACCTGGGGATCGAATACCTCCGGACGGCTCACCGCCGACCGTGGCCGAAAACGAATCAAGGCCCCGGACCGATGGTCCAGGGCCTTCATCCGGTGGGCGATACTGGGATCGAACCAGTGACCTCTTCGGTGTGAACGAAGCGCTCTCCCGCTGAGCTAATCGCCCGCTCGCGGTGTCCGGCAGACTCTACCCCACGACTTTAGGGGGCCTGCAAACGGGTGGTTCCCTCCGACCACACTCCGCTCACCAGCAAATACGGAGCGAACAACCACGAGCTAGTCGGGGTTGTCCCGGCCGGGGGCCGCCCGCGACGCGTTTCGACATTCGTGCGACGGTGCTATCGCGTGACGACTAAACCGCGCAGTATGTACATGTGGACTGCCTGCAGGGCGCATGGAGGGCTGCGCGTCGCGCGGGTGATGATGGGGTGACGGAGTATGGACCCGGGGTCCGATGACCCCGTCCGGGTGATCTGCGGCAAAACCGCGTTCCGATCAGCCGGCCGAAACGTCACATCATCGCCACTCGGTTCGACCGGGCCGGGAAGGAGACGAAGGGTAGGACGATGCGCAACGATCACGTGACGCTCCGCTCGACGGCGGTGTTCGACCTCCTGGCGCCGCGGACCCCCGCGGTCCCGGTGAAGGTGGAACTGCGATACGACACCCGCGACCCGTACGCGGTCGTGGCCGCCTTCCGCACCGGCCGCGCCGGCTGGGTCGAGTGGGTCTACGCGCGCGATCTCCTCGCCGACGGCCTCCTGGCCGACGCGGGCGACGGCGACGTACGCATCCGCCCCTCCGTCGAAGACCCCGAGTCCGTCCTCATCGAACTGAACTCGCCGTCCGGGCACGCCATGTTCGAGGCGTCCGCTCAGGAGCTGGCCGACTTCCTCGACCGGACCTACGACGTCGTGCTCCCGGGCAACGAGCATCTGTGGGTCGACGTCGACGACGCCCTGACGCACCTGATTCCCAACGATCTGGCCTGATGACGGCCTTGCGAACAGCAAGTGGCACCCCGGTTGCAGAGCCGTTTTCGGGATCGGATAGTGTTCACACACACCACGGCGACGGGGTGAGAGACAGAACCGCGAGGCTCTGAACTCCCATCCAGACCGAGGATGTGCGGATGTAGCGCAGCTGGTAGCGCATCACCTTGCCAAGGTGAGGGTCGCGGGTTCGAATCCCGTCATCCGCTCGGAAGGCCCTCTCGGGCCTGACACGGTGGAGTGGCCGAGAGGCGAGGCAACGGCCTGCAAAGCCGTGTACACGGGTTCGAATCCCGTCTCCACCTCGCGCGATTAGCTCAGCGGGAGAGCGCTTCCCTGACACGGAAGAGGTCACTGGTTCAATCCCAGTATCGCGCACCATCTGTTGTCGCAGGTCAGAAGCCCTGCTCCTCCTCGGAGGGGCGGGGCTTCAGTCGTTCAAGACGGCACGGCGAGGCTCACGGCGATCCCGCTCCCCCGGCCCGCGCCTCGGCGGCCGTGTACTCGACCCTGATCACGACCGACCGCTCGTTGGGCACGGTGAACTCGCTGTCGGGCACGACTTCCATCCGGCCCGCGACGTTGTGCAGGCGCCTGGTGACGTCGTCGATGCGGCCGGCGATCACCCGCTCGTTCCGCTCCGGGCTGCCGGTCTGGCTCGCGCGGCCAGTGATCCGCACCGGTTTCCGCCCGGAAACGATTAATTCACGCACCGGCGCCGGGAGGGACGCCCACCACTCGTTCACCCCCAGAATGCCGTCGTTTCCGGACCTGAACCTGCCCTCGGCGGAATAGAAGATGGTCTTCATCTTCGTGATCTTCGGCGGGATCCGCACCCGGATGTTGACCGCGAAGCTGCACGTGACCGAGGTGGTACCGCTCACCGTCACTCCGACCGCATGCGAATTGGCCTCGCTCACCCCATAGCTGCCGCCCGTGGTCACCGATCCCCCCACTCCGCCCGGGCTGGCGGCCCCGGTTCCCGATCCGGTGAGCGTGGTGGTCGTCGTCCTCGTTCCGGTGTCCGTCGTGGTGGTGGTCTGGAGCGCCCGGAAGACGACGCTGACCGTCAGGGTGCCGGAATTCTCGCCGTCTCGTGAAGTGATGGTCGGAACCCCTTCGAGGTACCCGGCGGCACCGAGCGTGCCGCCGGGAGTGGTGTTGACGAAAGCCACTCGGCCTTCGGGTGTCACCGTGAAGGGCGCCGAAACCCAATAGTCGATGGGACCACCACCAGCGTGGATGTGCCGTTCGTTCGTGCCGTAGACCAGGCCGAGTTCCTGGACGATGCCGTGGTGGTGCCAATACCAGGGCAGCCGGAGCAGCACGGTTCCCGTCGCTCCGGGATCGACCTCGACCGTCTCCGTGGCGTTGCTGAGGAACCAGGCCGGATGGCTGACCGAGCGGTTCCCGTCGGCGACGTCGACGGACGCGTTGGCGTTGACCATCACGCTGCTGTCGTTCGTCCCGCCCCAGCCGGCGAAGGTACCTCGCTTGTTGACGTCGCGCTGGACGGGAAGCCCGGGCTTCTTCGCCCCGAGATAGGCGGTGACGGCTTTGTTCCCGGCGAGGCGTTGCAGGTTCGCCACGTTCGCCACGCCCGGCGGTACACCGGGCGGGAGCTTGTCTTCCGTGGCCCGGGGACGAGTACTCCGGTCGCGGGCCGGACCGGACGACCCGAGTCGTCGCCTGTCGACTTCGCGCTCATTCATGAATGCGACACCTCGCCAACGTGAATTGCCGGAGATCGAACTTCACGCACTTTCCCGCAGAACAGCACGATACCGTCACACTGTTCGAGGCTCGCCGATCTGCCAGGGCGTCACAATGGGCACCTTCGGCTTCCCTGTCGGGCAGACGCCATCCGGACGGGTCACTTTGAAGGGACACTTGACTGCCGAAGAACGGCCGGAAAATCATGCCGCTCCACGGAGGGCAGTTCGGAGGCGGTCATCGGCGAAGTGCGCTACCTGCTCACCGTCCAACCGGGCCTGACCTCGATATGCCGTGATCTTCGGCGACACCATCACGAGTTCGGGCGTGTCCGCTTTCACGAACAGTTTGAGCGCGCTCTCGAAGCGCCGAATACCGCGCCATCATATTGAGCGATTCGATAGCGTCCCTCGCGGACCTACTACTGGTCCGGTTGCTCGCCGTGGTGCGCGTCGGCGTGGATCTGCCGAATTTCGGAGGAAGGCAGGGAGGTCATCCGCGCTCCGCCAGGACGTCGCTCCACCAGCGCTCGGCGACTTTCGGATGCGAACGCAGCCAGCCGACGAGCGCGTTCTCCCCGAACGCCGCGTGCAGCGGATTGTCCGCGTCCTGGCTGATCCCGTGCGCCTCCGCCGCCAGTTCCGGCGGAAGCCGCAGGGGTTCGACGATGGCGTCCAGGCGCGGCCCGAGGAAGAACGGCACCGAAAACCGCTCCACGCCGGCGGGTGGGCTGACCACGCGGTGGCGTGTCGCCTTCAGATAGCCCTGCGTCGCGATCTCCAGCATTTCGCCGATGTTGAACACGAAACTGCCCGGGATCGGGGTCGCGTCGATCCAGCCACCGTCGGCCGACTGGACTTGCAGACCGCCGATCTCGTCCTGCTGCAACAAGGCGAGGTAGCCGTAGTCCTTGTGCGCCCCGACGCCCTGTTCCCGCTCGGCCGTGGGACGGCCGGGATAGCGGATGATCTTGACGTGGGTGGTGGCCTCGTCGTCGAACCAGGCGTCGAAGTAGCCCTCGTCCTGTCCCAGCGCCGCCGCGAGCGCGCGCAGTACTTCACGGCTGACCCGCAACGCCTCCGCCTGCCACGCCAGTGTCGTATCCCGGAGCCCGGGAAGCGTTTCAGGCCATTGGTTGGGGCCGATGAGCCGCTGCCAGGCGGGGCCGCCCGGCGGCACGGGCGCGCGTTCCGGGCCGATGTCGATCTGCTCCCGCCAATCGGGAGTGCCGCCGGTGTACTCGTGACCGGTCCGCGTATAGCCGCGGAACTGCGGGGAGTGGATGTTCTCGATCGCCAGCCGTTCCTCGACCGGCAATGCGAAGAAATCCTTCGCCTTCTGGAAGATCCCGGCGGTCAGCCGCTCGGGCACGCCGTGGCCGACCACATAGAAGAAGCCGACCTCGTGCGCTGCGCGGCGCAACCCGGTCAGGAACTCCTCGCGATCCGCGGCGGGATCGCGAAAGCGCGAGATGTCGATCGCCGGCAAGGCGGTGGCCCCTTCGGCCGCCTCAAACGTCGTCACCCTCGCAGATTAGGCTTCTCCCTGAGCTTGAACGGGTGTTCCCACATCGCGGTCACCGGGTTTCCCTGCGGTCGTTCGTTACCCTGTGGGGGTGAGCGCAGCCGAAGACGCGAACCAGAGCCCGTTGGGGCGTTTGGAAGCCGGCGTGTCGGCACTGGTCAGGTGGAGCGAAAGCAAGCACATCCGGGCAGAGGTGGCCCGCCGCTCGCACTGCGATCTGCCCGCCAGCGAACTGCGCCTGCTCGAGCATTTCGACCTGTCCGAACCGATGCGCATCTCGGATATCGCCGAGTGCCTGCAGATCGAAGTCTCGACGGTCTCCTTGCAGCTTCGCCAAATTCGCCGAGACGGACTGGTGGCGGCGATCCCGGACGAGCGCGACCGCAGGATCACCCGGATCGCGATCACACCGAGCGGCCGCGCGACGATGGCCAGGGTCCGCGCCGCCCGCCGCGACCTGCTCGCGGAGGTACTCGATCAGGTGCCCACGGCCGATCTCGACCGCACCGCCGAGGTGCTGCTGCTGGTGCAGGATCACATGCTCGCCGGGATGCGCGAACTGCTCGGGCTCACCACCGCGGACTGACACCTCGCCCTTCGGACGAGCTTGCCGCCCTCGCGCACCAATGCTTTGATTGCTCAAAGCAATAAAGTGCCACCCGAGTCCCACGAAGGGAACACGACCATGAGCACGGCAGTGATCACCGGCGGCACCGACGGGATCGGGCGAGGCCTCGCCGAGGAGTACCTCCGGCGCGGGTACGAAGTCCTGGTCGTCGGCACGAGCAAGACGAAAGGCGGGATGTTCGCCAGGAGCGCCGAGCGGGCCCACTTCCTCGCTGCCGACCTCAGCCGGGTGAGCGACAACGAACGTTTGGTCGCCCACCTCGCGGATCGGTTCCCGGTGATCGACGTGCTGGTGCTCGGCGCCCGCTATCACCGCTCGGCCCGCCTCGTGACCCCGGATGGATTCGAGAGCAACTTCGCGCTGTTCTACCTGAGCCGGTTCTTGTTCAGCCACGGCCTGGCCTCCGCGCTCGGCCGCGCGGAAGCCCCGGTCGTGCTGAACTTCGGCGGTGCGGGCAGCCAGGTTCCCGTCCGATGGCACGACCTGCAACTCGAGCAGGACTACCACGGGGTCGGCGCGATGGGCCACGCCGCACGACTCAACGACCTGCTCGGCGTGCATTTCGTGGCACAACACCCGGATATCCGGTACGTCCTCAACCACCCCGGCGTCGTTGCCACGAGCTTCGCCGGCGAGTACGACCGAGCCACCTCGGCCCAGGTGTCACATCTACGGGCGACCGGGAAGAGCGTGGCGACCAGCGTCGGGCAGATCCTCCCCCACCTCGACCCTCCGGGCCGGAACGGGCTCACCGCGGTAGTGGAGGGCGCATTCGTACCGCTGGCACCGAAATGGTTCGGCCGCGGCGACGCGGTCAGACTGCACGAAACCACCGAGAGGCTCCTCGCCGAGCTACCGCGATGAGCCTGGGCGGACTCAATGCGAAACGCGCGCCGCTGACCCCGACCACGATTCGCGGATCGTTTCGGCGTTCTCGCGAAGGAAGTCGTCGAAGGTTCGGGGCGGGCGCCCGGTGAGGTCGGCGACCGCGTCCGTGGTCGGGGCGAGCCTGCCTTCGGCGACTTCGGCGAACAGCGCGGCGACATCCTGGGCGAATCGGGCGGGCAAACCGTTCGAGGCGAGCCGGGCGGCGCAGGCTTGCGCGGGCAGGTCGACGTAGCCGATCTCCCTGCCGGCGACAGCCGACAACTTCGCGGCGATCTCGGTGTGCGTGAGGGCTTCCGGTCCGGTGAGGACGAACGTCTCCCCCGCCCGGGGGCTCACGGTCAGCAAGGCGGCAGCGCACGCGGCGATATCCGAACAATCCACATAGGACACCCGGCTGTCGCCGTACGCGCCGAGAATATCCCCGTTCTCGGTGAAGACCGCGGCACCGGTACGGAAGTTCTGCATGAACCCGCTCGGCTGCAGGATGCTCCAGGCCAGGCCGGACTTCTTCAGATGCTCCTCGATGACCCAGTGCGCGCCTTCGGCCAGCTTGGCGCCCTCACGCGCATGCCAGACCGACACCTTCACGATGTGCTCGACCCCGGCCTCGATGGCGGCGTCGATCGCGACGCGCTGCTGGCGGACCATCGGTTGCTCCCCTGTCACGGGCTGGGCCCCGCCGGCGTTGAGGAACACCCGGTCCACCCCCGTCATCGCCGTCGCCACCGACTCCGGGTCGTCGAAATCGCCGACGACGTACGGGCAACCGAGTTCGTCACCTACGGCCGGATCACGTACGAACGCGGTGATCTCCTCGCCGCGCAGGTGGTGCACAAGATGGCGGCCGATACTCCCGGACGCGCCGGTGATCAGGATCATCACGATCTCCATTAAACTGAGGGCGACTCGACTTACTAAGTCGAGGGTACCTCGATATAAGCGGGAGGCAAGAGTGAGTCCAGCCGCCGGACGCCGGCCACGGGCCGACGCGCTCCGTAACCGCGAGCGGCTGCTGGCCGAGGCGGACGCGGTGTTCCGCGAACACGGCACGGACGCTCCACTCGAAAGCGTCGCGCGCCGCGCCGGGGTGGCGATCGGCACGCTCTACGGGCATTTCCCGACCCGCAGGGCACTGGTCGGCGCGCTGCTCCGTGAACGGAACGAGGCGCTGTTCGAGGCGGGCGACACCTTGCGGGACCAGGCTCCGGGCGAGGCGCTGCGCCGGTGGGTCGACCTGGTCGTCGCCCACGCCGCCACCTACCGGGGGCTCGCGGCCATGCTGGCGGACGGTGCCGATGACGAAGCCTCGGAGCTGTACGCGTCCTGCGCACGGATGGCCGACATCGGCGCGCGGCTGATCAACCGCGCGGTCACCGCCGGAGTGGTCCGCGCGGACGTGACCGGAGCGGACATCTTCGCCTTGATGAACGCCGGCGCCTGGACGCGAGAGCACGCCTCCGCCGAACAGGCGGCACGACTTGTCGCCTACACCATCGACGGAATGCTCAAGCCCTAAGCGGGCGAAGAACTTCTGCTCGGCGGGAGGGGATCGCCTGCCCGGAGCCGTCGCCAGGCTTCACGCCGCCGCCGTTGTGCCGCGGGGTCGGCGACCGGCGCGGCCGACAGCAGGCGGTGAGTGTAGGGGTGCACCGGATCGGTGAGCACCTCCTTCGTCGGACCTTGCTCCACGATGTGGCCGCGATGCATCACCGCGACCCGGTCGGCGAGCCGCTCGACGACGGCGAGGTCGTGGCTGATGAACAGGCAGGCGAAACCGAATTCGTCCTGCAAGGTCCGCAGGAGATCGAGGATCCGGGCCTGGATGGTGACGTCGAGCGCGCTGGTCGGCTCGTCGGCCACCAGCAGGTCCGGATCGAGCGCCAGCGCTCTGGCGACACACACGCGCTGCCGCTGTCCGCCGGACAGCTGGTGCGGATAGCGACCGCGCAGATCGGGGGAAAGCCGCACCGACTCGAAGAGCCCGGCGACCCGCTCGTCCACCTGGGTCCCGCGATGCGTTCGATGCAGCCGGATCGGGGTAGCCACACTCTCCCCCACGGTGATCCGGGGATTGAGCGAGGACAACGGATCCTGGAAGACCACGCCGATCCGGCGGCGCAGCGCCTTGGCGGTCTTGCCCTTCGTCCGGGCGATGTCGGTCCCACCGATCCGGACCGAGCCCGAGGTGGGCGGGATCAATCCCGTGACCGCACCGGCCACGGTGCTCTTCCCCGACCCCGATTCCCCGACCAGACCGAGGATCTCACCGGGTTCGACGTGGAGGCTCACCCCGTCCGCCGCCCGGACCGCCATCGCCCGGAAGCGGCCGCGATAGGTGACGGACAGGTCTTCCACCACCAGCAAGGGTGCATCCGCCGGGGCGTCCGGCACCGACCGGGTGGCGGGATGGTCGGTCGCGGCGTGATGACGAGCGGACACGACCGGCTCCGCCACGAGCACCCGCTCGACTCCTTCCGTCGCCGCGGCACCGAGCGAGACCACCGAGCCGAGCAGCCGCCGGGTGTAGTCCTCGCGTGGCGAGGTGAACACCGCTTCCACGGCGTCCTGCTCCACGACGCCGCCGTCGTACATCACCACGACCCGGTCGGCGATGTCGGCGACCACGCCCATGTCGTGGGTGATCAGCAGGATCGCCGTGCCGAGCCGGTCGCGCAGATCCCGCAGCAGCTCGAGGATCTCGGCCTGCACGGTGACGTCGAGCGCCGTGGTCGGTTCGTCGGCGATCAGCAGTTTCGGTTCGTTGGCGACCGCCATGGCGATCACGATCCGCTGCAGCTGACCGCCCGACAGTTCGTGCGGATACGACCCGAACCGTTGCTCGGGAGCGGGCAGTCCCACCAGGCCGAGCAGTTCGATCGCCCGCCGCCGGGCGGCCTTTGGTGTCAGGTCCTGATGAGTGCGGATCGCTTCGATCAGTTGGTCTCCGATGGGGAACACCGGATTCAGCGCGCTCATCGGTTCCTGGAACACCATGCCGATCTCGTTGCCCCGGACGGCGCGCAGTTCGTCCGGCGTCAGCGTGTAGAGATCGCGGCCGGACAGCAGCGCCTGGCCGGAGACCTCCGCGTCCGGCGACAGCAATCCGAGCAGGGACAACGCGGTGACCGATTTGCCCGAGCCTGATTCGCCGACCACCGCGACGACTTCCCCTGCCGAGACCGACCAGGAGACCGAACGCGCCGCCCTGGTCTGTCCAAAAGAGACACTGACGTCACGCAAGGCCAGCAGGGCGGCCTCGCCGTCCGGCTCCGCCTGCCCACCGGACGGCGAGGCCCCCGTCACTGGATCAGCCCGAACTGGCGGTAGTCCGGATACGCCGGGAACCGCCCGATCACGACGTTGCCGAATTTCGATCCGTGCAGGAACGAGTTCCGCGTGTAGATCAGCGGGACCACCGGCGAGTCGCTGAGGATCTTCTTGTCCAGCGCCGCCCACTTCTTCCCCGCTTCGGCGGGGTCCAGCGTCGCCTGTGCCTCGGTGATCAGCCGGTCGACCTCGGGATTGGCGTACCGCGACTCGTTGACCCCGCCGTTGCCGATCTCGGTCGACTGGAACAGCGGCTGGATGTTCGCGTTGGCGGACGGGATGTCCGGCTGCCACGAGGTCAGCGTCAGGTCGTAGTCCGAGATCCCCTTGGTGTCCACTTCGGACGTGTAGGTGTCCTCGTCGAGCGCCTTGATGGTGATCTTGATGTTCGCCCTGGCCAGCGCGGCCTGGATCGCCGCGGCCTTCTCCGGGTAGCTGTTCTCGTTGCGGGTGGCCAGGACCAGGCCGTCGAGACCGTTCGGCAGACCTGCCTCGGCCAACAGCTTCTTCGCCTTCTCCGGGTCACCGCTCGGCGGAGCCGGGTACAGGTCGAACTGTTCGCGCCCCTGCAGGCCCGGCGTGATCAGTGTGGTCGCGATGTCCCCGGCGAGCTGGGCGTTTCCGGCACTGGCGACCTGGTACGCGGCCTTGTCCACCGCGTACTGGAACGCCTGGCGCACCTTGGGGTCGACGAGTTTGCCGCGCTGGGTGTTCAGCGTGAGGTACGCGAGCGCTCCCGATTCCGAGGTGACGACCCGCGACTTCGCCGAAGGGTTCGCCTGGATCTGGGCCAGCTGCGCGGGAGAGGCGAACGGGATGCTGAACGCGCTCTGGTCGTCACCGCTGTCGTCGATCAGCCGCTTCGAGATGACGCTGGTGTCCTGGCCGAGCTGGAAGACGATGGTGTCCGGGTTGGCCTTGCGGGTGTCATCGGTCGCCCGGTCCCAGTGCGGGTTCCGGACGAGCCTCGCCTCCTTGCCACGCTCGTACTTCTCCAGCACGTACGGGCCGGACGCCACCGGATGGTTGCCGTAGTCCGCCTCTTGCCCCTTTCCCTTGGGCACCGGGGAGAACGCGGGTGTGCTCGCGATCCAGTTCCAGTCACCGTAAGGGCGGGCGAGATGGAACACGATGGTCTTGTCGTCGGGTGTCTCGATCGAGTCCAGCTCCTTGCCGCCCTCGAACGGCCCCTTGTACGCCAGGCCCGGGGACAGCAGGTCCTTGTGGTAGGTCAGGCCACCGGAGAAGGCGGCCGCGTACGTCCGCTCCAGTCCCCATTTGATGTCCTGCGATTTGATCGGGGAGCCGTCGCTGTACTTGACGTTGTCCTTCAACGTGAAGGTCCAGGTCTTACCGCCCTCGGTAGGCCTGCCCGTGTCGGTCGCGAGGTCGGGGATGATCGTGGTGTCCTGCCCTGGCGCGACCTTCCACGAGGTCAATCTGCGGTGCACCAGGCCGAGCGCCGTGACCACGAGGCTTCCGCTCTTGGCCGGGTCGTACTGCTGGGTGGCGCTGTCGTTCAGCAGCCGGACGGTGCCGCCGGGTTTGACCTCGCCCCCGGTCTGCGCCGGTTTGTCGTTGGCGCCGCAGGCGGTCAGCACCGTGGTGGCGGCGACCACCCCGGCCACCGCCCTCAGCAAAGCCTTGCGTTTCATCGTTTCCCCTTCAGATCAGGCGGGCTCGCGGATCGAGCGCGCCGTAGCACAGGTCGACCAGGAAGTTCACGACCGTCACGAGGACCGCCGAGAACAAGGTCACGCCGAGCAGCACGGGCAGGTTCATCGAGGCGATGCCGTCGACCAGCAGCCTGCCGACCCCGGCCATCCCGAAGATTCGTTCGGTGATCACGGTCCCGGCGAGCAGGGCGCCGAGGTCGACACCGAACACGGTGACCACCGGCAGGAGCACATTGCGCAACGCGTGCTTGCCGACCACCTTCCGCTCGCTGAGCCCCTTGGCCCGGGCGGTGCGAATGAAGTCCTCGCCGAGGGTCTCCAGCATCTGGCTCCGCGTCAGCCGCGCGTAGATCGCGGCGTGCAGGAAGGCCAGCACGAGCCAAGGCAGGACGAGGTGCCAGGCCCATTGGACCGGATCGTCGCCGAACGGCACGTAGCCGTTCTTGGGCACGACATCCAGCGCGAACGCGAAGATCGTGATGCCGATCATCCCGGCGAGGTAGGCGGGCAGGGAGACCCCGGCCATCGCGACCGCCATCGTGATCCGGTCGGCCGCGCTCCCCCGGCGCAGCGCCGAGAGCACGCCGAGGCCGACGCCGATGACGAGCCAGAGGATCGCGGCGCCGAGCGCCACCGAGAAACTCACCTCGATCCGCTCGCCGATCTCCGTCAGCACCTCGACGTTGTTCTGGAAGTCGTAGCCGAAACACGGGGCACCGCAGTGAATCGCGGTGACACCGGTACCGAACGTCCGCCCGGCGAAGATCCCGCCGAGGAATTCGGCGAACTGCCGGTACCAAGGTGCGTCGTAACCCATGAACTCCCGTGCCAGCGCGAGGCTTTCCGGGGAACAGGGACGACCGCAGGCCATCCGCGCCGGGTCGGCGGGCAGCAGGTAGAACACCACGAAGGTCACGAAGGTGACGATCAGCAGGACGAGGACCATGCCGGCGAACCGGCCGAGCACGAAGCGCAGGGCACGCATCAGTCCCGGCCTCCCGACCGCGGGTCGAGCGTGTCGCGCACGGCGTCGCCGACGACGTTGAACGCCAAAGTGACCACGAACAGCAGCAGTCCCGGGAACACCAGGTACAGCGGGTCGGTCTCGAAGAAGTCGATCGCGGCGCTGATCGTCCGGCCCCAGCTGGGGGTCGGCGGCAGGACACCGACCCCCAGGAAGGAAAGCGCCGCCTCGCTGCCGATCATCGACGGGATCGACAGGCTCGCCACGACGATCACCGGTGCCCACAGATTCGGCAGCAGTTCTCGGGTGAAGACATGCCAGGGTCCCCCGCCCATCGCCTTGGCCGCCGACACGAAATCGCGGCCACTCAGCGAAAGCGTCTGCGCGCGGACGATCCGCGCGACCCGGGGCCAGCCGAAAACGCCCAATACGACGATCAGCAAGGGCTGACGCGGGAAATCGGGTGGTGCCATCGCACCGAGCGCGATCATGAAGATCAGGTACGGGAAGCCCAGGAGCACGTCGGCGGTCCAGGTGACCACCCGGTCCCACCAGCCGCCGAGATAGCCCGCACTGGCCCCGATCACCACACCGAGCGCGGTGGCCAGCGCGGTCGCGCCGAGTCCGACCAGCAACGACGTCCTGGCGCCGTGGGCGACCAGTGCGAACAGGTCGACACCGGTCAACGGTTCCACCCCGAACCAGTGGGATCCGCTGACCCCGCCCAGGGGGCCGGCGGGCAGCCCGGTCGGCCCGAGGTTGGCGATGTCCGGGTCGAGGCTCTGTCCTTCGACGAGGACGAGCAGGTCCGCGGCGGCCGCCATGACCAGGACCAGCACCACGGCGATCGCGCAGGTGAGCGTCCAGCCACTGGACCGGACCGCGTGCCACACCGCGGACGGCAGGGAACGCGCCGCCGTCGGCGGGATGCCTTCGGGCAGCAGCAAGGGATCGGGCACAGCACCTACTCGGGTTCATCTGATCGGGTGACGATCAGGGACCCTAAGGAAAGAAAACCGTCCCACCCAGCTTTGGCGCCGCCGTCTCACCAGCTGGACTGTGAGCTATCCGGCACCCCACGAGTCCTCTTTGGACTCAGAGCCCGCACTCCCCCCGGTCACCGCCTCGTCAGCTCTCGAAGAGCACGGCGGCGATCTCGCCGGCCGTGACCTTGGCCAGGTCCACGAAGAAGGGCAACCGTTCGGGGATCATCAGGGTCGTCGAGCCGCGCAGGCCGAGGGCGAAGCGAGCACGGCCTTCCCGGTCGCGGAGCGGAATGCCGATCGTGCGGAAACCGGCGGCCAGTTCCTCGTCGTTGAAGGCCCATCCACGTTCACGGGTCAGCGCGAGTTCCTTGGCCAGCTCGGCCGGATCCGCCGGGGCGCGTTCGGTTCCGTCGGTGAACGGCAGTCGCGCCAGCTCGTCTTCCGACACCTCGGACCAGGCGAGCAGCGCCCGGCCCAGCGCACTCGCGTGGAGCGGGATCCGGAGCCCCTGGAGATCGTGCCCGTCCGCCTCCCGCCAGCGGCTGGTGCCCAGCAGCACCATGTCGTTGCCGTGCCGGACCGCGATCGACGCGGAAGCCCCGGTGGTGGTCGCGAGCTGTTCGAGATGAGGCTCGACAAGATAAATCCGGTGCTGCCGGTAGGCGATCTGCCCGTACTCCGCGAGCGCGCCCCCGATCCGGTACCGGTTCGAAGTCGGGCTCTTCTCCAAGAAACCCGCGCCGATGAGCGCGGTCACCAGACGATGAGTGGTACTGGCCGGGAGCTGCACCCGCCGGGACAGCTCGGTGATCCCCAGCTCTCCGCCACCACGAAAACAGCCGAGGACCGCCAGCGCCCTCGCCACGGTCTGGACGCCGTCACCACTTTCTCGCGCCATACGGCCCAGCGTAACAGCATTCCAGATAGTGGTAGGACTTTCGCCGCTGGCGCCAGTTGTGCCAGGAATCCCGAACCTGTTTTCCATTCTGTGGAACACCTGGATCCCCTGAGGCGGCGTGGTTAGCGTTGCGCCCATCTCGACCGGGCCATCCGAACCGGGTCCCCTCTCCCCAGGAGTCACCTCCATGCCCCGCAGCCGGAATTCCAGACTCACGCTCGCACTCGCCGCCCTCCTCGCGCTGACCACCGCGTGTGCCGGCGCCGGCACGGACACCGGCGGCACCTTCACGCTCAAGGTCACCGATCCCGGCAACTCCGGTCCGCTCGCGGTCGGCAAACGCGACGGGACGTTCGACAAAGCCTTGGCACCACTGGGCGCCCGCATCGCATGGGTCCCCAGCACACCGGGCTTCAGCTCGAACCTGAAACTGTTCAACACCAAGCAACTCGACGTCTCCGGTGGCGCGTACAGCCCGGTGATCGGCGCGCTGTCCAAGGACGTCGGCGTCCGGATCGTCGCCGTCGCAGATCCGGTCGGCAAGGACCAGAACGGCATCCTGGCCACACCGAAGTCGGGGATCAAGTCGGTACGCGATCTGGCAGGCAAGCGGATAGCCGTGAACCCGGCTGGGAAAGGCGAGTACATCACGCTGCTGGCCTTGGCTCAGGCCGGTGTTCCCGTCGACCAGGTCGAACGCGTGCCGTTGCAGCAGGCCGACGCGACCTCCGCGTTCGCCACCGGGCAGGTCGACGCGTGGGCGTCGTTCAACGAGCCTTACCAGGAGGCGAAAGCCAACGGCGGTGTGGAGATCGCCACCGAGCAGAGCATCGGCTCGGTCGACAACACGATCGTCGCCTTCCGCACCGAGGTGCTGGACTCGCGGCCGGACGTCGCGGCGAAGTATCTGGAGACGTTGCAGCAACTGACCCGGCAACAACGGGAGAATCCCGCGGACTTCGAAAACGTCTTCGAGAAGGCTGGTCCGCGCGCGCTGTCGGGCGACCGGCTGCGGCGTGCGCTGGCGCTGGGCGCACAGGCCGCAGTTCCCCGGTACCCCGACGAAAAGGACCTGCGTGACCTCGAATCGGTCGCGAACCTGTTCTCGGCCAACAAGGTGACCACACGGACGATCACCGCCGCGGACGTGATCTACGACCTGCCGGCCAAACTCACCGCATACCGGGAGGCGGCGAAATGAGCACCATCACCGCGCCCGGGCCGGTGCGCACCGAGCCGCCGGGCCTCGTCCGGCCCGAATACCGGGGACGCGGACGCCGTCGCCGCTGGTCGTCGATCCCGCTGCGCTTCGCCGTTCCACTGCTGCTCGTCGGACTGTGGTGGACCGGCTCGGCCACGGGAGGTATCTCCGAGCAGATCCTGCCCGGACCGCCGAAGGTGTGGAACGCGTTCATCGAGCTGTTCCAGACCGGCCAGCTGGTGGACTTCACGCTCGCGTCCCTGCAGCGCGCGGCGGCGGGAGTGGCCCTCGGTGTCGCGTTCGGACTCCTTTTCGGCGTCCTGTCCGGGCTTTCCGCGCTCGGCGAGGAACTGATCGACGCCACCATGCAGATCAACCGCGCCATCCCGTTCCTCGCGCTCGTGCCGCTGTTCATCGCGTGGTTCGGCATCGACGAGACGTTCAAGGTGCTGCTGATCGCTGTCGCCACCGTCGCGCCGATGTACGCCTACACCTATCTCGGTGTCCGCAACGTCGACCGGAAGATGCTGGAGGCGGCGAGGAGTTTCGGGCTGCGCGGACCGCGGCTGGTGTTCGGGACCATCCTTCCCTCGGCGCTTCCCGCCGTGCTGATGGCCCTGCGGATCTGCCTGTCGATCAGCGTCACCGGGCTCATCGCGGCCGAGCAGGTCGGCACCCGGGAAGGCATCGGCTACCTGGTCAGCCTGGCTCAGGAGTACAACCGCACCGACTACATGGTGCTGTGCGTGGTGCTCTACGCCGTACTGGGCCTGGTGTTCGACGCGGCGGTTCGGGTGCTGGAGCGGTTCGCGATGCCGTGGCGAGCGGGGGTGGCGGCGCGATGACGGCCACCACCACCGACCTCGCGGTGTCGCTGTCGGGTGTGAGCAAGAGCTTCGGCGACAAGACCGTGCTGGACGGCGTCGACCTGGAGATCAGGCGGGGCGAGTTCGTCGTGCTGCTCGGCCCCAGCGGTACCGGCAAGACCACCCTCCTGCGGCTGCTGCTCGGGCTCGAACGGCCGGACGCCGGAGAGATCCTGGTTCCCCGGAAGCGGACCGTCGTCTACCAGGAGCCGCGGCTGATCCCGTCCAAACGCGTACTGTCCAATGTGGTCATCGGTCAGCCGCACGGCAGGCAGACCAAGGACAGCGGGCGCCGCGCGCTCGCCGAGGTGGATCTCGCCGACAAGCACCGCGCCTGGCCCGCGACCCTGTCCGGCGGTGAAGCGCAGCGCGTCGCGCTCGCCAGGGCGCTGGTACGCGAACCCGAACTGCTGTTGCTCGACGAGCCGTTCGCCGCACTCGACGCGCTGACCCGGTTGCGCATGCAGGATCTCGTCGGTGACCTCGTCGCCCTCCACCGGCCCGCCGTCCTGCTCGTGACCCACGACGTCGACGAGGCGATCCGGCTCGCCGACCGGGTGCTCGTCCTCCACAAAGGACGGTTCGGGCACGACGTCGTCATCGACCTTCCCCGCCCCCGTGACCGCACCGACCCCGCGGCACTCGACTATCGCGCCGCCTTCCTCGCCGAACTCGGCGTCGGCCCGACCCCTTCGGAGGACCGCCATGACCATCACCGATGAACAACCGATCGACCGGCTCTGGTACACGCGCTGCCCGGTACCCACCGCCAGTGGTCTCGCCAACAGCCTCGGCTGGCTTTCCGGCAACGCGCGCGAGCACGGCCTTCCGCTGGCGATCCTCCAGGACGCCGCACCGGAGATCGCCGTCCATCACTACGACCACCGCCTCCGCGGGCTGATCCGTGAAGGCGGCAACGTGCCGGCCATCGCCGCCCGCGCTCAAGGCTCACCCACCCGGCTCATCGGGCTGACCTGGATCGACGAGGCACAGGCCATCCTCGTCGCGGGCGACTCCCCCATCGCGGACGCCGCCGGGCTCGCCGGCGCGCGGATCGGCATCCCGGCCTGGGCCGCGGATCAGGCCCGCAGCTTCCCGAGGGCGATGGCCCTGCACGGGTTCACGAACGCGCTGCGCCTGGCGGGCCGCACCCTCGCCGACGTCACGGTGACCGAGGTCGACGTGAACCGCGACCCTCAGGTACGCGGCCGCGCCACCGGCGGCACCACCTGGGGCGTGGCCGAACTCCTGGCCGGTGAGGTCGACGCGATCTACGTGAAGGGCGCACGGGCGGCCGAGGTGGCGCGGGAACACGGGCTACGGGTCGCGGTCGATCTCGACACCGCCACCACCCGCCGGGGCCGGGTCAACAACGGCACACCCCGCCCCATCACCGTGCACGCCGATCTGCTGGAGCACCGTCCCGAACTGGTGGTGGGCTTCCTCGCGGCGAGCCTGCGCGCCGCGGATTGGGCCGCCACTCACCTCGACGAGGTCCGTACCGTGCTCGCCGGCGAAACGTTCTCCGGACCGGAGGGTGTCGTCGCGGCCTACGGCGACGGGTTCCATCGCACCCTGCACCCCGACCTGTCCGCCGAGCGGATCGAACTGCTGGGGGTGCAGAAGCAATTCCTTTACACCCACGGATTCCTCGCCGCCGACTTCGACCTCGGCGCTTGGGTGGAGCACGAGCCTCTGGCGCGGGCGAAGGCGTTGATCGCCGGCGAGCAGGCGGCATGACCAGGTTCCTGTGGGAGCTGCCCACCCGCGGCGACGGTCGCCGCGCGGACCCGAATCAGTGGCAGCGCGCCGGCTTCGCACATCTGCACCAGGTGATCGACGCGGCAGAACTGTCCGGATTGGACGGTGTGGTCGCCGCATACGACCCGCACGGCGAGGAATCCTGGATCGTGGCGGGCGGCGCACTGCGCCACACCCGCCGGGCCAGGGTGACCGTGGAGTTCACGCCGTCCTTCGCCACCCCGGTATACGCGGCGAAGATGTCGCTGACCTTGCAGCGCCTCGGCGCCGACCGGCTCGACTGGCTGGTGCGCGTCGACACCGATCCGGAAGACGACCGGCAGCGTGGCGACCGCCTCGGCACCGCCGAACGCTACGAACGCGCGGCCGAGTTCCTCACCGTCGCCCGCGGTGTGTGGTCCGGACGCGGCGCCTCACCCGGCGGATTCGACGGCGGGGAGTTCGACCACGACGGTGCGTACTTCCATGTCCGGTCGGGTGGCTTCGACGAAGCGGTCGACGGCCACCCGTTCCCGGTGGTCCACCTTTCCGGGGCGTCACCGGAGGCGATCGCCTTGTCGGCCGCGCACGGAGACGTGCACTTGTTCTCCGCGTCCACAGTGGATCCGGCCTCGGCCGTCCGCGCACTCCACACCGCAGCCGCGGGACACGGCCGGACGGTACGGGCCGGGCTGGTGCTGCCGATCATCGCCAGGGAGGACGAGCACGAGGCGTGGGCCCGGGTCCTGCGCCTGTGGCGCGAGATCCACCCGGCCGCCACCGAACGGGACATCCGCTCCCGCACGCCGGACGGGACGACGTTCGACGGTTTCGACCGCATCGGATACCGCACCCCGGTCGGGCTGGTCGGCAGCTACCGGCAGGTGGCGGACCGGCTCGCCTGGTACGAGCGCGCCGGTATCACCACTTTCGTCCTCAGTGGACACCCGGGTATCGAGGAAATCCACCGGACGGGCGAACACCTCCTTCACCTCGCCGACCCGGCGAGCCGGACACCGACAGGAGCGAAGGCATGACCGTGGACGTCTACTGGCGTATCGGCATGGGCGGCGACCACGCCTCGCTGCGCACCCCGAAGATCCGCAACCGCGGCGACTGGGGCGGCATCGGCCCCGGCAACATCGCACCGGCCCTGCGCGACGGCGAGCCCGACGGGTACGCCTACGTCGACCACGCCGCGGCCGTGGCCAAAGCGTCGGAAGCGGCGGGATTCCTCGGCGGGCTGTTGCCCTCGTTCCCCGGCACCGAAGACCCGTGGGCGTTGTCGGCCGCGCTCGCCAAGGAGACCAGCACCTACCGTTTCATGGTCGCGTTCCAGCCAGGGTTCCTGCACCCGTTGCAGGCGGCACGCATGTCGGCGAGCCTGCAACGCGCCACCGGCGGCCGCCTCGTCTACAACATCATCTCCGGCGGTGGCGGACCCGCGCAGCTGTGGTGGGGCGACAAGGTGGACCACGACGACCGCTATGCCCGCACTTCGGAGTTCCTGCATGTCCTCAAAGGAGTGTGGCGGGGCGAGCCGTACGACTTCGACGGCCGGTTCTTCGCCACCCGCGGTGCCGCGCTGCCCGAACACCTCGCCGGCGAACCCTTCCCGGAGATCTACTTCTCCGGCTCGTCGGCGGCGGCCGTGAACGCGGCGGGCCTGCACTCCGACTACTACCTGTCATGGCTGGAGCCGTTCGCCGATCTCAAGCGGAAGTTCGACGGAGTCCGCGAGCACGCCGCGAAACTCGGCCGCACCCCGAAATTCGCGGTACGCATCGACATCCTCGCCCGGCACACCGAGGAAGCCGCGTGGGCCGAGATCGAGAAGGGCTGGCGGTACGTCGACCCGGAGATCGCCAACCGGCAGGCCCAAGGCGACTCCGTCGGCGCGGGCCGCATCAAGGGCTGGGTGCCGTCCACCATCACCGGCTACCGCGACGTCGAGGTCCAGCCGAACGTCTGGGCCGGATTCTCCCTGCTCCGCGGCGGACCCGCGTTCGGCCTCGTCGGCAGCTACGAGCAGGTCGCCGAACGCCTCGACCAGCTGCTCGACCTCGGCGTCGACGCGTTCATCCTCGCCGGAAACCCGCATCTGGAGGAGGCCTACCGCGTCGGCGAGGAGGTCCTCCCCCTGCTCGGCCGTTCCCGCTTCACCAGCCCCACCTCCCCGCGCGAACCCGCGTTCGTCGCCTGACCAGGAGAAATGATGACCAGCACACTCGATTCGACCGTCTCCGAATTCGTGGAGAAAGCACGCAAGGACGCCGAGAAGGCGTTCCGGGTCTTCCGGGAAACCGGCACCACCTCGGCGAACGGCACCGTGAACTTCGTGGAGCGGGTGCCCGGCGAAGAGATCGCCGTGGCCCTCAACGAACCCGGCCCCTGGGCCGACGACCGCGCGGTGGAACCCGTGGTCGCCACGTTCGACGGCACCGTGCTGTCCGGAAGCGGCCGCGCGGGCTTCATCGGCGGCTACAGCAAGGTCTTCCGCGAGCACCCGGAGATCACGACGGTGGTGCACGTCCACACGCCATGGCTCGGCGGATGGGCCCAGACCCACCGCACCCTGCCCATCCGCTACGCCGCGTCCCAGCGGCTCACGCTGTCGAGGGAGATCCCGCCGCATATCGACCGCAGCCGTCCCGCGAGCGAGTTCATTTTGGACCGGCTGCGGGAGGACCCGCATCTGGTCGCGATCTTCGAGGCCAACGGCGGCGTCAACGTGCTCGGCCGCGACGGCCTGCTGGAAACCGCGAAGTTCATCGTGCTGCTCGAAGAAGGCGCGCAGTTCCAGGCGATCGCCGAAGGGCTGGGCGGATCGGTCGAGTTCGACCCGACCAACCTGGTCGCGCAGTGGAGCCGCAGCGGACTCGTCGACGAGGCACGCCGCCTCGGCCTGATCCCCGAACACTGAGGAGCACACACACCATGACCGTTCGAGTCGGGTTCTTCCCGCACAACAATTCCCTGTTCGTCCTTCGTCACCGCGGCATCCTGGAACGGCGGCTGCCCGGCGTCGAGTGGGTCGACCTCCGCACCCTGCCCGCGAAACCGCCCGTCGACCCGAAGACCGCACTGCCGACCCTGCACTCGGATTGGCTGTTCGAACCGGGCGGGTACGACTTCATCGGCACCGGGTTCACCCCGCCGGTGACCGGCCTCGCCCACGGGCGTGACCTCGTCTACGTCGGCATTTCCGGGCCACGGGTGGAAAACGGCAGGCTGGTGGTCAAGCCGGAGTCGCCCATCCGGTCCGTCGCCGACCTCCGCGGGCGCCGGGTCGGCATCGCGCACGGGTCCTGGCAGACCACGCTCGTGCTGTTCGCGCTCGAACGGGCCGGGCTGACCTGGTCCGATATCGAACCGGTGGACACCTCGGTGCACGACGGGCCGTCCGCGTTCCGGTCCGGCGACCTGGACGCCTGGGTCGGGGCGTACCCGGCGTTGGCCGCGGTCGAGCAGGAGAGTCCTGTCCGGACACTGATCGACACCGAAGGTCTTTTCAGCCATCCCTCACTGTGGTTCACCCGCCGCGATTTCGCCGAGAACCACCGCGACGAACTCACCGAAATCGTCCGATCGCTGCAGGAGTCGGACGCGTGGATCGCGGCCAATCCCAGGGAAGCCGCCCGCTATTTCGCCGAAGACGCCGGGACGACCTCCACAGCCGACGTGGATCGCTGGGAACACGCCTTGCGCGGCCGCCCGTTCGGGCTCAACCCGGTGACCGACGAATTCCTCACCGAACAGCACCACGCCGCGGAACTACTGGCGGCCAACGGACTCCTGCCCCGGCCGGTCGATCCACGGTCCGCGGTCCTGCCCTGGCTGAACGATCTGCTGGCCCCGCAAGCGGCCCGGTAACCCCCGCCGCGGGTCAATCTCGCCCGTCGCAAAGGTGTCTTGTCCGTGGGGGTGAAGGGGACTTTCGTCGCATCGCATGCGGCGAAAGTCCCCTTCACGTCATGTCCGGAAGGGTTCCGCGCCCTGAACCGCGCTCACCCTATCGCGACGCGGCGTGTTTCCCGCTGGGCTGGTCTTCGGCGGCCTGGTCCAGGATGCGGTTCGCGACCCGGCCGAGCGCCGCGTCCAGTTCGTCTTGTCCTTCCAGGCCCCAGTCCCGCAGCCGTTCGGCCAGCCAGGCTTTCCAAGCGCGGATGAGCTTTTCGAGTTCGGCGCGTCCTGCCTCCGTGGTGGCCCATCCCCCGGATTTGAACGTCAGGTGGCCTGTGAATTCGAGGCGCGCGAAGGCGGCTTCGAACACCTCTGGCGGAACGCCGTAACGATCGCCGATCACGGACAGGGACGTCGGCTTGTTCCGGCGTTCCCGCAGGCGAACCTGCCCAAGGCACCACAATCCGCCGGCGTCGAGTTCGCAGCCGGACTTCATGATGACACCCGCCGAGGCCGCCTTCCCGTCGCGCGCCAGCAGGCGGCCGACGGCACGCTCGAGATCCTGATCCCCGTTGCCCGGCTCCGGCATCGCGAAACCGTCGCCGAGGTCCGGCGCGGCCGCCCGCGAGGTGTCCCGCAGCGGAACCTCCTTGAGGAAGAACGCCAAAACCAGCGCGACGAGCCCGACCGGTGCGGCATAAAGGAAAACCGTGTGCAGGGAATCGCCGTACGCCTGGATGTAGGGCGCCGAAACCGAATCCGGCAAGGCGTGGAGCGCGCTCGGGACCTGGACGGCCTTGGGGTCGGTCCCGGGCGGCAGCGGATGTTCCGCACCCGCCCCGGCCATGTTCGGCGCCAACTGGTTGGCGTAGATCGTGCCGAAGACGGCCGCACCGAACGAAGAACCCAAGGACCGGAGGAAGGTCACCCCGGATGTCGCGACGCCCAGATCGCGGTAGTCCGCGGTGTTCTGCACGACGATGACCAGCACCTGCATGCTCAGGCCGATTCCCAGACCCAGCACGGCGAAGTAGAGGGACATCTCCCAGAAACCGCTCGTCGGGGTCAGCCGCGAAAGCAGGTACAGGCCGAGCGTCAGCCCGATCCCGCCGGCGATCGGGAAGATCTTGTACCGCCCCGTCCGGCCGACCACGTTGCCCGCGAACACGCCGGCCACCAGCAGCGCGATCACCATCGGCAGCATCCGCACGCCCGAACTGGTCGCCGAGATGCCGTGGACGTACTGCAGATAGGTCGGCAAGTACGACAGCGCACCGAGCATCGCGAAACCCACGACGAAGCTCAGGATCGCCGAAACGGTGAACACGGGATTCCGGAACAGCCGCATCGGCAAGGTCGGTTCCTTCGCGCGCTTTTCCGCGAAGACGAACAGCACCAGCAAGATCACCGAGCCGATCGACATCCCGATGATCGTCGGCGAGTCCCACGCGTACTGGGTACCGCCCCAGCTGGTGACCAGTGTCAGGCCGGTCGCGGCCAGTCCGATCAGCAGGATACCGAGATAGTCGATCACCGGCCTCGCCGCGGCCTTGACGCTCGGCATCGCGCTCGCCGCCACGATCAGTACCAGGACCGCGATCGGAACGTTGACGTAGAAGGCCCATCGCCACGAAAGGTGGTCCACGAACAGCCCGCCCAGCATCGGGCCGAGCACCGTGACCACACCGAAGACCGAACCCAGGACGCCCTGGTACTTGCCCCGCTCGCGCAGGGGCACGACGTCGGCCACGAGCGCGGTCGCCGTGACCATCAGGCCGCCCGCGCCCAGGCCCTGCACCGCGCGGGCCACGATGAGCCAGATCATGTCGCCGGCGAACCCGCAGAAGAACGAGCCCACCGTGAACACGATCACCGACAGCTGGAACATCAGCTTGCGGCCGAACAGATCGCCGAGCTTTCCGACGACGACGGTCATGATCGTCTCGGCGAGCAGATAGGAGGTGATCACCCACGACAGATGCCCTGCCCCGCCGAGATCCCCGACGATCGTCGGCAGCGCGGTCCCCACGATCGTCTGGTCGAGCGCCGCGAGCAACATCCCGAGCATGACCGCCGCGAACACCGCGTTCCTGCGTTTGCGGCTCAGGACCGGTGGGGCGGCGTCCGGCCCGCCGACCTCGGCGGTCGTGGTCATCGAGCCTCCCTCACGTCGGGCACTCAACGTAAGACAGGCCCCGAGTGCCGCGCACTTCGATGATCACTCGATCCGGTCATCTCGCCGGCCCTGGCAGATCACTGTGGCGCCGGTTCCTTCGAGTGACGTCCCAGGCTGCCGATCGCGGCCATGATCAGCACGACACCCACGACACCGGCCACCGTCAGCCTCTCCCGCAGGAAGACCACGGCGATGAGGACGGCCGTCACCGGCTCGAGCAGCGTCGCCACCACAGCGGCACCGCTGGGGGTGGTCCTCAGGCCGGTGAACAGCAGCGCGTAGGCGAGCGCCATCGTCACGGCCCCCAGGTAGCCGATCACGGCCCACGACCCGATGTCGGTCGTCCAGATCCCGTCGCCGCTCGACAACGGTATGACCAGTCCGGCGGGAACGAGGACCATCGCGGCGACGCAGGTGGTCGTCGTGGTCATGGTCAGCGTGTCGAGCCGCAGGGACAGCGGCGCGGCCGCCTCGGCGGAGAGGGCGTAAGCGGCTCCTGACACGAGTGCGGCGAACACACCCAAGACCGGGTACTGCGCTTCGCCTGCCGGACTTCCGAACACACTGACCAGCAGAAGCCCTGACACCGCGACCGCGACGGTGAGGAACTGGCCGGCGGAAGGCGGGCGGCGACGCCGGACACTGCCGGTGATCAGCAACAACACCGGCGCGAACCCGAGGCACACCACAGTGGTGATGCTCACCCCGGTCCACAGGACCGCCACGAAGAAGAACAACTGGAAGGTCGCCGTCGCGACCCCGACCACGGTCACCCGCCGCCAATGCAGCCTGCCGAGCCGCGCGCAGGCGCGCAACCGCCGCATCGCGGCGGCCGCGATCACCAGGACGACGACGGCGAAGAACGCGCGGTAGCCGCCGATGGTGAGCGGGGAGAGACCTGAAGCGTCGTGGACCACGGGGATGGCCGGACCGATCGTTCCCCAGAGCATGCCGGCCAGGCACACCAGGACCAGCCCTCCGCCCTTGCCCGCGGACGTCTGGACGGGCTCGGATTCCGTCGTCGCCATACCGGCAGCATGTCAAAGAGGTGCGCGACCGACTGCTTCGGGAAGCATCACAGGACCGCCACCGCCGCAGCGGCACACGTCTACGGCAGCATCAGGGCAAGCCATCCCCCGCAGGCCGCGGCGAGCGCGCCGACGACGAATCCCAGCCACCTCGGGCAGGTGTAGTCGTCGATGACGAGTTCTCGCACCAAGGCGATGAGCAGGCCGACCGCGCCGAACACGATGAGGACCACGTCCGTGGTCACGGTATTGCGCAGATCCACGACCGTGGTGCCCTTGCGCAGGAACACGATCTCGCCGGTCGCCGTCGAAACCTGCACCACCACCGGAGTACCCGGCTCGGTATCGAGCGCCTGCCGGCCGTTGCCGAACTCGAAGTCCCCGGCCGCGCCGCGGACGGTGATGAAATAGGTGAAGTGCGGCTCAGGGTCCTGTGACGACATGTGGGACTCTTGCCGGTGCGCGATGACCGTGCCCTCGATACTGGAGGTCGGCGCGTCCCGCACGTTCAGGTCGTGGACGGCGTAGGTGAGCAGGCCGGCCGACACACCGAACCACAGCAGTGTTGCGAAGAGCCGGATCACCAGCATCGCCGCAGCCTAGGGACAGCGAGTGCGGACGGGGAGGGCATAACCGCCCTCAGCCCCGCGCCGTGACGACGGCGCCGCGAGGTGGTCTTGCAGTGTGGCGTGACGGAATTGGTAGACGGGGCCGACCGTCCTGAGGATGTGCCGTTGACGTGCGTCCTCGAGGAACCGCAGGAGCCGGAACGGTGTCCGGTACCGGACGGTGAGATAGAGCTGACCGCAGGCCGCTCGTATCGTCTTCGACAGCGCGGTCCACACCGCGACCGCGATCGCGGCCCCGATCAACGCGCCCATGACGGCTTCTTCCAGCCCGCTTCCGATGCCGCCGATCACCCCGCCGATCAACCCGAAGACAAGCGCGCCCGCCAACGTGAAGGTCACGAGAAGCAGGGGCACGGTCGCCAGTTCGGCGCGCCAGAGGTTCACCGGGGTGGGCGGGTTGACGTCGTTTCGCCCTTGCTGGGCGAGGTGATCGAGAAGACCGACCGTCAGGCCGCCGACGAGGCCGACGGGCAGGCATACCGCGAGGCCTCCCGCGTATCCAGTGGCGAAACCGCCGGCGAATCCTCCTTGAGAACCCGCGCCGACTCCGAAGCCGAGTCCGAGGGAAAGCCCCAGCAGGACACCGCGCCTGAGGTTCCTTGACCGGAACGAGCCACCGAGTGTGAGCGGGTACCTGGCGGCGGGCGCCAGGAACTTGATGGCGATGCCGATGCCGGCGGCGGAACCGAGGGTGACCCAGAACAAGTCGCCTGCCAGGGCGGTGATCAGGGCCGCCGCGGTCAGCGCGGCGGGAATCGTGAGCAGCGCCAGCGGTATCGCGGAGGCGAGGCGGCCGGACCACGGCGACCACGCGGTCATCCCCCACCAGGTGAAGTCGCGGGTGCGGTCTCGATGAAGTCCGCCGGCGATGACACCGAGGGTGCGCCGGACCGTGGCGGGGCTGTATCGAGACGGCTTCTGCCCGGGGCGCGTCGTGTAGGCGGCCGCGACCGCTTTCTCGAGGAGGTGCTGCGTGATGGCACGGGGGTCGGTGAACCGGTCGCCGAGCAATTCGTCGACGGTGGCGTCCAGATTCCCCAGCGGTGGGTAGATGTCGTGCAGAAGACTCACCCACAACGGGCTGCTCAACACCGACGCCAGGGCGCCGGAACGGTTGTCCTTGACTGTTTCGGCGATCGATCTCCACGCGGAGGGAGCCGGCGAGGGCAGTGGGCCGAGCAGATAACGGACCGTTGCAGCGGGCGTCAACGGTTTCAGCCGTACCGCCACCGCGCCGACGAACAGGTGCTGCCGCGCGGCGTCGGCCATCTCCTCCGTGCGGCTGAGCAGTATCACGCGGCACGTCGCCTGCTCGCTGAGCGCTCGCAGCGCGATCGGCCGCAAGTTCTCGGGGATCTCGTCGAGCCCGTCGAGGATGACGGTGACGTGCCGCTCCAGCAAAGCCCGCGCATGACGCGCGCCCGCTCTGCCGCGGAGCAGAGGGACCAGCGTCAGCCTGCCCACCAGCCAGTCCACGACCGGAGTGGTCTCCGGATCCCAGCCGTGCAGAGTGAGGATCACCGGCACCGGAATTCGCCGCCGGGCCTCGGCATCGGACGTGGATTCGCGATACTGCAAGGCGTCGAGCTGCAGCAGCACAGCGGCCGAGCTCTTACCCGCCCCCGGTGGACCGACGAGGATCAAGCGTCCTGACGGAAGAGCACCATAGATCCTGTGCAGCTTCTCGCGGTTGCCCGACCGCAGGTCCGCCGAAGTGATGGTGTCAAGGCCCGGCAAGGGCGGGAACCACGCTCCCGCGCCGCGAGGTGCCGTCGCGGACGCGACGCTCCCGGCGATTCCTTTCGACACACCCGTCCATCGGATCGGCAACGGAGACGGCTGCATCAGGCCACGCTCCAACGCCGCCGCCATGCCTTGGGTTCGCATCGCCACCGCGAACCGATCCGACAACTCGTCGAGTCCCACCGAAGGCGGTGGGAGAACCGTCCTCCACAACGCGACGACACTGACAACCAGGCCCGCAGCGGCCAGGACGAATTGCCCGTATGTGGCAGCGGCACTCCGGGCATCCGGAGGCAGTACGGCGACCTGGACAACCCACCACACCAGCGCCACGGCAAGCAGGCCGAGGCCGACCGGCAAACCCTGTCGTCTTTTCACTGACATTCCATCGGAATACGAACGTGCGGCATCACAAACCGACCGCCTACCCACTCGAATGGACCAACAATTCACCTGAAACCAGGGTGAGGCCCATGAGAAGGTGTCCGAACTTGAAGGGGTTCCGAAGGACAAGGGCGTTGGTATATGACGAGCAGGCTGGAATGGACGACGATCGACAGCGTGGATCCGCGGCGGCTGGCCGAGTTCTGGTGCGGTGTCCTCGGGTACGTCGTCTACGAGGACAGGGGTGAGGTCGTCGAGATCGGGCCCGCCCCCGAGGTCCCGGACGCGGAGCGGCTCGCCGATCTGCGCCGCGGGCCGTCCGTACCGAGCATGTCGTTCGTCCGAGTGCCCGACGGCAAGAGCGGCAAGAACCGGGTGCACTTCGAGATCACCCCGATCGACGGCGACCAGCGCTCCGAGCTGGACCGGCTGCTCGCGCTCGGTGCGTCGACCGTGGACCTCGGCCAGGGCGAGAACCGCTCATGGGTCGTACTGGCAGACCCGGAGGGCAACGAGTTCTGCCTCGCGCGCAGCCTCGCGCCGGGCGAGTTCGAGCTGTAGCGACCGGCCGGGTCAGCCGGCAGTGCCGCGGCCCTCCGCGACGGTCCCCGGAGGCTCCGATGTCACCTGCGCGGTGTCGTCGTCATCGAATGCGCTGGTATCCCGCGGTGGCAGGAAAGGCTCCCGCTCGGAGGGTTGCCCGGTCTCGATGCGCTGCCCCCGGGCGAGTTCGGCGTCGAACTCCGCCCCCAGCAGCACGGCGATATTGGAGATCCACAGCCACACCAGGAACACGATCACCCCGGCCAGCGTGCCGTAGGTCTTGTTGTAGGAGCCGAAATTCCCCACGTAGAAAGCGAATCCGGCCGAGGCCAGCACCCATACCACCACCGCCAGCACACCGCCGGGGCTCAGCCACCGGAATCCCGGGTGTTTCACGTTGGGTGCGGCCCAGTACAACAAGGCGAACGCCAAACTCACCAAGAGCGCGATCACCGGCCATTTCGCGATGTCCCACACCAGCACCCCGGCCGACCCGACGCCCAGCAGTCGCCCGACTCGCTCGGCCACCCCACCGGTCGCCACCACACCCACCGCGCACACCGCCAGCAGCACCACCACAGCCAGGGTCAAAACCAGGCGCAGCGGCACCGTTTTCCATATCGGCCGCCCTTCGGGCATCTCGTAGATCGCGTTCGAGGCTCGCATGAACGCACCCACATACCCGGACGCCGTCCACAGCGCCCCCGCGATACCCACGATGGCGACCGGTCCCGCCAGCCCTTGAGACCGGCCCACTTCCCGGATCGCGTTGACCAAGATCTCCCGGCCCTGTCCGGGAACCAGCGTGTTGATGTTGTCGATCAGCGTCTGCGTCGCCGCCGGGCCCAGCAAACCCAGCATCGCGGTGAGCACCACGATCGCCGGGAAGATCGACAACACGCTGAAGTAGGTCAACGTGGCAGCCCAGTCGGTCAAGTTGTCCCGCTGGAACTGCTTGACCGTCCGTTTCAACACCTGCCACCACGAACGCTTCGACAGATCCGTCGGACCCTCGGGCTCGTCCTCCCCCGTCCGATTCCCGGTGACGCCACCCTGCCGCACTCGTCGTCGCTCCACTGCGCTGCACCTCAGCCCACGATCGGCACTGCTCTCCACTCAAAGCCAGGTACCCCGATCTCGCTTCGCTAGACCTCGGCTTCTCGATTTCCGAGCCGACCGGCGCGAGCAGTGTGCATCCGAAGAACTTCATCAGGCATACATCCGGATCGACGACGGTTGGAGGAAGGTGTTCGAGATCTCGAACCGCGCCTTGTTCCCGAAGGTCGGGAGTACCGAGTTCGCGAACTGTGCGACGTCCTGGTCCTCGAACAGCGCCGTCTCCGCGGCCAGCCAGTCCGGGCAGCCCGCGGTCCCGACCTGGGTGGCCGCCTTCGCGACCAGCGCGTCGTACCGCGGGTTGTCGATATGCGCGAAGTTCGTGCCCTCGGGCGGGCGGCTGCCGGAGACGAACGGGGTCAGCTGGCTCGGCAGGTTCAGGCTGACCGGCGCCATCGAGAGGTCCCAGTCGCCGGAGGCGAACAGCGTCTGGCTGGTCGCCGGGCTGTCCAGGCCCTTGAGTGTCACGTCGACGCCCGCCTCCTTCCAGCCCCGCTGCATCAGCTCGGCGGCCGGTGTCATGGTCGCTCCGATCTGCGTGCCGTAGATGGCGGTCAGCGCGAGACGTTTGCCGTCCTTCGTCCGGATGCCGTCCGGTCCCGGCTTCCAGCCCGCCGCCTCGAGCGCGGCCTTGGCCGCGGCGAGATCGAAGCCGGGGATGTGCCCGGTGGCGGAGTCGCCGGTGCACGCCGCCGGTTCCATGGTGATCAGACTCCGGACCGGCGCGCCGGCGTCCCTGGTCAGCACCTTGGCGACCTGGGCGAGGTCGAGTGCCTGCACCAGTGCGCGGCGCATCGTCTGGTCCGCGCCGAACCGGCCGGGTGCCTGGTTGAACCACAACTCGCCGAGTGCCACGGTCGTGTCGGCGTGGAACAGCCCGCGTGCCCGCAGCCGCTGCTGGTCCGGCCCGACCACCTGGGCGGCGTTGAGCTCGCCGGACAGCAGCAGGTTCGTGACGGTGGTCATGTTGGGGATGACCCGGATGATCACCTTGTCCGGCAAGCCCTTCTGCCGCGGATCGAAGGCGCCGGGGCCCCAGTGGTAGTCCTTGCGCCGGGTCAGCGTGTAGTGGTCGTTCGGGACGATCTCGGACACGGTGAACATACCGGTACCGTTCTCGCCCCTGGCCAGCGTCGCGCGGTCGGCGAGGCCCTTCGCGCAGACGATCGGGATGTTGCCGATGTCGCGCAGCAGGAACGCGTCCGGTGCCCCGCTGGTGACCTTCACCGTGCCCGCGGAATCGTCGGCGACCGCTTTCGTGCCCACCTTCACCGTGTTGCCCGCGATCGGCGACTTGTTCGCCGGGTCGCCGATGAAGTCGATGTTCGCCGCGACGTCCTTCGCGGTGAGCGGGCTCCCGTCGGGACAGGTGATGCCTTCGCGCAGGGTGAAGGACGCGGTGGTCGTGGTGGCCTCCCACCGCGCCGCGAGGCCGGCCTCGGGTTGTCCCTTGCCGTCCACGCCGAGCAACCCGTCATAGAGGTAGCGGCCGATCTCGCCGGCGATCGAGAGCACGGTGAGCGCCGGGTCGAGCGTCCCCGGATCCGAGCCGACGGCATACGTGAAAGTCTTGCCGTCGGCCAGTGGTCGGTTCGCGTCCGGGTCCGTGCCGGAGGGCGCCGGTGCGGAGCACGCGCTCACGGTCAACGCGACCACGACCGCCGTCACGGCGGTGTGCCGGGCAGTTTTCATGGGAGTTCTCCTACGGTGTCACGTTCTCGGCGGCGAGGTGGTCGAGCGCCAGCCGGGCGGCGGCGCCGATGGACGCGTCGACCTCGGGAAGGCGGTCCTCGAAGGAATGGGCGCGGGTGAACACCGCGACCGCGAAACGGCGGCCCTCGGGCAGGGTCACCACTCCCGCTTCGTTGCGGATGCCCGGCAACGTCCCGGTTTTCGCGGCTATCCGCACATCGGAGGGGAATCCGGCGGACAGCCGGTGCGGCCAGATCTGCTGGGCCATGATCGCCCGAACGCGTTGGCAGGCCTCGGGTTCGCCTGCCCGGTCGGTCCAGATCGCGTCCAGCAGTTCGGTCGTCTCGCGCGGTGTCGACGAGGTTTCCCTTTCCGGGTCGCACATCGACAGGTTCCGTAGCTGTTCGTCGGTGGCTTCGGCCAGCAGCGCGTCGATTTCGGCGAGGTCGGTCCCGCCGAGTTCGGCGAGCCCGATGCGGAACGAGTCCTCGCAGGAGCCGATCAGGCGGGTACGGGTCAGCCCGAGGTCGGCGACCACCCGGCAGATCGTCTCCTGGCCGATCCGGTTCCAGATCAGGTCGGTCGCCGCGTTGTCGCTCATCGTGAGCATGAACCAGGCGAGGTCGCGCCAGGTCATCTCGACGTCGTCGGCGCAGCCCGCGGTGCCGATGCCGCCGATCCGGTACCGCGCGGTCACCTTCGTGTACTCGGTCTCGTCGAGCCGTCCGGCCACCACTTCCCGGGCGTAGGCGAGCGCGATCGGGATCTTGAAGACCGAGGCGAGGACCACTTGATCGTCGGCGCCGACCGACACCTCGGCACCGTCCGGCACGCCGATTTCCCTGGCGTGCAGCGAACCTTCGGCGCCCGCGGCGGCGAACACGGCTTCGATCCGTTCGCGGATGTCGTTCACCGGGTCACCCGCCGGTCCGCGCGTCCGGTGTGGAGGAACCGGGCCCGGCCGGCGCCGTCGTCGCCGACGAACTGGTGGGGCATGTAGGCGCCCGGGAGTTCCGGGACGACGGCGACGAAGGTTTCGCCGTGCCACGGCAGCAGTTCGACCGTGCCCGAGGGCTCGTCGAGTTCGGCGAACTCCCCCTTCGGGGTGCGCCGCAGCCAGAGCCTGCCGCCCTCCTCGGTGACGACGGTGGAGACGACCCTCGACGAGTATTCGCCCACGTACCGGGAAAGATCGGCCGGCGCCGCCGCGGGATCCGGCTCGGGCAGCGGCGGAACCGTGATACCGGCGAGTTCGTGCATCAGCTTGGTGGCGACCTCGTGGTAAGCGCGCAGCGCGGCCCCTCCGTTGGTCAGCAACGCGAACGCGACGTCGCGCTCCGGCGCTACGCGCAGGAAGGCGGACTGGCCGATCGTGCCGCCGTCGTGGCCGATCACCGTGCCGCCCTGCCAGCCGAAGTCCGCCCAGCCGAGGCCCCAGTACGCGCCCATGACGCCGAGATCCGGCACGGCGATCTGCCGCTCGCGCATGGCGCGCACCGACTCCGGCGACAGCACCTGGGCACCGTTGTCGGCCTTGCCTTCGTTCAAGTGCATGCGGGCGAAGGTCAGCAGATCGCGCGGGCACATGACCAGCGTCGCCCCGGCGGGGGCGTTGGAGCGGGCGAGCGACCAGACCTTCGTGGGTACCGGCCCGCCACCCGTTTCCGGCAGGTCGTGACCGACCGCGGCGCGATGGCGGACGGCGTCCTCGGCGCCGCAGCCGGCGTGGGTCAGGCCGAGCGGGCCGATCAGCCGCTCGCGCACGCAGTCGTCCCAGTACTCGCCTCGCAGCACCTCGACGATGCGGCCGAGCACGCAGTAGCCGGCGTTGCTGTAGGAGAACCGCTCGCCCGGCGGGAACAGCTGCGGCACGTCCGCCAGCAACGGGATGAGCTTCGCCACCGCGTCCTCACCGGTTCCGGTGTCGGCGAAGACGTCACCTTCGAACCCGCCGGTGTGACACGCCAGCTGCCGGACGGTGATCGTGGCGGCGGCCTGCTCGTCGGCGAGCCGGAACTCCGGCAGGTAGTCGCGCACGGGACGGTCGAGGTCGACCAGGCCCTCGTCGACCAGCTGCATGATCAGCGTGATCGTCCAGACCTTGGTGATCGACCCGACCTGGAATACCGAGTCCTTTGTGGACTCCACCCCGGTGCTCGTGTTCAGGACACCCGCCGCGTGCTCGACGATCTCGCCGTCGGCGAGCACCGCGATCGCGGCACCGGGAACCCGGTGCCGGTCCAGCAGGACGGCGAAACTCTCCCGGAGCCAGGTATCGATTTCGGAAATCTTCGACATGTGCACCTCTTGTCCGGTGTGGATGGTCCGGCGTTGCGGGAATGCTAGGTCCGGCGGAGGCGCCGGTTGTTCGTCCGGATCGAGGAGAGCCGAGGGGGAAGTTCGTCCGCGCGGAGGAACCCCGGGATCGGGAGAGCCTCAGGCCGTTTCGGGCCGCGTGCCGTGGAGCAGCAGATGCAGTTGCACCATCGCCGCGAACCGGTCCCTGGGGTCGTCGAGGTCGATGCCGCCTATCTCGGCCAGCCGTCGCAACCGGTAGCGGAAGGTGCTCGGATGCACATAGGCCGCCGCCGACGCGGCGTTGGTGTCCCCGAACGAATCGAGCCAGCACCGCAGCGTGTGCACGAACTGGGACTGGTGTTCCCGGTCGTAGGCCAGCAACCTCGCGATCGGCCCGCTCGCGACGTCGCCGCGGGCCGCGGAAAGGTCCGCCAGTTCGAGCATCAGCGCGTCGATGTGCGCGTCCTCCGCCGTGAGCACCCGCTTGGCGCCGCCGTTGGCGAGCAGCACCCGCAACGCCCGGTCCGCCCCGACGCGAGAGTCGTACAGGCCCGAACTGTCGAGCGCCGTCGGTCCGACGCCGATCGTCGCGGAGACCCGGTGCCCGATTCGTTCCAGGAACGCGGCCGCGACACGCACCGAGCGTTCCTGCTGATCACCGTGGTTCCCCGGCACGATCCCGTACACGACCTCACCGATGAGCGCGACCGCCGATCGCGGCTGGACCGCGCTCAGATGAAGGGCGAGCGCGTCGGCGACGCGATGGCGTTCGGTGGCGAGCCGGGGGTCGTCGTCAGCCGAGTCGAGCAGCCCCATCGCGAGCACGACGGCGGGCCGGCCGAGCAGGCCGAGGCGCGCGACGGCTTCCGGGGCCCCGCGCCCGCCTTCGAGGGCGGTACTCACCAGATCGGCTCGCAGCCGGCGTTCGACATCTTCTCCGGCGCGCAGCCGGAGAAGATGCAACGCCACGATCTTCGTGGCGTCCACCAGCGCCGCCTCACGTTCGTCGCTCAGCGCGTGATCGACCACAGCCCAGATCGAGCCGAGCACCTCATCGCCGGCCCGGACGGCGGCCACCACCCTGGGACGGTTCTCGCCATCGTCGTCCGGATGGAAATAGACCGGTCCCGTCTCGTGATAGAGGCGGTCGAAGAAGCCACTCTCGGCCAAGCCCCGGGTGTACCGCTCCGGCACCTGGCGGCCGAGGATCGTTTCGACCCGCGGCGGATCGGTTTCGTCCTGGCGGCCGGAGAAGGCGAGCACCCGCGAGTCACGGTCCTCGATGGTGATCGGCGCGTCGAGCAACGCGGCGATCGCGTTGGCGAGCGCGAACAGGTCACCGGTCGGAATTCCGCCGAGTGCCTGCGGAGAGACGTCGCCGACGTCGCCCTCGGCCAGCAACGTACGGAGCATCGCGGCCAGCTGCGTCCACGACGCCCTGCTCGCCAGACCGACCAACGCCACCCCGGATGCCGCGGCCGCTCGCGCCAGCTCGGCCGGGGCGGAGACCGGCGAGCGCACGACCAGCGCGGACGCGCCGCGTCCGCCGAGTTCGTGCAAGAGCCTCACGATGTCACCGGATTCGCGCACCCCGACCCCGAGCACCACGGCCCGGTCGGGGAACTCGGCGTCGTCGTACGGGTCGTGGATCACCACGCCGCCGAGGGGACGCCGGGTGTCCCGGCCGACCGCGAGCGGTTCGAGGAGCACGTCCCCGAGTGCTTCGATGACGCGGTTCAGACTCGTATGCGGTTTCGCGTTCACCGCGGTTCACCGCGCAGCGGTCTGCCGGGGAACGCGTCGGTGAGCAGTCGCCCGTCGCGGACCACCGGAGTGCCCGAGACGAAGAGGTGCCGGACGCCGAGCGAAGGCCGGGTCGGGTCGAAGTACGAGGCGGTGTCGGTGATGGTGGCCGGGTCGAGGACGACGATGTCGGCGTCCGCGCCGACGTCCAGCCTGCCCTTCGCCCGCGCGGCCGGCGCGACCTCGTCCAGCACCCGCGCGGGCAGATAGGAACAGCGGCGGAACGCCTCCAGCCAGGTCCAGGTGCCGGTTTCGCGCACCATCAGGCGAAGCGCTTTCGAGAACGTCCCCGCCGTGCGCGGATGTGTCACCCCGCCCGGGGGAAGCGGCCATCGGGTGCTGTCGCCGGCGCCGTCGGGCCAGTACACCGGCATCGCGTCGCTCGCGACGATCGAATCGGGGAAAGCGAGCGATCTGTGCAGCAGGGCCCGTTCGCCCGGATCCTGCTCGTCGAGCGACTCGAGAAGGCACGGCGCTCCCGGCGTCTCGCTCCGGACCTGCCGCAACCGCGCCTCGTCGGCGATCCGCTCACCGGTCTCCAGCAGGACCACCCGTGTCGGATCGAGACCGTTCATCCGCAGCCGCTCCGGGGCGAGGAAGAACGCACCGACCGCGGTGCAGCCCGCCCCGTAGGGATAGGCCTCCACCGTCACCCGCGACCCGGCGGAGCGGGCGGCCTCCAGCGCGGCGAGCACCCGGTCGATGTGGTACCCCGACGTGCTGTTGACGTGACAATGGTGCATCGCCGCCCCGGTCTCGGCCGCGGCGATCGCGATCTCCTCCGAACCGTCGACCGGCGTGTCCGGGTCGACCTCGACCAGCTCGCGGACGTGCGTGTACGTAGGCGCTCCGGCCCGCTTGGCAAGCCTCGCCAGGGCCAGGAACTCGGCCGGGTCGCTGGCGGGCGCGTACCCGAGGAGCACGCCGACGCCGAGCGCACCCGCCGCCAGCTCGTCTTCCAGCAGGGACAGCCAGGAAGCCAGTTCGGGTTTCGACGAAGACCGCTGCCAGGCCGGATCGCCCAGCACCGAAAGCGCGGTGGCGAAGTTCGCGTCCGGCTCGACCCCGGCCAGCACCTTCGCCCGGGCGGAACCCCAGGAAGCGGAGAAACCGTAGTGCAGCGGCCGCCCCGCCGAGGCCGCCTCCGCGTACGCCCGGCCGACCGGCATCATCCCGGCCTCCAGATCGAGCGCCGTGGTGACCCCGTCCATCGCCTGCAACCGGTGGCCCGCGATCGAATGCACGTGGCTGTGGAGATCGACGAAACCCGGCCCCACGAGGTATCCGGCGACGTCGATGGCGATCTGGTCGTCGGTCTCCGGCAGACCCGGCCCGACGGCGACCACCCTGCCGTGATCGACCAGCACGTCGGCGGTGCCGTCGAACCCGGTGGCCGGATCGACGACGCGACCGCCGCGCAAGAGCGTGCGCATACCTGCCCTCCTAGCCTCGTTGGCGACGACACTAGGTCGAGCCGCGGGCGGCCCGTTCGTCCCGCGCGATGAATCCCGGCGAGAATTTCCTCCGCCTGCACGAACTCGGGACCGGTTCGCCCCGATGCGGGAAGGTGTGGCTTCCCGCCTGGTGGGGTATTCGCCGCCTGATCATGTGCCCAGCCGAAGGACGTCAGATGAGCGACAACACGCAGCCGAGCGACACTCCGAGCCCGGAGAAACCCCGCGAAGACTGGGCGACCGGCGACGAGCCGATGACCGGGCCCCAGCGCTCCTACCTCGGCACCCTCGCCCAGGAGGCGGGCGAGACGGTTCCGGAGGGCTTGACCAAGGCGGAGGCGTCAGAGCTGATCGACCGCCTCCAGAACCAGACCGGACGGGGACAGTAGGGGCAGGAGGGTCATGCCGAGGTTGCGCAAAGCTCCTTGCGGTGACGCCGTGGCTGTCGGCGACCCTGTCTTGTTCCCAGGCCCGGCTTCGCGCCGACCGCTTCAGGTGACGCGAAAGACCGGCCAGCCGATCTCGGTGCGCCACGCAGCGGGATCGCCGGTGTCACGCGGGCCGACGAGGTAGACCTCCCGCACCGGCCCGGCCACCGACATCGCGTTCTCCACCACCCAGGTCCCGAGCTCGCCGTAAGTGACCTCGATGCCGTCGTGCTCACCGACGTGGGTGGTGACGGCCAGTTCCGCGGCCGGAAGAGTCACGGGATGCACGCGTCCGGTGTGAGGTGGCGCGGCGGTCGGCAGGTAGAGGAGCGCGTGACCGTGCTCCTGCTCGAACAGGGCGTTGTCGTAGTTGCCACCCAGGGGGCCGGTCGCGGCGGCGCCGACGGCCGCCTCGAGTTCGGCCACCGCGCCCGCGAACCAGGCCTCGACATCGCGATGCCCGATCACGGCCTCCACCGCCGCGACCGTCCGGGCGGGCTCCGCGCGCAGCTCGACGTCGATCGGCGCGGGATCGGGCCGGAGCAAGCGCCGCAACGACACGACCGCGGCCCGGGTGCGGTCGAGCACGTCCTCGAGGCGTTGCAGGTGATCCGTGACCAGAGCCGCCCGGACACCGGGATCGGGGGTCCGCAGGATGCGCTGCACATCGTTCAAGGGGACGTCGAGTTCGCGGAGCCGGTGGATGACCTGCGCGGTCGGGATCTGGTCGACACCGTAGTAGCGGTAACCGGTGGTTTCGTCCACCACGGCGGGCTCCAGCAGGGCCGCCTCGTGATACCGGCGCAGTGTCCGCACGCTCAGGTGGGTCAGCCGCGAAAACTCCCCGATGCTCAGCATCCCCTCATCCTGGACCCTCCCCCTGGGAGAGAGTCCACGGCTTGACCCTCCCACGCCGCGAGGCCACACGATCGACTCATGACACCGCACACCGACCTCCCGTCCGATCTGCTCCCGACCACCGTCCGGGAGTTCTTCGCCGCCCACGTCGTCCACGACGCCGACACCGCCTCGTCGTTCCTCACCGAGGACGCGGTGATCATCGACCAGGACGAGACCTTCCACGGCCGAGAGAAGACCCACGCGTTCCTGCGGGACGCCGGGACCGAGTTCGAGTACACGACCGAACAGATCGGCGCCCACCGCGCCGACGACAACCACTGGGTCGTGACCGTGCGGCTCGAAGGCAACTTCCCCGGCGGCCTCGCCGAGCTCGACTACCGGTTCACGCTCCGGGACGACCGCATCGCCGAAATCGTCATCGCCAACCACGCGGCCTGACCGAACCCGCGCACGTCGATCTTGAATGGAGAAAATCATGAAGACTTGGTTCATCACCGGTGGGACGCCCGGAGGGTTCGGTCTGGTCTACGCCGAGGCCGCACTGGAGCAGGGCGATCGAGTCGCGGTGACCGTGCGTCGGCCTGCCGAGCTACGGGAATGGGCTGAACCTTACGGCGACCGCGTGCTGGTTCTCGAGCTCGACGTCACCGATGCCCAGCAGGTGCGTGCGGCGGTCAAGGCGGCGGAGGAGCGGTTCGGCGGAATCGACGTGCTCGTCAACAACGCGGGCCGCGGCTGGTTCGGCTCGATCGAAGGGGCCCCTGACGAGACGATCCGCCGCACGTTCGACCTCAACCTGTTCGCCGTGGTCGACGTGGTGCGTGCGGTCCTGCCGGGTATGCGCGCACGCGGCGGCGGTTGGATCGTGAACATGTCGTCGGTGGCGGGCCTCGTCACCGCACAGGGGTTCGGCTATTACTCGGCGGCGAAGTTCGCGGTCGAAGGACTGTCGGAGACGCTGCGGCTCGAGGTCGAGCCGTTCGGTGTGCGGGTGCTCGTCGTAGAGCCGGGCGCAACCCGCACCAAGGCCTTCGCCGGCTTCCAGGACCAACCCGTCAACGAGGTCGTCGACGCTTACGTACCGATGGTCGAGAGCGTCAAGGCGGCGTTCGTGGACCACAACGGCAAGCAAGAAGGCGATCCCGTTCGAGGAGTGCGGGCCGTGCTCAGCGCGATGAGCGCACCCGTTCCGCCGCGCCGGATCGTGCTCGGCAACTCCGGCTACGACGTCGTCACCGCGATGCACGAGAACGCCCTCGTGGAGCTACGCGCCAACGAGAAGCTTTCACGCAGCACGGACTTCTAGCCCAGCGGCTGCGGGCCGCGCGTGTTCAGGTTGCTGCGCAAGGACTTCGGCGATGCTGTCGGTGATGGCGTGGTGGGCGGAGCTACTGCACCCGACCGCGCGTTCGGGCCACGCGGGAGTTCAGTCGTGGTGATGCTTCCGCGCCAGTTCCGCCGTCGCTTCGGCGATCTTCCGTTCCAAACTCGGCTCGTCGGCGAGCAAGGCGAGAATCTCGTCAGCGCTCAGCTTCAGCAGCATTCCGCTGACCTGCGCCGCCAGAACGGGCTGATGCCTCTGCACGCGAGGAAGCAAAGCTTCACCGAGCCAAACCTTGCGTTGTTCCGGCGTGAGGTCGGCGGGCATCTCGTCCGGGGGCGAACTCACGCCGACCGCCGCACCCGGCCGGTCGACGCCACCAAAGCCGCGCACCGCGACAACGAGATGTGGCGACGGCGCGCCATCTCCCTCAGTTCGCCACCAGCCCGTTCACGGCTGACGCCTCGAGCGACCAGAATGGCCTCCGCCCGCTCGACATCTCCAACGGGCACGATCGCTTTCCTGCGAAACAACACTGCGTTTTCCTCCGGCGGCACTTCACGACGACTCAAGGCGTTTACCCACGATCCGCGGATTCAAACCAGGGAATTCTGTGAAAGAAACCCTGGCCGGACGGTGTTTGACGAGACGCCGATGCGGGCACCACCAGCCAGTCCCCATCGTGGCGGCGGTTCGTTTCGGCCGCTCCAGGAAAGTGAGTCACCATGATCGTGCTCGGAGTCATCATTCTCGTGATCGGCCTGATCGTCGACATTCCCGTGTTGACCACCATCGGCGCCGTCGTCGCCGTCGTGGGCGTGGTTCTGGCGATCCTCGGCAGCACGGGACGCAAGGTGGGCGGCCGCGCCCACTGGTTCTGAGCCACTCGTTCGAACCGACGGCCCCGGTCCACGTTTCACCCGGACCGGGGCCACGTTCTTCCCTCTCGGCACTTTCTTCTCCACCGCACCTGCGAGGACCACGATGCCTGAGCCGACCACGCCGGAACCCCTCCCGGCCGAACTACGGGCACTGGCCGCCGAGGCCGACGCCCTCGCCGAGCGGACCGCGGAAATGGCCGCTCGGCTGGCGGCCACGGACGACGGGCACCTGCAACGGCTCGCGCAGCCGATGAACAAGGCCACCGACGATCTGGCCGGCTACACCGGCGAGATCGCCAGAACCGCCGAGTCCCTGGCCCGTGTCCGGGTGTCCCGCGATCCTCATCTGTGCGACGTGCCCTGGGGTGTCTGCCCTGACCACGGTGTCACCTTGCACTCGCTCGGCGACCGGGCCTGGTGCACCGCGACGGGCTGTGACAACTCCTGGGATTACGACCGGCTGCACACCCCCTGCACGGAACCGGCCGCGGCGATCGCCACCGATCGCGACGGTGTGACCGGCTCGCTCTGCTCCGCGCATGCGTCGGACGCCGCGCGGCGACTGGACGGATGCAGCATCGAATATCTCGGTCACCGGACGACGAACGGCTGACCGATCCCGTTCCACGGGAAGGCCGATCGCACTCCGTCGGCCGAATGGGTCTGGTGTTGACCACAGCGGGTGATCAACGCGCGGCGATTCATCACCTCTACTCCGGGAAACGATTCCGAGCACATACTCTGAGTGGGCTCGCCCCGTCGTTACCGGTTTTCCTCCGTTTTCCCCGATCGTGTGAATTCACCGAACATCTGCGACCTGGGAGAACACGGCAAAGCCGCAGGCAGATCCTCCCGTGCGCGCATGGTGATCATTGATTAACACATCGCGCCGATGTTAGGAATGTTCCCCACGGAAGCGAATTCCGTTGTGGAACACTCTGCCCAAGGACAAGGCACTCGATGACCAACCTGCAGACCTTCAGCGGTCGTGCGCGCCCTCGTATGGCTTTCCTTCTCCTCCCCTTGACAGTGGTCGCCTTGCTGACCGGCTGCGGAACGAAAGGCGGCAACGGCGCCACCGACGGTTCCATGACCACGCCGGCGGTGGAGCCCGCGGCCGCCGCCGCGCTCCCGGAGGCGAACACCTTCGGCGAACTGGCCTCCGCGCCCGCGGACCCGTCCCCCACCGCCCCGACCGGCGGCGAAGTACTGCATCCCAAAGAGGACGCGGTCGTCTTCCGTGCCCCCGGTGGTGAGCCGATCGCCCGCCTCCCCCGAACCCAGATCGGATCGCCGACCTGGGTTCCGGTGATCGCCCGGCAGGGCGACTGGGCACAGGTCCTGTTGCCCACGAGGCCCAACGGAGCGACCGGCTGGCTGCACGCCACCCCGGATGCCGTGGAATCGGCACAGAACGATTTCCGCGTCACCGTGGATCTCGCGGGTTTTCGGCTGGAAATCCACGAAGCGGGCAAGCCGGCCGGCTCGTGGACCATCGGCACCGGAAAGCCGGAACACCCCACGCCGACCGGCCGCGCGTTCATTCTCGCGTCGATACAGGAAAGCGTGAACACCTACAGCCCGATCGTGCTGCCGCTGAGCAGCCATTCCGCTTCACACGAAACCTTCGGTGGCGGTCCCGGCACCGTCGGCCTGCACACCTGGCCGGACAACAGCTTCGTCGGCAAAGCCACCAGCGACGGCTGCATCCGCGTCACCCGCGAGGCGTTGAACCGCCTCGTCGAACTGCCGCTCGGCACCATCGTCCAGATCACCTGACACCCGATCACGGAGGTATTTTCCCTTGTTCCCACGCACTACGAGCGCGCTCGCCGGTACGGCGGTGGCACTCCTGACCTTCACCGCCACTCCCGCCCAGGCCGCACCGGCCGACTCCGCGTTCGCCGTCGCCGCGTCCGGGCTGGTCAAGATTCCCCGCACCCCAGCCGTCTCCGGAACCAGCAAGGAATCTCTCGTGTCAGCGGGTTTGCCGACCCCCGGCCCCTCACTGCTCACTGCGAAGGCCTTGACCGCCGAGGTGAGAGCCGGGCGAGCCGAGTCCGTTGTCACCGGCCTCGCGCTCAACCTCGGCCTCCTACCCGCCACGCTCCCGCTACCCGGGCTGAGCGCTGAAGCGATCAGGGCAGAATGCCGCGACGGCAAAGGTTCGGTGTCGATCGCGAAGCTGAAGGCCGGCGGCAAGGTCCTCGACCTCGACCGGGTGCCGCCGAACACCACCGTCCCGGTGGCCCAGCTGATCGAACTCGTGGTGAACAAGCAGACCAAGAACAACGACGGCACCCTCACCGTGACCGCGGTATCGGCCAGGCTGCTCGGCCAGACCCAGACCGTGGACATCGCTTCGGCCACCTGTGCCAAGGCAGGCACTTCGCCGGAACCGACGACCAAGCCCGCCGCCGACAAACCCCAGCCCAGCGGCAAAGCGCCCAAACCCACCCCGGTTCCCGCGCATCTGGACGTCACCGGCTGATCTCAGGAGCCGGCCGAAGTAGTGGCACGCGGTCACCAGCAAGGCGCCAGTGTCTGCCTCCGTTCCCGGACGGCCAGCGCGACCGAGGCCGGCACCTGGCTGTGGGGCGACGACTGCTACAATCACGGCCGCATCGTCAACTACGGCTGGTACGACGGCTGACAGTGATCTGGCCGGCGGCCCGTTCCCTTGTCGTGGGGCGGGCCGCCTCGTCCTTCGGCCGTGCTTCGAGTTGCAGGACGGCCGCTGCCCAGGAATTGTCGGCATATGACTGCCGTGACGATTCCCCGTCCAGTTGCTGGTGACGTCGTGGACCTCATCCTGGACGACCACCGCCTGTTCGAACAGCTCCTCCGTGACCTGCGGGACGCGACCGCGGACCGGGAAGGTGCCCGAGCCGCGTTGTCGGCGGCACTGATAGCGCACGGTGAAGCCGAAGAACAGGATGTCTACCCCGCCCTGCGGCGCAAGGACGCCATCGACAAGCACGAGCAGGAACACGGCGAGGAAGAACACGCCGAAGGCAACCAGGCGCTGTTGGACCTGCTGGAATGCAAAGGCACCGACACACAGAAATTCGACGACGCGGTCGAGAAGCTGGCTGAGGCGCTCATGCACCACATCGGCGAGGAAGAGCAGACGATCCTCAACCCAGCGCGCACCGAAGTGAGCGAGAAGGTCCGCCAAGACCTGGGCACGGCGTGGGCCCAACGCCGCAACGCCCTGCTCGACCAGGACTGCGGTTCGATCGAGTTCGTCAAAAAAGTGGTGGCCCGAGCCGAGAAGTCGGGTCTGCTTTCCTCCGACGACGACAAGTGACCGCCCCGAATCGACGATGCAGCGTGCGCTGAGCGCGAGCGGGCGTGCGAGCCGGGCGATCACCTTTGACCGCGAGGACACCCAGGACGATCACGACCGGATCGTGACGCCGAGGGCATTCGCCGGAACCAGAGGCTTGATCACGAACATGACGACCATCACGGCGCCGAGCGCGCCCCACCACCACCACTGATCCCCCATACGGTCACCCACCATCAGTACCGCAAATCCAGCAGTTCGAACACCCGTATCGTCCGCACGGGCTCGGTCGCGCACGTGAGCCGTCGGCCTGCCGGGATGCGGCCTTCGCGCAGCCGCACGATGCAGTCGGGTTCGGCGAAGACCACCTGCCAGTCGGTATCACCGGTTCGTGTGGTCTTCGTCAGCCGGAGATCGTCGATGCCGACGACGCCGGTGGCGGCGCGGGCGTGATGGTGCGCCGCTTGGACGACCGGTGGGTGCGAGGAACGGCCACGCAGGAACCGGCCGTCGATGACCCCGTCAAGGTACCGCCGGAAAAGACCGCTCGCGTCGGCCGGACGCAGGCCGCCGAAGGTGAAGCCGTGTGGCAGCAACACCATCGAGGGAGCGAACCGGCAGCCGCCGAGATGGCTGCATTCCCAAGTGGACTCGGAGAACTCCGCGGCCAGCGTGGTCGCGAGCGAACGGCCGCGCACCGCGCAGCAGGTGTCGTGTCTGCCATGGACGCACACGAGCGCGAGGGGTTCCTGCCACACGCGTCCCTCGGCGAAGGTGCTGCGGCCGAGTTCCGCGGCGTCGCTGAATTCCCCGGTGCGGATCTGCTCGTGGCCGGGGCGGGCGTCGACGCGGAACCAGCGGAACGGCCGATCGCGGATGGGCGGACGCCGAGCGACACGGCGCACCAGAGCGATCCGCCCGTTGACCCGCGCCGCCCAGCGACCAAGCGGGGCGACCGCACCCGGATCCATCCCGGATTCCCTGAGCGCGAAGCGGCCCCAGGGGCCCGGATGCTCGACCAAGAGCCAGTGCTCCGCGGGCGGGGCCGTTCCCTCCCTGGGATCGCCCGCGGCTTCGGCCAGGTCCGCACACCGTTGCGCCGGGGTCGCGATCATGCGGTCGCGGCCATCAGCACGCCTTCCCTGAGCAGGCGGCGCACGAGCACGAACTGATCGCTTCGATCCATTCCCGGGATCTCCCCCAGCCGCCACACCCTTCCGTCCAGTAGCGCCGTCAAGGCGGTCGAGGTGGCTGCCGGCAACGAAAGGCGACGATCCGGGAGTTCGAGAACGATCCTGCCGTCCGCTGTGTCGCCGATGCGGAAACGCAAACCGTCGCGACGCCGCACGGCATCCCCGTCGCCGAGGCCCAGCACGAACCTCGCCGTGGCGACCGGTGCCAGCGGTTCCGGACGATTCCCTTGCCACACCTTGTCCCGGACATGCCGGGCGAGGGCGTCGCCGGGTACCGCCCGCAGCGCGGCGATCAGAATTTCCCGGACGGACTCGACCTGCTCTTCCAGCCGGTCCGGGTCGCCGACGTCCATCCCGAGCGGGAGCGACGCGCGCAGCCCTTCCTCGGAACCGACGAGCGCGGTGAGCGCCTCCACCAGAGCGAACGCGGTGATCACGTGGACGCCGACGGTCAGATGCGCGGAAACGTCACCGAGCGCCGTCGCCGAATGGAGCCAGCCGCGGGGCAGATACATCATGTCGCCCGGTTCGAGGACTTCGTCGATGACCGCAGCGTCGTCACGGGCCCGCGCGGCCACGGCATCGGCGTGCTCGCTCCACGGCTGATCACGCAGCGGCGACGGGTGGACGGGTGCGTGCACCTTCCATCGTTTGCGGCCGGCCACCTGGAGCACGAAGACGTCGTGCACGTCGTAATGCGCCGAGAAGCCTTGCGACGACGGCGGGGTGACGTAGGCGTTCACCTGCGCGGGATGGCCCAGCTCGTCGGCCAGGCGCGTGGTGAAGTCGATGACGGCCGGCCAGATGCGGTGCAGCCCCTGGAGCACGATGGTGCTGCCGTCGGCGAAAAGAGCGGCGACCCGGTCGTCGCGGACCTGGTCGCCGATCTCCGCACCCACACCGCCCCCGCCGGTGAACGAGCGGGAATCGACCACCGCGCCGTCGCGAGCCAGCCGCAGGAACGGCGTCCGCAGCCCGCGGCGGGAAAGGATTTCGTCGACGCCGTCCAGATCGAGCAGATCACCGAAGTCGCCGCCGGTTCGCCGCAACAACGGTTTCCTGCCCCAATGCCGGGCGGCGAACTCCTCGATGTCGGAACCGACCAGGCGCGACAGGGCAGGTTTCGACGCGCGGCCGTCCACCGGCACCGGGAGGCTTTCACGCCTTGGCCCGGTATCGGTGGACGGCTCGCTCAGATCAGCTCGCGCCACTGTCCGCGCCGCCGTCGTGCTGGCCGGGGGTGCCTTCGCCGGCGCCGGAATCGGCAGGCCCTTCGGCGCCACCGTCCGCCCCACCGTCGTGCTCGCCGGAAGTCCCCTGGCCCGCCCCGGCGTCGGCCGGTCCTTCCTTGTCCTTGTCCGAGGTGGTGGAGATGTCGTCGTCGTTCAGGCTCATGTCGATTCCCTTTCCCATGATCCGGATGAATCAGGGGCCGGTTACCCCGGTTCCGCCCGGGACACACCTGCGGAGACCGATTCGCGACTTGTCCCGCGCTCTGCGGGAGTGTCCCCGCGGCGTACGGTGAGTGCACGTGTGGTTCAACCCGCGGCGGGATGGACTTCTTACAAGCGGCCAACGGCCACTTGTAAGGACCCCGCCGCGGCGCGCGGCGGGGTCGCCGGAGTGTCACAGTCCTGAAAGTCGCGCTCGATGACATCACCTGCCTTTCACTCAGCCGTGCCGGACTCCACGAACCGGTACCGGAGGTGAACGCTGCCGCATCCAGCGCTCACCGACGTGGACCGCGGGACACGGTCGCGCTGTCGGTGAACGGGCCGGCCGTGCGGTCCGAGCGGCGCGTGATCGCTCGGACGGGGCCGCGCCCCGCGAACGCCGAGGGGGAATGCGTGAGACATCGGCGAAAGAGGCCGCGATGATCGACTCGAACTCGGTGCGCAGCCACACCCGGTCCGCGTACACCAGCTCGGCGAACGCTTCGTTCACCGCTGTACGGCGGATACCGTGCCGCATCTCGATCACTCCCCGGAACGTCGTCGGGACCGAAGCCAGGTCAAGTCATCTCTGAAAAACTATGTAACTCGCCTTGCCGAGGATGTCAAGCCCGCACACTTGCGGCCCCGCGCCCGACGTGCTATCAGAGAATTAGCACTCGGGGGTCGAGAGTGCTAACGGGCCACACCTCTCCACAAGGACGGAAAAGCATGGCAGCTGTGATCGTTTTCAGCACCGTGGTCACGGGCATCGTCGCGATGGTCACCGTGGCCGCCCGCAGATACCACCTGGACGATCTCACCCGCGACTGACCACGGATTCCCGCTCACGAACCGATGGAGCATTCATGGGGTTGAACAAAGTCTGGATACGCACGCTCAGCGATGGCCTTCTCCGTGCCGACCAGGTCATCGGGCTGACCGCGCACGCCACCCCGTCGATTCCCGGCAAATCCCCGCGCTGGCTGTTCGACGCCACCGTCGCGGTCCCCGCGGGCAGCGGCAACACCAGTGGCTGGGACGTCGGCATCCTGCATCGCACACTGATCCAGACACCCGTCGAACCGGTCGAGGCACCCGACGAGCTCGCCCGCCTGCTGGCCCGTCTCGACGAGCCGGGCACGGCCGGGATCATCGAACCGATGGCCGACCGGATCGCGGACGGCGCCGGCCGGATTCGTTTCCACTTCAGCTCTTTCGGCGATGCCACGGCGGCGGAACAGGAACACGAAGCGGCGAGCCGCCGTTGAAAAGAACGAAGGCACACGCTTTCGCCGCGAAGAAGTGGCGATACGAGGAAGGAGGCAATTGTGATGTTGATGCGAACCGATCCGTTCCGTGAGCTGGACAGGCTCACCCAGCAGTTCCTGGGCGCCAACGGCACCGCTTCCCGCCAAGTGATGATGCCGATGGACGCCTACCGGTCCGGCAATGAGTACGTGGTGGCGTTCGACCTGCCCGGGGTCTCGCCGGATTCGATCGAAATCGACGTGGAACGCAACGTGCTGACGGTCAAGGCCGAACGCACCCTCGAACCGGGCGGGGACGCCGAGGTCCAGGTGGCCGAGAGGCCTCGCGGGGTGTTCAGCCGTCAGCTGTTCCTGGGAGACACGCTGAAGACCGACGACATCAGCGCGGACTACGACGCCGGGGTGCTCACCCTGCGCATCCCGATCGCCGAACAGGCAAAGCCACGCAAGATCGCCGTCACCGGTGGCGAAACGGCCAAGCAGATCAACCCCTGACCGTTCCCGAGCACCACTCGACGCGGCGCGGCCCGCCCTCCGCGGTGCGGGCCGCGCCCCCTCAGCGCAGGAGTACCGCGATGCTCGACGACGAAAAGCCCGTGGCGGACGTGGCCGACCAGCACCGGCTCGCCCACGCGGTGGACGGTGATCCCGGCGAACACTTCGACGAGGAAATGGCCACGGCGTTCGACGCGAATCGGATACCGGAGGCCGATCCCGCCGACGTGGCCGACCAGCGACGTGACGTTCCGGCGCTCGCGGACCGGGAACCCTGGCACTGACCGGGTTTTCGGGGCAGGTGATGGAGCATGACGGCCGATCCGTACACGGTGCTCGGGGTGGCTCGCGACGCGACACCGGCCGATATCGCGACGGCGTATCGCCGTCTCGTTCGCAGGCTGCATCCCGATGGCCGGTTTCCGGATCCCGAGCGCCTCGCCGCCGTCCTGGCGGCCTACCGGACGCTTCGCGACCAAGCTCCGCGGACGAACGGGTCGCGCGGCGTCGCCATTCCCGTCCGTGTCCACAAACGACGGAGCTCGTCGCCCTACCTCCGGTGGCGTCCGGGTTCCGATGACGGCGAGAAGCCGTGATCGGGCCTACGGCCGAGCCAGCGCGCCGTTTGCGGAATCAGCGCCAACAGGAGCGTCGCGGCCGCCGCGACCAGGACCACCGCGAACGGCCAGCCGGAGCCGATGCGCGGGGTGAATCCGCTGTACGAGACAGCGAAACGCGAGCCTACCCACGGCACGAGCAGGACCAGGCCGGCGAATCCGCAGGCGATCGACGCTCCGGCCGCGGCGAGTACCCGCCCAGGCCTTTTGCGCCGGAGCAGCATGATCCCACCGCTCACCAGCAGCGCTGTGGTGAACAGATCGATCACCGCGGCGATCCCCAGGAAGAGGGGAACGGCGACGGAGAGATCGATGTCGGGCGCGACGACTCCGACGGCGAGCAGGATGAGGGAATAGGCGAATTCGACGGTGTGGAGCGCGGCAGCTGCCAGGAAACCGAGACCGCCGAGAATCGCGAGAACCCCGGCAGCGATCCCGGTGGCGCTTTTCGGCTGCGACATCGCGGCGGGCAACGGATGGTGTCGACGGTCGTCAGCAGGCCTTGACGATGACCGAGTGCGCCTTGCTGCCGAGGTCGAGGATCTTCACGTTCCGGTTCCCCGCAGGCACGCGAACCTCATAGGTGCCCGGATTGACCGGGTATCCGAAGTAGCTGCCCGCCGGAGCGGCCCCGGTGCCCGCGATCATCGCACCGTCGGTGCGGTGGATCGTCGTGGAGACCGAGCTGCCGCAGTTGTTCGAGATGTAGATCTTGCCCTTGGTCGCGGCCGAGGCGGAGCCTGTGCCGAGGACCGAGACGGCCAGCCCTGTGGTGGCCAGAACGGCAAGTACGCGCCGGGTAGTCGTCATGGTGGCTTTCTCCAGTATCCGATCGGGGTCGGCCACAAGCTACCGGCAGGCGTGTTCCCCTGCTGTCGGTCGAACAGACCACAACGCACGAGTCGATCGGTGATGTCGGTCTCGCCGGCGGCCTCGAACGCCCGCGCGAAGTGCTCACCGCACCCCGTGGGTCCCCGCTGTGACCCGTGGCCCGCCCAGTCCGAGGGTCGCGGCCGTACCGAGGACGGCGGCCCCCAAAGCCACGAAGATCCCGGACGGCAGATCGGTCGCGCCGCTCCCCAGCGCGACCGTACTGATCACCGCCGTGCCGAGCGCGGAGCCCAGCTGCGGCGCGGTGTTGAGCAGACCGGACGCGATACCGCGGTCCGTCTCCCCCACCACGGAGGTCCCGGCGTTCGTCGCCGCGACCGACGCCGCGCCGAGCCCGGTTCCCGAAATCGCGAGCGACACCGCGAAGCCAGCCGTCGAGCCGGTGCGCAGCGCGATCAGCCCGATCACCAGCGCCGCGGCTACGACACCGAACGCCCCGAAGGCGACCCATCGGCCGCTGAGCCGGTCCAGCAGCCGGGTGCCCAGCCAGCTTCCGCCCACGACGCCGATGCTGAAGGGGGCGAACAGGAATCCGGTGGTCCCGGCCGACAAGCCTTGCTGCTGCTGGAAGAACACCGTCCCCAGCACACTGGCCGGGGTGGTGGCGAAGGTCAGCGCGAACGCCACCACGAGCGCGGCGTCGAAGCGCGGCGTGCCGACCAGACGCGCCGGGACCAGCGGGTCGGCGGTCCGCCGCTCCACCATGACGAAGGCCGCGAGCAAGGCGACAGCGCCCGCGAGAGCGACCACCCGGACGGTTCCGGTCGCCGCGCTGACACCGTAGATCGCGGCGAGCAACCCACCGGTCACCAGCATGGCGCCCGGCAGGTCCAGCGAACCGCGTCCGGCGCGTTCGGTACGTGCGGGCAGCAGGGAACGCGCGAACAGCAACACCGCCAGGCAGATCGGCACGTTGAGCAGGAAGATCGAGCGCCAGCCCGCGTAGTGCACCAGCAGTCCGCCGAAAAGGAACCCGGCCGCTCCCCCGGCAGCCGCCGTGGCCGTCCACCAGCCGACCGCGACCACCCGCTCCCGGCCTTCGGCGGTCAGGGACAACACCAGGGCGAACGCCGCCGGGACGACGAACGCGGCGGCCATTCCCTGGATCGCGCGAGCGGTGATCAGCACCTCGATCCCGGGCGCCAGGCCACCCGCGAGGCTCGCGGCCAGGAACGCGGTCATTCCCCAGACGAACGTCCTCCGGTGCCCGTAGCGGTCCGCGACCCGCCCCGCCGACACCAGGAAACCCCCGAACAGCAACGCGTAGCCGCTGACCACCCATTGCGTGGAGGCCTCCGCGCCGGGGAACCGGCGGCCGATCTCCGGCAGGCCGATCACCGCGATCGTCACCCCGAGCACGTCCACGAACTGAGCCGCACACAGCAGCAGGACCGCCGCCCGCTCGCGCATCACATCACCCCATCACGCTGTCCATCCTGCGATCCCGCAGCCGATCCCGCCACTCACGCCGGACGTAGGGCAGGCCGTTGAGATGCACCACCGGCACACTCCCGTCGCCGGACACCGTCGCGCCCAACGCGATCCGCCGCGTACCGGCGTGCGGACCCCACGGCGGCGCGCCGGGGTCGAACCGAGCCGGGCTCCGCCACACCCCGCCGAGATGCGGTGCCAGCCGCGCGCATTCCTCCTGTGACCGCAATTCCAGGTCCTCGTCGCCGCCCCTGGACACGTTCAGCGTCGGCGCTCCCGCCCGGACGTACTCGCCGGGCAAGGCGCGCGCGGCGACGGCATCCGGCCTTGGATCCGTGTCGGACTCCTCGATCCGGCCCAGGCCGTCGAACAGCGACGCCATCACCTCGTAGCGCCGCTCCCGCAGTTCCTCTCCCCGGTTGTCCATCCACACCACGCCGCGTCCGCGCGCGGGGTCGAGGATCAGCTTGGCCCACATCCCGCCGAGAAAACCTTCGTGGCCGATCTGCCGGACACCTCCGGTTTCCGGGGTGAGATAGCAGCCGAGGCCGTAGCGCAGGTCGATGTCCAGCCGGGGATCGGAATGCGGTGTGTGCATGGTTTCCAGTCCCCCGCGCAGGTGCAGCGCGCCGAATCGGGCCATGTCCACCACGGTCGAATAGCACAGCGACGAAGGTTCGTGTTTCGTTCCCGCCCTGGCATCGTGTTCGACCCGCAGCGCCGCGCCGGACCGGACATGGTGCTGGGCGAGGGAATGCGTCATCGCGACCATCGGGTCGTGCGTGCTCCGGGTCATCCCCGCCGGTTCGAACAGCCGCTGCCGCATCAACTCCGCGAACGGCGTGCCGGTGACCTCCTGCGCGACGAGCCCGGCCAGGCTGACGCCGAGGTTGCTGTAGCCGTAGAACTGGCCCGGTCCGGTGAGCACGGGCGTCCGCGCGTAGTCGCGACGGACCGCCTCGGCGAGGCCCGCCGGGTCGCGGCTGAGGCCTTCGTGCGTCACAGCATCGGGAAGGAGCCCGGAACGGTGACTGAGCAGATGCCGCAAGGTCGCGCCGCCGGTCCCCTCGCCGGTGCGGCGGCGGAGGCCGGGAACGTAGTCGTCGACCGGCCGATCGAGGTCCAGTACGCCCTCGGCGGCCAGGGTGACCAGAACCGTCGCGGTGAGCATCTTCGTGATCGAGTAGATCCGGAACACGGTGTCCGGCGTCATCGTGTGCCCGGTCTCGACGCTGGTGACCCCGTCGGCCACCGCGACGCCGGGTCCGGCCGCGGTGAAGGAGCAGACGGCGACACCGGGAACGTCGTGCTCGCGGCGGAACCGGCTCAGGCACTCTCGGATGTCGGCGTCCATCACGCCACCGCCTCCACCCGCTGCCGCGCCAGCGCCCGTCCGACGGCCTCGACGACGTAGTCCGCGTCGTGGAGACCGAGTTGCGGCGAGAGCGGCAGATTCACCAGGCGCCGGAACCAGACGTCTTCCGCGACCGGCACCGCACCGAAGACACCGCCGCGCCGGCGCCACTCCGGCAGCAGGTGGACCGGGAAGTACCGCAGCACGACCTCGATGCCCTCCCGCTCCAGGTCCCGGACGAGTTCGTCCCGGTCGATCTCCTCGTCCCGCAGGAGAAACGCGTACAGGTGGTGGGCGTGGGCATGTCCCTCCGGCGTCTCCAGCACCTGGACGCCGAGCTCACGCAGCCCCGCGTCGAGCCGCTCGGCCACGGCGTGACGCCGCGCGATCAGGCTGTCCAGCCGCCGCAGCTGGGACCTGCCCATCGCCGCGGCGGGGTCGGCGAGTTGCGCGTTCAGCCCGCCGGATCTGATCCGGGCGCAGTCGTGGGTGTACGCGTTCTTCTCGTGGGTGACCGGCCTGGGCAGCGTTCCCGTTCCGTAACGGCCGAACTCGAGTGGCTTGCCCCTGCGCACGAACTCGGCGTCCGGGTTGATCGCGCGCAGCGCCCGCAGCCGGTCGGCCACCCCGGCGTCGCGGACGGTGAGCATCCCACCTTGGCCGAGGGTCGAGATGTTCTTCAGCGAGTGGAAGCTCCAGCAGCCGATGTCACCCCAGGTCCCCGCGCTGCGGCCACCCGCGGACGCTCCGATGGCGTGCGCGCAGTCCTCGACCAGCGCCACACCGGCCCGCTCGGTCAGCGCTCGCAGCTCTTCGACGCCGCCGCAAAGACCGCCGTAGTGGGTGGTGAACACCGCGCGCGTTCGGGGCGTGAGCGCGTCGGCCACGGACGCCGGATCGAGGCACAGCGTGGTCACGTCGATATCCGCGAACCGGACGGTGACGTCGCGGCCCAGCAGTGGCGCGGCGGTCGCCTGGAAGGTGAGCGGTGTCGTGACGACCTCGTCGCCCGGTTCGAGTTCGAGCACACGCGTGGCCAGTTCCAGCGCCATCGTGCAGCTCGACACCGCCACCGCGTGGGCCGCGCCGGTGCGCCGGGCGAACTCCTCTTCGAAGCGCGCCACCTCGGCGCCGTCGGAGAGATGTCCGCCGGAGGTGAGCACGGCCGTCACGGCCGCGAGGTCTTCCTCGGTCACTCCACTGCCCTGCCCGTGCTGCGGAATTCGGTACGTCGTCATGGTTTCCCCTCAGCTCGCGATCGGGCGCGCCGGTTTGAAGTACGTCGGCACCGCGGGCAGTTCCGGGGACGGCCCCAGTTCCGCGGCGAGCCGGGCGACACCCTCGTCGAGGGAGATCTCCGGCTGGAAACCCAGCCCTCGCAAGCGGTCGATGTCGGGAACGTGGCGATAGGTGTCTTCGGTGACGGAGGCGTCCACGACGAGTTCGACCTCGCGCCCGGTCGCCGACGAGATCGTGTCCACGAGCTGCCGCAGGCTGTACTCCGCCCCGGTGCCCAGGTTGTAGGTGGCGCCGCGTTCCCCGCGCTGGGCCACCAGTTCCAGCGCGCGCACCACGTCGGAGATGTGGGCGAAGTCGCGGGTCTTCCGGTCGAGGTCGCCCGCCGCCTGGACGGGGAGACCGTTGAGGTGCCAGCGAAGGTATTGCGAGACCTCTCCCCCGGCGGTCCGGGGATCCTCACCAGGCCCGTACAGGGTGAACGCGCGGGCGACGACCGTGTCGAGACCGAACGTCTCGCCGAACGCGCGAACCACGTGCTCACCGGCCAGTTTGGACGCCCCGTAGGGCAGAAACGGTTCGGTGGCATGGGTTTCCGGCATCGGTACCACACGCGGCCTGCCGTAGACCATCGCCGACGAGAGATAGACGAGCCGGGAGACGCCTGCCGAGACCGCGCCCGCGCACAGATTCGCCGTGCCGAGGGCGTTGATCCCGAAATCGAACAGCGGGTTCTCCACCGACCGGGTCCCGCTCGGGTTGCCCGCGAGGTGGAACACCGTCCTCGCCCCGGCCAGTGCCGCCGCGGCCTGCCCCGGATCGCGCAGATCCGCGCGCCGGTAGCCGATTCCCGGCGGCAGCACCACCGCCGCCGGATCGGCGATGTCGGCGACGACCACCCGGGCGCCGGCGTCGTGCAGATGCCGCACCAGATGCCCGCCGACGAAGCCGAGCCCGCCGGTGACGACGGTGATTCCGTTTTCTTCGATCGACATGTTCGTTCCCCTATCGAACGCGATGAAGCCTTTTCGGGCAGCACGGACCCCGGCTGCCTCGTGAAAGTCGTTCAGCTGCTGACCACCAGCGCGCCGCCGAGGCCGACGAGCGCCGTCCCGGTGACCCGGTCGAGCACCTTGCGCGGCCCGCTGCGTCGCATCAGGCCCGACAACCGCGCCGTGAGCATCACGAACAGTCCCCACCAGAGGACACCCAGCGCGATGTCGAGCCCGCCCAGCAGCAGCACCTGGGGCGCCACGGCGGCGTCCCGGTCGATGAACTGGGGCAGCACGCTCACGAAGAAGAGCGCGGCCTTCGGATTGAGCACGTTGGACAGGAACGCCTGGCGGAAGATCCGCGACGGGCGCCCGGTCACCGGTTCGCCGGAATCCGCACCGGGTTTCTCGCTCTCCGGCTCGGTCTTCCAGGACTTCCAGAGTGCCTGTGCCCCCAGGTAGACCAGGTAAGCGGCTCCGACGAGTTTGAGCACGGTGAACGCCACCGAGCTGTGCAGGAGAGCGGTCGAGACACCGAGCGCCGCGGCCGTCATGTGCACGGCCAGGCCGCACTGCACGCCGATCGCCGCGATGAACCCACTGGAACGCCTTCGCGCCGAAAAGCGCAGGATCACCATCCAGTCGGGGCCGGGGACGACGTAGGCGACCATGACCACGCCGATGAACACCGCCAGCGTTCCCGCGCTCATCGTCCTCCCTCTCCGCTCCGCACGCTTCCGCTCACCCGGGTTCCCGATCATGGGCCGTTCCAATCACGCGGTGGCGGCCCCCGGATCCGTGTCACTCGAAAGCAGGGTTTCGGCATCGGCTCAGCCCTGCCGAGGGTTTTCGATGGAGAACCGGTACAGCATCTCGACGTCGTGCCCGTCGCCGAGTTCCGCGGCGCCGAACAATTCGCTGATCTCCAGCTCGCCCGCGTATTCCGCGGCGAGTTTCCGGATCAGCATGATGATCGCCCGGTTACCGGGGTTGACCGTGGTTTCGAAGGTCCGCGCGCCGTCCGCCCGGACGCGGCGCGTGATCTCGTCCATCATCGCGAACGCGAGCCCCGGTACCGGCCGGTCCTGGTCGATCGCCGATTGCCAGGCGAAATAGACGGCCGGATCGCGCGGCGGCCGGTACCCGGTGACGAACCCGAGGATCCTGCCGTCGTGCTCGGCCAACAGCGAGGTCGACGCGAAGTCGCGGCACCAGATCAGATAGGCGTACCGCGTGTTGACGTCGAGCCGCCCGGACCGGCGGACGAGATCGTGCACGGCGGCGGCGTCCCCCACGGTGGGAGACCGCAGCGTCACCTCTCGCACGGACGGTTCACCGAGTACGGAAGTCATCGCACTGCCTCGATTCGTTCGGTCATTGCGCTCGCGAGATGGGCTGGGGCGTGCTCGCTGTTCCACGTCGCGACCCGGTCCAGCCCGGCGGTCAGCGCCGGTCCGTGTGGATGGTCGAGCACGCGTTTGACCTCGGCGAGCACGGACGGCGGTTTGGCCCGGACGAGATCCGCGAACCGGTGGGCCGCGTCCCGCGCCCCGGCCATCGAGTCGGCCACGTCGTTGACCAGCCCGGCCCGCAGCGCGCGGGCGGCCTCGAAGCGGCCTCCGCCCAGGGCCAGTTCCCGGACGACACCTTCCCCGGCGAGCCGGGGCAGCCGTTGCAGGCCACCGAGATCGGCGACCACACCCAGTTCGGCTTCGGGCATGGAGAACCAGGCGCGTTCGGTCGCGAACCGGACGTCGCACGCGCTGACCAGCTCGAACGCGGCGCCGGTGCATTCACCGTCGATGATCGCGACGACCGGGCGCGCGCAGGACGCCACACCGGTGATCGCCCGCTGCAGGCGCCGGATGTCGGACGACAGCGTCTCGGTGGTGTCGCCCCGCCGCGCGGCGCGCCGGAGCCGGGTGAGGTACCACCGCAGGTCCAGCCCGCGGGAGAAAAGGTCCCCCGCTCCCCGCAGGAACACGCAGCCGCGTTCCTCGGTGAGCGAGCCGGTGAAATCGGCGAGTTCGGTCCAGAACGCGCCGCCGAGCACGTTGCCCTCGCCGGTCCCCCGCACGACGACGTCGAGGTCGCCGGCGTCGGTCCGCTCGACGGACAGGGCGTTCATGTCGCGCCACCCCGTTCGACGATGGACGCCAGATCACCGATCCGGTGGATGTTCCCGAGGTCTTCGTCCTCGATCGTGCAGCCGAAGTGGTCCTCCACCAGGGAAAGCAGGTCGATCACCTGCGCGGAGTTCATCCGGAGGTCGCGCTCGAGCGCGGAGTCGGCGGTGATTTCGCCGGGCGTCTCGTCGAGTTGTCCACGGACGAGCGCGGCGATCGCGGGTACGGGATCGGACATGGCCGTCAGCTCCTTTCTGGTCAGTCGCCGGGGCCGTCGAGTACGGCGAGCGCGCCGGCGGCGCGGCGGCCGGTCTCGTGTTCGAGGTCGGCCAGTTCGGCGAACGCGCCGCGGACGAGGGCCGGGCGGGCGCGGCCCCGGTGGGCGGAGGCGACCGCGAACCGCAGGGTGCGCGGCAGTTTCGACCACCCGTCGGCCGCGGAGTCGAGTGCCTTCCGGCTCGCCGCGCCGGTGGTGCGGTAGCCCATGTGCCGGGTCAGCCGCCGGTAGCGGAAGAGATGGTGCCGGGACGCGGCCCAGCAGTCGTCGACGACGCCGGGATCGCCGAGCAGCGCGTCGCCGTCGGACAGGCGTTCCCCCAGCCGTTCCAGTGCGGTGGCGCTGTCGGTGATCCAGCGGCCGGGTAGTACGGACGGCCGGATCCGAGGGAGACTCCGCCGGAGCAGCAGGTAGCGGTTTCGAGGAACCGGTACCTCGAAACCGAACGCGAAAGTGTTGCGCAGCCGGTGCTTCGCGGGTTCGTCGTGATCGCGGCGCATGAGTGAGCGGAGCCCGGCGTCGTCGATCCAGCCGTCGAACGGTTCCTGTTCGGCCCCGCTGGTCATCAGCCCGGTGAACCGGTCGTGGACATGCCAGCGACCGCCCTCGTGGCCGTCGACGAGCACGAAATGGGGTGCCGCCGCCCCGTCCGGAGCCGCCGACCACGGCAACTGCGAGCTGTAGCCGACGACCAGGGCGCGGCCGAACCGGCCGATCTCGTGCCGGGCCACCTCCCGGGCCGCTTCGAAGTCGTCGAAACCCTCGTAGGTCAGCCGGGAGCCGTCACCGAGCCGGTTGAGCGGGCGGTCGTGGTGCGACATCGCGATCAGCCCGTCGGGCCGGTCGAGGTCGACCGCGAGCCGCACGGACGCGGCGAGGAAGTCTGCGCTGCCCGCCGCCTCGCCTTCTTCGAGGTAGGCCGCGAGGTTGGCGGTGTAGCAGCTGAGTCCCGGCGCGGTCTCCGTCATCGGTTCCTCCTTTCCGTGAACGCGCAGCACACCGCGGCGGCGCTGTCGGCGTCCCGGAGGTGCAGCCATCGCAGGGCACGCCACACACCCGCGCGGTCGGCGGGGTGGACGGGGATGGTCCAGGGACGTCCGGCGATACCCTCTCCGGTCGCCTTGACGCAGGCTTCCTGCGCCGCCCAGATGCGGGCGAAGCGCCGGGCGCGGTCCGGCGGCGAGGCCGCGGTGAGATCCGAAGCGAGCCGGGGCTCGCAGCAGCGCCGCATCATGCCGGGGCTGGGCAACCAGGCTTCCTGGACGTCGACGCCGACGTCCCGGCCGGGAGCGACCGCGACGGCGACCGTGTCGGCCGAATGGGACAGGCTGATCCCGACGTCGCGGCGGGCCGGCAGCACGGGCTTTCCGTGCACGGTCTTGCCGACGCGGGTGCCGTCGACGTCCAAAGTGGACAACGCGTGGGCCAGCAGGGCTCGCGCGGCCGAGTACTCCTTCGCCCGCCAGGCGGGCAAGGAACGGGCCTCCGTGACGGCCTGGGCCGGCACCGGCAGGTGGTCGAGGACGTCCGCGATCGGGCCGACGGTGACGTGCACGCCCTCCGCGGCTTCGGTCCGCGCGATCACAACACGGCCTTCAGTTCCCGGCGATGCACCAGCAACGGGCTCAGTTCGTGCCGGATCTCGCTCCAGCGAGGCGCCCCGACGACCAGCACGTGGTCGGCGTACGGGAGTTCGTCCGCGACGTCGCAGGTGAGCGCCGCGACACCGCCGCCCGGGACCGGGAGCCCGTCGATGTCGCGGACCTCGGTCCGGTGGAACCGTCGCGCGGCGGGCAAGGCGGAGAAGTCCGAGCACAGGCCGCCCTGGCCGGAGCTGAGCACGGTGATCGCGAACCGGCCCGTGCGCCGGAGGTGGCCCAGTGTCGAACTCCCCGCGCAGAGCGCGAGCACGATCAACGGCGGGGAATCCGACAAGGACATGAGCGCGTTGACGGTGCACCCAGCCGGACCGTCCGGTCCGGCGGTCGTGACCACGGTGACGCCGGTGGGCCATTGGGCCATCAGCGACCGGAAACCCGCCTGGTCCTCGGTGAGGGAAAGGGTCATCGCCGCCTCACCAGCCCAGCGTGACGTCGCGGTCGAACAGGGCCAGCGCGCCGTTCGCGTCGAGCAGCCGGTCGTTGGCGTAGTTCAGGCTGGACGCGCGCAGATCGCGGAAGACCCGTTCCAGCGGGATCGACGATCCTCGCATGTACCCGTGCCGGAGACCGGTGAGCTCGATCAGGCCGTCGACCACCGCCAGCGCGTGCTCGGCGGCGAAGACCTTCAGGCCGTTGAGCCGCAGCTGCACCGGAACGGCTTCCGGATCGGACGCGGTCTCGGCGTCACGGATCACCTGCCCCAGCAGGGCGGACATGGCGTCCAGGTCGAGCCGGGCGGTCGCCAACCGGCGGCGAAGCAGTTCCGACGCCGGGTCGAACTGACCGCGGGTACGGGGCCCGCGGATCATCTCCAGCACCGCGGCCAGCGCGCCGCGGGCGCCGCCGAGCCAGCACGCGGCCCAGCCGATATGCCCGGCCGGCACGAACGTCCGGATCGCGACCTCGCGGAATTCTCCCGGCCGCCCCACCACGTTCCGGGGGTCGACCTCGCCGGTCAAGGTGAGCGGGACACTGTGCGTGCCGCGCATCCCCATCGGATTCCAGCTGCCGCGCCCGACGGTCACCTCGATATCGGCACGGTCGGCGTAGACCAGGGAGACGTCGTCGTAGCCCGCGTCAGGTCCTTTCCGCATCGTCACGAGGAAACCGTCGGCGACGGCGCCGCCGGTGACGATCGGGGCGTCACGGTGGATCGCCAGCCGGGGACCGGACGGCGTCAGCGGCGCCTCCGCGGTGAGCAGATGCCCGCCCTTGCCGCGTTCGCTGGTCACCGACGCGAGGTAGACCTCGCCCGCGGCGATCCTCGGCAGCAGGTCCTCGCGCAGTTCGCGACCACCGTGGGCGACGACCGCGGCGACCTGCTGGCAGTGCATCGCCCAGATCATCGCGGTGGACACGCATGCGCCGCCCAGTTCCACCGACGTCCTGGCCAGGTCCGTCAGGCCGCCGCCGAGCCCGCCGAATTCGCGCGGGACGAGCAGGCCCATCAGCCCGGACCGGCGCAGTGCCGCCAGTTGTTCCGCCGGGAATTCCGCCGTTTCGTCGATCGCGCGGGCGTGCTCCCGCAGTACCGGGACGACCTCCGCGGTCCGTTCGGCCAGGGTGGCCGGTTCCGTCGCGGTCGCGGTCATCAGCTGTTCACCCCCGCCTCGTGGGCCTGGCGGACCCGGTCGTACAACGCGCCCTGCGTCGCGAAAGTGCTGTCGGTCATCGCTTCGTCGGGAAGCTGTACGCCGAATTCGTCTTCGAGATCGAAGAGCAGGTCGATGGCGCGCATCGAGTTCAGGCCGAGGTCCTTGAGTTTGGCGTCGGCCGTCAGGTCCTGTCCCGGCTCGAGGTTCGTGAGGTGCTTGCGCAGGACGAGGTTGAAGCGTTCGGTGTCCATGGTTCCTCCAGTCAGAGCGGGTCCCGGCCGACGGTCAGGCGGGACGCGGATTCGAAACGGCCGCCCGCGACGACGATTTCGGCGGGCGCGGGATGGCCGAGGAAGGCCAGCAGGCTGGCCGTGGGCCCGTAGGCGCCGGTGTTGGGGATGGTGACCAGATCGCCGGTGGCCAGCGGCGGAAGGTCCGCGCCGCGGGCGAGGACGTCGAGCGGGGTGCACAGCGGCCCGGCCACGGTGGTGGGTTCGCCGTCGGATCCGGTCTCGCCGCCGGCGCCGATCACGGACGCCGAGACGGCCGGGATCCGCCGCAGCCCGGACATCCCGCCGAGGTGGTGCACCCCCGTGTCGAGCATCGCGTATCGCGTTCCCTTGGAGGACTTGACGTCCACCACCCGGCTGACCAGCACTCCGCAGTCGCCGACGAGGTACCGGCCGGACTCGAACGAGATCGACGGCGAGCCGTCACGCCAGCCGGGGAGCCGGTCGTCCAGCAGGGTTTCGAGGCCGGCGGCCAGCCCGCCGAACACCGGGCGCTTTCCGGCGCGGGCGAACGGCAGGCCGAACCCGCCACCGAGGTCGACCTCGGTCAGCCCGGGGAACACCGTCGCCAGTTTCGCGGCGATACCGATGCCGACCTCGAACTGGGCGAGCAGATCCTTCTCCTCCGTGAGGTTCGTGCCCATGTACAGATGCAGCCCCGAGACCGCGGCGTGCGGCCTGCCCGCGAACAGCGGGGTCTCGGCGAGCACCCAGGAGAGGTCGGCCCCGAACTGCGAGGACGTGCCGGTCATGCTCAACCCGGCGCCCGGTACGGCCAGATCGGCGTTGACCCGCAACGCGCACTCGGTGTGGACTCCGTGTCCGGCGGCCAGCCGGTCCACCCTCGCCAGATCTTCCGGCGACTCCACCGAGAAGTGCCGCACGCCGCGCCGCAGCGCGTGGTCCACGGTCCCTTCGGTCTTCGCCGGGCCGGTCAGCAGAACGGCTTCGGGAGCGACGCCCGCCCCGAGCGCGGCGTCGATTTCGCCGGTGGAGCTGACTTCGGCCCGGCAACCGAGCGAGTGGAGCAGCCCGATCACCCTCGGATGGGGGTTGGCCTTCACCGAGTAGTACACAGTGGACGGTCGAGGCAGCGCGGCCACGAGGTCCGCGTGCGCTCGTTCGATCGCTTCGAGGTCGTAGACGAAGGCGGGCGTGCCGAACCGTTCGGCGACGACGGCGGGCGAGGTGGTCACAGCGCGTCCTCCAGCTCCCGCTTGTCGATCTTCCCGTTGACCCCGTGCGGGATCCGGGCGAGGACGAGCAGCCGGTCGGGCACCTTGTGCGGTTCCAGCCGCCGGTTGAGCCCGGCGCGCAGTTCCGCTTCGTCGAGCGATCCGGTGACGGCCAGTACGGCGGGGCGGCCTTCGCGCGGGGGCAGCACCGCGGCCTCGGTGACGCCCTCGACGTCGGCGGCGGCGCCTTCGACCTCGATCGCGCTGACCCGGAAACCGTTCTGCTTGTAGATGTCGTCGTCGCGGCCGTCGAAATAGATGTGGCCTTCGCCGTCGACGCGGCACCGGTCGCCGGTGAGGAGGGTGGCGCGGCCGTATTCGTCCCGGGGGAAGCGGGCCGCGGTCAGCTCCGGCGCCCGCCAGTACCCGGCCATCACATTCGGACCGCGCACGGCGAGCTGACCGACCTCGCCCGCGGGCAGCTCTTCGCCGTCTTCGCCGAGGATGACGACTTCGGTGCCCGGCAACGGTTTCCCCACCGAACCGGGGCGGACGAGGTCGGCGTTCGGGCTTTCGATGGAGACCCGCTTGCATTCGGTCAGCCCGTACATCGGGATCACCAGGAGTTCGGGCGCGTACTCACGGAGTTTCGCCGACGTCGCCGGGGAAAGCGCCGCTCCGGTGTTGGTGACCAGCCGGAGTGTCCCGGGAAGACTCCCGGCCCGGCCGGCGAGCCGCAGCAGCGTCGCGGCGAGGCCGGGGACCAGCGGGAGGACCGAGATCCGGCGGGCCTCCAGGGTGCGCAGCAGCGCGGGCCCGGCGTCGCCGTCGTCACCGAGTACCAGGCAGGCGCCGGCCGACGCGGCCAGGAACACCTGGTAGAGGCCGTAGTCGAAGGACAGCGGCAGGCAGCAGAACACCCGGTCTTCCGGCAGATAGCCCAGTTTCTCCGTGATGGCGTCGATGGCGAAGAGCGCCTGATGGTGCGTCGACACCACGGCCTTCGGTTTCGCGGTGCTGCCCGAGGTGTAGATCAGGCTGAGGATGTCGGTGCCCGCCACCGTGACGGACGCGGGTTCGCCGTCGTGTTCGTCGGGCAGTTCGTCGATTTTCCGGACGGCGGAGGCGAGTTCGGCGAACGCCTCCTGGGCTTCGGCCGAGGCCAGCACCAGTTTCGGTTCGCTGTCCCGCACGATGTGTTCGAGGTGGTAAGGCCGTGTCTGATCGCTCACCACGACATAGACCGCACCGATCCGCGACGTCGCGTAGAGCAGCGCGACGGTGTCCGCGTCGTGCGGCGCCGCGATGAGGACGCGGTCCCCTCGTTCGACGCCCTGCGCGGTCAACCAGGCCGCGAGCGTCCGCGATCGCCGGGCGAGATCGCGGTAGGTCCAGCTCAGCTCGCCGCGGACGACGGCGGGCGCGTCCGGCGTGGCGGCCGCGCGGTGGTCGACCAGGTCGTGCAGCACTCGGGCGGTCATGCCGGGCCTCCTTTCGCACCGGCCGCGCCGAGCAGGCGGGCGAGGGAGTCCACGGTTTCGAAGGCCTCGGGGACGATGCGGTCGGCGGGAACCTCGACGCGCCAGTGGTCTTCCAGGCGTTCCAGCGCGCTGACGATGGCGACCGAGTCGAAACCCGGCAGATCGAACAGCGTCCGTTCGGCGAGTACGTCCTTCGTGGTGAGGCCGAGCAGGTCGGCGAGGGTGCCGGTGATCGAATCGGTCAGCGCCGCGGTGGTCGGTGAAGGGGCCGGAGTCATCGGGTCTGCGCTCCTCGGTCGATGTCGAGCGCGCCGATCAGCGCGCGTTTGGACGTCTTCCCGGTGCCGGTGGTCGGCAGCCCGTCGAGCACGTGGACGCGGGCGGGCACCATGTAGTGCGGGAGGCGATCCCGGCAGTGCCGCAGCAACGCGGGGATCAGGGATTCCGGCCGGACCGCGCCCCGCGGCACCACGGCCGCGTGCAGGGCGTTGGTCAGCGCCGGATCCGGTACGGCCACCACGGCGACGGAGTCGACGTCGGGATGGGCGGCGAGGTGTGTCTCGATGTCGCCGAGTTCGACGCGGTAGCCGCGCGTCTTGACCAATCCGTCGTTGCGGCCGAGCAGGCGCAGTGTCCCGTCTTCGTCGCGGCGGGCGAGATCTCCGGTGCGATAGAACCGGTGACCTCCCTTGTGGAGTATCGCGGCCTCCGTCAGCTCCGGACGGTTCAGGTATCCCGGCGTGACGCAGTCTCCGGCGACGACGAGTTCCCCTTCGGCGGCGCCTTCCAGGCTGAGGTGACCGTCTTCGGTGCACAGGCCGATCGTGACGCCGTCGACCGGTGATCCGATCGGGATCCTGGTGTCGGGCTCCGGTGGGACTTCGACCCGGTGACTGGTGACCACGTTGGTTTCGATGGGGCCGTACAGGTTCGCCATCCGCGTATGGGGCAGAGCACGCATGAGCTCGGCCAGCGGCGCGGCGCGGAACTCCTCCCCCGCGAACAGCACCCGCCGCAGATGCGGCAGTCCTTCCTCGTGCAGGTTCGTGCGGTGGACCAAGGCGCTGAGCGCGGTCGGCACCGCGTAGAGGTGCGTGATCCGGCGTTCCCGGAGGAACCGGCCGAACGCCTGGGGGAACAACGCGTCGCGCTCGGGAACGAGATGAAGCCGGGCACCCGCGCCGAGACCGGCGTAGAGATCGTAGACGGGCAGATCGAAATGCAGCGGTGCGTGCACGGCGACCTGATCGGACGGATCGAGCGGGAAGGCCCGTTCCGCCCAGGAGACGAACGCCGTGGCGTTCCCGTGCGTGATCACCACGCCCTTGGGTGTTCCGGTGGAGCCGGAGGTATAGAGCACATAAGCCTCGTCCGCCGAGGCCGGTTCAGGCCACGCGACGGATTCGCCGGGAGCTCCGAGCAGAGCGACGAGGTCGATGTCGTCGAGCACGAGGACGCAGGCTGCGTCCTCCACGATGAACTGCCTTCGTTCCTCCGGTAGCGCGGCATCGACTGGTACGTAGGGAATTCCCGCGCGAAGGCAGGCCAGGAACGCGACGACGGTGTCGGCGCGTTTGCGGCTCACGACCGCGATCCGGCCACGAGTACCACGGATCCGGGCCGCGAGGACGCCGGCCGCGTGGGCGAGTTCGCCGTAGGTCAGCTCCACGCCGTCTCCGTCGGTCAGGGCGGGTCGGTGCGGGGCTTCGGCGGCACGGGTGAAGAACCGGTGATGGATGGCCGTCACTGCGTCACTCTCCGGTTTCGGTCGGCGTTCAGATGGGATCGCGCCGTGCGGGCTTCGGCGTCGAGCGCCGCCGCCAGCGCGTCGGTCACCGTGGCGGGCACGGAACGGCCCGCTTCGGCACGGCGGACGGCGATATAGGTCAGTTCTCGCAGCTTGCGCCACCTGGGGACGACTTCCTCGGCCACGGCGGCGGCGAAGTCCGCCACCGCGGTCCCCTGGTCGGCGAGCCACAGCGCGTGCAGTTCCCGGTCCCTGGTGAGCAGCCAGGTTTCGAGCGTCAGCCTCCGCAACGCCTCCGCGCTCGAGGTCTGGTGTGAGCCGAGGAAAGCGGCCACCGCCCCCTCCCGATGAGCGCCGTCGATCGCCTCGCAGTTCGCGAGCACCTCGCGGACCGGGTCGACCGGCTCGGGGGTTCCGGAAGGCCGCAAGGCCGCCCACGAACCCTGATCGAGCGCGTGCCCGAGATCGCCGAGCGCGATCTTGGTGGCCAGGGGTTCGGCGCGGCCCCATTTGGTCACGTTTTCGTAGGGATCGACGACGTGTATTTGCGGTTCACGGCCTTCGTCGACGCCTTCGACGACGAATCCATGTGTCATATGCTCATTTTCATGATACGGAAGCCAAGGCATCCGGAATGCGTCACCGGTGACCGCCACGGCACGACCCGCGCGCAGTTCTTCCCGCCATTCTTCGATCACTTCGGTGACACTCCCGATTCGCCGCCACTCCGGCTGGAAGCCGGTGAACCGCCCGACCGATCGCACCCGTTCACTCGGCGGCAGATCGACCATCACGCCGGTGTCGACGTCCTCGATGGTGCGGAAAGTCCATTGATGTGCGAAGGGAGTACGGACGTCGGCGACCCCGGCCTGCGCCAGTAACAGCGCGACGGTGTCCCAAACACAGTCCAGGTACGCCGAATCGACACGGTCCAGCAGGTGGGCACAAGGAGCGAATGAACGCATTTCCTGCATTGATTTCCCCCACGTCCTCGACGAGAACGAGTTCAATTGCATTTACTGATCGATTGCGGTGACTTATTTGTACCGCAACCGCAATACCGCTGCAACACATCCCATTCGGGGACAATGGGAAATGGAGCGGGGTTAGCCGGGAAAAAGAGAAGCAAACGCGACAACCCGGTGCAATATCGATGGCGGCTGGAGTAGCCGCCTTGCTCCGAACGGCTCAGTGTGGCCGCCAAGTTAGCTCGATCGGCCGCCGGAAGCACGTTCCAGCCGATGGTACGGCCGCTCGCGGGTGGTTTCGACGGGCGGGCTCGCAGACAGCGAAAAGCACAATCAGGCCGGCGCCGCAGACAGCTCTGCGACGCCGGCCTGACGAGAACCCCACAGGACGTGCCCGGGACAGCGGAACCGCCCCGGGCACCGAGATCGGGTCATTCGGCCGCCATACGCTCCCTGAGGCTTCGGGGACGCATGTCCGTCCAGACCTCGTCCACGTGGTCCATGCATTCCTGCCGGGTCCCGGTCTTGCCGTCGGGACGCCAGCCTTCGGGAATCTCTTTTCCCTCCGGCCACAGGGAGTACTGCTCTTCGTCGTTGATCAGCACCTGGAACGTGGTGTTGTCGTCCATCGGTTCTCTCCTTATTTCTGATGGGTTCCGGCTTCGAGTGGTGCGGAAGTGGCGGGGAGCCCGCGCAGAGTGGGGTTGAGGGTGGTGAACACGGTGACGACCGCGATGGCGCCCGCGCACGCGAGCACCGCGGCCGAGCCGGGCAGGGCCTCGACCAGCCAGCCGCCCAGCGCGGGACCGAACGCGGCGGCCAGGCCGCCGGTCACCCCCAGTACGCCGCCGAGCCGACCGCGCAGTTCGTCGGGGGTGTTGAGCAACTGGTAAGTACCGATGGCGGTGTTGGCGGCGGGCGGCAGAAAGGCGATCCCCGCGAACAGCAGGCCCATGAGGTATCCGCTGTGCACGAAGATCGCGAGCGGTGTCAGTACGGTCAACGCCCAGAACACCCCGGCGATCAACAGGTACGGGCTGACCTTGCGGTACAGGACGGGTGCGGCCAGCGCACCGAGCACCCCGCCGGCGCCGAGCATCGCCGCCATGACGCCGATCTCCCCGGAAGGCATACCGCGACCGTTTGCCAGCACGATGATCACCAGGTAGTAGGCCGAGAAGAACAGGTTGAGGCTGACGACGCAGAACGTCGTGACGCGCAGCCGCGGTTGCCGCCACACCCAGGCGAGTCCTTCCGCGATCTCCCGGCCCAGATGCGCGGGCGGCCGGGCGCCGCCCCGGCGGGCCGGCAGCCGCACGAACCACAACGACACGAAGGCGAACAGGTGCGCCACGACGTCGAAGACGAACGGCACGAACCGGCCGAAGGAGAACAGGAATCCGCCGAGCGCGGTACCCGAGAGCTGGCCCGCGCTCGTTCTCGCGGCGTTCAGCGAGACCGCGGACGGTACTTCGTCCGGCTTGACCAGCAGCGGCAGGCTCGCCTCCTCCGCCGGTTCGAACAAGGCGCGGCACACTCCCATCACCACCGCGACGACGACCAGGAGCCCCACTCCGGCCACGTCCGACCACAGCGCCAGGACGAGCACGGTGGCCGCGATCGCCTGTGCGGCCTCGCAGCCGAGCATGATCCGCTTGCGTGACCAGCGGTCCGCGAACGCGCCGGCCGGTAGCCCGGCGGCCAGCTGGGCGATCGCCACCGCGCCGACCACGAGTCCTGATTGGACGCCGGATCCGGTGATCGCCAGCACCACCAAGGGAAAGGCGATCATCGTGGTACTGAAACCGGCCTCGGAAACGACCTGCCCGGTCCACAGGAGGCGGTAGTCGCGATTGTTCCGCAGCCCGCTCACGTTTCGTCACCCCGGCAGTCGGACGCGATGGCGCGCAAGGCGTCGGCGAAGTCCGCGGCGACGGCCGCCACCGTCTCCCGCGTGTTCAGGTGTGGCTGGTAGTACCAGGAGAACTCCAGCCGGCCGTCCCGCACACCACCGACCACTTCGAGGACGTGCGCCGGGCGGTTCTCCGGGTCCTGTTCGCGTCCGAGTGGTGCGTGCACCCGGCGGTAGAACCCGCTCCCCTCGCTCGCGTGATCGCCCTGGCCCAGGTAGTTGAACGCGACCTCCGGCGCCGTGTCACCGAGCTCCGGGAACCGGAAATGCCGCAGGGCTCCATAGCCGAAACCGTTGCCGGGCAAGGCACGCAACTGCTTCCGGGTCGCCTTGACCAGTTGCCGCCAGCCCGCCGAGCCGTCGACCGTGAGCCCGACGGGGAACAGCGTGGTGAACCAGCCGACGGTCCGGGAAAGGTCGACGTCGTCGAGGATCTCTTCGCGGCCGTGGCCTTCCAGATCGACCGCGACGGCGGATTCCCCGGTCCAGCGGGTGAGCGCCCTGGCCAGCGCGGTCAGCAGGACGTCGTTGATCCGCGTCCGGTAGGCGCCGGGGGCCAGGTGCAGCAGGGCGTCGGTGTCGTTTTCATCGACCTCCACGGTCACCGATTCCGGTGGCGCGGGCGGGACGCCGGTCCGATCGCGCGGGATCGTGCGACCGGGCAGCTCACGCGACCAATGTCCGTGTTCAGCGTCCAGTGCGCCGCCTTCCACGAACTCGCGCAGCCGGTGCGCCCACTCCCGGAAGGACGTCGTCTTGGTCCCGAGGTCGGTCTTCTCACCGGCTTCGATCTGCCGATACGCGCGTTCGAGGTCTTCGAGCAGGATGCCCCACGACACCGCGTCGACGACCAGATGATGCGCGGCGAGCAGCAACCGGGGATTCTCCGCGCCATCCGGTTCCGTCAGCACCGCGCGTAGCTGCGGTGGCCGTGCCAGGTCGAAATCGGCCTGCGCGTACTCGGCCTCTTCCGCCAACTCGGCCGCGGGCACCTTCTTCAGCACCGGCCTCGGCTCCGGCGGCTCGTTGTACTGCGTCCACCCCGCCTCGGTCCGCTCGAAGCGCAGGCGCAGCGCGTCGTGCTGGGTGATGACGGCGTCGAGCGCGAGCCGCAGCGACTCCTCCTCCACCGGCCCGTCGAGTTCGACGAGTACCGACTGGTTGAAATGCGCGGGATTGGCCGGTTCGCCGGCGAAGAACCACTGCTGGATCGGGGTCAGCGGAACATCTCCGACGACGACCTCGCGGTCCGCGTCCGCGGTGTCCACCGGTTTCACCACCGTCGCCAGCTCGGCGATCGTCTGGTGGGTGAACAGATCCTTCGACCGCGTCGACAGCCCGGCCCGCCGGGCACGGTGGACGACCTGGATGCCGAGGATCGAGTCACCGCCGAGATCGAAGAAGTTGTCCGTGACACCGACCCGATCCAGGCCGAGGACTTCGGCCCACAGCTTCGCGAGCACCGCTTCCGTTTCGGTGCGCGGCTCCACGTGGTCCGCGCCCTGTACCGAGGACGGGTCCGGCACCGGGAGCGCCGCACGGTCGGCCTTGCCGTTGGCGGTGATCGGGATCGCGGCCACCGGTACGAAGATCGACGGCACGAGATAGTCGGGCAACGTCTCGCCGAGGAAGGCCCGCAGCCCCGCCACTTCGCCGACCACATAGGCGACGAGCCGTTTGTGGCCACCGATCTCCCGGGCGGCCACCACCGCCTCCCGCACCTCGGGATGACGTCGCAGCGCCGTCTCGATCTCGCCGAGTTCCACCCGGAAGCCGCGGATCTTGACCTGTTCGTCCACGCGGCCCACGAATTCCAGCACACCCCGAGCCGTCCAGCGGACCAGGTCGCCGGTCCGGTACATCCGGCTCCCCCGGTCGCCGAAGGGGTTCGCCACGAACCGGTCCGCGGTCAGGCCCGGGCGGCGCAGATAGCCGCGGGCGAGGCCGTCGCCGGAGACGAACAGCTCGCCGGTGGCCCCGATCGGTACCGGCCGCAGCGCGGCGTCGAGGACGTGGGCCTCGGTGTTCGGGATGGGGGTGCCGATCGGCGGTGGCACGCCCGGGGTCAGCGGCTCGCTCCACGAAGTGACCACAGTGGACTCCGTGGGCCCGTACGCGTTGATCATCCGCCTTCCGGGCGCCCAGCGGTCCACCAGCGACGCCGGGCAGGTGTCCCCGCCGACGATCACCGTGCGGAAGTCGGGCAGTTCCACCTCGGGCACGGTGGCCAGCGCGATCGGCGGGATCAGCGCGTGGGTGATCCGCCGCCGTCGCAGGACGTCGGCCAGCCCGGTACCGAGCAGCGGTCCCTCGGGCGGCACGACGAGCGCGGCGCCGGCGGGCAGGGACAGGCACAGTTCCAGGATCGAGGCGTCGAAGCTGGGCGAGCTGAAGGCGAGTACACGATCACCCGGCCGCACCTCGCAGTGCTCGATCTCGGCGGCGGAGAACGACGCGAGCCCGGAATGGGTGACGGCGACCCCCTTGGGCCGCCCGGTCGAGCCGGACGTGTAGATCACGTAAGCGGGCTGTGCCGGGTCGATCCGAATACCGAGGTCGGTGTCGTCGTACCCGGCCGCGTCGACTTCTCCGTCCACCACCAGGACGGGGTCGGCGTCCTTCAGCATGTATTCGATCCGTTCGGCCGGATAGCCGGGATCCACGGGCAGGAACGCGGCGCCGGTCTTGGCCACGGCCAGTTCGGTGACCACGAGCGCCACCGAACGCGGCAGGCGGACGGCCACGATCCGTTCCGGCCCGGCACCTCTCTCAGCGAGCCATCGGGCCAGCCGGTTCGCCCTCGCGTTCAGCTCCGCGAAGGTCAGCGAGCCGGTGTCGGACACCAGAGCTGACGCGTCCGGTGTCCGGCGGGCCTGTGCCTCGACGAGTTCGGCCAGGGACGCCGCCGGGATTTCGCGCGCGGTGTCGTTCCAGGCTCGCAACCGGTCGAGTTCACCGCGCGGCAACGACGGCAGGGCCGCCATCGGCTGGTCCGGCTCGGCGGCGAGCACGGTCAGGAGCGCCCGCAGCCGCGCGATCAGCCGTTCGATGGTCTCCGCGTCGAACAGCCCGGTGCTGTAGTTGATCGCCCCGTGCACCGTGTCGCCGTCCTGTTCGAACTGCACGAGGAGGTCGAAGGGGGCCGACACCGCGGGCAGCGCGACCTCGCCCGCGACGACCGTGCCGGAACCCGGCCGGTCACCGGTGTTCTGCAGGACGACCATGGCCTGGAACAACGGCGTCCGGCTCGGGTCGCGGGCCGGTTGCACGGCGTCCACCACGCGCTCGAACGGGACGTCCTGGTGGGCGAAGGCGTCGAGCACCACGGTCCGCACCTGGGCCAGGAACTCACGGAAGGAGCGTCCGATGTCCACTGTGGACCGAAGGGTCAAGGTGTTGACGAAGAACCCGACGAGACGTTGCAGTTCGGCGCGTTCCCGTCCGGCGGTCACGGTGCCGACGGCGACGTCCCGCTGGCCCGACCATCCGGCCAGCAGGAGCTGACAGGCGGCCACCAGGGTCATGAACAGGGTGCCGTCCTGGGCGGTGGCCAGCGCCCGGAGCTTCGCGACGACGTCGGCGGGAAGGTCGAACCCCAGCCATTCGCCCTCCGTCGTGCGCACCGCCGGCCGGGGCCGGTCGGTGGGCAGCTCGAGGGGTTCCAGCCCGGCGAGGCGGTCCCGCCAGTGATCCAGCTGCCCGGTGAGCTCGGGACCGTCGAGGAGTTCGCGTTGCCAGGAGGCGAAATCCGCGTACTGCACGGGAAGCTCGGGCAGTTCCGGCTCCTCGCCACGCGCGAGGGCGGCGTAGACCTCGTCGAGTTCGGCGGCCAGCACGCCCGACGACCAGCCGTCGGTGACGATGTGGTGCAGCGCCAGCAGCAGCACGTGCTCTTCGGACGTCCGCCGGAAGAGCCGTGCCCGCAGGAGCGGTCCGGTGCGCAGGTCGAACGGCCGCGACGCTTCCCGTGCCAGCACGTCTTCGTCGAACTCCTCGACCGGGAGGTCGACGTCGTAGGGCTCGTGCACGACCTGGACGCCGCGGCCGTCGATCGCGTCGAACGTGGTGCGAAGCGCTTCGTGGCGAGCCACCAGGAGATCCAGCGCCCGCTTGAGGACCGCGACGTCGAGTTCGCCGCGAAGCAGCAACGCCGTGGGCGAGAGGTAATCGGCGCCACCGGGCTCGAACTCGTCGAGGAACCACAAACGCTGCTGGGCGAAGGACAACGGCAGGGCACCGTCGCGGGCCACGATCGGGATCGGCCGCGTTTCGGCCCGCCGATCCGGCAATGCCGCGGCGAACCGGCCGAGGGTCGGTGCGGTGAACAACGCGCGCGGCGAGACGTCGACGCCCAGTTCCGCGCGCACCCGCGACGTGATCCGCATGCTGAGGATCGAGTCCCCGCCGAGTTCGAAGAAGCCGTCCGTCACGCCGACCCGGTCGAGTTTGAGCACCTCCGCCCAGATGACGGCGAGGCGGCGTTCGGTCTCGGTCCGCGGCGCCACGTACTCGGCCGCGGCGTCGCGGGCGGGTGCGGGCAGCGCTCGCTTGTCGATCTTGCCGTTACGGGTCAAGGGAAGGGCGTCGAGCGCGACGAGCGCCGACGGGACGAGATGGTCCGGCAGGCGGTCCCGCAACCAGTCCCGCAGCCCTTGCGTGTCACCGACGACGTAGGCGACGAGGCGTCCGTCGTGGGCGGTGACCGTGGTGTCGGTGACCGCCGGATGCTGCCGCAGCACGGCCTCCACTTCGCCGGGTTCGACCCGGAACCCGCGGATCTTGACCTGGTCGTCGACGCGGCCCAGGTAGTCCAGCCGCCCGTCGGCGGTCCAGCGCACCCGGTCGCCGGTGCGGTACATCCGGGTGCCCGGCGGGCCGAACGGATCGGCGACGAAGCGGTCCGCCGTCAATCCGGGGCGGCCGCGGTAGCCGCGGGCGAGCTGGACACCGGCGAGGAACAGCTCCCCCGGCACCCCGGCGGGGACCGGCGTGCCCGTGGCGTCCAGGACGTAGGCCCGCAGGTTGGGCAGCGGACGGCCGATCAGCGGCCGGTCCCCCGCGACCGGTGTGTGGACGGCGTCGACCGTCACCTCGGTGGGGCCGTAGTAGTTGTACGAGGTGACACCGGACGCCACCAGCTCGCGCCACAGCCGCTCGCCGGTCGCCTCACCGCCGACGAGTACCGTGCCGGGCCGGTGTTCCCCGCTCAGCAGCCCCGCCTCCAGCAGCTGCCGGAGATAGGCCGGCGTCAGGTCCATCAGGTCGATCCGGTGGTCGCGGACGTAGCCGACGACGGCGTGGGGATCGAGCCGGGTGTCGTCGTCGAGCACGTGCAGCTCGTGCCCGTCGATCAAGGCCAGAAGCGCTTCCCAGGACGTGTCGAACGACAACGACGCGGTGAGCGCCACCTTGCGGCGCTCCTCGGTGAGGAAGACGCGGCGGTGCGCGGCGAGCATGTTCATCAGGCCGCGGTGTTCGATGACGACGCCCTTCGGCGTTCCCGTCGAGCCGGAGGTGTAGATGACGTACGCCGCGGTGTCCGCGGTCGCCCTGGTCACCGCCGAGGTCGCGGGGCCGGGGTCCGTCCCGTCCAGCACGACGACCGGTCGCGCGTCCTGGAGCAGGAACCGTTTGCGTTCCTCCGGAAGGCCCGGGTCGATCGGCAGGTAGGTCGCGCCCGTCTTGAAGATCGCGAGGATCGCGATGACCGCTTCGGCCGAACGGGGAAGCGCGACGGCGACCACGGTTTCCGGACCCGCGCCCCGGGCGGCCAGGTGTCCCGCCAGCCGTGTGGCGCGGGCGTCGACCTCGGCGAAGTCCAGCACCGTGTCGCGGAAGACCAGCGCGCTCTCGTGCGGTATCCGGGCGACCGTGGCCTCGAAGACGTCCAGAACCGTGCCGGACGGTACGTCGATCAGCGGGCCGCTGCCGAAGGACAGCAGTTCACGTCGTTCGGACGTCGACGGCGGGGACAGCGCGTCGAGACGGCACCTCGGGTCCGCGGCGATGGCCCGGACGAAACCGGCGAGCCGATCCGCGAGAAGGCGAACCGTGTCCGCGTCGAACAGCCGCGGGTCGTAGGAGAGTTCGAGCCCGAGCTTGTCGTGCAGGTAGGCGGTGAGGTTCAGCGGGAAGTTCGTCGTGTCGAGCGATTCGACGTCCAGCACGCGCACGTCGGCCTGTCCGCTGTCCTCGATCGGGTAGTTCTCGAACACCACCACGCTGTCGAACAGCGCCGTACCGGCCGGAACGGCCGTGAACGCCTGGAGTTCGGACAAAGCGAGGAAGTCGTACCGGCGCGCGTCTGCCTGCGCCGCCTGCGTTTCGCGCAGCCAGTCGAGTGCGAGTTCCCGGCCGCGGACCTCCACCCGGGTGGGGACGGTGTTGATGAACATGCCGATCATCGACTCGACACCCGGCATCTCCTCCGGGCGGCCGGACACGGTCGTCCCGAACAGGACGTCGGTTTCCCCGCTGTAGCGCGCGAGCAGCAGCGCCCAGGCGCCTTGCACGATCGTGTTGACCGTGAGCGCCGCGGCCTTGGCGGTCTGGTGCAGCTTCGCCGATTCCTCCGGGGACAGCTCGACCAGGACCGCCTCCGCGGACTCCGCCCGGTGTGCTTCCGTCGGCTTCCGGTCGAAGGGCAGCGGGGTCGGGGTGGTGAACCCGTCCAGGACGGCGCGCCAGTGCGCCTCCGCCTCGGCACGGTCCTGCGCGGCGAGCCAGGCCGGATAGTCGCGGAACGGGCGTCGCGGTACCAGCCGTGCGGGGCGGCCTTCCACGATGGCCGCGTACTGTTCGCACACTTCGCCGAAGACCTGCGCCGTGCTCCAGCCGTCGAGCAGGACATGGTGCGAGGTCCACACCAGCTGTACCTCGTCCTCGGTGAGCCGGGCGATCGCCAGCCGCATCAAGGGTGGCTCGGTCAGCTCCATTCCCGCCGCCACGTCCTCGGCGAGCAGCTTCTTCAGTTCCCGGTCCTGCTCGTCCGGGGTGAGCGCACGCCAGTCGTGGTGCCGGACCGGGACCACGACCTCGCGGTGGACCCGCTGGACCGGCTCGTCGACACCCTCCCAGGCGGTACTGCTGCGCAGGATCGGCGTGCGGTCGACCACGCGCTGCCACGCCTCAGCGAGCGCGTCCGGACGGCTCACCCCGGCCAGCCGAAGCCGGAACTGGTCGAAATAGGCCGTCGATCCGGCGTCGACCAGGCTGTGGAACAGCATGCCCGTCTGCAACGGCGTGAGCGGGTAGATGTCTTCGACGTCCCGGCCGTCACCGGCGAAGCGGTCGACGTCCGCCTGCGAGAGCCGCGCCAGCGGGAAATCCGACGGCGTGCGCCCACCGTTCTCGGCGCAGTGCGCGATGATCCCGCGTAACGCGCCGAGCATGGCGATGGCGATCCCGCGCACGGTGTCCTCGTCGTACACCTCGTCGGAATACTGCCAGGTGAGATGCAATTCGCCGCTTTCGACGACGCCGACGACGTCGAGCAGATACGGGCGGACGCTTTCCGGATCGCTGTCGTGTCCGAGGGTCTCGCCTCTGCCCCGGATCCAGCCGCCGTCAGGGCTCCCCATGTCCCAGCGGCCGTGGTAATTGAAGGAAATCCGCGGTTCGGGGGCCGCTCGTAAAGCGGAACCCGGCGTTTCTCCGGCGTTCGAGTAGCGCAACGCCCCGAATCCCGCGCCTTTCGACGGGACCGCGCGCAGTTGTTCCTTCACGGATTTGAGCACGTCGCCCCAATCGCCTTCGGGCACGGCGAGCGAGAGCGGGTATTGCGCGGTGAACCAGCCGATCGTGCGCGAAAGATCCAGCGGGCCGGCGATCTCCTCGCGGCCGTGGCCCTCCATGGCGATCACCACTCGCGACCGCCCCGTCCACCGGGCGAGCGCCCGGCCGAGCGCGCTCACCAGCACGTCGTTGACCTCCGTGCGGTACGCGCCGGGTACGTCGCGGAGGAGCGCGGTGGTCTCGGCCCGGCCAAGTGACACCGAGACACCGCGCTCCGACTTCGCGGTGTTGCGGCCCGGGCGGTCAACCGGAATGTCCGTCCGAGCTCCGCGGAACGCAGTTTCCCAGTACCCGATTTCCTTGTCGAGCTGTCCCATTTTCGCGTGTTCGCGCAGAGAACGCGCCCAATACGTGAATGTTGTTCGCACCGGGGTCAGGGTTTCGCCCCGGTACGCGCGTTCGAGGTCGGCCAGCAGGATCCGCCACGACACCCCGTCCATGACGAGATGGTGGGCGGTGAGGAACAGCTGCGGTGCCCGGTCCCGGAAAGTGAACAGCACCGCGCGCCACAGTGGCCCGGTGACCACGTCGAGCGACGTCTGCGCCCGGATGGCCTCGGTCCGCATGGCGGCGGAGACATCGTCCACTTCGGACAGATCGACGTGCCTCAGCAGGTCGGCCGGTTCGGCGGTGGCGGGTTCCTGTACCCAGCCCTCGTCCGTGCGGGAGAAGCGCATGCGCAGCGCGTCGTGGTGCTCGCTGACGCGGTTCAGGGCGGAGATCAGCCTAGGTATGTCCACAGAGGACAGGACGACGTGCACGGACATGGTCAGCCGCCACGGCTCGTCCAGCCGCTCGAACAGCCAGGACTGGATCGGGCCGAGCGGCGCGGGTCCGGCGTCGTCCACCTCGACCTGTTCCACCGGCGCTTCGGTGCGGACGACGAGACCGAGCTCGGCGATGGTCTGGTTGCGGAAGAGGTCCTTCGACGACAGCGTCAACCCCGCCTGCCGGGCCGCCGCGACGACCTGGATGCTGAGGATCGAATCTCCACCGAGACCGAAGAAGTTGTCCTCGACCCCGACCCGGTCGACGCCGAGCACCTCGGACCAGATCCCGGCCAGTACGGCCTCGACGTCGGTGCGCGGTGCCACGTAACGGTTCTCGGTCCGGGCGCCGGGCTCCGGCAGCGCACGGGTGTCGAGTTTCCCGTTGGCGTTGAGCGGCAACCGCTCCAGCGGGACGAACACCGCGGGCACCAGGTGCGCGGGCAGGGAGCGGCCGAGGAACTCCCGCAGTGCCGTCGTCCCCGGAACGGGTCCGGTCAGGTACGCGACGAGCCTTCGCGCGTCGCCGGTCCCGTGGGCGACGACGGCGGCCGCCTCGACGTCGGGATGGGCGATGAGCGCCGCTTCGATCTCACCGGGTTCGATGCGGAATCCGCGGATCTTGACCTGGTGGTCGGCGCGGCCGCGGTAGTCCAGTTCGCCGTCGCCGGTCCACCGCAGCAGATCGCCCGTGCGGTACATCCGGGTGCCGGATCCGCCGAACGGGTCCGCGACGAACCGAGAGGCGGTGAGGCCGGGCCGGTTGAGATAGCCGCGAGCCAGGCCCGCTCCGGCGACGTACAGCTCACCGGTCACTCCGGGCGGGACGGGCGCGAGATCGGCGTCGAGCACGTAGGTCCGCAGGTCCGGGATCGGAACCCCGACGGTGGCCGTCCCGTCCGCTTCCAGCGCCCGGTACGTGACGTGCACCGTGGTCTCGGTGATGCCGTACATGTTCACCAGCCGCGGGCCGTCCGGATGCCGCCGGTACCACTCCGCCAGCCGCGCCGGATCCAGCGCTTCGCCGCCGAAGATCACGTATCGCAGGCTGAGCTCCGGAGTCGGCAGCGTGCTCAGCCGGTAGAACGCCGACGGGGTCTGGTTCAGGACCGTCACCCGCTGCTCCGCGAGCAGCGCCACGAAGTCCTCCGGTTCGCGGACCGCGTCCTGCGGGACGACCACGAGCCTGCCGCCGTGCAGCAGTGCTCCCCACAGTTCCCAGACCGAGAAGTCGAAGGCGTAGGAGTGGAAGAGCGTCCAGACGTCGTTCTCGTCGAAGCCGAACCAGTGCGCGGTCGACGAGAACAGGCGGGTGACGTTGGAATGCGGGATCAGCACGCCCTTGGGCACGCCGGTGGAGCCGGAGGTGTAGATGACGTAGGCGGTGTTGTCCGGCTCGACCCTCACTTCCGGAGCGGTGTCCGGGCGGCCGTCGGCCTCCACGGAGTCGACCACGCACACCGGACGCGCGTCCGCCAGCGTCGCCTCGATCCGCGCCGCCGGATACGCCGGGTCGATCGGCAGGTACGCGGCGCCCGTCTTCAGTACGGCGAGCACCGCGACGACGAGGTCCGCCGAACGCGGTAGCCGCAGCGCCACCAGCCGCTCCGGTCCCGCGCCCTGCTCGATCAGCCGGTGGGCGAGGCGGTTGGCGCGCCGGTCCAGTTCGCCGTAGGTCAGCTCGGTGCTCCCGCTCGTCACCGCGATGGCGTCCGGAGTACGCGCGGCGCGTTCGGCGAAGAGTTCGTGCAGGACGGGCGAAGGTTCCGCCTGCGCCTTGCCGTTCCACTCCAGCAGCACCCGGCCGCGTTCGGCCGGGCTGATCCAGGGTTGCTGTCCGAGCGGCAGTTCCGGAGCCGTCGCGATGCCGTCGAGCAGACGGCCAAGCCAGCCGGTCAGCCGCTCGATCGTGGCGGGATCGAACAGATCGGTGTTGTAGTTGACGAGCGCGTCGAGCCGGCCGTCGGTCTCCTGGAAGTGGATCGTGAGGTCGAAACCGGCGGTCACGACGGGCGGGGCCAGCTCTTCGACCTCCAGGCCCGCCATCGACGGCCGGGTGTCCGGGGTGTTGTGCAGTACCACCAGCACCTGGCACAGCGGTGTGCGGCTGGTGTCGCGTTCGGGCCTCAGGTCGTCGACGACCCGGTCGAACGGCACGTCCTGGTGCGCGAACGCGTCCAGGACGGTGTCCCGCACGTCGTCGAGGAAGACGTCGAACCCGAGGTTCAAGTCCACTGTGGACCGCAGGACGAGGGTGTTGACGAAGAACCCGATCAGGCCTTCGAGGTCCGTCCGCTCGCGGCCGGACACGACGGTACCGACGGCGATGTCGTCCTGCCCCGACCAGCGGGCGAACAGCAGTTCGCTCGCGGCGAGCAACGTCATGAACAGGGTGCCGCCCTGATGCCGGGACAGCTCCTTGAGCCGCGCCGTGGTCCCGGCGGGCACACTGAATTCGTACAGGGCACCGTTCTTGGTGCGCACGGCCGGCCGGGGCCGGTCGGTGGGCAGGTCGAGCGCGGGCACGCCGTCGAGGCGGTTGCGCCAGTAGCTGAGCTGGGCGTCGAAGTCGGTACCGCGCAGCCGTTCCCGCTGCCAGACGGCGTAGTCCGCGTACTGCGCCGGCAGTGGTGGAAGGACCGGCTCTTCGCCGCGGCGGAACGCGCTGTAGCACGTGGCCAGCTCCGCCAGCAGCACGCCGGAGGACCATCCGTCGGTGACGATGTGGTGCAGCACGAGCGTGAGCACGTGGTCGCCGGGCGCGAGCCGGGTCAGCGCGACCCGCAGCGACGGCCCACTGTGCAGGTCGACGGGGCCGGTCGCGGCGGCGAGGGCGCTGTCCAGGTCGCCTTCGGTGACGGGTACGTCGACCGCGTAGGGCGGGTGGATCACCTGGACGCCGCGGCCGTCGACGGTCGCGAAGGTGGTCCGCAGGGATTCGTGCCGGGCGACCAACGTGGTCAGTGCGCGATTCAGCGCGTCCGTGTCCAGCTCACCGCGCAGCCTCAAGGCCGTCGGCGACACGTATTCGGTGCTGCCCGGTTCGAATTCGTCGAGGAACCACAACCGCTGCTGCGCGAAGGAAAGCGGTGCTTCGAACCGGCCGCCGTCCCTGGGCAGCACCGGAATCGCCGCCTGCGGCGCGGTGATCTCGGGCAACCGCAAGGCGAGCCGCGCCGGGGTGGGCGCGGTGAGGACGAGCCGCGCGGGCACGTCGGCACCGAGCGTGTCCCGGAGCCGCGCGAGCACACGGATGCCGAGGAGGGAGTCGCCGCCGAGTTCGAAGAAGTCGTCGTCGACGCCGACGCGTTCGACACCGAGGACGTCGGACCAGATGGCGGTCACCAGCCGCTCACGGTCGTCGCGGGGAGCCACGTACGGCGTCGAGGTGGTGTGTCCGGGATCGGGCAGGGCGCGCCGGTCCAGTTTTCCGTGTCTGGTCAACGGCAGTGCGTCCACGCCGACGAAGGCCGAGGGGACGAGATGGGCGGGCAGGACGCGGTGCAACGCCGTCCGCAGCGAGGCGGGGTCGGCGTCGCCGACGACGTAGGCGACCAGTTTGCCGTTCCGCGCGTCCACGGCCGCGTCGGTGACCGACGGTTGCGCGCGCAGTGCCGTCTCGACCTCGCCGGGCTCGATCCGGAAGCCGCGGACCTTGATCTGGTCGTCGAGGCGGCCGAGGTGTTCCAGCCGCCCGTCGGCGGTCCAGCGGGCACGGTCGCCGGTGCGGTAGAGCCGGGTGCCGGGCGGTCCGAACGGGTCGGCGGTGAAGCGGTCCGCGGTCAGTCCCGGCCTGCCCAGATAGCCCCGGGCGAGCTGGGCGCCGGCGAGACACAGTTCGCCGGGCACCCCGGCGGGCACGAGCCTCGACCGTTCGTCCAGGACGTAGGCGGTCACGTTGCCGAGCGGCCTGCCGATCACCGGACGGTCACCGGTCACCGGCGCGCGGGTGGCGTCCACAGTGGACTCGGTGGGCCCGTAGTAGTTGTGGACCTCCGTTCCGGAAGCGGCGAGCGCGCGCCAAAGGTCGCTGTCGAGGGCCTCGCCGCCGACCATGAGGAACTTCGGCCGGTGCTCTCCCTCCAGCAGTCCGGCGGGCAGCAGTTGCCGCAGGTACGACGGAGTGACATCGAGGAAATCGACGCGCTCGTCCCGCACGTAGCGCGTCAGCCTGTCCGGATCGAGCCGGGTCTCTTCGGTGATGACGTGCAGTTCGTGGCCGTCCGCCAGCAGCAGGGGGCCTTCCCACGACGTGTCGAACGACAGGGTCGCGGTCAGCGCGACGCGCATCCGGTCGCGGCCGAACACGGTGCGATGGTCGGCGAGCAGGTTGACCAGGGCCGCGTGGCCGACGACGACGCCCTTCGGCGTGCCCGTCGAACCCGAGGTGTGGATGACGTACGCGGCGTCCGACGGCCGCGGCGGCGCCGGTCGCGGCTGACCGGTGGTGACCGTGAAGGTGTCGTCGAGGACGACGACCGGCCGGGTGTCGGCCAGCAAGGTCCGGATCCGCTCGGCCGGCAGGCCGGGGTCGATCGACTGGTGCACGGCACCGGCTTTGAGCACGGCGAACAACGCGACGATCGCCTCGGCCGAACGCGGCAGCAGCACCGCGACGATCCGGTCGGGACCGGCGCCGCGGGCGGCCAGTTCGGCGGCGAGGCCGTCGCTGCGGGCGGCGAGTTCGGCGAAGGTCAGCCGGGTGTCGCCGCAGACGAGCGCGGTGTCGTCCGGCCGGGTCTTCGCCTGGTGGTCCAGGAGATCGACGATGGTGGTCGCTGGAACCTCGAGCTCGTTGCTCCCCCACGACAGCAGGCGGCGTTCTTCGGCGTCGTCGGTGAGCGGCAGGTCGGCGATCCGGCGTCCGGGCTCGGCGGCGATCCCGGCCAGCAGCCGCAGCAGATGGCCGATCAGGCCGTCGATCGTGGTGCCGTCGAACAGTTCGGTGCTGTATTCGACGAGTCCGGCCAGCCCGCCCCGGGATTCCTCGAATTCGATCGAAAGGTCGAAGTTCGCCGCGTCCCGCGCGACGTCCGCCGGTTCCACGGTCAGACCGGGGAATTCGGGACCGTCGCCGGAAGCGGAATGCAGCAGCACCATGACGTCGAACAGGGGGTTCCGACCGGCGTCGCGGTCCGCCCGCACGGCGTCGACGACCGCGTCGAACGGCACGTCGTCGTGCGCGAAGGCGTCCAGAACGGTCTGGCGGGCGTGTGTCAGGTGCTCGGTGAAGGGCACGGACCGGTCGACGGCCGAACGCAACACGACGGTGTTGACGAAGAAGCCTACGACCCGTTCGAGTTCCGGCCGTTCGCGACCCTGCACGACCGTTCCGAGCGCGATGTCCTCCTGCCCGGTGTAGCGGGCGAACAGCGCCTGGCACGCGGCGACGAGCACCGTGAACAGCGTCGTCTCCGACGAGCGCGCCAGCTCGGCCAGCCGTCCCGCGACCTCCGCGGGCACGGTGAACTCCCGTGTAGCCCCGTCGGTGCTCCGGACGGGTGGCCGCGGCCGGTCGGTGGGCAGCTCAAGCGGGGCGACGCCGTCGAGGTGCGATTTCCAGTAGTCGAGACCCGCGCCCCGGAGCGGCCGGTTTCGTTGCCAGACGGCGAAATCCGCGTACTGCACCGGCTGGGCGGGCAGCCGGGCGCGATCGCCGTCGCGGTAGAGCAGGCCGAGTTCCCCGGTCAGCACGCCCATCGACGCGCCGTCGGTGGCGATGTGGTGCACGCACACCAGCAGCACGTGCTCGGTGCCGGTGAGCCGCAGCAGCACCGCACGCAGCAGGGGCCCGCGGACCAGATCGAAAGGCCGGGTGTACTCGGCGCGCAGGACGTCCTCGAGGTCGCCGGGCCCGACGTCCACGACGGGCAACGCGACCTCATCGGGCGGCCGGACGATCTGGAAGCCCTCGCCGTCGATCTCCTCGAAGGTGGTGCGCAACGGCTCGTGGCGAGCGACCAGCAGCCGCAACGCGGTGGCCAGCGCGGCGCGGTCGAGCGGTCCGGTCAGGCGCAGGGCGAACGCGCTGTTGTACTCGGGATCGTCCGGCCGCAGCCTGCTGAGGAACCAGAGCCGCCGCTGGGCGGACGAGAGCGGGATCGGGCGGGAACGGTCGGCGGCGGCCGGGATCTCCGGCGCCGGGCCTGCCGTCCCCGCCATCCGCGCGCGCAGCGCCTCCCGCAGGTGGGCGGGCAGTGCCGCGATGCGGTCCTGTCGGGACGAGGTCATGGTGGCGTCCTCACGCTTCCGTTTCGGAGGCGAGGCTTTCGAGCTCGCCCAAGATGAGTTCTTCGACCGTTCCGGCCAGCCCGGCGACGGTGCGCGCGGTCAGGACGTCGGCCGGGGTGAGCCGGACCGCGAACAAGGCGCCCGCCTTGGCCGCGATGTGCAGGCTTCGCAGCGAATCCCCGCCGAGGGCGAAGAAGTTGTCCTCGACGCCGATCCGCTCCACGCCGAGCACTTCGGCCCAGATCGCGGCCAGCGCCTGTTCGGTTTCGGTTTCCGGCTCGACGTACCCGGTCTCCGGCGCGGCGGGCGCGGGCAAGGCTTTGCGGTCGAGCTTTCCGTTGGCGCTGACCGGGATCCGGTCCAGCGCGACGAACGCCGACGGCACCAGATAGTCCGGAAGCCGATCGGCCAGGAAGTCCCGGAGCGTGTCCTGCCCGGCTTCCGACACGACGTAGGCGACGAGTTGCTTCAGGCCGGGCTGATCCTCGCGGACGACGACCGCGGCCTGCGCCACGGCGGGATGCCGGGCCAGCACGGCCTCGACCTCACCCGGTTCGACCCGGAATCCGCGCAGCTTCACCTGATCGTCCGCCCGCCCGAGGAATTCGAGGGTGCCCGTTCCGGTCCAGCGGACGACGTCGCCGGTGCGGTACATCCGTTGCCCGCCCGGTGCCGGGAGGAACCGGTCGGCGGTCAGCCCCGGCCGGCCGCGGTAGCCGCGGGCGAGCCCGGCGCCGGCGAGGTACAGCTCGCCCGGCACTCCCGGCGGCACCGGGCGCAGATCCGGATCGAGGACGCGGGCGACCATGCCGTCCAGCGGCGTGCCGATGGGGATCCGGTCCGGAACCGTCTCGTCCATCGGATGGGCGGTGGCGAACGTCGTGGTCTCGGTGGGGCCGTAGCCGTCCACGACCCGCAGCCCCGGGCAGGCACTCAGCGCTCGCCGCACCGCTTCGGCGGGCACGACGTCACCGCCGGTCCACACCTCCCGCAGTCCGGCGAAGCAGTCCGGGCTTTCCTGCGCCAGCACCCGGAACAGGCCCGCCGTGACCCACATCCCGGTCAGCCCGTGCTCGCGGATCAAGGTCCGCAGCCGGTGCGCGTCGAGGTCGCCGTCCGGGGCGGTGACGACGCGGCCGCCGGTGAGCAGCGGTACCCACAGTTCGTAGGTGGTCGCGTCGAAGGCCGCCGGGGAATGCAGCAGGACCACTTCGTGTGCCCCGCTCCGGAACCGGCTGTCCCCGGCCAAGGCGGCGACGTCGCGGTGCCGCACGGCGACGCCCTTCGGCGTTCCGGTGGACCCGGAGGTGTACATGACGTACGCCAGCTGGTCGGGATCGACGACGAGGGCGGGATCACCGTCCGGCTCTTCGTCCACAGAGGACAGCCGGATGGCGTCCGGGTACCCGGTGTCGGACACGACGAGCCGCACACCTTCGAGCAATACCCGCCGTCGTTCCGCCGGGGCTCGGGTGTCGATCGGCAGATACGCGCCGCCCGCCTTGACCACGGCCAGTTCCGCCACCACGGTGCCCGCCCTGCTCGTCGCGAGGCCGACCGGTTCCTCCGGGCGCAGGCCGAGCCCGATCAGGCGGTTGGCCAGCCGGTTCGCCCGCCGGTTCAGCTCGGCATAGGTGACCTGTTCCCCGTCGAGGACGGCAGCCACCGCGTCGGGCCGGGTGCGGATCTGCTCGGCGAAGAGGTCCGGCAGCGACCGGGCGGGGGCCGCCGTACCGGTTTCCGTCCATTCCGCCAGGAGTAGTTCGCCCTCCGGAGTCAGCATCGGCACGTCGGTGATCGCCCGAGCGCCGTCCACGGTCAGCTCCCGGAGCAGCGTGAGCAGGTGACCGGCCAGCCGGCTCACCGTTTCCTCGTCGAACAAGGCCGGGTCATAGCCCAGATCGACGTTCAGCTCACGCCCGGGCGACGCGACGACCGTCAGCGGGAAGTTCGTCGTCTCTCGTGCCGACAGATCGTGCACGGTCAACCCGTGCCCGGCCTCGGCGCCGGTGATCGGATAGTTCTCGAACACCACCAGGCTCTCGCAGAGGTTCACTCCCCCGGGCAGCTCCGCCCAGCCTTGGACCAGCGCGAGCGGAAGATGTCCGTGACGGCGGGCCTCGGCCTGCCCCGCCTGAAGATCCGCGAGCCACTCGGCGACGCGGGCACCCCGGTCGATCCCGACCCTGACCGGCAGCGTGTTGATGAAGATGCCGGTGATCGCGTCCACGCCGGGCACCTCGGGTGGGCGGCCGGAGACGGTGGACCCGAACACGACGTCGTCGTGACCGTTGTACGCCGACAGCAGCAAGGCCCATGCCCCTTGCAGGACCGCGTTGTGCGTGAGGCCGTGGCGTTTGACGAACTCGTCGAGCCCGCTCGTCGCCGCCTCGTCCAGGCGGACGGGCAGCCATTCGGACGAACAGGCGATATGCCCGGCCGCGGACGCCCGGTCGCCGGGAACGGGTGTCGGCCCGTCGATCCCGGAAAGCGTGCGACGCCAGAAGCGTTCGGCGCCGGCCCGGCCGAGGCCGCCCAGCCATGCGAGGTAGTCCCGGAACGGCGGCCTCGTGGGCAGCGTCTGCCCGGCGTACGCGCCACAGACGTCGGACAGGACGTGGAAGACGCTCCAGCCGTCGAGCAGTGCGTGGTGGAACGTCCACAGCACCTGGACTTCGGTCGCCGACAACCGCACGAGCGCCACGCGCATCAGCGGCGCCTCCGCGAGATCGAGCCCTTGTTCGCGGTCCTCGGCCAGGAGCCGCTGGAGATCGTGACCGGTCCCGTCCAGCACGCGGATCGGCAGCCGTACATCGCGGTGTACCACCTGCAGCGGCTCCTCGACGCCGGCCCACACGAACGCCGTCCGCAGGACCGGCGTGCGGTCCACGACCCGCTGCCACGCCGCGGCGAGCCGGTCGAGGTCCGTGACGCCTTCGAGGACGAACGTCGCCTGTTCGACGTACATGCCTTGCGCCGTCTGGGAAAGGCCGTGGAACAGCATCCCGCCCTGCATGGGCGTCACCGGGTAGACGTCTTCGACCGCCCGGCCGTCGCCGACCAATGTGTCCACTGTGGACTGATCGAGGGTGGCGAGCGGGAAGTCCGACGGCGTGCGGCCACCGGCCTCCGGGGCCGCGCAGTGCGCGATGATCTCACGCAGGGCGGCCAGCATCCGCTCCGCCAGCTCTTCGACGGTGCCGCGATCGTGCCGGGTCTCCACGTGCGCCCAGGTCAGCTCCAGTGTCCCGGCCACGACACGGCCGACGATGTCGAGCGTGTGGCTCGCGGGAGCGGCCGGGTCGACGTCGGCGTCGAGGGCGCCGGTCCGGAACGCGCCCGCCTCGGTGTCGTCGAACCGGCCGAGGTAGTTGAAGCCGATCCGGGGATCGATGGCCGGCGCGGTACCGGTGAGATACCGCAGGGCGCCGTACCCGATTCCCCGCCGCGGCACCGCCCGGAGCTGTTCCTTCACCGCTTTGAGCGCGGCACCCCAGCCGTCCGGGACGTCGAGCGCCACAGGGAACACGCTGGTGAACCAGCCGACCGTGCGGGACAGGTCGACGTCGTCGAACAGGTCTTCGCGTCCGTGGCCCTCCAGGTCGATCACCGGGGTCTGCCCGGTCCAGTCCCGGAGGACCCGGCCCAGCGCGGTGAGCAGCACGTCGTTGACCTGCGTGCGGTAGACCTCGGGAACGTCCTGGAGAAGTGCCCGGGTCTCCTCGGCGGTGAGCCGGACCGTCACCTCGCCCGTGTCGGCGATCGTGGCCGGTTCCCGATCGACCGACGGCGCCGGGATCCCGCGCCAGTACGCCAGTTCGTCGTCGAAGCCGCCGGATTCGGCGTGCTCGGCCAGCCGCCTGGACCACTCCAGGTACGACGTCGTCTTCGGCCCGAGTTCGCCGCCGCGGTAGGCGGTTTCCAGATCCTCCAGCAGGATCCGCCAGGAAACGCCGTCGACGACGAGGTGGTGCGCGGCCAGGGTCAGCCGCCGCCCGTCGAGCATCGCGGCCAGCAAGGGACCTCGTCCGAGGTCGAAGGCGATCTCATCGGTGAGCAGTTCGGCCGGCCACACCGGTTCACCGTGCTGGACGCCGTCACGCTCGAACCGCAGTCGCAGCCCGTCGTGCTGTGCCCACACGGCTTCCAGCGCGCGGCGAAGCGCGGCTTCGTCGACGTCCTCGGTGAACTCCAGCACCACTCGCTGGTCGAACCGGTCCGGCAGGCCGTCGAAGTACCAGTGCTGGATCGGGGTGAGCGGCGCCGTCCCGGTGACCGGCCCCTGTTCGGCGCGCGGCCCGGCGTCGCCACCGGCGTGTGCGGCCAGCGCGGCGAGGGTCGGATGCCGGAAGACGTCGTGGGGCAGCAGGCTCAACCCGGCGCGGCGGGCGCGCGACACGACCTGGATGCTGAGGATCGAGTCGCCGCCCAGTGCGAAGAAGTTGGCCTCCGCGCCGACGTCCGCGACGCCGAGCACGTCGGACCAGATCGCGGCGAGCGCGCGTTCGGCCTCGGTCGCGGGCGCGGTCCGGGCCGTCTTGTCGCCGAAATCCGGCGCCGGCAGGGCGCGGCGGTCGATCTTCCCGTTGGCGGTCAACGGGAAGCGGTCGAGCCGGACGAACGCGGCGGGCACCATGTAGTCGGGCAGGGTCCGGCCGAGGAATCCGGCGAGGCCGTCCGCGTCGCCCGTGTGGTAGGCGACGAGCCGTTTGACGCCGTGGTCCTCCCTGGTCAGCACCGCGGCCTGGCCGACGCCCGGATGCGCGGTCAGCGCGGCCTCGATCTCGGCCGGTTCGATCCGGAAACCGCGGACCTTGACCTGCTCGTCGGCGCGCCCGGTGTACTCCAGTTCGCCGAGCGGGTTCCAGCGGACGAGGTCGCCGGTGCGGTACATCCGCTCCCCCGGCGGGCCGAACGGGTCGGGCACGAACCTGTCGGCGGTCAGCGCCGGATCACCGAAATACCCGCGAGCGAGCCCGGCCCCGGCGATGTACAGCTCACCAGGCACTCCTTGCGGCACGAGCCGCAGTTCGGCGTCGAGGACGTAGGTCCGCATGTTGTCGAGCGGTTTCCCGATCGGGACGGCACCGGCGACGTCGTCCGGGATCGGCTGCGAGGTGGCGAAGGTCGTCGTCTCGGTCGGACCGTAGCCGTCGACGACGACCGTGCCCGGGCACGCCTCCTGTACCCGGCGGACCGCGGCGGCCGGGACGACGTCGCCGCCCGCCCACACCTCACTCATCCCGCGGAAGGTCTCCGGAGCTTCCTGCGCGAGCAGCCGGAACAGCCCGGCGGTGAAGAACGCCCCGTGGACCTCGTACTCGGCGATGATCCGGCGGAGGGTGTCCACGTCCAGGTCTCCCGGAGGGGCCACGACGACGGTGCCGCCGTTGAGCAGCGGGACCCACAGCTCGTAGGTGGAGGCGTCGAAGGCGGGCGAAGCGTGCAGCAGCACCCGCTCGTGCGCGGCGAAGCGCCGGTCGGCGGCGAGGGCGACGACGTCACGCTGACGTACGGCCACACCCTTCGGCCTGCCCGTCGAACCGGACGTGTACATCACGTACGCGAGGTTGTCCGGCGCCGCCTCGGGGAGCGCGGCGTCCGCGGTCCGGCCGTCGGGGACGACGATCTGTCCACTGTAGACAGACGAGTCGGCGCGGACCCGGTCGGTGACGAGGATCGGCACACCGTCCAGCAGTGTCTTCAACCGTGGCCCGGGCGCCCTCGTGTCCAGCGGGAGGTACGCCGCACCGGCTTTGACGACGGCGAGTTCGGCGACGACCAGCTCCGGCGAGCGGTCCATGAGCACACCGACGACGGTTTCGGGACCGGCGCCGAGTGACACCAGACGGCGGGCGAGCCGGTCCGCGCGCTCGTCCAGGTCCGCGTAGGTCAGGCGGACTCCGTCGCCGACGAGGGCGATCGCGCCGGGAGTGTGCGCGACCTGCCGTCCGAAGAGCTCGGCGAGACTTCCCTCCGGCAGCGGACGCGCGGTGTCGTTCCAGTCGCCGAGGATCTGGAGACGTTCGGCGTCGGTGAGCAGGTCGATGGTGTCGAGCGGACGGTTCAGGTCCTCGGCGAAGGCGTCGAGCACACCCACGAGCTGGTCCGTGATCCGCTCGGCCGTCGCGGCGTCGAACAGCTCGGGGTCGTAGCCGACGTCGAGGCTCAGCCGCTCCCCCGGCGACGCGACGACGCTGATCGGGTAGTTCGTCGTTTCGGCGGCGTCGACATCCCGCAACCGCAGCCCGTCGCGCGTTGCCGAAGCGATCGGATAGTTCTCGAAGACGACGAGGCTGTCGAAGAGGCCGCCGTCCGTCCCGCTCCACGCCTGCAGCTTCGTCAGCGGCAGATGCCCGTACCTGCGGGACTCCACTTGCCGGTCCTGCAACGCCGCCAGCCATCGCGCGACCGGCGACCGATCGGTGGTGACGCGGACCGGGAGCGTGTTGATGAAGATCCCGGTGATGTCGTCGGCGCCGGTCAGGTCGACCGGACGACCGGAAACGGTGGTGCCGAAACAGACGTCACGCTCCCCGGTCAGCCGGGACAGCACCAGCGCCCACGCGCCCTGCAGGACGGTGTTCATCGTGAGGCCCGCCTTGCGCGCGGCTTCCCCGAGCCGCGCCGAGCTTTCGACCGGGACCCGCAGCCACTCGGCCGATCGGCTCGTGTGGTCCTGCGCCGTGAGCCGGCCACGTGCGGTGAAGTCGCCGAGTTCGCGACGCCAGTGGCGTTCCGCCTCGGTGTCGTCCTGGCGGTCCAGCCACGCGACGTAATCCCGGAACGGTGGCCGTTCGGGCGGTTCGTCCCCGGCATAGGCGGCGAAGACGTCGGACAACACTCCGAAGACGCTCCAGCCGTCGAGCAGGACATGGTGGAACGTCCACAGCACCCGGACTTCCGTGTCCGACAGCCGCGCCAGAGTCAGCCGCAGCAAGGCTTCGCCGTCCAGGTCCAGCCCCTCGGCACGGTCCGCGGCCAAGACCTCCTGCCAGAACCGCTCCTGCCCTCCGGCCGTGTGGGCACGCCAGTCGAGCCGGTTGACCGGGACGGTCACCCGTCGCCGCACCACCTGCACCGGCTCCGGCACACCCTCCCAGGCGATCGTCGTGCGCAGCACGGGCGTGCGATCGACGACGTGCTGCCAGGCTTCGGCCAGCGCGTCGACGTCCTCGACGCCTTCGACGACGAAACCGACCTGCTGGAAGTAGAGCCGCTCGTCCGGCTGTGACAACGAGTGGAACACCATCCCCGCCTGCATCGGCGTGAGCGGGTAGAGGTCTTCGACCGCCCTGCCGTCCCCGACGAGGGCGTCCACTGTGGATTGATCGAGCGTGAGCAGCGGGAAGTCGGACGGGGTGCGCCCACCGGCCTCCGGTTCGGTGCAATGCGCGATGATCTCCCGCAGGGCGGTCAGCATCGCCTCGGCGAGCCTGTCCACTGTGGACCTGCGATGGACGCCCTCGGTGTAGTACCAGGTCAGTTCGAGTTCGCCGGACTCGACGCGGCCGACGACATCGAGCAGATGCGCTCGCGCCGAAAGCTCGCTCTCGTCCGATTCCAGCCTGCCCGAGGTGAAACGGCCGAGGTAGTTGAAACTCACCGCGGGGTCGATCGGCGGCACGGTCCCGGCCAGGTGACGCAGGGCGCCGTAGCCGATCCCACGCCGTGGCACGGCCCGGAGCTGCTCCTTCACCGACTTCAGTGCCGTACCCCAGCCTTCGGGCACGTCCAGCGCGACCGGGAAGACGCTGGTGAACCAGCCCACCGTGCGGGACAGGTCGACGTCGTCGAACAGGTCTTCGCGCCCGTGTCCTTCCAGGTCGATGACCGGCACCTTGCCCGTCCAGTCCCGCAGCACCCGGCCCAGCGCGGCGAGCAGCACGTCGTTGACCTGCGTGCGATAGGCGGCGGGCACTTCCCTCAGCAGCGCCTCGGTCTCCGCCGCGGGGAGCCGCACGGTGACCTCGCGCATCGAGGCGACCGTGGCCTCACCCTCGCCGTCGACCGGGATCGAGGTGTCCGTCGGCAGGCCGTGCCAGTGGTCGAGTCCGTCGTCGAATCCACCGCCGGCGGTGTGCTCGGCGAGCCTGATCGCCCACTCCCGGAAGGAGGTGGTGCGCGGCCCGAGGTCGATCGCCTCGCCCCGCAGCGCCTGGGCGTAACCGCGGTCGAAGTCCTCCGCGAGCACCCGCCACGAGACACCGTCGACGACGAGGTGGTGCACGGCGAGGGTGACACCGTGCTCGGAGAGGTCGAGGCGGATCAGCGGGGTCTCGGCGCCGACAGGACCGTTCTCCTGCTTCCAGCCGTCGCCGCGGGTGAACCGCATCCGCAGTGCGTCGTGGTGTTCGAGCAGCGCGTCCACGGCCTTGCGCGCGGCGGCGCGGTCGATCCGCTCAGGTCCTAAATGGACGAACTGGTGGAAATGTTCCGGATCGGCCGTCTGGGTCGCGAAGAACCACCGTTGGATCGGGGTGAGCGGCACCTCGCCGCTGACCGGGCCGCGACGGACGGCTTCGGTGGCGCTGCGGGCCGCGGCGGCGAGCGCCGCCGGGGTCCGATGGGCGAACAGGTCGCCGGGCAGCAGTTCCAGCCCGGCACGCCGGGCCTTCGACACCACCTGGATGCTGAGGATCGAGTCGCCGCCCAGTTCGAAGAAGTCGTCGGTCGCGCCGACCCGTTCGACACCCAGCACCTCCGCCCAGATCCCGGCGAGCACGAGCTCGCGATCGGTGCGTGGCGCGACGTGGTCACGCGCCCCGAAGTCCGGGGCGGGCAGGGCGGTGCGGTCGAGCTTCCCGTTGACGTTGACCGGGAATTCCTCCAGCCGGACGAACGCCGCCGGGACCATGTAGTCCGGCAGGGTCCGCCCCAGGAATTCCCCGAGCCCCTCGGTCTCGCCGACGATGTAGGCGACCAGCCGTTTCACCCCACCGTCCGCGCGGGCCAGCACAGCCGCCTGCTCGACGCCGGGGTGCTCGCCCAGCGCGGCCTCGATCTCGCTCGGTTCGACACGGAAGCCGCGGATCTTGACCTGTTCGTCCACCCGGCCGACGAATTCGAGGGCCTCCTCGTCGTTCCAGCGCACCACGTCACCGGTGCGGTACATCCGCTCCCCCGGCGGACCGAACGGATCCGCGACGAACCGGTCCGCGGTCAGCCCGGGCCGTCCGAGGTAGCCCCGCGCGAGCCCTGCCCCGGCGAGATGCAGTTCGCCGGGCGCACCCGGCGGCACCAGGCACAAGTCGTCGTCGAGGACGTAGACACGGGTGTTGTCCAGCGGTGCCCCGATCGGCACGACGTCGGGTACGTCGCCCGGCAGCGGGTGCACGGTGGCGAAGGTCGTGGTCTCGGTGGGGCCGTAGACGTCGGCGACCAGGGTCCGCGGGCAAGCGGCCCGGACCCGGCGCAGCGCGACGGCGGGAACGGCGTCGCCGCCGGTCCAGACCTCGCGCACGCCGGCGAACATCTCCGGTGCCTCCTGCGCGACGAGCCGGAACAGCCCGGTCGTCATGAAGACCCCCGTCACGGCGTGCTCGGTGATCACCCGGCCGAGCGTGTGGACGTCGAGTTCCCCCGGCGGCGCCAGGACGACCGTGCCACCGTTCAGCAACGGCACCCACAGCTCGTAGGTGGACGCGTCGAAGGCCTGCGGCGAGTGCAGCAGCACCCGGTCATGGGCCGCGAAGCGCTGCTCGGCCGCGAGAGCGAGGACGTCGCGATGCCGGGCGGCGACACCCTTCGGTTTGCCGGTCGATCCGGAGGTGTAGATGACGTAGGCGAGCTGCTCGGGGTCGACCGGCACCACGGGCGCGGCCTCCGGTGCGTCACCCGCGTCCGTGACGATCACGCCGTCGTGGATCTCCTCGGCGGTCGACAGCCAAGCCTCGTCGGCGACGAGGACGTCCGCGCCGGCTTCGCTCAGCAGCAGCCGCAACCGCTCGCTGGGCGCGCGCAGGTCCAACGGCAGATAGGCGCCGCCCGCCTTCAGGATCGCGAGTTCGGCCACGACGAGGGCGGGCGAACGGTCCATCAGGAGCGCGACCCGGTTTTCGGCGCGGACGCCGAGCTCCCGCAGCCGGTTCGCCAGGCGGTTCGCCCGGACTTCGAGTTCGCCGTAGCTGACGGTTTCGTCATCGGTCACCAGCGCCACGGCGCCGGGATCCCGGCGTGCGCGAGCCTCGAACAGCTCCGGTACCGACCCCTCCGGTATCCGCCGGGCGGTGGCGTCGCGCTCGCGAAGCAGGTGCCGGATCTCCCGCTCCGACAACATGGGCACCCGTGTCACGGGCTCGTACGGCGCGTCCGCGAAGCCACGGATCAGCGTTTCGAGGTGGCCGGCGAGCCGCCGGGCGAGATCCGGTCCGATCAGCTCAGGGTCGTGGGTCAGCATGAGCGACAACCGGCGGCCCGGATACGCGACGACCCCGAGCGGGTAGTTGGTGCGTTCGGCCGCCCGGACGTCCGCCATCCCCGCGACGTCCGCCACCGGATAGTTCTCGAAGACGACGATGCTGTCGAACAGGCTGCCGCCGGTGTCGCTCCAGGACTGCAACCGCGGCAGGCCGACATGGCCGTACCGGCGGGATTCCGCCTGCGCCGCCTGCAGTTCGCGAAGCCAGCCGACGAGACCGCGCCCGGCGTCGAGCCGGACCCGCACCGGCAGGGTGTTGATGAACAGACCCGCGATGTCGTCCGCTCCCGGCAGCTCGACCGGCCTGCCCGACACCGTCGCGCCGAAACACACCTCGGATTCGCCGCTGTAGCGGGAAAGCAGCGCCGCCCAGGCGCCCTGGACGATCGTGTTGAGCGTCAGGTGGTGCCGTCGCGCGAACGCGTGGATCCGAGCGGTCGTGGCGTCGTCGAAGTCCACCGGTACCCGGGCTGACGAGCTGGCGGCGTGTGCGCGGGCGCCGCGATCACCGGGTAGCGGGGTCGGCGTCACTCCGGCGAGTTCGGCCCGCCAGTGGGCTTCGGCGGCTTCGTCGTCCTGCTCGGCGAGCCATCCGGCGTAGTCGCGGAACGGACGACGCACCGGTGGCTCTTCACCACGCAGCACGGCGAGGACGTCGGACAGGACACCGAAGACGCTCCAGCCGTCCAGCAGCACGTGATGGAACGTCCAGATCACCCGGACCGAGGCCGCCGACTCCTTGGCGACGACCAGCCGTGTCAGCGGGGCGCGGGTCAGGTCGAGCCCTTCGGCGAGGTCTTCGGCCAGCTCCCGCCGCAGCGCCTCCTCGGCGTCCACTGTGGACCAGTCCGGGCAGCTCACCGGGATCTCCGCCGTCCGCAGCACGATCTGCAGCGGACGCGGTACCCCTTCCCAGATGATCCGGCTGCGCAGGACCGGGGTGCGCTCGACCACTCCTCGCCAGGCCGCGACGAGCGCACGAGGGTCGGGAACGTCGTCGACGGTGAAGGTGATCTGTTCGAAGTAGTTGCGATCGCCGGGCCGGGCCAGGCTGTGGAACACCATGCCCGCCTGCATCGGCGTCAGCGGGTACACGTCCTCCACGTCCCGGCCGTCGCCCACCAGCTCGTCCACAGTGGACTGGTCGAGTCCCGCCAGCGGGAAGTCCGACGGCGTCCGCCCGCCCGCACCGGGTTCGGCGCAGTGCCCGAGGAGTCCACGCAGGTTCTCCAGCATGCCTTCGGCCAACCGGGTCACGGTGGCCTCTTCGTGCACGCCTTCCGCGTAGTGCCAGGTGAACTCCAGCGTGTCGCCGGTGACCTGGCCCACCACGTCGAGCAGATGGGGACGGACGCCGCCGGGGTCGGCGGCCAAGGACAGTTCGCCGGGCGAGCCGGTGTAGAGCTCACCGGTCAGCTCGAACTGCCCGAGGTAGTTGAAGCTGATCTGGGGATCGATGGCGGGCGCGGTGCCGGACAGATAGCGCAGCGCGCCGTAGCCGATGCCGCGGCGCGGGACCGCACGCAGCCGCTCCTTCACCGCTTTGATCGCGGCGCCCCAGTCGTCCGGGACGTCCAGCGCCACCGGGAACAGGCTGGTGAACCAGCCCACCGTGCGCGACAGGTCCACGCCGTCGAACAGGTCCTCGCGGCCGTGACCCTCCAGGTCGATCACCGGAACCCGGCCGGTCCAGTCCCGCAGTGTCCGGCCGAGCGCGGTGAGCAGGAGGTCGTTGACCTGGGTCCGGTAGACCTCGGGGACCTGCCGCAGCAATGACCGCGTCTCCCCGGCGGCCAGCCGCACCGTCACGGCGCGGGCCCGGCCTACCGTGTTCGCCCCGATCCCGTCGACCGGGATCGGCGTGACCTCGGGGATCGAGCGCCAATGCTCCAGTTCGTCGTCGAAGCCCCCCTCTTCCGCATGGGCGGACAGACGTGCGGCCCACTCCTGGAACGAGGTCGTCCTCGGGCCGAGATCGGCCTTCCGGTAGGCCAGGTCGAGATCGTCGAGCAGGATCCGCCAGGACACGCCGTCGACGGCGAGATGATGCGCGGACAGATGCAGCACGCGCCGCTCCGGAGGACCGGACAACCTCCAGCGCAGCAGCGAATGCCCGTCCTCGGCACCGGCGATGCGCAGCCGCCACTGGTCTCCGTCGCGGGTGAAAGTCGTGCGCAAGGCGTCGTGGTGTTCGATCAACGATCCGATGGCCGCGGCGAGCGCGGCCTCGTCGGTGTCGTTCGCCAGCTCGACCTCGATCTCTTGATCGAACCGGGCCGGCCCGGAGATCGTGTCGAAGAACCAGCGCTGGATCGGCGTCGGCACGATGTCCCCGGTGACGGGACCTCGATCCGGGACCGTGGAGACGTCGGTCAAGGCCGGAGCGAGGGCGGCGATGGTCTGATACCGGAACAGGTCCGCCGTCGTGATCGACAGCCCCGCCTTCCGTGCCCGCGCGCTGACCTGGATGCCGAGGATCGAGTCGCCGCCGAGGGCGAAGAAGTTGTCCTCGACCCCGACCCGGTCGAGTCCCAGCACGTCGGCCCAGATCCCCGCGAGCACCGCTTCCCGCTCGGTCCGCGGCGCCGTTCTCCCGCTCGACGCGGACTCGAAGCTCGGCTCCGGCAGCGCGCGCCGATCGACTTTCCCGTTGGCGTTGAGGGGAAGCGCGTCGAGGACGACGAACGCCGACGGCACGAGGTAGTCCGGCAGGGTCCGGCCGAGGCTCTCGCGCAAGGTCCCGGTGTCCACTGTGGACCCGTCCGCGGCCACGACGTAGGCGACCAGGTGTTTGCGGCCGGACCCGGAGCGCGCCGTGACCACCGCCTGCGCGACCTCGGGCCGGGCGGTGAGGGCACGTTCCACCTCACCGGGTTCGACCCGGAAGCCGCGGATCTTGAGCTGGTCGTCGGCCCGGCCGGCGAATTCGAGGGTCCCGTCGGAACGCCACCGCCCGCGGTCGCCGGTGCGGTACATGCGTTCGCCGGGAGCACCGTACGGGCAGGCGACGAACCGGTCGGCCGTCGCGCCCGGCCGGCCCGCGTACCCGCGGGCGAGCCCCGGGCCGGCGACGCAGATCTCGCCGAGCGCGCCGCGCGGGACCGGCCGCAGTCCGTCGTCGAGCAGGTAGACGCGCATCCCGGTCAGCGGAGTCCCGATCGGGATCGTTTCGGGGACCGCGTCCGCGGACGTCATGCGGAACGAGGTCGCGAACGTGGTGGTCTCGGTCGGCCCGTAGCCGTCGACGACCGCGACACCGGGGCAGCTGCCGAGCACACGGCGCACGGCTTCGGGTGGGACGACGTCGCCGCCGGTCCAGACTTCCCGGAGGCCGCGGAAACACTCGGGCGTGTCACCGGCGAAGAGCCGGAAGAGCCCGGCGGTGAGCCAGAGGGCGGTCACACCGTGTCGCTCGGTCAGCTCGCGCACGACCTCCGCGTCGACGTCCCCCGGTGGCGCGACGACCACGGTGCCGCCGTTGAGGAGCGGGACCCACAGCTCGTAGGTGGAGGCGTCGAACGCCAGCGGCGAGTGCAGCAGCACCCGCTCGTGCGCTCCGCCGGTGAACCGCGGGTCCGTGGCCAGCGCGACCACGTCGGCGTGCCGGACCGCCACGCCTTTCGGTACGCCGGTGGAGCCCGAGGTGTACTCGACATAGGCCAGGTTCGCGGGTTCGACCGTGACCGTGGCCGTGGCCGCGTCCCCGGTGGACGGCAGCGTCAGTATCCGTCCGTTGTGGACGGTGGCGGCGGTTCCGTGCCACGTCTCGTCGGTGAGCAGAAGCGACGTGCCGTCGAGCAGAAGGCGCAGGCGGTCGGCCGGCGCACGCAGGTCCAGCGGCAGGTAGGCGGCGCCGGCCTTGAGGATCGCCAGCAGCGCCACCACCAGGTCCGCCGAGCGGTCCATCAGCACGCCGACCCGGTCTTCCGGGCGCACCCCGAGTTCGATCAGCCGTCCCGCCAGGCGGTCGGCCCGGGCGCGCAGCTCGCCGTAGTCGAGGCGGTCCGCACCGAAGAGCACCGCGGGGGCCTGCGGATGCTGCTCGGCGTGATGGTCGAACAGCCGCGTGATGGTCATCGACGGAGCGGGGTACGGCGACGGCAGGAGCCGATGGTCGGCCTCGGCGAGCAGCGGCAACTCGCCCACCGGGCGATCCGGATCGGCGGCGATCCCGGTGAGGAGGGCTTCCAGGCTCGCGGTCAGCCGCTCGATCGTCGCACTGTCGAAAAGCGCGGTGGCGTACTCGACGGTGATCCTCAGTCCGTCTTCCCTCGGCCAGAACTCGACGACGAGGTCGAACCTGGCCGACGGCCGGGGCAGGTCGTACTCCGAAACCCGCAGACCGGCGACCTCACGCGGGCGGACCAGCGGGCTCTGCAGGACGACGACCGCCTGCACCAGCGGCGTCCGCGACGGATCACGCTCCGGCTGCACCGCTTCGACGACCCGGTCGAAGGGGACGTCGGCGTGCGCGAACGCCTCCAGCGCCGTCTCCCGGAACCCGGCCAGGAAAGCGGGGAAAGGGCGAGCGGGATCGATTTGCGAGCGAAGCACGAGGGTGTTCACGAAGAACCCCGTCAGCGGCTCCCATTCGGGCCGGTCGCGCCCGGCGACCGCGGTGCCGACCGCGATGTCGCGCTGACCGCCGTAGGCCGACAGGAGGAGTTGCACCGCCGCGGTCAGGGTCATGAACAACGTCGCCCCGTGCGGACGTCCCGCGTCCGTGAGGCCGCGGACGAGTTCCGAGGGCAGATCGTGGCGGTGCACCGCGCCTGCCGTACCGCGCCGGGCAGGCCTCGGGCGGTCGGTCGGGAAAGCCAGCGGTTCGAGTCCATCGAGCGCCGCACGCCAGTAGCCGAGCTGGGCGTCGTTGTCGGTCTGACGGCGCCAGTGCGTGTAATCGCGGTAACCCGACTCCAGCGGCGGCGGGGTCACACCGGCGTAGAAGTCGAGCAGCTCGCCGGTCAGGATCCCGATCGACCGGCCGTCGGTGACGATGTGGTGCTGGCACAGGACGAGCAGATGCTCCTCCGGTCCCTGGCGATAGAGCGTGGCCCTCGTCAGGGGGCCGCTGCGCAGGTCGAACGGGACGCTCAGGTCCGCCGCCAAGGTGGCATCGTCGGCGGCGGTTCCCTTGACACGCAGCGGTATTTCGGCCCTGTCGGCGATGCGCTGGGAACCTTCCTCGAAGGTCGTGCGCAGAGACTCGTGACGCGCGCAGAGCGCGGCCAGCGCACCGCGCAGGGCGTCGACGTCCAGCGGCCCGGAAAGCCGGAGACCGACCGCGGTGTTGTACTCCGCGCTGTCCCCGGTCAGCTCGTCGAGGAACCACAGGCGCCGCTGCGCGGGCGAAAGCGGGAGCACCTGGGACGACGGTGCGGCCGGGAGCGCGTCGTTCCCGGCGGGTTGTGCCTCGTCGACCAGCCGGGCCAGTCCGGTCACGGTGGGTGCGTCGAACACGGCACGAGCCGACAAGGTCACGCCGAAGGTCCGGCGCAGCCGGGACAACGCCTGCACCGCGAGGAGCGAATCGCCGCCCAGGGCGAAGAAATCGTCATCGCTCGCGACGCGGTCCATTCCGAGCACGCCCGCCAGCACGTCGGCGACGGCACGTTCCGTTTCCGAGCGCGGCCCGGTTTCCGTCCGGCTCTCCTCCGGGGGCGCGGGCAGGGCGCGGCGATCGACCTTTCCGTTGGCGTTGAGCGGAAGTGCGTCGAGGACGACGAACGCCGACGGCACCATGTAGTCCGGCAACACCGCCGCGGCCGTCTCCGCGAGATCGTCGAGCACCTCGTCCGGCGCGGTCACGACGTAGGCGACCAACCGCTTGACGCCCGGCTTTCGCTCACGGGCGACGACCACCACCTCGCCCACACCCGGCGCGGCGGCCAGCACCGATTCGATCTCCCCGAGCTCGACCCGGAAACCGCGGACCTTGACCTGGTCGTCGGTCCGGCCGAGGAACTCCAGTTCGCCGTCGCCGTTGTACCGCACCAGATCGCCGGTCCGGTACATCCGGCCGCCGGGTACGGCGGGATCGGCCACGAAGCGGTCGGCGGTCGCCCCCGGTCTGCCCCAGTACCCACGGGCCAGACCGGCCCCGGACAGGTGCAGCTCCCCCGCCTGCCCGGCCGGGACGGCGTTCAGCGCCTCGTCGAGGACGCGGGCGCGGACTCCGTCGAGTGGGCGGCCGATCGGCACGGGGTCCGGTACATCATCCTTTGTGGACATCGGCCGTGAGGTGGCGAAGGTGGTGGTTTCGGTGGGGCCGTAGCCGTCGGTCACGGTGAGACCAGGGCATGCCTCCAGCACCCGGCGGACGGCGGCCGCTGGGACGACGTCTCCGCCGGTCCACACCTCTTCCACACCAAGGAAACAGTCCGGCGCCTCCTGTGCCACGACCCGGAACAGCCCCGCGGTCAGCCAGAGCGAGGTGACCTCGTACCGGCCGACGATCTCGCGCAGCATCTCCACGTCCGGTTCACCCGGCGGCGCGGTCACCACCGTCCCGCCGCCGAGCAGCGGCACCCACAATTCGTAGGTCGACGCGTCGAAAGCGGCCGGGGAATGCAGCAGGACCCGGCGGTGCGCGCCACCCGCGAACCGGCTGTCGGAAGCCAGCGCCGCGACATCCCGATGCCGGACCGCTACTCCCTTCGGCGTCCCGGTCGAGCCCGACGTGTGCATGAGATACGCCAGCTGGTCCGCGTCGACTCGCGGAAGCGCCACGTCCGGCGGCGCGAGTGACCGTCCCGCGACGACGATCCGTCCACTGTGGATTCGCGCGGCGCGCTCCGGCTCGTCCGTGATCAGCACCGAGACGCCCGCGGTGGCCAGCACCAGCCGCGAGCGGTCGTCGGGGGCGCGCCGGTCGAGCGGCACGTAGACCCCGCCCGCCATCACGATCGCCAGCTCGGCGACGACGAGTTCGACGGACCTTTCGAGCAGCAACCCGACCCTGTCCTCGGCACGCACTCCGAGCCGGACCAGCCGGGCGGCGAGGCGGGCGGCACGGTCGGCGAGTGCGGCGTAGGTCAGCTGTCCACCATGGCCGTCCACGGCGACCGCGTCCGGGGTGGAACGCACCCGCGCGGCGAACAGTTCCGGCAGGGCGACGGCTCTTTCGGCTCCGGGGGTGGCCGTCGTGTCGAGCACGGTCATCTTTTCGGTACCTTCCAGGCACAACAAGCGAACCCACCGAGGTGGGCCAGGGGGACGGGGAGGGAGAAGGCGGCTCAGTGACGCCGCGCGAGACGGCCGCCGATTTCGATCGCGGTCGCCTCTCCGGGCGTTCCGCGCAGCCGGCCGCACGGTGTCGGGCGCCCGGTGACGGGGTCGCGCACCGTGAACGAGGCGTCGTCGTGGAGGGTGAGTCCGGGGAAGACCTCGCCGTCGGCGACCAGTTCGGCTCCGCCGTGTTCGCCGGGACGGATCGTGTAATCGATGGCACCGTTGCGATAGGTGCCGAAGTCGCCGGCCGCGATCGGGACCGGGCAGGCCGGTGCGGGCGGCTGCCGCTCCGGGATCGCGAGGCCGAGCGCGCGGAGCTCGGCGACGAGGTCGTGCCACATGTCCGTGCCCGCGGCACCGTTCGCGGTGAAGGCCACGACGCAGGCACCTGCCTGATCGATCCGCAACTGGCACGAGGTGCCGTCGGCGGTGCCGTCGTGGCCGAGCCAGACTTCGTCGCCGTCCTCGTAGTGCGCGATTCCCAGACCCCAGCCGTCGGCCAGGCCGTACGGCTCGGCATCGGGCACCCGGCGGTGCATGTCGGCGGCGGTCACGACGTCGAGCAAACCCGGCTTTCCCAAATGGACCCGGCCGAGTTCGACGAGGTCCGCGGCGCTCAACGCCAGCGCACCGGCGGGTTCGAGCATCGGCGGCAGGGCCTGCTCGACCGGACGGGCACCGGCCGGGCCCGTGGCGCGTCCGTGCCCGGGAACGGTTCTCGGACTTCCGGCGTAGGCGGGCTCGATCTTCAATGGCCGCAGGAGTATCGCCTCGACGGCTTCACGCCAGGTCATCCCGGTGACCGCTTCGATCAGCGATCCCGCCAAGGCGTAGCCCAGATTCGAATACGAGAACGCGGTGCCAGGCGGGCAGACCGAAACCGCCGCGCGGATCTCACGCAGGCACACCCCGGTGACATCGGCCGGATCGGAGGGCAGACCGCTGGTGTGGCTCAGCAGATGTCGTGGTGTCACTCCCTCGGCGAGACCGGGGTCGCCCAAGATTTCGCCGACCGGCTGATCCAGTTCGAGATCGTCGTCCGCGATCAGCGCCATCACGACCGTGGCGGTGGCCACTTTGGTGACCGATCCGATCGGTACGGCGGACGACGGGCCCATCGGTCTCTTTCTGTCCTGGTGCTCGACACCGGTCTGGACCACTGTCGTCACGCCACCGTCGAGCACCGCGAGCTGTGCTCCAGGAACGCCGTGCCCGCCGGCCAAGCGGGCCAGTATCTCTTGGAGCCGTCGTTTCGGCACCGGATTCCGTCCAGTGTGGCCGTACTGTTCCGACGCAGAGCGCATGACCGATTCCTCCCCTGTAGCAGTAAACCGCGATTTGATTGCCGCGTTCCGTACCGCGTCGCATTCCTTGTTCCCCCACCCGTGGAACCGGAAGTCCGCATCGGGCCGGAACAACACGCTGCCCGGACCGCGAGATCGTCTGTACCGCCGATGGTGGGAACAACGATTCGACCGAAAAGCGCCCGGCGCTACGCAGGGTGGCAATACCTGCCATTCATTTTATCGGACCGGTTGTCAATCCACCGCACATCGTGGAATCGCGTCCGGCGGCACACCGGAAGAAGGCATGGACGGACCGCCACATCCACCAGTCGAAGGATGTGTTGACAACAAATGAATTCCTCTGTTCCGACCGCCGAGCTTGGCCCCCGGCGGGACAATCGCAGGCATCCTCCTCTCGTCGCTTTTTCCAGCTCAGCCGCCTTTTCACAGATGAAAATCCCGAGACGGCGCCTGCTGGTTCCCCATGAGCCATCCGTTCAAACATGGAAATGCGACAATCGACCTCGAAGATCATTTATGCCGCGCCGACGGCACCGCCAACAGCGAAAACAAGAAGGTGATCTTGGAGAATGGGATTCCCACCATGTGAGTAGCACGACCATGCGCACGTGCACCGTATCGTGCAATCTCGCGAAGCCGGCGCACAACGGCGGTTTTCGATCATCGACGGCACCCGGAAAAACCGGAAACACGAAGATTCACCCGGTTGCCTGTAACGGTTCCGGCCTCGTCGTGGACACGACGATCGTCGGTTGCCCGGGTGACTCCTTGGCGGTAAACGGGGTCAGCGGGTGCGTGCCACCCCGGCGAGGCCGCGCGACCGGGCGGCGTCCTTGCCTACGCCCTCGGTGTCCGGGTGCCATTGCGGCAGCCACACCAGACCGGGTTCGACCAATTCCAGGTCTCCGAAGAACTCGGCGATCTGCTCACGCGAGCGCATGATCGCGGCGTGATTGGTCCGGCGCCCGTACTCCCGCGCCACTTTCTCGCCGGCGTTCCGCGTCTCGACATCCTCCGGCGCGACGTGAATATGCGAGACCGCCAGAAAACTGCCCGGTGGCAGCATCGTGCGATGGAAACCGAGCGCGGCGTGCGGGTTCTGTTCGTCGGGCATGAAATGCAGCAACGCGACCAGCAGCAGCCCGATCGGCTGGGTCCGGTCGATCAGGCCCGTGTCGAGCACTCGGTCCCACAGCAGGCGCCGGTCGAAGAAATCGGCGTCCAATGCCGCGTGCCGGTTCGGGTCCGCGGTCTGCTCGAGCAGGATCTGCGCATGCGCTCGGGCGATCGGTTCGTTGTCGATGTAGACCACCCGGCATTCACCCGGCGCCACCTCGTCGGCGACCTCGTGCACGTTGCCCTGTGTCGGCAACCCGGAGCCGATGTCCACGAACTGCCGGATGCCTTGCCCGACCATGTAACGGACGGCACGACCGAGGAACGCGCGGTTCGCACGGGCGAAGTCCCGGATCTCCGGCAGCACCGCGAGCTGCTGCTCCGCGAAAGCCTGATCGACGGCGTAGTTGTGCGTGCCGCCGAGCAGATAGTCGTACACCCGCCCCACCGAGACCTTGTCCACCGAGGCGGCCACGCGGGCGGCGTCATCCATGCTCATCTTGTTCCCCAAGAGTCTTCGGCGAGTACCGGCACACTACCGGTCCCGGCGGGTGGAAACTGTGCGCATGGAGTTCTTCTGCTACCACCGCGACCGGCCCGGCTCCATGGCGCTGCGCGAAGAGCTGTCGGAAGAGCACTGGTCCTACATGGATCGGTACGCGACGGAGATGATCGCCCGCGGGCCGACCCTCGCCGGCGAGGCTGCCACCGGCAGCGTGCACATCGTCGACCTGCCGGATCCCGGCGCCGCCCGCGCGTTCGCCTTCGACGAGCCCAACTACCAGGCCGGCGTTTACCGGGACGTGCTGCTGCGCCGGTGGCGCAACACACTGGGGCGGACCATGTGGGATTTCCCCGGTGGCCGCACGGGTGGCAACCGATACCTGGTGCTGGGCCTCGGCACAGGACGGGCGGCCGACCTCGCCATCCCGGCCGATCGGGGCGAGCTGATCGCGTATGGGCCGCTGATGTCCGACGACGACACAAGGTGGTTGGGCACAGCCGCGTTGGTCCGGGCGCCGGACCCGGACACGGCACGCGCCGTCCTGACCCAGAACCGGTACGCCGACATCGAGGTCCACGACTGGCGGTTCGGGGGGCGGCCGTCATGAACCGAGGTTGCCGCGTGTCGCCCACCACAGCGAAGTGAACGACAGGTGGACCTTGGGATCCGCGTCGACACGGTCACCGACCGGATCGAGACGGTCCGGCCCCGGACATTCGCCAGGACCTTCCGGGTTCACCGCCGTGCTCGCTCGCCAGTGGAATGTCGGCACCAGCACATTCCACCGATCGGCCCGTTCCTTGAACCACTGGTAGGTTCGGGACAGGGGTTGAGGCGCCAGCCCTTTTGGCACCACCCCTGAGCAGGAGTATCGATGACGATTGACGTCGCGCGGACCCACCCCCGTCCGGCGAAGCCGGACATCGGGCCTGCCGATGACTGAACCGGTGATCGCCGCCCCCGCCGGGCGGAGCTGGGACACCGCTCCTTCCCCCGCCCTGGTCGTCGACGGCGACGGGAACCTCCGGGACCTCAACGACGCCGCCCGCGCGCTGTTTCCCGGGGCGAGGCCAGGGCTCCCTTTCCGGCACGGTGTGCCGTCCTGGCTTTCGGACGCCGACGGGCTCGTTCGAGGCGAGACGGGAGGCCGTAGCTGGACGGCGTCGCGGGTACCGCACGACGGGGTCGTCACCTGGTGGCTTACCGACCAGACCGAAGCCGAAGCCGCTCGTGACCTGCTGCGACAGGAACGGCAGCGCGTCGCGTTCCTCACCGACGCCTCGGCGGCATTGCTGAGCTCGCTCAACGTCGAACGCTGCATCGAGGTGGCCGCGCGGCTGGCCGCCGAACACCTTGCCGGAGCCGCGGTGGTGCTGGCCCCGCCGGTTCAGGGTGCTCATCCGGCGGCGGCGTGCGTCCGCGGTGAGGCGGTGTCGCTGTGCAGGCTGACCATCGAACCCTCGGAACTACCGGGTCTGGACGAGGCACTGCGCGGCTTCCCGCCGGTGCCTTCGCGCTGGCTCGACCCCGGCGCCGCGCCGTCGTGGGTGCTGCCTGCCGGCTTCGGCCCGGCCACGTCGATCGTCGTCACGCCCTTGCCGGGACACGGTGTGCCCGCCGGGGCCCTGATCCTGCTGCGGACCGGTGACCAGGCGGCGTTCACCGAGCAGGAAGAGGTCTTCGCCCGGCTGTTCGCGGCCCGCGCGGGGGCCGCGATCTCGGCGGCCCGGATGTTCGCCCACCAGGCGTCGACGACCGAAACGCTCATGCGCGAACTGCTTCCGCCGCGGCTGGAGCAGCTCGGTGGCGTGGAATTCGCCGGGCGCTACCGGCCCGCCCAGGACGAGGATCGCATCGGCGGCGACTTCTACGACGTTCATTCCGCTGTCGACACCGGCGGCAAGGAGTCGCTGGCCGTACTCGGCGATGTCTGCGGCAAGGGCCTCGACGCGGCCGTCCTGACCGGGAAGATCCGGACGACTCTGCGCGCGTTGCTCCCGATCGCCGAAGACCACCATCGGCTGCTGAGCCTGCTGAACGCCTCGCTGATGAGCCAGGACGGCAGCCGGTTCGCCACGCTCGCCCTCGCCTCTTCCCGGCGAGAGGGCGACGGGGTGTGGGTTCGTCTCACCTGCGCGGGACATCCGCCGCCACTGGTCGTCCGCTCGGACGGTGCCGTCGAAGAGGTGGACACCGGCGGCACTCTGATCGGCGTACTTCCCTCGATCCGGACGAGGTCCGCGGAGATCCTGCTCGCGCCCGGCGAAAGCTGCCTGCTCTACACGGACGGCATCGTGGAGGCCCGGGGTGGCCCGCTGGGCGACGAGATGTTCGGCGAGGACCGGCTGATCGCGGCCTTGGCCGAATGCGCGGGCCTGACGGCGGAAGCGGTCGCCGAACGGGTGCACATGCTGGCCGCGCAGTGGATCGGCCGCCGGTCGCACGACGACATGGCGGTGCTGGTGATCACCGCGCCGCCTCTCCCGCCGAGGCCCGCGGCCCCGTGACCGCCGAGTACTTCGAACGACTGTGGCAGGCGGTGACCACCGGCGACGAGTACGCGGCCGGGGAGGTCGTGGTCCAGGCGCTCGGCGCGGGGCTCGACGCGGAGACCGTGCTGCTGGACATGGTCGGCGCCGTCCAGCGCAAGGTCGGCCACGAATGGGCGGCGAACCGGCTCACCGTGGCGCAGGAACACGCCGCGACCGCGATCAACGACCGGGTGCTCGCGGGCTTCGGCTCTGTGCTCCCCAAGCCGCGGGAGCACCGGGGTCGCATCACGGTGGCGTGCGTCGACGGCGAATGGCACGCCATGCCCGCACGTCTGCTGGCCGAAGTGCTGAAGGTCCGCGGCTTCCGGGTCGACTATCTCGGCGCCCAGGTGCCCGCGCCGCGGCTGGTCGCGCACCTGCACCGCACCGGGCCCGACGCGGTGGCACTGTCGGCTTCGCTGGCCACCCGCCTGCCCGCCGCGCACGCGACGATCACCGCCTGTCGAGCGGCCGCGACCCCGGTCATCGCGGGCGGGGCGGCGTTCGGGCCGGACGGCCGGTACGCGCGCCTGCTCGGAGCGGACGCCTGGGCGCCGGAAGCGCGGGCGGCGGCCGATCTGCTGGCCTCTCCCCTGCCCCGGCCCCGTGCCGGGCATCAGCCGCTCGACGACCTGCCGCATCTCGCCGATCAGGAGTACACCCTCGTTTCCAGCACTTCGAGCGCGCTGGTGAAGGCGATTCTGGCCGGCCTCGAAGACCGTCTCCCGGCGATGCGCGAGTACACGAGCCGCCAGCGGCAGCACACCGCGGAAGACCTCGCTCACATCGTCGAATACCTGGCGGTCTCGCTCTACGTGGGTGACGAAGAACTGTTCACCGAGTTCCTCGCCTGGACCGCGGAAATCCTGTCGGCACGCCGGGTCCCGGCCGGTTCCCTGCTGCCCGCGCTGGACCTCCTGCGCGCCGAACTGCACGACTTCCCGCGTTCACGGGCGATGATCGACACCGCGCGCGTACGGGTGAGCAACGCCCTCTCCTCGTGAATCGCCGCCTTCCACCGTCGGCTTGTCCTTGAGCGTCTGACGGTCCGCCGGGGCGGCGGTGACCTCGCGGGTCTCGCGGAGGATCAGCAGGCCGGTGACCACCATCAGGGTCGCGGTCAGGCCGTGAACGCCGAACGCGGTGGCCACGGAGCCGTGGTGGGCCAGCACGGTGGTCATGTCGCCGTACGCGGCGAGGGCCTCCACCAGCAGCACCCAGCCCAGCGCCCGGCGGTGGCCCGTCACCAGCAGGATGCCGAGGACCAGTGCCAAGACGACGTCGCGGATTCCCTTGATGATCAGGAAGCCGCCGCCGTCGCCGGGCGGCCAGCTCGGCAGGCCGAAGCCCGGCGCCGTCGTGTCCGGGCTCAGGATGAACTCCGCCCCGAACCAGAGGATGAAGAGGACGAAGGCGGCGGTCAGGACGGTGTTGATCTTCTTCAGCGACATTGTCGTCTCCTTGCGAGGTGCGGGGTCAGGCCGCGCGGACGCGGCGGATGTGGCGGGCGTAGCGGGGGCGGCCGACGAGGTGCCAGATGCCGCGTACCGGTGCGGGGAGGGCGGCCAGGAGCGTGGCGCGCTCGGCCGGGTTCGCGTCCTCCAGGACGAGGCCGAAGAGCGTGAGCATGGTGAGCTTGGGCGTGTTGGCCAGCATGTGATCGCCCAGGGAGGCCCATTCCTCGTCGGTGCTGTGCTTGGCCGCGAGCGGAAGAAGAGTGGTCTCCTCGTCGTCGAGGTGCTCGAGCAGGACCGCCTGGTGATCGGCGAGGACCGCCACGAGGGTGTCGCGCTCGTTGGCGCCGGCGGTGGCCTCCCACGCCGGGACCGCGGCGTCCAGCCTGGTCAGCGTGGCCGCGATGCGCTCGTGCTGGGCTTCCATGCGCAGGACGATGTCCGCCTCCAGATCGACCCGGGAGAGCAGCGGCGGCCACAGCAGCTCGTCCTCACCCTCGTGGTGGTTCTTCAGTCCCAGCCGGTAGTCGCGGAAGTGGTCGGCGATCACCTTGGCGCGAGCGGTGTCGCCCGGGGCGACCGCCGCGACGAGTTCCTTCAGCAGCCGCGACTCGCGGCGGAAGGCGCGGTGGACGATCTCCATGTCCTGGGTGTTGACGGTCATCTGTTCCTGCCCTTCATCTGTTCGACGCGCTCAAGCCTGCTTCCGGGGGTTTGGAAGGCATTTGGAGCCGACTTGGAACGCCTGAGGCGGGCCGCGCATACGATGTGCCACGTCATGGTGTTGATCCGGGTGTTGGGCTCGTTCGCGGCCGAGGCCGGCGGCGAGTCCGTTCCCCTCGGCGGACCGCGGCAGCGTGGCGTGCTGGCCCTGCTGGTGGCTGCGCGTGGGCAGGTCGTGTCGGTCGACCGGATGGTCGAGGACCTGTGGCGCGGCGAACCGCCGTCGCGCGCCTTGGTGTCGTTGCAGGCGTACGTGTCCAACCTGCGCCGCTTGCTGGAACCCGGCCGCCCGCCGCGGGTCCCGGCCCGCCTGCTGGTGACCGCGGCGCCCGGCTACGCACTACGGCTGCCACCGGGGGCGGTGGACGCATGGCGCTTCGAGGAGCTGCTCGACGAGGCCCGCACGCTCACCGATCCCCGTGCCGCCCGCGCCCGGCTGGACGAGGCACTGGCGCTGTGGCGGGGACCAGCGTTCGCCGAGGTCGCCGATGAGCCGTGGGCCACTGCCGAAACCGCCCGGCTGAACGAGCTGCGCCTGATCGCCCGCGAACTGCACATCACGGCGGGACTGCGGCTCGGCGACCCCGCGGCGGTGGTACCCGAGGCGGAGCGCCTCACCCGCGACGATCCAATGCGCGAGGCGGGCTGGCGCCTGCACGCCCTCGCACTGTGGAGCAGCGGCCGCCAAGCCGACGCCCTGGCCTCGCTCCGCCGCGCCCGCGCCACCTTCGCCGACGAGCTGGGCCTCGACCCCGGGCCGAACCTGGTGGCCCTGGAAGAGGCGATCCTCACCCAGCGCACGGACGTCCTCCGCGCAGCCGTCCCCCCATCCCCAGCCGACCCGCTCCGGGCAACCGAGCCGACGCGTTCGAACAGGCCAGGCGCGCCGGCGTTCGTGGGGCGGGAGGGTGAGCTGGCGGCGCTGGTGGCGGCCGCTGGGGAGGCCGCCACCGAGGGAGCGCGCGTCGCGCTCGTCACCGGGGAGGCGGGGCTCGGCAAGTCGACGCTGCTGGAGCACCTCGGCACGCGACTCGGACAGGACGGGTGGCTCGTGGCCACCGGGCGCTGTCCCGAGGTGGACAGCGCGCCGCCCGCGTGGGCGTGGGTCGAGGCGCTGCGCAGGGTGGCCGTGAACGTCCCTCCAGGGGAGTTCGCGGACGACCTGGCGCCGCTGCTCTCCGACTCCGTGCCGGTGGACGGCGACGCGGCGGCCGGGCGGTTCCGGCTGCGGCAGGCCGTGTGGAACTGGCTCGCGGCAGTCGCCGCCGACCGGCCGGTCGCCGTCGTCCTCGACGACCTCCACTGGGCGGACGCCGCCACGCTGGAACTGCTCGGCGGCGGTGTCGGCGCGCAGGCCCCGATCTTGATCGTCGCGGCCTACCGCGCGGACGAGAGCGAGCACCTCACCGACACGCTCGGGTCACTCGCCCGCAGCGCGCCCCTCCGGCTGGATCTGCCCGGGCTGAACGGCGACGCCGTCGCGGAGCTCGTCCGCGCCGAGTGCGAGGCCGACGACGCGACCGTGGCCGGGATCGCCGAACGGACCGGCGGCAACCCGTTCTACGTGCGGGAGAGCGCGCGGCTGCTGAGCGGCGAGGGCGCGCTGGTCGCGCTGTCCGAGGTCCCCGAAGGCGTACGGGATGTGCTGCGGCGCCGGCTGGCGAGGCTCCCCGAGAGCGGCGTGTCCGTCCTGCGGCTGGCGGCGGTGGCCGGCCGGGAAAGCTCGGTGGACGTGCTCGTGAAGGCCGCCGACGCCGACGAGGACGGCGTGCTGGACGCGCTGGACGCGGGCATCATCGCCGGCTTGCTCGACGAGCCGGCGCCCGGGCGCGTCCGGTTCGTTCACGCCCTGGTCAGGGACACGCTCGTCGCCGACGTCAGCCGGCTGCGGGCCACCAGGATGCACGCCCGGATCGCCGCCGCCCTGGAGAGCACCGGCGACGTCGCGGCGCTCGCCTATCACTATGCGCGAGCGGGATCACCGAAGGCAGTCGGCTATTGCGTACGGGCCGCCGAGCTCGCTGAGGCGCGCTACGCCCACGACGTGGCCGCCACGCTCCTCACCGACGCCGTCACCAACTCCAGCGAACCGGACGAGCGTGTCGGACTGCTCGGCAGGCTGCTGCGCGCGCAGATCAGGGCCGGGGCCGTCGCCGCGGCCAGGGACACGCGCGAGCAGGCCGTGGAGTACGCCGAGTCGATCGGCCGCGACGACCTGATGATCGCCGCGTTCACCGCCTGGACCGAGCCCACCTCCTGGCAGGCCCGCACGTACGGCACGATCGACCGTCCCATCGTCGGCCGCCTCCGCCACCTGCTCGGGCGGACCGACCTCGCCCCCGACGTGCGGTCCCGCCTGCTCACCGCGTACGCCAACGAGCTGGTGGGCGAGGACGACCCGACGGTCATGGCGGCGGCGCGGGAAGCACTCGACCTCGCCACCGATCCCCGCCTCCGGGCCGCGGCGCTCTGGGTCCTCGCCCGCGACCCCGGACGGGAGGACTACGCCCGCGAGCTGGTGGAGATCGGCGTCGAGCACGACCTGCCCGTCTACCGCGTGAGCGGGCTGCTCAACCAGGCCGTGAACGCCGCCACGGCCAACGACCCGGCGACCATGCGCCGCGTGACCGGGGAGGCACTCGGCCTCGCCCGCGCCTACCGGATGCCGGAGGCGATCGGCGCCGCCGAGATCGCGCTGGCGACCCTTGTACTCATCGAGGGCCGGTACGCCGACGCCGAGCGCCTCTACATCGAGGCCACCGAACGCATGGACCGTGCCGGATCGGTACACGTGGGCTTCCTCCCTCTCGTGCAGGCGGCGATCTGGCTGAACGACGGCACGCTCGGCGACCACCTGGACGACGTGCGCACTCTCCACGAGGCGCTCGGCCCGATGGTCGCCGACCTGCTCGCGCTCGCCCTCCACGCCGCCGGCCGCGGCGACGAGGCACGCCGGGCTCGCACGTCACCGAGCCCGATCCGGCCCGACTTCTTCTTCACCTTTCTCACAAGCCTGCGCGCGATGGCGATCGTCGCCCTGAACGACCATGACGCTGCCGAGGAGATCTACGCAGAACTGCTCCCCCACCGCGACGGCCCCCCTGCCGGCGCCGTGAGCCTGTCGCTGGCCCTGCGTCCGGTCGCCCACACCCTCGGCCGACTCGCCCTCCTCCTCGGTCGCGCCGACGAAGCCGCCGCCCACTTCACCCAAGCCGCCACCATCGCCGACCGGTGGAACGCCCCCCACTGGTCCGCCGACGCCCGAACACACGCCGATCTCGCCCTCAGTGCCATCGACCGGGCGACAAGATCCGCTGACTCATCCCGGCCGGGGTAGCGGTTCGCTGTGGTCTCGTCGGTGCGCTAGGTGGCGTCCCAGTAGTAGCGCACCGTCGACAGATCACCTCGGGCTAGAGCAGCGGGGTCGCCGAACAGATGCGCGATGCCGTGGTCGCCCCATCCAGTGTCGTACACATCCTCGTCGATCGTGATCAAGACCTGACCGGCAGGCTCACTGCTCGAAGGATAAGCGCGCCGCCCGCGTGGGTCTTCCTGGGTGAAGCCGGCACTGCCCCCCAGCGAACTACCGTGGACGAAGTCGTCACCGAACGAGCCGTGACGGCCGAGGACATGGAAGTTCCATCCGTTATGCAAAAGATCCAGTGCGTGGTCACTGCGTTCACCGCCCAGCACGGCCAGTTCGCGGACCAGCCTCGCGAGATCCCCTTCCTCGGCAAGGTCGAACTCGGCCAGCTGCGGAAGCGCCCGGCCGACTGTGAACCTCACGCCACGCGCCTCGACGGGGATGAAGGGGGCGTGCACACCGGGATCCTGGCTCGCCATATGCCATGGTGTCGGCGACGACGGCGACGCCACCGAGCGCGCAGCAGTGTCTGGATACCAGCGAACCTCGAACCCTTGCGTCCCTTTCGTCTCCCCGTGTGTGAGACCGAAACTCGGGCTGTCGGCGCCGACGAACCATTGGAACAACCCTGCCGACGGGAAGCCAGGCAACGGGCCGACATCGGCGAAATTGACCTGAACAACACAGAACATCGGTACGTCATTGTATTGCGGCCACGGCGCACCTTCAGGCAGGTAAGGATGACCAGCCAGATAGGACGCCACAGCCGACACAGGCCGGCCTCCATCCAGCCGCAGATCAGCGGCGGGAAGGGAAACCTGGTGGAGAAGCGGCCGCAACTCGTCGATCACTTGCCGACGTCGTGTCTCGTCGACGAACCGCTTCACACCTCCGACAATACAACGACGGAACCAGCGATCACGGCTACCGGAACACTCCCACCATGGAATTGTTTTCAGTACTCGAGGTAAGCGCTGAGCGGTCTCGACCGCACCGTGACGCCAAACTGGACGCGATGATCCCGGCCCGGCGATGCCTGGCTGTTTCTGCCGGCGGCATGCACCCCGGCTGGCGCGCCGGTCTCGCCGGCCGACCCGATGTCACCTTCCGCGTTTACCCCGCCGACGATCACCTGTTCTTCCCCTGCACCGAACTGGCGACGTCAAAATCGGACCATCCGGCATGCGAAGTACGTAAGCGGCTCTTCAGCCGGTGCCTAAGTCAGGCTCGGCTATCTGGATGCGTACCGTGTGCCGGAGACCGGTCTCCGCCTTGATCAGCTGTCCTCTGGGTTTCGCCGGTGCTCTCGTCGCGGTCTTCCTCGCACGGGCGGGCGACGGCTCACCTCAGCCGCTCGTTTCCGTGTTGCTCATGGTCGCGGTGATCGACGCCGTCGCCTTGCTCGGCACCGCACGGGCCGCTTTCGTCACCGCGACGATCTGCTGGCTCCTGCACTCCTGGCTGATACTGGGGCATCCGTCCGGGCACGCCGCTCTCGTGTTCGCGCTGAATTCCTTGGGCGCCACCGGTTTCGCGTTCCTGTCCCGGGGCGTCAGCGCGGCATCGGGTTCACCCGATTCGGTGTCAAGAACCCGTCAACGTCCTCGAACCGAAGACCAGCGGAACCCCACGCTGACGGCGTGACCACGACACTCACCCGCCCCGAGAGCGGGACCGACCGCTCCGAACGCCACCGCCTTTCCGTCGTCGGCGGGCTCGCCGCGCTGTCCTTGGACGCGATGGCGTCGGTCGCCTACGGACCCGAGGCCATCGTCATCGTGCTGGCGGTCGCCGGTGGTGCGGGGCTGGGCTTCACCGTTCCAGTCACGCTCGAGATCGCGGTCCTGCTGGGCGTGCTGACGCTGTCCTACCGTCAGGTGATCGCCGCGTTCCCCGACGGTGGCGGCGCCTACGGGGTCAGCCGGACCTACCTCGGGCGCCGGGCCTCACTGGTCGCGGCGGCGTCGCTGATCGTCGACTACGTGCTCAACGTCGCGGTATCGGTGGCCGCCGGGGTGGCCGCGCTGACATCGGCCTTCCCCGGGCTCCTGCCGTACACGCTGTGGTTGTGCCTCGGTGTGCTGGCGTTGGTCACCGGCGTGAACCTGCGCGGCATCGCCGAGAGCGCCCGGATGTTCGTCGTGCCCACTGTGATCTACGTCGGCGCGATCCTGACCGTCATCGTCGCCGGCCTGTTCCGGTCCGGCCCCGCCGCGGCGGTCGTCGCACCGGAACACGCGCAGAACCTGCAGACGGTCGGCATTCTGTTGCTGCTCAAGGCTTTCGCGAACGGCTGCGCGGCACTGACCGGAGTCGAGGCCATCGCCAACGCCGTACCGTCGTTTCGCAAGCCCCGGGTACGGCGCGCGCAGCACGCGGAGATCGCACTGGGCGGCCTGCTCGGCGTGATGCTCCTCGGGATCGCCGTACTGATCGGCAAATTCGCCATCCATCCGGTGGACGGCGTCACCGTGCTCTCGCAGGTGACGACCGCGGCACTGGGCGACGGCTTCGGTTTCTACCTGGTCCAGTTCTCGACCGTGGTCCTGCTCGCCCTGGCCGCGAACACGTCCTTCGGCGGCCTGCCCGTACTGGCCCAGCTGCTCGCCAAGCACAACAAACTGCCACATGTGTTCGCCTTGCGCGCCGAACGCCAGGTGTACCGCTACGGCGTCGGCTTCCTCGCGATCACCGCGGCTCTGCTGCTCGTCATCACCGACGGCGACATGAACACTCTGGTCCCCCTGTTCGCGATCGGGGTGTTCGTCGGGTTCACCCTCTCCCAGATCGGGATGGTCCGGCACTGGCGGCGGAACCGCCCGTCCGGCTGGCGGGGAAAGGCCACGCTCAACGGCCTCGGCGCTCTGCTCACCGCAGCCGCGGCGATCGTGGTCACGACGACCAAATTCGGCGAGGGCGGCTGGCTGATCGTCGTCGCCTTACCGGTCCTGGTCGCGGCCATGGAATGGGTGGAACGAAGCTACCGCCGGATCGGCGAGCGGCTCGAACTCGGCCTGACCCCCGCTCCCCCGCGACCACACCGCTCACTCGTCGTCGTCCCCGTCCACACCGTCTCCCGCCTGACCCGTGACGCGCTCGCCGCCGCATTGTCGCTCGGCGACCACGTCGAGGCCGTGCACGTCATCCACCCCGAAGACGAACAATCGGCGCGGAACTTCGTCGCCGCTTGGGAGAAGTGGCACCCCGAAGTGGCACTGGTCCTACTCCACGACGAACGACGCCGTCTCGGCGAACCGCTGGTGGAACACCTCCGCACGGTCGCCGACCGGCACGTCTTCGTGCTCATCGCCGAGGTCGAACCGGAGCGTTGGTGGCAGCGGATCCTGCAGAACCAGCGCGGCGGCGTACTCGCCCGTGCCCTGCGCCGCCACTCGGACGCCGTCGTCTGCCGGATGCGTTTCCGGTTGGCCGCCCGATGAGCGTTGCCACAGAAGGAATAGGCCAAGTCCTGGTAGTCGAGCACCGTGAAGAGCGTTCGTGTTCCGGCCAGGCGCTACGCCATGTCGGCCAGCAGCAACGCCAAGCTTCCCAACGGGATCACGCTTCCGTCGCGCCGGGTGATCGTCTGGGCCAGCTGCCGGATCTCCGCGGCCCTGCCCGCGTCGACCTCCCGCGCCGGCTGGGCGGCGGCGTCGAGACGGGCGAGCCGGACCGCACGGCGAAGTCGCGCGATCTGCGCACGGTCGCCGGTGCGCGCCGCGATCACCACCGCGTCGTAGACGCCGGGGTCGAGCAGGAGCGCGGTGTCCGCGGTGATGGCCGGATCGTTCTCGTACCGTTCGCGTTCGCCACCCTCCCACAGCGCACCGAGCGCGCGCTGCCGTCGCCGCACTGCCTCCCGCCGCCGCTCCAGCGGAGTCACCTGACCACCGCGGCGATCCGGCCCGGCACTCCCGGGTGCGGCCGGGGCGCGGCGTTCCGCGTCGCCGTAGACGAGACGCATCCGCTCGGCCCACGATCGGAAGGTGGTTCCCGCGATGGGCGGATCAGGCAGTTCGGAAGGTAGGCGGGTGATGTCGCGTGTGTCGTCCTGCTCGTCGGGATCGGCCGGGATCCAGGCATGCAGCCGCCGCGCGAGGTAGCTCTTCAGCGGTCCGATCGTCGGTGTGTCGCGATCGCTCAGCCACGGCGGCCGCCGGGTTCCGTCCGGGTCGGTGTCCAGCATCCGCACGATCGCCTCGTTGCACCAGCCCGCCCGATACAGCGGAGCGAACAACGCGGTCAGCTCCCGGGCCTGGTCCCGGGGCCAGCGAGCGTTCCCGATCAGCGTCAGGACCGCCGCGGTGATCTGCCGGTCGTTGCCCGGGACGACCTTGCCGGGCCACGAGCGGATCTGCCCCGACCATCCGCCGGCACTGCCACGCGCGGCGACCTGCAACTCGGCGGCGATGATGCCCGGTACCGGGCTGGGTTCGGCGACTGGCTGACTCATCGGACTGACGTGACTTCCTGTGAGCGGGACCGGCGGCGTCCCCTGATCGTGCCATCGCCCTCCGCTGTGGGCTCGCAGCACCAGCCCCGTGTCGCCCACAGCTTTGTCCCGTTGTTTTCTCGCCAGGGTGGCTACTTCGGGTCTTCGGTTTGCCAGGGCGTGCTCACGAGGCCCCCACCCGACCGGTGTCGTAGGCCCACATCGCGATCTCGACCCTGTTCCGGGCGCCGATTTTGGTCAGCAGGCTGGCGACGTGGGTCTTGGCGGTGGTCAAGCCGATGAACAGCTCGGCGGCGATCTCGGCGTTCGTGCGGCCACTGGCGACCAGCGTCAGCACCTCCTCTTCGCGTTCGGTGAGCGGCTCGATCGGCTGGATCCGTCGGCTCGACGGTTCCCTGCCGGCGAGCGTGGCCAGCAGCCGCCGGGTGATGTTCGGCGCGATCAGGGCATCGCCGACGGCGGCGGCATGGACGGCCTGGACGAGCAGCTCCGTCCCGGCGTCCTTGAGCAGAAAGCCCCGGGCTCCGGCCCGGAGCGCGCCGTGGACGTACTCGTCGAGGTCGAACGTCGTGATCACGACCACCGCGATCGGGTCCGGGACACCCCGCCCGGCGAGGAGCTTGGTCACCTCGATGCCGTCGAGGCCGGGCATCTGGATGTCGACCAGGCACACGTCTGGGCGGAGCCGACGCGCCAGTTCGACGGCGGCGTGGCCGTCGGCGGCCTGGCCGACGACCTCGATGCCGGGCTGCGCTTCAAGGATCATCGAGAGGCCGGTGCGCACCAGATCTTGGTCGTCGGCCACCAGCACGCGCACCGTCATCGGCGTACTTTAGTCGGCAGTTCGGCGTCGACCGTCCACCCGCCCTCGGGCGCCGGGCCGGCATGCAGCGTGCCGCCGAGCAGCTGCGCACGCTCGGTCATCCCCAGCAGCCCGAAACCGTGGTTCACCGACCGCGCCGGGTCGATCCGTCCGTCGTCGGTCACGCGCAGCCGCAGCATTCCCGCGCCGTCCACGACCCGGATCTCCACCCGCGAGGCGTCGCGGGCGTGCCGCAGCGCGTTGGTCAGCGCCTCCTGCGCCAGCCGGTAGACCGCCGCGTCGATCTGGGGCGGAAGTTCGTCCAGCTCGTTCGGCAACTCCACGTCGACGATCGGGGCCGGGGCGCGTCTGGCGAGGGATACCAGGTCGGCAACGCCGGGCTGGGGCGCGAACCCCGCCGGCGCTCCGTCGCGCAGCACGCGGACCATCGCCCGCATCTCCGCGAGCGTCCGCGACGCTTCCCCTTCGATCGCCGCCAGCACCTCGAGCGCGGCCTCGGGTCGCTGCCCGGCGATCGCCCGGCCCGCCTGCGCCTGCACAGCGATCGCCGAGACGTGGTGGGCGACGATGTCGTGCAACTCGCGCGCGAGACCGACCCGCTCCTGGCCGCGGATCTGGTCCGCCTCCCGGCGCCGGCTGTCGGCGCGGTAGCGGAACGCCGCTCCACCCGCCGCCGCGGCCGCGAGGATGGCGAACCCGCCGAAGGTCTCGGTCGGCCCGACGTGGTCGGGGACCATACCGATTCCCGCCGCGACCGCCACGACCACCAGCCCGATGACGATCTCGCGCCCCGAGCCCCAGCGAACCAGCGCGTAGACGAACACCAGGACGTAGATCATCGTGTCGAGGCCCACGCTCGGGATCCCGCCCAGCAGGCTCGCCAGTCCCAACGCCATCGCGGTGCCGAAAGCCACCACGACACAAGCCAACGGATGGGTACGCCGCCACAGCAGCACCGGCGCGAGTCCGACCGCCACGATCGTCGCGAACGGCCGCCAAGCGACGTCGTCCCGGAGGACTCCTTCGAGCAGCGCCGTCACCATCAACGCCCCGACGAGCACCCAGTCGCGCGAAACCCGTTCGGGAGCGTCCGTGGCGCGCGGCTCGGCCCACAGTGAGCGCAGGGCATTGGTGGTCACGCGCCCAGCCTAAGGACCGCCGAGGCGTCGGGGACCGACCGAAAGAACGAGACGCCGCTCCTCCCCACGGCCGGGACGGGTCCGGCCTCGACGACGATGTGCCCGCCGCCCGGCTCGGCGATCGTTGGCCCACCGGTCCACACCACGACAACGGAGCCCACGATGAGAACACGTCGACCCACCACGACCGCACTGGACGAGCAGCGGATCCCGGTGAGAGCCAAGCTCGCCACAGCGTGGACGAGCCTCGTGCTCCTGTACGCCTACGTGGACATCCTCGCCTTCTTCAAACCCGGTGTCATCAAAGACATCGAGGCCGGCGTCGTCTTCGAGTTCGACATCAGCCAGACGTTGTTCACCGTCTTCCTCACGCTCATGGCGATCCCGACCCTCATGGTCGTGCTGTCGATGACCCTGCCCGCCCGGGCGAACCGCACCACGAACCTCATCGTGGCCTCGATACAGGTCCCCTTCGCGGCGTTCAACGCGGTCGGCGAATCCTGGAGGTACTTCTACGGCCTCGGCGTCGCGCTGGAATTGATCGTTCTCGCCCTCATCCTCCGGTACGCCTGGACCTGGCCCACGCGTGAACCCAAGCCCAGTTCCCGTTCTGGGAGCCCGGCTCACCCACCTATTCCGTTGGCCGGGGCGGGCGGCGCGGCGGGAATCCGGCCCGACTCCGGGCCGGCGTTGGCGTCGAAGGACATGCCGGAGTAATCGGGGTCCAGCACGGAGATCGCGTACGTGGCGGGCGCGGCCACCACGGCCGCGACCCCGACGACGAGCCCGGCGGTGACCAGACGGGGCGAGGTGGTCCTGACCACGCGCACCAGGACAAGTGCGACGACAGCGGTCACGCCGAGCGCGAGCGCGCCCCATTTCGCCCACGGCAGGAAATTCGGGTAGTGCGACCAGAGCCACGCGGCCCAAACCACTTCGGCCGTCACCGCGATCGGCAACAGCCAGGACTGCTTGCCGCCCTTCCGGTACGCCCGCCAGAACAATACGAGGCCCAGGGCGGAGAGTGCGGCGACCGCCGGCGCGAGCGAGGCCACGTACGCGGTGTGCGGGACATCGGCGACGCTGAAGACCAGACCGAAGGTCAGCAGCCACACTCCCCACATCACCAGCCCGCCGCGCACCGGATCGATGCGCTCGGCCCCGCGCCGCCACCACAATCCGCACAGCAGGGCCAGCAACGCGAGCGGATACAGCCAGCCGACCGCGACGGCGAGGTGCCCGTCGAACAGTTTGACCCAGCCCTTCTGGACCGGTCTGCTCGTCGCCTTCGTCGGGTCCTCATCGGGATTTCCCCGCATGGCGGGAAGGATGTCACGTTGCCCGGACGACCGCCGCGGGTCGATCTCGCCGCCGTCGTTGTCGAACTTCCTGGCGCCGGGCAACTGGATGCCCAGATGCCCGAGGCCGTTGTAGCCGAACACCATGGCGACGGCGCTGTTGTTCGTGCTGCCGTCGACGTACGGCCGGGCATCGGGCGGGGTGAAGGTGTACAGCGCGATCCACGACAGCGATACCGCCAACGTCACCGCACCGGCGACCACCACGTGCTTCACCCGGCGACGCAACCCGGCCGGCGCACTCAGCAGGTAACCGATCGCCAACGCGGGCAAGATCGTCCACGCCTGCAGCATCTTCGCCTGGAAACCCAGCCCCACCCAGACCCCGGCCCAGACCAGCGACCGCAACCGCCCCTCCAGCACCGCCCGCTGATAGGCGTCGACAGCCAATACCAGGCACATCACGAGCGCGCCGTCCTGCATGCTGTGCCCGAACATCGACGCGGCGACCGGCGTCAGCGCGAAGATCCCGGCCGCCAGCAGACCGGGCACCACACCAGCCCAGCGCCGCACCACCCGGTACATCACCAGTACCGAGACCACGCCCTCGATCACCTGCGGCAACGCCAGCGACCAGGCGTGAAACCCGAAGATCTTCGCAGAGACCACCTGTGGCACGAAGGAACCGGCCAGTTTGTCCAAAGTGGACGTCTCGTCCACGGCCCCGAACAGGAACGCCTTCCAGCTGCCGGACATGGTCTTCACGGCGTCCGAATACAGCGGCGCGAAGTCCACCGTCGGCAGATTCCACGCGTACAGCACCGCTGCCACCGCCGCGATGCCCAGCAATACCGGCCGGGCCCAGCGCGGCTGATCGGCAGGCGAACGCCAGACGGCCCAGCGATGGGACCTGCTTTCGGATACGACGTCTTGGGACAACGGAAGACGGGCAAGTGTTTCGGGCACTCCGATACCTCCAGGCGCGGCAAACCGGCCGAGTCGTTTCAGTGCTTCCCCAGTGTGCGAATCGGCTCCGCACGCGCGCTGCGGCCGGAGCTCTCGCCGACTCCGACGTTATCCACGAATGATCGTCACCCATACCGCCGATCGGATCTGCGGAGCCGAAAACACCTGTCGACACACGCCTGTGACGGATATCGTCTGTGCAGGAGGGCCGGGTTTCCCGTCCCTCGCAGGTTTCTCGCTCGGATGTCCGCTGCCGGGCCTCCAGAACGGAGCACTCTCGTTTACGACCGCGTCCCGCCGAGCGACGAACACTCGCGTTCGGCCGCCTCGCCTGCCGACGACGACTTCGCCCTCGCTCCCGGCGAACGCCTGCTCTGGGAAGGCGCGCCGAAACACGTCCGGATCGCCAGGAAGCAGGATCTCGTCGTCGTCTCGTTCCTGATCGTGCCGCTCTATTACCTCTTCCCCACCTTCGACAAACCAGGAGGATGGTTCATCTTCGGCCTCACCGCGGGGATGATCGTGGTCAAAGGGGTGCACCGTTACCTGGCCATGCGCGCGAGCGCCTACATGGTGACCGACAGGCGCGTGGTCGCCTGGGCCCGCGGACAGCAGACCATCTCACGCTCTCTCGGCGAGCTCGGGCCGCCACAGGTGAAGGAGCACAAGAACGGCACCGGGACCATCACCTTCGGCGGACCGGGCGCACCGCTCGTCTCGGTCGACGAAGACCCGCCGCCAGGCACCCCGAAACCTCCGCCGTCGCCCGAACTCGACGGCATCGAGCAGTATCGCCAGGTCCTCGACCTCATCACCAAGGCACAACGCCGGTCACGGCGACCGCGCCCGACCGGCGAAGACGGACTCGGTTCCGTCTGATCTCGACACAGTCACAGCTCCTCGACGAACAAGCGGAATCGCGGAGCACTACGCTTCAGGCAAGAAGGAAGGCATCGGCTGAAGGGCACGGACGTGGAACACACCACGGTCAGCGGCCACGAGCGACCGGACGGGGCCGGGTTGCGGATCGTGGACCTGACCGGCACGTCCGGGATACAGGTCATCGGAGTGATAGATCCGGCGACCCGGCCGAGGTGGGAGCAGAGGTTGGACATGCTGGTGGCGGCCGGTGGCGGGACGATCGACCTGTCCCGGCTGGCGTTCGCCGACGTGCGAGGAGTGAGTGCCCTGGTCGACGCCGCCCGCCGGATCCGGCCGCCGCGCTCGCTGACCGTCCGGCACGCGCCCGAACCCGTACGGAAAGTGCTGCGCCTCTTCTGGGCCGAGGAGTACATGAAACTCCTGAACGAGGGTATGCGCCCGTGATGAGCCCGACCACCGAGACCGCGGGCACCGACCCGTTCGTCCACCCCGCGCTGTTCTACCGCGGACAGGACGACTACCTCGCGGGCACCGTCCCCTTCATCCGGCAAGGCCTGGACCGCGGCGAACCGGTCGCGGTCTCCGTGCCTGGTCCCAACCTGGAACTCCTGCGCACCGCGCTGGGCCAGGACGCCGAACGAGTGCGGCTGCTGGACATGACCGAGGAAGGCCGCAACCCCGGCCGCATCATCCCCGGCGTCCTCCGGGCGTTCGCCGACGCCTATCCCGGCCGGCACGTCCGCATCATCGGCGAGCCCATCTGGGCGGAACGGTCCGAGCTCGAATATCCGGCCTGCGCCCAGCACGAAGCGCTGATCAACCTCGCGTTCACCGGCCGCGAGGTCACCATCCTCTGCCCCTACGACGTTACCCGCCTCGACGCCCGCGCACTCACCGACGCCGAAGCCACCCACCCGCTCCTGATCGACTCCACCGGCGAACGCGCCAGCAGCGGCTACGACCCCGGCCGCATCATCGACGGCTACAACACCCCTCTGCCCGATCCCGCGCCCATCGAACCCTCCCGACACACCACTCTCGACGCCGTCACCGGCGACACCGTCTCCCTGGCCCAAGCCCGCGCGATGGCCCGCGACCAGGCACGCCGGGCCGGTCTCACCGACGAGCGAGTGGAAGACGTCGAACTCGTGGTCGCCGAACTCGTCGCCAACAGCGTCGACCACGGCGGCGGGCAAGGACGGCTCGCGATCTGGCCGGAGGACGGCCTGCTGGTCTGCGAAGTCCACGACGCCGGCCACCTGACCGACCCGCTCGCCGGACGGCAGCCCGCTCCCCCTGGGCAGATACGAGGCCGAGGACTCCTGCTCATCAACCACCTCTGCGACCTCGTCCGAGTCCACACGGGCCCACACGGCACGACCGTCCGCGCCTGCTTCGCCACCCCAGGACACTGACTCCCGTCAGATCGATGGCGCGATTGCGTTTCGGCCGATCCGGGTACTAGAAGGATCATGTGGATGGTGCTGGTGATCCCGCTGCTGCTCATGTCCTTCGCGCTGCTGATGGAGCGCGTCGAGGCAGCCATGCCCGAACGGGATCCCAGACGCTCCCCCGAACCGACCTAGTCACCACCCGGGCGGCCGCCTCCGGTCAGGCCCGGTTGCGCCAGACCTGGTTGCGCGCCGCGAGGCTGCACGGCCACTGGATGAGCTGGACCCCGCTGGTGGTGGAGCTGCCAGGTATGTCCAGGCACTTACCCGACCGTACGTTCTGGATGTAGTGGTAGTGCCAGCCGCCCTCGGAACGGATGTGGCGGAACTGCCACAACTGGCTGCCGCCGGAATCGGATCGGCAGTCCCAGAGGTGGATTTCGGCTCCGGCGGCGGTGCTCTTGTCGGTTACGTCGAGGCACTTGGAGTTTCCGCTTCTGACCTGTAGTTGAAAGGTGTTCTCCCGGTTGAAGTCCTGGGAGAAGTGCCACAGCTGGTTGGTGTCCCCATGACAAGGCCACTGGATGGCTTTCGCGCCTTTGGGCGTGGCCTTGGGCCCGTTGCCGTGCGCGTCGAGACATTGGCCGTTCAACGCGCTGACTATCGGCGAGTCGATCACCGCCGAGGCAGGCTGGGCGGTCAGCAGGGCGGCGGCCAGTACCGCCGAGCAAACGGCGGCCATTGTGCGGAGGTTGGTCACGGCTTTCGGGCCTTCCGGTGGGCGGCTGGGTCGGTTTCGTACTTTGTGGACCCGTGACCCTATTTTGATTTGCAGGAAGCCAGATAGCGATAGTCCGAAACAGAATCAGTCATTCGGGTGGCCGTGCGGGCTTCACAGGGCCCGGCAGCCGGTCAATAAAGATCGAGAAGGACGAGCGTGCTTTCTTCGACCTTGACGTGTCCGGCTTCGACGAGATCCGCGGCACGGGCGAGGAACGCGGCCAGCGACGGCGCTATCGGCTCACCGAGGTCCGGCACGTTGGGGCGGGACACGACCTGTCCGAGAGTGCCGAGTTCGCCGGGATCCAGGTCCAGGAAGTAGCAATCGCCCTGGAAAGCGAGGAACGGCAACCAGGATTCCGACCATACCGTCCACCGGAGGCAGGCGGGTTGCGCGACGGGTTCGGCCATGTCGCTGACCACCTCGGTGAGCATCCGGTGCATATCGATGATTTCGTCGATGGTCAGGAAATGGTGGAAGTTGAGCGGGCCGTTCAGTTGGTCGGGGTCGTCTTGACCCGCCGACACGCGCAGGAGGTCACACAGTTCGACGGGTAGGGCGAGCCCGGTCTCGGTGGCGAGCCGGTCGAGTTCCGGCTCGGACGCGCCGGGCAGGAACGGTGCGGTGCCGGGCAGTTCCCGCTCGATGATGCGCCGCAACCGTGCGAACTCGCGGGCGGTCTGGTTCATGGCGGCCAGTATTCACCACGGCCGGGCAAATCCGGATGACCTTGGCCCGGTCCGGCCAGTAGTCTCCACCCGAACCGGAAAACAGGGGGAGCCAGCGTGTCCAGCCACTTCGGGGCGATCGGGATCGACGTCACGAGCCAGGAAGAGTTCGGGGAACGGGTCGTTTCCCTGATCGGCGCGGGCACCGCCCGCCGGATCACCAAGAAGATCAGCGAGCACGTCTGGACCGACCCGTCCGGTGCCCGGCTGGTCGCGCAGGTCCACAATGGTCAGATCGAGTTCCTTCTGCCTTGTCTGGCAAGCAAAGCGCCCGCGGTTCCGGTGGGCGGCGTTCGCCTCGTCGACGACGAGACCGCGATGCTCGACCTGCTGGACGGTGTCGGTGGGGAAATGATCTGCCCCATCGCGGTCGAACTGGAGGACCGAGCGATCCTGGCCCACTCCGGCGGGCGGCTCGAGTCCGGCTCCCTGGTGCTGGCGGCACTGGCCGAGGAAGTCACCGTGCACGCCGACGCCGACGCGTACTCGGCCTCGCAGGACGGTGAGCTGGAGTTCGCCGCCGACCATTTCATCCCGTCCGGCACCTTCTCGCCGGGAGAACCCGCGCCAGGCTGGGTGCCCTCGGCCCACGCGCTGTTCGCCGGCGAGGTCGTCGAAGTCGAAACCCCCGTGAACACCGTCACCGGCACGGCATTCCACCGGATCCGGGTCCGCACCATCGCGGCCATCGAACTCGACGTCGCCATCGCGACCACCGAGCTCGAACGGCCACCCGCACGCGGCAACATCGTGAACGGGACCTTCTTCCTGACCGGAAGTCTGGGTCTGCGGCCGGAAACCCCCGTGAAGCGGCGGAGCTGGTTCCGGCGGTGAGAACGCCGGACGTCACCAGTCCAGATCGGGATCTTCGGCGACCGAGTTCAGCGCGGTCACGGTTGCGTGGCCTTCGCTCAGCAGGCGGGCGTCACTGCCCGGCGACAACTCGCCCTCGACCGTGACCGCGGTCAGGGTGAACGCGCCGTCCTCGCCGTTCTGGATGTGACTGCGCACCGCGCCGAAGTCGGCCAGCCCGGTGCGTTTCGGCGGTCCCACCTCGGCGCGATCCGGCACGTTCAGGTTCAGGACCGTACCGGCGGGCAGTTCCGTCAGCCGGTCGAACAGGGTCGCGGCGACGGCGACCGCGGTGTCCCAATGGGGTCGCGGGCCGGGGTCCAGTCCCACGTCGAGTGATACCGCCAGCGCCCTCGCGCCGTTGATCGAGGCCGTCAGCGCCGCGCCCACCGTGCCCGAGTGCAGGATCGCGCGCCCGACGTTCGCCCCGTGGTTCACCCCGGACAACACGATCTCCGGCGCTTCGCCGAACGTTCCCTGCGCCGCCGCCAAGGCGATCAGACCGGGGTGCGCGGCCACGGCGAAGGCGGGGACACCGGCCAGTCCGGGCAGTTCACGTCGTTCGATCGCGACCCGCCCCGCTCCCCCGGCGCCGGTCAGGCCCGCGCTGGTCCCGCTCGCCTCCGCCGCGGGCGCGGCGACCACCACGGTCCAGCCGTGGTCCACGGCGCCTTGGGCCAGCGCCGCCAGACCCGGCGAGTCGATGCCGTCGTCGTTGGTGATCAGGGCACGCATCAGGAGGCCTCCCACGGTTTCAGGCGTACGCGTCCGGTGAGTTCCCGCACGGCGCCGTCACTACCCGAACCGAGACCATGTCGTGTCACGTTGATCGCGCCGGCCGCGGCCCCGAGCTTCACCGCGTCTTCCAGCGAACGGCCCTGCGCCAGGCCGACCGCGAGCCCAGCGGTCATCGAATCCCCGCCGCCTCTGGTGTCGACCGGCGTCAGATCGGGCGACTCCACCAGGACGAACCGCCCTTCCAGGCAGGCGAGTGTCTCCTCGGCCGCACGCGACACGACGACCGCCAGGGCGCCGCCCGACGCCAGCTCACGGCAACCGTCCGCGAGATCGGCCAGTGAGTCCGACTCGGCCAGCCCGTCCTCGACCATCTCCTCGTGGCTGACCTTGATCACCGCCGGATTTCCCGCGAGCGCCTTGGCGAGCCGTTCCCCGGAGAGGTCCACCACGACCGGCGTGCCGTGCGTGCCCAGATCGCGGGCGAGCCGCTCGTACACCGAATGCGGTACCGGGACGTCGTCCCCGTCCGGTCCGCTGAGTACGGCCACGTCCGCGCGCAAGGCCTGGACCAGGGTCAGCTCGTACAGATCGTCGAGTTCGTGCCGGGTCAGCGCGTCCGCGGGCATCCGCACCATCTCGTCGCGGCGGCCGTCACGCCGGTCGTGCACGTAGGCGCCGTTGCGCGCCGCGACCTCGCGGACCTCCGCGTCGACGCCGATCAGATGCCGCAGCACCCGCCCGGTCTCCCCGCCGAGCGCGCAGCACACCACCGCCCGCGCGCCGAGGGCGTCGATCATCCGCGACTGCCACACGCCCTGCCCGCCCGCGTGCACGTGGACGTCGGGCGCCCCGTCCAGTTCCTCCACCGTCACCGTCAGCTGCGGAGACGGCGCGAACACCGCCACTCGACCCTCAGTCATACCGGCCTTTTACCCGTTTTGCCGGATTCCATGCGTGGGACAAGGCGACCGTGGCAGTCCACAAGTGGACTGAAGGCTCCCTTCGCCGCGTGTGATGCGACGAAGGGGGCCTTCGCCCGCGGCGACGGCTTACCCGCCGGCATGGGCCGAGCCAGTGGGGTTCGGGGCGTTGAACATCCTGGCTCCTCTACATGGATTCGTTGATGAAGGATTTGGGACAGTGAATGTCCCAAATCCTTCATCAATAACGCTCGACTCGGCCTGGAACGGGAGCGAATCCCGCCCACGCACAAGTCAGACGTAGATCAACAAATACCGGTCCGCCCTATCAGAACCGTTCGCCTTACCCCTCGATACTCGTGGCCGGGCCGGCGCTAGACCGACTGTTCGCGACGATAGTGACGAGCGGCTTTCGCGCGGTTGCCGCAGGTTTCCATCGAGCACCACCGCCTGGTGCCGTTCCGCGTCGCGTCGTCGAAGTACAGCGTGCACGCCGGATACGCCGAACACCGCTTGATCCGGTCCGGACGCGTGCGAAGCAGGCCCAAGTAGCCGTATGCCGCGAGCCACGCGGGCCGCCAGGCGGCGTCGTCGACCTCGATCACCTCTTCGACGCCGCCCTCCCGCAATTCCGGCCGCAGACGCCCACGCGCCAGCACCTCGTTCAGCGCACTCTCGGCGGGAGCACCGGGGTTTTCGAGCACCTCGCGCAGGACGGAACGCGTGTGGCGCAAAGGTTTCTCCGCGCCCGAAGGCTCCGGCAGGCCTCGCTCGGCCAGCCATGCGCCGACTCCCCCGGGCTCGTCGAAGACGTCGCGCCACTCACCACGGTCGGGCCACGTGGTGTTCAGCAGATCCAGCGCGAGGGGTTCACCGGTCAGAGGACGTTGCAGCACGTGAGCCATTCTACCCTCCGTCGACCGCTTGACAGGTTAGGTCGCCGCATGCTTGAGTCTAACTGTTCAAAAGTATTTAGACGGTTAGAGCCAAGGAGCACCTGTCATGTCCGAAGTCAGCCGGTCCGCCGGCGAGGTCTTCCACCGCACCGCGACCATCGACGGCCGGAGCGTCTTCTACCGGGAAGCCGGCGACCCCAGCGCGCCGACGGTGGTCCTGCTGCACGGTTTCCCCACGTCGTCTCAGATGTTCCGCACGCTGATCCCCGCGCTGGCCGACCGCTATCACGTCATCGCCCCCGACCACATCGGCTTCGGCCACTCCGACGCCCCGCCCGTCGACCGGTTCGAGTACTCGTTCGAGAACCTGACCGCGATCACCCTCGGTCTCCTCGACGCGCTCGGCTTGGACCGCTTCGCCCTCTACATCCAGGATTACGGCGCGCCCATCGGGCTCCGCATCGCGAGCAGACACCCGGAGCGGGTCAGCGCGCTGCTGGTGCAGTCCGGCAACGCCTATGTCGACGGCTTCACGCCGTTCTGGGACGTCCTGTTCGCCCACGCCAAGGACCGCGAAACCCACGAAGAGGCCGTGCGCGAACTCCTGGAGCCCGCGGCGACCCGCTGGCAGTACACCCACGGCGTCCCCGCCGACCGGCTGGACCGGCTCTCCCCGGACACCTGGACCCTCGACCAGGCCCTCCTCGACCGTCCCGGGAACAAGGAGGTGCAACTGCAGTTGTTCTGGGACTACCAGTTCAACCTCGACGTCTACCCCGCCGTCCAGGAGTACTTCCGCGAGCACCGGCCGCCGACGCTCATCACGTGGGGCGAACACGACGAGATCTTCGGCCCCGACGGAGCCCGTGCCTTCCTCCGCGACCTGCCTGACGCCGAGTTGCACCTTCTCGACGCCGGGCACTTCGCCCTGGAGACGCACGGCCCGGAGATCGCCGCCCTCATCCGGGACTTCCTCGGACGCGTCCTGTCCTGATCACGGCCGCCGTATCCTCTAAGCGAGGCGGAGGTGCGGAATGACGGACGAGCAACTGCTCATCGAGTTCGCGCTGACCCGGATGGACAATCCCGGCCTCGACCTCGAGGAAGTGGCCACACTGACCGTCCGGCGGCTCGGCGAGGACCGGATGCTGGACTTCGCCGGGCACACCCTCGCGAGCCGGGGCGAACTACGCGGAGCCGTGTTCCCCGCCGCGGTGGAACACGTGCTCCGCGTCGTTCTGACCTTGCGCGGCCCGGACGACTGAGCGCGCGGCCCCCTTCCGGGCCGCGCGGACCAGTACTGCGTCGTCAGCCGACGTGGATGCCCGGCCGCAGCGCCGGATCGCGTTCGCTGGTGCGGATGATCTCGCGGACCACCGGGGCGGTGTCGCCGCGGCCGAGGATCAGGTAGCGGAACAGGTGCCCGAGCGGATTGCCCTCACTCCATTCGAAATGACACTGCGGCCGCACACCGGTGGCGTCGCGCAACGCGAGCAGGACGGCCGCGATCGCGTTCGGCGCGGCCGGGCTTTCCACTCGCAGGACACGGAAACCTTCGATCTCGACACCGCGGACCTTCAGCACGTCGCTGAACCCGGACGGGTCGATGACGTCGATCTCGAGGAACAGGACGTCGGCGGCACCCGGCACCGGGTTCAGGCCGCGCTGCTCGGCCTCCTTCGCCCGGTACTCGTCGGCGTCCCCGGCCTGGCGGCGGTTCGCGATGATGGTCAGCGCGCCGTCGTGGGCGATGGAATCGGTGACGAACCGGCGGGCGGGTTCGTCGAATTCGATGTGCTCCACCCGTAGTTCCGTGGTGCGCGTGACCCGTGAGATCAGCGACACCACGATGATCCCGAGAATGAAGAACGCGGAGATCGTGAGGCCGTCGGGCTTCTCGATGACGTTCTCCACCAACGCGTAGATCAGGATCAGCGTCAGCACGGCGAACGCGATCGCGGCCTTGCGCTGCCGCTTCTTCGCCGCCGAGATCGCCACGGCGACCGACGCCGACACCATCATCGCGAGGATCCCGGTGGCGTACGCCCCGGCCTGGGCGTTGACGTCGGCCTTGAAGATGATCGTCACCAGGACGCAGATCGCGGTATAGACCAGCACCACCGGACGGACCGCGCGGGCCCCGTCCGGCGCCATCCCGTACGCGGGAAGATAACGCGGCACGATGTTGATCAGCCCGGCCATCGCCGACGCCCCGGCGAACCACAGGATCAGGATGCTGCTGATGTCGTAGGCGGTACCGACCCATTCGCCCAGCAGCTCGTGCGCGAGATACGCCAGCGCCCGGCCGTTCGCCTCACCACCCGGTTTGAACGCGTCGGCCGGGATCAGGACCGTGGTGACGAAACTCGTCGCGATCAGGTACACCGACATGATCAGCGCGGCGGCGGTGAGCAGCTTGCGGGTGTTGCGGATCCGGCTCGCCAGTTTCTGTTCGGCGTTCTCCCCCTTGGCCGCCACCAGCGGCATCATGCTCACACCGGTCTCGAAACCGGACAATCCGAGCACCAGCAACGGGAACGCCAGGATCGCCGGGCCGACGACACCGCCGAACCCGCCTCCCCCTGAGGTGAGCGCGTCGATCCAGCGGTCGAACGCGCCGGGTTCGGTGAACACCTCGCCGACCCCGGCGACCACGACGACGGCGTTGAGCACCAGGAAGATCGCGACCAGCGGGATCGCGACCCCGACCGCCTCGCTGAACCCGAGCAGGAACACCCCGCCCAGGATCAGCAGCAGGATCACCGTGATCAGCACCTCGTGCCCGTGCAGGAACGACGGGGTGATGGGGTTCTCCAACGCGTGCACCGTGGCGTCCGCCGACGACAGCGTGATCGTGATGATCCACGACGTCGCGACGAAACCCAGCAGTACCAGCACGAAGATCTTTCCGCGCCAGAACGGCAGCAGGTTCTCCAGCATCGCGACCGACCCCTGACCGTGCGGGCTCTCCTTCGCCACCCGCCGGTACATCGGCAACATCCCCAGCAGGGTCAGCGCGACGATCAGCAACGTCGCCAGGGGCGACAGCGCACCCGCGGCCAGCGCCGCGATACCGGGCAAATACGACAACGTGGAGAAATAGTCCACGCCGGTCAGGCACATGACCTTCCACCACGATTGCGGTGTCGTGTGCTCCTCGTGGCTTTCCGGCCCCACCGGCTGCACCCGGTGCTCCATCAGCCACCGGCCGAACTTGCCCGTCGGCGCCACTTGCCGATCCGGACTGTCCACCCGATCCGGAACAGCGTATTCCGGCACCTCGGTCATTCTCCTGGCCTCCCCGTGTCGCGTGCACGTACCCGCACGCCATCTCCCCGGGACAGGGCGGCCGCGCACCGACGCGGACACTAACGACCCAGCGCTAAGAAACGCCGATCCAGCCGTAAAGAAAACATCAATGTCGCGCGACGGGCGGTTCAGTGTCCGCGGGCGATCCATTCGGCCAGGTGCGGGGCTTCGGCGCCGATCGTGGTGGGGTCGCCGTGCCCGGTGTGGACCTTGGTGTCCTCGGGCAAGGCGAAGAGCCGTTCCTTGATCGAGGAGATGATCGTCGGGAAGTCGGAGAACGAGCGTCCCGTCGCGCCAGGTCCGCCCGAAAAGAGCGTGTCCCCGGAGAAGAGCGCCTTGGCCTCGGGAAGATGCAGGCAAACCGATCCGGGCGAGTGTCCCGGCGTGTGGATGACCTCGAGTTCCGTACCGGCGACGGCGATCCGTGCACCGTCCTCCGTGCTCCGGAAACTGACGCCGGGATGGGTCATCTCCCACAGCTCCCGATCCCCCGGATGCAGAACGACAGGCGCGTGCAGGTGCTCGCCGAGCTGCGGAGCGACGGTGACGTGGTCGTTGTGCCCGTGGGTGCAGACGACGGCGACGACCTTGCGACCGCCCACGGCCTCGGTGATGGTCTTCTCGTCGTGCGCGGCGTCCACGATCACGACCTCGTCGTCGTCCCCGACGAGCCAGACGTTGTTGTCGACGTCCCAGCTGCCGCCGTCGAGTTCGAAGACCCCGGCGGTGACGACGCGCTCGATCCGCAGGTTCCCGCTCACAGGATCACCACCGAACGCAGCACTTCACCGGCGTGCATGGCGTGGAAGGCCTTCTCGACACCGTCGAGCGCGATCCGCTCGGTCACGAACCGCTCCAGCGGCAGCCGACCCTGGAGGTACAGGTCGATCAGCATCGGGAAGTCCCGCTCCGGCAGGCAATCGCCGTACCAGGACGACTTCAGCGAGCCACCGCGCGAGAAGAAGTCGATCAGCGGCATCTCCAGCCGCATGTCCGGGGTCGGGACGCCGACCAGGACCACGGTGCCCGCCAGATCGCGGGCGTAGAAGGCCGCTTTCCACGTTTCCGGACGGCCGACCGCGTCGATGACGACGTCGGCGCCGAAACCGCCGGTCAGTTCCTGGATCGCGGCGACCGTGTCGGTGGAACTCGCGTCGACGGTGTGGGTCGCGCCGAGTTCACGGGCCCACGTGAGCTTCCGTTCGTCCCGGTCGACCGCGATGATCGTGCCGGCGCCCGCAAGCCGGGCCCCGGCGATGGCGGCGTCACCGACGCCCCCGCAGCCGATGACCGCGACCGAGTCGCCACGGCCGACGGCGCCGGTGTTGACCGCCGCGCCGAGCCCGGCCATCACGCCGCAACCGAGCAGGCCCGCGACGGCGGGGTCCGCGGCGGGATCGACCTTGGTGCACTGTCCGGCGTGGACGAGTGTCTTGTCCGCGAAGGCGCCGATGCCCAGGGCAGGCGTCAGCTCGGTGCCGTCGGTCAGCGTCATCTTCTGTGTCGCGTTGAAGGTGTCGAAGCAGTACTGCGGACGTCCGCGTTTGCAGGCCCGGCACTGTCCGCAGACCGCGCGCCAGTTGAGGACGACGAAATCCCCCGGCCGCACGGAAGCCACGCCCTCTCCGACGCTTTCCACGGTGCCCGCGGCCTCGTGCCCCAGCAGGAACGGGAACTCGTCGTTGATGCCGCCCTCGCGGTAGGTCAGATCCGTGTGGCAGACCCCGCAGGCCGCGATCGACACGACGACCTCGCCCGGGCCGGGGTCCGGGATCACGATGTCCGTCAGCTCCACCGGAGCGTTCTCGGACCGGGCGATCACCCCGCGCACCTGCTGTGGCATTCCCTGTTTCCTCCACCGTTCGACGACACAGGCATGCACCTGAGCGCATGCTTCACGTGAGGTTAGGCCGGAAGCAGGCGGCAGCGACCTGGCCATCGGTCCAGTGGATCCTGTCCTTTCGACCAGGCGAGCCGGTGGCTAGGCTCATCCGATGCCCGACTCCGCCGACCTGACCGCACTGCGCGACGTCATCGAGGGCCCGCTGCGCGAAATCGCCGACCGGTTCTCGCGGTTCCTCGCCGACGGCTGGCCACACCAGGCCCTGGTCATCTTCACCCGTGAGTGCACCGGGCGGCCTCGCAAGGTCACCGGTGCCCGGGAGATCACCGACAAGGTCACCATCGCCGAACTCGAAGCGCTCAAAGCGAGTGTGCCCGCCGGCCATCAGCTGACCACGACGGCTGCCCTCGGCGGTAGCACCCGGACGGTCTGGGCCGTGCAGGATCCGATCGGCACCCTGCTCGTCCTCGTCCCCCGGTCGAGCCGTACCCGCTTCCCGCAACCCGCTGTGCTGGCCGAGGTCTTCGGCATCGTCGCGACCTCGATCCGCCAGCAGGTGACCCAGGCCAGCCCCGACTACCTCGCCGAATCCCGCGCGGCCTCCAGCGAACGCGCCCGGACGATCGCCGAAATGGCCGCGGCACACGAAACCGCGCTCGTCACGGTCCTCACCACCCTGCGGTCCGCCCGGCTGGACGACCACCGCGCCCGGCTCGTGGCGACCGACTCCGCCTCGGCCGCGCTGGTCGCGCTCCGATCCGCTCGGGAAACCGATCTCGCGCAATCCGAAGAGCCCGCGCACGCCGCGTTCGGCAGGCTACGGCGGGAAATCCGGCAGATGCTGCGCCATCACGACGCGGAACTGGAGTTCACGGCCCCGGCGAAGAACGGGCAGCCGGTGCCGGGCGAGGTCGCCCATGCCGCCAGGGCGATGACGTGTGCGGCGGTCCTGGCCTTCACCGGCCAGCCGGACTTGACCCGCCTCCGGATCGCCTGGTCGAGCGACAGCACCGCGCTGCACCTCGATATCCGGGACCAGGAATCCGGGAACCTCGACGTCCAGGGTCTGCGAGCGCAGCTCGACGGACGCGCGAAAACGCTGGGAGCCACCGTCGAGATCGACGCCGTCCCCGGCTGGGGCAGCCGCGTCACCGTCGACCTCCCGTTCGAGCCGACCTCGGGCCGGGTCGACGAAACTCAGCTGGCGGACCTCAACCCGCGCGAACTCGAAGTGCTCCGCCTTGTGGCACAAGGACAACGCAACAAGTCCATCGCCGCCGCGCTCGGCATCACCGAAAGCACGGTCAAATTCCACGTCGCGGGCCTCTTGAAGAAGCTGAACGTCACCTCGCGGGGTGAAGCCGCGGCCTTGGCACTGAGTGCCGGAGTCCCCGGAACTCAGCCCGCCGTGCCGTGAAACGACAATCACGATCCGGCCTCGTCCGGTAACAGAAGATCGGTTTCACGGGACATACCGGCGTCGACCGTCACCACGCTGGAGGGGTTCGTGATCATCCGCCGTACCGTAGCCGCCGTTTCCGTCACGCTGGCCACGCTCTCACTGGCCGCATGCGGCGACAGCTCGCCGTCGGCGATCGGATCCGCCACGGTCACCGCGCCGAAGACCGCCGAAGACGTCACGAAGACACTCGGCGAGAAGATCGCGACAACGAAACTGATCAAGGTGTACACCGCCGAGGACGACCCGAATCACCTCCTCGGCCGCCCGAACGGCTACACGTCGAAGACCGCGTTCGGCGATTCCCGGGTCAAGCCGTCCGACGTCGAGTATCTCGGCGCGGATTCGGTGGAACGCGGCGGTTCGGTGGAGGTGTTCCCGGACGAGGCCGGCGCGAAAGCGCGGATGGACTTCATCCAGTCGGTAGCCAAGAATCTGCCCGCCGTCGGCGAATACGACTATCTGAAAGGCCCCGTCCTGGTGCGGGTGTCTCGGTTCCTGACGCCGGATCAGGCGAAGGAGTACGAGGCCGCGCTGAACGGCTGACGGGATCGAGCACCTCCCGGTTCACACTGTGCTCTGATCGAACGGCCCTCGAAGCCACTGATCGACCTGCCGTTGGCCACGCAGCCGGACGACGACGAGATCGGGGTGGCGATTCTCGTCGATCACCTTGCGGACCCGCGCGCGCATGATCGGGTGGTGGCGCCACGCGATCTTGACGATGTGCTGCGGGTCGGTGAAGAACGTGTGCAGCGGGCCCTCGACGTTTCCCCCGGCGATCTTCGAACCCCGCCCGACACGACGTTGAAGCGTGCGAACGACGACGCGAGTCGTGGCCAAGGCACGCGGATGATCAAGCCACACCAACACGTCGAGCCTCGCCGTCATGTACTCCCGGACCTGTTCGCCCTGCCACTCGATCGCCCAGACATCCTTGTCGAGGAACCGCAAAACGTCGGCCTGCCACGTCTCCCGGACCGTCCAACCAGGACCGTGGTAGAAGGACTCGAACTCGACATACGGCACGCCCATACGCTCGCACAGCGTTCGCGCGAGGGTCGATTTACCCGATCCCGCAGGGCCCGCCACCGCGACCCGCCGGACCGGCTGCCGAGGAAGAGGATCGGTTGGCCCGAGCACGTGCATGCGGTGATCATAGATCGACCGACCTGCCACCGACCGGAGCCAGGACATAGGGTCGACTCATGGCGCGTCTGATCCACATCAATGGTCTCTCACGGGTGGGAAAGTCCACCCTCGCCCGCCGTTACGCCGACGAGCACCCAGGAACGCTCGCCCTCGATCTGGATGTGCTCACGGGGTTGATCGGCGGTTGGAAAGAGAACTTCTTCGGGGCCTTGGAGATCGCCCGCGGTCACGGACGGGACATGGCCGCACGTCATCTTCGCGACGGACACGACGTGGTCCTCCCGCAACTTGTGACCGTTCACGACCGCGACCCGGACCCGGCCTTCGAAGCGGTAGCCCTCGCCACCGGAGCCACTTACGTCGAGGTCGCCCTCCTCGTCGACGACCACGAACATCTGCAACGCCTGCACGGGAAGCGTCCGGCCAACGATGTCGAGGCACAGCTCCAGACGATGCTGGACGATCCCGATTCCGACTTGCTCGACAGGATACGCGGTCACTTCGTCGAGTATCTGGCCGAACGCCCGCGCGCGATCCGGCTCGATACGACCGGCATCGGGGTGGACGAGTCGTACACGCGCTTCCTGAGCGTGCTCGACGTGCCACAGCAGAGGCTTTGACGTCGCGGCCTGGGAAGGACCACGCCCCGCGGCCGGACGGACCATTGATCGGCAACGCCGGCGGCCCGCTGTTCTACTTCGGCGTCGTCTACAGCAAGTACAAGTAAGCCACGGAGTTCGCCGTCGACCCGCGCTTAGGCACTGGGGCTCGTTTCGATCCTCAAACCGGACGGCTAGCGCCCTAGCGACACCCGAACATCTGTCGATTCTCATCCACGCCTGGCTCGCGTGCCGATCCCTTGCCGAAGAAGGGATCGGCGTCGGCGAGCCAGGCGTTTGTCGCTCCGCGGCCTCGAATCAGCTCCGCAGCTTCGTCACGGTCCACAGCACGGTTCCCGCGCGGCAGACCCGCAGACCGACGGCTTCCGCCTGACCGCCACTGTTGTGCAGGCAAAGCCCGGTCGACACGTTGGTGAAGTACTTTCGTCGTGGACGACGTCCGCCAGTCGCTGGCATTGGTCTCACAGGACCCGGCGAAGACCGACGACGTTCCGGCGGCGAGACACAGCCCGGACGCCTTGTTCTTGAACTTTCCGGGAGCGTAGTTGTTCCACTTCTGATGATTGTTCCCATCCTGGCAAACATGCGTGTACACGCTGCCCGCGGAATTGGAGTCCAGGCAGCGTTGGACCCCTGCCGCGAACCTGATCCAGAAAAGCGACTCGGCCTCTAGGCGGTGACCGGACCGCGGCGTTCCAGGAAGACGGTGTCCCGCCAAGCGCCGTCGCGTCGGACGATGCGCTCGCGGATGCCGACGGTGCGATAGCCGGCACTCTGGTGCAGGGCGATGGAGGCGCGGTCATCGGTGAAGAGCGACGTCTGCAGTGTCCAGAGCCCGGCCGCGTCGGCTTCCGTGACTTGCTTGTGCATCAAGGCTTTACCCACGCCGCGGCCACGGTGGCTTTCAGCGACATGGACCGATGTCTCGGCGACTCCCCGATAGCACTCGCGTTCCGAAACCGGAACGGCGACCGTCCAGCCGACGACTTCGCCATCGATCTCGGCGACCCATCGGTGGCCAGAGGTTTCGCGGCTGAGGACCTCGGCGTCGAATGTGGCGATTCCTTCACTCCAGATCCGGCGGACCGAGTCACGGTCCTCCTCGCGCAGCGCGCGGACGATGACGTCTTCCGACAAGTTCTCCGGGCAGCACGGACGCGGGGCGAGCAGGCCCATCACGGCGTCGGCGGCGTGTGGCAGCCCGCTGCAGCAGGCCTGGTTGATCGTCACGACCGTGGCCGTGCCTTCCTTGCGCAGGTGCAGGAAGCCGACCTCGGCCAGTTTTCGGACGTGATGGGAGCACGTCGACTGGCTGGTTCCGAGGATCTCCGTGAGCGCGCCGACGGTCAGGCCACGCGGCGAGGTCGCGACCGCGTGCAGGAGTTTGACCCGCATGGGCTCGGCGAGACAGGCGAACCAGCCGGCGTAAGTCGCGGCTTCATGCTCGGGCAGGAGAACGGGCACAACCGTGGTCATGGCGCCCAGTATCGACCGAAATCGATGGTTGCGTCAATCGACGCCGGTCGATACATTCCCTTCAATCGAGACAGATCGATGAAAGGGGCCTGGGGATGAACGAGCTGCCTGTCGTGGTGATCGGCGCGGGACCGGTGGGGTTGGCGGCGGCCGCCGAACTGGTGGAGCGGGGTTTCGAGCCGCTGGTGCTGGAACGCGGCGCGGGGGCCGGTGCGGGAGTGGCCGAGTGGAATCACGTGCGGTTGTTCTCATCGTGGTCCGAGCTCGTGGCTCCGGCGGCCGGGCGGTTGCTGCAGGGCACCGGCTGGGCGCGACCCGATGGCGAGACGTATCCGACGGGTTGGGAGTGGGCCGAGCGTTATCTGCGGCCACTGGCGACGGCGCTCGACGATCGGGTGCGATTCGGCGCCGAGGTGATCGGGGTCGCCCGTCGCGGCCGCGATCGGGTCGTGGACAGCGGCCGCGACGACGAGCCGTTCACCGTGCACGTCCGCGCCGACGGCACGGAGGAACGGATCGCGGCACGGGCCGTGATCGACGCTTCGGGAACCTGGTCGACGCCGAATCCCCTTGGCGGGGAAGGACTTCCCGCCATCGGCGAACGAGCGGCGGCGGACCGGATCGCCTACCGTGTGCCGGATCTGGGCGACCCGGCGGTGCGGACCCGGTACGCGAGAGGACACGTGGCGGTCGCGGGGAGCGGACACTCGGCGCTGACCGCACTGGTCGCGTTGTCCGGACTCGCGAAGGACGCGCCCGGTACGCGGATCAGCTGGGTGTTGCGCCGCGGGTCGGTCCGCAACACCTTCGGCGGTGGCGACGCCGACCAGCTCCCGGCGCGGGGCGCGCTCGGCCTGCGGGCTCAGGAGGCCGTGAAATCCGGGCTGATCGACGTCGTGACCGGGTTCCGCACAGAAGCGCTCGAACGCGACGACGCGGGGAGGCTCACGCTGATCTCCTCCGCGGGAAAGCGGATCGAGCACGTCGACGAAGTGGTGACGCTGTCCGGGTTCCGACCGGACCTGACCTGGTTGTCGGAGCTCCGGCTGGAGCTGGACCCGGCTCTGCAGGCACCGGTCGCACTCGCGCCGCTGATCGATCCGAACGTGCATTCCTGCGGAACCGTCTACCCGCACGGTGCGAAGGAACTCGCCCACCCGGAGAAGAACTTCTACCTGGCCGGGATGAAGAGCTATGGCCGAGCGCCGACGTTCCTCGCCATGACCGGTTACGAACAGGTCCGCAGCATCGCCGCCGAACTCGCCGGTGACCACGAAGCGGCGACGCGCATCGAACTGCGCATGGCCGAAACCGGCGTATGCGGCGGCGCCGGACTGTTCGACGAGCCGGACGACGCGCAGTCCGGGGGATGCTGCGTTACGGCGGAGGCGGAAGTTCTGACCCCGTCATGATCACCACCCGCGGTTCCGCTCATTCCGCCGGGGCTTTCGTGGTCCAGCGTTTCCGCAGCCGGAGACTCACGTACACCAGGGCGACCAGCACCGGGACCTCGATCAACGGTCCGACGACCCCGGCGAGCGCCTGACCCGACGTCACGCCGAAAACGCCGATGGCGACGGCGATCGCGAGTTCGAAGTTGTTGCCCGCGGCGGTGAACGCGAGTGTCGTGGTGCGTTCGTAGGACAGCCCGGACGCCTTGCCCAGCAGATATCCGCTGGTCCACATGACGGCGAAGTAGACAAGCAGCGGCAAGGCGATCCGGGCCACGTCGAGAGGCCGGGACGTGATGGTCTCCCCTTGCAGGGCGAACAGGATCACGATGGTGAACAACAGGCCGTACAACGCGACCGGGCCGATCTTCGGCAGGAACGTGCCCTCGTACCAGTCACGGCCCTTGTTTCGCTCCCCCACGCGGCGGGACAGATAGCCTGCGGCGAGCGGGATCCCGAGGAAAACGACGACGCTGAGCGCGATTTCCCACGGTGAGAAGTCGACGCTCGAGGTGTCCAGACCGAGCCAGCCGGGCAGCAGGTCCAGGTAGAACCAGCCGAGCACCCCGAACATCAGCACCTGGAAGACCGAATTCACCGCGACCAGCACCGCCGCGGCCTCGCGATCACCGCAGGCGAGGTCGTTCCAGATGATCACCATCGCGATGCACCGGGCGAGACCGACGATGATCAGGCCGGTCCGGTATTCGGGAAGGTCCGGCAGCATCAGCCAGGCGAGCGCGAACATCAGCGCGGGGCCGAGAATCCAGTTCAGCACCAAGGAAAGCACCATCGTGCGCCGGTCCTTGGTCACCGCGCCGAGCCGGTCGTAGCGGACCTTCGCCAGCACCGGGTACATCATCAGCAACAGCCCGAGCGCGATCGGCAGCGACACCTGCCCGATCTTCACCGCGTCCAGCACCTCCCGCAGACCGGGAATCACGCTGCCCAGCAGCAGCCCGGCACCCATCGCGCCAATGATCCAAGCCGGCAGATAACGGTCCAGAAAGGACAGTTGGCGCAGGACGTCGGGTTCGTCGGCGGCAAGCGTCACGTTGGGGCCTCCTGGCTCCGGGAAGTCGTTCAGGCGTCGAGGATTTCGGCGACCAGACCGCGGACGCGGCGGTCGATCTCGTCCCGGATCGGACGGACGGCGTCCACGCCCTGCCCCGCCGGGTCTTCAAGGGGCCAGTCCAGGTACCGCTTTCCGGGGAACACCGGACAGGTGTCCCCGCAGCCCATGGTGATCACCACATCGGATGCCTCGACGTCCTCGGTGGACAGCTTGCTCGGCACCTCGGCGGTGATGTCCAAGCCCCACTCCGCGAGCGCCGCGGCCGCGGCCGGGTTCACCGTCCCGGCCGGCTCCGAACCGGCCGACCGGACGGCGATACGGCCGAGCGAGTAGTGCTGCAGCAACGCCGCGGCCATCTGCGAACGACCGGCGTTGTGCACGCAGACGAACAGCACCTCGGGTGTGCGGGCCATCGGCGGAGTCCTCTCGATGCTGGACTGGATCGAAATCTGCGAATCCAGATTCAAGAGCTTGCATCGATATTTGTCAATCCACCGGGTACGCTCGCCGTCGAAGGTCACCCGGACCGAGGAGGGCACGTGGCGACGGAGAACGGGCGCGGCCGGAAACCGGTGCCCATCACACTGCTGATGGCCGAGCCCGCGGCGGTCATCGCCCAGGACGAGGCCGAGCAGGCCGCGAAGTTGTTCAAGGCCCTCTCGGATCCGGTCCGGATCAGGCTGCTGTCACTGGTCCGCTTTTCACCCGGCGGCGAGGCCTGCTTCTGCGATCTCGCCGAAGAGTTCGACATGCCGCAGCCGTCGCTGAGTCATCATCTCCGCGTTCTGGTCGCGGCGGGCATCCTCGATCGGGAGCGACGCGGCACCTGGAGCTGGTACACCGTCCTTCCCGAGCCGCTCCGATCGCTGGAGACACTTCTGCACGCCGGTGGCCCGCTGGCCGACCGGGCCGCGCCGCTGTCGAAGACGTGACCGTCCGGCTGACGATAGGCCGCGGCACCTGACGGTTCCGCGGGCCACCACAACATGTCCACAACAGTCTCGTGTCGTGCCGCCGGTCAGGATTCCCGCTCGATCTCTTCGACGCAGGGAGGGAACTTGCGCGCATTGAGGAAGCTTTCCGCGATGGTCGCCGTAGTGGCCGCCACCATGCTGTGCCCGGCGACGGCCGACGCCGCCGTCGGGTGCGCCCAACTGAGCCGGGGCAGCAACATCGACCCCGGTCTGGCGTCGATGCCGAACGGGCCGTTGGACATCTTCCAGGTCAGCTCGGCAGGCAACGTCTTCCGCACTCAGGTGGATCCGCGCACGAACGGTGTGATCAGCGCCGAGAACCTCGGCGGGGTGTCCCGCTCCGAGCCGGGCGCCGTCTCGTGGGGCCCTGGACATTCGGCGGTATTCGTCCGTGGCGCCGACGACGCGCTGTACTTCATGCAATTCGAGAACGGTGTGTCGTCCGGCTGGCAGAACCTCGGCGGGGTCATCACCTGGAACCCGCACGCGGTTTCGGCCGGGCCCGGGCATCTCATCGTCTTCTATCGAGGCTCCAACAAACAACTGTGGTACCGCGAATACGTGAACGGCGTGTGGGGTCCGCACACCAGCCTCGGCGGCGTGCTGACATCCAGTCCGATCGGGGTCTCCTCGCGGCCGGGCCATGTCGCGGTCGTCACCCGGGGCCAGGCGAACGATCTGTACTACCTGGAACGGGTCGGGGCCGGCTGGAGCAACTGGGTCGGGCTCGGCGGCAGGTTCGCCGTCGACCCGATCGCCGTCTCGCGGGGGCCGGGACTGGTCGACGTGTTCGTGCGGACGACCAACTCGCGGATCGCGGGGATCAGCTACAACGGCTCGTCCTGGGGCTCTTGGTTCGACCTCGGGGCGCCACGGGGCGGCGCGGTGTCCGAACCGGGCGCGGCCGCGACGAGTTCGGGCGAACTGGTCGTGTTCGCCCGCGGTGACGAGGCTCCCGCGCAGTTCCGCCCCATCACGCGCAACTCCTCGTTCGACGGCGGGCTGACCTGGTCGGGCTGGATCATGGTCGACGCGGGTTATGGCACCCCGTCGCCCAACAACCCCGAAGCGACCGCGAACGCGTTCGGCGGCTGGAACTTCGCCGCCACGAACTTCCCGGTCGACGCCCGTGTCGGACCGCTACGGGTCTGCTCGTCCTCGCTGTGACCGCGAAATCGCCGCCGGGGCGCCGTTCCCGGCGGCGGTTCGTGGCCTCACTTCTCCCTCAGCCACTGCTCCGCTTTTCGCCAGATGGCCCGCGAATCGAGGTCGGCGGTGCGCCAGGTGGTGGCGCGGGTGGTGCCGAGGTCGCGGTACTTCCGCATGATCGCCACGTGGGCGGGCAAGCCGACGAACCCACGCAAGCCCTCGTGGTCGCGCCACACCGAAACCGAGCCCAGCCGCCGGCGAAGCGGCTCCGCCCACAGCCATTGGCCGACCGCGCCGGGCAGCCGGGGCCACTCGCGGCTGAGCACGTAGCCCGCCCGGTAAGCACCTGGTGTGCTCCGGAAGCCGTCGAGCGTCAACGCGGTGACGCTGACCAGCATGTCTCCGGAGAAGTCCGCGGCATGGCCGGGCATCCACTTACCTCTGATCATGCTCGCTCCTCACGTCGTCCCAGCCCGAGATGGCTGCGCCGTGCTTATGATACGCACATGCTTATCATTGAGTGCCCGGCGGATACCGGATCTGGGACAACAAGGGGCGGCGATGGTGGGGCGACCATTACGAGTTGTGCCCCGACGATCTACTCGCCGAGTTGAACGACGCCGCGGACCCAGTACGGATCACCACCTTGCTCAAGCGCTATCGAGCGCTCCGGCGCTGACCTCGCCGGGTGTTGCGCCTACGCTGGCGGATCACCGGGCCACGCGAGGAGGCAGCGATGCGCAACGAAGCCATGGAACGGTTGAACGTCCTGGTCGGTTCGTGGCGGACGACGCTGAGCGACGCGTGGTTTCTGGACCCGCCCGATCAGGAGGTGCCGGGTTCGGCGACGATCGAATGGCTCGGTGACGCGTTCGTGGTCCTTCGCTGGACGATGGACGGCGAGGAAGGGCAAGCCGCGAGCGAGATGGTCCTGGTTCTCGGTCGCAGCGACGCCCGCGACGCGTATACGGCTCTGTACCACGACGAACGAGGTGTGTGCCGGGTCTTCGCCATGACCTTCGACGGAACGAACTGGAGCCTGAGCCGGGAAGACCCCGACATGTTCCAACGGTTCGTCGCCGAGGTCGGGCCGGATCGGATCACGGGCCGCTGGGAGGCGTCCGAGGATCAGGGATCCACCTGGCGCAAGGATTTCGACCTCGTTTTCGAGAGGTAGCCGTCGGGTCTTCCGGACGGCGCCGGTGAAGCCCGCGCCGCCAGCTGCAGGGCCCGGCAAGCGCGAAACTCGGGTGCGATCGGCCCGGTCTGCCGCTACGGTCCCGACCATGCCCGCGGATGCTTTCGTACCAGCCGGTTTCGCCCCGCCGACCGCGCTGGTCACCGACGAGTTCCGCCTCGAACCCTTGGGACCGGAACACAATTCGGCCGACCATGCCGCCTGGATGTCGAGTATCGAGCACATCCGCTCCACTCCCGGCTATCCCGACGGCGACTGGCCGCCGCGCGGCGGCATGACCCTCGACGAGAACCTCGCCGACCTGCGCCGCCACGCCGAAGACTTCGCGCGACACAAAGGCTTCACGTTCACCGTCCTCGGCCCGGCCGACGGCGACGTCATCGGTTGCGTCTACCTGTACCCCACGGCATCCGAGGACTGGGACGTCACGGTGCAGTCCTGGGTGCGGGCCGACAAAGCGGAGCTGGATGGCGCGCTCGCGGACGCCGTCGCGCGCTGGCTCGTCTCGGATTGGCCGTGGGAACGGGTGGATCGCTGCGGTCGTTGAGACGCACTCAGAGCGTCACGCCTCTCACGAGGCGCCGACGACCCGAAAACGCAGGTGAGTGGCGACCCCCGCGACAGGTTCACCCTCCGGCACCAACTCACCCCCGCGTCCGCCGAACAGCCCGGTCCCCTGCCCCAGCAGCACCGGGGCGACGTGGAGATGCACCTCGTCGAGCAGGCCCGCGACGAGCAGTTGCCCGGCGACGTCCGCGCCCAGCACCAGGACGTCCTTGTCTCCCGCGGCGGCTTTGGCCCGCCGGACCGCGGCCTCCAGTCCGTCGAAGGAGAACGTCCCGCCGTTGTCGCCGCGGAGGTCTTCCTCGATCCGATGAGTCACCACGAAGCTCGGCACGCCGGGCCACGGCGTACCTCCCCACGGCCGCAGGCCGAGGTCGAAGGTGCGCCGCCCGATGACGGTGGCCCCGACGATCGCGTTCACCTCCTCGACGGCACGGGCGTCGGGCCCCTCCCCCGCCATCCACTCGTGCAGCCGTTCACCGCCGTCCCCCATCGGCTCGTCGGCCCGCACGTTCGGCCCGGCGGTGAAACCGTCCAGCGACATCGACACGTCCAGCACCACCTTGCTCATCGCAAGGCCTCCTTCTTCTCCGCGGCGCCGCGATCCGGGCGCGTTCATCGAAGAGTCGGAGCAGACCCGGCCATCTCGACATCGGCGATTGCGCGATCCGGCCGACGCGGTCTATGTTCCTACATGTCCGGATATCGTCCCGGACTGTCCGTTTATCGGACACCTCGCCGGAATCGGCCGAAGACGAGGAGCGAAAGTGACGAACGTGCCCGCCTCGCGCGCGACGGCCGATTCGAGTGTCAGCCGGTCGGCGTTCCGGCGAGTCCTGGCGGGCAGTACGGCGGGCGCCGTGCTCGAGTGGTACGACTTCGCGCTCTACGGGATCCTGGCGGCCACTGTTCTCGGCCCGCTGTTCTTCCCCGGTGGCAACGGATTCGCCCAGTTGCTGCTCGCGCTGGCGACACAGGGGCTCGGTTTCGTCGCCCGCCCGATCGGCGGCATCGTCTTCGGGCATCTCGGCGACCGCCTCGGACGCAAACCCATGCTGGTGACCACTTTCCTGCTACTCGGGTTGTCGACTTCCGCGATCGGGCTGCTCCCCACCTATTCGCAGGTCGGGATCGGGGCGACGATCTCGCTCGTCGTGCTGCGGCTGATCCAGGGATTCGCCCTCGGCGGCGAGTTCGGCGCGGCGGTGCTTATGGTCAGCGAATACGGGAGCCCGAAACGACGCGGGTTCTGGTCGGCGTGGCCGCAGGCGGGAGCGCCTCTGGGCACGGTGCTGGCCACGGCCGTGGTCGGCGGGATCGCCTTGGTACTTCCCGGCAACGCCTTCGATCAGTGGGGCTGGCGAGTCGGGTTCCTGTTCGCGATCCCGCTCCTGGTCATCGGTTTCTGGATCCGGCGCCGCATCGACGAGTCGCCGGTGTTCCAGGAAGCACAGGCACGGGCAGCCGCGAAACCCGTCCGCGAACGGTCGAGCATCCTCGAAACGCTCGCCCACCCCGGCCCCGTCCTGCGCGGTCTCGGCGTGCGTCTGGGCGAAAACGTGGCGTTCTACGTCTACACCGTCTTTGTGGTCGCCTATGCCACAAAGACTTTCGGCTACGACAAGTCCGACGTGCTCCTCGCCGTCGCCATCGGGTCGCTGCTGCAATTCGCGGGGATGCTCGCCGGCGGCCACTGGTCCGACCGCGTCGGACGGCGCACCGCGATGCTGGTCCCCGCGCTCGGTCTCGCGGTCTGGGCGCCGGTCTTCTTCGCGATCGTCCAAGCCGACGCGTTGCCTCTGCTGTATCTTGGTGTCGGCGTCGGCGCCGCGCTGCACGGGCTCCTCGCCGGGCCTGAAGCGGCTTGGATCGCCGAACTCTTCCCGACGCGCCGCCGTTTCGCCGGCGCTTCCCTGGTCTTCCAAGGATCTTCGATCATCGCCGGTGCGCCGGCCCCGCTCATCGCGGTGTGGCTGGCCGAAAAACAGGGCCCCACGGCGGTCGTGCTGTACCTCGTGGGCACGATCGCCGTCACCGTCGTCGCCCTGCTCCTCAGCGGCGAAACCCGTGGAGCCGACCTGAACTAGGCGCCGATGGGCACGAGCAGCCCGAACACCCGCGTCGCGATCCGACCCTCGGCGACCAGCGCCGGGTGATCCGCCACCACCGCTTCGCCGCCCGACCACGGACGGCTGTCCAGCAGGACTTCGTTGTTCAGCAACGCGCCCTCGTTGTGCGCGACGAACAACCGGAGCCCGTGCACCTTCCGGCTGAGCTTCTCCGCGCGCAACGCTTCCAGCAACCGGTCGAGCAGCGGTTCGACGGAAGGCACGTTCTCGGCGAACAGGGTGATCTGCGCGCCCAGCACCAGTTCGAACGCACCGTCAGGATGGTCGTACCGCTCGCGGTCGACCTGATCGGCCGCGGCGCCGGGCGACAGCAACCCGTCGACGATCGGATGCAACGCCCCATGGCGGAAACCGTCCACCGCACGGCCGATCGCCTCACGCCAAGTGGTGCCGTGCCCGGCGAAGCTCTCGACGAGCCACGGCTCGGCCAGCGCGGGATGCGACACGGCGAAGTCGACCTGAGCCATCACCATGCCTTCCGGGGCGGGATGCACGATGAGTTTCGTATCGACACGAGTGTCATCGCCCAGCAGGACACCGTGCTCGCGAAGGAAAGCTTCGAATACCGCTTGCGGTGAAGGCACACCGCCGTCGCCCTCGACGACCGGTTCCAGATCCTTGAACAACACGGGTTCGCCGAGTTCCAGGTCCGCGAGCTGCGATCCGGCGTTCAGCGCCTCGTTGATCACGGCGAACGTGCTGCTGCGAAACGCGATCCGCTCGAACTCCGCACGGTTCGCGTACTGGGCGCGTTCATACGCCGCCACGAAAACCGGCTCCTGCGCGAGGAAGACCTGCCCGCGGGAGTCGCGCACGGTGTCCGGATACGTGACGTCCGGCAGCAACCGCCGGACGTAGGCCATCGGCAGGAAAACCAACAGCCGCTCGGCCAGCCACGGCTCCACTCCCGCGCCCGTCAGCCGTTCCCAGAACATGTCGTCGCTCGGCGGTTCTTCGCCAGCGCAGAACGCGGCGATCCCGATTTCGAGCGCGGCATCGAGCCCCCGTGATGCGATCATCGCCGAAGTCTAGTCAGCAGCGGGTTTCGAGCCACTCCTGGAAGGTGGGGCCTGCCAGCTTGGCGTGCGGACCGGGCAGGAACCCGCCCTTGGCGGCGATCTCGCCGTCGGGCACGTCCGCCGCGTCGATGCCGACGACCTTGATCCCCCGGGCGTCGCCGGCGAGCCGGGCCGCCTCCGCCATGATCTCCTGGCGTGGCCCGGCGATCTCTGGGATCGGAGTTCCCGGCGCGACCGGAGCGGCCGCAAGATCGGCGAGCTCCTCGGCCACGGCGCGGCAGGCCACGAGTCGAGTGGGCGCCGCCGGAACATAAGCGACGTCGTCCCGCCGCCAGTCGAGCAGCTGAAGCACGAACTCGTGGAACTGAGCCGCCCGCAGAAGACGGACCGGGAGCGGCCCCGACAAGAGGAACTCTTCGTGCTTCTTCTTGGCGGCGAGGAAACCGGTGGTGGCGTTGTCGACGCCGATGATGGACGCCGCGGCGATCAGGCCGACTCCGGCCCGCCTGCCTTCCTCGTGCAGATTGCGGGCCGAGGTACGGAAGAACTCCGTCGCCGCCTCCTGGTCGGAAGCGTGCCAGGAAGCGACGTCGATGATGACGTCGGTCCCGGTGAGCGCCTCGGCGAGCCCCTCACCGGTGATGATGTCCACGCCGGTGGCCCGGGACATCGGGACGACTTCGTGCGCGCGTTCGGTGAGGACGTCGACGACGTGGCGTCCCAGCCGCCCGGTCGCTCCCGCCACTGCGAACTTGCTCATGGTTCAGGCCTTTCGTGGAGGTGGAAGGTCAGTCGGTGTAGTTCCGGCCGGGCGGCATCCCCGGGATCGGCTTCGCGATGAGCGCGGCGGGGGCGAAGAACCCGATGTGGGCGATGACCATGACGAGCGTCCAGAGCGCCTTGTCGTCGTAGTGCGCGGACGCCCTGGCGTACAGCTCGTCGGGAACGCGCTCCCCCGACGGATCGGCGGTGAACACGGCTTCCCCCAGCTCCAGCGCGACCCGTTCGGCATCGGTGAAGCAGGTGGCGTCGCGCCAGGTGACCACGGAGGCGATCCGCTCTTCGTATTCACCGAGCTCTCGCAGCACGCGCGTTTCACGGACGACGAAGTACGTGCTGCCCAGCAGCTGCCCGGCACGCAGTTGCACCAGGCTGACGGTGGTCGCGGGAATGGTGCCGTTCTTGATGACCGTGTGCAGGCCCGCGCCGACTTCCGCCAGCTCGGGCACGAAGGGGAGCGGATTGGGCATCCGCGACCGCGGACCCTTCGCCGAAGTTGTGGACATGATCGGGACTTCCTCACTCGTCTGTCGCTTGGTGACGAGCAAGAGATCCCGGCGGCACGCCCGGTGTGACAAGTCCACCTTGTGGCGCAGGCCACCATTCTCGGGTGTCACAAACCAGCGGCGGCCGGGATCGTAGGGGCAAACAACGAACAGGGGGAACTGCGATGAGCGAGCGGCACGAGGGATCCGGCGCCCTGGATCCGGCGACCGAAGCCTTCGTGGCCCATCGCAATCTGCTTTTCACCGTGGCCTACGAGATGCTCGGTTCGGCCACCGACGCCGAGGACGTGCTGCAGGAGACCTGGCTGCGCTGGTCGGGTGTCGCGCTCGACACGGTGCTGGACCGGCGCGCGTTCCTGGTCCGGATCACGACGCGGCAGGCGCTCAAACGTCTGCGGACACTCGGCCGCCGCAAGGAGTCCTACGTCGGCCCGTGGCTGCCCGAACCACTGCTGACCACACCGGACGTGGCCGAGGACGTCGAACTGGCCGCGAGCGTTTCGATGGCGATGCTGCTCGTGCTGGAGACACTCGCGCCCACCGAGCGGGCGGTTTTCGTACTACGGGAGGTTTTCGCCGTCGACTACGACGAGATCGCCCAGGCCGTCGACAAGACTCCCGCCGCCGTGCGGCAGATCGCTCATCGGGCGCGAGCCCACGTCGCCGCGCGCAAACCGCGCGGCACCGGGTCCCCGGCCGAGCACCGGGCCGCGCTCCAGGCGTTCCAGGCCGCGGTGGAAACCGGCGATCTGCAGGGGCTGCTCGACATCCTCGCGCCGGACGTCGTCGCCCTCAGCGACGGTGGCGGGCTCAAGCACGCCCTGCCGCGGCCGGTCGTCGGCGCGGACGCGGTGGCGCGGCTGCTGGCCGTCGGCTGGTGGAAACGCGGGGCGGAACGGACCGTCGAGCCGGTACAGGTCAACGGCGGACCCGGTCTGCTCATCCGGATCGGCGGCGAGATCGATGGTGTGCTGGCGGTGCGGGTCGAAAACGGCCACGTCACCGGCGCCTACCACGTCCGCAATCCCGAAAAACTCTCAGGTGTGGCCAGGGAAATCACGGTGAGCCGATGACGAAAGCGTCCTTCGCCGCATCAGACGCGGCGAAGGACGCTTTCAGCCCGTCCAGGGTCACTCCCGGACGGTGGCCGGGGAACGCTGGGGTTCGTCCGGAACGGGATCGACGGGCGCGGCCGGAACCGCCGGCTTGCCGCGCCGCCTGCGGATTTCGAACCCGACGAGGATCAGCGCGAGCGTCACGGCGCTGAGCCAGAACTGCGAGCGGGTCGACGGCAGCAGCGCCATCGCCAGGATCACGCCGCCCATCAGCGCGATGGTCGCGTAGCTCAGCCAAGGGAACAGCCACATCTTGAGCGTCAGCTTGTCCGGATCCTCCCGCTCCAGCCGTCGGCGGAGCCGCACCTGCGCGAGTGCGATCGAGAGGTACACGAACAGCGCGACGGCGCCGTAGGAGTTGACCAGGAACTGGAAGATCAGGTCCGGCGAGGTGTAGGCGGCGATGACGGAGACGTAACCGATGACCGTCCCGGCCAGGATCGCGCGCCTCGGCACGCCGCTGCCGGAAAGGCGGGTGAACGCCTTCGGCGCGTCGCCGTTGCTGGTCAGCGCGAACAACATCCGCGACGAGGTGTACAGGGCCGAGTTCAGGCACGAGAGCACCGCGGTCAGGACGATCGCGTTCATGATCGTCGCCACGGCCGGGATGCCGAGCACGTCCAGCACCGCCGCGTACGGGCTGACCGCCGTCGCCGGATCGTCCCAGGATTTGATCGCGACGACGAGGAACACGGATCCGACGTAGAACAGCACCACGCGGAAGATGATCGAGCGCATGGCCTTCGCGACCGCCTTCTGCGGCTCCGCGGATTCGGCGGCGGCGATGGTGACGATCTCCGCGCCGGTGTAGAACCCGATACACGGCACCACCGCCGCGAGTACCGCGCCGATCCCGAGTGGCGCGAACCCGCCGTGGGACACCAGGTTCGTCAGGCCGCCGTTGGCACCCGGCCAGAAACCGAACAGGTACAGGGCACCGACGACCAGGAACACGACGATCGCGACGACCTTGATCGACGAGAACCAGTACTCGAACTCCCCGTAGGACCGCGCCGAGACCATATTGGTACCGGTGAGGATCAGCAGCAGGCCGAGGCTGAGCACCCACAGTGGCACGTCGGGTACCCACAGCTGCAGGATCCGGCCGCCCGCGACGGCCTCGACCGCCACGACGATGACGAAGAAGTACCAGTACATCCAGCCGACGGCGAAGCCCGCGCGGTTGCCGAGCGCCTCCCTGGCGTAGACGTAGAACGACCCGAGCGCGGGTTTGGCGATCGTCATCTCCGCGAGCATGCGCATGATGAGCACGGTGATGAGACCGGCGATGAGGAACGAGACCACCGCCGCCGGGCCCGCCGATTGGATGACCACGCCACTGCCGACGAACAGCCCGGCGCCGATGACGCCGCCGAGGGCGATCAGGTTCATATGTCGCTGTTTGAGCCCTGGTTTCAGGCCGCTGCTCTGTGCGGGACCGGACGTTGAAGTCACGTCTCCTCCTTCTCGCACGCACCGCCGGAGCGGTGGCGCTGGGAGCTCCATTGTGGTTCCGGTCACCGTAGGAACAAGTCGGGCCAGGGGCGAGTGCCAGTTACGATGTGGGAAAGGGGTCCAGATCACTCTCAGGACGAGCGCCGCACGGCCAAGGCCAGCAGTTCCGCCGCCGGGCCGGTGAGGCGCCGCCCCTCCGGCCAGACCGCGTGCAGCACCCGTCCGAAGTCGACACCGTCCACCGCGACGGGCACGAGCTCGTGGTCCGCGACGTCCAGGGCGCTGATCACCGCGGGCCCGGCGCCCGCGACCACGGCGCTGCGGACGGCGGAGGCGGAACCCAGTTCCAGCAACGGTTTCACCGGTCCCGCGCCGGCCATGCGCAACGCGATGTCGACGGTCTCCCTGGTTCCGGAGCCGCGTTCCCGCACCACGAGCGGCGTGGCCGCCAGCTCAGCCGGGGTCAGGGGACGGCGTTCGCGCGCCCAAGGATGGGTGCGGGCGACCACGACCACGAGATGGTCCACGGCGACCTTCCGCGACGTGAGCCCGGTGAAGGGGCCCGGTGATTCGACGAAGCCGATGTCGGCCTTGCCCTCGCGAGCCAATCTGGCGACCCGATCCGAATTCGTGACCTCCAGGCCGAGGTGGAGTCCGGGGTGCGCGCGGTTGAGTTCGCCGATCCAGCGCGGGACCAGATGCTCGGCCGGCGTCATGCTCGCCGCGATCCGGAGCCCGGTCTCGTGCCGGTTCCGCAGGGCTTGGGCGCCGTCGAGCAGTCCGTCGAGTTCGGCGAGCACGCGCCGCGCCCAGCCAGCGATCACCCGGCCGTCCGGGGTGAGCGCGGAACCGCGACGGGTCCGGTCCACCAGCACCAGACCCAGCCTCCGTTCCACAAAGGACAGACGCTTTCCCGCCGACGGCCGTGTCATCCCGAGTGCGACGGCGGCCTGACCGATGCTGCCCAATTCACCGACGAGGACGAGCAGGCGCAAGGAGTCCAGCTCCGGTGCGGTCATAGCCAAAGTGCATGACCTATCCGCCGTTCTCCCGGCTACCGGCGCCGTCCTTTCCGGACGACGCTCGTCGGTATGAGCACCACGTCTGCGCGGCGAACGAAGCCGCACCTCACCGGTCTGGCCGTCACCGCACTCGGTGTGGTCGTCGCGTACCTGCTGAGCACCGCCGTTCCCGTGCTGAGCGCGCTCACCCTCGCGGTCGTGCTCGGGGTGCTCGCGGGCTCGCTGCCGGTGCTCTCGGACGGAACCCGGCAAGCGATCGCCAAGGTGACGAAGAAGCTCCTGCGTGCCGGTGTCGTCCTTCTCGGTCTGCAACTCGCGCTCCCTTCGGTGCTTTCCCTCGGCCCCGGCACGCTGCTCGCGGTGGTGCTGACGGTCGGCCTCACATTCCTCGGCACGATCGGGCTCGGCAGGCTGATCGGCGTCCCACGGGGACTCGCGATGCTGGTCGCGACCGGTTTCTCGATCTGTGGCGCGTCGGCGATCGCGGCGATGGAAGGGGTCGTCGAACGCGAGGACTCCGACGTCGCGACCGCGGTCGCACTGGTCACCTTCTACGGCGGTCTGGCGATCGCGGCGGTCCCGCTCATCGGCGGCTGGTTGGGGATGGACGCGCTGCGGATCGGCGGCTGGGCCGGCTTGGGCGTGCACGAGGTCGCCCAGGTCGTCGCGGCCGCCACCCCGGCCGGGACCGCCGCCGTCGCGGTCGCCGTGGTGGTGAAGCTGAGCCGTGTCGTCCTGCTGGCGCCGATGGTCGCCGCGGTGAGCGTGCACGAACGGCGGCGCCGCCCGTCCGCCGCCGGGAAGCGCGCCCCGCTGGTCCCGCTGTTCGTCCTCGGTTTCCTGGCGATGGTGGTGGTGCGGAGCACCGGGATCCTGCCCGGCGTGGTGCTCGACGTCGCCAAGGTCGTCTGCACGCTGCTGCTGGCCGGAGCGCTCTTCGGGCTGGGCTGCGCGGTCCGGATCGGCACGCTGGTCCGCACCGGTGGCCGGGCGCTGCTGCTCGGCCTGCTCTCCACGCTGCTCGTCGGCACCATCGCCTACGTCACCCTCGCGCTGCTCGGCTAGCTTGGACCGCGGTCAGGAGGGCGAGCGTCTCGATGTCGGACGCCGAGCAGCCGCGCGAGAGGTCGTTGAGCGGCGCCGCGAGGCCCTGGAGGATCGGGCCGAGCGCGACGGCACCGCCGAGCCGTTCGGCGATCTTGTAGCCGATGTTGCCCGCGTCCAGATTCGGGAACACGAGGACGTTCGCGCGGCCGGCGACCGCGGAACCGGGCGCCTTGGCCGCCGCGATCGACGCCACCAGCGCGGCGTCGAACTGCAGCTCTCCGTCCACCGGAAGGCCGGGTTCGCGCTGCCGCACCAGCGAAGTCGCCTCGCGGACGACCTCGACCCGCTGATGGTCGGCACTCCCCTGCGTGCTGAACGACAGCATGGCGACGACGGGGTCCTCACCGGTCAGACCGCGGTGGGTCTCCGCGGCGGCGAGGGCGATGTCCGCCAGCTGCGCCGCACCCGGCTCGGGCACCACCGCGCAGTCCGAAAAGGTCAGCCGTCGTCCATCCGGAAGCAGCAACAGGAAGCAACTGCTCAAGGTGGACACACCCGGGGCGAGACCCACGACCCGCAGCCCCGCGCGCAGGACGTCGGCGGTCGGCCGCGTCGCCCCGGCGACGCAGGCGTCCACCTTGCCTGCCCGCAGGGCGGCGGCCGCCACGAACACCGGATCGCGCCGGGCGGCGGCGAGCTTCTCCGGATGCCGCGCGAATCCCGCCGCCAGCGCGGCTTCGGTCCGTTCGTCGGCAAGGGCTTCCGCGACGTCCACGATAAAGTCGTCCGTCGCCCCTGCAGCGCGCAGGCGCGCACCGTCGCCGAACAGCAACGGCCGCACGACACCTTCGTCCCGGAGCGCCAGCGCGGCACGGACGGCGCGCTCGTCGTCGCCATCCGGCAAGGCGACGCGGAGGTTCCGGCCGCGCAAGGCCTTCCGCCATCCGTCGAGCGTCGCGTCCGGCGTGACCTCGGTGGTCAGGCTCATCGAAGTACCTCCACGTACGAAGCGGGGGCCGCCGGAAGACGGCGACCCCCACCGGGTGAAAAGGGCTGATTCAGGGCTGGACGGCCTTCTCGACGTCGTTGAGCATCGCGTCGACGCCGTGCAGCAGTTCGGTGAGCACCTCGCGGTCGGCGACCAGCGGCGGGGAGATCATCAGCATCGTCGCGCCGCGATCGTCGCCGCGGAGGATGACGCCCGTGCGCCGGAACGCCTCCGGAAGCACCTCTCGAAGCACCTTCAGCGATTCCGCGTCGGTCAGCTCCCGGCCGCTGTCGCGGTCGGCCATCAGCTCGATGGCGTAGAAGAACCCGGTGCCGCGGACGTCCTTGACGCAGCGGTGCGCGGACTTGAGGGAGTTCAGCGCGGCGAACAGCTCCGGGCCCTCGGTGAGGACGTTGCCGAGCACGTTCTCGTCCCGCATCGCGGTGAGGTTCGCGACCGCGACGGCGGTGGCGACGGGATGCCCGCCCCAGGTGGCGCCGTGGGTGAAGACACCGCCCTTCGGCGAGTCGTACAGCTCGGTGACCAGCTTCTCGCGCACGATCACTCCGCCGAGCGGCGCGTACCCCGACGTCGATCCCTTGGCGAAGGTGATCAGATCCGGCACGACGCCGGTGAGCCCGTGCCCGAACCAGTGCCCGAGCCTGCCGAACGAGCAGATGACCTCGTCCGACACGAGCAGGATGCCGTACTTGTCGCACAGCGCGCGCAAAGCGGGCCAGTACCCCTTCGGCGGGACCAGCGCGCCGCGTCCGTTCTGCACCGGCTCGGCGAACAGCGCCGCGATCGTCTCCGGCCCTTCTTCGAGGATGACCCGCTCAATCGCGGTGACACAGTCCAATTCGGACGCGGGGCCGCAGTCTCCCAGCAGCCCCAACGTGTTCGGCACGTGGCGGACGCCGGGCATGAGCGGGCCGAACGGTTCCTTGATCTTCGCGAGCCCGGTCACCGAGAGGGCGCCGATGGTGGTGCCGTGATAGGCCATGTCGCGGCTGATGATCTTCGTCCGCTCGGGCTGCCCCTGGCTGCGGTGATACTGCCGGGCGAATTTGAGCGCCGTTTCGACCGCCTCCGAACCGGAGTTGACGAAGAACGTCGTCCCGAGGTCGCCCGGCGCCAGTTCGGCCAGCAGCGTGGCGGCCTCGATCGCGGGCGTATGCGCCGAGCCCCAGTTGCTCGCGTAGGCCAGGGTGCCGACCTGGTCGGCGGCGGCCGCGGCGATGTCGGCCCGTCCGTGGCCCATGTTGACGCAGAAGAGCCCGGCGAGCCCGTCGAGATGACGGCGTCCTTCGGTGTCGATCAGGTAGCTTCCCTCGCCGCGTACGAACACCGGGAAATCCGAGGCCCAGGTGTCCTTGCGGGTGAAGTGCGGGCCGAGATGCCGTCGAGCCTGCGCTCGCAGCTTGGTGACGTCCACCGGAGACCTCCTTCGAGACACGAGTCTGTGCTTTGACTTTCGCAACCCGGCTGGCACCGGCCCAGCACCAGAGCGGCGACGTTCGATGGGTCCAGTTGGTCGTGAGTGGCGATTCGGGTTAGAACCCGAATCGCCACTCACGACCAACTGGACCGACGCCTCCCCGCAGCCCTCCCCCCGACGCGCGTGAAGGCCCCCTTTCCTCGGCTGAGCCGAGGGAAGGGGGCCTTCACGCGCAAAACGAGGCCTACACGTAGTCCTTGTACTTCTCCAGGAACCGCACCGGCTTCGACAGCGCGTCGCGCCGGAACGGGTCGCCCAGCTCGCGGGTGCACATGATCTCGACGACGGTGGTCTTTCCCTCGTTCATCTGCGCCTCGACGGCGCGTTGCAACGCGGGGCCGACCTCGTCGAGCTTCTCCACGACGATGCCTTCCGCGCCCATCGCCTTGGCGATCCCCGCGAAGCTCTCGCTCTCCAGCTCGCCCGCGACGAACCGGCGGTTGTAGAAGTCGACCTGGTTCTTCTTCTCCGCGCCCCACTGCCGGTTGTGGAACACCACCGCGGTGACCGGGATGTCGTGGCGGACCGCGGTCATGATCTCGCCCATGCTCATCCCCCACGCGCCGTCGCCGGCGTAGGAGATCGCGGGCCGGTCGGGCGCCGCGGCCTTGGCGCCGATGATGGTGGGCAGCGCGTAGCCGCAGTTGCCGAAACTCATCGGCGCGAAGAAGCTGCGCGGCTCCTCGAAGCGCAGGTAGCTGTTCGCGACCGAGTTGATGTTGCCGATGTCGGTCGACACCATCACGCGCGGCGGCATGGCCTTCTCCAGTTCCCGCAACACTTCCCGCGGGTGCAGCCAGTTGCCCTCCTCGCCTTCCTGCTCCGCGATCATGTCGAGGCTGAACGGGTCGGTCTCGTGCGTCCAGGCGTCGAGCTCGGCCTCCCACGCGTCCTTCTCCGCCTTGATCTTCGCCGCGCGAGCGTCCTTTGTGGAGTCGCAGGCCAGCGTCCGGTCCGCCAGCCGCTTGGTCAGCGCGACCGCCGCGTCCTTGGCGTCACCGCAGATGCCGACGGTGATCTTCTTGACCAGGCCGAGCATCTTGTGGTCGGCGTCGATCTGGATGATCTTCGCGTCCTTGGGCCAGTAGTCCATGCCGTGCTGCGGCAAGGTGCCGAACGGGCCGAGCCGCGAACCGAGCGCGATCACGACGTCCGCCTGCGAGATGAGCTTCATCGCGGCCTTGGAACCCTGGTACCCCAGCGGCCCGCACCACTGCGGGTGGCTCGCCGGGAACGAGTCGTTGTGCAGGTAGCTGTTCACCACCGGCGCGCCGAGACGTTCGGCGAGCGCCTTGCACTCCTCGACGCCGTCGGCCATCACGACGCCGCCGCCGGAGATGATCACCGGGAACTCCGCCGTGGCCAGCAGCGCGGCGGCCTCGTCGAGGCTCCGTTCGCCGCCGGGGCCGCGGTCGAGCCGGGCGGGTTCCGGGATCTCGGCCTCGATCTCGCCGTAGAAGAAGTCGCGCGGGATGTTGAGCTGCGTCGGGCCGAGTTCCGAATGGGCGCGGTCGAAGCAGCGGCCGGTGTACTCGGCCATCCGCTTCGGGTTGTTGACGTGTCCCTGGTACTTGGTGAACTCCTGGAACATCGGCAGCTGGTTGGCCTCCTGGAAGCCACCGAGGCCGGTGCCCATCGTGCCCGCTTCCGGCGTCACGATGACGACCGGGCTGTGCGCCCAGTACGCGGCCGCGATCGCGGTCACGCAGTTGCTGATACCGGGGCCGTTCTGCCCGATGACGACACCGTGCCTGCCGCTCACCCGGGCGTAACCGTCGGCCATGTGCCCGGCGCCCTGTTCGTGCACCACCGGTACCAGCCGGATGCCCGCCGGCGCGAAGATGTCCATCGCGTCCATGAACGCCGACCCCATGATGCCGAAGATGTCGGTGACGCCGTTCGCCACGAGCGTCTCGACGAAGGCCTCGGACGGGGTCATCTTCTTCCGGCCGCTGACGACCACGCGGCCGTCACCCGTCTTCCGTTCCGTCATGTTCCGCTCCTTCGACAGGCGAGATTTACAAAAATCGGTACGTGGCGTTCCTGAAATCAGGATGCGACCGACGATAGGACGCCAACCGTCCAGCGTCAACGCCAGATTCTGGAAACCGAGACGCCGTGTGCTACTTTTCGGAACATGGAGCTGCTTCGCGAACCGGATCCGATCAACGGGGACACGCCGACCATGCGGCTGTTCTCCCTGCTCGAGCTGATCGCCGCCAAGGATCAGCTGGTCTCCCTGCAGGGTCTCGTCGAGGAGACCGGCCTGCCGAAACCGACCCTGCACCGCATGCTGCAACAGCTCGAAGGCGCGGGTCTGCTGATCCGGCAGGCCGACGGGCGCCACTACGGCACCGGTCACCGGCTGCGACGGCTCGCGGAGAACCTGCTCCTCAACGCCACCCACCACGGCGCCCGGCACGCCGTCCTGCGTCACCTCGTCGACGAACTCGGCGAGAGCTGCAACGTGACCACCTTGTCCGGCAACGAGATCGTGTACCTCGACCGGGTCGAAACCCCGGAGCCGCTGCGGTTCTATCTTCGGCCGGGCTCGCGGGTGCCGATCCACTGCTCGGCCAGCGGCAAGATGATCCTCGCGCAGATGAGCCCGTCGCAACGGAGGAAACTGCTCGCGCACGCGCCGCTCAAGCGGTACACCGACAAGACCATCACCGACCTCGACGCGCTCGAGGCCGAGTTCACCCGCGTCCGCCGGGACGGGTTCGCGCTCGACGACGAGGAGTTCCTGCCCGGTCTGGTGTGCGTCGCGGTCCTCGTGCCGGGGCGCGCCAACCTCTGCGTCGCCGTGCAGGCGCCGGTCATGCGGCTGACGCCGGACAAGGCCCTGCAGACGCTCCCCGCGCTTCAGCGCGCGGCCGAGGCGATCAGCCGCGTCGACGCCGAGGGCGGGTCCGAACCGGAAAGTGTTCCGTCGTAAGGAGTTCTCATGATCCCCGAGCTTCGGCTCCCGGTACGTGACGTCTTCGGCATCGATTCGGATCTCGTCGTCGGCGCGTTCCGCGAACGCACCGAGCACGTCCCCGAGGTCGACGAGGCGTACCGCTTCAACCCGGACGTGACGCTGGCGCTGCTCGCCGGGTTCACCCGCGACCGCCGCGTGCTGGTGCAGGGGCTGCACGGCACCGGGAAGTCGACCCATATCGAACAGGTCGCCGCGCGGCTCAATTGGCCGTGTGTGCGGGTCAATCTGGACGGTCACCTCAACCGCCTCGACCTCGTCGGCCGCGACGCGGTCGTGCTGCGCGAGGGCAAGCAGGTCACCGAGTTCCAGGAGGGCATCCTCCCGTGGGCCTTGCAGCGGCCGGTCGCGCTGGTGCTCGACGAGTACGACGCTGGCCGCCCGGACGTCATGTTCGTGCTGCAACGGGTCCTCGAACGCGACGGCAAGTTCACCCTCACCGATCAGAACCGGGTGCTGCGGCCGCATCCGTCGTTCCGGCTGTTCGCCACCGCCAACACGGTCGGGCTGGGCAACCTCAACGGGCTCTACCACGGCGCGCAGCGGCTGAACCACGCGCAGATCGACCGCTGGAACATCGTGGCGTCGCTGAACTACCTGCCCCTCGCCGAGGAGATCGCGATCGTGCGGGCCAGGGTGCCCGGCATCCCGGAGTCCCTGGCGGCGTCCCTGGTCGCGGTGGCCACCTTGACCCGCAGGGGTTTCCAGGCCGGTGATCTGTCCACTTTGATGTCCCCGCGCACGGTGATCACCTGGGCGGAGAACATCGAGATCTTCGGTGATCCGGCGACGGCCTTCCGGTTGTCCTTCGTGAACAAATGCGACGAAGCCGAGCGCGACCTGGTGGCGGAGTACTTCCAGCGCTGCTTCGACGACGAACTCCACCTGCTCTCGGCATGACCGCCGGGCAGGCGGAAACCCGGCGCCGCAACCAGGTCGAGGAACTGTGCGCGGCCGCGGTCCGGGCGCTCAGCGGCGACCCGGCCCTGCATTTCCGGGCGCGGCGGCTGCATCGGGGACGCGAGCCGCTCCCCCTGCACGCGCCGCATCTGCGACAGTCCGCCGACGACGATCTGGTGTCGTCCCGCGGGATCGCGGACGGCATGGCACTGCGCTTGACGTCCTCCGACGCCGGCCTGCACCGGAGCCTGTGCCCGCCCGACCCGGCCGAACGCGGGATTTTCGAGCTACTGGAACAGTTCCGCGTCGAGTCGCTCCCGCCCCCGGACATGCCGGGAATGCGACGGAACCTGCGACTGCGTCATCTGCGCTGGTCACTGGAGTTCCACCGGTCCGGGCTGACCGAGACCGCGCGTGGACTGCTCCTGTACACCGTCGCGCAGATCTGCCGGTCTCGGATCACCGGCGAACCGGTGGTCGAGGAGACCGAGGATCTCATCGAAGCGACCAGATTCGCGCTGGCGCCTTCTCTCGGTCACGACCTCGCCGGACTTCGACGACACCGGACGGACCAGAAGGCGTTTGCCGAACACGCGCTGGCGATCGCCCGCACGACCGGCGGACTGCTCGCCGGGACCGAACAGGACGCCGAGAACGACGGTGATCCCACCGACCCGCGGTTCAGCCTCGTGATCGACTTCGACAAGAGCCACGGCGAACAGATTTCCGTCGCGACCGCGGGCACCAGCCGGACGTTGGGCGAATCCGGTGCGGCGTACCGGGTTCACACCACCGCGTACGACCGTGAACAGCGGGCGTCGGAGCTGGTCCGCCCCGCGATGCTCGCCGAACTCCGCGAGCGGCTCGACCGGCGCGTCGGCAGGCAGGGCGTCGGACCGGGACGGCTGGCACGCGACCTCAAGGCGGTGCTCGCCGAACCGGCGCGCGACGGCTGGGACGGCGCGCAGGAGGAAGGCCTCCTCGACGGCCGGACCCTGGCGCAGCTGATCAGTTCCCCCACGGAGCGGAGGATCTTCCGCACCGAGCGGATCGAACCGGTGGCGGACACACTCGTGACGTTCCTGATCGACTGCTCGGGTTCGATGACCGCGCACGCGGAACCCGTCGCCGCGCTGGTCGACCTCTTCACGCGCTCGATCGAACTCGCCGGGGCGACCTGCGAAGTGCTCGGGTTCACCACCGGCGGCTGGAACGGGGGCAGGCCGAGGCGGGACTGGATCCGGGCCGGACGCCCACGGCATCCCGGCAGGCTCAACGAACGACTCCACCTCGTGTTCAAGGCCGCCGAGACGCCGTGGCGGCGGGCACGGCCCGATCTCGCCGCACTGCTGAAAGCCGATCTGTTCCGCGAAGGGATCGACGGCGAGGCGGTGGCCTGGGCCTGCGCCCGGATGCGCGCGCGACCCGAAGCACGCCGGATCCTGCTCGTCCTCTCCGACGGCAGCCCCATGGACAGCGCGACGAGCCTGGCGAACGATCCGCATTACCTGGACGAGCATCTTCGGGAAACGGTGCTGCGGGAGGAAAGCACCGTCGAGATCCGTGGGGTCGGCGTCGGCCTCGACCTCAGCCCCTTCTACCGCCGCTCGCGAGTGCTCGACACTTCGGTCACGTCCGGGTACGCGCCGTTCCGGGACGTCCTCGGATTACTGGCCCTGCGGTGAATCCTGCTGGCCCTCGTTCTGCTGCTCGCCACCGGACTCACCGAGGTAGTCCTTCGCCTTGTCGGCGGCCGAGTCGATCTTGTCGGAGTGTTCACCGAAGCGGGACTTCGCGAAATCGGCGGCCTTGTCGACGTGCTCCCCGCTCACCTTGTCCTTCATGCCTTCGAAGTCGATACCCATGAGAACTCCTCACTTTTCGGTACGCCGTCGATCCGGCGCCTGTCTTCCATCAAAGTGCATTCGCGTCGCGGGGCAACTCGGGGGCGACGGGTGGGTGAGTCCGGCGCGATTTCCTTCGACCAGGTAAGGAAAATCCACCTCGACCGGGAAGAGACGACGCTCACGGTCGCTCACTCGGGTGGACTTGCCGATCTCTTCACCGGCCCGTGGCTGTAACGAGTTTCCTGGTCGAAGCGATTTATCCGCGCTTCGGCCGCGGACGACGGCCGAGGGGCGCACTCGCTCGCGGTTGGCGCTTTTAGTCCTTTCGTGTTCGTATCCCTGGCGTCAGCCAATGCGGAGACGGCCAAAGGGAGTTCGAACTTCATGCGCAGGACAATTGCCCGAACGGTAACGGGCGTGGCGATCGTGGCCGGCCTCGTGGCCGCGTGCGGCTCCGAAGGCGAAAACGGTGCGGCTGGGTCTTCTGGCACGAATGGAACCGCTTCGAGTGCGGCGGGCGCGCCGTCCTCCGGCGCCGACGCTTCGGCCTCGTCGGGAGCGGGAACCGGTGACGCGGGCCAGGCCGGCGGCGAGGCGGCCCAGAAGGTGACCGCCGCGATCCAGCAGGCGCTGCAGCAGTCACCGATCACCTTTACCACGGAAAGTGCGGAACTGTCCGAAAAGAGCAAATCGGCCCTCGGTGAAATCGCCAAGGCCATGCAGGGCAACGACGTCAAGATCGCCGTCGCCACGCACGCGGGTTATCCCGACGCGGAAAAGTCCAAGACCCTTTCCGAAAAGCGGGCGGAAGCGATCGCCGCCGCGCTCGAAGGGGCGGGCGTGGCCAAGGACCGCGTCAAGACCGAGGCGACCGGCAACGAAAAGGCGCAGGGCGACAAGGCGTTGGACACGCAGATCACCGTCGCGCAGTGACCTTCGACGGAAGCGCGGGCGGGGGAACCGAATCCCCCGCCCGCGCGCCGCGTCCCCGCCGTCGCCACTATCTGATCGGCCCGAGCGGTTTCCCGAATTTCGGCGACGAGCTGATCGCGGCGACCTGGCTTCGCTATCTGGCGCGGACCGAGCCGGAGGCGGACGTCTGGCTCGACACGCACTCGCCGGGGCCCGCGCAACTGCTGCTGAACGATCTGCACCCGCGCCTCCGGTGCACGGACACCTTGTGGCGGCTGTGCGGTGAAGCGCCGTCGGACGATCCGTGGGAGGTCGCGAACTGGGTGCAGTCGGCGGTGAACGACCCCGGGCTCGCGCCACGCTGGGACGCGGGCATCGACCTGCTCGGCCGGACCGACGTGCTGCACCTGATCGGCGGCGGCTACCTCAACGCGTTGTGGCCGCGGCACATCGGACTGCTCGCGGGCGCCGCGGCCGCCGCCCGGCGGTCAGGGGCCCGCACCGCCATGACAGGGCAGGGACTGACGCCGTTCCCGCCAGGCGCCACCGACCTCTTCCGCTCGCTCGCCGACCGTTTCGACGTCGTCGACGTCCGCGACGATCCGTCGGCCGAACTGCTGCCGGGGGTCGTCCGCACGTGCGACGACGTCTTCCTGGAACCACCCGAGCAGAGACCCACCGCGCAGGCGCGCGAATTCGTGCTGTGCGTCCAATCCGACATCGGCGCCTTCGAGCCGTCCGTGCTGGCCGCCCAGGTGCTGGGTTTGTTGCGGGCTTGGGAAGTCCACCCCGAGCAACTCGCCGTCGTCGAAGGGATTCCTCGCGTCGACCGCGCGGTTCCGGCGCTGCTGGAACACGAACTCGCCGGTGCCGAATTCCACCCGTTCCGGGACATCTGGCGTCACGGCCTGCCGCTGGCGCCCGGGCAGACCTGGATCTCCAGCCGCTACCACCTGCATCTCGTCGCCGCCGCGGCCGGCGCGAGCGGTCTCGCGTTCAGCGTGTCGCGCGGGTATTACACGACCAAGCACCGCAGCCTCATCGACCTCGGCTCGGGTTGGACGTCGTTCGACGCCGAAGAGGGCGGAACCCCGGACCGGCCGACCGGTACCGGGTTCCCGCCCCACGTCCTCAGGCGGTGCCGTGACCTGAAACGCTCGGTCGCGACGGCGGTGTACGGGAGTCAAGTGATCGAGGAGGTCCGCCCCGCGACGCGGCGCCTCGCCCTGCGCTCGTGGCGCACCCGGTCAAGCTAGCCGGATCACGCGTGATTGGAGCCGGGCCTCGCGTGATTCCGGGCGGAACTCGCGTGATTGGAGGCGCATCACCCTCGAGGCGAGAGTTCCGCCGCCAATCACGCGAGTTCGGTCCTCGATCACGCGAGTTCCGTCTCTGGTCACGTGCTGAGTGACGGGACCGCCTCGGCGGCCGGGGCGCTCTCGGCCGATCGCGACACCGGTGTCCGCGCCACGTCCGGTTTCACCAGGCTCCAGGCCACCACCACGGCCAGGTTCACCCCGAGCGACACCAGTCCCGCGTTGAACCCGCCGAAGGTCGCGCCGGTGACGTACAGGGCGATCGCGGTCAGCACCCCGGCGATCATCCCGGCGGCGACCGCGGCCGTCCGCACCCGGCGCACGAAGAGGATCGCGAGCCAGCCGGGGACGACCTGGGCCAGCAGGTTGTAGGTCAGGTTCAGGATCGTGAGCATCAACGTCGACGCGACGAGGGTCAGGACCGCCGCCAGCACCAGGAAACTCGCCACCGCGACGACCGTCCACCGTCGTTGCGCCGCGGCCGGGACGTTCGGCGCGATGTTGCGGCAGACCATGCCGCCGATGGTGAGCGCGGTCGCCGCGAGCACCAGCACACCGGAGAGCGCGGCGCCGGCGGCGACGAGTCCCAGCAGCCAGTCGGGCAGCAAACCCTTGGCCGTCACCATGAACACCGTGTTCGGGTTCTTCAGGTCCGGATGCGCGCGCACGCCGTAGTACGCGGCCAGCACCAGGAACGGGTAGATCAGCATGTACATCGGCATCCACACGGTCGAGCTCTTCACCGCGCGTTCGGAGCGGGCCGGGAACACGTACGCGCCACCGAAGCCGAGGTAGAACACGATGCTCTGGAACAGGATCGTCGTCATCGCGAACGTGAGTTCCGAGCCGCCCATGGTGGTCTGCGCCGCGCTGAGCACCTCGGGTCCGCTGACCTTCGCGGTGCCGCCGGCGGCGATCACGACCGCCACCCCGACGAGCACGACGCCGAGCAGCATGAAGAGATCCTTGAGGATCGAAACGAACGCGGGCGAACGTACGCCGGAGACGGCGATGTAGACGAACGCCACGATGCCCGCCAGCACCACGCACTGCACCGGATCCAGCCGCAGCCCCAGATTGCTCAGCACCACCTGGAGTCCGATGAACTGGTACTGCCCCCACGGGACCAGCGCGATCAGCATCGTCACGCAGGTGATCAGCTCGAGCCGCCTGCTGCCGAAATGCCGTCCGAACACGTCGGGCACGGTCATCGCGTCGTACCGTTTCGCCGCCCGCCACACCAGCGGGGCCAGGAAGTAGCCCAGCGAGTACGCGAGCAGGATGTAGCCGAGGAACCAGATCCCGTAGCTCGCGCCGTGCGCGTAGATCCCGCTCGGGAAGCCGATCATCGTCCCGATGCTGTACACCTCGCCGACCGCGAGGAAGTACACCAGCCACGCCGGGAACGACCGGCCGCCGACGAGGAATTCCGAGATCCCGCCGCCCCGGGTGGACCGTCCCGCCCACACCGCGAGCCCGATCGAGCCCGCCATCACCACCGCCACGATCGCGATCAGCATCAGTCGTCCTCCGGGTAGTGGGCGCGGTCGAAGAAACGCCAGCTGATCCACAGGCACAGCGTGGTCAGCGGGCAGCAGCAGAACACCCAGAAGAACAGCACCGGGATGCCCAGCACCGACGCCGTCGATCCGGACAGGATGAGAATTCCCGCCAGCAGGGCGAAAGCGGGGACGAATAGTCCTATGAGGACACTCGGCCAGCTGCGGATCATCGTCGCGCTCCCGTCGTGTCGCGCCGCCAGACGACCTCGCCGCCGCTGACGGTGGCGTCCACGGTCAGCTCGCGGATCCGGTCGGGGTCGACCGTGGTGGGATCGCCGGACAGCACCGCGAGATCGGCGAGTTTCCCGATCTCCAGGCTGCCTTTGACGTCTTCCTCGCCCGCGAGATACGCGGCGTCGATCGTGTAACCGCGCAACGCGGCGTCGACGTCCACGGCCTGTTCGGCGCCGAGTACCTTGCCCTGCCTGGTGATCCGGCGCACCGCGCACCAGATCCCCTCCAGCGGCGGCACGGGCGTCACCGGGGTGTCCGAATGCAGTCCGAAATGGATTCCGCGCGAGCGGGCCGAGACCAGCGGGCTGATCCGCCGCGCCCGCTCGGGCCCGAGGAAGACGTCGCGATGCCGGTCTCCCCAGTAGTAGACGTGCTTGATGAAGAACGACGCGAGGACGTCGTGGGCGGCCATCCGGTCAAGCTGGTCTTCGCGCACCGTCTGGCAGTGCTCGATCCGGTGCCGCCTGCCGGTGCCCCGCGGCGAGCCCAGCCGGGAGTAGCCGTCGATGATCGCATCGATCGCCGCGTCCCCGTTGCCGTGCACCGCGACCTGCCAGCCCGCCGCGTCGAGCGCGGCGATCCGCCGGCCGAGGTCGGCGGGTTCGAGCAGCATCATGCCGTGCTCGTCCGGAGCGCAGGTGTAACCCTCCGCGAGACAGCCGGTCTTGCCCTGGATCGAACCGTCCGCGACGATCTTCACCCCCGTCATCGCGAACTTGTCGTCCACCTGGGCTTCCGGCGATTCCGGCCGGCCTTCGCCGAGGCCGGGCAGCAGACCGTCGAACAGGTAGCCGCGCACCCGGACCCGCAGCTTCCCGGCGCGCCTCAGCAGCGCGTACGCCTCCAGTTCCGCCGCTCCGCCGATGAGCCCGACACCGGTGTCGTGCACGGAGGTCACGCCGTTGGCGAGGTACTCCTCGTCCGCCAGCAGGAGGGCATCGGCCAGTTCGCCCGCGCTCTGCCCGGGCAGCCGGGACGTGACGAGGAAGGCCGCCGTCTCCACGAGCACCCCGGTCGGCTCCCCACGGGCGTCGCGCACGATGAGCCCGCCGGGCGGGTCCGGGGTCTCGGCGGTGATCCCGACCTCGCGCAGGGCGAGCGAGTTCGCGGTGCAGAAATGGCCGGAAACATGGGTCAGCACCACGGGATTGCGGCCGGAGACGGGGTCGAGGTCCGCGCGGGTCGGATGACGGCCGTCCGCGAGCAGCGTGTCGTCGTACCGGAAACCCCGGATCCACTCCCCCGGGCCCAGGTCCTTCGCCGTTTGCGCGACCCGGCCCACGATGTCGGCGATGGTGTCGTTGGGCGGGCTGCCGGCGTCGACCGGCGCGGCCAGCGTCATCCCGAAGAACGCCGGATGGTTGTGGGATTCGACGAAACCGGGGATCACCGTGCGCTCGGCCAGGTCGAGCACGGTGGTCTCCGGGCCGATCAGCCGGGAGATCTCCCGTTCGGAACCCAGCGCGGTGATCCGGCCGCCGCTCGCGGCCAGCGCGCGCACCCGTCTCCCCGCCGCGTCCAGGGTGAGCACGGTGCCACCGAACGCGACGAAATCGGCTTCTCGAACGAACTCCACCACACGACCTCCTGGCGACGTGTCCTGGCTCACGAGCGATCCCCAGACACTGCGGCACGTCTGGCCGCCTGAACAGGTCCAGAACGGTCCGGCGCGGTGGTACCAGTTACGCGATCAGGTCGCGGCAGGCCTCACCGAGCAGCCGGATGCCGGGGTCGATGTCGCGCAAGGGGACGGCCGCGAACCCGATCCGGAAATGGTTCTTCGGCGGGTCGTCCCCGACGAAGAAGATGTCGCCGGGCTCGATCAGGACGCCGTCACGCTCGGCCCGTTCCATCAGCGCCCGGCAGTCCAGTTCGGACGGTCCGGTCATCCAGAGACTGACCCCGCCCGGCGGATACGCCGTCTGCGTCCACGGCAGGTGTTCGGTGACCGCGGCGCAGGTCGCCTCCCATTTCCGCATCAGTTTCGTGCGGTACCGGCGAAGGGAGCGGTGGTACTCGCCGCTGTCGATGAGCAACGCCAGCGCCCGCTGGAGATGACCTGGCGGATGCCGCAGCACGTATCGCCGGATCTCCCGCAGCTCGCGAACCAGTTCGCGCGGGCCGACCAGGTATCCCAACCGCAGGCCGGGCGAGAGGAACTTGGAGAAGGTGCCGAGGTAGATCGCGTCTCCGGTGCCGTCGAGCGCCTTGAGCGCGGGCGTGGGGCTGCCGTGGTACCGGAATTCGCTGTCGTAGTCGTCCTCGACGAGCACCGTGCCCGCACTCGCGGCGAGGCTGAGCAGCCGTCGGCGGCGGCCGATGCTCAACGTCGCGTTCGTCGGGTGGTGGTGGCTCGGTGTGAGATACAGGAGATCGACGCCGTCGAGCGTGTCCGGCGGGCGCAGGCCGCTCTGATCGACGTCGACGCCGCGCAGCCCGGCGCCGGTGCGCAGGAAGATGTGCCGGGCGTCGAGGTAGCCCGGGTTCTCCATCGCCACGACGCTGTCCGGCCCGAGCAGCGCGCGGCCGAGCAGGTCGAGGCCCTGCTGCGAGCCGACGGTGATCAGGACCTCGGACGGGTCGGCCTCGATCCCCCGCGCGGTGAGCAGCTGACGGCAGATCAGGTCGACCAGCATCGGGTCGTCGGAGCCGACGCTGTCCTGCAGGCTCGGGAACACGTGCGGCCGGTACAGCGCGTCACGCAGGCAGCGGGTCCACGACCGCGCGGGAAAGGCGGTGACATCCACCTGACCGGCGAGGAACGGGTACGGATAGGTGTGCCAGTCCGGGCGTTTCTCGATATGCGGCACCCCGGCGTCGGGATACCGGCGCACCCGCGCGCTCCAGTCGATGGCCGGGCTGGTGCCGCGTTCCTGCACCGCGCAGTGCGGCCGCATCTCCGCGTTGATGAACAGCCCGCTGCGCTCGCGGCTCTCCACGAACCCCTCGGCGACCAGCTCCTGGTAGGCGAGGTTGATGGTGTTGCGGGAAACGCTGAGTTCGGCGGCCAGCTCCCGCGAGCTCGGCAGCCGGTGCGCCGGATCGAACGTGCCGATCGCGATGCCGTGCTCGATGGCGCGCCGCACCTGCCGGTAGAGCGGCTCGGTGGACGTCCGGTCGATTTCGATCAACGTTCGCGGCAACGGCACCTCCCTTTCGGCGACGGGCCGGGATCTGAACCTAACTCCGGATCCCGGCCCGCACCACCTAGCCGAGCACGTCGTCGAGCGAAACGGCGCCGATTCCGAGCGCCTCGCCGACCGGCGCGGACGTCAGCCTGCCGTCGACCGTGCTGACGCCGCCGCGCAGCTCGGGGCACCGCGCGACGGCGCCGGACAGGCCGTGGTTCGCCAGTTCCAGCGCGTACGGCAGCGTGACGTTCGTCAGCGCGTATGTCGAGGTGTGCGGGACAGCGCCGGGCATGTTGGCGACGCAGTAGAACACCGAGTTGTGCACCTGGAAAGTCGGCTCGGCGTGCGTCGTCGGCCTCGTGTCTTCGAAGCAGCCACCCTGGTCGACCGAGATGTCGACGAGCACGCTGCCCGGCTTCATCCGGGACACGAGATCGTTCGACACCAGGCTCGGCGCCTTGGCACCGGGCACGAGCACCGCGCCGATCACGAGGTCGGCTTCGAGCACGGCCTCTTCGATCGAGTACGCGTTGGCCGCGGCGGTGCGGATCCGGCCCTGGTACATCCGGTCGGCGGCACGGAGCTTGTCGACGTTCTTGTCGAACAGGACGACGTCGGCCCAGGTCCCGGCCGCGCCGGCGACCGCGTTCATCCCCGCGACACCGGCGCCGAGTACGACCACCCGCGCCGGGGCCACCCCGGAGACACCGCCGATGAGCACCCCGCGCCCGCCGTTGGCGCGCATGAGCGTCTGCGCGCCGACCTGCGGGGCCAGCCGTCCGGCGACCTCGCTCATCGGGAACAGCAGGGGCAGCGATCCGTTCGGCAGCTGCACCGTCTCGTACGCCACCGACGTCGTGCCCGCGTCCAGCAGCGCCCGCGTGCACGGCTCGCTCGCGGCGAGGTGCAGGTAGGTGAACAGCAGCTGATCGCGGCGCAGGCGGTGGTACTCCTCGGCGATCGGCTCCTTGACCTTGAGCACGAGGTCTCCGGTCGCCCAGACGTCGTCAGCGCTGTCGAGCACCTTCGCGCCGGCGGCGGCGTAGTCCTCGTCGCGCACGGAGGACCCTTCGCCCGCTCCGCGCTCGACGAACACCTCGTGCCCGGCCGAAGTGAACTCGTGCACGCCCGCGGGCGTCACCGCGACCCGGTACTCGTGGTTCTTGACTTCACGAGGGACACCGATCTTCATCTCACGCTCCCGTCTGTTCCAAAGGCAGTGACGCTGAGCGTGCGGCACGGCTGGAACGGCCAGAAGTGCCAGAACCCGCGCGTTCGACGGGTCCAGTTCGCCGCTCATAGCGCTGGGCTATGACGTCTTCGCCAAGCGACGGCTACCGCCACACCGCGCCCGGATCCACAATGGACTCGTGGGAACCCTGGCCTTGACCTCGCTCGCGGCGGCGGCCGGGGTCGTCGCCCAGCGCCTTTCCGGGATGGGGCTTTCCCTGTTGTGCGTACCGTTCCTGGCGCTGGCACTGGGCCCGCTCGACGCCGTCCGGCTCACCCTGCTGCTCGGCTTCCCGGTCTATCTCGCGGTCGCGATCACCCATTGGCGGGCGATCAGGTGGACGCAGGTCGCGTGGCTGACGGTGCCCGCGGTGGTGTTCACCCCGGTCGTCGCGCTCGTGGTCCGCGATGTCCCGGCACGGCCGTTGCTGCTCGCCGCGGGCGGCTGCTGTGTCCTCGCCGTCGGTGTGCTGGCGAGCGGTGTCACCAGCAGACGGCTGGCGGGCAGAACGGCCGCTGTCGGCGCGGGCGTGCTGAGCGCGGCGATGAACTCCGTCGCCGGGCTTTCCGGTCCCGCAGTGGCGGTGTACGGGGCGAGCGCGGGCTGGGGCGCGGACGAGACACGCGGCACGCTGTCGATCTACTTCTTCCTGCTCGGCCTGGTCGCGTTGCCCAGTCTCGGCTGGGTGGAGGTGCCCGCGAGCGTGCTCCTCGCGGTCGCTCTCGCCGCACTCGCGGGCGATCTGCTGGGACGGGCGCTGAGCCGCCGGGTCGGCGAACGGTCCGTCCGCTGGTCCGTCCTGCTGCTTTCGGCGGCGGGTGGCGCGTTGACGCTGGCGCACGCGGCCTGAGCACCGCCGGTAATACGATGGCCGGTGATGACACCGCCGGACCGCCCCGAATGGCGATCGCGTGCGTGGCTGGTCGCCTCCGCGGTGCTGGTCGTGGCCGCGGTCGCGCTGCTGGCCGTCGGCGCGAACGGGCCCGGCGCGGTCGTCGTGCCGATTCTCGTCGTGGCCACGGCCATCGGCGTGACGACGTGGACGGTGGTCCGCGCGCGCAAGCGGCGCCTCGACTACGAAGCCCGCCTCACCGGCTGGGCGGCCGAGCACGCCACGCAACACGAGCGGCTCCGGATCGCCCGGGAACTCCACGACATCGTTTCCCACGGCCTCGGCGTGATCACGTTGCGCGCCAGTGCGGCACGGCGGGTTCGAGGAGAAGTCCGGGAAGCGGAGCGCGAACAGGCGCTCGCCGATATCGAGCGGACGAGCCGGGACGCGGTCACCGAACTCCGGCGCATGCTGGCCGTGCTTCGCGATCCTGACGAGCGCGGCGCGCCGCTGCGGCCCGTGCTGAACCTGTCGGATCTTCCCGCCATCGTCGAGGCCGTCCGCCCGCTGGGCCTCGAACCGCGACTGGACGTCGGTGAGCTCGGAGACGTTTCCCCTGGGATACAAGCGACTGTCTGCGAGATCGTCCGCGAAGCCGTCGCGAACACCGCTCGCTACGCCGGACCGACGACCGCTCGCGTCGGGTTGCGGCGCGAGGGCGACACGATCGTCGTGACCGTCGAGGACGACGGGCCGCGAAATGCCTGGTCCCCCGCCGCCGGGGCCGGCCACGGCCTCGCCGGGCTTCGGGAACGTGCCGAGATCCTCGGCGGCGAGCTGCACGCGGCACCGGCCGGAACCGGATTCCGCCTCACCGCACGACTTCCGGACGGAGCACGCCGGTGACCGAACAGCCACCGATCCGGGTCCTGCTCGCCGACGATCAGCGGCTGCTGCGGCACAGCCTGGCGATCATCATCGACGCCACACCGGACATGGTCGTCGTCGGACAGGCCGAGGACGGGATCCAAGCGGTGGAAATGGCGCGGCGGCTGAGCCCGGACGTCGTGCTGATGGACATCCGCATGCCCGGCCAGGACGGGATCGTGGCCACCCAGGAGATCGGCGCCTGCCCCGGCCTGGCCGGGACCAGGATCCTCGTGCTGAGCATGTTCGAACTGGACGAGTACGTCTACGGCGCGCTCCGCGCCGGAGCGAGCGGTTTCCTGCTCAAGGACACCGAACCGGACGAGCTTCTCGCCGCCGTCCGCCGGACGCACAGCGGCGAATCGCTTTTCGCGCCCGCCATCCTCACCCGGCTGATAGAGCACTACGTCACGACGCCGCCGCACCGCAGCCCGCCCCCGCCTGCCGGGCTGACCCAGCGGGAGATCGAGATCCTCACCTTCGTCGGCCGCGGGCTGTCCAACACCGAGATCGCCGAGACGCTGATCATCTCGGTCAAGACGGTCAAGACGCATGTCAGCAGGCTCCTGAGCAAGCTTTCGGCCCGCGACCGTGCTCAGCTGGTGATCACGGCGTACGACCTGGGCCTGGTGGTCCCGCGGGCGGTCAAGCGTCCCGCCGGTGGAACGTGATCGCGGAGATCCCCACCGCGACGAGCGCCCAGCCCAGCACGACGGCCGAGCCGCCGAGTGAGCGCACGTCGTGGCTCGCGGCGTCCGGCAGGTAGTCCGCGAAAGTGGCCCGGCCGTGGAGAAGCGGGCCCACGATGAAGTAGTACCCGAGCAGCCCGGCCACCGCCGGGACACTCCACCGCACGACCGTCGCGACGGCGGCGGAAAAGACCGTGGTGAGCGCGAGGTAGGCGCTCGCTCCCACCACGTCGGACCACGGTCCGCCGGCCAGTGCGGTCAGGACGGCCGCTGGAACGGCCACGATCAGGAGTGCGCCCATTTTGGCCAGCTGCAAGGTGATCCGGCGTGGCATGGCGGTCAGGGTCCGGTGGATCTGACCCCCGCTGTACTCCGACGTCACCGCGACGACGCCGAGGACGAGGAACCCGGCTTGGGTGTAGCCGACGGGTGAGACGCCTTGCCGCGCGAACGCGGTCGCGAGGATCACCGAAACCGCCAAGGTGCCGAACAGGGTGAAGGACGTGGCCGGCAGGCTGAGCAGTTTGAGGATCTCGGCCCGGAGCGCCCGGCCGCCCGTCACGCGTCCCTCCCGCGGAAGACGAGGAAGCCCGCGGTGAGTAGCGCCGTGACCCAGGCCGTCATCACCAGGCCCCCGGTGACCGGAGAGAGCCGGACGGGCAGCTCCACCCGCTCGATGAACATCCGGAATCCGGCCAGGTCGGGGAAGAACGCGGCCAGCGGCGTGAGTTTCGTGAGCAGGTAGGTGACCGTGACCACCGACGTGTTCAGGATCAGCACGGTGAGCGGCAGGATTCCGTTGCGTGTCACCAGGGTCAGGCCGGACGCGAGCAGGGCGGTCAGCACCCAGTAGAGGACGACTCCGGGCAGGCGCCCGAAATCGCTCACGCCCAGCGCTTCGACGATCGTGAGGGTGACGGCCGACGAAACCGCCGCCAGCGCCGCGACCACGGTGACCATCGCCGCCAGCTTCGTGATCAGCAATCGCCACCGGGACGGCACGACCGTGAGGCTCGTGGTGATCTGCCGTCCGCCACCGGCGTTCTCCCCTTCGGTGGTGTATTCGCTGCTCACCGCGACGACGCCCAGGATGATCGCGCCCACCACGCCGAACGCGAGTTCCTGGAACCCGAGGTCCACGTTACCGCCGCGCCTGGCCGCCGCCCTCGCGTTGAGGAACGTCAGAGCCGCCGGAAGCAGTACGCCGATCGCGACCGCGGCCCAGACCGACGGCAGCGAGGTGAGCTTGCGCAGTTCTCCCCGATAGGCCCTCATCGCGCCGCCCCCGTGGTGAGCGCGAAGAAGGCGTCCTCCAGGCTTCGGTGCCCGCCGACGACTTCCGTGAGTTTTCCCCGCGCGACGATCCTGCCGCGGTCGATGACCACGACGTCGTCGACCGTCTCCGACAGTTCTCCCATGAGATGACTCGAAAGCAGGACGGTCCGCCCGGCCGCGGCCCGCGCACGGAGGAAACCGCGGATCCAGCGGATGCCCTCCGGATCGAGGCCGTTGACCGGTTCGTCGAGCACCAGCACCTCGGGATCGCCCAGCAGTGCCGCGGCCAGGGCCAGCCGCCGCCCCATCCCCAGCGAGTAGCCGCGGACGCGCTTGCCCGCCGCGTCGGACAGTCCGACCTCCGCGAGGACCTCGTCCACCCTGCCGCGCGGGATGCCGCCCGCCGCGGCGACCCAGTTCAGATGTGCCCGGCCGGTGCGCGAGCGATGTGCTCCCGAGCCGTCGAGTACGGCGCCGACCTTGCGCAGGGGGTCGCGCAGCCCGGCGAACGGAACGCCGTCGATCAGCGCGGTTCCCGACGTCGGCCGGTCCAGTCCGAGCAGGATCCGCAGGGTCGACGATTTCCCGGCGCCGTTGGGCCCGAGGAAGCCGGTCACACGGCCTGGGCGCGCTTCGAAACCGACGTCGGAAAGGATCGTCGCCGATCCTCGTCGTTTGGTGAGCCGGTCGAACTGGATCATCAGGTCTTCTTTCCGTCGAGCGTGATCACGTCGCTCGCCAGTCCATCCCGGCCGGGCATCCGCTCGCGTCGGACCGAGGACCGATCTTGACTGGTGCCAGTCGGACCTGGGGCCTACGTCATGGCCTGAATCGCCTGGTCAGAGATCGGGATCGAGTCAGGGATTCTCCGCTAGCCTCGCGGACGGCTCGCTCGGACGGGTCGCCGTGCGCGACCACGGCAATCACCTGGCGAAATACATCGTTTTAGATGTATCGTTTCCGATATGAAAGCCGGTGAGCTGTACCTGCTCGGCAAGCACCTGATGGAACTGGCGTCCCAGGGCATGCGCGACGACGCCGATCCCGAGGTGCCGGAGATCTATCTCGTGCTGATCTCGGTGGTCGTCGAAGCGCCGGGGCTGTCGATCAGCGAGCTGACCGCGCGCACCGGTTTCGCGCAGAGCCACGTCTCCGCCGCCGTCGCCAAGCTGCGTGAGCGGGGCGCCCTGCGCACCCATCCGGATCCGGCCGACCGCCGCCGCACCCTGGTCTCCCCGGTCGACGGCCTGGTCACGGCGGTCGCACAGCGCCAGCAGCGTGACGCAGAGCAGGTTCTCGCGGCGGCGCTCACCGAACTCGATCCGGACGAGGATTCGGCCGCGGAACGCGCGGCGCGCCTGGTCCGGGCGGCGGACGAGCTGTACCGCCTGCTCACCGCCCGTGCGCTCAAGGTGGGCGGGGACCCCGCCGCGCTGATGCCGCTGCACTCGCTGGCCGAAGAGGTGACCGGCAAACCGAAGAAATAGGGGGAAGCAAATGGACTACCCGTTCACGGCGACCGAACTCGAGGAGCCCGTGAGCCGCGTGCGTCTCGCGACCGGCGAGGACGCCTGGCTCGTCACTCGCTACGACGACATCCGTGCCCTGCTGACCGATCCGCGATTCCGCGTCTGGCTGCCCGGGGTTCCCGAGACCGGCGCCGACGCTCTGCTCTTCAGCATGAACGGCCCCGACCACGCGCGGCTCAGGCGCATCGCGGGCAAGGCACTCACCCCGCGCCGGGTGGAGTTCCTGCGGCCGCGGGTCGAAGCGATCGCGGAAGACCTGGTCGCGAAGCTGCTCGCACCGGGTCCGCCCGCGGAAGTCCTTGAGGGATACGCGATCCCGTTCGCCCTCTCGGTGCTGAACGAACTCCTCGGTGTTCCACCGTCGGCTCGTGACGCGCTGCGGAGCTGGGCGGACGGCATGCTCGCGGTGTTCACCGCGCCGAGCTACGAGGAGATGACCGAGTCCTCCCGGAAGCTGGGTGACTACCTCGCGGAACTCGTCGAGGCGAAACGCCGCGCGCCCGGCGAAGATCTCCTGACCGGCCTGTTGCAGGCCCGGGACGACGACGGCGACGCGCTGCGGCCGGACGAGGTCACCCAACTCGCCTTCGCGATCCTTCTCGGCGGATACGTCCCGCCCGCGAACGCGTTGGCCCAGGTCGTGTTGCGGCTGGCGGCCGACCCTGAACTGCCCCGCGATCCCGCGCCGATCGAGGAATTCCTTCGCCAGGACCAAGGTTCGGCCGCAGACCAGGGGCGGGTCGCGGTCGAAGACGCAGACGTCGGCGGGGTGACGATCCGCGCGGGCGAGTTCGTCCTCGCCTCCCTGCAGGCGGGCAACCACGACCCCCGGCGGTTTCCCAAACCTGAGCGAGTCGATCCCCTTCGCACGCAAGGACATCTGACCTTCGGCCACGGACCGCACCACTGCCTCGGCGCGGCACTGGCCCGCCTGCAACTGCGGACCGGTGTCGCCGCGCTTCTGGCTGCCGCCCCGGGACTGCGCCTCGCGGTACCGCTCGAAGAAGTCGCCTGGCGGCGGATGTTCCTGACGCTCCGAGGCCCGGTCGCGGTGCCGATCGACTGGTGATCACCTGTACAGCGCCGACAGCTCGCGTGATCGACGGGACGGCACGTGTGATCAGACGGACGACACGCGTGACTGGATGGACGACACCCGCGCGAAGGGGTTTCGCCGCGAGTCGTCCGTCTGAACACGCGTGCCGTCCGTCCAGTCACGTGTGTCGTCCGTCCGGTCACCCGAGGTACGGCGGCTACAGCAATTTTCGCAACGCTTCCCGCAGCGCGGAGAGAGCAGCCTCCGGCTCGTCCCAGAAGATCATGTGCCCCGCCTCCGGGATCTCGACGAACTCCGCCGACGGATTGCGCTCGGCCGCTTCGGCCGCACCACGCGCGGTGACGACCGGACTCGCGCCGCCGTACAGGAAATACGTCGGAGCGGGCACCTTCGGCCAGTCGTCGAAGAAGTCCTCGGATTCGAACCCGGCGTGCGTGGCGACGATCGCGTCGCGGGAGCACGAAGCCAGCCAGCGGGCGCGCAATTCCTGTTCGCGGCGCGGCCATCGCGGCCAGGATCGGGCCACTTCGTCGGCGTCGGTGCCCCGGCGGGCCTGGCCGAGTTGCCCGAGGAACGCGTCGAGAGTGGTCGGATACGGTGCCCGTCCGGGGCCGCTCAGCGGCGGATCGGCCAGCACCGTGCCCCGAAATGGCCGGGTGGTGGCGGCACGGGCCGCGATCCGCGCACCCATCGAGTGTCCGAAAAGGATCGGATCACGCAGCCCGAGCCCGTCCACGACAGCGTCGACGTCCGCGGCGTAGCTCGCCAGGTCGTACTCCGCGCCGTCATCGGACAACCCGCGCCCGCGGACGTCGAGCACGAGCGGGCGCACGAGATCGGTGAGTTCCCGTGCCACGAAGTCCATCGTGACCGCGGGGCTGGTGATTCCCGGCAGCACGAGCACCGGGACGCCGTCGGCGGGACCGTAGTCGAGTACGTGCAGGCGGACCGAACCCGACGTCACCCAGCGGCTGGTCGCCGGCACGTCGCCGAGATCCGCCAACGCGGGCTGGCCGAGCGTGCGGCGATCCGGATTCCCGAGATACGTCAGGGCCTCGTCGAGATCGACGACGTCCGCGTATTTCGCTTGCAGGTCGAACAAAGCGGCATCGTGGGGCCCGGCGGCACGGTCACCACAGGCGTCCCGGACGACGAGGGTGTCGAAGCCGGACTGGACGGCGTCGACGGCGGTCGCGCGGACACATCCCGAAGTCGTCGCGCCGCAAACGACAACGGTGTCGGTGCCCAGGCTCGTGAGAAGCGCGGCCAGCGACGTCCCGTGGAACGCCGACGCGCCCTTCTTCAGGATGAGATGGTCGCCTTCACGCTGTTCGAGCCGCGGATCGAGGGCGACCGCGTCGCTGCCTTCGCGGAGCGCCCGCATCCCGGGCGCTTTCCGCAGCCACGCGACGGCGTCACCGTCCGCCTCGGCCGGTGTGTAACTGATCGCGGTGTAGATCACCGGCGCACCTCGTCGCCGGGCTTCGGCGACGAGGGCGGCGGTCGCGGTGACTTCGGCGGTGAGGTCGGCGCCGGACGGGAACGCGGGTTCGGTGAACCCCCGGGTCAGGTCGACCACGACCAGCGCCGGACGCGATCCGCGCAGCACGCTCGCCCCGAAACCGGCCCGGTCGTACACGCTGTCGAGGCTTTCATGGACGGGCACGCTGCAACTCCTTGATCAGTTTGTCCTGGGTGCGGATCCGGCCCAGCAGCCAGCCCTGGAACAGCCCGAGCGCCGCGGCGGCCGCGATCACGCCGTAACGTTTGACGCCCTCCGGAAGCATCATGGCGAGACCGTCGACGGCCTCCGGTACCGGCGCGGGAGCGGCCGCGACGGGCCCCGCTCGAAGCTGGTCCGCGAGATTGCGGGCGAACTGATCGAGCAGCCGGGTGGAGACGGCGCCGATCGCGCCCTTGCCGAATTGGGCGAGCTTGCCGCGGATCGACAGATCGGTGCGCAACTCGATGGTGGCGCCGCCGGGTGCCTCGCGCACGGTCAGCGTCACGTCGGCCTCGGCGTCACCGTTGCCGTGGGCGTCCGCTCCCCTGGCCACCAGCCGCAGGCTGCGATCGGCCTCGGTGACGTCGGTGAACCGCACGGTGCCCGAGTAGGCGGCGGTGATCGGGCCGACCTTGACCTTGACACGGCCGAGATAGGCGTCGTCCTGCCGTCCGTCGAGGGTCGCGCCGGGCAGACAGCCCGCCACCCGTTCGACGTCGTTGATCAAGGCGAAGACCTCGTCGGGTCCCGCCGGTACGGACAGCTGGTTCTCCAGGATCACGCTGTCGCCTCCTTCTCCTTGGCGTGGCATCGACGGGTCGCGGTCGCCTCGATCGCGTCCACGATCGTCTGATAACCGGTGCAGCGGCACAGATTCGCCGAGACGGCCTCGCGGATCTCCTCGCGGCCGGCGTCCGGCCGCTGAGCCAGAAAACCTTCGGCCAGCATGAGGAATCCGGGGGTGCAGAAGCCGCACTGAAGGCCGTGGTGCTCGCTGAAAGACCGCTGCAGATCGGAAAGTTCGCCGTCGCGCCCCAGCGATTCGACCGTGCGGATCTCGGCCGACTCCGCCTGCACGGCGAACATCAGGCACGCCCGCACCGGTTCGCCGTCGACGAGGACGGTGCACGCGCCGCACACGCCGTGCTCGCAGCCGACATGGGTGCCGGTGAGCCCGAGGTCGTGCCGCAGCACGTCGAGCAGGGTCTTGCGCGGTTCGACGAGGGCCTCGTGCGTCTCGCCGTTGACGTTCAGGTCGATCAGGTGCCGGTCGCTCATGATGGAACGCTCATTTCCTTGTGGACCCCCGCGTCGAGCGCGGCGAGCACGGTCTGCGGATGCACCGGGGTCACGTCGAGTTCGACTCCCGTGTGGCGCAACGCGTCGTTGATCGCGTTCAGCACCGCGGCGGGTGCGCCGATAGTGCCGCCCTCCCCCGCCCCCTTCGCGCCGTTTTCCGTGAACGCGCAAGGGGTTTCGAGATGGGTGACGGTGATGTCCGGTATCTCCGTCGCGGTCGGGACCAGGTAGTCGATGAAGCTCGCGGCCGACGGTTCCCCGTTACCCGCATAGGTGATCTCCTCGAACAACGCGCCGGCGATACCCTGCGCGATCCCGCCGCGGCACTGGCCGTCGACGACCTGCGGGTGGATCACCACCCCGCAGTCCTCGACGCACGCGTAGCGCAGGATCTTGATCTGGCCGGTGCCCGGATCGGCTTCGACGACCACGGCGTGCGTGGCGTTCGAGAAGGTGCCGTCGCCGGGTACGTCGAAGCTCGCCGTGGCCGTCAGCGTCGGCTCGACGTCCTTGGGCAGCAGATGACTGCGCAGGTACGCCACGTCGGCGATCTCCTCGAACGACGCGCGACGCTCCGGATCGTCGATCTGGACGACGCCGCCGTCACCGTCGAGGCGGACGTTGTCGGGACTCGTCTCGAGAAGATGCGCGGCGATCTTGCACAACAGTTCTCCGAGTTTCCCGGCGGCGAGGGACACCGCAGAGCCACCGATCGTCACCGAGCGGGAAGCGAACGTCCCCCAGCCGTAGGCGATGCGCTCGGTGTCGCCCTGACGCAGTTTGACCTGGTCGAGGTGCAGCCCGAGCCGGTCGGCCACGATCTGCGCCAGCGTCGTCTCGTGCGACTGGCCGTGGTTCATGGTCCCGCTGGTGACCACGACGGAGCCGGTGGTGTCCATCCGGATCTCGGAGATGTCGAAACCGGGGACCACGGCCATCTTCCGTTTGGCGAAGGCACCCGAGCCGTATCCGGTCCGCTCGGAGAAACAGCAGTAACCGATGCCGATGTGCCTGCCCTCGGCGGCGGCGCGCTCCCGGATCTCGTACCAGCCCTCGTCCCGGATCGCCGCCTCGGCGAGTTCGAGCGATTCGCGGTAGGTGCCGGGGTCGTAGGTGATGGCGTTGACCCCGGTGTACGGGAACTGCGTGATCACGTTGCGCCGCCGGATCTCGACCGGATCGAGGCCGAGTTCCCGCGCCGCGCGTTCCATGATCCGTTCGATCGCCATCACGTACTGCGGACGGCTGACCCCGCGATACGGCGCCGTCGGCGCCTTGTTGCTCGCGATGGCGCGGGCACGGACGCGATACTCGGGCACCTGGTACACGCTCGGCATCTCGGCCGACGCCATCAGCGGCTCGATCCCCGCCGTGAACGGGTAGCAGGAGTAGGCGCCCATGTCGCAGACGACGTCGACGTCCAGCGCGGTGATCCGCCCGTCCTCGTCGAACGCCGCCAGCGTGCGGTAACGCTGTTCCCTGGCAAGGAATCCGGCCGTGAGCGCCTCGCGCCGGTCTTCGATCCACTTCACCGGCCGGTTCAGCCGCCGGGCCGCCGCCGCGACCGCGATCTCCTCGCGGCCGACGACACATTTCTGGCCGAAACCGCCGCCCATGTCCGGGACGGTCACCCGCACGGTGCGTTCGGGGACCCGCAGCGAACGGGCCATCGCCGTGCGCACCTGATGCGGCACCTGCGTGCACATCTGGACGAGCAACTGGTCGTCGTGGTCGTCCCAGGACGCCACGACTCCCCGTGTTTCGAGCGGGAGCGCGTTCTGCCGCCCGCTCTTCGTGACGACCTCGACCACCCGGCCGCCGCTCGCGCGGGCCGCTTCGAACGCCGCGTCGACACCAGGCGTGTCGAACATCGACACGTCGACCAGCACGTTGCCGGGCGCCTCGTCGTGCACGAGCGGAGCGCCCTCGGCGAACGCCGACTCCTCCGACACGATCGCCCCGAGCGGCTCGTACTCCACCACCGCGGCCTCGACACCGTCCTCTGCGCTGTACGGATCGCGGGCGACGACCAGCGCCACCGGTTCGCCGGTGAACCGCACCTTCTCCCTGGCCAGGATCGGCATCGCGGTGGGCGAGAACTCCTCGGGCGGGCGGTCGAGCAACGCGACGATGTCCCCGAGCCCCAGGTCTTCCGCCGTATACGCGGCGACCACTCCTTCGACCGCCAAGGTGGCCGACAGGTCGATCCCGGCGAGCTTGCCGTGCGCGACCGTCGAACGGACGAAGGCCGCGTGCAGCATTCCCGGCAGCTGGATGTCGTCAACGAACCGGCCGCGGCCGGTGAGCAGGCGGGGATCCTCGCGCCGGGGCACGGACGCGCCGACCCAGCGGCCGTGGCGCCCGTCGAACCGTGCGGTCATCGCGTTTCTCCTTTCTCCCATGCCTCGTGCAGCGCCTGGGTGACGAGCGTGCGCGCCAGCCGGCGGCGGTAGGCCGCGCTGCCCGCCGCGTCGTCGGACGGCTCGATCGCCGCGGCAGCGGCAGCCCCGCACGCGGCGAACAACTCCGGCCCGGGAACGCCGCCGTCGAGTAGCGCTTCGGCTTCGGGCACCCGGACGGGCGCGGGGGCGACGCCGCCGAGCACGACGCGGCTGCCATGCTCCGCGTCGATGCTCACCGCGGCGTCGACGATCGCGAAATCGCCGTGACGGCGGGCGAATTCGGTCAGCGCGGCCCGGGGCGACGGCCTCGTGAAGCGCACCGCGGTCACGACCTCGTCCGGTTCGACGGCCGTGGTGTAGAAGCCGTGGAACATCTCCTCGGCCGGGATCTCCCTGGGGCCGCGCGGCCCTTCGGCGACGATGACCGCGTCGAGCAGGAGGGCGAGCAGGCACCATTCCGCGGTCGAGTCACCGTGGACGACGCTGCCCGCCACCGTGCCGCGGGACCGGATCGGCAGATGCCCCACCCACCGCATCGCGCGGGAAAGCACGTCGAAATCCGGTCCCAGCTCGGCGAGCTCGACCGCCCGATGGGTGACCAGCGCGCCGATGGTGAGGCTGGAACCGTTGCGCCGGAAGGAGTTCAGCGCCGGGTCCCGGCGCAACGGTCCCAGATCCACCAGCGCCGTGGGGCGGGCGAGCCGGAAGTTCATCATCGGCATCAGGCTCTGGCCGCCGGCGATGAGTTTCGGATCCTCGCCCGCCGCGGCGAGTTCGCCGAGCAGGCCGACGGCGTCGGTGACGTCGCGGGCCCGGTGGTACCGGAACGCGGCGGGCTTCACAGAGCCGTCCTGGTCTCGGCGGGCGCCTCGACCGGGTCGACGATCCGGTCGAGTTCGCGGCCGCGGGTCTCCGGCGCGCCCAGCTTCATGAACACGACCGCGGCCACCACGAGCACACCCAGCACGGTGAAGGTGAGCGGCAACCCGAGCACCGGCCACAGCACGCTGCCGAACAGCAGGGGCGCGAATCCGGTGATCGCCCGGCTCGACGACGACGCCCAGCCGAACCCCGAAGCCCGGAGTTCCGTCGGGTAGAGCTCGGAGACGTAGGCGTACATCACCGGGATGACCACCAGCGCGAACAGGCCGAACGCGCCGATCGCCACCACCGCGGCGGCAGGCGTGTCGAGCAGCAGGGAGAACACCACCAGCGACAGCGCGGTGAGCGGGCCGGCGACCATGATGATCCGCTTGCGGCCGACCTTGTCGACCAGGAGCACGGCCACCGCGACGCCGACGATGCCGGTCGCGTTCATCAGCGCGGTCGACGCGAAGGCGGCGATCTCGCCGAATCCCTGCGCCCGCAGGATCGACGGCATCCAGCTGAGCGCGGCGTAGTAGACCAGCATGACGCTGATGAACAGCGACCACGCCACCGCCGTGATCCTCGGGTTGAACGCCCACACCCGGCGCAGCTGATCGAACGCGGCCGCGACCGCGCCGCCGCGGGTGTCCTCGACCACCGCGGGCGGGACCGAATACGGCTCCGGTGTCGCTCCCGTGCGGCGCACGAGGTCGTCGATCACGGCCCGCGCCTCCGCCTCGCGGCCCTTGCGCACCAGGTAAAGCGGTGATTCCGGGACGCCACGCCGCACCCAGAACAGCAACAGCGCGGGCAGGATCATCAAGACCAGCATCCAGCGCCAGTTCCCCTGGACCGGGAGCAGCAGCGTCGCGGTGATGGCAGCCAGCGTGGTCCCGATCGGCCACCAGCCGTCCATCGCGGACAGCACCCGGCCGCGTTGCTTGCGCGGGGAGAACTCGCTGACGATCGCGTAGTCCACCGGGATACAGCCGCCGAGTCCGATCCCCGCCAGGAAACGCAGCGCCAGGAACGTCTCCACGTTCGGCGCGAGCGCGCCCAGCACGGAGAACAGCGCGAACAGCAGCAGCGTGACACTGAACGCCCGTTTCCGGCCGATCCGGTCCGCGATCGTGCCCCAGACGACCGCGCCGACGGCCATGCCGATCAGGTTCGCGGTGGCCACCAGGCCCTTCCCGCCGGCGGACAAGCCGAATTCCGTCCCGACGAGCGGGGTGAGGAATCCGTTCAGCGCGACGTCCCAGGCATCGAACATGTAGCCCAGCCCGCCGATGAGGAAGATCTTTCCCTGCACGCTCCATCGCCAGGGCAGATCCTGGACGATCTGATCACCAGTACGCATGAACCACTCCGATGCGATTGCCGGCCAGCGCGCCTCAGCGGGCGAACTGGTAGTGGATGGACTCGGTGTCGGGGTCGGTGAGCGGGCTGCCGTTCCACAGCCAGTCGTAGGACACGTCGGATTCGCCGTCGAAGCGCCGTAGCTTCTCGTCCCGTTCACGCTGTTCGGGACCGTCGGGCAGGTGATAGAAGTCCATGTTCTGCAGCGAGGCGTCCTGGACCATGCCCGCGTGCTTGGCGCGCCGGTCCACGTAGCGGACCAGGGCATCGTCGATCCCGTCGCGCGTGACGCGACCCAGCTCCTCGGCCAGCACCGCGGCGTCTTCCATCGCCTGGGACGCGCCCTGCGCCTGGTACGGCAGCATCGCGTGGCACGCGTCGCCGAGCAGGGCGACCCGGCCGTCGACCCAGACCGGGTCACGGCGGCGGCGGTACATCGCCCACACCGAGACGTCCTCGTCCTTCGCCTTCGCCAGCATCGTCGGAACCCGATCGTCCCAGTCGTGGTACTCCGCGGCGAGTTCGGCGGCGGTCGCCGGTCCGCTCCAGTCCTTCTCCACCGTTTCGGTGCACGGCACGATCGCGACCACGTTGAGGTACTCCCCGCCGCGGATCATGTAGTGCACCAGGTGTTTGTTGGGGCCGTACCAGATCGTGGAGTGGTACCGGTCGGACAGGAAGCGGGTGGCGGGATCTTGCGCGATCAGGTCGCCCGAGATCAGCGCCCGGTACGCCATCTCGCCGGAGAACGCGAGGGTGTCGTCGAAACCGGCGAGATCGCGCACCGAAGACCGGATGCCGTCCGCCCCGATCACGAGGTCGCCGGTGAACCGGCGTCCGTCGGCGGCGATCACGGCGGGCCGGTCGGGCACCGTCCGGTCGAGGTCGACCACCCGCGCGCCGGTCGCCACCCGCACCACCGGACCGATGCCGTCGGGATCCAGGCAGGCGTCGAGCAGCACTCCGTGCAGGTCGGCGCGGTGGTAGTGCCAGTAGGGCGCGCCGTACTGGTCGGTCACCCGCCCGCCCAGCTCCAGCTGGGCGATGATGCTGCCGTCGGCCCAGCGACGGCGCACCTGGTCCTGCGGCTCGGTCCGCACCCGCTCCAGCCGGGCGCGCAGCCCGAGACCGATGAGGATCCGGCTGGCGTTCGGCGCGGTCTGGATCCCCGCGCCGATCTCGCCCAGCGCCGGGGCCGCCTCGACCACGGTCACGCGCAGACCCCGCTGCCGCAAGGACAACGCGGCGCAGAGCCCACCGAGCCCGCCTCCGACGACAACGACCTCAAACGACTGACTCGCGGCCATGCCCGCCTCCCGTCTTCGTCAACGCTTCCGCGCCACTGAGCAACCTCCCGGCGCCGGGCACCGTGGGTTCGACGCCGAGTTCCGTCAGGATCCGGAACGTCGTGGCCGTCGCCGCGGACAGGACCGGGATCCCGATCTCGTCCTCCACCGGCTGGATCGCGGGCAGCGACGGCATCTGCACACAGGCGGACAGCACCAGGGTGTCCACATCGGACAGATTCAGCCTGCGGTGGTGTTCCCGCAGCCCGGCGGGATCCAGCCGCGCCACGGCGAGGTTGTCCGGCACCTCCAGCGAAAGGGCGTCGGCGACCTCGAATCCGGCGTCCTCGATGTAGTCCGCCACCGCCTTGGTCAACGGCTTCATATAAGGCGTGATGATCGCGACCTTGCGGGCGCCGAGCGCTTCGAGCCCGGACAGCAGCGCACCGGCGCTGGAGACGACCGGCGCGTCACAGCCCTCCTCACGCAGGACACGCGTGATGTCGTCTTCGGCGGTGCAGTGGTAGCCGGGTCCCTGAGCCATGATCGCCACGAGGCACGCGGTGGCGACGACGCCGGGCTTGGCGTCGGCGAGTTCCGCCGCGGCGCGCCCGGCCTGGGCGTTCATCGCCCGCAGCTGTTCGGGTTCGACGTGCCGCATCCGGGCCCGCGCGGAATGGAAGACGAACCGGTCCCCCGGCTCGGCCTCCTCCCTGGCGCGCAGCATCCGCGGCAGCTCGGTCTCCATCGTGAGATTCGAGCTGGGGACGATCATCCCGATGTGGTGGTCGGTCATCGGCGGGCCGCCGGACGCATCTCGGCGACGGTCAGCTCGCCGTTGTCGACGATCAGTTCGTCGTCCAGGTAAAGGGAATTGCCGCGCATCGGGATGTCGAAGTGGCAAGGTGTGTCGTTCGGGCCGCCGAGTTCGTTGTTGGGGCCGATGGAGAACATGACGTTGCCGTAGAAACTCCGCAGTTCCATGCCCATCCCGCCGGGGAACTGGGTCAGGCCGTGCCAGTGCGCGCGCTCGTCGAGGCCCCAGCCCACGTGGCTCATGCCGTAGCCGCGGGGATCGTCGAAACTCTCGATGTAGGAGCGCAGCAGATCCGCGTCGAGCCCGGACGATCCGGCTCCGCCGCGGATGTCCCGGATGAAGCCCTGTTCGATGGTGATTTCGACCGGGGTCTGTACGTAGGTGTTGAACGGCAACAGAACGTCGCCCGGCGACAGCACGATCTTCCCGTCGACGCCGTCGTCGGCGCCGCCGGTGAACACGAACGCCGCCGGCCAGTGGTCCCAGCGGCCGGGCGTGTCGGTGTAGCCGTATTCGGACAACGTCGGGTACACGCCGAGCTGATACGTGACGTCGGTACCCGCCGGGCTGGTGATGCGCATCGTGCCGGCCTTGGCCAGGAGCTCCGCGCCGATCTCCACGCGCTCGCGCAGTTCCTTCGTCGGCATGAGCCTGGCCAGCAGCTCGGGCGGTTCGACGGCGGTGAGGATCCGGGTGCCCGCGTCCTGGATGGCGAACTGTTCCTTGCTGAACAACAGGAACGTGCAGTCGACCACCATGTCGACGCTCTTGAGCGCCTCCACGGCCAACGGGATGTTCCCGAGCCCCGAGTCGCCCACCGCCCACGCGCCCGCCGCGCTGACCGGCGAGGGCAGCCGCATGTGGTAGGCCGAGGCGCCGAGCTGCTGCGCGGCCCACAAGAAGGCGTCGGCGTACTCCGCCCGCTCACCACCGCGGGTCAGCACCACCACGGTCTCGCCCTCGTGCACCCCCGAGAACGTCAGCTGGCGCAAACAGATGTCGTTGAACAGGTTCCGGTCCATCGCCGACCACCTCCATATTGATCCGAGCACGTACTATCCGGATACGGAAGACCGTGCTTCATACGAACACGTACTATCCGGATACGCAAGAGGTGACAGCGGACGGATCTCGGCGGCCTTCCCGTGAGCGACCGTCCGGACACGTAGGATCACCGCGGGGGCCCGGGCAGCGGGTTGGAGCCGACAAGGAGTAGCGATGGGTGAATCGGCGCGCACGGGCCGGCGCAGGGACGACGCACCAGCCGTCACTCCCGCGACGCCGTCGGACCTGCTGGCGGCCCCCGGCTACGGCGCCCGGCGGCTGTATCAGGCCTACCTCGCCGCGTGGAACCGTCACGTGGACCCGGTGCTGACCGGTCCGCAGTTCGCGGTCCTGTCCGCGGTCCGCGCCTACCCGGAGAGCGACCAGAGCTCGCTCGCGGGCGCGGTCGCCCTCGACACGTCGACGATGGCCGACCTGTGCCGCAGGCTGGAGCGGCGAGGGCTCATCCGGCGCGTCGAATCCCCGCACGACGCGCGGCGCAAACTGCTTTCGCTCACCGACGAGGGCAAGTCGGTCTTGAGCCAGGTCAACCGCCGTGCCCGCAGGTTGGACAAGGCGCTCCTCGACGGCGACGACGACATCGACATGGCCGCGCTGCTCAACGCACTCGGTGCGCGCTGGGAACGGATCGCCGAGGTCGACAAGCTGCGCTGACCGTCTCGCGCGGCGCTCCCCCAGGCGTCGTGTCCGTGAAGGCCTCCTTGAGGGACTCTGGGTCCCTCAAGGAGGCCTTCACGGACCGCTCACCTGCCCTTTCGAGTACTGGTCGTAGTGCAGCACCGAGTCGAGCGGGAGACGTTCCCGCCAGCCGTGCCGTTCCAGATCGGGCACCGTCGGCAGATCGCGCACCGGGCCGACGCACAGCCACGCCACCGGGCGCACGTGTTCGGGCAACCCGACCAGGTCACGCAAGAACTCTTCGCGGTAGAAGCTGACCCAGCCGACGCCGAGCCCTTCGGCGGTCGCCGCGAGCCAGAGGTTCTGGATGGCCAGGCACACCGAGTACAGGCCGGCGTCGGCGATCGCGTGCCGTCCCAGGACATCCGGCGCACCGCGCGACGGGTCGTAGCCGACCACGATGCCCGCGGAAGACGCCACGATCCCTTCGATCTTGATCGGCGCGAAAACACGGGCCCTCTCGGCATCCAGCCCGCCTTCGAACACTTCGCGTTCGGCCAGCACATGTTCACGGAACCTCTTGCGAAGGTCCATATCGGACACGACGACGAAATCCCATGGCTGGGACAGGCCGACGCTCGGTGCCGCGTGCGCCGCGCTCAGCACGCGACGCAGGACCTCCGCCGGAATCGGCTCTCCGGTGAACTCACCCCTGGTGTCCCGGCGGCGGAAGATGGTCTCGTACAACGAACGGTCGTCTGCGTCACGCTTCATGAGTCGTGATCATGCCTGACCACCGCCGTTATCCGCCAACAGGGTATCGGTTCTTTCTGTTCCTTTCCCTTGCGATAAAAGGATTTCTGTTCGGCTTGTCCCGAAAGATGTTGTGGTGACCGAAATACCGGTTCTACCATTCTTCCGGGCGGGAGGATTGCGAGGGGATCACGTGGATTTCCGGTTACTGGGGCCGGTCCGGCTGCAGGTGGGCGGGCAGGCCGTCGCCATCGGCGAGCCGCGCAGGCAGGCCGTACTCGCCGTGCTGCTGCTCGAAGCTGGCCGAACCGTCGGCGTCGATCTGCTGATAGACCGGGTCTGGGGCGAGTCGCCGCCCGGGCAGGTGCGCCGTTCCCTGCAGGCGCACATCACGCGGATCCGGCGCGCGCTGGAACAGGCCGATCCCGGTGGCGCACGGGTGGCCAGGGATCCCGGTGGCTACCGCCTCGTCGCCCGGCCCGAACAGGTCGACGTCTTCCGGTTCCGGCGTCTGCTCCGCGAGCACCCGGCCGACGTCACCAAGCTGAGCGCGGCACTCGAACTCTGGGAAGGGGAGCCACTCGCCGGGCTGCGCGGAGATTGGGCCGAACGCACCCGCCGCACGCTCCGTCAGGAGTACACGGCGGCGATCGTCGCGTGGGCCGACGCCAAGATCCGCGACGGCGACGCGGCGGCGACGTTAACCCGCCTGACCGAACTCACCGACGAGAATCCGTTGCAGGAACCCGCCGCGGCGGCGTTGATGCGGGCGCTGTACGCCGTGGGCCGCGGCGCCGACGCGCTCACCCACTACGAGCGGATTCTTCGCGCACTGCGGGAAGAACTGGGCGCGGATCCCGGGCCGGAGCTCGCCGCCGTGCACGAGGCCGTGCTCCGCCACGACCTGCCGACGACGAGCGCGGCGTCTGCCCCCGTGCCCGCCCAGCTGCCCGCCGACGTCGCGGCGTTCACCGGCCGGGCCGACGTGCTGGCCGAACTGGACCGGGTCGCCGACGGCACCGGCGAAGAACCGGTCCTCGTCTGCCTCACCGGTACGGCCGGGGCGGGCAAGACCGCGACCGCCGTGCACTGGGGCCACCGGGTCCGCGACCGCTTTCCCGACGGGCAGCTGTACCTGGATCTGTGCGGCTACGCCCCCGGCGAGCCGATGTCCTCGGCCGACGCGCTGGCCGCCCTCCTGTCCGCGCTGCTGCCCGAAGGCACGCGGATGCCGCCGGGGCAGGCGGAACGCGCCGCCCGGTTCCGCACCGAGGTGGCGGGCAGGCGGATGCTCGTCCTGCTGGACAACGCGGCGACGCTCGAACAGATCCGGCCCCTGCTCCCCGGCACGCACACCTGCGCCGTGGTGGTCACCAGCCGCGATTCACTCGCCGGGCTGGTCGCGCTCCACGGCGCCCACCGGGTCGACGTCGACCGGTTGTCCGAGGACGACTCGGCCGACCTGCTCCGGCGGCTGATCGGCGCCCGGGTCGACACCGAACCCGAGGCCACCGCCGAACTGGCCGAACGGTGTGTCCGGCTGCCGCTCACCCTGCGCCTGGCGGCCGAACTCGCCGTGTCCCGGCCCGCCACCCCGTTGTCGCGGCTGGTCGGCGAACTGCGGGCCGCCCAGCAGACGTTGAAGCTGCTCAGTTCCGGCGGTGATCAGCGGGCCGCGGTGCGGGCGGTGTTCTCGTGGTCGCTGCGGCAACTCAGCGAAGACACCATCCGCGCCTTCGCCCTCCTCGGCAGGCATCCGGCGCCCGTGTTCGACTCGTACGCCTTGGCCGCGTTGACCGGGCGCTCCTTCGACGAGGCCAGGGCCGTGCTGGACGCTCTCGCCCGCGCGCATCTGGTCCACCCCACCGGTGTCGACCGCTACGGCATGCACGACCTGCTGAAGGCGTACGCCGCGGAGATCGAGGGCGACGAGCCCGCGGCGCTCGACCGGGTCTACGGCTACTACCTCGCCACCATCGCGGCGGCGATGGATCGCCTCTACCCCGCCGAAGCGAACCGCCGGCCCTCGGTCGCTTCGCCGGAGTGCGCGATGCCCGCGTTCGACGACGCCGACAGCGCCCGGGACTGGCTGGACGCCGAACTGCCGACCGTCCAGGCGCTGGCCCCGGCCGGGAGACCCGAACACGCCGTGACACTGTCCGCGCTGCTGTTCCGCTACCTCGACGGACGGCACGAGACGGCGGCGCTGGCCGTCCACGGGCACGCCATCAAGGCCGCCCGCGCCATCGGTGACCGCGCCGCCGAAGCGGACGCGCTGGTCGCCGCCGGTGGCCTCCACATGCAAGCGGGCCGAGCCGAGTCCGCCGCCGCGCACATGTGGGCGGCGTACGCCTTGTTCGGCGAGGCCGGGAATCCGCTCGGCCAGGCACGCGCACTGGGCAACGTCGGAATGATCGAGGAGAGCGCCGGGTATTACCGCAAGGCCGCCGACTACTACACCCGCGCGCTGGCCCTGTTCCACCGTCTCGGCGACCTGACCGGTCAGGCGCATCAGCTCACCCGGCTGGGCACCGTCGAAGCCCGGATCGACCGCCGGGAAGAGGGATACGAGCATCTTCGGCAGGCGATGGCGCTGCATCGGGAAGCGGGCCACCGTTTCGGCGAGGCCTGGGTGAAGATCGGTCTCGGGGAGCTCGCCGCGAACGAAGGCGGACACGCCGATTCCTGCCGCCTGCACGCCGAAGCCGCGGCCTTGTTCGGCAGGCTCGGTCATCGGGGCAGCGAGGCATGGGCCATCGACGGACTCGGACGGGCCGAGGCGCTGGACGGCCGTCCGGTCGACGCGGCCGCCCACCACCGTCAGGCGCTCGACCTGTTCCGGCGGCACGGCGGACGCGACGGCGAATCGTGGGCGCTCAACGGACTCGGCGAAGCCTGCCTGGCCTGTGGCTACCCGGACACGGCCGGCGCGAACCACGCCGAAGCCCTGGAAGTGGCGACCCGGTACGGCTGCCACGAGCAGGTCGCGCGCGCCCACCGGGGGCTCGCACGAGTCGCCTCCGACCCGGAAACCGTCCGCGACCACTACGAACGCGCGATCGCCCGCTACGCCGAGCTGGGTCTTCCCGCCGCGGAGTGCACCAGGACGGAACTCGCGGGTTCGAGCAGGTCGTGATCAGGGGATCTCGTAGAACTTGTCGTAGTGGCCCGGCGCGTAATAGAACTTGCCGTTGTCGTCCATGACGATGCGATCCGGCTTCGGACGCTGGTTCTCCGGCAACGGTTTCCCGTTGAAGTCCGTGTACTGGTCGGCGTCCCGGATGGGTTTGTTGTCGTACCGCGGCGTCGGGTGGACATCGAACTCGTAGTACTTGCCGTCGTACGGTTTCGTCGGCTTCCCGTCCGGGCCGAACGGCTGATCGGCGTGATTCTTGCCATCGCTCGTCTTGCCGTTGTGCGGCAACCGGCCCTCGTTCCCGATCTTGCCGCCCGCCTGGCCGTGGTTCCCGTAGATCCTGCCGCCCCAGGTCGAGCCGGGACCGGGGGTGGGCTTGTTCCCCAAGCCCAGCGAGTTGAGCTTGTTGTCGTCCACGCCGTTGTGCCAGGCGCCGAACTGGCCGCTGTCCTTGTGGTCGCGGATCCACTGTTTCATCTTGATCGCCGCGTCCTTCTGCGCCTGGGTCAGCTCGTCGAACTTCCCGAGGTTCGGGGAAAGCCCGGGCGGCTGCTCGGGTTGCGGTTTGGAGTTCTTCCCCTTGCCGCCGCCTCCGCCACGCGTGCCGCTGTATTCGCCGCCGCCCGGTTTCGGGCCGCGGGGTTTCCCCGCCGGGCCGGTCTTGCCCGTGTCGATCTTGCGGAGCGCCTTCTCCGCCTCGGCGAAGATGTTCTTCGCCTTCTTCATCAACGGCGCGAGCGCGCTCATCGCCTTGACCAGTTTGGTGACGACGGTGGCGATCTTGGATGCGGTCTTCGCGATCGCGGCGGTGACCTGGGGCAGCACCCAGGTCATCCCGAGGCCGAGCGTCGCCAGTACCTGCAGGGCCCAGCTGATCAGCCTGCCGATCAGTTCGGCGATGGTGTCACGGACCAGGGTGCGGACCGCGGTGACCACCTCCCCGCCGATCTTCGTGCCGGACGCCGCGCCGCCTGCGGCCTGCCGGCAGGCGCCGATCAGCGCCGCGACGTCCGCTCCCCGCGCGCGATAGGCGTCGCCCGCTGCACCGGCCCAGTTCGCGGTTTCGGCGACGACCATCGCGTCCAGGTCGGCACTGATCGAGCCGAGTTCGACGGCCACGTTCTGCCAGGTTTCGGCGTGCGCGGCGATCTCGTCCGGTGCTCCGGCGAGGGCGTCGAGCGCCTCCTTCAGCGGTCCGACGTGCTCCATCAGCCAGCCGACCCCGGCGGCGAGGATGGTGCCGAACGGATCGAGGGCGGCGGACACCGCGTCCATGGCGGTGCCGACCGCGCCGACGGCGACGGACGCCCAGTCACCGCTTTCGATGGACGCCTTGAGCTCGGTCGCGGACTCGAGCAAGGGAACGCCGGACACCGCGGTGGTGGAATCCTTCGGTGTGGCGACGAGAGGGTTGGTCATCGCTGCGCCCTCTCCTTCGGCGTCGCCGGGATCGCGGCCTCGTACTGCTTGAACATCTCGACACCGGCGGTGTCCTGCTCGGTGTAGGACCGTTCGGCCGTACGCAAGTTTGCGGCGGTCGCCTTCACGCCGTCGATCGCGGCCTTGATCGAGTCGATCGTCTTCTCCTCCGCCGGATTGATGAACGGCGGGACGAACGCGCAGATCAGACCGTAGGCCTCGTCCGACATGGCCGCGGTGTTCGCCGCCGACAGCACGGTGCCCAACCGCTCGGCGATCCCGTCGACATTGGCCGCGTGCTTGCCGATTTCGGCCGGTACGACCTGAAAACTCATCTGCCATCCCTTCGAGGGGCCGGAGCGTCAACGCGGACACGATGCCAGCCTCCCGCCGCCCGCGTGCTCGCTCTGTGCGGACAGACAACATTCCTTGCCCTAACGGGCACGATCCACTGTGGACACACGCGGGCCATCGGCGAGGAACGGCGTCAGCAGGCGGAGCAATTCCCCGGGTTTGTCCAGCGGGATGATGTGGCCGCAGTCCGGCAGCAGATGGGCGGTGAGATCGTCGGTGACGGGACGCAGTTGCCGTTCCAGTGCACGGCCCACGGGATGCGCGCCGATCGCCATCGTGGGCACGGTGAGACGGCGCGTCGCGACCGCCTCACCGATCTGGCGCGCGCTGACCGGCATGGCGCGGTAGTAGGAAAAGGCGCAGCGCAAGGCTTCCCCACCGGTGTAGGCGTCGACGAAGGCGTCGCGAATCTCCGGCGCCACACCACGCCCGAGGGTGCCCGAGGCGAGAAACCAGTCGACGTACTCCGCTTCGTGTCCGATAAGGACCGTTTCACCCAGCCCGGGAACGGAGTGGAAGCCGAACCACCACGGCGGGCCACCGGCGAGGAAGTCCTCGGCGCCGGGCAGCGAGCCCACCAGCGACTCCATCAGGACGAGCCGCCGCACCAGATCCGGCCGCCGCAGGGCGAGCAGGAAGGCGACCGGCGTGCCGGCGTCGATCGCGACCACCGCCGCACTGGGTTCGCCGAGCGCGTCAAGAAGGCTCTCGACATCCGAGGCCAGCGTGCTCGCGTCGTAGCCTTCGGCGGCGCGCGTGCTGTCGCCGAAGCCGCGCAGATCCGGGGCGATGACCCGGTGGTGCTCGGCGAGCGGGCCGATGATCTCGCTCCAGAGCCGCCAGGTGTGCGGGAACCCGTGCAGCAGCAGAACCGCGGGCCCGCTGCCCGCGACGGTCACGTTGACCTGGATGCCGTTGACGGTGATCCGCCGTGATGAGGGCACGTCGCCTCCGCTGTGGTTACCATTGGTTACCAGAAAACCGTAGGTAACTTCAGTGGTGCCGCCAAGACGGCACTTTCGACACAGGTGGTGAGCTCCAGGTGACCACACGGCGCGGCGATCTCTTCGACCCCGAATGCCCCACTCGCCGTCTGCTGGACCGCATCGGAACGAAATGGACGTCGATGGCGGTCAAGGTCCTCGCGGAGGCGGCTCCGCACGAGGTGCGGTTCGCCGAGCTGCGGCGCCGGATCCCCGGGGTGTCCCAGAAGATGCTGTCGGTGACCTTGCACAGCCTGGTCCGCGACGGTCTCGTCGTCCGCCGGGTGGAGCCCACCGTGCCGCCCCGCGCGCACTACGGGCTGACCGACCTCGGTTTGTCACTGGACGTCCCGCTGGCGGCGCTCCGGAACTGGGCCGAAGAGCACATGTCACGGATCGACGAGGCGAACGCGATCAGCGACGCGGCGGACGACACCTCGGCTCAGAGCGGCTCCAGATAGGAGCGGCCGGACCAGTCGTCGTCCTCGTCGTCGTCACGGGTCCGCCGGGAAGGGGCGGGCGCGCCTTGTGCCAGCGCGGCCAGCTCTTCCAGCTCGGCGACCTCGTCGTCGACGTCCAAAGTGGCCAGTTCGCCGACCTGTCGTTCCAGGGAGGGCCAGGCTTCCGCGGCGAGGCGTTGCCGCTCCTCGGCGGGCAACGCGTCGACTAGCTTCCACCAACCCTGCGCGTCCCGGACGAATTCGTCCAGGAGGGGGCCGTGGGCCAGCAGTTCGTGCGGCCGCCGTCGCCCGGCGAGCACCTCGCCGGCGAAATCCCCGGCGGCGCCGCCGGTCGCCGCCAGCAACCGAATCACCGTCTGCCGTGCCCGCTCCCCCTGCTCGGAATCGAACGGACCGTGTCCCGTCACAACAGCACCCTCTTGCCCTTGGCGGGACATTCGGCGTCCCGGTGCTCGTAGTCCTCCGGCCACTGCGGCGGTTCACCCATCGCGATGGTGGCTTGCAGCAGTTCGTCGAGGGTCTTCTGCCCCGCGAACGAATGCGCCAGCCCGAGCGCGGCGCTGATCAGCGTCTGGATGGCACCGACGACCTCGTCGAAGGACAGGATCAGGTGGATGATGTCCCGTACCTCGCGGTCCTCCACGATTTTCGCGATCTTGCCGCCGCGACCGATCTCGTCCAGCAGCTCGCTGATCACGTCCACCACCCGGAGCCCCCGCTCCAGCCCGAGTTTCCTGCCTTTGGTGAGGATCATCAGCACGATGTCGATCGTCGAGCTGTAGCCGTGCCGGATCTCCTGCATCAGGTGGTACGCGAGCTTCGCCAGCGCCTGGATCGCGCGGCACGCGCCGCGGAAGTACTGCGCGAGCTGCAGCACACAGGCCCGGTAGGCGGCCAGCCAGTTCTTCGCCCGATCGGCGGCCTCCCCCGCCCACACCTCCTGGATCCCGAACCGGCCCTGGTCGATGTTCGCCGCGATGTTCTCCAGGCCCGTCGCGGCGTCGTTGTAGAGCACCGCCTGTTCCTGCAGCACGGTCCAGTCGCCGACGAGCAGGTCCGCGATCATGGTGATGAAGTCCTTGTCGGACCCGGTGAGGATCTTGATCACCTCGGCGACGTCGCCCAGCGACCCGCCGAGGTCGAGCAGTTCCTGGCGCTCCTGCTCGGCCTTCACCGGCCACCAGGCCGGGTCGCTGACCGCCGCCGGATCGGGGCCGCCGTAGCCCACCGGGACGGCGTCGCGGAACGACGCGGCCCCCACCGGGTCACGCACCTCGTCCGCCGGGATCCGCGCGGCGTCCGGCTCCGGGTTGAGCCGGTCCAGCAACTCCGCCGCCCGCGCGTCCACCACGCCGTACCAGTGCGCCACGCAGCGCAGTTCGTGCCCGCCGCTCGCGGCGAGATCGGCCGCGAAACTCGACTGGCTCAATGCCGTGCGCTGCCATAGGTCCAGTTTCGGCCAGGCCGCGGCGAGGAAGCCCTCACCGCGTTCGGTGTCGAACCCCGCCCCGGCGCCGAGCAGCCGGTCGAACCACTGGCGATAGCTGTCGGCACCCGCGCCCGCCCGCAGGACCAGGTCGCCGAGCGCGCGTACCGCGGCCGGTTCGACCGAGAACCCCTGCCCCATTCGTCCCCCTCGTACTCCGGACATATCCCCTTCGCCACCCCTGAAGTTTGACATATTGCCACGAAATGTCACATCACTGGAATGGAGTACCGCCTGCGCGCTGCGAAACAGGCCCTGGTGCGACACTGGCCCTCGACTCGGGCGAAAGGGGACGGCACTGTCTCGGCAAACGGCTCGGATCTGGTTGCCCGAGCGGCGCCGGAGCGGCTTGAGCCTCGCGTTCGCGCTGCTCGTCGCCGCGTTGGCGCTCGCGTTCGGCGACGACGTGCTTGCACTCGCCTCGGTGGACGGCGGCGTCCTGGTTCTTCTCGCCTACCTCGTCGGCTATCTCGTCGTGACAGTGGCCGCGTTCGGCGCGGCGACCTCGGAGCAGATCCAGGACTGGGCGAACCGGGAGCGCCGCGGCACGTTCGTGCAGCGCTACGTCTTCGGGACGGCGCCTGGGCCGGGAGTGTCGATCTTCATCGCCGCGGCCGCGCTCGCGGTGGCGGTCGTGTGGATGCCCGGTCTGGGCGGCGAGAGCCTGCCCGCGGGCATGCGCGTGGGAGTGGCGGTGGCCCTGGTCGTCGTCGCCTGGATCTGTGTCCTCGTGTCCTTCGCGATCGCCTACCACGCGGACAACGTGATCGAAGAGGGCAAGGCGATGCGGTTCCCCGACGAGGGAACCGCCGAGTGGTCCGACTACATCTACTTCGCGGTGTCCGTGATGACGACGTTCGGCACGACCGACGTGGACGTCGTCTCCCGCGAGATGCGCAAGACGGTGACGACGCACGCGATCATCGCCTTCGTGTTCAACACCGTGACCGTGGCGGCGGTCGTGTCCGCCTTGAACAGCGGCTGAAGTCCGGGCTCAGCCGAGCCGGAGCAGGATCGGGCTGCCGGTGACTTCGGCAGCGGGTTGCTGAAGTACATGAAGGCCCCCTTCCTTGCGTCTAGCGCAAGGAAGGGGGCCTTCATGTACTTGGCAACGCGTGAAGGCCTCCTTCCCTCGGCTGAGCCGAGGGAAGGGGACCTTCACGCGCGATCGCTGTGACTACTGTGGTTACTGGTGCACCTGCGGCGCTCCGGAGGGTCGTGAAGGCCCCCTTCACTACCCTCAAGGTAGGCAAGGAGGCCTTCACGGACTACGACCCCACTGCCGCCACCATCTCGACGCCAAGCGCCTTACCACTAACAACATCAGGGACGCGGCCCACCAAGCCGAAGGTGCGGGTGTCGCGAAAGCCACTTTCGCGACATTGAAGGTTGCGAAAGTGGCTTTCGCAACGTCGGCAAGCGGTTGCGCGCGACGTCAGGGGCGCCAGGTGTCGTTCAACGCCAACGTGCAGCCACTCGAAGCGCTACCGACGCGATTGGCACCCGATTCCCAGACGACGGCGCCACCCTCCTTGCGGATGTACTTGTACTGGAACGCGGCCCCCTTCGGCAGCGCGACCTTCCCCGTCCACAAAGGATAGTTGGCAGACGAAAGCGGCACGGCGTTCGCCGGGTTCCACGCACCGAGTTCGGCACGATCGCCGACGACGAAGATGTTCTGGCCCCATGAGGTCGTGGCGTTCACCGTGAACTGCGCCGAAACGCCGGAGCACGCCGCGCTGTACCGCTGCTTCACCACGGACGGCGTCTCGACCGGGGCACCGGCGTCGATCGAGTGCGCCAGCCGGACGAACTGCGCCATCGACCACGCCAGCGGTGTCGCCGCACCGGTGCCTTCGCCGAAGGTGAAGCCCGCGGCGCTCGGCCGGTCCCAAACCTGTTCCGGGATCAGGAAACCGGCGTTCGCCGAGGCCGCCATGGTGGCCAGATGCGTCGTCGCCGAGCGGCCGTTGGCCAGTTCGTATTCGCCGCGTTCACCGGTGAGCAGCGGCCACAGCCGTCCGACGCCGGCGCCAGTGTAGGGACCACCGGACGCCGTCTCGCCGTAGCCGTCGTGGTTGTACCGGTACCACATCGGGCCGTTCGGGGTGTCGACCTTCAGCGTGGAGTCCACTTCGGACAGTGAGGCGGCGACGTCGGGATCGGCCGCCGGTTTCACGCCGAGGCGGACGAGGTCCAGGAAGCCCGCGTCGATGATGGCGCGCTCGTCGTGGTTGCCGCCGCCGTTCTGCAGGAAGACGTTCTGGCCGTCGTTCGGATTGCCGTTTCCGTCGATCCGGTGGAAGTACCGGCCGTCGCCGAGCGGGCCGGAAGTGGTGAACGTCCACGCGCTGACCTGCGCCTGCCACTGGTCGGCGAGCTGGCGATAACGCGCGGCGCTCGTGGTGTCCCCGTTGCGTTCGGCGATGTCGGCGGCACAGATCAGACCGGCGATCTCCGCGGCGATGGTGGACGGCGAGTAGCCGCCGTTCTCCTCCCAGCGTTCCTGCGGCGTGGAGGGGCCGCGTGCGACGAGGAAGTCCGCGGACTTCTTCACCTTCGCCCACATCCCCGCGTCGAACCGGCCCAGCTGCCACGCGAGCACGATCGGGAAGGCGACCTCGTCCATCTGCAGGCTGGTCCAGCAGTTGGTGCCGTCGAGCCGGGTGTTCTGCGGGAAGGAACCGTCCGCCCGCTGCTGCACGGTGAACAGGTAGTCGACCGACCGGTTGGCCGCCGCCGAGTCGCCCGCCGCGATCTGCGCGGTCGAGACCTGGTAGAGGTCGCGAGACCAGACGGCGTGGTACCCGCAGTCCCCCGTGCCGTTCGCGTCCTTCGCCTCACCCCACGGATTGGTGAGCGACGCGACGTTCGCCCCGGGATAGGTCTTGTCCTCGTGGGCTTTGAGGGTCATCAACGCGACGTTGTACTGCGTGGTCAGCCCGGCACCCGAGATCGACCGGGGTACCGCGGCCAGCGACGAGAGATAGCCGTTCCAGCCGGACCGGTACGCGGTGTCCGCCGCCGCGAAACCACCCGCGAGCGAGGCCGACGCGTTCGCCGACGCGGCACCGCGATCACTCCCAAAACCGACTGCGAGCGTGAAGGTCGTGTCGGTCCCCACGGGAATCTGCCCCAGCTGCACCAGATTGCCGGGTGTCGAGGCCGAGTCGTACTGCGCGCCGAGGACGTGGTCGCCACTCAGGTCGACGTAACCGTCGCTCGCGGTCCCGCTGTAGCCGCTGGTCGCCTTGACGAAACCGGTGGAGGCGGCCAACGCGCTCGACACCGGCCCGTCCGAAGCGACCAGCTGCCCGCCGGACGTGGCGCCCGTGTCCCCCATACCGCTGTTGTTCAGCGACGGGTTGTACAGCGCGTACAACTGCAGCGGACCGCCGCTGAGCACCTCGAACCTGGTCTGGATCAGCACGGTGGACCGCGCCGGGTCGGCGGTGTGGGTCTTGGTGATGCGATACCGGCCGTTGGTGGCGGTGTTGATCTGCCGGTAGCTCAGCGAACGCGGATCGGTGAGCACGAGCTGTTTGGTGGTGTGATCGCGTTCCAGCTGCGTGAACCCGGCGCCGTCGGACACCACGTACTGCAGGTCCTGGACGTTGGCGGTGTCCACGGTCGGGTAATAGATCTCGTGGTTGATGCCCTGGCCGAGGGTGAACCACACCTTCGACGCGGCCCCGGCGGCGGTACCGAAACCTTCCTTGCCCCCGGTCGTCCAGGCCGCCCCGGTACCCGGTGCGCCCGGCGCGTCCGCCAAGGGAGCGGCGCTCACCGGCGTGGCGGCCAGGAGTGCCGGCACGGTCAACAGCGCGACTATCGCGCGATGCCGCTTCGGTGACTTCATGAGGGTCCTTCCCACAGGCTTCATCGACGGCAGGATTTGTTGTTAGCGGCAACTTATTACCTGAACCGTCGCGCCCGGCAGGGCCGATCGGAGTAACCCGGACCAGTTACGCCGGTGGTCCGGTGAATCGGCCAGGATCACTGGGCGGGCCGCCGAGAATGAGGTCGGCGGCGCGAGCGAGGACCTGGATACGGGTCTGCCCGGGGTGGTCGGCGGCGAGAAAGTGGTTACCGATGGCCGCACAGAAGGCGAGCAGCGCCCGGGCTTCGACCTCATCGGGATCATCGCAGAACGTGGCGATCCCGTCTCTGGCCAGCTGCATTCGCCGGTTGTCCACGCGTCGCAGGCGTTCGGCCACGGCATCGTCGCGGCGAGCCCAGTCACGCACGGCCAGATCGATGGGCAGCAGCCGGCCGCCGGAGAAGGTGAGCCGCCCGGCCAGCCGGACCTTGTCCCGCGCGTCGCACCCCTCCCGCTCGACGCGAGCGAGGACCTCGTCGACGCTTTCGTACTCCCAGGCGTCCAGCATCGCCTCCAGCAGAGCCGCGCGGTCGGCGAAGTAGCCGTAGAACCCGCCCTTCGTCACGCCGAGCGCCTTGGCCAGCGCCTCGACGCGCACCGCGTCCACCCCACCCTCCGCCAGCGCCCGCAGACCTTCTTCGACCCACTTCTCCCGCGGTGTGCGCAATGCGCCCATGCCGTGGCCCACCTCACCTCTCCACTGGTTGTACGCCACCGTATAACCGGTCTAGCCTGCCTTTATACGCAACCGTATAACACGACCTGGGGAGTGGACATGATCAAATGGGCGGGTTGGCTCATCACCTTGTTCGGCGCGGCCCACACCTTGGGCGCCCTGACGGTGATGAAGGCCGCCGGTCACGCCGGCACCTGGTTCAGCGGGGCGTTGTGGCACGACGATCTCGCCGCCATGAGCCCCGCGAACAGCGCCTTCTGGCTCAGCGCGGCCAGTTTCGGTGTGCCGCTCGTCCTGGTCGGCCTGACCGTGCTCTGGCTGGAGCGGCGCGGCATCACCCCTCCCCTGTTCCTCGCCTGGGCGCTGGGCATCTGGACCCTGCTGATCGCCGCGGTCCTCCTGTTCACCCCTTGGCCGATCCTCCTGGTCGCGACCGCGCTCCTGCTGGCCGGAATCCGGCGCAGCGAACCGGCCCCGCCGCGGGATGCGACGGGGCCGGATCAGCTGGTGCGCGGGATCAGCCGACCGGACGCGGCTTGAGGTTCACCTCCACCGTGTTGCCGGGGCCGGAGGTGACACCGGTGATGATGTCGTTGAGGAATCCACAGCCCTGCAGCGGCGGCAGGGTGTAGGAGCCGGTGAGCTTGCCACCGGCCAGCGGGTCGAAGCCCGCCTTCGACTGCAGCGGGATCTGAGCCGGCGTCTTCGTCTGGCACTTCGCGCTCGCCGAGACCGGGAAGCCGAAGACGCTGATCCGCGGCAGCTTAACCGTCACCGCCGAGGTCGACTTGAGCACGCCGTCGGCCAGCGTGCCGGTGGTCTTGCCCGCCGACGCGAACTCGATCTTCGCGTTGACCGGGACGAAGCCCCAGAGCGTGAGGTTCGCGCTCGTCGGGTTCAGCGTCAGGTCGGCCTCGAAGGTCCCGTTCGCCAGGCTGATCGCGGCGTTGATGCCACCGCGCAGGTCGATCGGGCCGGAGAGCTTCTTCAGCTGCGTCTTGCCGGTCAGGTCGTAGCTGTACTTGACGACCGGGGACGTGTTCGGCTTGGTCTTCGCCGTGACCGGCGCGCTGGCGGCCGACTTGTTCCCCGCGGCGTCCTTGGCGACCACGGTGAAGGTGTACTCCGTGTCGGCCGTGAGACTGTCCACAGTGGCCGAAGTCCCCGTGACCGACTTGACGACCTCGGTGCCCTTCAAGACGTCGTACCCCGTGACACCGACGTTGTCCGTCGCCGCGTCCCACGCGAGGCTCACGCTGGTCTGCGTGGTGCCGGTGGACCGCGGGTTACCCGGCACGCCGGGAGCCACCGTGTCCGGCGCGGCCTGCGTCCGGACGGTGACGGCGGCGCTCGGGGTCGACGTGTTGCCCGCGGCGTCCTTCGCCACCACGGTGAACGAGTACTCCGTGTCAGCCGTGAGACCGTCCACAGTGGCCGAAGTCCCCGCCACCGACTTCACCAGCGTGGTGCCGTTGAAGACGTCATAGCCGGTGACACCGACGTTGTCCGTCGCCGCGTTCCATTCGAGGTTCACGCTCGTCTGCGTGGTACCGGTGGAACGCGGGTTGCCCGGCGCGGCGGGAGCCTGCGTGTCCGGCGCGGCCTGCGTCCGCGCCGTCGCGGCGGCGCTGGGAGCCGACACGTTGCCCGCGGCATCCTTCGCCACCACGGTGAACGAGTACTCCGTGTCCGGCGCGAGACCGTCCACAGTGGCCGAAGTCCCCGCCACCGACTTCACCAAGGTGCCGCCGTTGAAGACGTCGTAGCCGACGACACCGACGTTGTCGCTCGACGCGGTCCAGGACAGCGCGACGCTGGACTGGGTGACGTCGCTCGTGACGAGACCGGCCGGAACGCTGGGCGCTTCGGTGTCCGGAGCGGTGGCGGTCCGGGCGGTCACCGGCGCGCTGGGCTCCGACTTGTTCCCGGCCGCGTCCTTGGCCACCACGGTGAAGGTGTACTCGGTGTCGGCGGCGAGACCGTCGACGGTGGCGCTGGTTTCGGTCACCGACTTCACCAGCGTGGCACCGTTGTAGACGTCGTAACCGGTGACGCCGACGTTGTCACTCGACGCGTCCCACGCCAGGCCGACGCTGGAGGCGGAGGTACCGGTCGAGCGCGGGTTCCCGGGCACACCCGGAGCCTGCGTGTCGGGCGCCGCCTGCGTCCGCACCGTGACAGCGGCACTCGCCGCCGACGGGTTGCCCGCGGCGTCCTTCGCCACCACGGTGAACGAGTACTCGGTGTCGGCCGCCAGACCGTCGATCGTGGCCTGCGGTTCCGTGACCGACTTGACGACCTCGGTGCCCTTCAAGACGTCGTAGCCGGTGACACCGACGTTGTCACTCGAAGCGTCCCAGGCCAGCGTCACACTGGTTTGGGTGGTTCCGGTCGAGTGCACGTTCGCGGGCGTCGTCGGCGCCTGCGTGTCCGGGGCCTTCGCGGTCCGGGCGGTCGCGGGCGCGGTGGCGGGCGAGACGTTGCCGGCCGCGTCCTTCGCCTTGACGGTGAAGGAATACTCCGTGTCCGGGGTGAGACCGTCGACCGTGGCCGAGGTGCCGGTCACGGACTTGACGAGGTTCGCGCCCGAGTAGACGTCGTACCCGGTCACGGCGACGTTGTCGGTGGCGGCGCCCCAAGACAGCGCGACGCTGTTCTGGGTGACGTCACCGACCGTCACGGCGCCGGGAGCCGACGGCGCGGTCGTGTCCGCCGCAGCGGTGACGGTGAAGGTGTGCAGCACGTTGGCCTGGCCACTCGCGGGAGTGCAGTCCGCGACGAACGTGCCGAGGCCGGTCTCCGCACCGGAGGCGGTCAACGGCGTCATGGTCAGCACCAGGTCGTGCACCGACAGCGTGGCCGTCCCCGGCTGGTCGAACCGCAGCGACGGCGCGGAACCGGTCGCGTTGATCACCAGGTCGTTGCCCTTGGGCGGGATGGGTTGCTGCGGAACCGCGGTCGGCACGCCGACGGCGAGATGCCCCTGCGGGCTCGAGACCAGCGAGGTGGCCAGCGCCGATCCCTTGATGGTCTCCGCGCCGACGAGCCGGAGCCCTTCGGTCGCGGTCGAGCCCGCGTTGGAGACCGCCGTGATGTCTATCTTGGGGGTGAACTGGCCCACTGGGATCGAGTTCGGCAGCGTGGCGTTGATGTCGACCGTGACGTCCTGGTTGCCGATCAACGGGAACGGGCAGCTGTAGACCTGCTTCAGCGGCGGGTGGTTCCCCGAGCCGACAACGGCTTCCGGGGTGACCGGCGAGCCGGTCACCGTGTAGGTCTGCAGGACGGTCTCGGCCCCCGCCGCCAGCGTGCAGTCCGAAGTGAAGGTGCCGAGACCGGTTTCGGTGCCGTCGGCCTTGAGCGGGGTCATCACCAGCTGCAGGTTGTTCACGGCGAGCGTCGCGGTGCCGGGCTGGTCGAACCTCAGCGCGGGCGCGCTGCCCGTGGCGTTCACGACGAGGTCGTTGCCCGCCGCCGGGATCGGCTGCTTCGGCACGTCGGAATCGACCTTCACCGTCATCGTGCCCTGGCTGCCGGGCATCGTCACGGTGGAAGTCGCCTTCGCGGTGCCCTTGATGGACTCGGCGCCGACGAGACGAAGGCCTTCCGTCGCCGTCTTGCCCGCGTTGGACACGGCGGTGATCTCGATGGCGGGAGTCAGTTTCCCGGTCTCGATCGTCGAAGGTTGCGTGGTCTTGATGGTGACCGAGACGTTCTGATTGCCGATCAACGGGAACGGGCACGAGTAATTCTGCGTGAGCTCACCCGGAGCCGCGGCACTGGTGCCCGAGCCGATCGCGAGACCCAGTGCCACCAAGGCCGCCGTGCTCACGACGGCGATGCCCCCGGCCAGTCTTCGACTACGTCTTCTGTGTTTCACAGGTCCCTCTCCAACACATAGACCACACCCGCCGAAACCATCGGACAAACGATTAATGGCCGCTTTCGCGGGCCCTTCCCAGCGGGCGCGTGTGCACATTTACGGGTATGCCACAGGGAATTAACACACCCGCAAGGCTCGGCAGGCAAGGAAAATCACAGAGCCCGCGCGACCATTCTTCGTCTTTGTCATACGCGGTCGATTCGCCGTTCGCGAATCTGTCAGCCGCGCCCCCAAAACGTCCGCCGCCACCCCCGCGAGGGTGGTTACTGGCCAACAGGGCCGCGATCGGGTCGGCCTACTTGCCGCGCCAGGGCGGGACCCAGCCGAGGCGTTTGCAGACCGTGTCGAGGTCGGCGTCGGTCAGGCTCCGGCGATCCGAGAGGTTCGCCGAGCGCGGCCCGAGGATCTGCATCCGGTCGACCGCGGTACCCGGGTCGCCGATGTCCTTGCGGACCTCGATCAGGAAGTCCGCGTAGAGGCGGAACTGGATGTCCGGCGGCGCCCCGGCCGGAAGGCCCTGCATGAGGCGGGAGTACGCCTTGACGATGCCGTCCGAGCCGTAGACGTTCACCCAGGTGTCGAAGCGGCGCTTGTGCTTCAGTTCCTCTTCCGTGGGCAGGTCGTCGGTGGTGAACATGCGCTCAAGCATGTCGACGACGGGTTCGCACATCTCGCGTTTCTGCTCGGAGATCCGTTCGCGGACCTGGTCGGCGCTCTGCACCCGCGCCTCGAGACGGCGCGCGGCCAGCGCGAAGATCCCGGCGACCACCGCCGCGGAGACCGAGGCGACGGCTGCGATCACGGCGACGACGATGGAAGACATGCGATCGATCCAACCACGATCGGCCGCCCGGCGAGTGTCACTCAGCGATCGCGGCCAAGACGCGGCGCGCGTTCACCGCTTCCTCGTCGACGCGGTCCCGCGTCCGCACGCGGGTGATCAAGGCCTTCCACAGCGCCCACCCACGGCCACGCTCCCATTCGGAATCGTCGACCGAAAGCCGCTCGCGGAACGCTCGCCTGCCGTCGGCGGTCAGCGACGTCCAGGCGATCGCCAAGTCGCAGGACGGATCCCCGACGCCACAGGTGCCGAAATCGATGACGGCCGCCAGTCCCCCGCCGTCGAGCAGGAGATTCCCCGGCGCGAAGTCACCGTGGAACCAGCGATCCGTTCCGTCCCAAGGGCTGTCCAGCGCGGCCTTCCAGATCTCGCGGGCCTGGCCGGTGTCGATGTCGCCGTCCAACGCCGCGAGCGCGCGCTCGGTCTGCGCGTCGTAAGTGCGCAGGGTGGCGCCCCGGAACCAGTTGTGCTTGCCGGGTCGCGGGCCGCCCGTGGTGTCGATGGTCCGCAACGCCGCCAGGAAACCGGCGAGGTCGAGGGCGAACCGGACCGGGTCGGAGATACGAGCGGGACTCGCGGGCTCGCCGTCGAGCCATCGGTAGACCGACCACTCGAAGGGATAGCCCGCGCCAGGACGACCCTTCGCCAGCGGAACCGGGACGGGCACCGGCAACCGGGGAGCGAGCGCCGGGAGCCAGCGCTGTTCCTTGTCCACCGCCAAGGCGTACTCGGCGGCGCTCGGCAGCCGTGCCACCATGTCGTCACCGATCCGGAAAGTCCTGTTGTCCCACCCGGATTCGGCAACCGGGCGGACCGGAAGACCGGCCCACTCCGGGAACTGCTCGCTCAGCAGCGCGCGCACCTGCGGCGCGTCCACGGTGATGCGCCGCGGCATCGGGCCCAGGTCCGGCGTAGCGCTCTTCGGTCGACGGGAGTCCACACTCCGAGTCTCGTCGTGCCGTCCAGTGGATATTCGGCGGACTTCCGGCGCGGGGTCGGGCAGGCTGCAGTCCGTGCGAGAAATTCGACGCGAAGTCACCGCTGTCGCGGGTACGAAGGCGCTGGTCTGGATCGGAGAAACACTCCACCACGTGTCACCGGATTCCACGTTGTTCGGCGAGTACTGCGAAACGTTCGACACGGTGGCGATCTCTCCCCGCCGCGACCTGATCGCGCTGATGACCGATACCGGCACGACCGGGCTGCTGGTCTCGCCGGACGGCCGTCCGATCCGCGAGCTCACCCGCAGCGGTTACAAGGCGGATGCCTACCGCTATCCGCTGGTGTTGTGCACCCTGCCCGACGGCAGGACGGTTGGCGGTCTCGCCGGACGGCCGGTACTTGCTCAGTGCCGGCTGGGTCTGGCAGCCCTGGTACGGCTTGGCGGTCTACGACCTGGAGAAGGCGCTGGCCGACCCTACGACGCTCGACTCGGTGGGAGACGTGTTCACTCAGATCGGTGTCGTCCAGGCCGAGGTCGCGGGCGCTTGCTTCGTCGGCGAAGGCATCGTGATCAGCACGTCCACGGAGGAAAACGACCCGGACGGCCCCGACGACCTCGGCCCCACCATGCTGGCCCGATGGTCTCTCGCCGACCGGTCGTTCGTCTGGCGTAGTCAGCTGGACCAGCCCGCGGGCGATGTCGTTCCGTTCGCCGGTGATTTCCTTGCCCTGTATGACCATCCGCGCCTCTACGATGGGGCCACCGGAGACCTGATCGCCGCCTGACCCGACCTCCCGACCGGTCACGCGGAAGGCCCGATCGTGTCTGCCAGATCCTTCTCGGGCCCCAGACGCGTCGCCGTGGACGAAATCCGGCGACGCTTCGCGGTGACCGACGGCGAACGGACCACGGTCGTCCACCTCGGCTGACCGGCCGGGCTGCCGATATCCGGTGTCGCGAAAGCCACTTTCGGGACATCTGACGTCTCGAAAGTGGCTTTCGCGACGCAGATCTGCCCCTAGCCGAGGGTCCAGTACACCGCGTGCGACTTCCCGGCCGCGTTCGAAGCGGTTCCGACGACGCGGCCGTTGTCCGTGATCCGGTAACCCTGGCCGCGGGTGCCGCCGGGCAGCGTGCCGAGCTGCCTGCGTTCCCCGTCGCGGAACCAGACCGTCGCCTTGCTCCGGAAAGTGCCCACCACGGTGCCTTGCGAGTCGACCGCTTCGGCGTCGGCGCCGAGGCCGTCGTCAGGCAACGCGATGACGTCGCCGTCGAGATCCCACAGCAGGGCCGATCGGCGCGGCGGGTTGAGATAGCCGCTGCCGACCACGTAACCCGTGGAGCCGATCCCATAGATCCACACCGAGTACGGGCTGGGCCAGTCCAGGGGATGGATCACACCGTCCCGATCCCATTTCGCCGGGATCGGCGGCCCGCTGCTGGTCTCCCGCAGGACACCGGCGGCCACTCCGCCCTTGTTGATCCGGCTCGCGCCGCTGCTCACCCCTTGCGGCGCCAGCTCGGTGATCGGCCCGCCGTTCACCCACCGCGCGGCCTGGTTCGCCGCGGAGCGGACGGCACTGCCGACGATGATGGTGCCGTCGCCGGAGATGCCCTCGGCCATGCTCCAGGTCTCGCCGGGCAACGTGCCTAGGTCGGTGGCCGTGCCATCGGGATCCCAGCGGAACCCGTGGTACTGCTCGGCCGGCGTCAGCCAGGCCCCGACGACGACGTCGGTGTCGCTGATCGCCCACGCGGTGGCGTTGTGATAGCCGGGCGGAAGCTGCAGCAAAGTCGCCTGACCCGCGGCGTCCCAGCGAGCGGGTACGGCGGTGGTCGCCGTCAGCACGTAGCCCGCGGACACCCCGAAGCTGTTGATGTCGCGCGCCTGCCCCTCGGTGCCTCCCGGCGTGGGCAGCGCCATGATCTGGCCGTTGGCGTCCCAGCGAACCGGATGGCTGCGCTTCGGGGTCGGGCCCGTGAGCGACAGCCCCACCATCTCCCCCGCCTCGTTGACCGCGAGGACCGTGCTCTCGTCGTCTCCCGGCAACGTGCCGAGGTCCACCGGCCCCGTCGTGGTGGCCCGCGCGGTCCCCGTCACCGCGCCGGTGACCACGGCGAGAGCCGCCACCAGGGTGAACATCCGTCTTCGCGCGACAGGCACACGATTCCTCTTCACGATGACTCCCCAATCCCGATCAGTGGTGTGGATGTGCGGACCCCGAAGCGACACTAATGCACTCACTTCACGAATCGCGCACGTTCCACACGAACAGCCGACCGGGACCGTCGCGCAGCGGAAACTCTTGACAGCAGCCAGTTTTGCCGGTCGCGCGTGTCTGTCGACGAAAACCCGGCACATTCTTGACACAAGAAGCACGGACGATGCGGAAAAAGCCGTCAGGAAAGACAATCGGGCCGCGGCATTGGTACGTTCGGCAGTATTCTTCGGCGATGCGTCTGTTCTTCTCCGCCGGAGCCGGGACGAGGGTGGACGTGATCCGTCCTGTTGACGGAAGGCGCCCGGACGTCCTCGATGGGCTGCCTTACGACAAGACCGTCTACGTCAGGTGTTCGCGCCGAGCCGGTCCGCCCGGACGAGATCGGCCAGGAGCGCGGCCTGTTCCCGGTGGTATGCCTCGACGTTCGCCAGTTTGACGTCCTCGTAGCCACGGACCAGATCGGGCAGCTCGGCCAAGGCCAGCAGCCTTCCGCGATCGGCGTCCTCGGTGCCGAAAGCGGTGAGGATCGTCTCCCGGTACTGCCCGACGAGCTCCCGCTCCACCTTCCGGACGTGTGCCTTGCCGAACGGGTCCCAGCGGGTGCCGCGCAGTTTCCGCGCGGCACGCAGCGCGACGAACACCGGGCGGAACTTCGGGCCCAGCGCGATCTTCCGCTTCATGCCCATCGCGCGCAGGAAGGGCGGGTGGAGGCGGTAGGCGTACCGGCTCCCGACGCCGAACTCCTCCTCGATCCCGGCGAGCACGGCGGGATCGAGCGACAGCCGCGCGACCTCGTACTCGTCCTTGTAGGCCATCAGTTTGTGCAGATTCCGCGCCACCGCTTCGGTGATGGCGGTCGAATCCCGTTCCATGACCCGGACACGCTCGACGAACTCGGCGTACTCCCTCGCGTAGCGCACGTTCTGGTACTGGACGAGTTCGGGGACGCGGATGTCCAGCAGCCGCGCGAGTTCCGAACCCGGTTCGGCGTGCACGAGCGCACGGGCACGCAGGGCGGCCGCCGACGGAGTGGGGCTCGCGGCGACGGCGGCCGGGGCGACCACGGCGTGCAGCGCGCCGGGATCGGCGACGAGCTGCCTGCCTCGCCGGAACGCCTGGAGGTTGCCCGCGACGGCGACCCCGTTGAGTTCGATCGCGCGCTCCAGGCTGGCCGCGTCCAGCGGGATGGCGCCGGTCTGGTGCGCCGCACCGAGCTGGAGGATGTTGGCGAACTGGTCGTCGTCGAACAGGATCTCCGCCAGTTCCCGCGCGTCGAGCGCCACCGTCCGCGCCGCGTTGTCCGAGATCGCCCCGCGCACGGCGGCGGCATCGGGGAAGGACACCGTGGTGTCGACGACCATCCGGCCGGTCGGCACCTCGGTCGTGGAGACCACGGCCGTGGTCCGGCCGGAGTCCGCCACCGACAGATGCGCCGGATCCGCGCCGACGAGGACGTCGCAGGCCAGGTAGAGGTCGCATTCCCCGGCCGCGAGTTTCGGGGCCTGCGGCGTCGGTTCGGCGGTGATCTTCAGATCCGAGACGACGGCGCCGCCCTTCTGCGCGAGCCCGGTCTGGTCCAGTGTCCGGACCTGCTTGCCTTCGAGTACGGCGGCCGTGGCGAGGATCTGCGCGACGGTGACCACGCCGGTCCCGCCGACCCCGGTGATGCGCACGGTGAAGTCGGTGCCGGAGGTCTCGGGAGCGGGCAGTTCGGCCGCGGTGATCTCCCCGGCCTTCCGCCGGTGTTTGCGGCCGGTGGGCACCACCGTCATGAACGAGGGGCAGTCGCCGGCCAGGCAGGAGTAGTCCACGTTGCACGACGACTGGTGGATCGTGGTCTTGCGGCCGAACTCTGTGCTGACCGGTTGAACCGACAGGCAGTTCGACTTCTCGCCGCAGTCGCCGCAGCCCTCGCACACCCGCTCGTTGATCACGACCTTGGCCGCCGGGGTCTCCAGTTTGCCGCGACGGCGTTTGCGGCGTTTCTCGGCGGCGCATTCCTGGTCGTGGATGAGCACCGTCACCCCGGGAACGCGGGCCAGTTCCTCTTGGGTGCTCAGCAGTTCGTCACGGTGCCGGACCTCGACACCGTCCGGCATCCGGACGCCGCGGAGCCGCTTCGGCTCGTCACTGGTGATGACCACCTTCGCGACGCCTTCGACGAGGAGCAGCGACGCCAACCGTTCCACCGAAAGGCCGCCGACGGCGTCCTGCCCGCCGGTCATCGCGACCGTCGCGTTGTAGAGGATCTTGTAGGTGATGTTCACCCCGGCGGCCACCGCCGCCCGGACCGCGAGGCTGCCGGAGTGGGTGAACGTGCCGTCGCCGATGTTCTGCACGAAATGCGAGGCGTCGACGAACGGCTCCATCCCGAGCCACTGCGCGCCCTCGCCGCCCATCTGGGTCAGGCCGACGACGTCCCCGACCTGTTCCGGCTCCATGAACAGCGCCATGGCGTGGCAGCCGATGCCGCCACCGACCACCGTGCCCTCGGGCACCTTGGTCGAGGAGTTGTGCGGGCAGCCGGAACAGAAGTACGGCGTCCTGGTCAGCAGCGGCACGGAAATGCGCTCACGGCGGCGCTGTCGCCGCCACGCGGTCACGGACGGGATCTCGTGGTGCTCGCTCAGCCGGGTGGCCAGCACCCTCGCGATGGCGTCCGGGTCGAGCTCGCCGAGTTCGGTGCACAGCGTGCGGCCGTCCGGGCCGGTCTTGCCGTACACGGCGGGCGCGCCGGCGGTGCCGTACAGGATTTCCTTGATCGCCGATTCGACGAAGGAGCGCTTCTCCTCCACCACGACGATTTCGTCGAGTCCATCGGCGAAGCGGCGGACGATCGACGGTTCGAGCGGGTGGATGACACCGAGCTTGAGGATCCGGATCCCGTTCCGGGACAACGCGTCGGCGTCCAGGCCGAGCAACCGCAGCGCCTGCATCAAGTCCAAATAGGACTTTCCGGCGGTGACGATGCCGACGCGATCCGCCGGTCCTTCCTGGACGATCCGGTTGATCCCGCTCGCGCGCACGTATTCGACGGCCAGCGGCAGGCGTTCGGTGTACAGGCTGCGTTCGAGCGCCATCAACGTGGTGCCGAGCAGCCGGGTGCTGGGCTTGTGCCGGTACGCGGGCAGCGCCAGCTCGGGCGCCGTCCAGGTCGGCCGGACATGCGCGGTGCTCGCGGCGTCGGCCACGTTCGCCACGAGTTTCATCGACGACCACAGTCCGCTCGCCCTGGACAGCTCCACCGCGTGCAGCCCGAAGTCCAGCACGTCCTGGGAGTCGGAGGGGAAGAACACCGGCATGGCCAGATCGGCCAGCGCGAGCTCGGAGGCGCACGGCACCGACGAGGATTTGGCGTTCGGATCGTCGCCGACCAGCGCCACCGCGCCGCCCGCCGGGTCGGTCCCCGCGAGGTTGGCGTGCCGCAGCGCGTCGGTCGCCCGGTCGAGGCCGGGTGCCTTGCCGTACCAGAACCCGGTGACCCCGCCGCGCGACGAGCCGACCGACGCGGTGAGCTGGCTGCCCATGACCGCGGTCGCGGCGAGCTCTTCGTTCAGGCCGGGACGGTGCACGACGTCGTGCTTTTCGAGCAGGTGGGAGCGGCGGCCGAGTTCGAGGTCGTAGCCGGCCAGCGGCGATCCCTCGTAGCCGGAGACGAACACGGCGGGGGACGCCCCGGCGGCGCGATCGTGCCGCACCCGGTCGAACAGCATCCGGACCAAGGCCTGGACACCGCTGAGGTAGACGGTGCCGTCCTCCCGCAGATACCGGTCCTCCAACGTGAACTGCTCCACCAGACCTGCCTCCTTCGGCACCCCCGCGTGACGTCACGACAGGAGACCCGACCGCGCGGGCCGTCGCAACAGGCGGCAGTCTATTGGCACCCGGCACGCAAAAAATCCGGCCCATCTTCTCTGCTGGCCGATATCCGTTGCGTCTGCGTACCATCCTGGCTCATGGCGGACCAGCTCATCGACGAGACCGATCGCGAGATCCTCGAACTGCTGCGGGAAGACGCTCGGCGCACCCTCGGCGACATCGGGGCCCGCGTCACGCTGTCCACCGCGGCGGTCAAACGCCGGATCGACCGCATGCAGGAGAACGGCGTCATCGTCGGCTACACCGTCCAGATCGACCACGCCAAACTCGGCTGGGGCATCGAGGCGTTCACCGAACTGCGGTTCACCGGGACCACCAAGGTCGGCGAGATCGTCCGCACCACCACCCGGATGCCCGAGGCCCAGGCGGTGTTCACCATCGCGGGCGACCCCGACGCGCTCGTCTGGCTGCGGGTGCGGGACATGGGCCACCTGCAACGCACCATCGACGAGATCCGGCGGCATCACCAGGTGACGGGTACAAAGACGCTGATGGTGCTGGAGTCGTGGACGCGCGGGCAGCAGTGGCCTCAGCCCTCTTGAGTGGTGGCGCGGCCGCTGTGACTGCTGGTGCACGTGGGGCGTATGTGGCGTCTCGCAGTCCGTGAAGGCCTCCTTGAGGGACCCAGAGTCCCTCAAGGAGGCCTTCACGGACTCGAACTCGCCCCACCCCGCAGCAGCCGCTCCCCCGTCCGCACCAGGTACTCGGCGAATTCCGCCGGTTCCTCCACCGTGAACCCGATATCCGTGAGCGTCAGAACCACCGCCAGCCACTCGAACGAATCGACGTACGCGACGTATCGGCACCTGTCCTCCCCAAGAGCCTCAAAGCTCCCGTCCACCCGGTGAAGACGGGCAGCGGCCTCGCTCGCGCCGACGTCGAGGGTCAGCGTGATCCGGAGGGATTTCGGGCTGTGGAAGCGTTCCTGGAGATGCGCCGCGACATCCTCGACGGGGAGCGGACGCGGCTCGAACGCCACCTCGGTCATCGACGGCGCGTCGATCCGGTCGAGCCGGAAGCTCCGCCAATCGCGTCTGCCGAGGTCCCAGGCGTAGAGATACCACCGCCTGCCGAGCTGGACGAGCCGCATCGGCTCGACCGTCCGCGACGACGGGCCGTCCTTGCCCGTGTACGCGAACTCGAGGCACCGCCGAGCCGCGATCGCCGCGGCGAGGACGTTCAGGACGTCTTGGGCGACTCGCGGCCGTTCGCCGGTTCCGAACTCGACCGCGGCGAGCATTTCATCGGTCCGCCGTCGCAGTGCGGACGGCAGCACACGCCGGAGTTTCGCGGCGGCGCGGTCGGCCGATTCGGCGGTCAGGTCCACGCCGGTTCCACCCGCCGCGGCGAGCCGCAGGCCGAGCACGGTGGCGATCGCCTCGTCGTGTTCCAGCATCAGCGGCGGCAGCGCGGTGCCCGCGACCAGCCGGTAGTTGCCGCCCGGACCGCGGCTGCTCTCCACGGGATAGCCCAGGCCGCGCAGATGGTCGATGTCCCGGCGCAGGGTGCGCGGCGGGACTTCCATCGCCGTCGCGAGTTCGGCGGCGGGCCACGCCCGGCCGGATTGCAGGAGCGACAGCAGCCGCAACATCCGTTCCCGTGGTTCCGTCACGACGCCTCCCGCTAGTTGTGGCCGTAATCCGGCCACAACTCATCGTAGCCTCGGTTCATGGCGAAAGTTCAAGCTGACCGAGGCCGGTGGATCACCGTCGAAGGAGCCCGGACGCACAACCTCCGCGACATCTCGGTGCGGGTGCCGAAGCACCGGCTGACGGTGTTCACCGGTGTATCGGGCTCCGGGAAGTCGTCGCTCGCGTTCGACACCATCGCGGCCGAAGCCGAGCGCCTGGTCACCGGGAGCTATCCCGCCTTCGTCCGGAACCGGCTCCCCCAACATCCGCCCGCCGACGTCGACCGGATCGACGGCCTCGTCTTCACCACGATCGTCGATCAACGCCGGTTCACCGGCAACGCGCGGTCCACCGTGGGCACGGCGAGCGACATCGCGCCGCTGCTGCGTCTGCTGTTCTCCCGTCTCGGAAAGCCGGGCGCCGGGTTCTCGCCCGCCTACTCGTTCAACGATCCGGCCGGGATGTGCCCGCGCTGCGAAGGGCTCGGCACGGTCGACGACATCGACCTCGACCGGCTGCTCGACCGCTCGCGAAGCCTGCGCGAAGGCGCCGTGCGGTTCCCGACGTTCGCCCCCGGCACCTACCGCTGGAAACGGCTCGTCCATTCCGGACTCGTCGATCCCGATGTCCCGTTAGGACGGTTACCGGCGGCGAAGGTCGAGACCCTGCTGCACGCCGAAGCACTCCCCCTCGACGACCCCGGCTCCGAATACCCCAAGCACGGCCTGTTCGACGGCATCGTCCCGCGCCTGCGGGATTCGTACCTGCGCAAGACGCCGTCGCGCCTCACGGCCGAGGAACAGGAAGGCCTCGCCGGAGTCGTCACCCGCGGCGTCTGCCCGGAGTGCGCGGGAACCCGCCTTTCCGAGGCTGCGCGCGGAAGCCTGATCGACGGGCGGTCCATCGCGGACTGGTCCGCCATGCCGGTCGGCGAGCTGCGTGACGTCGTCGCGGCCGTGCGCGATCCGTCGGTGGCCCCGCTGTCACAAGCGATCGGGGAACGCCTCGACGCCCTGGATTCCGTCGGTCTCGGCTACCTCAGCCTGTCGAGGGAGTCGCGGACGTTGTCCGGCGGTGAGGCCCAGCGCGTCAAGATCGTCCGCCATCTCGGCAGCGCGCTCAGCGACGTCTGCTACGTGTTCGACGAACCCAGCACCGGCCTGCATCCGCACGACGTGCACCGCCTGCTCGAACTGCTGGCCAGGCTCCGCGACGCGCACAACACGATCCTCGTGGTCGAACACCATCCCGCGGTCATCGCGGCCGCCGACCACGTCATCGACCTCGGGCCCGCCGGAGGCGACGGCGGCGGACGTGTCCAGTTCGAGGGCGGCCCCGGCGAACTCCTCACGGCCGGTACCGAAACCGGACGGATCCTCGGTGTCCCGCTTCGCTTCCGCGAGCGGACCCGCGTCGCGCGAGGCGCCGTGACGATCTCCGGCGCCCGTAGCCACAACCTCCGTGACATCACCGTCGACGTGCCGCTCGGCGTCCTGACCGTCGTTTCGGGGGTCGCCGGCTCCGGCAAAAGCACCCTGATCGCCGGCGAACTCCCCCGGCGGCATCCCGATTTCGTCGTCGTCGAACAGGCTCCGCTGCGTGGTGGCATCCGGTCGACGCCCGCCACGGTGCTCGGTATCGCCGAGCCCATCCGCGAAACCTTCGGGAAGGCCACGGGGAAACATCCGTCGTGGTTCAGCGCGAACGGCCGCGGCGCCTGCCCGGTCTGCAAGGGCAAAGGCGTCATCATCACGGACCTGGCCTTCCTCGACGACGTCCAGACCGCTTGCGACGCCTGTGGCGGCACCCGGTTCAACCAGGACGCGCTCGCCGCGCGCCTGCACGACCGGACCATCGCCGACGTGCTGGCGATGAACCCGGCGGACGTCGCCGCGCTGTTCGGCGAGCGGTCCCCCATCGGGCAGCGGTCACGCTGGCTGGACCGCGTCGGGCTCGGCTACCTGACGATCGGGCAAAGCCTCGACACCTTGTCGGGCGGCGAAAGGCAACGGCTGCTGCTCGCCAGGCACCTCGCCGACGCCGGCCCCGCGCACGAACTGCGCCTGATCCTCGACGAACCCACGGCCGGACTCCACGGCAGCGACGTCGACCGGTTGCTCGCGCTCTTCGACGAACTCGTCGACGGCGGCGCGACCCTCGTCCTGATCGAACACGATCAGCGGGTGATCGCGCACGCCGACCATGTCATCGACATCGGACCGGGTGCGGGCGCCGAAGGCGGGACGGTGGTGTTCGAGGGCACGCCGTCGGCTTTGGCCGAGGACTCCGCGTCCCTCACCGGACGTCATCTGCGAACGCGTTCCCGGCGCCGGACGGCGCCGGGAACACCCACCCGCCCGGGAACAGTTCCCGGGCGAGCGCGATGATTCCCCATCGGGCTTTGCCCGACACGCCGGTACCGAACAGTTCTTGGCCCTGTTCCGCGTGATCTAGCCGACAAGTTCGCAGGCTTTGTCGGCCTTCATCGCCTGATCGAGACCCGGCACGTCGCCGGTCTTGACCTCGGGTACATGCGTGACCAGATCGGCCCCGCTCAGATCGAGGGCGGCCTTGGCGTATTCGACGCCGCCTCGGGGCAGCAGGGAGCGGAACTCGGTCACCTTCCCGTGGAGCTTCCGGTAGAACGCCAGCTCGCCCGCGGCCAGCTTGTCGGCGTCCTGAGCGATCTTCGGGAGCTTCTCGAGCCCGACGATCGCCGCGGTCAGCGCGGTGTCCAGCTTCTTCAGCGAGTCCTCGGCCTTCGGCAGGTCCGCGGCTGTCTCGATGTCATAGCCCTTGGCCATGCTGTAGACGATCAGCCGCATGTCCTTGACCGCGCCGCAGTATCCGCCCGCCCAGGAGACCAGTGCGGGATCCGGGCCGGTCGGAGACGGCGGGGGTGCGGGTTTCGGTTCCGGTTCCGGCGGATTCGTGGCGCAGCCCGCGAGCAGGCAGCCGACGGCGAGCGCCACGGTCACTCGAATGCGCGCTGTCGTCTGGCTCTTCATCCGGCAGAGGGTAAAGCCGTCCGACGGGACCGGTCCCGACGATCAACTCGCTCGCGACGCCTCCTCCCGGTCGACGACCTTGGTGAGGAAGTGCTGCTGCCCCAATGTCCACACGTTGGTGGCCAGGAAGTACAGCAGCACCCCGATCGGCACCGGGAAGAACGATCCCGAGACCAGCATGCCGACCGGCGCCAGGTACATCATCAGCTTGGTGATCCCGGCGGTCTCCGGAGCGGACTGCCGCGCGAGGCCCGATCGCATCGAGAAGAACGTGGCCAGGCTCGCGATCAGCATCAGCGGCACGCCGACGGCGATCATGTGGACGTGGTCCGTGCCGAACGCCGCCAGTTCCGCCGCGGGTTGCGAAAGCCAGTTGCCGAGCTTCGCGCCGAACAGGTCCGCGTTCAGGAACGACTGCACACCGGAGTGGTCGAAGATGTGGTTCGAGGCGGCGCCCGGGGTGAAATCGCGCAGGACCCAGTACAGCGACAGGAACACCGGGAGCTGGATCAACGCCGGGAGACAGCCGCCCAGCGGGTTGGAGCCGCTTTCGGCATGCAGTTTCCGGACCTCTTCCGCCATCCGCCGGCGATCCTTGCCGTACTTCTCCTTGATCCGCCGCATCTCCGGGGCGAGCGCCTGCATGCGGCGGCCCGCACGCAACGCGCTGAGCGCGGGTTTGACCAGCAGGAGACGCAGCGTGAAGACGAGGAACACGATGGACAGCACCCAGGCGACGCCCGAGTCGGGGCTCGACACGGCACCGAAGACCTTGTGCCAGAACCAGAGAATGGCGGAAACGGGGTACAGAAAGACATCGAACATGACCAGGTCACTCCGTCGGTCGAAGGTATGCGGGCAGGAGTGACTGCCACACCTTCGGACGAGAAAGGTCAGGCAGTCGCGATGCCCGGTGACGGAGCCCTGGGCCGGACGCGGCCGCGCGCGTCGGGATCGCGCAGGCTCAGGAACAGCTGCGCGCGTTCGCGCAGGCTGATGGCGCGCACCCGCATCGCGGCGGCCGCCGGTTCCAGGCGGAAATGCACCGCGAGCGCGAGCAGGACGGCGGCGAGGGACGCGGTCAGGGCGGCGGCCAGCCCGAGCGGGTTCGCGACCGCCACCGACGCCGTCAGCGCGGTGGCCAGGCTCAGCGGGTTGATCCCGCCGACGACCGGGAGCACGACGAACAACTCGGGCAGGAACAGCGCAAGCATCAGCTTGAGCCGCACGCCGAAGTAGGTTCGCTCCACGTCGCCGACACTACCGGAGATATTGCGTTGCGTGATCGCCGAGTGCGCGGGCAGTCTGTCGAAATGGGTCACGTGGAAGTCGCACATGTCGATTACCACCTGCCCGACGGACGACTTCTCCTCGACGATGTCTCGTTCCGGGTCGGGGAGGGCAGCGTCTGCGCGCTCGTCGGCGCCAACGGGGCGGGCAAGACGACGTTGCTGCGGCTCATCTCCGGGGAACTCTCCCCCAGCGAGGGCTCGGTGACCATCAGCGGCGGGCTCGGGGTGATGCCCCAGTTCGTCGGGTCGGTACGCGACGAACGGACCGTGCGGGACCTGCTCGTCTCGGTGTCGCCGGACGCGCTCCGCGCCGCCGCTCGTGCCGTCGACGAGACCGAACTCGCCTTGATGGAACGCGACGACGAAGCGAACCAGATGGCGTACGCGCAGGCGCTCGGCGACTGGGGTGACGCTCGCGGCTACGAAGCCGAAGTCGTCTGGGACAAGTGCACGACGGCGGCGCTCAACCTGCCGTACGAGAAGGCGCGCTGGCGCGAGGTGCGCACGCTCTCCGGCGGCGAGCAGAAACGGCTGGTGCTGGAGGCGCTGCTCCTCGGCGGATCCGGTGTCCTCCTGCTCGACGAGCCGGACAACTACCTCGACGTCCCCGGCAAGCAGTGGCTGGAAGAACGGCTGCGTGAGACCCAGAAGACCGTGCTGTTCGTTTCGCACGACCGGGAACTCCTCGCGCGAGCGGCGAAGAAGATCATCAGCGTCGAGCCCGGGCCCGCCGGCGGCGACGTCTGGGTGCACGGCGGCGGCTTCGACACCTATCACCAGGCGCGTGCGGAACGGTTCGAACGGTTCGAGGAGCTCCGCCGCCGGTGGGACGAAAAGCACGCCCAGCTCAAGAAACTCGTCGCCGACATGCGCCAGTACGCCGCGCGCAGCGACGAGATGGCTTCGCGCTACCACGCCGCGCAGACGCGGCTGCGCAAATTCGAGGAGGCCGGAGCGCCCGCCGCTCCACCGCGCGAGCAGAAGATCACCATGCGCCTGCGCGGCGGCCGGACCGGGGTTCGCGCCGTCACCTGCGAAGGACTCGAACTCAGCGGCCTGATGAAACCCTTCGATCTGGAGGTCTTCTACGGCGAACGGGTCGCGGTACTCGGCTCGAACGGCTCCGGAAAGTCGCATTTCCTGCGGCTGCTGGCCGGTGAGGACGTCGCGCACGACGGACGCTGGAAGCTCGGCGCCCGCGTCGTCCCCGGCCATTTCGCGCAGACGCACGCCCATCCCGAACTGCTCGGGCAGACGCTCGTCGACATCCTCTGGACCGGCTACGCGCGAAGCCGGGGGCCGGCGATGAACGTCCTGCGCCGTTACGAACTCGACGGGCAGGGCGATCAGCGGTTCGAGAAGCTGTCCGGCGGGCAGCAGGCGCGGTTCCAGATCCTGCTGCTGGAGATCGGCGGCGCCACCATCTTGCTGCTCGACGAACCGACCGACAACCTCGACCTCGCTTCGGCGGAAGCGTTGCAACAGGCGCTGGAAGCGTACGAAGGCACGACTGTCGCGGTGACGCACGACCGCTGGTTCGCGCGCTCCTTCGATCGGTACCTCGTGTTCGGCTCGGACGGGCAGGTGCGGGAGACGACGGAACCGGTGTGGGACGAACGGCCAGTACAACGCGCTCGCTGACTCACTCGGGTCAGTGATGGCGACACACCAACGGGAAGTGCGTTCGGCGGGTCCGTCGTGTGTTTGAATGCCGCCGCGTGTCCGCATCGTCCCAAGGCTGGAGTTCCCCGTGGAGGCCGCTGCCATCCCCTTCGCCATCGCGGCCCTGTGCTGCGCGGCGTTCCTGGTGAGCTTCCTGCGCGACCGACGCCGGTTGCGGAACGGCTTCTACCTGTTCTTCGCGCTCCTCTTCCTCGGCGTGACGTTCATCGCGCTGCTCGCCTCGGTTTCGCCCGAAGCGGCGGGTTTCGTCGCGGTCGGTGTGATCCTGCTGATCATCCCGACGGTCCTCGCGCTGACGGTCTTCCTGATCTGCAACGGGATCACCATGCTCCGCCGGGAAGGCCGCAGGCTCGCCAACGTCCTTTCGCTGCTGGCGGGGCTCGGCATCTGCGCGCTGATCGTCTTCAACGCCACCGTCACGCAACTGGCCTGGGAACCCCTCGACATCGTCCGGGGCATCCTGAACGGGCTGGTCGTCTACTTCTCGTTCCTGTTCGTCTGCTTCCTCCTGTACTCGATCGTCTACGGCCGCATCCGCACCGAGAAGGGCGTGGATTTCGTGGTCGTGCTGGGTTCGGGACTGCTGGACGGTCACCGCGTCCCGCCGCTGCTGGCCGGGCGCCTGAACCGCGCCCGGCGCGTGATCGACGCCGAAGCCCGCCGCGGCGGGGAACCGATGGTGGTCACCTCGGGCGGGCAGGGACCCGACGAGGACCTGCCGGAGTCTCACGCCATGGCCGGGTATCTGGTCGAGAACGGCGTGCCGAGGGAGCGGATCCTGCTCGAAGACCGGTCGCGGACGACCTTCGAGAACCTCACCTTCAGCGACGAGATCATGCGGCAGCGGAAGGCGGACTACCGCTGCACGGTCGTCACGAACAACTTCCACGTGCTCCGCGCCGCCCTCATCGCCCGCCGCGCGAAGGTGAACGGCCAGGTCATCGGGTCACCGACGGCGTGGTACTTCTGGCCGAGCGCCACCATCCGCGAATTCGTCGCCATCGTGGTGGAGCACAAGTACAAGAACCTGGTGGTGTGCGGGCTGATCGTGCTTTCGCAGGTTTCCCGCGCCTTCTCGTGAGACCGCACTCACGTGATCGAAGCCGGAACTCGCGTGATCAGAGGCGGAACACGCGAGTGCGGCCTCCAATCACGCGAGTCACGTCTCTGATCACGCGAGTCTCGCCTTCGCTCACGCCGGGCCGAATTCCCGCCATCACCACTCAAGCCCGCATGACAAATCCCAGCCATCCGTTTGACAACATCGTTTTCACCGGGCCATCGTCCTGCGCATGAGCGCTTACACCCGGCAGGCGATGGCGCGGCTGTTCGACCGGACGGCGGAGACCTACGACGCCCTCGGGGTCGACTTCTTCGGCACGTTCGCCGGAGAACTGCTCGACCGGGTCGCGCTCGTCCCCGGCGAGCGGGTGCTGGACGTCGGCTGCGGGCGGGGCGCGGTGCTGTTCCCTGCGGCCGAGCGGGTCGGCGCGGGCGGATCGGTGCTGGGGATCGACCTGTCCGCGGAAATGGTCGAGCGCACCGCGAAAGACGTCGAGGATCGCGGCGTCAACGCCTCGGTTTCCCTTATGGACGCCCAAGAACCGACGCTGCCCGACGCAGCCTTCGACGTGGTCCTCGCGTCGTTCGTGGTCTTCTTCCTGCCCGATCCGGTCGCCGGGCTGCGGTCTTGGCATCGTCTCCTCGCGCCCGGCGGTCGGCTGGGCGTGACCACCTTCGGCGCCGACGATCCGCGCTGGGCCGCCGTGCGTGAGGTGTTCAAACCGTTCGTACCGCCGGAGCTGGCCTGGACGCTGGCCATCAGGTCGGGGCTGTTCGCCACCCTCGAAGGTTTCGGCCAGGCCGTGGAGTCGGCGGGCTTCACCGGCGTCACGTCCGTGGAACGCGTCTATCCGGTGAAGTTCGCCGACCCCGGGCACTGGATCACCTGGTCCTGGTCGCACGGCCAGCGGATGTTCTGGGAGCTGATCCCGGAAGACCGCCTCGACGCCGTTCGCCAGGCCGTGCTCGCGGAGCTCGAACCGCTCCGCGAGCCCGACGGGAGCGTGGTGCTGGCGCAGACCGTGCGCTACACCCTCGCCCACCACGAGTGACGGTTCACAACGCGAGCCTCGGCCAGGACGCCGTGTCCCGCGAAAGCTGCCGGTCGTGCGTCGCGATCACCACCGCGGCCGGCGTCGTCCCGAGCGCGACGGTCAGCTCGTCGACGAGCGTGGCGGACAGGTGGTTGGTCGGTTCGTCCAGCAGCACGACGTGCGGGCGACCGGCCAGTACGAGCGCCAGGTCCAGCCGGCGCCGGGCGCCGACCGACAGTTCGGCCACCGGCCGGTTGCGGTCGTAACCGCCGAGCAGGCCCAGTTCGCCCAGCCCCGGACCGGAGATCCCCGACCTGGCGAGCCGTTCGTCGTACAGCTCCATCGCCGTCCGCCTGCCCGGCAGGTCGGATTCCTGTCCCAGCCGCCCGATCCTCGCCGATCGGGAGCGGGTGACCGTGCCCGTGTCCGGTTCCAGTTCCCCGGCCAGCACGCTCAGGAGCGTCGATTTGCCCGCTCCGTTGCGGCCGGTGACCACCAGCCGGTCGCCGCTTTCCAGCGCCACGTCGACCGGACGCGCCAGCCGTCCGGCCACCGTCACCCCGGCGGCTCGGAGTAGGACAGCGCCTCCGTGTGACGGCAAGTCCGGCATGGAGAACCGGGCGGGCGGCGGCGGGACGGCCACCACGTGCCCGGCCAGTTCTTCCTGCCGCCGGTGGACCGCGCGGACCAGTCCGGGCGCGCGGGTGGCACGGACATGCCTGCCGGTGCCCTTGGGCGGGCGCCAGTTGTCCCGCAACCGGTTCCGGGCGGCGGACAGGTCGTCGGCCAGCCGTTGCCGTTCGGCGATCTGCTCGGCGTGCTCGGACTCCCAGCGGGCGCGTTCGGCTCGGCGGGCCTCGACATGACTCGCGTACCCGCCGCCGTGGACGCGCGGCCTGCCGTCGCTCGACGGATCGAGGTCGATCACCGTGGTGGCGACGTCCGCGAGCAACGCCCGGTCATGGCTGACCAGCACGACCACCCCCGGGTGCGCGAGCAACCGCTCGGTGAGGTGTTCGAGGCCCGCCGCGTCGAGATGGTTCGTCGGTTCGTCGAGCAACAGGACCGGATGCCCGGCGCCGAGCAGGCACGCGAGCCGGACCCGGTGGCGTTGCCCGACCGAGAGTGTCCCGAGTGGACGGTCGCGGTCGTCCACGGCGTTCAAGGCCGCCAACGACACTTCGACGCGCCTGTCCGCGTCCCACGCGTCGAGGGCTTCGGCCTGTTCCAGCGCGGCGGCGAAAACGTCGTCCGCGCCCGGAAGGCCCTCGCTGAGTGCTTCGGTGGCGGCCTCGAGGCGGCTCAGCGCATCGCGGACGGCGGCGAGTTCGAGGTCGATCAGCGCGCCGACGGTGTCGGCCGCGCCGAGCGGGATCTGCTGATCGGCGACGCCGACCGAACCCGAGCGATGCACCTCGCCGCGATCAGCGGCCAGGTCACCGGCGAGCACCCGGAGAAGAGTGGTCTTGCCGCGACCGTTCTCCCCGACGATGGCGACCCGGTCCCCGGCCGCGGCGACGAGATCGACGCCGGAGAGCACGGGCCGTCCTCCGAAGGAGAGGTGGACGCCGGACAGGCGGACGTGCGCCGCGCGCACAGGCGCGGGCGAGAGAGGGGATGACATGAAGGAACTGCCTCCGGTGAAGGTGATGAGCAGGAAGAACGAACTCCGGTGCCGCGGCTCGCGGTACCGGTGGAGGCGTCGTTCCTCAGAGGAAGAACAGGTGCTGCATCACGCTCACGAGGGTAGGACACGGCCGGAAGCCCCCGCATCCGATTTTCGGAACCACACGTTCGCGCCATCCCCCAGGCGCGCTCGCCACCTCCCGGACACCCGCTTCCACCTGCGACGCGGCGTCGTGCCTAGCCCGCGAACGTCGCTTCAAACCACCACTTTCCGGGGTCACCCACAGGTGCACCACGACGGTTGCCATGATCACCGGCCCGGCCGACGGTGGGCTTCTCAGCAGCATCTTTCGAGAGGAGCAGGACCGATGGCGAAGACCATGCAGCCGCAGGAACTCATCGACAGTGCCGTGGTCGACCCGACCGGCAACAAGCTCGGGAAGGTGGGCAACGTCTACCTCGCCGACGCGACGCGCCAGCCGGAATGGATCACCGTCAAAACGGGCCTGTTCGGCACCAAGGAGAGTTTCGTCCCGCTCTCGGGAGCGCACGCGGACAAGGAAGGCGTGCACGTCCGCGTCGACAAGGACGCGGTCACCGACGCGCCCCGGATCGAGGCCGACGGCCACTTGTCCGCGGAGGAGAGCGCGCAGCTGTACCGGCATTACGGGCTCCCGATGCCGCGGACGTCGCCGGACGGCCGGATGGACGACCGGACGCAGGGCCAGGGCGACGCGGGCCGCGGCAAGGCGGGTATGGCGGGCATGGACCCGGGCACGCGTGCGGATTCCGGCCGGAAGGATCGGGACGCCGAGCGCACGATGACGCGGTCCGAGGAACGGCTGAACGTCGGCACCGAGCAGGTCGAGACCGGCCATGTCCGGCTGCGCAAGTACGTCGTCACCGAGGAGCAGCAGGTCACCGTCCCGGTCAGCCACGAGGAGGTCCGGATCGAGCGGGAACCGATCACGAAGCCGGGCGGTGAGCGGGCCGAGATCGCCGAGGACGAACAGGAAGTCGTGCTGCACGCCGAGAAACCGGTGGTGGACAAGGAAACCGTCGCGGTCGAGCGGGCGAGGCTCAAGACCGAGACCGTCACCGAGGACCAGACGATCTCCGGCAAGGTCCGCAAGGAACAGTTCGAGGTCGTCGACGACGAGGGCAAGCACCGCAAGTCGTGACCTGGGGCGGGCCGCCCGGGTTCAGCGCATGCGCCGGACGCGGGCGGCCGCGACCACGAAACCGGTCGCCACGGCACCCGCGATCGAGCAGCCGACGCCGAACAGGACCGCGGGCTCGTGCACCCTCAGCACCGAGACGCAGAGCCACGCCGTCGCGCCGAACAGCAGGCCGAGCACCGGCCCGCCGACGAGCGCGCCCCGCCAGCGATGTCCGTTGCGGATGGTCCGCAGCCCGGATTCCAGGTACGCCAAGGCGAACAGGGCGAGGATCAGGCTGCCGGCGCCGAGCGCGCTCGCGAGCGGATGCTGGTCGGTGACGACGGTGAAGGTCCGCGGCACGCCGTCCGCGGTCAGGGTCGCGGTGACGGCGCCGCCGGCGATCCACCGGGTGAGACCGGGAAAAGCGAGATCGGCACGGAAGCCCTCGCCCTCGGGTTTCGGGACCGCCGACGCGGAACCGAGTGGGATCCCGGCGGCGGAAAGGGCGAGGGTGATCTGGCCGGGGTTCCCCTCCCCCGTCACCGCGAACGTCTTGCTGAGGTCGAGGGACGCCGACGAGGCCGCGACGCCGTCGATCTTCAGCGTCGTGGCCTCGTGCGGCAACCGTTCCGGCGTGAGCAGGGTGAGCACCACGAGCACGATCGCGGCGACGGCCGCAGCCAGCCGCAACCAGAGCACCGAGCCCGGACGTTTCCCCGGTTCGAGTTCCGCGCGGGTCGCCGACAGCGTCGGATCCGGTGTGGGACGCCGGACCGGCCGGGTCGGCCCATCTCCGGCGGGCACCGCCGCGCCGATCGCGGAGATCACCCTCGGGGTGAGGTGCCGCACCGGCACGCGAGAGCGTTCGAGCCAGCCCGGCCCGTACACGGCGGTGGCGGCGGAGGCGAGGTCGGCGGCGAAGGTCTCCGCGTCGCGGTACCGGGAGTCGAGTTCGCGCGAGAGGCTGCGCATGACGACCCCGGCGAGCGGTGACGGCACGCCGTCGATCGGGCGCGGATCGGTGAACATGTGCTGGCGCATCATGCTGATCGCGCCACGGGTGTTGTCGAACGGCAGCTTCCCGGACAGCAGTTCGTAGAGCACCGTGCCCGCCGAGTAGACGTCCGCCGCCGGGCTCAGCGCGTTGCCCATCGCCTGCTCGGGCGCGATGTAGGCGGGTGTGCCGAGGACTTCGCCGCCGTGCGTGACGAGGGTGGCGCCCTCGCTGATCACCTTCGCGATGCCGAAGTCGGCCACCTTCATCACGCCTTGCGTGGTGAAGAGCAGGTTCTTCGGTTTGACGTCGAGATGCAGCACGCCCGCTTCGTGCGCCGCGTGGAGCCCGGCGAGCATCGCCAGCCCGATCGCGCAGGCCTGTTCCCCGCCGATCTCGCCGCTGTGGAACCGGCTGTGCACCGTGCCGCCGTCGAGCCTTTCCATCACCATCAGGTGTTCACGGCCGGTGCGCACGTAGTCGTACACGGGCACGATGTGCGGATGGTCGAGGCTGGCCAGCACGCGCGCTTCGCGGTCGAAGAGCTCGCTGCTGACGGCGTGGTTCAGCACGTCCCACGGCAGCTGTTTGATGGCGACGTCGCGCCGTAGTGAACGGTGGACACCGGCGAAGACGACCCCCATCCCGCCCTGGCCGATCGCGGGCCCGATCTCGTACTGCGGCAGCGCGGCGACGACCTCGGCGGGTGCGCTCATCGGTTGAATTCCTTGGTGCCGTCGGGAAAGCGGACCGTCTCGTCGCCGCTGGAGCCCGGCTCGGGATGCGGGGTCAGGTAGCCGAGCAGGAAGGCGATCACGGCGGCGCCGAGGACCACCGGGATCTCGATCGCCGGCTCCGGCGGGACGAGCCGCAGCACCGACAGCGAGACGACGGCGACGAGCCCGGTGCCGAATCCGGCAGGCAGGAAACGCAGGCCGCGCCGCCACCGGTTGGCGGGAAGGCGGTGGCGGGCCAGCGCGAGCAGGGCGGTCAGCCACGCCAGCACGGTCAGCACGAGCATCGCGAGCCCGAAAGCGCCGTAGACGGACCAGAAGGATCCGCGGATGTCCGCGACGGTGGTCGCCTCGCCGAGCGTTTCGCGCTGCGCGTCGAGCAGTTCGACCGTCGACGGGAGCAGTCCGATCGCCTGACCGGAGAGATCCGCCATGTCAAGCACGAAGGTCCTGGTGACCCGGCTGTGCGCGGGGACCTCGAACGGCGCCGTGGTGTCGTAGGCGAAGAAGGTCAGGGCCAGCGCCACCCCGGACACCCGGACGCTGCGGACCTTGACCGAGGTCCCACCACTGTTGGTGGCCGTGACGGTGAGCTCGACCTGTTTCGCCGGATCGACCATGACCGTGGCGTTGGCGATCGGCTGGTCATCGAGGGTGACCGCCAGGTCGAGCCTGCCGTCGAGGACATCGTCCGCATTGGCCGGTGGTGAGCCCAAGAGGACCGCGCACAGCCCCAACGCAACCCCTGCCGCGATGACACGTCCCATTTTGCGCATCCCCTGTTTTCCTCGGCCGACTGGTCCGGAATGCTACAGCGAGTACTTACCGGAGAGGGACGTCCCAATGCGTATCGTGGTTCGCCTGATATTCGGCACCGTGACCGGGTTGTTGTTCCTGCTTTCCCAGGTGGGGACGGGAAACGCGCAGCAGTCCCCTTATCAGTCCACGGTTGGTTTGAAACCTTCGAGCGGACCCGCCGGGAGTTCTTTCACCATTTCCTGGAATTTCTCCCCGTGCAAAGGACCTATTTCTTTCACGTGGGAAGGAACGGCCATCACGTCGGTCGGTGCCCCCAGCGGACAGGTCGGGGCGACCGTTCCGGGCAACGCGACCCCCGGTGGCCACACCGTCACCGGCACCTGCACGAACGCGCGGACCGGACAGCCGCTGACCGGGAACGCGACCTTCCGCGTGACCGGGACCGTGACCACGGCGCCTCCGACGACGAAGGTGCCTCCGACGACCAAGCCGTCGGTCCCGGTGACCACCCCGACCAGACCGGGAACGACCACCACGCCGACCACTCCCGTGACCACGACGACGCCGCCCACCACGACGCCACCGTCCACAACGGACACTCCCCCGCCGCCGACGGACGTCCCGTCGACGAGCAGCACCCCGCCGGGCCCGAACGACCTGGTCCTCGACCGGCCGAGCGTGCAGCCCGGCGACGCGCTGTCCGCGACGGGCAAGGGCTGCACACCCGGCGAACGCGTCACGCTGACGTCGGACGGCGAACGCGTCGGTGGCGCCTACGCCGACGGCACCGGCGCCTTCACCGCGGCCGTCGAGTTCACCCGGATCGAGGCAGGCAGGCACACCGTCGTCGCGGACTGCGGGGTGCGGCTGACCGGCGCCGTCGAGCAGGTCGTGACCAGTTCGTCCGGCGGGCACAGCGGCACCCTGGTGGTGCTGGTGTTCTTCGTGCTGGCCGGGATCACCGTGATCCGTTTCCCCTGAGCTCAGCGGGGAAGCTTCACCACGGTGACGAAGAAGTTGTCGATCTGGCGGACCACGTCGATGAACCGGTCGAAGTCGACCGGCTTGGTGACATAGGCGTTGGCGTGCAGGTCGTAGCTGCGGAGGATGTCCTCTTCGGCTTCGGAAGTGGTGAGCACGACCACCGGGATGGTACGCAGCTCCGGCGACGCCTTGACCTCGCTGAGCACCTCACGGCCGTCCTTGCGGGGCAGGTTCAGGTCGAGCAGGATCAGCCCCGGACGTTCCGCGTCCTCGAACGGCGCTTCCCTGCGCAGGAACTGCAAGGCCTGCTCGCCGTCGGAGACGACCGAAAGGGTGTTGCGGATCTTGTGGTGCTCGAACGCCTCCTGCGTCATGAGAACGTCGCCGGGGTCGTCTTCGACCAGCAGGATGTGGATCGGCTCCAAGGACTCGGTCATGCTTGCTCGTTTCCTTCGTCGGGGTTCGGGGTGGCGGGCAGGGTGAAGCAGAACCGGGTCCCCGACGGCACACTGGTGTCCAGCCAGATCCTCCCGCCGTGGTGTTCGACGATCTTGCGGCACAGGGCCAGGCCGATCCCCGTACCCGGGTATTCGCCGCGGCCGTGCAGCCGCTGGAAGATCACGAAGATGCGCTCGGCGTACTCGTCGCTGATGCCGATCCCGTTGTCGGTGACGGAGAACCGCCAGTCCTCGCCGTCCGGCTCCGCGGAGATCTCGATCTCCGGCGGCTCCTCGCCGCGGAACTTGATCGCGTTGCCGACGAGGTTCTGGAAGACCGCCGTCAGCAGGGATTTCTCCCCGCGTACAGCGGGAAGCTCGCCGTGGGTGACCCGGGCGCCGGACTCGGCGACCGCGTCTTCGAGGTTGCCCAGCGCGGCGTCCAGCAGGTCCTCGGACTCCAGCAGGACACTTTCCCCCGGGCGGCGACCGACGCGGGAGAAGGCGAGCAGATCGTTGATCAGCGCCTGCATCCGTTTCGCGCCGTCGACGGCGAAACCGATGTACTGGTCCCCGCGTTCGTCCAGTTTTCCCTGGTACCGCTTCTGAAGCAGCTGGCAGAAACTGGCCACCTTGCGCAGTGGCTCCTGGAGGTCGTGCGACGCGACGTAGGCGAACTGCTCCAGGTCCGAATTCGACCGCTCCAGCTCACGGGTCCGGGTCACGATCAGCTCCTGCGCCCGCTCCAGCAGCGCGACCTCGTCGAGGATCCGCGAGCGCAGCGACTCCACATCGGACGCCAGCTCCCGCATCTCCTTCGGACCGGAGCCGCGGACCTCCCGATGGACGTCGGTCTGCGCGACATCCCGGACCTCGGTGGCCAGCTGACGGATCGGCTTGATCAGTTTCCGGTGCAGGACAAGGAAGACCAGCGCGAACGCGGCACAGAGCAGCACCGCGATCACGATGAGCATGGCCCGCAGGACCTCGGCGGCGGCCGACAGGTCTTCCCGTGCGTCCAGCCGGTCGGCCTCCAGGCGGTTCTGCAACACGCTCAGGGCCGCGCGGACCTGGTCGAACAGCGGTTTGCTCGCGTCCACCTGTGCGCCGGTGGCCGGTGCGCCGGCGAGCACGGGTTCGATGACCGTCCTTCGCCAGGTCGCGGCGGCGCTCAGCACCCGATCCAGATCGGCACCGATCGCGGTACCGGGGACGGCGCCGAGTCGCCGCAACTCGGCGACGGCCGCGTCCTGGGCCCTCAAACCGTCCCGGTACGGCTCCAGGAACTCGGGACGTCCGGCCAGGATGTAGCCGCGGACACCGGTCTCCTGGTTCAGCATCGCCGTCGAGAGCGAGGTGGACTGCAGCACCTGCGGACCGGTGACGTCCAGCAGCCTGGCGCGCGAATCGGTGAGGTTCGTCAAGGCCAGGGCGCCGGCCACGATCGCGCTCCCGAGCAGCAGACCGGCGATCACCCCGGACAACACCGCCCAGCGGCTGATCGACCAAACGGGCTTCGTCACGACGGCTCACCGGAATCGAACGTGAGCAACGCCAGCGCGACGTCGTCGTCCAGCGGACCGCCGTGCAGGACGTCCATCTCGCTGATCAGGTGATCGAGTGCCGCGGCGGAACCGCCCTCGGCGTCCAGGCTGTTCAGCGCGGCGGCGGCCATCCGTTCGAGCCCGACGCGTTCCCCGCTGCCTTCGACCCGTCCTTCGAAAAGGCCGTCGGTGTACAGCAGCAGTGACCATCGCGGTCCCATCGGCACCGTCAGCTCTCGCCATCCCGCACCCGGCGCCACGCCGAGCGGCGGGCCGAGTTTTTCCCTGGACAGCAGCCTGCCGCCCGAGTCGTCGACCAGAAGCGGCTGCGGATGACCGGCCAGTGTCATCTTCAGCGAGCGGCGGTCCGGGGCGACGGTGATCATGCAGACGGTGGCGAACAGCGGCCCCAAGGCCTCGTGCCGCAGCATTTCCTCCACCAACGCCAGTGTTCCCGCCATCGGCAGCCCGGCGAGCACGACCGAACGCCACGCGATCCGCAGCGCGACACCGAGCGCCGCTTCGTCCGGGCCGTGTCCGCACACGTCCCCGATGACCAGCTGCAGGGTGCCGTCGGGGAGTTCGACGGCGTCGTAGAAGTCGCCGCCCAGCAAGGCCCCGTTCCGGCCGGGCCGGTATCGCACCGCGAGCCCGAGCCGGGGATCGGTCACCAGCGGGGTCGGCAGCAGGCCGCGTTCGAGGCGCGCGTTCTCCCTCGCCAGCAACTGATGCTGCAGGAGTTGCTGCTCGATGCGTTCGGCACGGCTGCGTTCCCAGGAATACCGGAGGGTCCGCGCCAGGAGCCTGCCGTCGACATGCTGTTTGACCAGATAGTCCTGGGCACCCGCGCCCAGCGCCGCCACCCCGGTGGCCTCGTCCTCCTGACCGGTCAGGACGATCACCGCGGTCGACGGCGCGTGCTGCCGGAGCCTGGTCAGACCGGTCAGGCCCGTCGCGTCCGGAAGCTGGAGATCCAGGAGCACACAGTCGGCGGTGATCGGCCGCGCGAGTGCCCGTTGGAGCGTCGTCACCCTGTCGAGGACGACCTGTTCCAGGTTTTCGACGGCGTCCGCGAGCATCTCTTCGACCAGGAGCGCGTCGCCGTCGTCGTCCTCGACCAGCAGGACATGCAACCGGGTCGGCTGGGTGGAAGGTCTACGTGGCGGGGATTGCTCGCCGTGACGCACGGCGTTGGACACGGACAGCCACCTTTCCTCACCGGCTTTTCCGGCGTGCGAACAGAAGACGGCTGTCTTCTCAACCACCGGGAGCGTACCGGCCGTACGGGACATGCCGCCGGTCCGGACCACCGACACGCCAGGTTTCCCACGGTCAGGGATCGCGTGGCGGCCGGGGCGGACGCATCGCCGCGCCCACCAGGACCAGCGCGGCCAGGAAGAGGGCGGCGACCGCCAGATCGATCAGGAAGCCGACGACGAGTCCGGTGATCATCGCTCACTCCTGTGCCGTCCGGGCGGCTTCGCGACGGCGTGCGTACAGGCTGGTGAACGAGACCGTGACGAGGACGGCGATGATCACGCCCAGCGAGGCCGGGGTCGGGACCTGCGGCACCGACGGCCAGATCCCGTGAGCCCAGTGCAGGACCAACTTCACGCCGATGAAGGCGAGGATGATCGCGAGGCCGTGGTTCAGGTGGACCAGCTTCGCGAGCGCCGTGTGGAGCACGAAGTACAAGGCACGCAAGCCCATCAGGGCGAAGGCGTTGGTGGCGAACACGAGGTACGGGTCTTCGGTGATGCCGTACACCGCGGGCACGGAATCGACCGCGAACACCACGTCGGTCGCGAAGACCGCGACGACCACGACCGCCAGCGGGGTGAGCGCGCGGCGTCCGTGTTCACGCACGATCAGCCGGGTGCCGCGGTAGTCGTCCGTGACCGGCATCAGCTTGCGCAGCAACCGGACCGACCGCAGCTGCGAAAGGTCCAGCTCGCTCTGACCGCCGGACATGGCCTCGCGCAGGATCTTGACCGCCGAAGCGAACAGGATGACGCCGAAGACGAGGAACGCCCAGGTTCCCGCCGAAAGCATCGCGGCACCGGCCGCGATGAACACGCCGCGGAGCACCAGCGCGCCCACGATGCCGTACAGCAGCACACGTTGCTGCACCTCGGCCGGGACCGCGAAGGCGGCGAGCAACAGCATGAAGACGAACAGGTTGTCGACCGACAGGGATTTCTCGACGACGAACCCGGTCATGAACTCGAGCGCCTGACCGCCGCCGAACTCGAGCCACAACCAGAGCCCGAACACCACCGGAAGCGCCAGGTAGAAGACCGACCAGCCGGCGGCCTCCCGCATCGAAACCTCGTGCGGACGCCGGGTCACCGCGAAATCGGCGACGAGCAGTGCCAGCAGCACGGCGATGCTGATCGCCCACAACGCCGGCGATCCCACGGTTGCCACGGACTCGGGCATGAAGCCTCCTCGAACTCGAAGTTCGAGGTCTCCTTCACCCCGGTGGGGCGGCCTCCCGGGGACATCGGCGGGATGTCCGTACTGACCGGGCAGGCTCTTGGGAAGTACTCCCCTCGTCGGTCCAGTATCGCATTTAGTAAAGAGATATTAAAGCGGGGGTCAAGCCGGGCCCTCCCGCAAGACGCCGCGCACCGCGTCGACGGACAGGTCGCCCCAGGGGAATTCGGCCATCCACCAGGTCGCGCCCGCCCGTTCATAGGGCGCGAGATCCGTACCCGCGGGCACCCCGATGGCGAAGTCGTACGGCGTCTCGTCGCCTTCGCGCAGCGCGGTGATCGTCTCGACCGCCTCGGCGAACTCGTCCGCGTGCGGCAGGTTCACCGGGAAGAACCCGTCGTACCGCGCGGCCCGGCGCATCGGCTTCGTCTTCCCCGGGAAACCGGCCAGCCACACGGGTACCGGACGCGCGGGGCGAGGCAGGAAGGTGATGTCGTCGACCGTGTAGTGCACGCCGTGGTGCCGAACGGGCTCGCCGGACCAAGCGGCGGTGAGGATCTCGAGCGACTCGTCGAGCATCTCGGCGCGCTTGCGATCGTCCGGTTCGTCGCCGGTCCTCGAGAACTCCTCGCCGAAGCGGTCGCTGCCGAGCCCCGCGCCGAGGATCAGCCGTCCGCCGCTCAGCCGGTCCAACGTGGCCGTCTCGCGGGCGAGCTTGACCGGACGGCGGCGGGCCAGCGGCGTGACCATCGGGCCGAAGGCGAGGTTCTCGGTGGCGGACGCGACGGCGGCGAGGGTGATCCACGGATCGGCGATCGCGCGCACCGGCTCGCGCCAGCGGATGTGGTCCCAGACGAACAAGCCGTGCCAGCCCGCTTCTTCGGCTTCGGCGGCGAGACGCGCGACGATCACCGGGTCGGCCAGGTCGTCGAAAATCGGCAGCCAGAGTGCTGAGCGCAGAGTCATGCCTGCGACCGTACGGACCGGCACCGACAGTCGGGGCGGTTTCCGGCGTCGGACGTCGGCCGGTCCCGCCGCGAGACGTCCGGCTGGACACGCGTGTCGTCCATTCAGTCACGCGTGTCGTCCGTCTGATCACATGTGTTGCCCAGGTTGACAGCCCCACTAGAGTTCAACCAGGGCATTGATTAACCTCTCGGTTGAATAACTGCGGAAGAGAACCACGATGACCGACCTGACGATCACCCGTCTCCTCGACGCGCCGCGCGAGCTCGTCTTCCGCGTGTGGACCGATCCGGACCATCTCGCCCGGTGGTGGGGCCCGGCCGGCTTCACCAGCAAGTCCTGCACGGTCAACCTCACCGAGGGCGGTAAGTGGCGCACCTGCATCAGCGACGGCGAGACCGTGCTGTGGATGTCAGGCGTCTACCACGAGATCGTCCCGCCGGAGCGGCTCGTCTTCAGCTTCGCCTGGGAGGAGCCGGAAGGCTTCCGCGGGCACGACACCCTCGTCACGGTCGACTTCTCCGACCTCGACGGCAAGACGGAAATGTCGTTCCACCAAGCGATCTTCGAGACCGTGGCGGAGCGCGACAGCCACGTCGAAGGCTGGCAGTCCTGCTTCGGCCGCCTCACGGAGTATGTAGCAGATGTGAGCGGTCGATGAGATCACTCATGGCCCGCTGAAACTCGCTTCGCCGTTTCTCGCTCCATCCGTCGGTCAGCTGATCGAAAACCTGTTCCTGCCAGCGGTGGGCCTGGTCGAGCATGACCCGGCCCACCGCGGTGAGCGAAACCTCGCGACGACGCCCATCGCTCCGCGAAGTCTCCATGGTCAGTTGCCCCGCCTCGATCGCGGCCTTGACCAGCCGAGACGCACCGCTCTGATCGAGGCCGATCTCGACGGCGATCGCGTTCACCGTCGTCGCGGCCCCGCGCTCGGCGAGGGAGTGGGCCGCCTCACAGACGAGGACGAGACGCCCCTGGTCGGCGACGGCCGCGGTCCGGCGCGACCAGTGCCGCACGAAGGCGAACAGGGCCTGGCCCGGACCTGGGGCGCTCATTCGGTCGCCGCCATCTCGCGGCAGAGGTACGCCAGTTCGAGCGCGGACTTCAGATCGGGCAGCCGGAGCGCCGCGGTGACCTTGCCGCCGCCCACCCGGAACACGGTCGCCACCCGCGTCGGCCCCGCGCTTTCGGGCCAGGTCGCGTCCTCCTCCACCACCATCAGGCGATCACTGACGGGATGCCACGATCGCGGCTTCAGCCTGATCCCCGACCGATCCACCCAGTCGGCGAACTGCGCGGACGTGATCGGCCCGGCGCCCTTCGGCCCGAGGACCACGACGGGATCCCCGACCGCGGCCGCCGATCGCCTCAGGTCGCCTGCGTTGACGCTCTCGTGCCACTCGTTGATCGCCGCTTCGAGTTCCATGGCTCAACTATATGCGAATCGCATACATTTAGCCCACCTCCCGCAGTACCTGCCGGGCCCGCGCCACGCCGTCCTCCTCCCGTAGCCGCGCCGCGACGTACTGCGCCCCGCGGCGGAACAGGAGGTTGCCGGACAGCTCCAGCAGCCGCGCGGTCAGCGAGTCCGCGGTCAGCTCCCGCAGCGGCAGTGGACGCGGCCCTGCGCCGAGTCGAAAGACGCGGTCGCCCCAGTACGGCTGGTCGGAGAAGACCGGGCAGACCAGTGAGGGAACGCCCGCGCGCAACGCGGCCGCGGTCGTGCCCGCGCCACCGTGGTGCACCACCGCCGCGGTGCGCGGGAACAGCCACGCGTGTGGAACATCCCCGACGGTCAGCAGATCGTCTTCGTCGGCGCCGGCATCGGTGCCGAGCAGACCGCGCAACCCCATCCGGCGCAACGCCGTGCGGACGGCCGTGAACGTCCGCTCCGCCTCCGACGGACGCATGCTGCCGAAACCGACATACACCGGAGGCGGTCCCGAAGCGAGGAAATCCCGCAGGCGCGGGTCCGGCCGCCAGGCGGCGGGCGCCTCGAGGAACCAGTAGCCGGTGACGTGGACCCGCGCGGGCCAGTCCTTCGGCCGGGGCACCACGGCGTCGGAAAACCCGCACAGCACCGGGGTTTCCGTCCGCCGCGGCCCACGCAAACCGGCCGAGGGCAGGCCGAGTGACCGCTCGCGCCACCGGTCCACCTCCGGCCGGAGCACCTGCCACGCGACGGTGTCGACGGCGCGGAAGCTCAGCCGCCTGCCGCACGGCCCGGTCTTGGCCGCCCACGGCACCAGCGGATGCGCGAAAGCCCCTGTCGGAACGCTGGGCTGGTAGTGCAGTTCGACGTCGGGAACACCGAGCGACGCGCCCAGATGCGCGCCGAGGAATCCCAGCGTCGGGGCGAGTACGAGGTCCGCTCCCGCCGATCCCTGGTGGACGTCGGCCAGCAGACGCTCCATCACCGGGGCCAGCGCGCCGCGCAACCCGCGCAGGAAGGTCGCGGACGTGCGCCCCTCCGTCCATTCGCGTCCGCCGTCCGAACCGAGGATCTCCGCGGGATCGGCCGAGAGCGGGGCGAAATCCAGGCCGTGCGAGGTCACCAGGGTCCGGAACCGTTCGGCCGCCAGCACCCGCACCCGATCGCCGTCGAGACCACGCCCCAAGGCGATACACGGCTGGACGTCGCCCCGAGAGCCGGGAGCGACGATCACGACGAGCCGGCTCATCGCTTCGCCGCCGTCAGCCGGTAACGGAGACGGAACGGCAGGTTCGCCAGCACGGCGGCGATCCGCGCGTCCCTGCCCACCAGATACCGCGGCGCGAAACGGCGTGCGGTCAGCGCGTGGACCACGACCCGCGCCGCCCGCTCGGGCGGCACCCCGTTCCGCGCGGACCGCTCGGCACTGCGCTCGGCCTCGTCCAATTGCGCCGCATACCTTTTCCGCGCGGCTTCCGGCAGTGCGGCACGCACCTCTTCGGCGGCGGCGCGGGCACGCGGCCAGATCGAGGTGGCGACGGCGCCGGGTTCGACGAGGATAACGCCGATCCCGGACGGGGCCAGCTCGGCGCGCAGGCTGTCGGTCAACCCGACCAAGGCGAACTTCGACGTGTGATACGGCCCGACCATCGGCCCCGCGATCCGCCCGCCCATCGACCCGACCGTGACGACCCTGGCACCGGTCGCGGCGCGCAGCGCGGGCAGCATCGCCTGCGTGACGGCCAGCTGACCGGTGACGTTGACCTCCAGCTGCTGCCGGAAATCGTCGAGCGGGACGTGTTCCAACGGTCCCGGCCGGGCCATCCCGGCGTTGTTCACCAGTCCACGCAACGGGCCCGCCGCCGCGACCTTCTCCCCGCAGTCCGCGATCGACGCCGGATCCCGCAGATCCATCCGCAGCACGGTGACCGCCTCGCCGAAGGTCCGCGCGAGGTCCGTTTCATCCGCGTCGGTGCGGACACTGGCCCAGACGTGGGCGTCCCGCCGGACGAGTTCGGCCACGCAAGCCCGGCCGATCCCGCTCGACGCCCCGGTGACCACAAAGGACGGACGGGTCACGACGCCTCCCCCGCCTTCACCGGCGCGGCGAGGGCACGCAGCATCCGCGGCCACGTCTTGTGCAACTGGTCCTGCCAGTACGCCCAATGATGCGTGCCCGCCCCGTAGAAGTCGGTCATGACCGGGACACCGAGCCGGTTCAGCCGGTCGGCCATCGCGGTGGTCTGCCCGGAGCAGAGGAATTCGAGCAGCATGGCGCCGGGCAGCACGTCGATCGGGAGCTTGCCGTCGAACGGCCCCGGGAGGCCGTTGCCCGTCGAGAGGTACAGCTCGGTGCCACGCAGGCGGTCGGCGTTCACCAGCGGGTCGTGCGCGTCCCAGCGCGACGCCTCTCGACGACGGTCACCCCAGAGCGCTTCGGGGTCTTGCCGGGCGGAGGCGACGATCGCACTGGTGAGCAGCTCGCCGTATGGACCCGTGGGGTTGAGGTTGCCGCTGAACGATCCGGCGAACCGGAACACCCCCGGCCGCCGGGCGGCGAGTTCGACCGCGCCGTAGCCGCCGAGTGACAGCCCCGCCGCCACTCGGCGACCGTCGCCGCGATAGCCGCGATCGATCAGCTGCGGGATCTCGACGGCGGTGAAGGTCTCCCATTGATTGAGCACGACGTTCTTGCCGTAATTCCACCAGTCGGAAAAGAACCCCGCCGAACCGGAGCCCGGCATCACCACCAGCGCGCCGGAGTCGTCGGCGAGCTTCCGGATGTCGGTGTTGGCGGTCCAGCCGCGATAGTCCTGCAGCCGTGTCTCCCCGGCGAGCAGGTACACCGCCGGCCACTTCCGGTCCGGCTCGGTGGCCCACCCCGACGGCAGGATCAGCCGGACCATCGCGTAACTCCCGACGCCGACCGAGCGCACGGTGAGGTCCAGCATCCGCGGATCACCGTCCACAGTGGTCTGGGCCACGACGTGCGAGCCGTCGTCGGCCTTGGCGTCCGGGACACCGCTTTCGGCCCGCGCCGGGGCCGCGACGACGCCCGGCAGCAGGCAGGTGACGGCCACGACCGCCCACAGCCGCCTCGAAATATTGCGCATACGTAATCCTTTGTCCCGGTCGTTCGACAGAATTCGAAAATGTGACGGCGATTACCCGAGAAAGAAAATCAGCGGTGGCGACACGTTAAGCGGAACGAGCCCCTACAGGCAATTGTCCTGCCCACAATCCGGGAGGAAAATATGAATGCCAGGGAAACAAGAAATCCCTTGACCTCCCCCAGTCGGGTGACCCATCGCTCACGGACGGTGAGCGACTGTGGCACGGGAGTACCAGACCGGCTCGCACACCAGCGAAAAGTCCGGAAAACGCAGGTCACACCCTGTACACGAAGGACATTTACGTTCTCTTGATGCCTTCCGGTATTCGATTTCCCGTCGTAGCCTTCGTCGTGCCGCCCGGGTTCGGCGTTCCCCGACGCGACCCCGGCGCCCGCGTCCCACCGAAGGGACCACCCCTCCCCAAGGACCCTTCCGAAAGGGCTATTCATGGCTGCCCGAATTCGCGCTCTCGTCGTGTCCGCCGCCGCGGTCGCGACCATTTCCGGCACCCCCGGAGAATCGATTCAGGCCGCGCCCGCACCGCCTCCCCCCGTCGTTCCGGAGGCCGCCCTGCTGCCACCGGAAACCGTCCCGCACGCGTCCGCGCGCGACGGTTTCGACGTGGCCTCGGCACTGTCCACCCCGGACCGTCGAGAGAGCAGGGTCGACGTCGGTGGTTGCGAAGACGTCGTCCACGGCAGGCTGGTCGGCGACGGCGCCGCCGGCCAGGGCTTCCAGTCCGCGGTCCCCGGCGGCCAGGTCTCCGAACTGGTCGCCCGCATGACGAACCCACCCGATCTGGCGGCCTGGGCCGCGCAGGCCGGGCGGTGCTCGAAGGTGACGGTCGACGACGCGGCCGGTACCGCGGTGTCGACCGTCACCGTCCACCCGGCTCCCGTCGTGCCGGGCGCGAAATGCCTTTCCTACGAACAACTCCTGGCGCTCCCCGGACAGCCCCCCGAGCTGCCGGGACTGCGTCTGCGCACCGTCGCCATCGCCGCCGACGACGTGCTGGTCGTGCTTCGTGACGCCGGGACCACCGGCCTCGATCTCGACGCGCTCGCCGTCGACGCCTGGCGGCACGCCGCCGGTCCGCTCGGCCGCTGATCCCCCGCACCACCCGCCGATCCCCCGAGGAGACGTCATGTCCCTGGCCCCCGAAAACCTGCCCGCCACGGCCGGCTCAACCCTCCCCGACTGCCTGCGGCATTGGGCGGACACCGACGGCGACCGGCCGGCGGTCACCTTCACCGACTTCGCGACCGATCGCGCCGGGCGACGGCGGACGCTGACGTGGAAACAACTCAAGGACCGTGTCGACGCCGTCGCGAGCGCCCTGCCCGTCCGGGCCGGAGACCGCGTGGCGATCCTGTGCCCGCAGAGCGCCGAGTACGTCGTCGCCTTCCTCGGCGCGATCACCGCGGGCGCGATCGCCGTGCCGTTGTTCGATCCCGGGCTGCCCGGGCACGCCGGACGGCTCGCCGCAGTGCTGACCGACTGCTCCCCGACCGCGGTGATCACCACCGCCGCGCCCGAGGACGCGGTCCGCGAGTTCCTGGCGGGCCTGCCCGGCGGCGAGCACGTCACGGTCGTCGCGGCCGACAAGACGGGGCCCGTCCGCGCCTGGCCCGCCCCCGCCCCGGCGCCGGACGACGTGGCGTACCTGCAGTACACCTCCGGTTCGACGCGCAGCCCGGCCGGCGTGGTGCTGACCCACGAGAACGTGCTCGCCAACGTCCGCCAGGCGGTGCACGGGCTCGGGATCGCACCGACGGGTACCACGGTGTCGTGGCTGCCGCTGTTCCACGACATGGGTCTCGTCCTCGGCTTGATCACGCCGCTGGCGATGGGCATGCGATCGGTGCTGATGGATCCGCTGGCCTTCATCGAACGCCCGGTGCGCTGGCTGGAACTGCTCGGCGACCACAACGGCAGCTGGAGCGCCGCCCCGAACTTCGCGTTCCACTACGCCGCGAGCCGGGTGCGCGAGGAAGACCGCGCCAAGCTCCGTCTCGACCGGGTCGCCGCGATCGTCAACGGCGCCGAGCCGATCAACCCCGGCGTGCTCGACCGGTTCCACGAAACCTTCGCCGCAGTCGGGTACACCCCGGACAAGACCAGGCCCGCGTACGGGCTGGCCGAGGCGACCGTGTTCGTCACCACCGGCCCCGGCGTGCCGCCGAGGGTCACCACGTTCGACCGCGCCGCGCTGGGCGCCGGAACGGCACGGCCGTCGGACGACGGTCTCAAGCTGGTCGCCTGCGGTGTCCCGGTGGGCCAGCGAGTCGCGCTGGTCGATCCCGAAACCGGCGTCGCGCTGAAGGACGGTTCGGTCGGCGAGATCTGGGTCCACGGCCCCAACGTCGGCACCGGCTACTGGCAGAAACCCTTGGAGAGCACCGAAACCTTCGGCGCCAGGCTGACCGGCGACCACGAGGGGCTGCCGACCGGCCCTTGGTTGCGCACCGGTGACCTCGGCGTCCGCTACGACGGCGAGGTCTACATCGCGGGCCGGATCAAGGACCTGCTCATCGTCGACGGCCGCAACCACTACCCACAGGACGTCGAAGCGACGGCGGCCTCGGCCGACCGTGACATCCGCCCCGGCAGTGTCGCCGCGTTCGCCGTCGAAGGCACCGACACCGAAGCCGCGGTCGTCGTCGCCGAACACCGCGGGCACAGCGCGCTGACCACCGAGGACGAGCGGGCGCTCGCCGTGGCGGTCCGGCGGCTCGTTTCCGACGCGCACGGCCTCGCACTGCGCGACGTCGTGCTCGTCCCGGCGGGCCTGGTCCCGCGGACCTCCAGCGGCAAGATCGCGCGGAGCGCCTGCCGCGACCGTTACCTCGCCGGCGACTACGGAAAGGCCTTGGTGCGATGAGAAACCCGTCGTTCGACACCCCCACGCTGCGCCGCTGGCTGCTGGACACCGTCGCCGGGCACACCGGCGTCGACGCGGCCCGGCTCGAAGCCGACCGCCCGCTCAGCGACTACGGCCTGTCCTCCCGCCAGGCCGTCGGCATCGCCGCCGACCTCGAAGACCTGCTCGGCACCCCGCTCCCGGCCACCCTGCTGTGGGAGAGCCCGACCATCGACCACCTGGCCCGCTCGCTCACCGGCGGCACCGAGCCCGAACCCGAACCGGCGGGCACCGACCGTCGCCGGACCGATCCGATCGCCGTCGTCGGCCTCGGCTGCCGCTGGCCGGGCGCGGACGGCCTCGACGAATTCTGGGAACTGCTGCGCACTGGCCGCGACGCCGTCCGAACCGCGCCACCGGGCCGGTGGAGCGCTGACGCGGCGCCGATCGTCGGCGGATTCCTCGACGACGTGGCCGGTTTCGACGCGGACCACTTCGGCATCACCCCGCGTGAAGCGTCCACAATGGACCCGCAACAGCGGATGCTCCTGGAAGTCGCGTGGGCCGCGCTGGAACACGCTGGCATCGCCCCGGCGTCCCTGCGTGGCAGCCGGACCGGCGTGTTCACCGGGATCTCGACCCACGACTACGGCCATCTCACGATGGCGGGCGGCGGCGTGGATCTGTGGACCGCCACCGGCGCGGCCGGGAGTATCGCGGCCAACCGGCTCTCCTACGTCTACGACCTGCGCGGGCCGAGTATGGCGGTGGACACCGCCTGCTCCTCGTCGCTGGTCGCGGTGCACCACGCGGTCCGCGCGCTGCGCGACGGCGAGGCGGATCTGGCCTTGGCCGGCGGAGTGAACCTCATGCTGTTGCCCGGCCCGACGGCCGCGTTCGCCGCGGCGGGGCTGCTCGCCGAGAACGGCCGGTGCAAGACGTTCGCCGCGGACGCGGACGGCATCGCGCGTGCCGAGGGCTGCGGTGTCGTCGTGCTCAAACGGCTGGCGGACGCCGAATACGACGGAGACCGGGTGCTGGCGGTGATCCGCTCCACCGCGGTCAACTCCGACGGCCGGTCACAGGGTATGGCGGCGCCGAATCCCGTCGCACAGCAGGACATGCTGCGCACGGCGTACCACGGCGCCCGGCTCGATCCGTCCACTGTGGACTACGTCGAGGCGCACGGCACCGGCACGTTGCTCGGCGACCCGATCGAGGCCCGCTCGCTCGGCGCCGTGCTCGGCAAGGACCGCCCCGCCGACGCACCCCTGCTGATCGGCTCGGTGAAGACGAACATCGCGCACGCCGAGGCGGCCGCGGGCATCGCCGGGCTGATCAAGGTCGTCCTCGCGATGACCCGGGACGAACTGCCGCCTCAGCTGCACTTCACCGCGCCCAACCCGCATATCCCGTTCGACGACCTGCGTCTGAAGGTGGTGACCGAACCGACGCCGTGGCCGCGCCGGTCCGGGCGGGCCACGGCGGGCGTGTCCGCGTTCGGTTTCGGCGGGACCAACGCGCACGTCGTCCTCGAACAGGCGCCGCCGCCGGAGCCGGTCCCGGACCGCGGTGACGTCCGCATCGGACTGCTGTCGGCCCGCACCCGCGACCGCCTCACCGAACGGGCGACGCAGCTGGCGAACTGGCTGGAAGCCACGCCGTCGCTGTCCCTGGCCGACGTAGCCCACACGCTCGCCCGTCGCGACAACGGCGGTCCGCACCGCGCCGCCGTCGTGGCCGGGGACACGGCTGAGCTGGCCGAGCTGCTGCGCGCTGTCGGCTCCGGCGCCGATCCGCTGCCCGCGGGCGCGGTCACCGGCACCGCGCGGAGCACCGACGGGCCGGTGTTCGTGTTTTCCGGCCACGGCTCGCAGTGGCCGGGTATGGGGCAGGGACTGCTGGCCGCCGAACCCGCGTTCGCCGCCCAGGTCGACAAGCTCCACGACCTGTTCACCGAGCACACCGGCCGCTCGCTGCGCGCCCTGCTCACCAGCGGGGATCCCCTGTCTCTGCCCGAAACCCAGACGGCCATCTTCGGCACGCAGATCGCGCTCGCCGCCCAGTGGGAGGCACTCGGGGTCCGGCCCGCGGCCGTCCTCGGGCACTCCCTCGGCTCCGCGGCGGCCGCCGTGGTGAGCGGCGTGCTCACGCCCGACGAGGCCGTCCACCTGGTCGCGACCCGGGCCCGGCTCCTGGGCACCATCGGTCCGGGTGGCGCGATGGCGGCGGTCGAGCTGGCGCCCGAAGAGCTCGACCTGTACCCGGACATCGAACTCGCCGTCGAATCAGCGCCGGGTCAGCTGACCGTGGCCGGGGACGCGGTCGTGCTCGATCTGCTCGTGGCGGAACTCGAAGCGGCCGGGCTGAGGGCGCGGTTGCTGCCGGTCGAGGTCGCCGGCCACTCCGCCCGCGTCGACCCGGTACTGCCCGCGCTCCGGGAGGCGCTCGTCGAACTGGGCGGCCGTCGTCCCACGGTTCCTTGGTACGACACGGTGCTGACCGATCCGCGGGAGCTGCCGGACTTCGACGCAGGGTACTGGGCCGCGCATCTGCGGCGTCCGGTGCGGTTCCGGCAGGCCGTGGCGGCCGCCGCCGCGGACGGGCACCGCGTGTTCCTCGAAGTGTCGCCGCATCCGATCCTGCGGGGTTCGGTGGCGAGGACACTCGAAGCCGAGGGCATCGACGACGCGCTCGTCACCGGGACCTTGCGCCGGGGCCAGGACGAGGTCCGCGCGCTGGGCGCCGCCGCGGCCGAGCTCTACTGCGCGGGCACCCGGATCACCACCGCCGATCCGGACGACGGGGCCCGGCTGGTCGACGTCCCGCCGATGCCGTGGCGGCACGAACGGCACTGGTACACGACAACCGAAGAGGCGCCGTCGTTCGCGACCCGCACGCCGGAGCCCGAACCGGCGCGCAGTGGCGGAGGCGACCGGCTCACCGAGATCGTCGCCGCCGTGATGGGGCTGCGTCCCGACCGCCTCGACGCCCACGTCCCACTGGTGGAACTCGGGCTCGATTCCTTGATGGCGAACCGGATCCGCGAGGCCGTCCGCCGCGAGTTCGGCACCGAACCCGACTCCGCGGCCGTGCTCCGCGGCGCCACACTCGCCGATCTCAGCCGCGATCTCGCGCCCCGCGAGAACGAGGCGCCGCTGCCGCCGCGCGGTCGCGCCTGGGACGCGGCGGACCGGCTGGTGCTGCGCCTGTGGCAAGAACACACCGGCACCGAAGCGGCCGGAACACACGTCCGGCTGACCGAGACGGCCACACCGGACCGGCTGGCCGAACTGCTCGCCGCCGGGCTCGGCACCGAACTCGCCACGCCTGTCGACGCCACAGAACTCCGCCGGCACGACACCCTCGCGGCCATCGCCGACGTCGCCCGCGCGGTCCTCGACACGAGGGAGGAGCGGGGGCCGGTGCACGTCCTCGCGCCCGGCGAGCCCGGAGTCGCTCCGCTGCTGCTGTTCCACCCTGGCGGCAGCACGTGCACCGTGTACCGGCCGCTGCTGGAGCGGCTGCCCGCCGGTGTGCCGTGCATCGGGTTCGAACGCGTTCCCGGTGTCAGCATCGAAGAGCGGGTCGAGCAGTTGCTGCCGTTGGTGCGGGAACAACGTCGCGACCGGCCGTACCGGCTGGCGGGCTGGTCGTTCGGCGGGGCGCTAGCGTACGGGGTCGCCGCGCGGCTCGCCGATGAAGGCGAGGAGGTCGAGTTCGTCGCGCTGATCGACACGATGCTCCCGCTTCCGGAGCCGGACCTCGATGCGAGGGCGTCGTCGGCCCGGCGGTTCCTGCGCTTCACCGGATACGTCGAGGGGACCTACGGCCGCGAAGTGCGGCTCGGCCACGAGGAGCTCGCACCGCTGCCCGAAGAGGAGCAGATCGAGCTGACCATGCGGCGGGTCGCCGAAGCGGGCTTGCTCAGCCCCGGCGTACTCCGGCACCAGCGTCAGTCCTTTTTGGACACACTGGCGGCCGAACGCGGCACGCCCCGTCGCTACGACGGGCGCGTCGTGCTCTACCGGGCGACCGAGCAGTACGCCGCCGGGCTGGCGATGGAACCCCGGTATTCGCGCACGGATCTCGCGGCGGGCTGGGCGGAACTGTGCCCGGAGCTGGAGATCGTGCCGGTCGAGGCGCATCACCTGTCGGTGGTCGACCCACCCCACGTCGATGTCGTGGCGAGGCATCTGACGGGACTCCTGTGACCACGGCCCGGGCCGAGCGAGCGGTCGACCGCGCCTGGCCGCTTTTGGCAGTACTCGGCGCCGGGCTCTTCCTCGTGGCGGTCGACGCGACCGTGCTGCACGTCGCGTTGCCCGACCTCGTCCGGCAGTTGCGGCCAGGCGCGGCGGCTCAGGTGTGGATCGTGGCGATCTACCCACTGACCGCCGCGCCGCTGCTGCTGCCGTTCGGCACCCTCGGCGACCGGTACGGGCGGCGGCGCGTACTGGTCGCCGGGTACGTCGTGTTCGGGATCGCGTCGCTCGGTTGCGCGTTCGCGCCGAACGTCCCGGTGCTGCTGGGCTGTCGCGCATTGCTCGGCTGCGGCGGCGCGATGATCATGCCGGTGACGATGTCGCTGCTCCGCGAGCTGTTCCCGGACCAGCGGCGTCGCCGGACGGCGATCGCGGTGTGCAGCGGGATCGCGGGCACCGGCTCGGTGTTCGGGCCGATCCTCGGCGGCGTGCTCGTCGAGGTGTGGGGCTGGCGGGCCACGTTCCTGCTGAATCCGCCGGTGATTCTGGCGGCGGTCGTCCTGGCGCTGCGGTGGCTCCCCCGGAACCCACCCGGGCGGCGTCCGTGGGACGCGGCCAGTGCGGCGCTCGCGGCGGGCGGTGTCCTCGGAATCGCTTTCGCCGTCGGGCATCCGGGCGCCTGGACCACGGCCGTCGCCTCGGGCGTGACCGGGTGTGTCCTCATCGGACTGTTCCTGCGCCGCCAGCGCCGGACCGATCCACCGCTGCTGGACCTCGCCCTGTTCCGGCGGCCGGGCGTGCGGGCCGCGGTCGGCGGAGTGCTGCTGGTGATGAGCACACTCGTCGGGCTCGGCCTGCTGTTCGCCCAATACCTGCAGGTGGTGCTCGGCCTATCGCCCACAGCGGCGGCGGGCCGGCTGCTGCTCGTATTGGGCGCGTCGGCCGTCGGAAGCGTCGTGACACCGTCCCTGCTGGGACGCTTCGGCAACGCCCGGGTCCGGACGGCCGGGTTCGCGGTGGCGGCGGTCTCGTTGCTGGTCCCGGCGGCGGGTCCGGCCGCGCTGACTTCGCCGGTGCTGCTGGCTGCCGGGCTGACCGGGCTGGGTCTGGGGATGGCGCTCGCGCTCACGTCGAGCACCGACACCCTGCTCTCGGCGACGTCGGCGGACCAGGCCGGCGGTGCCGCGGCCGTGGAGAAGACCGGCTACGAACTGGGCGCCGGTTTCGGGACGACGGTGTTCGGTTCCCTGGCCGCGGCCGTGTACGCGGGCCATCTGACCATCCCGGCCGGCGTGCCCGAACCGGCGCGAGCGCTGGCGTTGTCAGGCCCGGCTCAAGCGGAGGCGGCCGTATCCGGCCTCACGTCGCATTTAGCCGACGAACTGCTCGACGCCGCGAAAGCCGCCTGCACCACGGGGCTTCAGGTGTCGGCGGCCGTCGCTTGTGGACTGTTCCTGGTGGCCGTGCTCGTCAGCTCGGGCGTGCCTCGTCGGTGAACTGCCCGGCGAACTCCCCGGTCGGCGGGATCTCCTGGATCACGTCGATCAGGACGCCGTTGGGGTCGGCGACGATGAAATGCCGCTGCCCGAACTCCTCACTGCGCAGGGAAAGCGCCTCGGGCAGCCCGGCCTCCCCGACCAGCCGCCGGTACTCGGCGTCGACGTCTTCGACCTCGAAGTTCAGCAACAGTCCCTGCACGGGTTTGCCCGCCCCGCCGGGAATGGTGTCGTGCCCCGGGGCGAGGATCGCGAGCTCCCACTCACCGCGTTTCAGGCTGACGTACCAGTCGGCCTCGAAGGTGAGCTCGAAGCCGAAGTGATCGCGGTAGAAGTCCCGTGTCTCGGCGATCTTCTCGGTCATGAGAACGGGATAGAAGCTGGTCAGACGCATGGTGCCGCCTTATCTCGTGAACAATACCGACCGTCGGTTTGTTTTATCGAAATTAGCCAACCGACGGTCGGTATGTCAAGATCCGGGCATGGCCCGCACGAAACAGCAGCAACGCGAAGAGACGATGGAGGCGTTGACCGCCACCGCCCGGCGGCTGTTCGCCGAGCACGGGTACGGCAAGGTCGGTCTGGAGACCATCGCGCAGACCGCCGGCGTCAGCAAAGGCGCGCTCTACCACCACTTCAGCAGCAAGGCGGAGCTGTTCCGGCACGTACTCGGCGTCGTGCAGCACGACGTCGGCGAGCAGATCGCGCGGGCCGCGGACGCCGCGCCGGACTCGTGGGCCGGACTGCTCGCCGGCTGCCGCGCGTTCCTCGCCGCCGCGACCGATCCGGAGACACAGCAGATCATGCTGCTGGACGGTCCGTCGGTGGTCGGCTGGCAGGACTGGCGCGAACTGGACGCGGAGTCGTCCGCCCGGCACCTCGCCGAAGCCCTGACCGGCCTCATGACCGAGGGCGTCCTGGCGAAGCGGCCCGTCGAACCGTTGGTACGCCTGCTTTCCGGCGCGATGAACGAGGCCGCCGTCTGGCTCGCCCACTCCCCCGACCCGAAGGCCGACCTCGCCGCGACCATGGACACCCTGACACCGATGATCGAAGCACTCCGCTGAGCCGAACTCGCGTGATTAGAGGCGTAACTCGCGTGATTGGGGCCGGATCATCGAGTTCGGCGTCCAATCACGCGAGTTACGGCTTCAAGCACGCGAGTCACGCGTCCGGGCACAACGCGAAAAGGCCCCACCCGGTGCCGGGTGGGGCCTTCACTGCGGTGGGCGATACTGGGATCGAACCAGTGACCTCTTCGGTGTGAACGAAGCGCTCTCCCCCTGAGCTAATCGCCCGTGGTACGAACTTCGGTCCACCGGAGGAAGCGAACCTGGTGCGCGATACTGGGATTGAACCAGTGACCTCTTCCGTGTCAGGGAAGCGCTCTCCCGCTGAGCTAAACGCGCGTGGTGTTTCGTTCGTACTGGAGACAGCTTAGCGGACCCCGTTTTCGGGGCCGCACAGGGGGTTCCCAATCCGCGAGGCTCAGGGTTTCGGCAGGCGGGACGCGATCGAGCCCGCGATCTCCTTCGCCCGGTCGCAAGGGCTTCCGCTCCCCTCGCGCGCCAGGAGCCGGACGGCGACGTGCTCGACCTCGCGGTCCGGCAGCGGCCGATGCTGCCACGTGACGACGCAGTTCGAGCCGCCGAACTCCCGCATGTCACCGGTGACACCGCTGCCGAGGTCGACCGGCGATCCCTCCGGCGCGTAGGCGCCTCGCTGCAGCTCGACGGTCAGCGTGTTCCCTCCACCCACCCACTCGCAGATCCGCAACGTCCGCGGGGCGGGCTGCGTGTTGGGCATGGCCTTGCCGAGCACCGCGGGGTCGGCGACCGCGCACGGGTCGAGCGGCAGGATGCTCGCCGGGTCACCAACGCGATCGACCTCGTGTGTGCGCAGCCGGGTGAGCGCGGCGCTCAGCATGTCGTCGGCGGCCTTGCAGGGATCGCCTTCCCGCCCCGGATGGGAGACGACGACGCCGAGCCGCCGGTCCGACGGCAGCTGCACGACCGAATCGCAGCCGCCGCTGATCGTGCTGCGCAGCAACGGCAGCCCTTCGGCCGTGCGGTCCGTCCGTTCGACACTGCTGGTGCTCACCCCTTCGCCGAGCCGCAGTTCGAAGCTGACGCCCTTGAGCCCGGTGTACTTGCAGCGCGCCGGGTAGATCGGGCTCGTTTCCGGTTTCAGGGTGCCGAACTCCTGCACGAACCGGCCCGCGAGCACCTTGCACGGATCCACCAGCCGTAGCCGTTCCGCAGCGAGCGCATCGTTCGCCGACAGCGAGGTGACCCCGGGATTCTCGGGTTTGGCGTGCTCGGCGATGGCGAGGCCGAGCGCGACCATCCCGCCCACGATGAGCAGGACGACCGCGGCGAGCGAGCCGAACAGGATCTTCTTCGTCCGCGGCGCCATCTTCTTGGGCGGCGGCCGCCAGATCGGCAGCGGGAGGGCCAGCACCGAACGCACCTCGGTGTCCTGCTGCCGGATCCGGGCGTGCACGGCCGGTGGCCAAGGCGCCGCACCGGGCGGCACGGGGCCGAGGAAGTCCAGGATCTGTTCCGGGGTCGGCCGCCGCGCGGGATCCTTGGCCAGGCACGGCTCGGCGAGCTGCCGGATCTCGTCCGGGACGGCGCTGAAATCCGCCGCGCCGTGCACGACGTTATACAGCGTTTGCGGTGCGGTCGGGCCGGTGAACGGGCCGCGGCCGGTCGCGGCCATGACCAGGATCGCGCCGAGGGAGAACACGTCGCTCGCGCCGGTGATCTGCCCGCTGGCCGCCTGTTCCGGGGACATGAACGCGGGCGAGCCGATGATCGCGCCCGTCCCGGTGAGGTCCTGCGCCTCCTCCGCCACCCGCGCGATGCCGAAGTCGATCACCCTCGGCCCGTCACTCGTCAGGATGATGTTGCTGGGCTTGAGGTCCCGGTGGATCAGTCCGGCACGGTGGATCTCGGTCAGCGCCGCGGCGAGCCCGGACGCCAGCAGCCGCACCGACTCGGCGGGCAGCGGTCCGGCCGCGTCCACGGCCTCCTTCAAGGACGGTCCCGTGACGAAGACCGAGGCGAGCCACGGGGTTTCCGCTTCCGCGTCGGCGTCCATGACCGCGGCCGTGTAGGCGCCGGAGACCAGCCGCGACGTGGCGACCTCGCGCCGGAACCGCTCACGGAAACGCGGGTCGTGCGCGAACTGGGCGTGCAGCTGTTTGACCGCGACGAGCCTGCCGTCCGGAGCGAGGCCGAGCACGACGCGGCCCATCCCGCCTTCGCCGAGTTCGGCGATGATCCGGTACGGGCCGATCTGCCGGGGTTCGCCGGGGTTCAACGGTTTCACTGACCAGCCCTAGGGTTTCGGAAGTTTCTGCAGCAGCACCCCGGCGAACGCCTTCGCCTTCTCGCAGGCTTCGTCGGCGGTCATCTTCGTACCACTGGTCCCGACGGTGAGCTCGACGTTCTCGCCGTCTCGGTCGCTGACGGACCGATGCTGCCAGGTCAGCGAACAGGTGGAACGGGCGACGCCGTCGTCCTTCTTCGCCAGGTACACCGTGGCACCGCCGAGATCCAGGGTGGCGGTCTCCGTGTAGTACGAATCCTTCGACTGAGACGGCGGGTACGCCCTCACCAGGCTCAGCCGGACACTGCCCGCCGCGTCGTACCTGCACTGGTGCAGATGTTCGCGGATCGTTTCGACGACCGGGCCGATCAGCCGGTCCGTCGTCACGGGGCCGACCAGCGCACACGGGTCGAGCGGCGCCAGCGTCCCGGTAGGCAGCTCGCGTTCCTGGCCGCCCGACCGGATCCGTTTCACCGCGTCGGTGAGCGCCGCCTTCACCACCGAACACGCGGCGTCCTTTGTGGACATCGAGTTGATATCGACGGTGAGCTTCGTGTTCGGCAGGCCGGAGACCGGGACGGCGACCGCGCACGCGTCGTCGGATCCCTTGACCCGCAATGGAAGTCCTTCCAGCTCGCCGCCCGCCTCGCCTTCGACGAGGTCACCGCCGACCGCGAGCTCCAGCCACTTTCCCTCGGGCGAAGAGTACGTGCACGAATCGAATTGCATGTCGATCTTGGAGCTGAGCTTGCCGAACCCGGGCACGTCGCGCCCTTTCAGGACCTTGCACAGATCGACCCGGCGCAGGTTGTCCGGGCCGAGCGGGTCCTGGTTGACCGGGGTGGCGATCGGCTCGTCCGGTTGCGGCGGCGAACTCGGCGCGACGGCCGCAGGCGGCGGATCGTCCGAAGACAAGGAGACCGCCGCGACGACGCCACCGACGAGCAGCACGACACCGGCCGCGGCGAGCCCGGCGTACAGGCCACGCCGGGCTCGTTTCGGCGGTGGCGGGTTCAGCAACCGCTGGACCTCGGCCTGTTGCGTCGCGATGAGGTGCGACACCACCGGTGGCCACGGGCTGGTGACCGGCGGGATCGGGCCCAGCCGCTCCAGCACCCAGGCCGGGGACGGCCGGTCCGCCGGGTTCTTCGCCAGGCACGGCTCGACGATCTGCCGCAGCTCGGGCGCGAGATGCCGCAGATCGGGGTGGACGTGGACGACGTTGTACAAGGTGTGCGGGGTGGACGTCCCGGTGAAGGGATTCGCCCCCGTCGCGGCCATCACCAGCAGCGCGCCGAACGAGAACATGTCGCTCGCCGGGGTCAGCGGTTTGCCCTCGGCCTGTTCCGGCGACATGAACCCGGGCGAACCGATGACGGCGCCGGTATGCGTGAGTTCGGAGTCGCCTTCGACGGCACGGGCGATGCCGAAGTCGATCACCCGGGGACCGTCGCCGGTGAGGATGACGTTGCTCGGCTTCAGGTCGCGGTGGATCAACCCGGCCCGATGGATGTCGCCGAGCGCCAGCGCGAGCCCCGCGGCGAGATGCCGGACCGCCATCGGCGGCAGCGGACCGCCGGCGGAGACGGCCTCGGACAAGGCCGGTCCCGGCACGAACACCGAGGCCAGCCACGGTGTCGGCGCGTTCGGGTCGGCGTCCATGACCGGCGCCGTGTACGCACCGGACACCAGGCGCGAGGTTTCGACCTCCCGGCGGAATCGCTCGCGGAAGCCGGGATCGTGCGCGAAACCGGGATGGACCTGCTTGATCGCGACCAGGCGCCCGTCGGACGAGGTCCCGAGCAGCACCCGGCCCATCCCGCCCTCGCCGAGCGCGGCGAACACCCGGTAGCGCCCCACGCCGGTGGGTTCGCCGGTGTTCAACGGCTTCACGAAGGCCCCCTTGTCCCGAGGGGCGATGGTACAAAACCACCCGCAAGTGTCACGCAGCGCGTCGGTCCGCCCGGCCGAAATCCTTGAGCCGGAGGCTGTTGGACACGACGAGCACCGAGGACAGCGACATCGCCGCCCCGGCGATCAGCGGGTTCAGCAGGCCCAGCGCGGCCAGCGGGATCGCGGCGACGTTGTACCCGAACGCCCAGAGCAGGTTCCCCCGGATGATCCGCAACGTGCGATCGGCGAGCCGGATGGCGTCGGGGACCACGCGCAGGTCTTCGCGGACCAGCACCATGTCGGCGGAGCGGACCGCGATGTCGCTGCCGTGTGCCATCGCCATGCCAAGATCCGCGGTGGCCAGCGCCGGACCGTCGTTGATCCCGTCGCCGACCATCGCGACCCGCGCTCCCCCGGCCCGCAGTTCCTCGATGACCGCGGCCTTCTCCGCGGGCAGCACCCCGGCGCGCACGTCGGAAACGCCGATCTCGTCCGCGACCACGCGGGCGGCGGCTTCGTTGTCGCCGGTCAGCAGCACGGTCCGCAGGCCGAGCGCGTGCAGGGCGTCGACGGCGGCCCGCGCCGACGGCTTCACGACGTCCCGGACCTCCAGGTGCCCGGCGATCCGGCCGTCCACCGCGACGAGGATCGCCGTCGCGCCGTCTGCCGCCGTGACGTCGCAGGGGATCCCTCGATCGGCGAACAACCGCGCGTTGCCGACGAGGACGTCGTGCCCCTCGACCTCGCCCTGCGCGCCGAGTCCAGGCAGCGCGGTGAAGCGTTCGACCGGGGGCAGGTCCGGCAGCCCGGCCCGCGCCGCGGTCACCACGGCCGCCGCGATGGCGTGTTCCGAACCGGCCTCCACCGTCCCGGCGAACCGCAGCAACTCGCCGGTGGTGAACCCGTCGGCGGGACGGCATGCGGTGACGGTCATCTTCCCGGTGGTGACGGTGCCGGTCTTGTCCAGTACGACGGTGTCCACCGTGCGGCTCGCCTCGAGCGCGTCCGGGCCCTTGATGAGGATGCCGAGCTGGGCGCCGCGGCCGACCCCGGCCATCAGCGCGGTCGGCGTCGCGAGCCCGAGCGCGCACGGGCAGGCGATGATGAGGACGGCGACGGCCGCCGCGAACCCTTCGCGCGCGGGCGCCCCGCCGAGCAGCCAGACCGCGAGCGTCAGCGCGGCCACGCCGAGCACGGCGGGGACGAACACCGCGCAGATCCGGTCGACCAGACGCTGCACCGCGGCCTTGCGGGCCTGGGCGCGTTCCGCCAGCGCGGTCATCTGGGCCAGCTGGGTATGCGTGCCGACCGCGGTCGCGCGGACGACGAGCCTGCCGTCCCGGTTCACCGAAGCGCCGATGACCCGGTCCCCGGTGGTGACCTCCGCGGGCACCGGTTCACCGGTCACCGCGCTGACATCCACAGTGGACAGTCCGTTGTGGACCACGCCATCGGCGGCCACGGACTCCCCCGGCTTGACCACGAACAGGTCACCGACGGTCAGCTCGCCGATCGGGACCATCCGCTCGGCGCCGTCCCGCAGGACTCGGACGTCCTTGGCGGCCAAGGCGTCCAGCGCGGCCAGCAGTCCGGCGGCGCTGCGCCGGGACCGGCTCTCGAAGTACCGGCCCGCCAGCAGGAAGGTGGTCACCCCGGCGGCGACGTCGAGATAGATCGCGTCTGCGCCGGCCGCGGTCGGGCCGAAGCCGATCCAGTAGCCGGGTTCGCTGCCGCCCGCGAAGGCTGACCAAGCCGACCACGCGAACGACGAGAGCACCCCCAGCGATACCAGAGTGTCCATACTGGACGAACGATGCCGGAGGTTCCGCACCGTGGCACGGTGGAACGGCAGCGCGGACCAGAACACCACGGGCACGGCCAACGCGAGGCACAGCAGCTCCCAGCCGGGGAACCGCAGCCGCGGCACCAGGGCGAGTGTGATCGAGAGGTTCCCCAGCGGGATCGCCAGCAACGCGGCGACGACCAGCCGTCGCCGGAGATCCCGGACCTTGGCGAAACCGAGGTCCGGATCCTCGACGCCGCGGATCTCCGCCGTGTAGCCGGATTTGCGGACCCGCTCGACGAGCACGTCGTCGGCCAGCGTTTCGGGAACCTGCACGGTGGCCCGCTCGGTCGCGTAGTTCACCGACGCGCGGACCCCGTCGAGTTTGTTCAGCGCGCGTTCCACCCGCGCCGAACAGGCGGCGCAGGTCATCCCCGACACGGTCAGCTCCACCGTGCGGACGGCGGACTCCGGCGCGGAAATCGTCATTTCGTGGCACTCCCAGGTTTCACCGATGGTTCCTCGGTGGTGGAACAGGTGTCCTGGTGGTGTCGCGAGGCAGATTACCGGCGGCGGGAACCGGACCCGCCGCCGGGCCGACTACTGCGATGGTGGTGGAAACAGGTGTCTCAAGTCGGGCTTCGGTACAGGTGGTCGTGAGCGGCGTTCAAGGCCCCGGTCCATGAAAGCCTCCTTGCCTACCCTGAAGTCGGTGCGCCCAATGTGGCATCGGAGACGCTCAGTGTCTCCAATGCCACATTGGGCGCACAAAGACGAATCCGCCTAGGAGTCCTTCACGCCATCCCCAAGTACATGAAGGCCCCCATCCTTGCGCCTGGGTACAGGAAGGGGGCCTTCACGTACTTCAGCTGCGCCACTTACGACCAGCGCGACCACTATGCCTGGCGTGGAGTCAGCGCGAGTTCGAAGGTGTTGCCGTCTCCCTGGAAGAGGGTGCTCACGTACGAGGTGAACGCGCCGCAGCCGGTCAGAGGCGCGAGCGAGTAGGTGCCGGCGAGCGCGCCGCCTTTCGCCATGGTGAAGCCGTCACCGGTGCGCAGTTCCGCCGTCGACGGGGCCGACGTCCGGCAGGACGGCCCGGTGCTGACCGGCATGCCGACGAGCGTGACGAGCGGGAGGACGGTGGTGAACCGGGGCCGCGCGACGAAACCGGTCCCGGCGAGGTCACCGCCCTGCGGTCCGTCGGCGACGAACTCCAGATCGGCCGAGCCCGGCAGGAAGCCGAACAGCCGGAAGTCGGTGTGCGCCTTGTCGAACACCGGGCCGCCGCTGAACACGGTGGCCGCGGTGGGGCTCAGATCGAACGTGCCGGTGAGCGGCGCGGCGGCACCTAGGGCTTTGACGCCGGTCTTCCCGGCGACCGTGTACCGGTGTCCCGCGGGTTTGTCGCCGAGTTCGAAGGAGAGCAGGACCGGGTCCTGGCCGGGGTCGAGCGCGCAGTCCGAGGTGAACGAGCCGAGCCCGGTGAAGGAACCATCGGCCTTCTTCGGGGTGAGACGGGTGGTGAAGTCGCCGACAGTGAGTGTCGTCTTGCCCGGTTTCGCCAGCGTGATGGTCGGGACGGAGCCGGTCGCCACCGTGCTGAACGAGCCGGACGGCGGCAGATCGGTCTTCGCGACGTTCAGCGGGAGACGCACGGGAAGCGGGTTCGCGTCGCCGTTGACCAGTGTCACGCCCGCCGCCGCGGTGCCTTCGATGGTGGTGGCGCCGACGAGGTTCAGCCCGCGGGCCGCCTTGTCCGGCACGGTCACGGTGATGGTCAGCCCGGAGGTGGTGAGCGTGCCGCCGGGCGCCGTCGGCACCTCGAAGTCGGCCTTGATGTTCACGTCGAGCTTCTGCAGCCCGATCAGCGGGAACGGGCAGGTGAACGACAGTTTCTTGTCGACAGGCGTGCCCGCCGCCGCGCTGCGGACGGCGACGAACAGCAGGCAGCCGGCGGTGATCAGCACGATGAGGCCCGCCGCGAGCAGCATCCGGACGTTGGCACGAAAGGGCATGGTCGCCTTCCCGAAAACGGCACCGGTCCCCGTCGCGGGAGGCGACGGGGACCGGCTGCCTGACTTACTTCTTGGTGAGGTTCAGGTCCAGCGTGTTGCCGTCGCTCTTGGCGAACGCGCTGACCCAGTCGTTCAGCTGACCGCAGTTCTGCAGCGCGGACAGCGAGTAGGTGCCGGTGAGCTTCCCGCCCTTGAGCAGGTCGAAGTCCGGACCCGTGGTCATCTCGCTGGTGGACGGGCTGACCGTGCCGCACTTCGGGTCGGTGCTGATGGGGATCCCGAAGATCTGCACGCTCGGCAGGAACACGTTGAACTTGATGTGCGCCTTGAACCCGGTGCCGACGAGCTCACCGGTCTGCTTGCCGACCTGTTCGACCTTGATCTCCGAACGCCCGTCGATGAACCCGAACAGCTTGAACTGGGTGGACGACGGGTCGAGCTTCAGGTCACCGGTGAACGTCTTCGACGCGAGGTCCACGTCCGCGTCGAACCCACCGTTGATCGCGGCCGTGCTGCCGAGCGACTTCAGCGCGGTCTGTCCCTTGATGCCGAACGCGTACTTGAGTCCGCCGCCACCGGGGGTGGAGGTGGGCGGAGTCGTCGGCGTGGTCGGCGTCGTGGGGGTGGTGGGCGTGGTCGGAGTGGTGGGCGTGGTCGGCGTGGTCGTGCCGCCGCCCCCGTCACCGATCTTGATCGTGGCCAGGGTGTTGTTCTGGCCGGGATCCTGCGTGCAGGGCGCGTCGATCGTGCCGTCCGGCGTGATGCCGGTGACCGAACCGTCGGCCTTGCGCGGGGTGACCTTCAACTGCAGGTCGCCCACGGTGATCTTCGCCTCGCCAGGCTGGTTGAAGGTCAGCGAAGGCGTCTTGCCCGCCGCGTTGACCGTCATCTCGCCCGAGGTGGGGATGTTCTGCTTGGCGATGTCGTTCGGGACCTTGACCGGGAGGTTGAGCCCCGGCGCCGCCACGGTCGCCGCCGCGATGGCCTGGCCTTCCAGCGTGGTCGCACCGATCAGGTTGAGCCCGCTGACCGTGTCCGCGTTGATCGTGGAGACGGCCTTGATGTCGAACGTCCCGGTCGGCTGACCGGTCTTGACCGACAGCGGAAGATCGGTGTTGATCACCACCTTGAGCGACTGCGACCCCACGAGCGGCAGGTTGCAGTGATAGTTGAGCGGGAGCGAGATCGGATCGGCGACACTGGACTGTGCCCCGACCACGAGTACCGCGGTGGCAAGCCCCACGGCACCGGCAGCGGCGGCGGCGACCGCCTTCTTGGTTCCTCTACGGTGACTCACGATCGTCCTTCCGTGGTATCAACGATGATACGAAACGGCGTACAATTCCCCAGAGCAATGAATATCGGCCCGGGAGAATTCTCCGGGTAGCGACGATGTCTGACGGATCGCAACCGAACAGTAAACTAACGACGCGTCCGCACCGCTATCAAGTGCTTCCCCGGAAAAGTTGACGTGCCATCGGTAAATTGTCACGCTGGCACGGTGCGCCGGAGGTGTTCCTAGTAGCGACACATGGGTTTCCCCAGTTCAGAGCCGGATGAGGCCGTTCGCGAAACCGCTGACGAGGGTGACAATCGCGGCCCGAAAAACTATCTCGCGCATGCCAATCCCCCTTTTCCGGGCCGCACCCGCCTTGCCTGCCGGAATCTTTCGTGAGTAACCTCGCGGTTCAGCAAGCCGGTCGCCGCCGACCATCGCGGAATCCCGCTCGTCGTGCCGCGGCAGGCCCTCTTTCGCCGAATTCGACGGGGAAACCATGAAAAGAATGCGCCGCACGGCAGCGCGAATCGCGTTCGCCACCGTCTCCGTGACCGCCGCGGCGGTCCTGCTGAGCGCCTGCGGGTCGGACGACCCGGCCGACGCGGGCAGGCACGCCGACCCGGCCGCGCTCGCATGGGTGGACAAGGTGTGCTCGGGCGTCGCGACGGGCTCGGCGAAACTGTCCCAGCCGCCGGCGTTCGACCCCGCCAATCCGCAGGCGACGAAAACCGCCATGGTGAGTTTCCTGAACTCGCTCTCCGCCGCGCTCGACGACATGGCGGGCGGGATCCGGAACGCCGGTGTGCCGCCGGTCCCGGATGGACAGTCCGCCGTGGACAAGGCCACCACCACACTCGGCGAGACCAAGTCGAAGGTGTCCGCCACCCTGACGCAGATGCAGGACGCGAAGGTCACCGATCAGGCGAGCCTGCAGAAGGTGGTCGCCGACGCGGACAGCACGATGAGCGGGCTGAGCGAGCCGGAAGGCCCGATCAAGCATCTGCGCACCAACCCGGAACTGGATCTCGCGTTCACCGAGTCCACGACCTGCCGCCAGGTCTACGGCGGCAACGCCTGATCCCCCGACCAGCCACCCCGTTCTGGAGGCCCGGCCGTGCCGACCCCGTTCCCCCGCCCGTCCCGCCGGACACTCGCCGTCGCGCTGGCGATCGTCCTGTCCGCCGGTCTCCTGACCGTGCTGACCGGAAGCCCGGCGAGCTCCGCCGTCCCGGCGGCGTCCGACGACTCGTTCTACACCCCGCCGTCCCCGCTCCCGGCGGGCAAACCGGGTGACATCATCCGCTCGCGTATCTCGAAAGCCGGTCCGCGTAAGGATTCCGTCAACGCGTGGCAGGTCATGTACCTGTCGACGAACGCCCTCGGGCAGCCGGACGCGGTGACCGGGACCGTGCTGGTGCCGAAGAACGTGGACCCGGCGAAAGCGCCGATCGTCTCGTTCGCCGCCGGTACGCACGGTCCCGCGTTCACCTGCACACCGTCGAAGATGATCGACATCGGCGCGTTCTACGAGCAGTCCGGCCTCGACGACGCGCTCGACGCCGGGTACGCCGTCGCCCTCACCGACTACGAGGGCTACCGCCAGGATCCGAAGACGACGTACGTGGTCGGACGTTCGGAAGGCCCGGCGGTGATCGACGTCGTCCGCGCCGCGCAACGCCTGCCGGAGTCGAAACTGTCGGCCGACGCCAAGGTGCTCTTCCGCGGGTACTCGCAGGGCGGCGGGGCGGCCGCCTGGGCCGGCGAACTGCAGCCCACCTACGCGCCGGAGCTGAACCTCGTCGGCGTCGCCGCCGGCGGTGTGCCCGCCGACCTCGTCCAGGTCACCCTGCAGCTCGACGGGAAGTTCGGTTTCGGTGTCTTCGCCTACGCCCTGATCGGCCTGGACAACGCCTACCCCGAACTGAAACTGGACTCGTTCCTCAGCGACAACGGTCGCGTGAAGCTGGCCGAGATGCAGAAGAGCGCGTGCACGTTCGAGCTGCTCACCACCTACGCGAACAACAAGATCGCCGACTACACGACCAGCGCCGGGTACGTGCGCCCGGAATGGGTGAAGCGCCTCAACGAGAACAAGCTCGGCGCCACTCCCCCGAAGGTCCCGGTGTTCCTCTATCACGCCACCCAGGACCAGCTCGTGCAGTTCGCCCAGGCCGACGCGTTGCACAAGGCCTACTGCACCGCCGGGGTCAAGACGACCTGGAAGACCTTCGAGACCGACCACATCACGGCGGTCTACACCGGGAACGCCGACGTGCTCGCGTTCCTCAAGGACCGGGTCGCGGGCGCTCCGGCTACGTCGAACTGCGCCTGACGCACCGGTCGTGAGTGGCGATTCGGCTTAGAACCCGAATCGCCACTCACGACCCCGTGTCGTCCATCCAGTCACGTGACCCAGCGTCCTTTGTGGACAAGGATCGTCAGACGTCGGCGGGCCGCAGCCGTTCCGCGCGCAAGGCCAGCTCGATCCGCAGCCGCTGATCAGGATCGTCGAGCCGCTCGCCGAACAGCTCGGAAAGCCGCCGCAGCCGCGCCCGCACCGTCTGCGGGTGCACCGCGAGCTGCCGGGCGATCTCGGGCGCACTGCCCCGCGTCTGCACCTGCGTGAGCAGGGTCGCGGACAGCTCGTCGTGCTGACGCGGCGCCAGCCCCGACAGTGGTTCCAGCGCCTCGCCCGCCAGGCGGTCGAGCAGGAACTCGTCGGCGAGCAACAGCAGCGTGGTGATGTGCTCCTCGCACCACAGCACCGGGCCGACCGTGGTGATCATGCCCCGCTGGGCGAGCTCGGACGCGCGGCGCGCGATGCGGTACGACTCGGCGGCCTGCGCGGTCGGAACGGACACCCCGACCGTCGCCGTCCAGCCGGACGGCAGCTCCCGCAGACCGCTCAAGTCGGCTTCGGGACAGGCCACCAGCGCGCCGGGCACGTCTGAGACGAGATCGACGGGCACCGCCGAGGGCAGCAGACCGGCCGGGAACGAGGGCGCCCCCGGTGCCGCGGTGAAGACGACCGCCGTGATCCGCTCCGGGATCCGCCAGCCGATGGCGACGGCGAGCGCGCCCGCGTCGGCCTGGCTGTACCCGGTGCCGCCGGCCAGTAGCCGGAACAACCGCGCCCGCTGCTCCGCGGGGCCCGTCGCCTCCGCCTGTGCGGCGTTGTAGCCGTCGGCCAGCGCCATCGTCACCTCGACGACGTCGCCGAAGAGGCATTCGGCCGCTCCATAGAGGACGTCACCGGGCAGCTGGAGCTGGCGGCCGATCGAAGCGATCGAACGCCACAGCACCCGGCTCGAGACCCTGAACGCCGCCTGCGCGGCTTCCCGGCTGAGTCCTTGATGGAACGCGATGCGGCCCTGTGCGCGGAAATCGGCCAGGAGGTCGTTCTGCAGCAGTTCGGGGACGCCGACCCGGTCGATGGCGCGTTCGATACTGCGCCTGGTCAGCTCAACGGCCGCCGCGCGGGCCTCGCCGTCACTGAACACCTCGGCGCATTCACCGATCTCGGACACCACGCCTTCGACGCAGTGCCGGGCGATCGCCGGGATACGCGGGCGGACGGCGTCGCCGAGTTCCCTCGGCAGGCGTGCCCACAGGGCGCCGACGGGCTGCCAGCTCACGTGTGCGATCCCCCGTTGAGAAGTAGGCCGACGATTACGGGCACCAATTCCCTTTCGTCCGCGCGCCACCGGCGCACTCGAATGCACGGAGCGTAGAACCGCCGACACATCCGTGTCAAAAGACGTCACACCGAAACGCCCGTCCGTTGTCACCTCGGTGAGCCCCGCGACTTTCCGTTGCAAATTCAACGTCACATTCGGGGTACAGGCCGTCCGCCGATCCAGTACAAACGGCCCCGCACCGTTCCCGTCGATCCGACGTGGTTATGCAAACGGATTCATGTTTCTCTCCCCGGTTCGAAGAAAATCAAAGGGTGGTCTTGGTGGTCGAGTACCGCGGTTTCGGCATGCTGGCGACGTTGCCGCGTTCGCTCGGCGAAGAACTGCGTCCGTATACCGGGCACGCCGCGGCCGCCATGGTCAAACAGGTGCAACGGTCGGTCACCGCGTATTCGCAGCCGCTGCGCGGTGTCTTCGGCCGCGTCCTGGTCGTGTCGTGCGAGCGGGCGGTGCGGCATTACGTGGATTGCATCGGCGATCCGGACCTCCCCCACGACCGCTGGATCGACTTCTACCGCATGCGCGGGCGGATGGAGTTCGCCGAGGGCCGGAGCCTGGAACCGTTGCACGACAGCGTGACCGTCGGCGCGCGGGCGGCATGGCGGGCGATGCGGCCCATCGTGCGCGGGCTCGGCGTCGGCCTCGACGTCATCGCGCTCGCGGCGGAGTCCGTCTTCGTCTACGTCGACGAACTCTGCGCCACGACGATCGAGGGTTACCAGCAGGCGGAAGCGAGGGCGGCGGGGGCGATCCCGCTCCGGCGGCGACGGCTGCTGGAGCTGATCGCCCAGGCGCCGGAAGGCTCGGCGTGCAGTATCGCCAGCCTGGCCGACGGCGCGGGCTGGCGGGTTCCGCGCGCCGCCGCGATGGTCGCGCTGCGGCGCGCCGCGGGTGCGCCTGCCTTTCCGGCCCATCTCCTCGACGACACCGTGCTGGCCGACCTCGACACCGCGGAGCCGTACCTGCTCACCGCGGATCCCGACACCGACCTCGCCCCGCTGAAGGACGCGCTGGACGGCTGGCGGGTGGCGGTCTCCCCCGTCGTACCGCTCGTCGACGCCCCTGCCGCGCTCCGCACCGCCCGCCGCGCGCTCCTGCTGACCGGCGAGGACGCGCCCGGCCCGGTCATCTGGTGCCGGGACCATCTCGCCACGCTGTGGCTGCTCGCCGAAGACTTCCTCGGCGCCGAACTCGCCAAGCAGAGCCTCGACCCGTTCACCTCGCTGAGCGAGAAACAACAGGAACGGCTCAGCGACACCCTGTTGGCATGGCTGGAAACCCGTGGCGGGGCACCGGAGATCGCGCAGCGGCTCGGCGTGCACCCGCAGACCGTGCGGAACCGCCTCCGTCAGCTGGAGGATCTGTTCGGCGATCGCCTCAAGGACGCCGACGACCGGTTGAACATGCAGCTCGCCCTGCGCGCGCAACGCCTCATGCGCGCTCACCGGCGCGACGAAGGGACCTGATGCGCCGCACTCGCCGTTCCGGTGGCCGCACGGTGGGGAGCACCCAGCGGAGGCCGCGGCGGGCGTGCTTCACCCTCGGCTGGTCGACGTGGAAGTCAGCCCGGCAGGCCATCGCGTTTCTCCCCGTGGTGACGGGTGTTTACCGACGCTTTCCTGAATACCGGGACGGTGGGAAAATGTCGATGCGCAATAGGCCGTCGTCCCCGCTTTTGGCATCCGCCTCGGGGTCGGTCCCGCCATTCTTGTCATCCGGGTCGCAATCGCCGGACGTGTCGGGCGACACGCTGACGAACCCGGCGTTCCACACGTTATTTTGACGCCTGACAACGGAAAGGCGGGACATGGCCCTCCAAGCGCGCACACTGACCCTGCACGGCCGGGAAATCCGGCTGCGGGAATACGTTCCGTCCACAAAGGACGCGTCGGGCGAGCCGCTCGTGCTGTTGCACGGGATCTCGGGCAGCGGCGAGACCTGGGTCCCGTTGCTCGACCACTTCGAGCGAAGCGGGTTCGGGCGCCGCGTCCTCGTCCCGGACCTTCCCGGACACGGCGATTCGGCCGCCCCGCGGGCCGACTACGGCCTCGGCGCGATGGCCAGCGCGGTGCGCGACGTCCTCGCGCTCACCGGGAACCGGCACGCCACCATCGTCGGGCACTCACTCGGCGGCGGGATCGCGATGCAGTTCGCCTACCAATTCCCCGAGATGTGCGCCCGGCTGGTTCTCGTGGGCAGTGCCGGGCTCGGCCCGCAGGTGACCCCGGTGCTGCGCGCGACGGCGCTACCAGGCGCCAACGCGACGCTTTCCCTGGCGGTCAACCCCGCCACCGTCGCGATCGCGCGCGGGCTCGCCGCGGCCTGCCGGTCCCTCGGCGGGAAACTTTCCCCCGAGACCCGCGAGCTGACCCGTCACCTTGCGTCACTGGCCGATCCGGGGAGGCGGCGCGCGTTCCTGTTCATCGCCCGCAGCCTGATCGACCTCCGCGGCCAGCGCGCGAGCGCGATCGACAAGCTCTATCTCGCCAAGGAGGTGCCGACGCTCGTCGTCTGGGGAGCGCACGATCCGCTCATCCCGGTCGCGCACGGCCGGAAGACCGCCGAAGTGCTGCCGGACAGCCGATTGACCGTGTTCGAAAATGCGAAACACTTTCCACATGTGGCCGACCCGGCCCGGTTCGCCGGCGAGCTCGAACGCTTCCTCTCCGCGACCGCGCCCGCCAGGCTGAGCCTGGACGAGGTCGTCGAGGTGCTCATCCGCGCCAGCGAGGCGGCGGAAGCGCCCGAAAACGTCCCGGAAAAGTTGTCATCCGGACGCCATCTCAAGCCCGCCTAAATGTCACTCGCCGCCGGATCCGACCACCCGTTCGGGTGTAGTCCATCCAGGTGGCCGATCAAGCTCCCGCCAGCCGTTGACAGTCCTCTCGGCCGGATTTTATGTTGCGTGAGCCACAAAATCTGGATCGGCTTCACCGTTGAAGAGGCTGATTTTGTTGCCAGCAAGGATAAAAACATGACCGACTTGGATACCGGATTCTCGCGGCACGATCTGCGGACCGCACGACCCGACCCCGACGTGCGCCACCCCGCCACCCCGCACCGCCAGCCACCGGGTCCGGTCCAGCGACCGCGCGCCTTCACGCCGGCACCGAGAACCCCAGTGGAGAACCGACCTGTGCGCAGCACCGGTGCGAATGGACTGTGGGCGTCACTGCCCAGAGACCTGGGCGAGCGGTTCCGGCCGCGGGCCGACCCCTTGGCACGAGCGATCCTGCAGGAGGTGCAACGAGCCGTTCCCGAATACGCGCAGCCGTTGGAAGGCGCGTTCGGACAGATGATCACGCAGGGTATCCGGCAGGCGATCCTGCACTGCCTCGATACCGTCGGTCAGGGGACGGCGCCGCTCGACAAGTGGTCGGCGGTGTTCCGCAACCTCGGGAAGGTCGAATTCAGCGAGGGCCGCAGTCTCGACTGCCTGCAGACGGCCTACCGCGTCGGCGGCCGTGTCGCGTGGCGGCACGTTTCGGAATTCGGGCAGGCGATCGGAGCGGACGCCGATCTCCTGTGCACCGCGGCCGAAGCGATTTTCGCTTACGTGGACGAGATTTCCGCACTGTCCATCGAGGGCTACACGGCCGCTCAGGAACGGGCCGCGGGCACCAGGGCGAGACGCAGGCGCCGGTTGCTCGAACTGATGCTCTCCGATCCCCCGTCCTCCCCGCAGTCGATCGCGTCGCACGCCGCGAACGCGCAGTGGGCACTGCCCACCGAAGTCACGGTGGTCGCACTGGAACGACGGCTCGGCCCGCTGGACCCCGACAGCGCCGATCTGGACGCCGACGTCCTGGTCGACTTCGAAGGTCCGAAGCCCTGTTTGGTGACCGGCGACCCGGACAAGCACCTGAAGGATCTCGCCGAACGGCTTCCCGGCTGGCGCGCGGTGATCGGCCCGGCCGTGCGGCTCACCGAAGCGCCGCGGTCCCTGCTGTGGGCGCGCCGCACTCTGCGGCTGGTCCAGCGCGGGGTCCTGCCGGACAATCCGGTCACGCGGTACAGCGATCACCTGTCCACCCTGTGGCTGCTCGCCGACGAGTTCCTGGTCCGTGAGCTGTGCACGCGCAGCCTCGCGCCGTTCGACGACCTCACGCCCAAACAGCGGGCGCGGCTCGGGGAGACGTTGCTGATCTGGCTCCAGTCCCGGGGCAGCGCTCCGGAGATCGCGAAGAAGCTCAAGGTCCACCCGCAGACCGTCCGGTACCGCATGCACCAGCTCATCGATCTCTTCGGCGACCGGTTGAACAACGCCGACGACCGGCTCGACATGGAGATCGCCCTGCGCGCGGAGGCCCTGCTCGCCGACGACTGACCAGCTCAGCGTTTCCCACTCACAACGAGGTGACGAGGTGACCCGACCGCAGGACGCCCGCAGCGGGGTCGAGGCGACGTACGGACCGCTGCTCACGCCCGCCCGGCCGGGTGGGCCGAGCGGGCGTCCGGTCCAGCTCTGGGCGCTGCTGCCGAGAGAACTGGCGACCGTGTTCCGGCCGGGGCTGGGCGATACGGCCGGGGAGGTGGTCCGCGAGATCCAGCGGACCATCCCCGAGTACGCGCGGCCACTGGACGGAGCGTTCGGGAAGGCGCTCAAGACCGGCGTGCAGATGGCGTTCGTGCAGTTCCTGGAACGCCTCGGAAACCCCGAGGCGCCGTCGGAGGACCGGCGGAGCGTGTTCGTGAGCCTGGGCGTCCAGGAGTTCCATCAGGGCCGCAACGTCGACGTCCTCCAGGCGGCCTACCGGGTGGGCGCCAGGGTGACCTGGCGCCGGATGGCCGAAATCGGACGCCGCGCCGGGGTGCCTTCCGCGACGCTGTGCCTGCTCGCGGAGGCCATCTTCGCCTACATCGACGAACTTTCGGCGCTGTCGGTCGAGGGTCACGCGGAGGCACGGGAAAAGGCCGCCGGCGCACTGGAGCGCCGGCGGCACCGGCTCATGGAGCTCCTGCTCGCCGAACCCCCGTCGCCTCCCGAAGTCGTCAAACACGCCGCCGACCTGGCCCGCTGGCAACTGCCGGACCTGCTCGTCGCCGTCGCCCTCGACCAGCCGCCGGACGAGGCGCCGCCGGCCGCGCTCACCGACTTCGAAAGCACCTCACCCTGCCTGCTGCTGCCCGCTCCGGAACCGGACGAACGGGAGCGATTCGCCGAAGCTTTGACGAGCACGCGGGCCGCGATCGGCCCCGCGGTCCCGCCCGTCTTCGCCGCCCGTTCCTTGCGGGCCGCCCGAGAGGCCCTGCGACTCGTCGACTCCGGCGCGCTCGTGGATGAGCCCGTGACGTGGTGTGTCGACCATCTTTCGCGCCTGTGGCTGCTCAAGGAGCCGTTCCTGGCCGCCGAGCTCGTCCGGGAACGGCTCGGGCCGCTGGCCGGGTTGACCGGTAAGCAGCATTCGCGGCTGGCCGGGACGCTGCTGGCGTGGCTGGAGACCTGCGGGAACGTGCGCGAGGTGGCGGAACGGCTGGCGGTGCATCCGCAGACGGTGCGTTCTCGCGCCCAAGAACTGGAGGCGCTGTTCGCGGACGGGCTGCGGGATCCTGAGCGGCGGTTCGAGATGATCCTGGCTTTGCGGGCTGCTCCTTCTTGACGGTTTGCGCGTGAAGGCCCCCTTGCCTCGGCTGAGCCGAGGCAAGGGGGCCTTCACGCGCTGACGTCTCAGGTTCCGCGAGGTTCCGGTGTCGCGAAGGCCACTTTCGGGACATCTAACGTCGCGAAGGTGGCTTTCGCGACGAGATCGCTGAGTGGCCGCGAGCCCGGCCGCGACCGACGTTGCGAAAGTGGCTTTCGCAACCCCTCCAGCCAGCCACGACACCCGGCCGCCGGATGCCGGCAGGACGGGGATGTCACTCACGGGAGCGGCTGGGGGACCTTGGTTGCGTTGAGTGAGGGGTGTGTGGAAATAGGGACGTTGAATGTCCCTATTTCCACACACCCCTCACCGAGGTGGCTCCCCGACCTCAGGCAGCCGCCAAAGCGGTCACCCGCCACTTCCCCTCGACCCGTTCCGCATTCACGCTCAACTGAGCCGCCCCCGTACTCCGCTGCCCGTCCCCCCGAACACCGGTCTGGTCCAGGAACACCAGCAGCGAAGCCCGATCCCCGTCGAGGACCTTGACACCCGAGACCACCGCGGTCGAGGTCACGACCAGCTTCTGCTCCGCCGCGAGCCCCCGCACCTGCGCGAACAGCTGGTCGTACTGCCCCAGCGCCGGCCCGGTGAGAACCGCCTTCGCGGCTTGCTCGCTCATGGCGGGATCGTCGTAGCGGTAGGAGAAGACCGTGCCGAGTGCCTTGCCGATCTGATCGCTCACCTCCGCGGTGGTGGCGACATCGGTCAGCGCGGTGTTGTGCGCCAGCGGTGCCGTCGCGTCCCGCGCCTCGATGGCGAACCACCCCGCGAGGCCCGCCATCACCACCGCGACGGCGCCGAACACCACCGCGCCCCGCCGCCGCGTGGGAGCGGCGACGGGAGCAGCGGTGGGAGCATCGACAGGGGTCTCCTCGACAGGAGGTTCAAGAACCCGGGTGCTTCCGCCCATCTTCCCGGCCACCTTCACCGCGCGCCGCGCCGGTTTGTCGGCTCGTTTCGTGGTCATCGCGTCCTCCGTCAGGGCTTTCCGGTGTCGGTCACCGGCACCTGGCCGAGTGACGTGACGCGCCACCCGTCCGGCGTCCGGTTCAGGCCGGCGCGGAACCGGTTGTGTTTCGTCACGGCTTCGCCGCCTTCGGGCCGCACCTCGAGTTCGACCGAAGCGATCACCTCGGCCGTCCCGCCGCCACTGTCCACTTCGGTCACCGCGGCGTCGACGACCCGGCCGGTGGTGACGGTCTTCGCCTGGCCGATCCGGCCGAGGCCGCCTTCCCTGTCCCGCGCGAGCTCTTCGTGCAACGCGCCACCGGACAGGTTCAGCCAGTTCTGGTAGCCCTGTTCCGCCTGTCGATAGTCCAAAGTGGTCAGTGCGGCGACCGATTGCCTGCCCACCTGCAAGGCTTCGTCGCGGACCGTGGCCCGCGCGACACCGTCGTCGCGGCTCGCGTCCCACCACGAGTAGCCGAACCAGGCCGCGGCCGCGGTGGCGACGGCGGCGAGAAATGCGGCGATCCGAGTCATGGCCTTCACCTCCTGGGCACGTTCTGCGAGCCGCGCACGTTCGTCGGGTTGCCCTTCGGCAGGGCACAGCGCGCCGCGGTGTTCAGCGGACGCGGCGAAGTGTCGAGTCCGTCGCGATAGCCGGTCCCGTAACCGGTGACGCACGGCGGCGGGTCGAAGAACGTCAGTGAGAGGCCGACGTGCGCGCCGTCCGGCCCCATGATCGCGTGTCCGGCGGCGACCGCTTTCGGCGCGGTGACCAGCAGTTGCTCGATGCCGTCCTGACGCGTTTCCAGGACGTCCGCGGTGGTCAGCAGGTTCGCCAGCAGGATGCCGAGGCTGGGACCTGTTTCCCGCAGCAGCGTGCTGACCTCGTTCGCGGCGGCCGGGACGGCCGGGATCAGGCGGCGCAGATCGCCGTCGGAGCTCTTTAACGTCGCGGCGAGCAGTTTCGCGTTCGCACCGAACGAGCGGATCGCGTCCGCCTGCGAGACCTGGGTGTCGAGCACGGTCTGCGCGTCGGTCACGAACCTGGTCAGCGGGCCGACGTGCGCGCTCGCCGCCTGCACGAACTCGATCCCCCTGCCGACGAGCTGGTCCAGCGCCGGGCCGGCGTCGGAAGTCGCGTTGTACAGCTCGTCGACCACGGTCCGCAGCGCGGGCTTCGGCACCGAGTTCGCGAAAGAGTCCACACTGGACAGGACGACGTCCACCGGCAGCGGGACCTTCGTATCCGCCTCGGCGATCACCGAACCGTCTCGCAGCATGGCTCCGTTGTCGCGGCGCGGCCGCAGGTCGACGTACTGCTCGCCGACGGCGGATCGGTTGGCGACGACGGCTTCGGTGTCCGCGGGCACCTCAGGGCCGCCCGGCTCGATTTCGAGGTCCACCTCCATCCCGGAGGCGGTCAGCCGCAGGTCTCCGACCCGGCCGATCGGCACGCCCCGGTAGGTGACCTCGGCGTTGCTGAAGATGCCGCCGCCCGTCGCGAGCCGCACTTTGACGGTGTACCCGCGATCGAGAACCAGTTTGTCCAGCCCCGCGTACGTCGCGCCGACATACGCGACGCCGAGGACCGCGATGGTCACGAAGACCACCAGCTGCACGCGGACGAACTTGGTCAACATCAGCGGCCACCATTGTTCTTGAAGGTCAGGAACGTGTTCAGGTAGTCACCGCGGATGGCTTCGAGCGCGGCGTCGGGGAACGGGAAGGTGAAGATCATCTCCATCGCCTTCGGCAGTTTGTCCCCGGACTCGGCCAGTTTCCGCAGCAACGGTTCGAGCGCCTTGAGGTCGGCGACGAGGTCGTCCTTGCTGCGATTCACTGTCTCGACCGCGACCGAAGTGAGCCCGTCCAACGACTTCAGCATCCCGACCAGCGCCTGACGCTGCTGATTCAGGACCTCGATCCCGGGGGTGAGCCCGTTCAGCGTCGCCTTGATCTCTTCGGTGTTCGCGTTCAGCGTCGCCGCGAGCTTGTTGACGCTCTCGATGGCGCGGGTGATCTCCGCCTTGTGTTCGTCGAGCCCGCGGACGAACACGTCCAAATTGGACAGCAGGCTGCGTGCCGCGCTCTCCTTGCCGCCGAGCGCGGCGTTGAGTTCACGGGTGATGTTCTGCACCTGCGCGACCCCACCGCCGTTGAGCAGCAGGGAAAGCGCACCGAAGACCTCCTCGATCTCCGGGGTCAGCGAAGAACTGGCCAGCGGGATCACCGCGCCGTCGGCCAGCCGTCCGCTCGGCGTGCCCTCGGGCGGCGGCGCGAGCTCGACGAACTTCTCGCCGAGGATGCTCGCCTGCCGCAGCCGCGCGACGGCGTTGGCCGGCAGGTTCACGTCCCCGTTGATCAGCAGGCCGACCACCGCGCTGCGGCCGTCCGGCGCCAGATCGACGGTCCACACCTGGCCGACCGGGACGTCGTTGACCTTCACCCCGGACTGGGGCACGAGGTCCAGCACGTTGGTGAAACTCGCCGTGACGTGGATCGGGTGCTGCCCCAGCGCGGCCCCGCCCGGAAGCGGGATGTCGTAGACGTCGACACCGTCGCTGCAGCCGGTGGCGGCCAGTACGAGGACGAGCACGGCAGCGATCCGGATCTTCATTTCGCCCCCGAGAATTCGGTGATGTTCCCTCGCCCGTCCAGCGTTCCCGCGCCCTGGTTGTACGCGCCGAGCACGTTCGCCAGCGCGTTCGGCGCGGCGTCGAGCGCCTCGCTCAGCGACGCCTTCTGCTGGGTGAGGAGTTTGGTGATCTCGGCGAGTTTGTCCACATCGGACTTGACCTTGCCCCGGTTGTCCTTGATGAAGCCCTGCACCACGCTGAGCGCCTCGGTGAGTTCGGTCATCGCGCCGGAGAACTGGTCCCGCTGATCGGCCAGGATCTTGCTGAGCGAGGAGATCTGCTGGATCGCCTGTTTCACCTTGCCGTCGTTCGCGGCGAGCATCGCGGTGAACTTGCTGATGTTGTCGACCGAAGTGAACAGGTCGTTCTTGGAGTCGCTCGCCGTCCTGGCGAACTCGCCGAGGTTCTTGATCGCCTCGCCGAGCTTGCCGCCGTTGCCGTCGAGGTAGGTCGCGGCCTTGGTGAGGACGTCGCTGACGGCGCCGTCCCGGTTGGCGCCCTTCGGTCCCAGCGCGGTCATCAGCTGGTTGAGACTGCCCAGGAGCTCGTCGACCTCGACCGGGGTCACGGTGCGCTCGGGCGGGATCCGCGCGTCGCCGCCCAGCTCCGGTCCGCCGAGGTACACCGGGGTGAGCTGCACGTACCGGTCGGCGACCAGGCTCGGCGTGATCACGACGGCACCGACGTCCGCGGGCAGCTTGACTCCCGCCCGCACCGTCATGGTCACTTCGACGTTCGTGCCGCGCGGTTCGACCTTGGTGACCGAACCGATCGGGACGCCGAGCACCCGCACCTCGGTGTTCGGGTACACGCCGACGGTCGCGGTGAAGAATCCGGTCACGACGCGGTCGGCCTGCCGGGTGAGCAGCGGCCAGGCCGCCGTCACCAGCAGGCCCGCGACGACGGCGACCGCGAGCCGCCGCAGCCAGGCCCGCCGCCGGGCGTGGGCGCCGAGATCCGTCAGCGTGAAGTGGCGTCCCATCAGCGTCCTCCCTGCCTCGAAGGCATGCAGCTGCCCGGCGTGCCACCGGTCGGGACGAGCCCGCAGATGTAGGTGTCGATCCACCGGCCGTTGCCGACCGCGTTGCCGAGCAGCCGGTAGAAGGGACCGGCCAGCCGCAGGCTCTCGTTGAGCTTGTCCTGGTTGCGCAGCAGCACGGTGGCGACGCGATCGAGCTGGTCGAGCGCGGGCCCGAGGGTCTTCTGGTTGTCCGCCACCAGCCCCTTGAGCTGGATCGACAGGTTCTTCACCCCGCTGAACAGTTTCGCGATCGCGTCCTTGCGCGCGTTCAGCTCCGTGAGCAGCGTGTTGCCGTCGCGGATCAGCGCCTCGATCTGCTGCGAGCGGTCACCGAGGGTCTTGGACACCTTGTTCGTGTTCGCGAACAGTTTCACCAGTTCCTGGTCCCGGGAAGCGAGCGTCTTGGACAGCGCGGTGATGCCGTCGAAAGCGGTCCGGACGTCCTGCGGGGTGGAAGCGCCGAGGGTTTCCGACAGGGTGCCGAACGCCTTCGCCAGCTGATCGGTGTCGATCGCGCCCACCGTGTTCGCGAGGTCGTTGAAGACCGTGGTGACGTCGTAGGGCGAGCTGGTGCGCTGCACCGGGATCGGCTCGTCCGGGCCCAGTTCCGCGTTGCCGACCGGATCGAGGACGAGATTCTTCTGCCCCAGCAGGGTTTTGATCTTGATCGCCGCGGTGGTGCGGTTGCCGACCCAGGTGTCCTTGACCCGGAACAGGACCTTGACCTTGGCGCCGTCCAGCAGGACGTCGGAGACCTCGCCGACCTTCACCCCGGCGACCCGGACCTCGTCGTTGCGTTTGAGCCCGGCCGCTTCGGTGAATTCCGCCGCGTACGTGGTCCCGCCGCCGATCAGCGGGAGATCGTCGGAGAAGAACACCGCCGAACCCGTGACGGTCATCAGCAGGGCCGTGATGGCGCCGACGACGATGGGGTTGCGGCTGCGGAACGGTTTGATCCTCGGGGCTTTCATCGGCACCGTCCCTGGGTCGGCGGGATACCGACCGGCGGGCCGCCGGGCGCGGGCGGCGCGTCCGACTTCACCGAACACAGGTAGAAGTTGAACCAGGAACCGTACGAGACCATCGCGCCCATCCGGTCCAGCTTCTTGGGCAGGTTCGCCAAGAACTGCTCGAACACGGGGGTGTTGTCCGCGAGATTCTTCGACAGGTCGCCGAGAGTGTTGATGCTGTCCTTCAACGGCTTGCGGCCGTCCTGGAGCAGATCCGCGGTGGCCGTGGTGAGCTCACCGAGCCCGCCGATGGCCTGTCCGATCGGTTTCGCGTCGCCGGCGAGCCCGGAGACCAGCTGCGCCGTGACGTCGACGAGCTTGTCGAACTGGTCGCCTTGCGAATTGAGCGTGTCGAGCACCGTGTTGAGGTTCCCGATCACCTGGCCGATCACCTGGTCCTTGCCCGCCAAGGTGTTCGTGAGCGACGCGGTGTGCTCGATGAGGCTGTCGATGGTGCTCCCCTCGCCCTGCAGCACCTGGACGATCTCGAACGACAACTGGTTGACGTCGCTCGGCGAAAGCGCCTGGAACAGCGGTTTGAACCCGTTGAACAACGCGGTGAGATCGAGCGCGGGATGGGTCCGCTCCGGCGGGATCAGCGCGCCTTCGTCCAGCGCGGCCGGACCGTCCGGGCCCGGGTCGATCGAGAGATACCGCTGGCCGACGAGGTTGCGGTACCGGATGGTGACCGTGGCCCCGGCCGTGAGACGGCGCTTGTTCTCGACCGAGAACCGCACGTCCGCCAGCCGCCGCTCGACCACGCCGACCGAATCGACCTGGCCGATGCGGACACCCGACATCCGGACCTCGTCACCGGGGTTGACCGACGTCGCGTCGGTGAACCGCGCGGTGTAGCCGACCGTCGTGCCGACCCCCGAGTTGGCGATGGTGATGGCCAGGATCCCCGTCGCCACCGCGGTGATCACGAAGAAGATCAGGCCCTTGATCGCCGGGCCCGCGAGACTCCTCATCGGACGGTCACCTCCGTACCGCGCAACGCCGGGCCCACGAGCACACTGCTCCAGTCCGGGACCTCGGCCGGCTTCATCCCGAGCGACGGCGCCAGGATCTCGGCGACCAGCCCCCGCTCCCCCTTCGAATTGGCCGGACCGAGGTCCCCATCGGCGGCGAACGCGACCGCCGCCGAAGACCCGCCGCCGCCATAACAGCGCGGCCCGCCCTTCTGGTCGAACCGTGGATCGTCCCGGCCCGGCACGTACTTGTCGCGCGGGTCGTGGACGGAAAGCGTCACGTGCAGTCCCGGTTCACCGGTGCCCTTGCCCAAGGCCTTCTCCATCACCGGCTTGAGCCGGTTGACCGCGTCGAACAGGCAGGGGAACTCGGGTGAGTACCGGGACAGCAGTTCCAGGGTCGGCCTGCTCTTCACACTGACACCGATGATGTTGTCCTTGTTCTGCACGAGGAACTTGTTCATGTCGCCGCTCGCGGTGGTGACGCTCGTGTACAGCTTGTCGAGGTCCGCGCGAGTGTCCACAATGGTCTTCGCGGTCGTCGAGAGATCCGAGAGGGCCTTGAGGATGTCCGGCGCCGCGCCGGTGTACAGATCCGCCACGTCGGCGAGGCCACTGATGTCGGCCTTGAACTGAGGCATGAGCGGGTTCACCTGGTTGAGAAGGTCGTTGAGCTGGACGATGCTGTCCCCCAAGGACTTCCCGCGGTTGTCGAGTGCGAGCGAGATCGCGCCCAGCGAACTGTTCAGCTTCTGCGGCTGCACCGCCCGCAGCAGGGGCAGCAGATCGCCGAGCACGCGTTCCAGTTCGATCGCGTTGGCCGACCGGTCCTGCCCGATGACGTCGCCGTCCCGCAGCGATCCGCCGGCGGGCCGCTCCGGGAGCACGAGGTTGACGTAGCGCTCGCCGAACACCGTCTTCGGCAGCAGCCGGGCGGAGACGTTGCGCGGCAGCTGATCGATCTTCGCCGGGTCGATCGCCAGATCGATCTCCGCGCCTTCCGCGGTACCCCGGACCGCTCTGACTTCGCCGAACGGGACACCCCGGACCTTGACCTCGGCGGGCGGGGCCAGCTGGTTGCCGACGCGATCGGCCTTGAGCGTGACCATTTCCGCCCGATCGAAGTCCTTGTTGAAGATCGCGACGGCGAGCCAACCGAGTAGCACCAGGATGACGAGGAAGATCACCCCCGCCGCCTGCGTCCGTGCCCGCGCGCTCATCCGGAGACCTTCACCGTCGTCGTCGCGCCCCAGATCGCCAGGCTGAGAAAGAGATCGAGCACGCTGATCAGCACGATCGACGTCCGCACCGCGCGGCCGACCGCGACCCCGACACCGGCCGGGCCGCCGGCGGCGCGATACCCGTAGAAGCAATGCGTGAGGATGACTCCGACGCTGAACACGAGCACCTTGCCGAACGACCACAACACGTCTTCGGGAGGCAAGAACAGGGAGAAGTAGTGGTCGTAGGTTCCGCCGGACTGTCCGAAGAAGACCACCGTCGTCACCCGCGAGCCCAGATACGAGATCAGCAGGCCGATCACGTAGAGCGGGATGATCGCGATGAACCCGGCCACGATCCGGGTGGTGACCAGATAGGGCATGCTGCGCACGGCCATCACTTCGAGCGCGTCGATCTCTTCGGAGATCCGCATGGCGCCCAGTTGCGCGGTGAATCCGGCGCCGACGGTGGCGGACAACGCGAGCCCGGCCGAGAGCGGCGCGATCTCGCGGGTGTTGAAGTACGCGGTGAGGAAGCCGGTCATCGCGGAGATGTTGATCTGGTTCAGCGCGCTGAAACCCTGCAACCCCACCGTGATCCCGGTGAACACGCACAGACCGACCATCACCCCGACGGTGCCGCCGATGACCGCGAGCGCTCCGCTGCCGAAGGTCACTTCGGCGAGGAGGCGCACCACTTCGCGGAAATAGCGGGTGACGGCCATCGGGATCGCCGCGAGCGCGCGGATGTAGAACAGCAACTGGTCGCCCAGCTCGAAAAGACTGTTGCCGGGGCGTTTGAACGCCTCGCGGGCCCGTTCGGGGACGCTGGTCACGGGATCAGGTTCCCTTCGCGGGGACGAGCTGCAGGTACAGCGCGGTCAGGATCGTGTTGACGAAGAACAGGAGCAGGAACGTGATCACCACCGACTGGTTGACGACGTCGCCGACCCCCTTGGGGCCGCCTCTGGGATTCAGTCCCCGGTAGGCCGCGACGACACCGGCGAGGAAACCGAAGATGAACGCCTTGATCGAGCTGACGACGAGGTCGGGCAGCTGGGCCAGCGCGTTGAAGCTCGCGAGGTACGCACCCGGGGTGCCGCCTTGCACGATGACATTGAAGAAATAGCCGCCGAGCACGCCGACGACGCTGACCAAACCGTTCAGCAGCACCGAAACACCGATGGCCGCCTGCACGCGGGGCACGATCAGCCGGTGGATCGGCGAGACGCCGAGCACCTCCATCGCGTCGATCTCCTCGCGGATGGAGCGGGCGCCGAGGTCCGCGCAGATCGCCGACCCGCCCGCGCCCGCGATGATCAGCGTGGTCACGATCGGGCTGGCCTGCTGCACCACCGCGAGAACGCTCGCGGCGCCGTTGAACTGCTGCGCGCCGATCTGGCTCGTGAGCGACCCCAGTTGCAGCGAGATGACCGCACCGAACGGAATCGACACGAGGATCGCGGGGGTGATCGACACACTCGCGATGAACCAGAACTGCTGGATGAACTCGCGAACCTGCACGGGGCGGCGGAACATCGCGAGGACGACGTCGATCCCCATGGCGCACATACGGCCGAATTCGCGCAACCCCGCGGCGGCCTTCTCCGGCGCGCGGGCGAGCAGGGCGACTGGATTGGCCATCGTCAGGCTCCGCATCCGTCGACGGAAGCCGAGGAAAGCGCCTCCGGTCCCGGCATCGCCGGGCGCGGGAAGGCGCGCGGAACGCGCCCGGTCAGCACTGACATTCGGGCTTCCTCACTTCTACTTCTCCGGCCGAACGGCCAACTCTGGCTGCACGCTACTGGCGGAAGATCGGCGAGACAAGTAATTCGACAATGGCGTGGCAGTGAGGGGCCAAGGTTGTTATGGCGGTAACTGTTTTGCGTTGTGTCTCGTGAGTGTCAATGACGGTTCTAACCGTCCTTTTCCGCTCTTGAGACCGCAGGTGATCACTTTTGTCACCCCCGCCAGCCGCCGTGGTCGTGGAATTGTCACGCACGTCCTGAGTCCTCTTGCTTTCATTGCGGCCGCACCGAAAACCCCGCTACGTTCGGCGAATGGAGCAGGCTGCCATCGAGGTGACCGGCCTCGCCAAGCACTACGGTGAAGTGACGGCCCTCGCCGGCGTCAGTCTCCGGGTCGGCCGCGGCACCGTGCTCGCGGTGCTCGGCCACAACGGCGCGGGCAAGACGACGTTGATCGACATCCTCAGCACCCGCGTCAAGCCGACCGGCGGAAGCGCGAAGGTGTGCGGTTTCGACGTCGTGCGCGCCGGGCATCACGTCCGGCGGCGGATCGGTGTCACCGGCCAGTTCGCGGCGGTCGACGACGCGCTCTCCGGCCGCGGCAACCTCGAACTCGTCGCCAGGCTGCTGGGCGCGAACCGGCGGCAGGCCAGGGCCCGCGCGGCCGAACTGCTCGCCATGTTCGGCCTCGACGACGCGGCGGACCGTCCCGCGCGGACGTATTCCGGCGGGATGCGGCGGCGGCTCGATCTGGCCGCCGGACTGGTCGGCTCCCCCGACGTCCTCTTCCTCGACGAACCGACCACCGGGCTCGATCCGCTCAGCCGGGCCGGGCTCTGGGACGGCGTCGAACGGCTCGCCGCGCGCGGCACCACCGTCGTGCTCACCACGCAGTACCTCGAGGAGGCGGACAGACTGGCGGATCACGTCATCGTGCTGGGGCTGGGGCACGTCACGGTGTCCGGGCGGCCGTCGGAACTGAAGGCGCGGCTCGGGGAAAGGACCGCGACGCTGACCTTCGGCACCGACCTGGCCGCCCGCCGGGCGCTGGCCGCGCTGCACCGGCTCGGCATGGGCTGCACGACGTCGGCCTCTGGGCTGGTGGTCGGTGTCGCGCTGTCCGGGCCCGCCGACATCACCGTGCTGGTCCGCGCGCTCGACGCGGCGGGCGCGCCCATGAAGGACCTCACCGTCGCCGAGCCGACCCTCGACGACGTCTACCTTTCGCTGCACCGGAATCCGGCGGCCGCGCCATGACCGAGGCCCGGCACCGCGCACCGTCGCAGCCGGTGCTGACCGATCCGGCGACCTGGCCGCCGAGCACGTTCACCACCCAGGTCCGGGTGCTCGCGGTCCGCTCGCTGAAGACGGCGTTCGGCGACCGCAGGCTGGTGTTCTTCGGGCTGCTGCAACCGATCGTGCTGCTCCTGCTGTTCAGCCAGGTCTTCACCGGGGTCAGCACGCTGCCCGGGGTCGCGGCGTACGAGGGATACGTAAACTTCCTCGTCCCGGCGACGCTGGTGAACATCGCGATGACCACGGCGATGAGTTCGGGCGCCGGCCTGCTCGCGGAGATCTACAGCGGTTTCACCGGACGTCTCCGGTGCATGCCCATCAGCCTTTCCGCCGTCCTGGTGGCGCGCACCATTTCGGATTCCGCCCGGCTCGGCGTGCAACTGCTGGTGACCACGCTCGCCAGCGTGGTGCTGCTGGGTTTCCGGCCGACCGGCGGCGTTTTCGGGATCACCGCGGCGCTGCTGCTCACGCTCGTCGTCGGCTGGTGCCTGAGCTGGATCTTCGTCGCCATCACCACCTGGCTGCGCAAGGCCGAAACCCTGCAGATGGCGTCGTTCGTGGTGATGTTCCCGCTGATGTTCTCGTCCAGCGCGTACATGCCGCTGGAGACGATGCCGTCCTGGCTGCGGGTGGTCTCGGCGCTCAACCCGCTCACCTACGCGATCGACGCGACGCGGGCACTCGCGCTGGGACGGCCGTCGGGCTGGTCGATCCCGGTGTCGCTGGCGATCGCCGCCGTCGCCGCGGCCGCCGGTGGATGGATCGCGGCCCGCACCTTCCGGACCCCGCGCGACGTCACCCCGATGGCCTGAGCCCGCAACTCGCGTGATCGAAGACGGAACTCGCGTGATTGGAGGCGGAACTCGGTGTTCCGGCTTCAATCACGCGAGTTCCGGCTCCAGACACGCATGATCCGGGTAGGCGTCAGTGCGGCAGGGACTCGAGGTGGTCCGCGGCGGCCACGACTCCCCCGGCCGCCGCGAACGAGGCCCGCACCCGCGCGGCCGCCGCGGCGTAGGCGGGATCGGTCAGCACTTCGGTGACCGTGCGGCGGATGTCGGGCGCCTTCGCGCGGTCGAAGCGCAGACGCAGCCCGGCACCGGCCGCTTCGACCTGCTGAGCCAGCATCGACTGGTCGTCCCGGATCGGCGCGATGACCAGCGGCAGGCCGGAGGCCAGGGTCTCGCTGACGGTGTTGTGCCCGCCGTGACAGATCACCGCCGCGGCTTTCCGCACCACTTCCGCCTGCGGGATCCGCTTGACGACCAGCACCTCGTCGCTGAGCAGTTCGCCGGTCGGGTCGACGACGAGGCCCTGGACTTCCGGCATCCCGGCGAGGGCCTCGACGCATTCGGACAGGAATCGGCGGCCCAGGGCGGCGTTGGCGGTGCCGAGGGTGGCGATGACGAGCGGACGGCCGTCGAGCCGGTCCCACGAGAAACCCACCGGCGGCGCGGGAGCCAGCGCGGGACCGACGAAGCGGACCGCGCCGACGTCGGCGATCGGGCCCGTCAGGGACACGGTGGTGAACGCGAGGATGAGGTCCGGCGAGAACCGCAGGTCCCCGCACGACACCTTGTGCCGGGCGCGCAGGCCCTCCTGCAATCCGTCGACCCAGGCGGCGATCTTCGGCATCGCGCCCAGCGGATCGCCGAGTTCGGTGGACGTCGACGCCGACGTCACCCACGGCAGGCAGCGGCGGCTCGCCACGAGGGCGCCCGCGAAGGCCTGCTGGTCGGCGAGCACGACATCGGGCCGGAAGGCCTCCACCGCCTTCTCGACACCCGGGACCATCGCGTCCGCCAGCGGAACCAGGTACTGCTCCCACAGATACTTCAGCGCCGCGAACCCGCGCAGGCCCTCGGGACGTCGCTCGACGGCGAACTCCAGCGCGTCCCCCGCCGCGTACACCCGGCCCGCCCTGGTCAGTTCGGACGTCGTGGGTTCCGGACCGCACCAGGCGACGTCGTGACCGCGGCCCACCAGCTCGGCGGCCACCGCGCGCAACGGCGCCACATGTCCGGTGAGCGGCGGGACGACCAGCAGGAACCGGCTCATCCGCGTGGCCTCCCGTGCCGGTCGATCCAGTTCAGCAGCAGCTCCCGGACCTCGCGGTGCTGCTCGACGAGCACCGAATGCCCTTGGCCCTCGAACACGTGCAGCTCGCCGCGGGGCAGCAACGAGGTGAGCGCGGTGAGATCGTCGGCCTGGTAGCCGTGACTGCCCAAAATGGACAGTACGGGGCAGCCGATCCCCGCGACCTGGTCCAGCGTCAGCAAGGGACCGAGCGGGACCTCCTCGGCCATCGACGTCGACATGATCCGCTCGGCGGCCATTCTCGCCAGTCGCCGGTGATGCGCGCTGTAATTGGCCTCGATCCAGTCGAAGCTCTCCTCGACCTTCAAGAACCGCACGGTGTGTTCGAGGATCTGTGACATCTTGTCCGCCCACAGTTCGGTGGCCGGCTCCGACTCGATGCACACGATGCTGCGCACCCGCTCCGGTTTCGCGACGGCGTAGCTGTAGGCGAGGGTGCCGCCGAAACTGTTGCCGACCAGGTGCACGGGCCGATCGAGGTCGAGCTGGTCGAGCAGGTCGTCGAGATCGGCGACGAAATCCGCGATCGTGTACCCGCGTTCGGGGCGTTCGGTCTTGCCGTGTCCGCGAAGGTCGTAGCTGATCACGTCCACCCCGGCGGCGGCGACCGGCGGGGCCAGCGTGAGGTAGAAGCTCGCGAGGCTGTCGGTGCCCATCCCGTGCAGGAACACCACGGTCTCCGTGCCCCCGCCGGGGACGAGCTGCACGTTGGTGCGCAGCCCGTTGACGGTCATGGTCGGCACCGGCTCAGCCCCGTTCGGCGAGGCGGGCGGCCACGTAGTCGGCGATGTCGCCGACCCGCAGCTCGATCACGTCGTCGAGATCCTTCTCCGCCAAGAACTCCGCGAGGTTGACGTCCGCGCCGAAGAACTCGGCGAGGATGCTCGCGAAGGTCACCAGATCGATGCTCTCCAGCTGGAGATCCTCGTGGAAGGTGGTCTGCGGGGTGATCTCGATGCCGAGGACGTCGGTGTCCCCGACCAGTTCCTTCAGCAACTCGGCCACGGTGCCGAAGACCGACGCCGGACTCTGCTGTTCGATGGTCATTGCTCTACTCCTGATTCTTACCCGCGGTTCCAGGCCACCACGTGCCCGGGGATTCCGGCGAATTCCGCCCCGATACCGATCTCCTCGGCCAGCCCCGCCAGCTCGCCTTCGGCCCGGACCGCGATCCGGGGAGGCGTCGCGGACTCTTCCCGCACCAGCGCGACCGCGACCTCGCCCGCCGACGCGACGGCCACCGCCAGCGGCGGCACGACCAGGCCGTGCTGCCCGGTCACCTTGGTCCCGTCGGTGCTCACGCGGAGTTCCGCCGGGTACACGCCGTCCAGGCCGAGCTTCGCCCGGACCGCGTCCTTGATCGCGATCCGTTCCAGCAGCCAGCCGCGCTGCCGTCGCGGCGCGCAGGCGGCGAACTCGGCGCGTTCCTCGGTCCCGAGGTAGACGCCGGCGTAGATGTCCCGTGCGGCCGGGCTCGGCCACCGGTCCGTGACCACCGTCCAGCCGCCGTGGTGATCCTCGGAAAGCCGATTTCGGTCCGGGAAGGCGTAGACGCGGTGGGCGGGCCGGTCGCACGGGAACCGGATGTCCCGCCACTGTTCGATCCTGGCCAGCACGGCGCCGTCCAGCACCAGTTCCGCGTCCATCTCCAGCACGTCCGGCCGCGGCAGCCGGACCCTGACGACACAGCGCAGCTTGGTGCCCGGCGCCGGTTCCTGCGCGAACCAGGTGACCCGGCCCATCGACGTCGGGAACGCCAGCAGCGCGTCCGCCTTGGTCGCCATCAGCCAGCAGCCCAGCAGCTGGCCGACGTTGTCCAGCAGCGCGCCGGGCGCCGGCGGTACGACGAGGTCGCCGCGGATGTGCCGCTCGCCGAGCCCGATCAGTTTGTCGAGCCCCTGGTACGCGGGGCCGTGGAACATCTCGCGGCGGGTGTAGATCTCGGCGGCGCTCAGCGGAGGCGCCGTTTCCGGCCCCGGTGGCGGAGACAGCCGCGGGGCCGTGGGATGCCTCTGCGCCAGGTGGACGTCCATACTGGCGTGCGGTCCGATTTGGACACTGATCCGATCGCCCTCGCGGGTCATCGAAAGCGGTACGCGCACCGCCGGGGCGGCGATCAGCCAGCGGGAGAACGCCGCGTTGCTCACCCCGGTCGCGACCGTGCCCGGCCAGGCCCGTTCCGCTTCCCGGCAGGCCAGGTCCACCAGTGTCGTCGCGGGCACGGTGGGACGGAAGTCCGCCTCCTCCGGCCAGTCCTCGCGCTGACGGAAGAACCGGTGATCGACCAGATACGGCATCGTCGCGAGCGAGACGTCCACAGTGGACTCGACCGTCCGTCGTGCCGCCGCGTTGGCGACACTCGCCGCGGCTTCCCGGGTCTCGGCGAGCAGCGCGGTGAACTCCGCGACGATCGCGTCCGGGATCCCGTCGGCCAGTTCGGGCAGGTCACCGGCGCCTGCGAACATGCCCTTGACGTCGCCCTCGACCGAGAGCAGCGTGCCCGCCGTGTCGATCCGGGTCCGGCGCGGCTCCAGCGCGTCGAACGCGGGCCGCCCGCCCTCCACCCAGACCGCGGTCGCGACCCGGCGCAACTGGGCGAGGCCCGCCCTCGTACCGGAGGACGCCGGGATGACCAGATGCGGCCGCGAGCCCAGCGTGTCCGACACGAACGAACCCAGCTGACCGGCACCCGCCTGCACGAAGACCCGGGCGCCGTCGGCGTAGAGCGCGTCGACGAGCTCCCGGAACCGGACCTTGCGCACCAGGTGGGCCAGGTAAAGCTCCCGGACCTCGACCGGATCCGCGGGATACGGCCGGGCCGTGGTCGCCGACCACACCGGGACGCGCGGCGGCTTCAGGTCCAGTTCCGCGGCGAGCCGGGTGAACGGGCCGAGCCGCGACCGCATCAACGGGGTGTGGAAACCGGACCGGAACGGCAGCGTCCTGGCGACGACACCGTGCTGGGCGCACAGTTTGGCGAGCCGCGCCGCGGCGGCCGGGTCACCGCAGACGATCGTCTGCCGCGGCGCGTTCTCGTGGGAGATCATCAGCTCCGGCTCGGCGGTGAGCAGCGCCTCGGCCTGCTCCGCCGAACAGCCGAGCACGAGGAACTCGGCGTCCGGCAGGGTGAATCCCTGCGGCCAGTACCGGTTCAACATGTCCTCTGTGGACTGTCCGGGGTACATCCCCGCCGCCTGCATCGCGGTCCATTCGCCGACGCTGTGCCCGGCGAGCAGATCCGGTTTGATCGCGAGCCGCCGCAGCGCGGTGTCGAGCAGCAACCCGACCTGGGACACACTGGAGGCGCGGGCGAGCACGCTCGCCGTCGACCATTCGGGCCGCTCCAGGCCGAAATGCCGGGCGACGTCGGCGCAGCGCGGTTCCGCGTCCGCTTCCAGCCCCGGGTAGACGAACGCGGTCTTCGCCCCGGCCTGCTCCAGCAAGGGCGCCGTGGTGCACCAGATGTCGTTGGGCCCGTGCCAGGAACCGCCCTCCGCCGCGATCTTCGCCAGCACCCTCCGCGCGACTTCGAGCCGTTTCCCGGTCGGCCCGACGATCCCCATCCGGCACGGGCCGTGCCCGCCGGATTCCGGTTCCGGGCGATCGAGCAGGATGCGCAATCCGTCGAGCGTGGGCGCCGCGAGCAGGAGGACCCGCTCGGGTTCCCCGGTCACCTTGGCCCGCCTCGGCCGCGAAGGCGCCGGGTCGGCCTCTTCCAGCACCACGTGCGCGTTGACCCCGCCGAAACCGAAGGCGTTGACCGCCGCCCGGCGCGGCACGTCACCCGACCGCCACCGCTCGGCGTCGGACAAGGTGCGGAAACGGGTCTTGTCCAGCAGCGGACTCGGGTCGGCGCAGTTCAGCGTCGGTGGCAGGACCGCGTGATGCAGTGCGAGCGCCACCTTGACCAGACCGGCGGCGCCGGCGGTCGGCATGGTGTGCCCGATCATCGCCTTCACCGCGCCGATCGCCGCACGAGGACCGTCCGGCGGGCCGAACACCTCGGCGAGGGTGGCCAGTTCGGCGGCGTCCCCGGTCGGGGTCGCGGTCCCGTGCGCCTCCAGCAGACCGAGCGCGCCGGGAGCGGTGGGGTCGAGGCCCGCCGAGGCCCACGCGCGCCGCAGGGCCAGCGTCTGACCGGCGACGGCCGGGCTGAGCAGGCTCGCGCCCTTCCCGTCGCTCGACGTCCCCGAGCCGCGCAGCACCGCGTAGACCCGGTCGCCGTCGCGACGCGCGTCGTAGAACCGTTTCAGCACGACCATCGCGGTGCCCTCGCCGATCAGGAGACCGTCAGCATCGCGCGAGAACGGGCTGATCCGCTGGCTCGGCGAGAGGGCACCGAGCTGCGTGAACATCGACCAGAGCGTGTCGTCGTGGCAGTGGTGCACGCCTCCGGCCAGCACGACGTCACAGCGGCGGCGGGCGAGTTCGCCGATCGCCTGGTCCACGGCGAGCAGCGAAGACGCGCAGGCGGCGTCCACCGTGTACGCGGGCCCGCCGAAGTCGAGCCGGTTGGCGACCCGCGACGCGGCGAGATTCGGCACCAGCCCGATCGCGGTGTCCGGCCGGAACTCGCCGAGCGGTTCCAGCAACGCGTCCCGGAGCCTGTCCAGCATCTCCGGACGCGCCGACGGCAGGAGATCCCGGACGGCGCCGGTGATCTGGCGGACCGACCGGACCCGCTGGTCGAACCGCTGGAGCCCCGGCGAGAGATAGCCGCCCCTGCCCAGGATGACGCCCACGCGTTCGAGGTCGCCCAGCCGCCGGAGACCGCCGGCGTCGTCGACCGCGGCGGCCGCCACGGCCAGCGCGACCAGCTGGTCCGGCTCCATCCCGGCGACCGTGCTCGGCGCGATACCGAGCGCCGTCGCGTCGAAGTCCAGGCTGTCGGCGACGAATCCGCCGCGCCTGCCGTAGGTGCGGTCCGGCGTGCGGCCGTCGCCGTCGTGGAAGCTCGGATCCCAGCGGTGCGGCGGGATCTCGGTGATCGCGTCGGTACCCGAAACGATGTTCTGCCAATATTCGTCCACAGTGGACGAGCCGGGAAGGAAGACACCCATCCCGACGATCGCGACCGGCTCCTGGTTCACCACAGCGACGCCGTGTACAGCACCGAGCGGACGTCAGCCGGGCCGTAGGCCAGCTCGCGCAGGAGCGCGGCGGTGCCTTCGTCCGGATCGATCAGCGCCACTTCGCGGCGTTCGTATTCACGCGCGAGTTCCGGTGACACCATGCCCGTGTGATCGTCCGAGGGCGCCCACGGTCCCCAATGGACGGTCAGCGCCCGGCAGCCGGTGCGTTCCGCCCATTGCCCACCGAGGGTTTCGAGCGCGTCGTTCGCCGCCGCGTAGTCGGTCTGGCCCCGGTTTCCCAGCACCGCCGCGATGCTGCCGAAGAAGGTCACGAAACCGGGTCGCACGCCGAAATGCTCCAGCGCGTCGAGCAGCGCCCGCGCACCGTCCACTTTGGTCCCGTAGACCATGCGGAACGACTGTTCGTCCTTATCGGCCATCAGTTTGTCGTCGATCACCCCCGCCGCGTGGACGACGCCGTCGATGCGGCCGTAGCGGGTGTGCAGATCCTTGACCACCTGCCGGACGGCGGCGGCGTCGCGCACGTCGAGCGACCGGTACGCCGCCGTACCGCCCGCCGCGGCGATCTGGTCGAGCGTCCGCGCGATCTCACGCTGGGCCAGCACGGTACGCACCCGGCGTTCGATATCCGCCAGCGAACCGCCCCGCGCGGCCAGCTCCGAACGCATGGCCGGCGCGTCACCGGGCAGGTCCTCGTCGCCCGGTTCGGCGGGCCACGGGGTGCGGCCCGCCAGCTCGATCCGGCATCCGCTCGCCGCCAGCGCGACCGCCGCCCGCGCGGTGATCCCGCGGGCGCCGCCGATCAGCAGCAGCACGGAATCCGCGTCGAGGCCGAGCGCCTTGACCTCTCCGCCGCCGGGCCCCGCGCCCGCATACGCGACGGAACCGAGTGAACCCGCGGACGGCTCGAACGCCGCGCGTCCCGCCGTGTCGTAGCGTACGGCGGACGGCCCGTCGGCGATCGCCTCCTCCAGCACGATCCTCCCGAGGTCCACAGTGGACTGCAGCTCGACCAGCCTGGTCGGCTCACTCCGTTCCCGCGCGGCGGCGCGGACCAGACCGCGCAGCCCGGCGGTGTGCCCGGCACCCGTCTCCGCCACCACGACCACCGCGCCCTTGGCGCTCTTGACGAGGCCGAACACCTGCGCCGCGACGGGTTCTTCGGCGTCCGACAAGGGATTCAGCACGACGAGGACATCGGCCTCCTGGTCGGCGGGCAGGGCACCCGCCTCGGCGAACACCGCGCGGACCGACTCGGCCAGTTCCTCCTGGCCGGGCTCGAAACTCACCGAAACCGTTTTGCCCGCCACCTTGGCGAGGTCGGGCGTGCCGAGCGGCGCGGACACGCGATCGAGCAGGTACCGGCCTGGCGCGGTTCCCGTGGGGGCCTCATCGGGAGTCGCCACCACGGTGACCGGAACGGCCGGTTCGAGCCACTTCCGCAGCCGCGCGGCCAGCGCGCTCGCCGTCCGGTCGCGGCTGAGCTGATCCTGGGCGTCGTCGTGTACCCGGCCGGAGAGGCCGAGTTTCGCGAGCAGCGAGCCCGCGATCTCGGTGCGTTTGATCGAGTCGATGGAGAGATCCGCTTCCAGATCCAGATCGGCGTCGATCATCTCGGCCGGATAGCCGGTGCGTTCGCTGATCGCGCCGATCACGGTGGCGAGGACGTCCGTGACAGGGGCCTCCGCGACCGGTTCCGGCTCGGGCACGACGACCGGGGCTTCGACCGGCGGCAGCAACGCGGGCACGACCGGCGCCTGTACCGGAGCGGGGGCGAGCGGCGCGGTGCCGAGGTATCCCAGCATCACGTCCCGTTGCGCCGCCAGCAGTTCGCGGCTGGTGCGGAGGAATTCGACGACGGCCTGGTCACGACCGGGCGCGGGCTGGTTCATGGTGGACCTCGGGATTCGTCGGGCGGGCACGAGCCCGTGGGCGGGGACCTCGCCGCCGGGCGCGCGGACGGTCTGGCCGTCCACGGTCCAGACGGGTTTCGGAAGCGGACCGACGCGGACACGGCCGCTGAAGAGCCGTTCGGTACGCACATCGACGCCAGTGACCGCCAAGCGCGCGAGCGCGGTGAGGAACCCGCGCAACCCCGGGCCGCCGGGGTCGCAGGCGATCACGGTATGCGGCCGGTCGCCGAGGATCTCCTTGGCCAGCCGGGAAAGCACCTGCCCGGGGCCCACCTCGACGAACGTGCGCGCGCCCGCCGCGTACATGTCCTCGATCAGCTCCACGAAGCGCACCGGCGAGCCGATCTGCGCGGCGAGTTCGGTGCGCACGGCCCCGGCTTCGTACGGCCGCGCGGTGCGGTTCGACCACACCGGCGCCCCCGGCTCACCGATCTCGGCGTTGTCGAGGTCGACGGCGAACACGTCGCTCGCCCCGGCCACCAGCGGACTGTGGAAGGCGCACGCGACCGGGATCCGTTTGGCGCCGATCCCCTGTGCCCGCAGTTCGCGGACCGCCTCCTCGATGGCGGCCGTCGGTCCGGAAAGGACGGTCTGGCCGGGTGCGTTGTGGTTGGCCAGTACGACATCCGGGTGGTCGAGGGCGGCGGCCAGTTCCTCACGGGACGCCTTGACCGCGGCCATCGCGCCTGGGTCGGCGCCCGCCACTTCGGCGATGGAGCGGGCCCTGGCCCGGCTGAGCGCCACCAACGTCGCGGTGTCGAACGCGCCTGCCACCGACAGCGCGGTCAGTTCGCCATAGCTGTGCCCCGCCAGCAGATCCGGCCGGACGCCGAGGTCGGCGAGCAACCGGCAGACCGCCGATTCGACGAGTCCGAGCGCGGGTTGCGCGACCCGCGTGTCCTTGAGCGCCTCGTCCTGCGCGGTGCGGGCTTCCTCGGTGAAGGCGCGCGGCGGGAACGTGGTCGCGGCGACGTCGGGAGCGAGCCCCAGGACGTCCGCCAGTTCGGGGAAGTGCACGAACAGTTCCGCCAGCATCCCCGTCCGCTGGCTGCCTTGACCGGGGAACAAGAACGCGACCGCACCGGCTTCGGTGTCGTCCGCGACGATCCCACCGTTCGCGGCGGCCTCACGCAGCTCCGCGAGATCGCTCGCGACGATCGCGAGCCGCACGGGGTCGGATCCGCCTCGTTCGGCGGCGAGGGCGGCGATCTCCCGCAGCGGACGACCTTCGTTGGCCGCCAGCAGATCCCGCAGCGCGGCACGAGCGGCCTCCACGTCGGCGCCGCGAAGCAGGACCAGCTCGGCGTCCCAGTCACGCGGGCCGTGCCGCCGGGCCGGCGGGATCCCCGGGGCGGCGAGCACCGCGTGGAAGTTGGTCCCACCGAACCCGAACGCGCTCACTCCGGCGAACTCGCGGCCGCGCGGCACCGGCGTCGGCCGGGCTCCGGTGGAGAAGGTGAAGGGACTGCTCTCGGCGTCCCAGGCGGGATTCGGCCTGCTCAGATGCAGCGTGGGCGGCACGACCTCGTGCCACAGCGCCAGCGCCGCCTTCATCAGGCCCGCCAGCCCCGCGGCGCATTTCGTGTGCCCGATCTGGCTCTTCACCGAACCCAGCGCGCAGGTTCCCGGCCCGGCACCCGCGGCGAGGAAGAACTCGGTGAGCGTGGTCAGTTCCGTGGCGTCGCCGACGACCGTGCCGGTGCCGTGCGCCTCCACCAGCGAGACGTCCGCCGGGGACACCCCGGCGTCGCGATAGGCCCGCGCCAGGGCCCGCCGCTGCCCCTCGGGACGCGGCGCGGTGAGGCCGAGCGCCTTGCCGTCGCTGGCGGCGCCGACACCCTTGACCACGGCATACACCCGGTCGCCGTCGCGTTCGGCGTCGGACCGCCGCTTGAGCACGAGGCACGCGACGCCCTCGCCGAGCGCGATCCCGTCCGCCGACGCGTCGAACGGACGGCATCGCCCGGTCGGCGACAGCGCACCGGCCGAGGTGAACATGAGGTAGTCGTTGACCCCGTTGTGCAGGTCGACGGCGCCGCACAGAACCATCGAGCTCGTGCCCGCCCGGAGTTCCTTCACCGCGAGGTCGAGCGCGGCCAGCGACGAGCCGCACGCGGCGTCCACGGTGTAGTTGGTACCGCCGAGGTCGAGCCGGTTGGCGATCCGGCCGGAGATGACGTTGGCGAGCGTGCCGGGGAACGAGTCCTCGGTCAGTTCCGGCAACTGCGTGAGGAGCTCCTCCGGGACGTCTTCGAGGTAGCTGGGAAGCAGCGCGCGCAGGACACCGGCGTTGGCCAGGTCTCCCCCGGCCTCGGCGCCGAAGATGACGCTGGTGCGCTCGCGGTCGAAGCCACCTTCGCCGTAGCCCGCGTCTTCGAGAGCCCGCCGCGCCGTCTGCAGGGAGACCAGCTGGGCCGGGTCGATACTGCCCATCGACTTGGGCGGGATGCCGTACGCGAGCGGGTCGAAGTCCACCGGCGGCAGGAAGCCGCCCCATTTCGACGTCGACTGGTCGGCGTAGACCTCCTTGTCCCAGCGCTGATCCGGCACCTCGGCGACGGCGTCCGCGCCGTGCAGGACGTTGGACCAGAAGGCCGGGAGATCGGGTGCCCCGGGGAACACGCACGCCATCCCGACGATCGCGATGTCACTGTCCACAACGGACTCTTCGGCGGGGGTGCGGGCGGCGAGCAGTTCCGCCGCGCCTTCGGTGACTTCCCGGTGCAGGGCGGCGATGTCGGTGCGATCCTCGCGCAGGACGGTCACCTGTCCCGCCATGTACATCCCCTCGGCGAGCTGGCCGAGCGTGTCGACCTCGACGAGCGCGTCGCCTTCCCGCCGGATGCCCTTGCTGGCGATCCGCAGCCGCCCGGTGTTCAGTTCCTCCAGCCGTTGCCACGCCTCCTGTGGCGGGACGCCGTCCTCGCGGAGCCCTGCCTTCAGCGCGGCGAACTCGTCGGTGTACGGGCTGGGCAGGCAGCGGGTGAGGTGGCCGGGCGCGGTTTCGAGGGTGACCGTGGACCCGGCGTCGAGCACCCGGTCCTGGAAGGTCTCGGTGATGGCGCCGTGGGTCACGGCTTCTTCGGTGAACAGGTACGCGGTGCCCATCAGGACGCCGACGCCGCCGCTCAGGGGCTCCGCCATCGCCGAGACCATGGCGGCGGAGCGGGCGTCATGGATCCCGCCCGCGAACAGGACCTCGACGTCGTCGGCGCCGTGTTCGCGCAAGACGTCCAGCTGCTGCTCCCACAGCACGAAACTCGACCGCGGGCCGATATGCCCACCGCATTCGGCGCCCTCGAAGACGAACCGGCGGATCCCGGCGTCGAGGAACTGACGCAGCAGGATCGGCGACGGCACGTGGAGGAACGTCGCGATGCCCTCGGCCTCCAGCGCCTTGGCCTGCGCGGGTTTCCCGCCCGCGATCAGCACGCAGCTCGGGCGCGCGGCCCGGATCGCCGCGAGCTGCTCGGCGCGCAGGGCCTCCGGGACGAACCCGAGGATGCCCGCTCCCCACGGCCGTTCACCGAGCGCTTCGGCGGTGCGGGCGAGCAGTTCGGCGGTTTTGGCGCCGTTCGCGGTGGCCACCGCGACGAACGGGAAGCCGTCGTGCGCGGCGACCGCGGCGGCGAAACCGGGCTGGTCGCTCACCCGCGTCATCGGCCCCTGCACGACCGGCAGCCGGGTCCCCAACGTGCGGCGCAGGCGTGCGCCCTGGTCCGAGGAAATCGCCGACGGCGCCGCGAGCGAGCGCACAACCGCACGGACAGCGCTTTCCGCGTCCTCGAAGCGTTTCGCGAACAACGCGCTGAGCCCGTCGTCCGCCCTGGCGAGCTCGTTCCGGGCCGCCTCGGGCACGTCGGCGTCGGGGAACAGGCCGAGCCCGTCGAGCACCACGCCCGCCGCGCCGCCCGCGATCGCGGCCACCGCCGTGCGCGGCCCGATGCCCCCGTACGCCCACACGGGGACGTCCTCGCCGAACCGCTCCAGCAACCGCTGCAGCAGGACGAACGTGGTGAGATCGGAGCCGCCGGCTTCGGCTCCCTTCGCCACTAGACCGGAGGCACCGGCGTCGAGCATGCGGACGGCCTGGTCGACACCGGTCACCTCGGCCAGCACGGGGAGGCCGGCCCTGCCCCGCCAGACCGCCCCCTCGGCCAGCAGCACGAGCCCCGCGCCGCTTTCCCGCACTTCTTCGTCCCGAACGGTGCGACCGGCCGGGATCCGGACACCGAACGGGAAGCGTCCGTCTACTGTGGACCCGATCTCGACGATCCCGAGGCCGCCGCCCCTGGCGACGGCGGCCGCCAGCCCCGGATCGGGCCGTCCGAGCGGGTTGACGCCGAGTACCCGCGTGCGCGCCGTCGCATGACTCACCGGCGGTCCTCCTGTTCGGCTGGGGCTGGTCGAACCTCGCCGGGTTCGGCGATCTTTCAGCGGGATTCCCAAGAAATAACCTACTTGCCGCAGAGAGCGCAATACTCTCGTGCGAAAACTCGGAAAACAAGGGAACGCATGCTAAAGTCCGGCGCCGGAAACAAATATGTCGACACGTCCGGAACGAGCCTCTGACCTGCACTTTTATCACGGCCGTCGGCGATTTGAAGAAATCATTGCTCACCGGCATGACAAAACAGAAGAATTGTCATTGAACGCAGAATCGATAACCATGGAGCGCATGTGGAAGTGACAGGACGGGTCGTCGTGCTGACCGGCGCGGCACACGGTATCGGCGCCGCCATGGCCAGGCGGTTCGCCGCCGAGGGCGCGGCCGGGGTGGTGGTCTCCGATCTCGATCTCGAGGCCGCGGACGAGGTCGTCGCCGGGATCACCGCCGCGGGCGGCACCGCGATCGCGCGCCGCGCCGACGCGTCGTCCAAAGAGGACTTGAAGATGCTGGTGACCGAGGCCCGCACGGCGTTCGGCCCGGTGGACCTCTTCTGCTCCAACGCCGGTGCCGCGTTCGGGACGGGTGTACACGCCGCGGACGAGCAGTGGACGCGGTCGTGGGCGATCAACGTCATGCAGCATGTGCACGCCGCGCAGGTCGCGCTCCCCTCGATGCTGAGCCGTGGCCACGGATATCTGCTGATCACGGCGTCGGGCGCGGGCCTGCTGGGCACTCCCGGCGACGCGCCGTACTCGGTGACCAAGCACGCGGCCGTCGGGCTCGCCGAATGGCTGGCCATCACCTACCGGCCGCGCGGGGTGCGGGTCAGCGCGCTGTGCCCGCTCGGCGTGCGGACCGCGCTGCTGGAGCCCGGCATCGCCGCCGGTCATCCCGCCGCGCTCGCGATCGCCGCCGCCGCGCCGCTGCTGGAACCGGAGGACGTCGCGGAGTCCGTCGTGCACGGGCTGGCGTCGGAGGAGTTCCTCATCCTGCCGCACGAGTCGGTGCGGGAGACCTACGCCCGCAAGGCGGCCGGGCTCGACGAATGGATCGACCGCACCATCCTCGAAACCGGCGCGCGGAAGAGGTGACCATGGAATACCGCAGGCTCGGCGCGAGCGGGCTGTCCGTCAGCGAGATCTCGTACGGCAACTGGCTCACCCACCCCGACGGCGCGGAATGCGTGCAGGCCGCGCTCGACGCGGGCGTCACGACCTTCCACACCGCGGCCGCCTGGGACGGCGGTGCCGCCGAAGAGAACCTCGCCGCGGCGCTGAGCCACGCGCGTCGCGACGATCTCGTCCTGTGTACCGGTGTCTTCTGGCCGGAAGGCCCGGGTGCCAACGACGCGGGCCTCAGCCGCAAGCACCTGGTGACCTCGGTGAACGGCTCGCTGCGGCGACTCCGCACCGACTACATCGACGTCTACCAGTTGCTGCGGTTCGACTACCGCACGCCGTTGGAGGAGACGTTCCTCGCGCTGTCGGATCTGGTGCGGCAGGGGAAGATCCTCTACGCCGGCACTGCGGAATGGACGGCGGAACAGCTGCTGGAAGCGCGGCCGATCGCCGAACGGCACGGCGTCCCGCTGGTGGCGAACCAGCCGCATTACTCGATGCTCTGGCGGGTCGCCGAGGCCCAGGTGATGCCGGTGTGCGAACGGTCCGGCATCGGCCAGTTCGCGTCGGTCCCCCTCGCGCAGGGCGTGCTGACCGGCAAGTACCGGCCGGGCGAGGTCCCGCCGGGCTCACGGGGCGCGAAGGCGGTCGAGACGCGGCCGCTGCTCCTGCCGGACCTCCTCGAACGCGTCGGCATGCTGCGCGGCGTCGCCGACGAGGCCGGACTGACCATGGCCCAGCTGGCGCTCGCGTGGACGTTGCAGCACAACACCGTCGCTTCGGTGGTGATGGGCGCGAGCACCGCCGCCCAGGTGACCGAGAACGCGAAGGCGGCCGGGGTGGTGCTGGACCTCGACGCGCTGACGCGGATCGATCACCTGCTGGGCAGCTTCGTGCAGACGGATCCGCGGCTGACCTGGTCACCTCCGGCGACCACCTGATGCCCTGTCTCGTAGGTCCGTGAAGGCCTCCTTGCCTACCCTGAAGGTAGGGAAGGGGGCCTTCACGGACCTCTCGATCGCCAAACCGCAGCCTCAGCAACAACACCAGCCCCAGCAGTCACAGCGGCGGCGCGTGAAGGCCCCCTTCCCTCGGCTGAGCCGAGGGAAGGGGGCCTTCACGTACTGCAAGGGCGTGAGCGAAAGCGTCCGTACCACTCAGGGGGCCTTCACGTACTTCAGTTCAGACTCGAGCAGGGCCTCGCGTCTGGATCTTGCGCCCCCTTGGGCACCCACCGCACGTTCGCGAACGAAGCCGAGAACCGGCCGTCCGTGTACACCAGGAACGGCGTGTTGACGTTCTCCAGATCCAGCCCGTTCGCGAAGCACGACACCGGGATCTTCACCGTCGACTTCGGCGCGCCCGCGAGATCGGTGAACAGCTTGGTCGCGTTCACCTCGGAGAAGCACGGGTAGACGCAATGCATGCTGATCACCGTCCGATTCGCCGGCGCCTCGTGCACGACCGTGTCGAACTCCAGCGCCGCGTCGGCGTTGAGGTAACCGCGCAGATCGTTGGTACCGGCCGGGTTCTGGAAGTAGATCTGCGCCGGGCCGGTGCCGGTCCAGGTCGACTTGAGCCCGTCCTGCTGCACGTTCACGTCCGACTGCACGACGTTGATCTCGGCGTGCGAAGCGGTGCCGTCGGGGCCGATCTCGGTACCGCCCCAGTTCTCCGCGGAACCGATGAAACCCTTGTACGGCGCGACATCGGTGCGGTTGAACACCTCGAGATCCTCGGTCGCGGTACCGCCGCCACCGGTCGAGCCACACGTCACCGGCCCGGCCGTCTCGTCGAGCTGCCCGACCGTGACGCGCTGCCCTGTCTTGAGCCCGTAGCCGAGTTTGAACAGCGGGTCGTAGTCCGCCGAACCCGCGTTCAGCGGCGTCTGGCACGCGCTCTTCGGCCACGAGTACGGGAGCGTGCCCTTGAAACCGCCCTTGACCAGGACATCCGCGACGCCGCCGCCTTCGGTGCCCGGCAGCCAGGCCGCGACGAACGCGTCGGAGCGGTTGATCTCCTTGTTCATGTACAGCGGGCGGCCGCCGACGTAGACGGTGACGACCGGAGCGCCCTTTCCTCGGACCTTGTCCAGCACGGCCAGGTCCTCGGGGTAGAGCTTCGACGCCTCCAGCTTCTTGCGCGTCAGGTCGCCGACGCCTTCCGCGTACGGGGTCTCGCCGATGACGGCGATGACCGCGTCGTAGCCCTTCGGGTCGGTGTCGCCCTTCTCGTCGAAGGTGACGTTGACGTCGCCGAGCTGCTGCTTGAGCCCGGCGAGGATCGACGTGGCGTTCGGGAAGTCGGCGTTGGTGTTGCCGGTCCCCTGCCAGCTCAGCGTCCAGCCGCCGGTCTGGTTCTGGATGCTGTCCGCGCTCTTGCCGACCACGAGCACCTTCGACTTCGGCTTGAGCGGCAGCACGTTGCCGTTGTTCTTCAGCAGCGTCTGCGAGGAGCGGACCGCGTCGCGTGCCAGCCAGGTCTCCTCGAGCGCTTCGTCGGAGTTGGCGTAGGACCGGTCCGACGGCTTCTGCGACTCGAAAAGCCCGGAGCGCAGCTTGACGCGCAGGATGCGGGTCACCGCGTCGTCGATCCGCGAGACCGGGATCTGGCCGGAATTCACCTGGGCGACGGTGTTGGTGATGAACGCCTTCCAGTCGTTCGGCACCATCACGATGTCGATGCCGGCGTTGATCGCCTGCGGGCAGGAAGCGTTGGTACAGCCCGGAACCTGGCCGATACCGTTCCAGTCGGACACGACGAGGCCGTCGAAGCCCATCTTGCCCTTGAGGATCTGGTTCAGCGCCTTGTCGCTGCCGTGCAGCTTGCCCTCGTCGATGCCCAGCTCGGTGTTGGTCCAGCTGTTGAACGACACCATCACCGTCTGGGAGCCCGCGGCGAGCGCGCCGTAGTAGCCCTGGCCGTGGACGTTGATCATCTCGGCCTCGGACGACGGGTTGACGCCCTGATCCTGGCCCTTGAGGGTGCCGCCGTCACCGATGAAGTGCTTGGCGGTGCCGATCACGCCGTTGTAGCCGATGCGTTTGGTCGAGCCGTCCTGGAGACCGTTGATCGCCTCGTAGCCGTAGGCCCTGGTGATCCGCGGGTCCTCGGAGAACCCTTCGTAGGTGCGTCCCCAGCGGTCGTCCTTCACGACGGCCAGCGTCGGCGCGAAGGCCCAGTCCTGGCCGGTGGCGCGGATCTGCCGGGCCGTCGCCGCGGAGATGTCGCGCACCAGGCACGGGTCGTGCGCCGCGCCGAGCCCGATGTTGTGCGGGAAGACGGTGGCCCCGTACACGTTGTTGTTGCCGTGCACGGCGTCGATGCCCCAGATCACCGGGATCGTCGTCCTGCTGCCCTTCGCGGCGTCCCAATAGGAATCCGCGAGTTTCAGCCAGTCCTGCTGGGAGGCGTGCTTGTCCTTGTTCGGCCACGAGCCGCCGCCGTTGAGGACCGAGCCGATCGAGTACTGCCGGACCTCGTCCGGGGTGATCGCGGCGATCTCGGGCTGCGTCATCTGCCCGACCTTCTCCTCCAAGGTCATTCCCGCGAGGATCCTGGCGATCCGCTGTTCGTCGCCGGCCTTGCCCTTGAACCGGCTCTCGACCTTCGGCCAGTCGGCGAGCGTCGGCAGGCTCTTCTCGATGCGGGCGCAGCCGTCCCGGTCGAGCGCGGGTTTCCCGATCACCGGCTGCTCGGCGGCGGCGGCGGGCGTGGCCACCACGGCCCCGCCGAGCAGGGTGAGACTCATCAAGGCGATCAGCGGACTTCGGCGCGCGCGAGCACGTCTTGCCATGGTCTGGTCCATTCTGCGGGAGGCGGGGACCGGCCGATCCTCACCGGACCCGGCGGCGACGTCAAGGGTTTCCGGGCGATAAGCCGCCTGTTAATTTTTGCCGTGAACTAAGAGTCACCCGGCCACCCGCCGCCGATTGCGCCGCTTGGCGGTGTACGGCAGCGCGAACAGGTACAGCCCGCTGAACATCAGCAGGAAGAGCGGCGGCAGCGGCGCGTAGAGCACCCACTGCGCCGGGTCGCCCTGCGCCACCACGACGAAGCAGACGACGACGGTGGCGACGAAGACGAGCGACGTCCACCGGTGGAACGTCCGGATCCGCTTGCTCACGAGAACCTCCTGGAGTCGTTTTGCCTGTGGCGAAGACGCTAGGGATCGCGTGGGCACCGATGCTTCTCGATTCCTGATCGGTCCGCTTGACCTCCACATTACTTGAGCTTTTACCTTCACGGAAAACGAAGGGAATCACTCATGACCGTCTTGGTAACCGGAGCAACCGGGAACACCGGCCGCCACGTGGTGGCCGAACTCCTCCGCCGCGGGGAACGCGTCCGGGCACTCACCAGGAACCCCGCCGAAGCCCGGCTTCCGGCGGGTGTCGAACTCGTGGAAGGCACCCACACCGCGCCCGAGACCTTGACCGAGGCCTTGGCAGGCGTCACCAAGCTGCACATCACCGTCACGGCGGGACTCGCCGGCGTAGGCGCCGATCTGGTCAAGCGCGCCGTGGACGCGGGCGTGCGCCGGATGACCATCGTGTGGGGCGGTTACGTCGGGCCGACGGAACAGGCCATGACCGAATCCGGGGTGGAATGGACGCGCCTGGAGCCGCAGGAGTTCATGTCCAACGCCCTGACCTGGGTCGACTCGGTCCGCGCCGAGGGTGTGATCCGGGAGCCGTTCGACCTTCCGAGCGCCGTGGTGCACGAGGGCGACATCGGCGCCGTCGCCGCCACCGCACTCGTGGAGGACGGGCATTCGGGCAAGGTCTACAACCTCACCGGGCCGCAGGCCCTGACCACGAGCGAACGGATCGCGATCCTGGGCTCCGCGGTCGGCCGTGACATCACGCTGGAGCCGATCACACGGCAACAGGCGATCGACCGGCTGCTGGCCGAAGGCGTCTCGGTCGCGGACGCCGAGTACGTCGTCGGCTGGCACAGCGATCCGCCCGTGGAGGCGCGCACTGTCGTCGACACGATCGAGAAGGTGACCGGACGGCCCGCCCGCACGTTCGCGCAGTGGGTCGCCGAGCACGCCGACCGATTCAGGCCGTGAGTGGCCCGACCGCCTTCACGATTTCCAGCACCGGCGCGGTGTGCACCGTGTGGATCGCCCGCAACGCGCCCAGCCGGTGCGTGAGGTAGTGGTGCAGTGCGGCGGGATCCGGGCACAACGCCTGCGCGGCCAGGTTGGTGGGCCCGGTCGTGGCGACGACGACGGCCAGCTCCTCGTGAGTGGCCAGCGTCGTCGCCACCTCGTCGAGATCCGCCGGCGCGACGGCCATCCACAGGAACGCCTGGGTGGTCACGCCGTACAAGGCCGCGCTGATCTCGACGTCGAAGAAGAGCGCGCCTCGCGCGCGCAGATCCGCCAGGCGGCGTGCTGCCGTCGCCGGGGCGAGGCCCGCCGCCGCGGCCAGGTCCGCGACACTCGCCCGGCCGTCGTGGCGGAGGGCGGCGATCAACGCGTGATCAGCCGCCGTCAGCGGGCTCTCCTCGCCGACGGATTCCGGCGGCCGCAACGCTTCCTGCTGCTCCTCGGTCAGCGCGGCGACCCGGCCGCGCCACGCCGTCGGGCCGCCGAGGTAGGTGTGCAGGATGAAATGCGCGGAAACCGCCGTGACGCTCGCGGCGCGCGGGATGTCGTGCAACAGCATGGCGCTCTGCGCGTGCCGCGGCGTGTGCGCGATCGCCACGATCTCCGTGCCGCCGGAGGTGAGCTTGACCCACGACGTGTCCGGCCGCCGGGCCAGCGAACGAGCGAGCGTCCGTGCGGCGGCAGGCTGCGCGCTCAGCCGGACGAGCCACTGCGTCAGCCCCGTCCGGTCGGGATCGGGCAGGCCCACCACGCGTAACCCGGATTCGGCCCGGAGCCGCTGATAGCGCCGGGCGGCGGTCTGGGTCGAGACACCGAGGACCGCCCCGATCCGGCTGAACGGCGCACGGGCGTCGATCTGCAGCGCGTGGATCAAAGCGCGGTCGATGTCGTCGAGCATGGAATATTTCGTCCATTCGATCCAGGGTTCAGGGAACAAAAGTCATCTTCGCCGCACGATCCTGTTCATGCAACTGACGAAGACCGGATCGGTTCCGCTCGCCACACTGCTCGCGGCGGAGGCGATGAACGTGCTGGACGCGACGATCACCCAGGTCGCCGGCCCGGCGATCCACGCCGACCTCGGCGGCCCCGCTTCCGCCATCCCCTGGTTCGGCGCCGCGTACACGCTGCCGTTCGCGATGCTCCTCATCACCGGCGGCAGACTCGGCGACCTTCTGGGCCGCCGCCGCGTGTTCCTGTGCGGTGTCGCGATGTTCGCTCTGGCCTCATTGTGCTGCGCGCTCGCACCGGGCACGGGCGTGCTCATCGGCGCGCGAGCGGTCCAGGGTATGGCGGCGGCGCTGGTGATCCCGCAGACCTTCGGGTTGATCAAGGCCATGTTCTCCGGTCCGGCGCTGGCGTCGGCGCTGGGCTGGAACGGGCCGGTGGTCGGCCTGTCCGCCGTGAGCGGGCCGTTGCTCGGCGCCCTGCTGACGGATCTGGTGTCGTGGCGGGCGGCGTTCCTGGTGAACGTGCCGATCTCGCTCGCGGTGCTCATGGCGGGACGGCTGCTGCCGGAAGACCGCGCCGAGCATCCGGTCCGGCTGGATGTGCAGGGCACCTTGCTCGCTTCGCTCGGCATGGGACTCGTGGTGTACCCGTTGCTCGACAGGTGGAACTGGGCGCTCTTCGGCGCGGGCGCCGCGGTGCTCGTGCTGTTCGGGTTCCATCAGCGGAACCGACGTCATCCGCTGGTCGAGCCGAGTCTGTTCGAACACCGCGGTTTCCCCGCGGCACTGGCGGCGTCGACCCTGTTCTTCGCCGTGATGAACGGGCTGATGCTCGTGGTGGTCCTGCACCAGCAACTCGACGAGGGTCTCGGCGTACTCGCGTCCGGGCTGACACTGCTGCCGTGGTCGGGCGGGCTGGCGATTTCCTCGTGGGTGGCGGGCAAATGGCTCGTTCCCCGGCACGGATCGCGTGTCGCCTTCGCCGGACTGGCACTGCTTCTCGCGGGAATCCTGCTGGCTCTCGGTGGCACACTGCCGATCGCACTCGGGATCGGCGGACTCGGCCTGGGGCTGTTCACGGTGCCGTTCTTCACCGCGGCGCTGTCCGTCGTCCGTCCACAAGAGACCGGCTCCGCGGCGGGCCTGCTGAACGCGGTGCAGCAAATCGGTGCGACGCTGGGCATCGCGGTGTTCGGCACCGTCTTCCTGCACGGTCATTCCGTGGTGCGGGCGTTCGCACTCGCGGCCGTGCTGGTGGTGGCGACCATGATCGCGACCGCGCTGATGCCCCGGACCCGCGACCTCGCTACCCCTCGGCGGCCTTGAACCACGCGCCGATCCCCGCGAGCGCGCCCGGACCGTAGTCGCCCCGGACGTCGTCGGCCAGATCCGCGATGGTGACGGCACGCAACGCCGCCCGCCACTGAACCTCGGCGTTCGCCATCGCACGGCTGATGGCGCACGGTGTCGTGCACGCCTCGGGCGGCGTCGCCATCGGGCCGCGCTGCCGGATCTCGGTGCAGACGAAGGCCGGGCCGGGTCCGTCGATGGCCTCGACGACGTCGAGCACCGTGATCTCCGAAGGCGGCCTGGTGAGGACGTAGCCGCCGGCCTTCCCCTGCACCGACCGGATGAGATCGGCCCGGGAAAGCGCCTGGAGCTGCTTCGCGAGGTAGCTCGGCGAGACGTCGTGTAGCTGCGCCAGGCGCGCGGCGGGCGCGGGCTCGTCGACGGAGGTCAACACGACACAGCAGTGCAGGGCCCACTCGACCCCACCGGACATCTTCACCCGGATGACTCTAACCCGCCTCTTGACTCGGACACAATCTATCCGAGTAATATCTCGGACATTCGGTGTCCGGGTTTGCGGGCGCCACCGACGAAGGGCACTGGGTCATGAAATTCGCGATCATCGGCGGGACCGGACTGATCGGCTCGCAGGTCGTGCGCAACCTGAACGAGGCCGGGCACGAGGCGGTGCCGCATTCGCCGTCCACCGGGGTCGACCTGCTCACCGGCCAGGGCCTGGACAGCGCGCTCGACGGCGCCGACGTGGTCGTCAACCTCACGAACTCGCCGACTTTCGACGACGCCTCCCCCGCGTTCTTCCGGACGTCGATGGACAACCTCGTGGCGGCCGCGAAGAAGGCGGGCACCGGGCATTTCGTGATCCTGTCGATCGTCGGCGTCGACCAGGTGCCGCAGCTCGACTACTACCGGGCGAAGACCCTGCAGGAGGACATCCTCAAGCAGAGCGGTGTCCCCTACTCGATCGTCCGCGCCACCCAGTTCATGGAATTCGTCGACGCGGTGTTGTCCTGGACCTCGGACGAGACCGCCGTCCGCCTGCCCAGCACGCCGATCCAGCCGATCGCCGCGGCCGACGTCGCCGCCGCGGTTTCCGAGGTCTCGGCGGGGAAGCCGTTGAACGGCACCCTCGACGTCGGCGGCCCGGACGTCTACCCGCTGGCCGAGCTGGGCCGGATCACCTTGTCCGCCAAGGGGGACACGCGTCCGGTGACCGTCGACGACACGGCGGGCATGTTCGCCGCCGTCAAGGGTGACGTGCTCACCACTAAGGACGGCGCCCGTATCGCCGAGACCCGCTATCTCGACTGGCTCAAGTAGACGTGAAGGCCCCCTTCCCGCGGCTGAGCCGAGGGAAGGGGGCCTTCACGCGCTTCAAGCCCGCGATCAGCTGGGCAGCAGCGCCGGAGCCGCGAGACGGCTGGCGTTCGCCGCCTCGTCGTCCGGCTGGGCCTGCGCGGACCGTTCCGCCTCGACACGCGCGAGGTAGTTGGCCACCTCGCGCTCCTGCTTGTGCGAGTCCCAGCCCAGCAGCGGCGCCATCAGCTCCGCCACCACCGGCGCCGCGGTCACGCCGCGATCCCGCTCCTCGATGGAGATCCGGGTGCGCCGCGTCAGGACGTCCTCCAGGTGCAGCGCGCCCTCGTGCGAGACCGCGTAAACGACCTCCGCCTTCAGGTACTCCGCGGTGCCCGGGATCGCTTCGCCCAGTTCGGGACGCTCCGAGATCGACTCCAGGATGTCCTCGATCGCGGTGCCGTAGCGCTGGAGGAGATGCTCGATGCGGGCGATCGGCAACCCCGTGCGCTGCACGAGCGAATGCCGCGCGCCCCACATCTCGTGATAGCCGGTCGCGCCGACGATCGGCAGCCGCTCGGTCCACGACGACGGCGCGGGGCGGCCGAGGTCCTCCACCGCGACGTCGACCGCGTCGGCGGCCATCACCCGGTATGTCGTGTACTTGCCGCCGGCCACGATCACCAGACCCGGCACCGGATGCGCGACGGCATGCTCCCGCGACAGCTTCGTGGTTGACGTCGCCTTCGCGGCCAGCAGCGGCCGAAGTCCCGCGTACACGCCTTCGATGTCATCGGCGGTGATTGGCGTGCGAAGGACGGCGTTGAGGTGGTCGAGCACGTAGTCGACGTCCGCCTGGCTGGCCGCCGGGTGCTCGCGGTCGAGGTCCCATTCGGTGTCGGTGGTGCCGACGATCCAGTGCCGTCCCCACGGGATGACGAACAGCACGCTCTTCTCGGTGCGCAGGATCAGCCCGGTGTCCAGGTCGATCTTCTCGCGCGGCACCACCAGGTGGATGCCCTTCGAAGCGCGCACGGTGAACGGCGCGGGGATGCCCGCCGCTTCCGCCATGTCGTCGCTCCACACGCCGGTCGCCGCGACGACCGTCTTCGCCCGGACCTCGATCTCCGCGCCGCTCTCGCGGTCGACGACCTTGGCCCCGACGACACGTTCGCCGTCGCGGATCAGCGAGGTCACCCGCGCCCGTGTGAGGACGGAAGCACCTTGCTCGGCCGCGGTCCGCGCGATGGTCATCGTGTGGCGGGCGTCGTCGACCTGGGCGTCGTAGTACTGGATGGCGCCGATCAGGGCGTCGTCCGCGAGGCCGGGAGCGACCTTGCCCGCGCCGCGCTTCGACAGATGCCGGTGCCGCGGCAGGGCTCGCGCTCCGCCGAGGGTGTCGTAAAGCGTGACACCCGCGCCGATGTAGCCACGTTCCCAGACGCGATGCTTGAGCGGCACCAGGAACTTCACGGGCCGGACCAGGTGCGGTGCGAGGGTCTGCAGGAGCAGGCTGCGTTCCTTCAACGCCTCACGGACCAGCTTGAAGTCCAGGTTCTCCAGATAGCGCAGCCCACCGTGGATCAGCTTCGACGACCGGCTCGACGTTCCGGCGGCGAAGTCGCGGGCCTCGACGAGCGCGACGGAGAGCCCGCGAGAAGCCGCGTCGAGTGCGACGCCGGCACCGGTCACTCCCCCGCCGACGACGAGCACGTCGATCTCCTCACGAGCGAGCTTGCGCAGCGTCTCGGCACGGTAGACCGGGGAAAGCGGTACGGGTGTCACCTTGTTCCTCCTGTTCATCGGGCTCACTCGACCTCGACCCAGTCGAGCGTGCGGCCGACGGCCTTCTGCCAGCCCGCGTAGCCCTCGGCGCGCTGTTCGTCCGTCCACGACGGCTCCCAGCGCTTGTCCTCGTTCCAGTTCTGTTCCAGCTCGTCGGTGCTCTTCCAGAATCCGACGGCGAGCCCGGCCGCGTAAGCTGCGCCGAGCGCGGTGGTCTCCGCGACGACCGGCTTCGACACCGGCACGCCGAGGATGTCGGCCTGCAGCTGCATGCAGAGTTCGTTGGCGGTCACGCCACCGTCCACACGCAACACGTCGAGCGTGACGCCGGAGTCGTTCTGCATGGCCTCGACGACGTCGCGGGTCTGGTAGCAGATCGCTTCGAGGGTCGCCCGCGCCAGATGCGCGTTGGTGGTGGCGCGGGTGAGGCCGACGATCGCGCCGCGGGCGTCGGAACGCCAGTACGGGGCGAAAAGCCCGGAGAACGCGGGGACGAAGTAGACGCCGCCGTTGTCCTCGACCTGACGCGCGAGGCTCTCGCTCTGGGACGCGCCGCTGATGATGCCCAGCTGGTCGCGCAGCCACTGCACGGCGGAACCCGTGACGGCGATGGAGCCCTCCAGCGCGTACACCGGCTTCTCGTCACCGAACTGGTAGGCCAGCGTCGTGAGCAGCCCGTGCTTCGACCGCACGACCTCGTGCCCGGTGTTGAGGAGCAGGAAGTTGCCGGTGCCGTAGGTGTTCTTGGCCTCGCCGGGGCGGAAGCACACCTGGCCGACGGTCGCCGCCTGCTGGTCACCGAGCACGCCGGTGATCGCGACCTCGCCGCCGAGGGGGCCGTCCGCGCGGGTCACGCCGAAGCGGCCGTTGTTCGACGACGGCGCGATCGACGGCAGCATCTGCTTGGGGACACCGAAGAACGACAGCAGTTCGTCGTCCCACTCCAGCGTTTCCAGGTCCATGAGCATGGTGCGCGACGCGTTGGTCGGATCCGTCACGTGCACGCCGCCGTCGGGCCCGCCGGTGAGGTTCCAGATGAGCCAGCTGTCGGTGGTGCCGAAGAGCGCGTCACCCTTTTCGGCGTCTTCGCGGACGCCCTCGACGTTCTCCAGGATCCACTGCAGCTTGCCGCCGGAGAAGTAGGTGGCGGGCGGCAGACCGGCCTTCCGCCGGATGACGTCGCCCTTGCCCTCGCGTTCGAGCGCCGAGGCGATCCGGTCGGTGCGCGTGTCCTGCCACACGATGGCGTTGCAGTACGGCCGCCCAGTGCGGCGGTTCCACACGACGGTGGTCTCACGCTGGTTGGTGATGCCGAGCGACGCGAGGTCGGCGGCGGTCAGCTTCGCCTTGTTGAGCGCGGTGGCGATGACCGAGCGGGTCCGCTCCCAGATCTCGGTGGCGTCGTGCTCGACCCAGCCCGGCTTGGGGAGGATCTGCTCGTGCTCGAGCTGGTGGCGGGCGATCTCGTTGCCGCCGTGGTCGAAGATCATGAAACGCGTGCTGGTGGTGCCCTGGTCGACGGCGCCGATGTAGTCAGGCATGGTTTCTCTCCTTCAGGAAACGCGCTCGATGTCCTTGGCGGGCAAGGCTTCCGGTGCCGGTTCGGCGGGCAGGTAACGCTCGATGAAGAACTTGTAGATCGCCCCGCCGATGACCGCGCCGATCACCGGCGCCACGATCGGGATCCACCAGTACGGATAGCCGTATTGATCGGTGAACGCGGTGTCGTAGCCGGTGAGCCAGGACATCAGCCGCGGACCGAAGTCGCGGGCGGGGTTGATCGCGTAGCCGGCGTTGGTGCCCCAGGCCATGCCGATCGCGACCACCAGGAAGCCGACGACGACGGGGGCGAGGTTCGCGGCGGGCGCGGTGTTGCGCAGGTCGGTGATGGCGAAGATCACCAGTGCCAGGATCGCGGTACCGATGATCTGGTCCCGGAAGGCGCCCCAGTCACCCACCGGCAGGGTTCCGTTACCCGGAAGAGTGGAGAAGACGCCCTGCGTCTTGATCGTCAGGCCGGGGTCCGCGGCGTTGAGCACCTCGGTGTAGTTCCAGCGCACCAGCAGCGCGGCGAGGAACGCGCCGGCGGTCTGCGCCAAGGCATACGGGGCGACCTTGCGCCACGAGAAGCCCTTGAACACCGCGAGCGCCACGGTGATGGCGGGGTTCAGATGCGCGCCGCTGATCCGTGAAGCCACGTAGACACCCAGCGTGACACCGATTCCCCACGCCCACGCGATGCTGTCGTGGTCCCCGATGCCCGCGGCGACGACTTGGGCCACCACCCCGCAGCCGAACAGGATGAGGATCATCGTCCCGACGAACTCCGCCGCCAGTTCGCCCGCCAGTCCGCGAGCCTTGAGGTTTCGCACCATTGCTTCCTCCACAAAGGACACCGTTGCCCTGTTGAGGCCGAAGTTAAGTTCGTGGAAACGCGGGGTCAACGGACACCGGTCGGCATTGTCGAACGCCCGGAGACGATGTTCGACATTGTCGAATCAGGGCCGGTCGGGCTACGGTTGGGCCGTGCCCGGTCCGATCCAGTCCATCGAGCGCGCCGCCGCGATCCTGCGGTTGCTGGCGCGCGGTTCCGGCCGTCTCGGGGTCGGCGAGATCGCCGATTCCCTCGAACTCGCCAAGGGAACGGCACACGGGATCCTCCGTACCCTGCAAGGGGTCGGCTTTGTCGAACAAGACCGCGACACCGGGAAATACCAACTGGGCGCGGCGCTCCTGCACCTCGGCACGAGCTACCTCGACGTCAACGAACTCCGCTCCCGCGCGATCAACTGGGCCGACGCGCTGGCCGCGCGCAGCGGCGAGGCCGTCCGCATCGGCGCGCCGCTGGAGGGCCGGGTCCTGGTGGTGCACCACGTGTTCCGGCCCGACGACAGCCTGCAGACGCTCGACGTCGGCACGCTTCTGCCGTTGCACGCGACGGCGCTCGGAAAAGTCCTTCTGGCCTACGACACCGGTCTCGTGGCATCGTTGCGCACCGGCGGACCGGAGGCCTACACCCGCCGGACCCTGGTCACCCAGACCGCGATCAAACGCGCCTGCGGCAAGGTGCGCGAGGCGGGCTGGGCGAGCGAGAACGGCGAGATGATCACCGGCGAGGCCGGGATAGCCGCGCCGATCCGCGGCCACGGCGGCATCGTGGTCGGCGCGATCGGGGTCTCCGGCGCGGCGGAACGGATCTGTGAAGCCGACGGCAGCCCGATCCCGCGGCTGCTCGGTCACGTGCGCGACGCGGCACGGGCGGTCTCCCGCGATCTCGGCGCGTCCCGATGGTGATGGAGGTGCGCGCGTGGTCCAGCGCTACGTGATGTCGATCGACCAGGGCACCACCTCGACGCGGTGCATCCTGTTCGACGCGCGCGGCAGGCTGGTGTCGGTCGCGCAGCGCGAACACCAGCAGCATTTCCCGCGGCCGGGCTGGGTCGAACACGACGCGACGGAGATCTGGCGCAACGTCGGCCGGATCGTGCCGCAGGCGCTGGCCGACGCCGGTGTCGAAGCCGGCCAGGTGGTCGGGCTCGGCATCGCGAACCAGCGCGAGACGACGGTGCTGTGGGACCGGCACACCGGCAACCCGGTCGGGCGAGCGATCGTCTGGCAGGACACCCGCACCGACGCGATGCTCGAACACCTCGCCCGCGAGCCGGGCGCCGACCGCGTCCGGCGGCTGTGCGGGCTGCCGCTGGCCACGTACTTCTCCGCGCCGCGGATCCGGTGGATGCTGGAACGCACCCCTGGCCTGCGGGAACGCGCCGAACGCGGCGACGTCCTGTTCGGGACGGTGGAGAGCTGGCTGATCTGGAACCTGACCGGCGGCCCCGAGGGCGGCGTCCACGTCACCGACGTCACCAACGCCTCACGCACCATGCTGATGAACCTGCGCACGCTGTCGTGGGACGACGAACTGCTGGAGTTCTTCGACGTCCCGCGCGCGATGCTGCCGGAGATCCGCCCGTCGACCGAGGTGTACGGGACGACGTCGCGGGTGGTCCCCGGCATCCGGATCGCTGCGGCGCTCGGCGATCAGCAGGCGGCGCTGTTCGGCCAGACCTGCTTCGCGCCCGGCGAGGCGAAGTGCACGTACGGAACCGGCAGCTTCCTGCTGCTCAACACCGGACCGACGCCGGTGCTCTCGGCGCACGGCATGCTGACCACCGTCGGGTTCAAGATCGGCGACGAGCCCGCCGTGTACGCGCTCGAAGGGTCGATCGCGGTCACCGGCTCGCTGGTGCAGTGGTTCCGCGACGGGCTCGAACTGATCGGCAGCGCGCCCGAGATCGAGACGCTGGCGAGGACGGTCGAGGACAACGGCGGCTGCTACATCGTGCCCGCCTTCTCCGGTCTGTTCGCGCCGCATTGGCACAGCGAGGCGCGCGGCGTGATCGCCGGGCTGACGTCGTACATCACCAGGGGGCATCTGGCCAGGGCCGTCCTGGAGGCGACGGGCTGGCAGACCCGCGAGGTGGTCGACGCGATGAACGCCGACTCCGGGCTCGCGCTCTCGACGCTCAAGGTGGACGGCGGGATGACCGCCGACAACCTGCTGATGCAGTTCGTCGCCGACGTCCTCGACGTGCCGGTGGTGCGCCCGATGGTCGCCGAGACGGTGTCGCTGGGCGCGGCGTACGCGGCCGGATTGTCGGTCGGGTACTGGCCGGACCTGGAGGGTCTGCGGCGGAACTGGCACCGCGCCGGGCAGTGGCTGCCGACGATGGACCCCGCCCGCCGCGACAGTGAATACTCGCACTGGCGTCAGGCCGTGGAGCTGACGTTCGGCTGGATGCGTCCCGGCCCGACGGCCGCTCCCCCGGGCTCCGACCTGGTGGAGGTCGTCCTGGCCGATCACCGCCGGATCGAACAGCTGTTCCGCGACCTCCGCAACGACGAGGCCGACCGTCCGGCGCTGATCGCGGAGCTCTCGGCGTCCTTGGTCGCCCATGCGACCGCGACGGAGCGGATCGTCCGTCCCGATGCGACGGAGAGCGGGCTCGCGGACGAGCTGCTGGCCGTTCTGGAATCCGCTGACTCCGAGAAGGCGTTGGCAGCGCTGGAGAATTCGGTGGACGCGCATATCCGCGCGGAGGAACGCGGGTTGCTGAACGAGCTCCGGCGCACACTGTCCACTTCGGATCGCACCGGCCTCGGCCGGGCGTTCGTGGCCGAGCGGCAGCGGCAGCTGGACCTCGGCTGCGGTTCCGCCGCGCACGTCCGTGAGCAAGGTTCTCGGCTGCGCCTCTCGTGACGTGCTAGCCTGTCGCCGTGCGCCGCTGGACTCGACTCGTAGTCAAGCGCGCCGGCTGAACCAGGTCGTCGGCGCGCATTCCGGCGACCCCTCGATACGGGGCATCTCCCGGGACCTGGCCCTCCATGGCCTGTACGTTTTCCCGCCTTCGGAGACCACGATGTCGATCACCGCTTTCCAGGTTCCCGCCCCTCGCTCGTCCATGCTGGTCCGCCGCCGGATCGCCACGTACTTCGTCGGCGGCGTCGAACGGATCCCCGGCCTGCTCGACGCGCTCGGCTGCCTGGTCCACGATCTGTCCGTCGACGTCCGCGACGGCGTCCGGGAAAGCACCATGACCTGCGCCGTCCTGATCGACGCCGCCGAAGTCGAGCTCCTGCTGGCCCGGCTGCGCGACCTGACCTCCGTCGTCTCGGCCGAACTGGTCTGACCGTCCCGAAACCCGCAACACGCGTGATTGAACGGCGATCTCGCGTGATTGAGTGGCGATCACGATGATCGCCGCCTGATCACGCGAGTTCCGTCTCTGATCACGCGTGTGCGCCGTCTGATCACGCATGATCGCCGTTCGGGCACAAAGTCCCCTATGCCCGGAGTCACTTGCACGGTTCCATGCAGCCGGTCATCCAACGACCATCGGCCCTTGACTTAGTTAAGAAGCCTTCTTAACTTCGATTTCATGGCCGAAACTCCCCGAAACAGCAGGTCCCAAGCCTATCGTCGGCTCAGCTTGGCCGAGAAACACGACAAGTTCGTCAATCAGTACTCGCGGCGGACCCTGTTCCGGGTGGGTGCGGTGAGCGGCGCGGCACTCGCCGCCGGCGGCGTCCTGCTCCCGGGCGCGGCCGCGGCCTCCCCCGGGCCGATGGTGCTGCTCAACGCCGACAAGGTCGCCGGTTCGGCGCTGCGGCCGTTCGGACGGCACATCGCCTACGGGGCCGACCCGTCCCAGCAGGTCGTCGTCTCTTGGCAGGTACCGGCGGCGGTGACCGCGCCGTTCATCCGGATCGGCACCGTGCCCGGCGACTTCAGCCCGCCGATCCAGGCCGAGGTCCGGGCGCTGACCAGCCAGATGTCCTGGCAGCACCCGGTCGAGGAGGTCCCGCCGAACAGCCCGAAGTCGATCACCCAGTACTACCTCCACGCCCGGATCGACCGCCTCCTGCCCAACACCACGTACTACTACGTCGTCGGCCACGAGGGCTACGACCCCGCCGCCCGGCTCGGCGAGATGGCGAGTTTCCGCACCGCCCCCGCACCGGGAGGCGACGGCACGTTCACCTTCACCGCTTTCGGCGACCAGGGGGTCGGCTACAACGCCGTCGCGACCAGCAGCCTGATCGCGGGCCTCGATCCGGCCTTCCACCTCGCCATGGGCGACCTGAGCTACGCGCTCGAAGGCGAGGGCGGGCACCCGGAGGAAGACCAGTACGACGCGCGGCTCTGGGACTCCTTCTTCGTGCAGAACGAACCGGTGACCGCCGGGATCCCGTGGATGATGGCGCTCGGCAACCACGAAATGGAGGGCTGGTACTCCGAGGACGGTTACGGCGGCGTGCGGGCGCGTTTCACCATGCCGGACAACGCCTGGGACGGCTCCACCTGCATCTACTCGTGGCGCTATCAGAACGTCGGCATGATCAGCCTCGACGGTAACGACGTCTGCTACAACAGTCCGTCCAATCTGGACTACACCAAGGGCAAGCAGCTCAAATGGCTCGGCAAGACACTCGCCGCCTTCCGCGCCGACCCCACGATCGACTTCATCGTCGTCTACTGCCACCAGTGCACGTATTCCACCTGCCATTCCAACGGCGCCGAACTCGGCGCGCAGAAGGACTGGGCACCGTTGTTCGACAAGTACCAGGTCGACCTGGTACTCAACGGCCACAACCACATCTACGAACGCACCGACCCCATCCGGGCGGGCAAGGCCGTCAAGAAGGTGCCCTCGCGCGGGACCACCAACCCGGTCAAGGACGGCACCACCTACATCACCGCGGGCGGCGGTGGCGGTAGCGTCTCCGAGTTCCCGGCGCCCGACACGTACCTCGGTCATGAGACGAGCAACGACTCCCCCGTCCCGATGAAGTATTCGGAACGCGACGGCCAGGACCGCACCAAGAAGGTCACCTGGTCCCGGGTCCGGTTCCGCGGCTACAGCCTCGTCGCGGTCGACGTCGTCGCGGGCACGGGCACCACACCGCCCAAAATGGACGTTCGCGCGATCAGCGCCGACGGCACCCTTGTCGACCAGATCATCGTGCAGCGTTCCTGACCGGCGGCTGTTCCTCTCGTTACAGAGTCATGACACGAACAAGACGGGGCCACGATGATCGTCTCTGAACATCGGCACCATGTTCGACGAACGAACCAGGCCCATCGCAGTGCCCGGCGCGAACCGGCGATCACGACTCCGCGTGACGATCGTGATCGCCGTCCCGGTCATCGTCGCGATCCTCGGCTACGTGATCCTCCAGTCCGTCGCGGAAAGCCGGCCTGCTCCGGAAAGACGCGTCGCGACCGTGGTCTTCGACCGCGCCGCGGGCGAGCAGGTGATCGAGGAGAGAGGCTCGGAGAGGTTCCGCACGGCGTCGGTGGTGAAACTGTTCATCGCGCTGGACGCCGTCACCCGCAAGACGAGCAAGGCCGACGAAGCCCAGCTCCACCGGATGCTGGCGAAAAGCGACGACGCCGTCGCCAACACGCTCTGGACCAGGAACGGCGGCCCCGCGATCGTCACCAGGACGGTGGCGGCCGCGGGACTGAAGAACACCACCCCGCCTGCCGACGCGGGCCGCTGGGGCGACACATTGTCCACCGCGGACGACATCGCCGCGGTATACCGGCGCGTCCTCAAGCTGCCGAAGGCCAAGCGGGACGTCATCCTCGCGCCCTTGCGCCAGGCGAGCCGCACCGCTGCCGACGGGTTCGAACAGCACTTCGGCATCCCTACGGCCTTCGGCGACCGGCCGTGGGCCGTGAAACAGGGCTGGGCGGCCGGACGGGGTTCGGTGGACGCGCACACGACGGGGCTCGTCGGTGAAGGCGACCGCTACATCGTCGTCATCCTGTCCGGTTCCGCCGAGGGAACCGGCCTCGACGCGGCGACGGCGGCAGTCACTTCGGCGGCCAGGTCCCTGGCTCCACGACTGGGAAAGTGACTTCGGCCGCGTTTTCCACGGCGATCTTGAAAGCGCTTACAAGGAGGTCCGCGAAACAGGCTCGGGGAGCCGCCGAGCCCCCTCCCGTCTGAGCTTTCAGCGCGCCCAGCTGTTCACCGGCCAAGGGCGCGACCCGGTCCATGAACTGTCCGAGAAACCGCAGGGCGGCGACGGGCGGGATCCCGGCCACGGCGAGGTCCGTCACCGCGCGCGAAACGGACGGACGCACGACCGCCAGGGCTCCCGTCTCGTCCCTGCCGAGCACGCCGTGGCGTTCCAGGCACCGGGCGACGGCGGGCTGGTCGCGGGCGATGTCCGCCATCGCCGCGTCCAGCTGCTCGGCACGGTCCACTGTGGTCGTTCCGAGCATCGCGGCGATGGACACCAGGTTGAAGCCCTGTTTCTGCAGCATCGTGATGCGTCGCAGCCGCCGCAGATGGGCCGGGCCGTAGTAGGCGGACCTGCCGTGCCGGAGCGGCGGGGCGAGCAGGCCCCGCGTCTGATGGGCCCGGATATTGCGCGCCGACATGCCGACGATCGTGGAAAGTTCTTCGATCGTGTATCCGGCCGGCCTCGACGAAAAGGGCTTCACGCCGACAGCTTAACCAATGGTCGGATGAGTACACCACAGAGCCGGGGCAATGGCGGCGCCACTGTCAACCGGCTGAATCAGCGAGTTGCCATAAGTTCATCGGTTCCCGGCAACGAACGCAAGGTCGGCGGCCGGTTTACATGGTTTCGTGCCAAGCAATGCCGGATTTGGGGCGTTCCACCACCGCCGGTTACTCCAGTCAGGCGATCTTGATGGGCCGAGGACTTCTTTGCCGTTTAAATGCACCAGAGACATCCGATGTCTCAACTCTGTCGACGCCCGCGGAGCGCCGCTGAACCCGATGGTTGGTCGTCAAAGTTTCAACCTTTTCCCAGGAGGTTTCCATGTTCTGGAAACGGATCGCGGTCGCGGCCGTGGCCGCGACCGGTTTGGCCACGGCGCTGGTGGTGTCCCATCAGGACACTCCCGCCGCCGCGATAGAGCCCGCCGCGGCGAAAGTGCCCGCGTTCGACCACATCGTCCTCGTGATGTTCGAGAACAAGGACTACAAGGAGATCAGCGGCAGCTCCAAGGCGCCGTACTTCAACAAGCTCGCCTCGCAGGGCGCCAAGTTCACCAAGGCGTACGGGACGACGCACCCCAGCCAGCCGAACTACATCGCCCAGTTCGCGGGTTCGACGCACGGTGTCGACAGCAACAAATGCCAGGATCTCGGGAACAAGGAGAACATCGCGTCCCAGCTGGCGGGGATCGGCAAGAAGTTCGTCGGTTACGCGGAAAGCATGCCTTCCGACGGCTACACCGGCTGCACGAAGGGCAATTACGCCCGCAAGCACAACAGCTGGGTCAGCTTCAGCAATGTGCCGTCGTCGGCGAACAAAAGGTTCTCGTCGTTCCCGAGCGACTTCACCAAGCTCCCCCACGTCGCTTTCGTGACCCCGGACCTGTGCAGCGACATGCACGACTGTTCGGTCGACACCGGCGACAAATGGCTGAAGAAGAACCTCGACGCGTACGCGCAGTGGGCCAAGACGCACAACAGCCTGCTGATCGTCAATTTCGACGAGGACAGCGGGACGTCGGTGAACCAGATCTTCACGACGTTCGTCGGCGCCCACGTGAAGCCGGGCAGCTACAGCGAATCCATCAACCACTACTCGATCCTCCGCACGATGGAGGCGTCGTTCGGCCTGCCGGGCATCGGCAACGCGGCCAACAAGGCGCCGATCACCAGCGTGTGGCAGTAGCCGGGTGAACCCGCGGGCGTGTCCACTGTGGACGCGCCCGCGGGCGGAGAAGGGTGGTTCGTCGCGTGTACCTGTCCACGATCGGCCGCCGGGAGCATCCCGGTGGCGTGTCCAAGAAGTCCTTCGCCCTGCTGGGCGGGAACGTCTTCGCCCTGGGCACCGTCAGCCTCGTCACGGACGTCTCCTCGGAGATGGTGACGGCCGTGCTGCCGGTGTACCTGGTGCTCGGGCTGCACCTCGGCCCGGCGGCGTACGGCGTCGTGGACGGCCTCTACACCGGCGCGACCGCGCTGCTGCGCCTGGTCGGCGGCTACGTCGCCGACCGGGTGCGACGACGCAAGGCGGTCGCCGGGCTGGGCTACGCGATGTCGGCCGTGGCGAAACTGGGGCTTGTCGCCGCGGGATCGTCGGCGACCGCGATCGGCGTGGTGCTGACCGCGGACCGCACGGGCAAGGGGCTGCGGACCGCGCCCCGTGACGCGCTGATCACCCTGTCGGCCCCCGAACACATGCTGGGCCGCGCGTTCGGCGTGCACCGGGCGATGGACAGCGTCGGCGCGTTCCTCGGCCCGCTCGCCGCGGTCGCGGTGCTGGCCGTGGCGGGCTCGGCGACCGGGGTCGAGGGCTTCGACGCGGTCTTCGTGACCAGCTTCTGCATCGCCACCGCCGGAGTGCTGCTGCTGGCGTTGTTCGTCCGCGACCACCGCGCGCCCAAACCGCCGTCCGGCACCGTGTCCTTGCGAGCGGCGGCGGGGCTCCTGCGGGGCGCCGGCGTACGGCGGCTGCTGATCGCCGCGTGCGTCCTCGGCCTGGCCACCATCGGGGACGGCTTCGTCTATCTCCTGTTGCAGGACAAGGAAGACATCGCCACCGGCTGGTTCCCGCTGCTGGCCGTCGGGACCAACCTGGGCTATCTGCTGCTGGCCGCACCGCTCGGCGCGCTGGCCGACCGTATCGGCAGGCTGCCGGTGATGCTCGGCGGTTACGGCGCCCTGATCGCCGTCTACCTGCTGCTGCTCAGCCCGCTCACCGGCTGGGCGTTGTTCGCGCTCACCCTCGGGCTGTACGGCGTGTTCTACGCGGCGACCGACGGTGTGCTGATGGCGCTCGCCGGACCGCTGCTGCCCGAGGCGTTGCGCACCACCGGTATCGCGATCGTGCAGAGCGGGCAGGCGCTGGCGTACTTCGTCTCGTCCGTCCTTTTCGGACTCTCATGGCAGTTCTGGGGCGCGACCACGGCGATCACGATCGCCGCCGGGACGGTGCTCGCCGCCGTCGCCGCCACCTTCGTTCTCTTGGTTCCCCGCAGGAAGGCACGACCGTGAACACCCGCACCCGCGTTCTGATCGCCGTCACCGGAGTACTCACGCTGGCCGCGGCCGCCGTGATCTACGTCGGGGTGGCGGGCGCGCGCAACCAGGACACCGCGTCGGCGGGCACCAGCGGCGCCGTCACCCTCGAAGGCGGGCGGTTGCTCTTCCGCAGCACCGCCGACGCCGACCGCGGGCACGTGTCCAGTGTCAGCGCCGCCGACCCCGGCGGCGCACGGGCGGTGTCGACCGTCTCCTGCAGCCGGGTCTACGCGGCGGGTGGCACGGGGATCTGCCTGCGACCGGAAACCGGGCTCACCACGTATCAGCTGGCCGTGCTCGACGACCGTCTCGCGGTCACACAGGAGATCCCGCTGGTCGGCCTGCCCAACCGGGCACGGGTCTCGCCCGACGGGAAGCGGCTGGCCTGGACGGTGTTCGTCACCGGCGATTCCTACAACGGCGGCCGGTTCTCCACCCGGGCCGGCACCCTCGACCTCACCACCGACAACGTCGAGGGCACGCTGGAGGACTTCGCCGTGACCGTGGACGGCAAGCCGTACAAGGCGGCCGACTTCAACTTCTGGGGTGTCACCTTCACCCGTCAGCCTGGCCGGTTCTACGCCACCATGTCGACCGGCTCCCACCGGTACCTCGTCGAAGGCGACTCGGCCGCCCGGACCGTGAAGACCTTGCGGGACAACGTCGAATGCCCGTCCCTCTCCCCCGACGAGACCCGTGTCGCCTACAAGGCCGCCATCGACGGCGATCCCGCGAAGGGCTGGCGGGTGTCGGTGCTCGACCTCGCGAGCGGCACCGTGACGCCGCTGGCGGAGACCAGGAACGTCGACGACCAGCCCGCATGGCTCGACGACCGGACCGTCGCCTACGCCCTTCCTCGCACTCAAGGACACTCCGACGTCTGGGCCGTCTCCGCCGACGGCTCGGGCGCGCCGCGGCTGCTCATCCCGGAGGCCGAGTCACCCGCCGCGCTGCCCTAGGCACCGGTGATCAGGCGGACGCCTCGTAGGATCGGCCCGCCATGATCACGAACTTCCTGCTCGACCACTCCGCCCTCGTGCCGGTGGCGATCCTGCTGGTCGCGCTCGTCTGCGCCGTCCTGGGCCAGCTGTTCGCGGGCAGGCATCGAGTCCTCTGGACGCTCGCGGGAGTGGCGCTGGTGCCGGTCGTCGCGCTGACGCTGGTGCCCACCCGGCACACGATCGACGAGATCCTGTGCACGGTCCAGTTCTCCCTGCCCACGCTCGGCTCGGTGGAACTCCTGGCCAACGTCGCGCTGTTCCTGCCGCCGGTCTACTTCGCCGCGCTGGCATCCCGGCGGCCCGTGACGATGTTTGCGGCAGGCTCGGCGCTGTCCGCGGTGATCGAGGCGCTGCAGGCGGTCGTACCCGCGATCGGCCGCGCCTGCGACACCAACGACTGGCTGATGAACACCATCGGCGCCCTCCTCGCGGCGGGTATGGCGTGGCTGGTGGGCCGCCGCGCTCAGTCGGGCAGTTCCACGGGCGCGATGTCGTCGTAGACGTCGCCGGGCCCCGGGTTCGCCGGATCCGTCTCGCCACCGAAGTGGTGCAGGACGCCCCAGACCGCGTTGAGCGCCGTCTGCACCGCGCCTTCGGCCCAGCCCGCCGTCCAGGAGACGTCGTCGCCCGCCAGGAAGAGGCCGCGGTGACGCTCCTCCAGCCGGTCCTGCTTGAAGTGGGTGAACAGCCGGTGCTGGTAGCGGTAGTGACCGGGCAGGTTGGCCTTGAACGCACCCATGAAATGCGGTTCGGCCTCCCAGGACACGGTCACCGGGTCGCCGATGATGTGCCGCCGGACGTCGACGCCGGGGTAGATCTCCTTCAGCGACTGCAGCATCACCTCGACCCGCTCGGACACCGAAAGCGGCAGCCACTTCAGCGAATCGTCGGCCCAGGTGTAGGACAGGCAGATCACCGCGGGCGCGTCCGGGTCGTCGCCGAGCAGGTAGGTGCCGCGCGGCATGCGGTCGGTCAGCGTCATGCTCATCGTGTCGCGCCCGGTCTCCGGGTCCTTGTCCAGCCAGAACGGCCGGTCCACCGGGACGAAGACCTTCGAGGACTCCATGTAGTGCGTGCGCTCGATCGCCGTCCAGTGGTCGATCGGGAACAGCGCCTCGTCGCATGCGATCTTCGACAGCAGCATCCAGCTCTGCGCGGTGAACACCGCCGCCGGATAGGTGCGGATGCGGCCTTCGGTGTCGGTCACGGTGATGTTGTTCGGCGCGGTCCGGTGCAGCCGGGCGACGCCGGGGTTCGGGCTCCCGCCGTGCAGCGAGCTCAAACTCGTTCCGGCGGGCCAGAAAGCGATGTCCTCGGGCGCGTGTTCCCACAGCCGCAACGGAAGCCGCCTGCTGCCGCCGACGATGCTGCGGTGCTCGTCGTCGGCGCCGGTGTAGACCACCCGCAGGATCTCCAGGATGGAGTTCGGGAAGTCCGTGTCCCAGCCGCCGGTGCCGAAGCCGACCTGGCCGAAGATCTCACGGTCGCGGAAGGAGGCGAACGCGGGCGAATCGCAGAGGAAACCGTAGAAGGTCTGGTTGTCCAGCTTCGGGACGAGCTCGTTCCACAGCCGCTTGATCGTCTTCACGTCGCGGTCGCGGATCGCCTTCTGCATCTCGGTGAATGCGGCCTGCTCGGACAGTGTGCTGTCCCACGCGGCCGCGACCTTGCCGAAGACGGCGGGGAGTTCGTCCGCCGTGCGCGCGTAGTGGCTCTCCCCCTTGAGATCGACGACGGTGCTCGGCGTGCCCGGCGCCAGCGGGTTCGGGAACGGCGTGGTCTCCAGGCCGACCTTGTCGATGTAGTGGAACAGCGCGGTCGAGGCCGGCGGGAAGCGCATCGCGCCCATCTCCGCGACGACGTCGTCCGGGCAGCCGGGGAAGTTCACCGTGCGCAGGCGGCCGCCGATCTCGGCGATCTCGTACACGACCGGGCGCAGCCCGAGCTTCATCAGCTCGTACGCGGTGACGATGCCCGAGAGGCCGCCGCCGATCACCGCCACCTCGGTGCCGTGCCGCTCGGCCGGAAGGCTGCCGAGCCCGGCGGGGTGCGCGAGGAAATCGTCGTAGGCGAACGGGAAGTCGGGGCCGAACATGGTGATCGGGCGGCCCGCCGGTTCGTCGTGGTGGATCGCGGTCGGGAGGGCGGAGGTCATGCGGGAAGTCCTCGGTACAGATCGGGCCGTCGGTCGGCCAGGTGGGTGTTCTCCAGCCGCGACGCGGCGAGCGCGTCACGGGTCACATCGGCGCTGATCAGCTCCGGGCCGGCGCCCGCCCGGGCGAGTACCTCGCCGGTCGGGGCGACGACACAGGAGCGGCCGCAGTAGGTCAGCTCCTGTTCGGTGTCACACCGGTTCGCGTACGCGACGTACAGCTGGCTCTCGTAGGCACGAGCGGGCACCAGCGTGTCCGTGACCAGTTCGTACGGGCTCATCAGCGCGGTGGGCACCACGAGCAGTTCGGTCCCGGCCAGCGCGTGCGCCCGCACCAGCTCGGGGAACTCGACGTCGTAGCAGATCAGCAGGCCGATCCGGAGACCGTCGAGCTCCGCCTGCACGACCGCCTCGGCACCCGGCTCGAACCAGTCGCGGTCGATGTCGCCGAACAGATGCGTCTTGCGGTAGTTCGCCAGGCGTCGTCCGTCGCGGCCGATCAGCTGGACGCTGTTGTACACGCGGCCGCCGTCGGATTCGGGGTATCCGTAGGCCAGCGCTACGCCGGATTCCCTTGCCAGCTTGGACATCCGGGCCGCTGTCGGACCGTCGACGGGCTCGGCGAGCTCATGTGATCGAGCGCCGATGTGGTAGCCGGTCGTGATCATCTCGGCGGCGATCACGAGATCGGCGCCCGACGCCTCGACGGCGGACGGCAGCTCGGCGTACGAGCCCTGGTGGACGGCGACCCTCATGCCGACGACGATATCCGCCGTTTCGATGCACCGATAAGGGCGAATCGTTGCGCAGAAGATTGACAGACCAGCGAGTCAGTGCGGCATCGCGCAATCCAGCGGTGATCTGTTGTCTGGATCACCCGCCCGGCGGCGGCTCCTCCGCGTGATCGTCCGCCCAGCCGAGTGCCTCGGTGATCGCCTTCTCCGCGATGGCCGACATCGTCGACATGTAGGTACCGCTGACGTGGTTGTCGTCGAGGTAGACAAGTACGTTGCCGATCACCGGTGGGCAGACCTCGGCCGTGCAGAAGTAGTCGCTGAAGTCGAGGAACCGCACGTTGGACGGCAGATCCGGCATCGTCTCGTACGGTGGCTCCGCCGCATAGAGGTCGTAGCGCGGCGTGGCGCACTCGGGCGACTCCGCGCCGCGGCTCTCGACGCACGCCGACGGCGACTGGCCGAACCGCGGGTTGTCCCGCACCGCCAGCACCGGGATGCCCACCTCGTCGACCTTGCGCCACTGCGCGATGTAGCCGGCGGGAACCCGTTCTTCGACACCGACCTTCACGTCCCTGGTGCCGATCGTCATCACCGCGTCGGGACGGGTGGTGACGATTTCGTCCACCACGGCGGTGTTCCAGTCGATACAGGACTGGTCGCCCGGTACGGCGTCGGAGTCGGTGGAGAACGGGCAGCCACCGCGGAGGATCGACGTGACCTCCCAGTTCTTCTTCTCGGCGATCGGGAGGAGGGCGCCGAGGAACTGCCCGGCGTGCGAGTCGCCGGCGACCACGATCCGGCGAGTGGGATGCCCCGTGGTCTGCGACGTACACACTTCGAGATCGACGTTGCGCGGCGAGGTTCCGCACCGGGCCGGGTCGATCCCCGCCCAGTCTTCGGACACCGCGACGAACGACGGGACGAGCGCGGCGTCGGCGGCGCCCCAGTACGTGAACCCTTCGGTGTGCGCGAGCGCGCCGGGATGGTCGGGATCGTCGACCGCGATCGAGTAGTTCTCCGCCTGGCTCACGCTCACCCAGTGCCAGGCGCCGGTCGCGGCGAGCACGGCCGCGAGCGTCGCGGCACCGAACCGGTAGGCGCCCCACCGGTTCCCGGCCCCGATCGCGGACACGCGGACCGGCTTCTCGACCAGGTGATGGGTCAGCACGGCGAGGCCGAACGCCAGCGCGATGATCACCGCGCCCCCGCGCAGGCCGACCTCTTCCCGGTCACGTGCGACGAGGTAGAAGACCAGGACCGGCCAGTGCCACAGGTAGAGCGCGTAACTCAGGTCGCCCAGATACTTCAGCGGGCGGCTGCTGAGGAAACGGTCGGCGCCGGCTTTGAACGCGGTGTCCCCCGCGAGGATCACCAGCGCGGCCGAAACCGTCGGCCAGAGCGCGAGATAGCCGGGAAAGACCGTCCCGACCTGGAGCACCAGCCCGCAGGAAACCAGCCCGGCGACCCCGGCCCAGCCGAACACGACCCGCGCCGGCCGGGGCACCTGGATCCGGTCGATGAGCAAGGCGAGCAGGCCACCGAGCGCGAACTCCCAAACCCGCGTCAGCGAATCGAAGTACGCCAGCGGCTGATCGACCGCGGTCAGCCACACCGAGTACGCGAGCGAGGCGGCGAACACCACGCCGAGCGTCGTGGCCAGCAGCGGAAGCACGTTCCGGCCCGCCCGCTTGGCGATCAGGAGCACCAGCCCGACCAGCAACGGCCAGACGACGTAGAACTGCCCCTGGATCGACAACGACCAGAAATGCTGGACGACGCTCGCCGAGTTGTGCTGGGCGAAGTAGTCGGCGGAATCCGCCGCCAGCTGCCAGTTCTCCAGGTACAGCGCGGAGGCGACGACCTCCTTGATCGTCTGGAACCAGCGGTTCTGCGGCAGCAGCACCATGCTCACCGCGACCACCAGCAACAGCACCGTGAGCGCGGCCGGGAACAGCCGCTTGATCATCCGGCCCCACATCGGCCGGTACTCGATCCGCCCGCGCGACGCCGCGCGGTAGAGCTGGCCGGTGACGAGGAACCCGGAGATCAGGAAGAACGCGTCGACGCCGCCGGAGATCCGGCCGAGCCACACGTGGTAGACGACCACCAGCACGCACGCGAGCGCCCGCAGTCCCTGGATTTCCGGGCGGAACCGCCGCTCCGTCTCCCGCACACAACCACCACCATGATCACCGGCCGCCGACGGGCCGGGACCCTACGGCAGGAAGCTGTGAGCAAGCTATGCCCCCTCGTGGTGTGGGTGGCAGTTGATCGCAAGTCCGTGAAGGCCCCCTTGCCTACCCTGAAGGTAGGGAAGGAGGCCTTCACGGACTACACGATCGCCACCCCGCGGCCCCACCAGCCCCAGCAGTCACAGCGACCGCGCGTGAAGGCCCCCTTCCCTCGGCTCAGCCGAGGAAACTCGACCTTCACCCCTTCCCAAGTACGTGAAGGCCCCCTTCCTTGCGCTAGACGCAAGGAAGGGGGCCTTCACGTACTGCAGGAGCTAGCGTGGTGGGGCGCCACTCACGACGCCGCGGGCAGGATCAGGTCGACTTCTGGCCGTCGATGCTCTCCCGCAGGATGTCGGCGTGCCCCGCGTGCTGCGCGGTCTCGGCGATGACGTGCGCCAACACCCGGCGCACGCTGCGCACCGCGCCCGGCGGGTTCCAGGGCGCCTCCGGCAGCGGATGCGTCGCGGAAAGGTCCGGGATCGACGAGACGATCTCCCTCGTCCGCGCGGCCACCTCCTCGTAGCGCGCGAGGATCCCCGCGAGGGTGTCGCCGGGCAGCATCCTGAAGTTGTTCTGGTGGTCGATCGCCCACTGCGGGAACTCGCGGGCGGTCCCGGCGCCGATCTCCGCCCAGGTGACGCCTTCCGGCAGGTCGTAGGTCATCGCGGTCGGACCCTCGACCACGAAGCGCAGCCACATCTCCTCGATCGAGGCGACGTGTTTGATCAGCCCGCCGAGGCTCAGCTCGCTGACCGTCGGATGCTCGTCGAGCTGCTCGTCCGTGAGGCCCTGGACGGTGGTGGTCAGCGTGGCGCGGACGGTGTCGAGGGCTTCGAGCAGGTCGGCGCGTTCGGCGTCGAGGATGGTGGCGGTCATCGGGCCCTCCGTGTTGTCGTTTTCTGGCACGACATGACTCTCGCAGGGGTAGAGGACAGGTTGTGGCCGCTACTCCAGGCATTATGAAGAACATGCCGAAGACCTCCGCGCGACTGCTGTCGATGCTCTCGTTGCTGCAGGCCCGCCGCGACTGGCCGGGGGCGCTGCTGGCCGAGCGGCTCGACATCAGCCCGCGCACCGTGCGGCGCGACGTCGACAGGCTTCGAGAGCTCGGCTATCCCATCGCGACCATCAAGGGGCCCGACGGCGGGTACCGGCTCGACGCCGGATCCGAGCTGCCACCGCTGCTGTTCGACGACGAACAGGCGGTCGCGCTGGCCGTCGCGCTCCAGATCGCCACCACCAGCGGCGCGGGCATCGAGGAGGCGGCGATGCGGGCCCTGCACACCGTCCGTCAGGTCATGCCCTCCCGGCTGCGGCGCCGGATCGACACGGTGCGGGTCACGGCCGTCGAATCACCCGCGAGCCGCTCGGAGCCCCGCGTCGACGGCGATGTCCTGCTCGCGCTCGGCGCGGCGGTGCACGCCCGCGAGATCCTGCGGTTCGACTACGCGGACGCGCGGCGCCGGGCCGAACCGCATCACCTCGTCACCTGGCACGGCCGCTGGTATCTCGTCGCCTGGGATCTGGATCGCGCGGATTGGCGCACCTTCCGGGCCGACCGGATCTCGCCGCGCACTCCGACCGGCCCGAGGTTCACGCCGCGTGAGCTGCCGGTCCCCGACGTCGCCACCTTCGTCGCGAGCCGGTTCCGTGGCGCGTCCGAGTCCGGCGAATGGCCGTGCCGCGGCGAAGTCATCCTCGATCTCCCAGCGGCCACGGTGTCCCACTACGTCCGCGACGGCGTCGTGGAGGAACTCGGGCCGGATCGGTGCCGTCTGGTGCTGGGGTCGTGGTCGTGGGCCGGGCTCGCGGCGAGTATCGGCCGGTTCGACGCCGACATCGAGGTCGTCGGGCCACCCGAACTCAGGGAGGCTTTCGCCGTGCTGGCCCGCCGTTACGCGAAGGCCGCCCGCTGAACATGGCTACGGCGCCGGGAACCGCCCAGGGTCTGGAGGCGGTGCCCGACGCCGTCGACCGCCCGTGGTCCGGGGGCGGCGCCCTCCGGTGCCGGCCCGCCCGGGGTCCGGCACCGAAGCCTCTGGGCCGTCACGACTTGTGGTGTACCTCCTGGAGCCCGTACACCGGCGTCGGGATGCCCTCGTAGCGCGCTTTCAGTTGCAGCGCGAGGTAAAGGGAGTAGTGCCGCGACTGGTGGAGGTTCCCGCCGTGGAACCACAGGCCTTCCTTCTGCGTGGGCTTCCACATGTTGCGCTGCTCCCCCTCCCACGGTCCGGGGTCCTTCGTCGTGCCGGAGCCCAGGCCCCAGCATTTGCCGACGAGGTCCGCGGTCTCCTGGCCGACCAGGTCGGCGACCCAGCCGTTCATCGAGCCGTAGCCGGTGGCGTAGACGACGACGTCCGCCTTCAGCTCCGTGCCGTCGGACAGCACCACCGCGTCGCGGGTCAGATGGTCGACCTGGCCGTGGGCCAGTTTGATCTTCCCGTCGGCGACGAGTTCCGACGCGCCGACGTCGATGTAGTAGCCGGAGCCGCGCCGCAGGTACTTCAGGAACAGACCGGAACCGTCGTCGCCCCAGTCGTGCTGGAACCCGGCCGCCTCCAGCCGCGCGTAGAAGTCCTTGTCCCGCTCACGGATCGCGTCGTACACCGGGATCTGGAACTGCGGCATGATCCGGTACGGGATCGACGCGAAGATCATGTCCGCCTTGTCGGTGGTGACCCCCGAGCGCACCGCGCGTTCCGAATACAGGTCGCCGAGCCCCAGGTCCATCAGCGAATCCGACTTCACCACATGCGTCGACGAGCGTTGCACCATGGTGACGTCGGCGCCGTGTTCCCACAGCGCCGCGCAGATGTCGTGCGCGGAGTTGTTGGAGCCGACCACAACCGCCTTCTTGCCGGCGTAGGAATCCGGGCCGGGGTGCTGGGACGAATGGTGCTGGTCGCCCTCGAAGTCGTCCATTCCCGGGAACGACGGGAGATTCGGCTTGCCGGACATCCCGGTCGCGAACACGACGTGCCGCGGGGTGAGCACCAGTTCCTCGCCCTCGCGGACGACGGTCACCAGCCACTGCTGCTTTTCCTCGTCCCAGGACGCCGAGGTGACCTCGGTGCTCGTCCAGTACGGGACTTCCATGAGCCGCGTGTACATCTCGAGCCAGTCGGCGATCTTGTCCTTGGGCGCGAACACCGGCCAGTTGTCCGGGAACGGCAGATAGGGCAAGTGGTCGTACCAGACCGGGTCGTGCAGGCAGAGGTTCTTGTACCGCTTGCGCCACGAGTCGCCGGCCCGCTGGTTGCGTTCCAGGACGAGCGTGGGCACGTCGAGCTGCCGCAGCCTGGCACCGAGCGCGATCCCGCCCTGTCCTCCGCCGATGACGACGACGTACGGCTGCTGCTCGTAGCCGAGCCGGGTCTGTTCCTCCTCGCGTTTCTCCGCCCACGACTTCCGGCCGCGAACGACGCCGTGCTCGACGCCCTTCGGCCGCTGTTCGTTGCGACGTTCCTCGAAACCCTTGAGCTCGCGCAGGCTGGTCAGCAGGGTCCACGCGCCTTCGTCCTTCAGCCTCAAGTGGCCCTTCGCGCGACCGGTCGCGGTTTCGAATTCCAGCCACGCTTCGGTCACGCCGTCGGCTTCGGTCGGCGTCTCGGTCGTGCGGAACCCGGAGGGGTCGATCCGGTCGAGGCAGTCGCCGAGCATGCCGGCCACCTCGTCGCGTCCTTCGACCGTCTTGATCGTCCAGGTGAAGGCGACCAGGTCACGCCAATAACTGTCGACGGCGAAAAGCGCTGCGGCGGCTTCGACGTCGCGGGCGGCGAGGGCCGATTCGAATCGGCTCAGCCAGGCGTCCACCCGAGCCTGCGGCGAGCCCGTCGCCTCGATCCGGTCCACCGTCTGTGTCATGGCCACTCCTGAACTTCGGCGTTCGGCTGTTACCCCGATCACACGCCGCGGGCGGGTGGAGCGGCAAGGGTTGCAGCGAGTTGCAGCGCGACTCCGTGGCGCGCCTCGTCCGCCGGTCCTATGCTGGTCAGTCGACGCGATGGTGCGGAGGTGGCGTGTGGGCGTGCACAGCTCGGTCCCGCCAGGCGCCGACCTGCCGATGCACGCCCGCGACCTGATCCGCATGCACGAAGCCGTCATCGGCGGCGGCCGCCCTCGGGTCCGGCCGCGGCCGCTGGTGTCGCGCTCCTGGTCGCGGATGCTGAGCCTGGGGCTCGCCGCCGACGGCGTGAACACCCGGGATTCGGTGCCGCTCGACGAGGTCGCCCGCCGTCGACGCGCTTCCCCCTTGCGGCTGGTGGTGGACGATCTCGGGCAGGTGGTCGGCGCGACGGCCGACACCGCGAACATGCTGCTCGTGGTGACCGACGCCGACGGCATCATCCTCTGGCGGGTGGGTTCGCCCGCCGTGCGGCGCCGGGCCGACACCCTGGGCTTCACCGAAGGCGCCGTCTGGACCGAGACCAGGGTCGGCACCAACGCGATCGGCACCGCGCTCGCCGAGGCCGCGCCGGTGGAACTGCTCGCCGGGGAACATTTCGAACAGGGTCAGCATCCCTGGTACTGCACCGCGTCGCCGGTGCACGATCCGCGCACCGGCGAACTGCTCGGCGTGATCGACGTCAGCGGTCCCGCGCTCACCTTGCATCCGGCGATCGGCGCGCTGGTGGAGACCGGACGTCGGCTGGTCGAATCCGAACTCTGGCGGCACCACCAGCAGGGTCTGGACCGATTGCGCCGGACCGCCGAACCGGTGGTGACCGGCGTGGGCGGCCCGGTCCTGCTGGTGGACGACGACGGCTGGGTGGCCCACTCCGCCGGGGTCGCCTCCGGCGCGCGGATCGCCGCGCCGTCGGAAGGACAGATCCTCGCCGTGCCCGGACTCGGCGCCTGCCTGCCCGAGCGGCTGGCCGAAGGCTGGCTCGTCCGTCCCGCCGACACCGCGCGCCAGGTGCGGCTGGAACTCGAACTCGGCCACGCGCCGATGCTGCGGATGGCGTCGGGTGACGTCGGCTGGGTCCGCACGGTGACACCGCGGCACGCGGAGATCCTGGTGCACCTCAACACGGCAGGCCTGTCCGGGCTTTCGGCCGAGGCGCTCAGCAGGGCGCTTTACGGTGACGCCGAACACCTCGTCACCGTCCGTGCCGAGGTTTCCCGGCTGCGACGACTGCTGGGGGCCATTGTGGACACCCGGCCGTACCGGCTCGCCGCGGGTGTCACCCTGACAGTCCATAAAGGACTCGAAGTCGGCGGCTGAACCTCGCCCGGTTGCCGGGCGATCGGTCCGGGTACTCCGCGCGCATGGAGATCTTGCTCGCCGGAGCGGGCGTTCTGGCGTTGTGCGCCGCCGTGCTGCCGAACCTGCTGCACGAACGCGCGTTGTCGATGCCGCTGGTCCTGTTGATGGGCGGGCTGGTCTTCGGGCTGCTTCCCTTCCCGCACCCGTACGGCCAGGGTGTCCTCGACCCGCGGTCGCAAGTGGGCGCCGTCGAGGTGATCACCGAACTCGGCGTCCTGGTGTCGCTGGTCGGCGCGGGGCTGAAGTCCGACCGGCTGATCGGCTGGCGATCGTGGAACTCGACGTGGCGGCTGCTGGCGATCACGTTGCCGCTTTCGGTCTGCGCGGTCGCGTTCCTCGGCTGGTGGGCGCTCGCCCTGTCCCCCGCCGCCGCGCTGCTGCTGGGCGCCGCGCTTTCCCCGACCGACCCGGTGCTGGCGAGCGACGTCCAGGTGCCCGCGCCGCATACCGGCGACGGGCGGGGCTCGGACAACGAGATCAGGTTCACGCTGACCTCGGAGGCCGGGCTCAACGACGGTCTGGCGATGCCGTTCGTGTTGCTGGCGCTCGTCTGGGCGGGGACGGCGAGCACGTCGCCGGTGCCCTGGCTGCTGACCGAGGTCTTGGTCCCGCTCGCGATCGCCGTCCTGGTCGGCTTCGTCTGTGGACGGTTGCTGTCGTGGCTGATGTTCCGCGTGCAACATGAAAGGCTGCGCCTGGGTGAATATTCCGACGGCCTGGTGGTGCTGGCCATCGCGTTCCTCCCTTTCGCACTCTGCGAGTGGCTGGGCGGCATCGGCTTCGTCGCGGTGTTCATCGCCGCGGCGACCATCCGCGCCAGCGAACGGTCGCACGAGTACCACGGGGTACTGCACGAATTCGGCGATCAGCTGGAACGGCTCTTCGTCGCGCTGGCCCTGCTCGGTCTCGGTGTCGCGCTGGGCGACGGGCTGCTGGCGGGTCTGACGCTCGCCGAAATCCTGGTGGCGGTCGCGGCGGTGGTCATCGTCCGCCCGCTGTTCGGCGGCCTGGCGCTGCTCGGCGGCGCCACCACCCGTCCGGCGGCGACGGCGATCGCGTTCTTCGGCATCCGCGGGATCGGCAGTCTCTACTACCTCTCGTACGCGCTGGGGCACGGCGATTTCCCGATGGCCGACTCGTTGTGGCGTGTCACGGCGCTGACGATCGCGGTTTCGGTGCTCGTGCACGGGCTGCTGTCCGGTCCGGTGATGCGCAGGCTGGAGGACCGGGGAATGCAGAACCTGGAGAACGGGCCCTTCAAGCACGAAACCTAGCGATGCCACTCCCGGCCCTCGAGCCGCGCCTTCACCCGCCGCAACGTCGTCGCGATATTCGCCTGATTCGTCCCGGCGCGATCCGGCTCACCGGTGATGAGGATGGCGAGCGGGACGAACCACGGGGGCACCCGCAGCCAGTTCGTCACGGTGAGCCGGCTGCCGTCGCCTTCGGGGACGATGTCGTACTCCCACCGCGAAATCGGCACGAAGAACGGCGTGCGCACCCGGTAGGCGAACCGCCGCCCTGGCTCGGCCTCGACGATCTCTGCGTGGGTCACCCAGCGCCGTCGTCCGTTGCGGTTGCTGCCGGCGAACCAGTTCCCGACGCGCGCTCCGGTCGCGCCGCGGATCCAGCGGGCCTTGCGCAGTTCCTCGGTGCACTCCGACATCGCGACCGGATCGCTGACGAGCCGGTACACCTGCTCGGGGCCGGCGCCGATCGTGACCTCCCCGGTCGCGATCGGTTCGCTGTAGGTCAGGCTGTCCCTCGGCTTCGTCGCCATCGCGCCTCCCAGTCGACTTCGCCAGCCCACCAGCAGGAGTCCCGTCGGTCAAGCCCGGCGCGGGAAGCACCGCACGGACGCGGAATCATCGTGCCGCGATGAGTGCCTGGGGTGCGGCTTGCTTCATCCGCGTACGAAGCCAGGTCAGTTGCCGCGCGGTTTCCTGCTCGTGGTCCTCGACGAGGTCGAGCAGTTCGCGATCGCGCAGGCCCTGGGCGGCCTGACCGACCACGGTCCAGGTGATGTCGGTGAACGACGAGAGCGCGTAGAGGTCCTGCAGGTCCCGCAGCAGGCCGACACCACCGCTGCGGGTGCCTTCCAGGCCCGCGGCGTGGAGCCGCTCGGGCTCCTCTTCGCGGTCTTCGCCGTACCGTTCGACGATCGGGGCGAGCGCCTCGGTCTGCCGGTCGATCCGTCCGGCGAGCAGCAGGCACGTGTGCTCGACGTCGGGCTCCTCGCCGTGGCCGCGGCCGACCTCCCGGAAGGCGTCGGCGAGGGTGGTCAGCGAGGTGTGCAGAAGTCCGAGGTAGGTGGCGAGATGCATGGGTCAGCCCTCCACCTTCCGGACGCGGACGGCACCGATCTTGAACAGCGGCTGTTTGGACACCGGATCCCATTCGGTCATGGTCAGTTCGTTGGCCGCCCGAGGTTGCCCTTCGCCGCCGGTGTCCCAATAGCCGTAGTGGAACGGCAGGAACACGACGCCGGCCCGGACCCGGCCGATCCGGGCGGGCACTTCGACCCGGCCCCGCGCGGACTCGACCAGGACGAGATCTCCGTCCGTGACCCCGAGTTCGGCGGCGTCGGACGCGGCGATTTCCGCCCACGGTTCCGGCGCGGCCCGCCGGAGCTTCGGGGCGCGGCCGGTTTTGGTCCGTGTGTGGAAGTGGTACACCGTGCGCCCCGTCGTGCAGACGAACGGATACCGCTCTCCGGGCTCCTCCGGCGGTGCCGTGTACTCGGCTGCCTTGAGGAACGCGCGTCCGTCCGGGTGCAGCGCCTGGTGTTCCTTGGCCGAAACCGTCCCGCCGGTGAGCAGGTCGTGACCGAAGTCCTCACAGGCGTCCGAACTCGTGGTGAACACGCCGTCCGCGTAGAGCCGTTCGGTGCCGTCCGGGCGCTCGCCGTCACAGGGCCATTGGATCCCGCTGCCGCCGCGGAGTTTGTCGTACGACAGCCCGGTGTAGTCGCACAACCGGCCCCGGCTGCACTCCTGCCAGGCACGGAAGGCGTCCGCGGGGGTCCGCCAGCCGATCAGCGGATCGCCGTCGCGGTCACGGAAGTCCATCCGCCGCGCGTAGTCGAGGAAGATGTCCAGATCGGGGCGCGCCTCGCCGGGTGGCTCGACCGCCTTTTCCGACAGATGCACCGTGCGGTTGGCGTTGGTGAAGGTCCCCTGCTTCTCGCCCCAGAGCGCGGCGGGGAGGACGACGTCGGCGAACTCGGCCGTCTCGGTCCGGAAACCGTCCTGCACCACGACGAACAGGTCTTCCTTGCCGAGGATTTCGCGGATCCGCGGGAGTTCCGGCATGGAGACGGCGGGATTCGTCGCCGAGATCCAGAGGAAGCGGATCGAGCCCTGTTCGGCGTACCGCCAGATCTGCATGGCGTGCGTCGGCGGTGACCAGTGCGGGATGGTCAACTCGTCGACGTTCCACAGTTCCGCCAGTTGCCGGACATGGTCGGGATTCTCCCAGTTGCGGAACCCGGGAAGGTCGCCGTCGGCACCGCATTCGCGCGTGTTCTGCGCGGTGGGCTGGCCGTTCATCTGCAGCACTCCGCCGCCCGGCTTGCCGAGCATGCCCCGCAGCAGATGGAGGTTGTTGACCTGGCAAGCCGCGGCGGTGGCCTGATGTGACTGGTAGAAGCCCTGCAGCACGGTCGACAGCACCCGCTCGGACGTGCCGAAGATCTCCGCGGCCCGCACCAGCGCGTCCGGCTCGATCCCGCAGATCCCGCCGACGTGCGCGGGCGTGTACGGCTCGACGGTCTTTTCGAGTTCGGAGAAGCCGAGGGTGTGCGCCGAAACGTAGTCCTCGTCGATCCACTTGTTCACGATCAGCTCGCGGACCAGACCGTTCATCAGGGCCTGATTGGTACCGGGCAGCGGCGCGAGATGCAGGCCACCGGATTCCACCGCCGCCTCGGCGACCTTCGTCCGCCGCGGATCGACGGCGACGACCACGGGCGGCTCGGGTCCGGCGAGCCGGTCGAGGACCCGGCTCCACAGCACGGTCTGCGTCTCGGCCATGTTGTGACCGAAGAGGAAGAGTGCATCGCAGTGGTCGATGTCGGCGTACGTCCCGGGCTGGCCGTCGGAGCCGAAGCTCTCCTTCATCGCGGCGGCGGAGGTGGCCGTGCACAGCCGGGTGTTGCCGTCCATATGCGGGGTGCCGAGGCCGGCTTTGCCGATGACGCCGAGCGTGTAGTACTCCTCCAGGAACAGCTGCCCGCTGGTGTGGAACCCGTGCGACAGCGGCCCGGCCTCGTCCAGCAGTTCCTGGGAACGCCGCACGATCAGGTCCATCGCGGTGTCCCAGCCGGATTCCACCAGCTCGCCGTCGCGACGGATCAACGGCCGCGTCAACCGGTCCTTCCCGTTCCACTGCCAAGACCCGTAGAGCCCCTTGGGTCCCATCCGACCGTGGTTGACCAAGTCGGTCTCGCGGCCGCGGACACCGACCATCCTGCCGTCCTTCACCGCGATGTCGCACGCGCAGCCGTTGCTGCACAGGACGCAGGCCGAGCGGACCCAGCGGTCCACATCGGATTCACCGACGCCCGCCTCGAGGTGGATGTCCGCTCTGCGCGGCCAAGCGTTCCCTCGCCGGTACGGGGTCCGCGCGCCCCAGACCTCCGCGATTCGCTCCGGTACCGCGTCTGCGTTCATGCGGAAGCCGTACCACGCCGCTCACCAGCCGAAACACCGGACAAAGCGGGCGGCCGGGTCAGGTGGCCGGTTCCGCCGGGAACACGACCTGGAAGCCCAGCCCTCGCAGCAGCTGCGTGAGCATCGCCCTGGTGTTGGCCTTGGCGCGTTCGAGCAGACCGGAGTGCTGCGCGGCTTCACCGATCCGTTTCTCCGCGGCCAGATAGAACGGCCGCTGATCCTGCACGGACACCAAAGCGCCGAGCCGGTCGATCAGGCCGCGCTCCTGACCGAAGACGTAGCTGCGTCCGTTGTCCAGGTTGGGTTTCGCCAGCTTCGGTTCGGGCAGCCGCACCTCGACCGTCCGCCGGTCTTCGGACACGGTCAGCGAATTCTCCACCAGCGGCCCGAAATCGACGTACGCGTCGACCGAACCGGCCGCGACGAACAGCGTGCGTTCCCCGGCGATGCTCGCGGGCACCCATGCGACGTCCTTCTCGATGTCGACGACGACCTGGTAGTCACCGACGGCCGCGTGGTACTGGCTCAGATCCCGCACCGCCTGGAGCACCGCGGGCTGCGAACGGTCCACAGTGGACGTTCCGAACGGGTCGAGCTTCGGCAGGAGCCCGGTGATCTGCAGGGCCGCGGCGACGACCAGCAGCCCGGCCAGCACGAACGCCCCGAGACGTACCCAGCGTTTCTTCACGCCCACCACCGCCTCTCGTCCGCGGGGAGTACCCGGCGGACGCGGTCCCGAAGCGTCGTGGGCGGATTCCCGTACGATCGGCGGAACCCGGTTCCGCACTTGGAGTAGTTTGACCGCATGCAGAACGTCTTGCCCGCGCCGGAGAAGGCCGGGCTGAACATCTCGGCGTTGCACTGGGCGGGTTTCCTCGGAGTCGCCGTACTCGTGCTGGTCACGTCCGGGATCGGCCTGCCCTCGGTGCTGGTGGTGGCGCTGGGCGTCGCCGGGATGGCCGCCCTCGTGCTGTCCTGGCTCGGCATCGGACGGCTCGCCGCCGGGCTGTCCGAGCGTCGGCTGTACTGGATCGCGGTCTCGTGGTGCGCGCCGCTGCTCGTCGCGCGCCCCTTGTTCAGCGGTGACATCAACAGCTACCTGGCACAAGGCCTGATCGCGGCCAAGGGGCTGGACACCTATCTCGTGGGGCCCGCCGAGGCGCTCGGCGCCGATTCCCCGGTGACGATGGCCGTCAGCCACTACTGGCGGGACACGCCCGCGCCGTACGGTCCCGCGTTCGTCGCGCTGGCCCGCACGATCGCCCAGATCGCCGGGGACTCCTTCGTGCCGACGGTGCTGCTCCACCGGCTGCTGGGCCTGATCGGGATCGTGCTCATGGCGTGGGCGCTCCCCCGGCTCGCCCGCCGCGTCGGGGTCTCGCCGTCGGTCGCGTTGTGGCTGGCCGTGCTCAATCCGCTGGTGCTCTGGCACGTGGTGGCGGGCGTGCACAACGACGGGCTCATGGTCGGGCTGATGGTCGCCGGGCTGGAGCTCGTCCTCATGGGCGCGGCGGAGACCGGCGCGGCCCGGCCCGCCCTGATCGCGGCGGGCGTGATCGCGGTGAGCGCGGCCGCGAACATCAAGATCGTGGCCGTCGCGGGCCTGCTGTTCGTCGGCGTCGACCTGTTCCGCCGGGCGACGCCCGCCGGCCGGGTGGCGGTCGCGCTCGGGCTGCCCGCCGGATTCGCCGCCGTCACCGCGGCGATCTCACTCGGCAGCGGGCTCGGCTTCGGCTGGGTCCGCGTGCTGTCCGGGGTCTCCGGCCAGGTCCACAGCTGGATGGCGCCCACCAACGAACTCGGCTTCCTCGTCGGCGGCGTCGGCAAGATCTTCGGGGCCGACCTGACCGACGGCGCGATCGAGGTGTTCTCGCTCATCGGTGCGATCCTCGGTCTCGCCGTCGGCGCCAGGCTGCTGTGGCTCACGTACCGGGAGAAGCTGCACCCGCTCTACGCCGCGGGGCTGACCTTCGCCGCGATGCTGGTCCTCGGGCCGGTCGTGCAGCCCTGGTATCTCCTGTGGACGGTCGCGCTGCTGGCCGTGAGCCTCACGACCGACCGCGGGCGGTGGATCCTCGCCGTGGTCAGCGCCGTGTTCGGCGTGCTGCTCCCGCCCGCGAACGGCGGCGCCGTGTCCTTGGCGCTCGGCTACTTGATCGCCGTCGTGCTCATCGGCGGCACCTTGTTCGTGCTCAAACGGAAGGGCCTCTTGCCGGAGATCAGGCTCCGCAAGAACCGGACGTAAAGGCTCCAGCGAGCGGGCGTCTCGACCGTGCCGGTGAGTTCACGCTCGGCGCGATCGAGGCAGTCCTCCAACAGGGCGTCGTGCATCGGCCGCCACAGCAGCGGATACGTCAGCCAAGCGGGGTGCCGGAGCCTCAACACCATGAGATGCGCGAGCTCCGTCTTCCCGTTTTCGGCCGTCCGCAAGGTGAATTCGTGGAATCCGTCGAAGCCGCGCGGCGCGGTGAACCGGAACCGCACCGCCTTCCCGGGTTCGTAGGACTCGACCCGATACCGCACCGGCCCGTGCCCGCCGGTCGCTCCCACCCCGAGCGGCCGGTCGAACCGCATCGTCGGCCACGCGTCGACGGGCCAGAGCCTGTCGCCGTCCGAGGCCAGTGTGTCGATCAGCGCGCCGACGCGTTCCTGTGCCACGTCGACGATCCGGTGATGCCTGTTCCATACGCGCATCGCGCGCCTCCCAGTTCTAGAGATCTTCCCCTAAAACGATAGTAGAGGATAGTCTCTGAAAATGGGACGGCCACCGCGGCACACCGCCGACGATTTCCTCGACGCCGCCGTGCGGATCTTCGCCACCGAAGGGGCGGCCGGCGTGACCATGTCGGCCGTCGCGCGCGAGGTCGGCGCGCCGAGCGGGTCGATCTACCACCGCTTCCCCGGACGTCCGGCGTTGCTCGCCGCCGTCTGGCTCCGCACCCTGGACGGCTTCCAGCGGGGTTACCTCGAAGCGCTCGAACAGGAACCGGCCGTCGAAGCCGCCGTCGAGGCCGCCGCGCAGGTCGTCCGGTGGTGCCGTGCCCATCCCGCCGAGGCGAAACTGCTCTACGGGGGCGACAGGGCACTCGGCGTCGACGACTGGAGCGCCGAGGATCGTGCCCGTGTCGAGGCCGCCAACCACCGGCTCGACACGGCGATCACCAAGGTGTTGCGGAAGCTGCGTCCGTTGACCGGCCGGAGCACCGACGAACTGATGCTCGCCCTGGTCGACCTCCCCTACGCCGCGGTGAGGAGACATCTCGACCACGGCGAGGCACCGCCGCCGCGCACCGTCGACCTGGTGACGCGGACGACACGCACGCTGCTGACGGGCTGAGTTCAAGTCCGGGCGGGGATCACGAGGGAGAACTCCCCGCTGTCGACGAGGTCCAGCAGCAGCCGGGCGGCCCGGCTCGGCGGCCGCTCTCCCCTGGTGGCGATGGTCAGCGGCCACGTGAGGCCGGGCTCGTCGAGCGGGATCGTCCGGACCCCCGCGAGCAGCTTGAGATCGGGCACGACGGCGACGCCGAGCCCCGCCGCCACATAAGAGGGCACGGCACGCAGGTCGGCGACCTCGACGATGACCCGGCGCGGCGCCCCGAGCGCCTCGAAAGCGCGGTCCAGGGCCACCCGGTTGCCGAAGCCGCGGGGATTGTCCACGAACGACTCGCCCGCGAGATCGGCCAACGTCAGCGAACGCCGTCCGCTCAGCCGGTGGCCGTCGGGCAGCACGGCGACGAACGGCGCCGAACCGAGCAGTTTGGCCTCGAGCCCGGCGAGATCGGATTCGGGCAGGCCGAGGAGGGCGACGTCGAGCCTGCCCTGACGCAGGTCCTCGGCCAGTCCGGTCGAGCCGGTGATCGACACCGAAACATGCAGGTCGACCAGCGGATAGCGGCGGTGGAACGCGCCGAGCAGATCGGGCAGGTCGAGATCGCCGACACTGGTCAGCGTGCCGATGCGGAGGCTGCCCCGCAGGCCGGCGGAGGCGTCGGTGACCACGTCGCGCGCCCTGTCGAAGGCTTCCAGCGCGGCCTTCGCCTCGGGCAGGAACACCTTCCCCGCTGGGGAGAGCTCGACCTTTCGCGTGGACCGGTCGAACAGCTTGACCCCCAGTTCGCCTTCGAGGGCCTGGATCGTCGCCGAAACGGTGGACTGCACCGCGTACAACCGCTGCGCGGCGCGAGTGAAGCTGAGCTCCTCGGCGACGGCGACGAAACATTCGAGCTGACGGGTCTCCATGCGTTTGATTATCACATCCACCGATAACTGTGACCAGGATTGTTCGTTGGACTTGGATGATCCGAAGATTCACAGTGGAGACATGCTGAACAGCGTCGCCCTCCCCCGTCCCGCGTTCCGGCGGATCAGCCACGGTCGCGGTTTCTGGGTCATCGCGGCGGCCTACGCCGCCTCGCTCGCCTTCTCCACCGTCCCCACGCCGCTCTACGTGCTCTATCAGCAGCGCGACGGCTTCCCGACCTACGTCGTGACCATCGTCTTCGCGGCGTACGCCGTCGGCGTGATGGGCAGCCTGTATCTCGCCGGCCATGTCAGCGACTGGCTGGGACGACGGCGGGTGATCCTCGCCGCGACCTTGGCCCAGGCGCTTTCCGCGACACTTTTCCTGGCGTGGCCGGACGTTCCCGGCCTGATCCTGGCCAGGCTCGTCGGCGGCGCGGGCATCGGCGCGCTGACCGCCACCGCCACCGCGCACCTGTCCGAACTCCGTGCCGTCGCCCGGCCGCGGGAGGACCACGGCCGCGCGGGACTGATCGCGACCGTCGTCAACATGGGTGGACTGGCGCTCGGACCGCTGTTCGGTGGCGTGTTCGCGAGCTATTCGGCCGAGCCGCTCACGACCCCGTTCGTGTTCTTCCTGGTCCTGCTGCTCGCCGCGGCCATCGCCGTCGCGCTCGTGCCGGAAACCGTGGAGCGCGCCGAAGAACGGCCCGCCTATCGGCCGCAGCGCGTCTCACTGCCGTCGAGCGCGCGGCCCGCCTTCTTCGGCGCGGCGATCGGCGCCTTCGCGGCGTTCGCGATCACGGGTCTGTTCATGGCGCTGACGCCGACGTTGCTGGCACAGGGCATGCACGAGAGTTCGCGGCTGCTGGCCGGTCTCGCCTCGTTCTCCGTGTTCCTCGCGGCGGCAGCGGCGCAGGTGCTCTTCGCCGGCCTGGCCAGGAAAACCCAGCTACGGCTCGGCCTCGGGCTGATGGTGAGCGGGCTGGTGGCGCTGCCGGTCGCGGTGACGACGTCGCAGCTGTGGCTCTTCGTCGCGGGCGGGATAGTCGCGGGCGCCGGTGTCGGGCTGGGCTTCCGCGCGTCGGTGGCCACCGTCGCCGCCCTCGCCGAACCGCCGGTGCGCGGTGAGGTCCTCGCCGCCCTGTTCCTGGCCGCCTACGCCGGACTGGTCCTGCCCATCCTGCTCGTCGGCATCGCGCTGATCTGGCTGCCGAGCGCGTGGGCGCTGATCGGATTCTCCGTGCTGGAACTGGGTTTGCTCGCCTGGTCGGCCCCCAAGGTGCTGACCTGACCGTCCACAATGGCGCGCCCGTGTGGTGACCCTCGTCAAACCTGCGGGCGATCCACACGGGCGATGTGCCATCCTGGTGACGGAACCTCCTCAACGAGGTCCCCGGACGAGTGGGTGCCGTACCCGGCCAGCGACAAGACGGCGCTCTGGGAGCGCGTCATGTCGTGGCTTGTCCTCGTCGTCTCGGGTGTGCTGGAAGCCGTGTGGGCCACCGCCCTCGGCAAATCCGAAGGTCTGTCCCGGCCGGTTCCGTCGGTGATCTTCGGCGTCACGCTGGTCGCCAGCATGGTGGGTCTCGCGTACGCGATGAAGGATCTCCCCGTCGGCACCGCCTACGCGGTCTGGGTCGGCATCGGGGCTTCGCTCACCGTCGCCTATGGCATGTGGTCCGGCGCGGAAACCGTTTCGGTGGCCCGGATCCTGCTGATCGTGGGGATCGTCGCCTGCGTCGTGGGCCTGAAGGTCCTGCACTGACGCCGTTCGGTCCAGGTGGTCGTGAGTGGCGTTTCGGGTTAGAACCCGAAACGCCACTCACGACCAACCCGGCCAAAAAGGGACCGCCCCCGACGCACGGACGACGTCGGGGGCGGTCGGGTCCGGGCGCACCCCTGCGTGTGGCCCGGACGGCTAGGTGGTCAGGCGCGCGCCCAGAGCGCTGGGACGTTCGGCGGCTCCCAACCGACCTGAGCGGTGTGGCCCTGCAGGGCCCGGTACGAAACGCCGTCGTAGGTCACCGTCGCGCCCGCGGCGTAGGTGGTACCAGCCGCCCAGGTTCCACCGGGCGGGTTGTTCGACGTCGTGGTGGTCGGCGTCGTGCTCGACGGCGGGTTCGAGCCCGAGGTCACCAGGCGGAGGCTGTAGACGCTCAGGATCTCCGAGATCGGCTGGAAGTAGAACGTGCCGCCCGAGCTGCAGTTGCCGGAGCCACCGGAGGTGACGCCCTGCGCCTGGTCGCCCGCGAGCCACGAGCCACCGGAGTCACCCGGCTCGGCGCAGGCGTTGGTCCGCGTGAGACCGGAAACGGTGCCCTGCGGGTAGTTCACCGAGGCGTTCTTCTGCTGGATCGTGCCGCAGTGCCAGCCCGTCGTGGAACCGGAACGGCAGACCGACGCGCCGATCGCGGCCTCCTGCGAACCCGCCACCGGAACGGTGCCCGGGTACCGGTTCACCAGTCCGCGCGGGGTGTTGCCCGCGTCCACCCGGACCCACGCGTAGTCGTTGCCGGGGAAGCTGGAGCCCGCGACGGTCCCGCTCGGGTTCGACGTGCGCGTGCCGGTGGTGCCGCAGTGGCCCGCGGTGACGAAGCCGCCCTCGACCGAGAAACCGATCGAGCACCGGCCCGAGCCGAAGGTGTAGGCGTTGCCGCCGATGACGTCGATCAGCGGCACCGGACTTTCGGTGCTGGTCTCGACCCGCACCGCGTCGGCACGCACACCGGAAGCGGTCGCCCACGACTTCGCGGCGGCCTCGCCCCCGGCGTTGGCGAGGACGACGATCGAGTTGGTGGTGGCGTCGACGTACCAGCCGGGCACGGTCTTCGGCGCGCTGGTTCCCTTGGCGTCCAACGACAACTTCGCCGCGTCGAGTTGCGCGGCGCTCCGGGCGACCGTCTTCGGGGTCGCGCCCGCCGCACGGACGACACCTTCCAGGGCCGCGTCGGTGACCGCGACGGTCAGCGTGGTCCCGGACGCGTCCAGCCACGATCCGGCGTAGGACGGGCCGAGCCGGGTCTTGAGGTCACCGTCGGCGCGGGCCGCCTTCTGCTCGCCGGCGAGCCGGGTCTTCGCCTGATCCGGGCTGATCTTCAGGTCGCGCGCCAGTGCGGCGACGATCTCCGACTGGACCTGGTCGGCCGCCGAAGCGGTCTGGCCGGCGCTGGCGCTCGGCGTCAGCGCGACGGCTGTGACCAGGCCCGCGCCGGTAAGGGCCGCCGCGGCGGCCGCTACGATCTTTCGGTTCATTTCAGGCGTTTCCTCACCGCGTTCCGGAAGAAGATCTCGTCCCAGACCGTACGAGGCACCTGCTACAAATGGTACATACCATTTAGGTCATATCCACCAAGTGGACTGGACCTTTCAACCGCTTCCGCGCTGGTCAGCCCACTCCCGCGTCCGTGTAGTCGACGCCATAACCCGGATTCAACTCCAGATACTTCGAGTAGGTCGGCCGCCGGTCGATCAGCTCGCCGTACACCGCGCGCGACAGCGCGATCATCTCCGCGGCGAAGGGCCCCATCTCCCCGCGTTCCGACCAGCCGACGAGATTCCGCCAGCTCAGCGGATTCCCCGCGATCGGGACCGCGACGATCCCCGGGATCTCGTGGAACAGCGGCTGACACAACACGACCGCGTGTCCCGACTCGACCATCTCGATACAGGTCAGCACATCGGTCTCGTACAACGAACGCGGCGTGAACCCCGATCTCGCGCACGCGGACGCGAAACAGTCGCCGAAGCATCCGTCCCCCGGCGTCGCGCACCAGCGTTCGTCCGCGAGGGCGCCGAGTTCGACCTCGTTCTGCTGCGCGCGCTCGTCTCGCGCGGACATCAGCACGAACACCGGATGATGCGCGAGCGTCCGCCAGCGAAGACCGGGTTCCGGCGGTGGGCCCGCGTCGCCGCAGACGCCGACGAAGGCGAAGTCCAGGGCGCCCTCGGCGGTCATGTCCGCGAGTTTGTTGGCCGACCACGACGTATGCGTGGCGACGTGGATGTCGGGATGGGTGGTGCCGAGGCGTTGCAGGAGCGCCCCCAGCATCGGCCCCGTCGCCGAACCGAGCCGCAGGGTCACCGGCTCACCGGTGCCCGCGTGCTGGGCGAGACGTGCCGCTTCGTCGTGCAGCGACGACACGGCGGGCAGCACCATCTTGGCCCGGTCGAGGACGAGGAGACCGAGCGCGGTCGGCCTCGTGCCGGTGTGATCGCGGAGGAACAGCTTCCCGCCGAGGGTCCGTTCGATGCGCTTCAGTTGTGCTGTCAGTGCAGGCTGGGCCATTCCGAGCGTATTCGCCGCTTTGGTGATACTCCCGAGTTCGGCGATCGCGCACATGATGCGCAAGTGGCGCAGTTCCAGCTCCATCCCTCTACGTTAGTAGACATAACTGGACTGGACCAGACAAACGGTTGAGCCAAATGGCTTCGTATCGCTTGGTTCGCGGTATGCCATCGATGTCAGCAATCCCGGACATGCCGGGGCGTCCGGCCGATACTGTCTCCACGCAACCGACGACGAGGGGGTTCAGTGGCGGACGAGCGTGGACGGATCCGGCGATCGCTGGCGCGGGTGATCACCGACGACAACCTGGATCTGTACGTACTGGGCACCGTCGCCTTGGCGTTCACCGTCCTGGGCGCGACCGGGATCTCGGACGTCAAAACGCTTTCCTCCGTGGTGACGGCGCTGCTGGCCCTGCTCGCCTTCTCCCAAATCCGCTCGCGGCGGCTGACCGAACAGGTCCGGGATTCGAATCGCGGCGGCCCCGCCGCGCTCTTCGATCCGGAGTTCCCCGCGGATCTCATCTCCCGGCGCGCGGCGGCCTTCGACATCCTGCTCATCGGCCATTCGATGACCAGGACCGTGCAGGGCATGCGCAGCGATATCCGGTCGATCCTCGACTCGGGCGGACGAATCCGGGTACTTGTCCTGGATCCGACCGACGAAGAACTCGTCGCGGTGGCCGATCGCCGAATTTCCCAAAGCCTCGGACAAGGACGGTTGCGGCAGCGGATCCTCGCGACACTGGACGAACTGACGTCCTTGAAGAGCAGGACGAGCGGCAGGCTGGAGATCCGGGTTTCGTCACGGATCTCGTCCGCGGGCTTCAACTGTCTCGACGTCTCCACCAAACGGGGCCTGATCTGCGTTCAGCACTACGAATACCGGCCGACCGGTGAAGCCTCGCCGGTGTTCACAGTGGAACCGAAGGACGCGCCCTGGTACCGGCACTTCGCCGACGAGGCGGAACGGCTGTGGGAGGACGGCACCCCCTGGCCCTTGTCCGCCGAGGACCGGCTCGCGCGGGCACGTCGTCCGGTGTTCAGCGAGGACTTCGGCGCCGGACTCGCCGAGGCGATCGACGGCACGAGCGAACTGCTGGTCACCGGGATGGCCCGCAACACCCTGGTGAACAACAGCTACGGCAAGTTCGAAGAACGGTTGCGCGCGGGCGCGAAGATCCGGTTCGTGCTGATCGACCCGCATTCGCCCGCGATCGACACGGCGGCCTCCCGCTACTACGCCGTGCGTTCGCCGGAAAGCGCGCGAGAGCGCGTGCTCCACACGCTGCGGGTGCTGGCCGAACTGCGCCGCTCGACCGGCGGCGACCTCTCCGTCCGGCTCGTCACGCATCCGATCGCGATCGGGGTCATCGCCACCGGCTCGGCGCTGTTCGCCGAGTACTACACCTACCAGGCCGCGGGTGAGCCGAAGTTCGTCCTGCAGCCCGCGGACGGCGCGGCGTACCGGACCTTCCTCGGCGAGGCGGAGGCGTTGTGGAACAGCGCCGAACCGTACGACCTGACCTTGGACGACGTGGAGACGCCGGGCAACTGACCCGGTAACGGTTCGGGAACGGGGCTCGTCCGCTCGATTCCTCTCTCATAGAGTGCCCTCTTTCGCGCCCAGGGGAGGGTTCGTGCACATCCACGCCAGACGCCGATCCATCAGCTTCAGCGGCCGGACGATCACGATCAAAGCCGCGGTCAGCGGGTTCAACGACAAGAAGCACACGTTCAGCCTCGAGAAGGTCACAGCGATCAGGAACTTTCCGCCGACGGCGTTCAAGCCGGGAAGGCTCGTCTTCGAGGTGACCGGCGCGTCCAAGGCGATCGTCGAGGACGTGCCCATGTACGCCGACAAGGTCGACATGAACACCTTCACTTACGGCGGCATGAATTCGAAGCACGTGAAAGAGCTCGAAGCGGCGATCAGGAAGGCGATGAGCGGCTGACCGCGAGGGCACCGGTCAGGTCCTCTTCGACTTCCGGTTCAGGAACGCCGAAGCCCCGACACCGTGCGCGACGACGCTCGCCAGCACGGTCACCGACATGACGCTCAGCGCGACGTCGGCCGCCTCCCCGTCGAGCGAGTTGAACGCCAGCAGCCCGAACACGATCGACGCCGCGCCGCGCGGGGCCAGCAGGCCGATGGTCATCCGGTCCTTCCACCGGAAGTCCGTCCGCAGCAAGGCGAGCAGCACCGGGATCAGCCGCGCGACGGTCAGCGCGACGACGCTGACGAGCACGATGCCCCACGTGAGCCCGAAGGACAGCACCAGCACCGCGGTGCTGCCGAAGACGAACCACATCAGCAGCCCGCACAGCGAACTGACGTCCTCGGCGAGTCCGAGTTCCTCTTCACCGGGGTGCCGGGCCGTCTTGTACGCGATCCCGCAGATGAACGCGGCGACGAACCCGTTGCCCCCGATCGCGACGGCCGCCGTGTAGGTCAGCAGCGGCAGGGCGACGGCCGCGACCCGCGCGGAATGCCGGGTCGACCAGCCGTGTTTGCCCGTCACGTTCATCGCCACCGCGGCCACCGCTCCGATGACGGAGCCCGCGAGCACGGCCAGCAACGCCGCCGGGATCGCGGCCTGCAGCGCCTCACCCGGCGTGTTCGCCTGGTGATGGCTCCCCGCGAGGGTCAGCGCGAAGATGAAGACCGGCGCGACGACGCCGTCGTTGTACCCGCTCTCGACGTTCAGCAGATGCCGCACGCGTTCGGGCACCCGGACGTCGTGCACCACCGACGTCGCCGGCGCGAAATCCGTCGGGGCGATGATGCAGGCGATCAGCAGGACCGCCGCCCAGCCGAGGCCCGGCAGCGTCAGCAGGCCGACACCCATGACGATCAGGATCGTCAGCGGCAACGCGACCAGCAGCAGCCGCACCGCCGTTTTCGCGTCGTGGCCGAGGTAACCGCCCTTCACCGCGGTGGCGTCCACGAACAGCAGCAGCGCGAGGATCAGTTCCGCCGCGTTGAGCGCGATCTCGGTGTTGAGCCCGTTGCCGAGATCGTTGCGGGTGGTGAACCCGATCGCCAGCCCGGCCGCGACCATCGCCATCGGCGCGGTGATCTGCCAGCGCTCCAGCCGTGCCGCGGTCATCGTCCAAGCCAGCACGACGACCGCGCCGACGAGCACGCTCTGGATCATCTACCCGCCCCTCGTTCCCGGTGGACTCCCCTGCCACCGGGAACGAGCATAGAGGCCGGGCGGAGCGCGGCGGTCCACAAAGGAACGTCGATCACACCACCGCGCCGTTGTCGTCCCGCTGCCGTGTCGGATTCGCCTTCCGGGCGGGACGTCCGGCCCCGGGCCACCGCTTGTCGAGCAGAATCGCCACGGGCCCCGCGGTGGCCACTGTGGACACCGTGCCGGCGACGAGGCCGAGCAGGAGCGCGAGGGCGAAGTCGGCCAGCGAACCGTCTCCGAGGACCAGCAGCGCCCCGAGGACGAACAGCACTCCGATACCGGTGTTGATCGTCCGTGGCAACGTCTGCAGGACCGCCGTGCCGACGACGCGCGGGAACGGTTCCTTGCGGCGTTGTCCCCGCACCTCCCGCACCCGGTCGAAGACCACCACCGAGTCGTTGACCGAATAACCGATCACCGTCAGCAGTGCGGCGAGGAAGACGCCGTCCATGGACTTGCCCAGCCAGGCGAAGATCCCGAGGATGATCAGGACGTCCTGGGCGAGCGCGGCGACCGTGGCCAGGCCGAGCCGCCAGTCGAATCGCACGGCCAGGTAGATCAGCTGCGCCAGCACCGCGAGGCCGAGCGCGATCACCGCCTTGGTGCGCAGTTCGGCGCCGAGGCTCGGGCCGATCTTCTCGTCGCGGATCTCGGTGGCGTCGCCCGCGACCCCGGCGACGGCGGCGCGGATCCGTTCGGTGGCGTCTTCGTCGATCGGCTCGGTGCGGACCGAGATGTCCTTCTCGCCGGACATCTGCACGACGGCGCGGGGGAATCCGGCGTCGGAGACCGCGTCCCGGACCCGCTCGACGTCGGCGGGCGCCGAAGTGCTGTATTCGACGACCCGGCCGCCGGTGAATTCGACGCCGAGGTTCGGCCCGGCCACGAACAGGCCCGCGATCGCGGCGATCACGACCGCGCCCGCCACCATCAGCCAGCGTTTCGGTTTCCCGAGGAATTCGGGATCGCGGCGGTTCACCCACTGCCGGACCCGGCCCTCGTGGGTCAGCCCGGACAGCCGCGGTTTGCGCGCGACCACGCCCCGCATCGTGAGGTGCAGCAGCAAACGCGTGAGCACCAGCGAGATGAACAACGCGACGACGACGCCGATCGACAGCGTCACCCCGAAGCCGCGCACCGGACCGGACGCCAGCCAGAACAGCAGGCCCGCGGCGAGCAGGGTGGTCACGTTCGAATCGACGATCGCCGACAACGCGCCGCTGAACCCGCGGCTGACCGAGCGTGGCAGCGAGCCACCCCGTTTGACCGAGTGTTCCTCTCTCGCCCGTTCGAAGACGAGCACGGTGGCGTCGACGGCCATGCCGATGGCCAGCACGAATCCGGCGAGCCCCGGCAGGGTCAGCGTCGCGCCGACGGCGAGCAGCGCGGCATAGGACACGGCCGCGTACGCCACCAGCGCGCCCACGGCGATCAGCCCGGCCAGGCGGTACACCGCGAGCAGGAACAGCGCGGTCAGCGCCAGCCCGATCACGGCTGCGCGGGCACTGGCGTCGATGGCGGCGGCGCCGAGGGTGGGCCCGACGGTGCGCTGCTCGATGATCTCGACCGGTGTCGGCAGCGCGCCGGCGTTGATCAGCAACGCCAGATCCTTGGCCTCGGCGGGCGAGAACCGTCCGGTGATCTGCGTGCTCCCGCCGACGATCCCGACCCCGCAGGCGACCTGCGGGCTCACCTGCGGTGACGAGATCACCTTGTCGTCGAGCGCGATCGCCACCCGGCGGGCGGGATCTCCCGGCGGCGAGCAGGCGGCCTGCCCGGTCAGCCGCTCCCAGGCGCGGCCGGAATCCCCTTTGAAGTCAACCGAAACGAGCCAGCCGCCGCCCTGCGAATCGATCGACGAGCGCGCCTCGTCGACGCCTTCGCCGGTCAGCGCGGCGGGTCCCAGGGTGATCGGCTGCCCGCTCTCGTCGTTGAGCACACGGGAGTCCGCGGCGCCAGTGGCGAGCACGGGATGGAAGGACAGCTGCGCGGTGCGGCCGATGACTTCGACGGCCTCGCGTGGATCCCGGACGCCGGGAAGTTCGACGATGATCCGGTTGTCCCCCGAGCGGGCCAGCATCGGCTCGGCGACGCCCAGGGCGTCGACGCGGCGGCGCAGCACCTCGAGCGTCCGGTCGGTGGTCTCCGCGTCGGCGGTGACGGTGGGTGAATCCTTGGTCTCCAGCACGATCTGCGTGCCACCACGCAGATCGAGCCCCAGTCTCGGGGCGGTGGTCAGCAACAGGTACACGGTCGCGGCGAGAACGACCAGCGAGACGACGGCTCGCCCGGTCATGCCCCGCCGCGCGGTTTCGCGCGGCACGAAGTTCTCCTTGGTGATTTCCCGGTTCGGGCGCGCGAACACGCGCCCGTGAGCGTCAGACGGCTACCGGGAAAGGAGGAGCGCGATCACCCAGCGCGAGGCGGTTCGCCGTGCGCGAGGCGGGAGTGGCTTCGTCGTGGAGTTCGCTGAGGCGGAGCAGCGTCGTGGACGCGGGCCCGTGCGGGACGGTGCCGAAGAGAGGCAGATCACCGTGACCGTGCACACCCAGGAGCGCGGGTTCGGCGGCGAGCCTGCCCGCGGCGCGCACCGGCGCGACGGCCTTGGAGACCGAGGAATCGACCGTCGCGTTCGCCCCGCGCGACTCGTCCGCCGAAGCGGAACCGCCCGAGTGGAGCGCGAAGAACAGGCCGAGCGCGGTCAGCACGGCGGCGAGCAGCACCGGCACGGCCTGCCTGGCCGTCCTTCGGCTCGCCACCATCATCGACACACTCCCAGGGTTCTCGCCGACACCCTACTGGGATCCGGCCGCCCGCCACAGGCGCGTGATCCCGGCGCGGACGCGCTCCTCCCCCAGTTCCGGCAGCAACGCGGTCAGATGTTCGGCCGCCAGCGGGGCCAGGAGGGCATGCGCGGCGTGCTCCGGGTCGGGGGTTCCGTCGAGCAGGATCGCGACGTGCCGGTGCCAGAACCGGTAGGCCCCGATGCGGTAGCGCGCGCCCGGCGCGGCGGTCTCCGACATCCGCACCAGCGGCAGATGTTCGAGCACGTAGTCGACGTACGCGTCGGCGAAGGCCACCAGCCGGTCGGCCGGTGGAGCGCCCGGGCCCAGCGGCGGCGGCCCGTGCAGGATTCCTTCCTGGAGCAGGCGTTCCCGCGCGTCCAGCAGCGCGACGGCCAGCCCGGCCTTGTCACCGAAGCGGCGGAAGAGCGTTCCCTTGCCCACCCCCGCGGCCGCCGCCACCTGATCCATCGACACCGCTTCGACCCCGTGTTCGGCGAACAGCGACGCCGCCGCGTCCAGGATCGCGGCCCGGTTGCGGGCGGCGTCGGCGCGCTCCTTGGGCGGCGGCGTGCGCAGAAGCTCCAACGAGGTTGCAAAAGCGGACTGCGGTCCGTTATGGTCGTGAGGCACATGCGGACTATAGTCCGATTAACTGGAGGTAGCGACATGACCGCACTCATCACCCGTGACGAGCTGAAGGCCGCGATCGACGCGAAGACCGTGACGGTGGTCGACGCACTGGGTGGCGAGTACTACGCCAAGCAGCATCTGCCCGGCGCCGTTCCCCTCGTCCTCGCCGACGTCGACGCGCACGCCGCGACCGTGCTGCCCGATCGCGGCGCCGCCATCGTCACCTACTGCTCGAACCCCGCCTGCCCCAACAGCGGCCAGGTCGCCGACCGGCTCACCGCGCTGGGCTACACCGACGTCCGCAAGTACCGGGAAGGCATCGAGGACTGGGCCGGCGCGGGCCTGCCCCTCGAGTCTCAGGTCTGAGCGGGGACGCGCTCCCGCAGGATCGGGACCCCCTCGCCGTCGAGTTCGGCGAGGTAGGCCGTCCGTCCGGTCATGGCCATGATCAGGGCCAATGTCGTGCCCGAGACGAGCGGCCCGGACCCGACGGCGAAGGGGCCATCGGTGGCTTGCAACCGCAGCCCGCCGATGCGCCCCTTCGCCGTCACCACCAGGTCCGAGCCCCCGTAGTACCCGGCCAGTTCGGTGAGGACGGGGATCGGGTAGTCGCGCCGAAGGCCGAGCGGACGGCGGATGTCTTCGGCGTGCACGATCGCCTCACCCAGCATCGCGATCTTCGGCAACGGCGGTTTCGTCGTACTGGTGACCACGCGCCGGAACCGCTCCAGCGTCTCGGCGCCGTCGCCGCCCATCTGCTCGGCGAGCCGCATGGCGACCTGCTTGTCGAAGTCCCATCGGCAGCGGATCACCCCGGCCATCCACCGCAACGGTGTGAGGCTCGCCCCCGCGGTGACATGCGCGAGCACCTCGCGCACCGTCAGCCCGGTACACAGCGACGGCGTCTCCCACTGCTCCTCGGTGAGCTCCGCGAGGTCGTCCGCCAGTGCCGCCCGCTCGGCGTGGACCAGCGGCCAGAGCTCGGTCTTCGTTCCTGTATCCGTCATCCGGAACCCTCCAGTCGTCGTTCGTCGAAGGTGGGACTCCCGAGGCGACCCGGAATCATCGGTACGTTGGAGACGATTTTCCCGAGTGGACGAAAGATTGAGGACTGATGATCCAGCGGTGGAACCCGGAGACCGTCGCGGCGCCGATCGGCCCGTACAGCCATCTGGTCCGCGTGCCGGCCGATCACGAACTCGTGGTCGTGTCCGGTCAGATCGGCGTGCTGCCCGACGGCGAACTCGCCGGGCCCGACGCCGAGTCCCAGACCCGCGCGCTGCTCGGCAACCTCGAGCGGCTGCTCGAAGCCGCGGGTGCCGGGCCTGAGCACCTGGTCAAGGTGTTCAGCATGCTGTCCGGCACCGAACACCTCGCCGGGTTCCGCACGGCGATGCGCGAGACCTTCACCCGCTGGTACCCCGAAGCGGACTGGCCCGCCCAGTCGCTGATCGTCGTGGCGGCACTGGCCCGGCCGGAGCTCGTCGTCGAGGTGGAAGCCCTGGTCGCGGTGCCGCGCGCCGTCTAGCAGCGGTTCGGCCCCGGTCTAGGACTCCCGGCGCCTCCGTCCGGCGAGGAGCAGCAGCGCGCCGATGGCCAGCATCCCGAACGCCAGCACCGTCATCGTCTTCACCGGTGAGCCGGTCACGGCGAGGCCGGGCGGACGCGGGGTGGTCGGCGGCTGCGGGTTCGGCTTCTCCGGCGGCTGCGGGTTCGGCGGCGTCGGCGGCACCGGGGTGTCCGTGCCGCAGTCGGGGTTCGCCGAACCCGGCGGGCAGTTGCCGCCGGGCGTGTCCGACGTGACGACGTTGCGGAGGCGGTGGTCACCGGTCGCCGGCTTCCGCACGGTGACCGCGTAGGTGACGGTGGCCTTCTCCCCCGGCTTCAGCTCGCCCTTCCAGGTGAGCTTCGGCGCGGAGTAACTGACCGTGCCCATGCTCGCCTTCGCGGTGCCGTCGAAGGTCGCGTCGTCCAGCACCTGGCTCAGGTCGTCGGTGAACGTCGCGTCGTCCACCACGGCCTGCCCGGTGTTCTCCACCGTGACGGTGTATGTGACGACCTCGCCCGGCTTCGCCTGCGTCTTGTCGACCGTCTTCTTGATCTTCAAGCTGGACAGCGGTGTCGTCGTGCCGCACTTCGGATCCTTGCTGCCCGGCGGGCAGTTGCCGCCCGGGGTGTCGGACGTGATCACGTTGGCGAGCTTGCCGTCGCCGTCGGTCTTGGTGACCTTCACGCTGTACGTGACCGTCGCCGTCTGCCCGATCTCCAGGTCGCCGGTCCAGGTCAGCTTCGGCTCCTCATAGGTCACCGAACCGATCGTCGCCGCGCCGTCCTTCTGGAACACGGCGTCGTCGAGGACCTCGGTGAGGTCGTCGGTGAACGTCGCACCGGTCAGTTTCGTCTTGCCCGTGTTGCGCACGGTCACCGTGTACTTCACGACGTCGCCCGGATTCGCCGTGGCCTTGTCCGCCTTCTTCTCCAGCGAGATCCCGGGCACCGGGGTGACGGTCGAACACGCCGGATCGTCGGACTGCGGCGGGCACGTGCCCGGCGTGTTGGTGCTGACGGTGTTCCGCAGTTCGTGATCGCCCGTCACCGGGTTCTTCACCTTCACCGAGTACTTCAGCGTCGTCGTCGCTCCGACCGGCAGATCCCCCACCCACACCAGGTTCGGCGCGGCGAAGGAGAAGGTGCCGGCGACCGGCGCAGCCGTGGCGTCGTCGGAGTAGTCGGCGTCGTCGAGCACCTCGGACAGGTCGTCCGTGACCCGTGCGGCGTCCTCACCGACCAGGGGGACCTTGCCGGTGTTGGTGACGGTCACGGTGTAGGTGACGACGTCACCCGGGTTCGCGGTCTGCTTGTCCGAGGTCTTCTTGACCGTCAGCTCGCGCGACGGCACGTCCGCGACACAGTTCGGGTCGGTCGAATCCGGCGGGCAGTTGTTGCCCGGCGTGTCCGAGGTGACCACATTGGACAGTTTCTTGTCACCGGGGTTCGGGTTCTTGATCTTGACCGTGTAGGTGATGACCGACGCCTGCCCGATGCCCAGCGAGCCGGTCCACGTCAGCTTCGGCGCCGCGTAGGTGACACCACCGATCGTCGCCGCACCGTCGTTCTGGTAGTCGGCGTCGTCCAGGACCTCGGTCATGTCGTCGGTGAAGGTGGCGTCGACCTGTTCGGTCTGCCCGGTGTTGGTGACGGTGATCGTGTACTTCACCGTGTCGCCGGGGTCGACCGACTTCTTGTCGGCGGTCTTCTTGATGAGCAGCCCGGAGACCGGCGTCGTCGTGCCGCAATCCGGATCGGTCGAACCCGGCGGGCAGTTCCCGCCCGGAGTCTCCGAGGTGACCACATTGGACAGCTTCTTGTCACCGTCGCCCGGGTTCTTCACCTGGACCGAGTACGTCACAGTGGCGGTCGCACCGATTTCGAGGTCGCCGGTCCACGTCAGCTTCGGCGCCGCATACGTGACACCACCGATCGTCGCCGCACCATCGTTCCGGTAGACGGCGTCGTCGAGAACCTGCGTCAGATCATCGGTGAACGTCGCACCGGAGATCTTCGTCTGGCCGGTGTTCCGCACAGTGACCGTGTACTTCACGACGTCACCGGGATTCGCCGACTGCTTGTCGACCGTCTTCTTGATCTCCAGACCCGAAACCGGGGTCTCCGTGCCACAGTCCGGATCGGTCGAACCCGGCGGGCAGTTCCCGCCCGGCGTCTCCGACGTCACGGCATTCTTGAGCCGGTTGTCACCGGTGTTCGGGTTCTTCACCTTGACGGTGTAGGTCACCGTGGCGGTCTCGCCGACACCGAGATCACCGGTCCAGGTCAGCTTCGGTGCCGCATACGTGACGCCACCGATGGTCGCCGCGCCGTCGTTCTGATAGTCGGCATCGTCGAGAACCTGCGTCAGATCATCGGTGAACGTCGCGCCAGAGATCTTCGTCTGACCGGTGTTGGTGACGGTGACCGTGTACTTCACGACATCGCCGGGGTTCGCGGATTTCTTGTCGACCGACTTCTCGATCTTCAGGCCGGAAACCGGTGTCGTGGTGCCACACTTCGGATCCGTGGACCCCGGCGGACAGTTGCCGCCCGGCGTCTCCGAGGTGACCGTGTTGATGAGCTTCTTGTCGCCTGGGGCGGGATTCTTGACCTTCACCGAGTACGTGACCGTCGACGCGGCGCCGACCTCCAGGTCACCCGTCCAGGTCAGCTTCGGCGCCGCATACGTGACACCGCCAATGGTCGCGGCGCCGTCGTTCTGGTAATCGGCATCGTCGAGAACCTGCGTCAGATCATCGGTGAACGTCGCACCCGAGATCTTGGTCTGGCCGGCGTTCCGCACAGTGACCGTGTACTTCACCACGTCACCGGGATTCGCCGACTGCTTGTCCACCGACTTCTCGATCTTCAGACCGGAAACCGGTGTCGTGGTGCCACACTTCGGATCCGTCGACCCCGGCGGGCAGTTCCCACCTGGGGTCTCCGACGAGACCGCGTTCTTCAGCAGGTTGTCGCCCGGGTTGGGATTCTTCACCTTGACCGAGTAGGTCACCGTCGAGGTGGCACCGATTTCCAGATCTCCGGTCCAGGTCAGCTTCGGCGCCGCATACGTGACACCACCGATCGTCGCCGCACCATCATTCTGATAGTCCGCGTCGTCCAACACCTGCGTCAGGTCGTCAGTGAACGTCGCACCGGTCAGCTTGGTCTGACCGGTGTTCTTCACGGTGACCGTGTACTTCACGACGTCGCCAGGATTCGCCGACTGCTTGTCCACGGACTTCTCGATCGTCAGCCCCGAAACCGGCGTGGTGGTCCCGCACTTCGGATCGGTCGAGCCCGGCGGACAGTTACCACCCGGAGTCTCCGAAGTGACCACATTGGACAGTTTCTTGTCACCTGGGTTCGGGTTCTTGACCTTCACCGTGTACGTGACCGTCGCCGTGGCGCCGATCTCCAGGTCACCGGTCCAGGTCAGCTTCGGCGCCGCATACGTGACACCGCCGATCGTCGCCGCACCATCATTCTGATAGTCGGCGTCGTCGAGAACCTGCGTCAGATCATCGGTGAACGTCGCACCCGAGATCTTGGTCTGCCCCGTGTTCCGCACCGTCACCGTGTACTTCACCACGTCACCGGGATTCGCCGACTGCTTGTCCACCGACTTCTCGATCAGCAACCCTGAGACCGGTGTCGTCGTCCCGCACTTCGGATCCGTCGAACCCGGCGGACAGTTACCACCCGGAGTCTCCGACGACACCGCGTTCTTCAGCACGTCATCGCCCGGGTTCGGATTCTTCACCTTGACCGTGTACGTCACCGTCGACGTCTCGCCGACGCCGAGATCCCCGGTCCACGTCAGCTTCGGCGCCGCATAGGTGACGCCGCCGATGGTCGCGGCGCCGTCGTTCTGGTAATCGGCGTCGTCGAGAACCTGCGTCAGATCATCGGTGAACGTCGCACCCGAGATCTTGGTCTGCCCCGTGTTCCGCACCGTCACCGTGTACTTCACCACGTCGCCAGGATTCGCCGACTGCTTGTCGACCGACTTCTCGATCAACAGCCCCGAAACCGGCGTCGTCGTGCCGCACTTCGGATCCGTCGAACCCGGCGGACAGTTACCACCCGGCGTCTCCGAGGTCACCACGTTCTTGAGCCGGTTGTCACCGGTGTTCGGGTTCTTCACCTTGACCGAGTAGGTGAACTCCGCGCTCTGCCCCGCGGCGAGCGTGCCGGTCCAGGTCAGCTTCGGTTCCGCATAGGACACCGAGCCGGGCGACGCGGTGGCGTCGTTCTGATAGACCGCGTCGTCCAGCACCCCGGTCAGATCGTCCACGACCTTGAGATCCGCCGCGGTCACCTTGCCGGTGTTGGCGACGACGACCTTGTAGCGCACGGTGTCGCCGGGGTCGGCGGACTCCTTGTCCGCGGTCTTGGTCACCGTGTACGACGGCGGCGGCACCTTGGTCTTCGCGCACGCGGCCGCGGGATCGTCCGGGCAGCGGTTGTCCGGCGGGACGACCGGCGGCGGTCCGGTCGGGACGTTCGCGCGGTTCACCAGTTCCTTGCCGATGGCGGCTTCCTCGACCTTCACGCGCACGGTCAGCGTGGCGGTCTCCCCGACCGCGAGACCGTTCACGGCCCAGTCGATCGGCCCGGTCCCGGACGCGGTGCCCTTCGAGGGAGTGGACGACACGTAGGTCGTCCCCGGCGGCAAGGTGTCGCGCACCGTGAGCGCGGGCACGGGGATCACGCCGGTGTTCCGCAGCGTCACCCGGTAGGTCAGGGTGTCGCCGGGGACCGCCTCGGCGAGGTCGACGGTCTTCGTCAGCTGGTACCCGGGCGACGCGACCGTGTTCCGCACCGTGTTCGACGTGCGTTCCTGCGGTCGTCCGGTGTCCTCGCCGCGGAAGGTGAGCTTGCCGGTGTTGTCGAGTTTGGTGCCGTCCGGCACGTCGAGCCCGACCTTGACCTTGAAGGCGACCTTCTGCGACTGCCCCGGCCTCAGATTCCGGAGAGTGCACGTGACCACCTGCCCGGCGGCCGAACAGTCCGGATTGGACCCGGCCACGAACGTGACGCCGTCGGGCAGGGTGTCGGTGAGCACGACGTTCGTCGCGGTGTCGAGGTCGGTGGTGGAGCCGTCGGCGTGTCGGTTGGCGACGTCGAAGGTGTAGGTGACCTCCCCGCCCTTGGTGACGTAACCAGGTGGATTGTCGTCGGTGTTGCCGACCGGGTCGTTGGCCTTGGTGATCTGCAGATCCGGTTCGAGCGCGTCGGTGACCAGCCAGATCGTCTGGGGGTACAGCGCGTCGCCGACCGTGCCGATCTTCACCTGGAGCGCGGTGGTCCCCGCGGGGACCTTGCCGGTGATGTCGATGCTGCGGGCGTCGTACCCGACGTTGTTCACCGGATTGGGATTCCGCGACGTGACGTTCGTGCCCGAACCGGTGGCCGTGACCCGGTCGATGCGGCTGCTGAAGGCGTTGTTGGTCGCCACCCCGCCGGGCGCGGGCATCGCGATCGTCTGCAGGCTGGCGGCGTCCGGGCCGACCTGGAGGTAGTCGCCGGTGATGGGCGCGTCGCCGTCACCCGCGACGATGCCGAGTTCGACGTTGGGCTGACGCGAGGTCGGGGCCTTGATACCGCTCAGCGCGATGGTCGCCGAACTCGGCGTGCTGCCGCCCGCGACCACCTGCATCCCGTCCCAGACCTGCAGGTACCGCAGCGGCTCGCTGGGCAGTTCGTAGGCGACCACCAGCGACCAGCCACCCCAGCAGCCGAGGTTCGTCCGGCTGATCGACTGGCCCTGGCAGGCCTGGATGTCGGCGACCGTGTACTCCCCGGTGCCGGCGTTCGTGACGAGAGACGTGACGTCGGCCGCGCCGCCGTAGGCGTACAGCGTCGGGGACCCGCCCGTGGTGGTCGCGGGGAACCAGTCGTAGGTTTCGGCGGTGATCCGCTGATACGCGCCGGAGCCCGGGGTCTTGATGGAGACCTGGTTGCCCCGGCTGCCGTCACCGGAGGTCCCGCTGCTGGCGACCGGGTTGAACTGCCAGTACAGCCGGGCGTTGAGCACCTTCGCGCCGGCCGGGACGTTCAGGTTCGCGGCGGACGCGGTGTTACCGGGCGCGGCCGGGTCGGTCTTGATCCACGACACCGGGCTCGCGTTGCTCGCGGACTCGTTGCAGACGACGCCGACGCCGCACTGCACGACGGAGTTGGCGGCCATCGTGATACCGCCGTGCGCCAGCCCGGAGTACACCGGCTCCGGCCCGATCGGCCGCTCGGTGCCCGCCCCGCGCGGCTGGACCTGCGCGCTCGCGGGCAGCGGGGCGCCCATCAGCAGGGCCACGACGACCACCGTGAGCAGTGCTACGCCCCGGCGCCACCGATTTTGCCCACGCCGTTCCGCCATGCCGCCTCCGCCTCACCCCTCGCTCCCGTCGGCCCAGGTCAGGACGGCGGGGACAGCGAGCCCAAGTGATGGTCATCCTGGGTCGGCAAGATCGTCGTCGGCAAGCGGGAGCAGCGGTGTCTCCTGGATAAAACCCATTGAGTGGCCCCGAAACCCCCGGACGGGTGATGAAACACCGTCCACAACGGACAAAGGCGAGGGTGGTGTTTCGGTGTGAAATCCGGCATCGTCGAACGCGTGATCGAAATTCCTTATCGCGGCTCCGGCCCCTATTGCTATACCCATTCCCTCGCGATGCTGCTCGGTGCCGAGGCGCCGGGACCCGACGTGCTCGAAACCGTGACCGGCAGCCCCTTCGGTATGCAGCTGGTCGGCGGAACACTGCCGTTTTTCGACGCCTTCGGCTGGGATCCCGATCTCGGCATCGGCGAAGCGCTCGACGCCCTCGGCTGGAGCGCGGAAACGACGAGCGAACCGGATCCGGACACCGCGTTCGCCCGGCTCGTCGAAAGCCTTTCCGACGGGCCGGTCCTGATCGGCCCGGTCGAAATGGGGCACCTGCGCCACCAGCCGGGAATGACCGGCCCGATCGGCGCGGACCATTTCCTGGTCGCGCTCGCCGCGGACGACGAGTCCGTCACCGCCCACGACCCGCAGGGATATCCGTACGCACGGATCCCGCGGGCGGATTTCGCCGCCGCCTGGCTCGCCGAAACCGTCGCCTACGGCAAACCGCACACGATGCGGACGCGTTTCGTGCAGCACACCGTCGTCTCGGAAGAAGCCGCGATCGTCGCGGCACTCCCCCGGGCAATCAGGCGGCTCGGCGACGAAACGGACACCGGACTCCCGCCCGGCACGGTGGGCAACGGCGACGCCGCCCTCGCACTCGCCGCCCGGATCGAAGAAGGAACTGACCCGGAACTACGTGGGCTGCTCGTCCATTTCGTGGTGCGCCTCGGCGCCCGGCGGACGAACGACGCCGCGACCTGCCTGCGCCGGGTCGGCCACGAAGCCGCGGCCGCCGTCCTCACCACGCAGGCGCGGCTGATCGGCTCCCTGCAGTACGACCTCGTCGTCGAGGACGACGCACGGGCCGCCGCGACACTCCGGACGCTCGCCCCCACCTATGAAGACCTGCGGCGGGCGCTCACGTCATCCTGAGGATCTCGCGGACGATCACCTCGGGCTCGGTCTTCGGCACGTAGTGACCGGACCGCTCCGCGATCACGTGCCTGCCTGCGGACGAAAGGGTCACCCGATGGGTGTGGGACGCGTTCGCCCGCGCTCTCATCGCACCGGACATCCCGCCTCCGCCGAGGCCGCCGGACACGACCGTGAGCGGGATGTCCCCGAGCACCGGTGGGTCGTGCCGCCAAAGGGCCAGTTCGTCGAGGAAGGTGCGGGCCTGCTCCCGGTGGGTCCGTGTCGTCCCGACGGTGAACGCCTCTCGTTCGAGGTCGCGCCGGACGTCGTCCGGGATGTCTCGCAGCAGACCGCGGAAGACGACCTTGAGCAGGCCCAGCCACGCGAGCGCGGCGCTGACCCCGACCGCGACGCGTTCACCGGTGCGAAAGGCCCGGCCGAAGAGCACTTCGGCCGCTTCATCGGTCGGGTCGACCAGGACCAGCCCGGCTATCCGCTCCGGACGGCGGGCGGCGGCCTGCCGCACGATCGGCCCGCCCGCGCTGTGCCCGGCGAGGATGTACGGCCCCGGGCCGAAATGGTCGAGGACGTCGTTGAGGTCGTCGGCCATCCGGCGCAGCGTGCGGCCGCCGGGGTCGGGGGCGCTGCGGCCGAGCCCGGAGCGGTCGTAGGCGATCGCGCGGGTGTGGCGGCCGACCTCCGGCTGGACCGCCGCCCAGGACGACCGGGTGGCGGCCGCGCCCGCTTCGAACACGACCGTCGGCCCGGTGAAGCCCTCGGGTCCCGGGTGCACCATCGCGTAGAGCCGTCTGCCGTCACGGGTGACGACCCATTCGGGCTCGCCTTGGGTGTGGGTCATCCCGCCGTGATCCTCCAGCCGGTGGCGTCGAGCTGCCGCCGCCAGAACTCGGCGAAACGTCCTTGCGCCTCAAGGAGTTCTTCGACCGTGCCCGATTCGGCGATCCGTCCGTCCTCGAGGAAGAGCACCCGGTCGGCGTGCCGGATCCCGGCGATCCGGTGGGTGACGATCACCCGCGTCCTCGACACGGGATCGGCGCTGAGCGAGCGGACCACGGCGTCCTCGTTCTCGGTGTCCAGTGCGCTGGTCGCCTCGTCGACGAGCAGCACGGGCGCAGGTTTGAGCAACGCGCGGGCGATGGACACCCGCTGCCGCTCGCCGCCGGAGAGAGCGGTGCCCGCCTCGCCGACGGCCGTGTGTTCCAGCAGTTCGCCGACCCTGGCGAGCCTCACGACCTCGGCGACCCGCTCGTCGCTCGCCGAGGGATCCCCGGCGAGCACGTTGTCCCGCACCGATCCTTCGAAGAGATACGGCTGCTGGAAGACGAACGTGACGAGATCCCGGCGGAACTCCGCGACATCCTTGCCGTCGGCGAGCACTCGTCCGCTCGTGGGCCGGTGCAGACCGGCGAGCAGCGCGAGCACGGTGCTCTTGCCCGAGCCGGACGGCCCGACAATCGCGGTCGTCGTCCCCGGTTCCAGGGTGACGTCGAAGTCCTCCAGCACGTGCTCGGTGTCCGGCGAGTAGCGGAAACCGACCTTCTCGAACCGGATCTGCGGTGCTTTGGCCGGTGCGGCGGATTCCCCGGCCGGGGCCACGGGCGCGGTGAGGACGGTGCGGATGCGGCCGAGCGTGGTGGTGGCGGTTTCGATACCGGGCGCGAGATCCCCGAGCGCGGTGAACGGTTCGAGGTACCGGGCGATCACGACGATCAGCGCGACGGCCTCGGGCACGCTCAGCTCACCTCGTGTGGCGAGCAGGACCGTCGTCCCCGCGAGCAGGACCAGCGCCAGTTGACCGGCGACGCCGAACAGCATCTGCCCCGGGATCTGCAGGCGGAGCAACCGGACGGTCGCGCCGTGGTGCGCGGTGAGCGCGGCGCCGGCGTGACTGCGCGCGGGTTCGACGCGGCGGGCGGCCCGCAACGTCTGCTGGGTGCGGGCGAACTCGACGATCCGTTCGGTCAGCGTGGTGTTCGCCTCCGCCGTCGCCCGGTCGGCACGGCGGGTGATCCGGCCGGTCGCCCACAGCGCGCCCAGCAGCACCGGGACCCCGGCCAGCGCGGCGACACCGAGCGGCCAGGCGATCGGCAGCAGGGCCAGCGCGATCGCGATCGGCAGGAGGACCGCGCCGATGAGCGGGGTGAGCAGGTACCCGACCAGGCCGACGAGCTCGGGACCGGTGGCGGCGATGGCCTGCCGGGCGGTCTGGGTGTGTTCACCGTCCAACCAGGACAGCCGGACGTCCGTCAGCCGCTCGGCGACGTCGTGCTGGGCGTGGTCCAGCACCCCGAAGCCGAGCTCGAAGCCGAGCCGCCCCACGACGGCGTCGATCGCCCAGCCCGCCGCGGTGACGGCCGCGAGCGCGCCGAGCCAGGGCAGCGCGTCCGAAGGCTCCGCGCCGAACAAGGCACCCACCAACGGCACCAGCAGGACGACACCGGCGGCACGCAAGAGCACCGAAAGCACGGCTAGCACGACATAACGCCGGAAGGCCGAGCGTTTCGCCTCGGGGATCAGGCCCAGCAACGTGCGGATCACGCGGTCACCCCCGCACCGGCACCGGCCCGCCACAAGCGGGCGTAGCGCCCATCCGAGGCCAGAAGTTCTTCGTGGGTTCCGCTTTCCGCGATCCGCCCGCGATCGAGGACGACGATCCGGTCGGCGCCGGTGACCGTGTGCAGGCGATGGGCGATGACCAGGACGGTGCGGCCCGCGGTGAGCCGGTCGAGTGCTTGCTGCACGAGATACTCCGACTCGGGATCGGCGAAAGCGGTCGCCTCGTCGAGAACGAGGACCGGGGCGTCGGCGAGGATCGTGCGGGCGATGGCCACCCGCTGGCGTTCCCCGCCGGACAGCTGGGAACCGGCGTCGAGGACGGTGTCGTATCCCTGGGGCAGCCGGAGGATCCGCTCGTGGATCTGCGCGTCCCTGGCCGCGGCGACGACCTGCTCTTCGGTGGCGCCGGGGACGGCGAGGGCGATGTTCTCCCGCACGGTCCCCCGGACGAGTTGCGGATCCTGGAGCACGAACCCCACGCGGCCGTAGAGTTCGTCGGCGGCGAAGGCGCGGACGTCCCGGCCGCCGACCCGGATCGCTCCCTCGGTGACGTCGTGGAAGCGCGCGACGAGGGCGGCGAGGGTCGACTTCCCGGCTCCCGACGGGCCGACCAGCGCGGTCACCGTGCCGGGCCGCAAGGTCAGGGAAACGTTCTCCAGCACGGGAACGCCGGAACGGTAGGCGAAGCCCACCCGGTCCAGTTCCACGGTGCCCGGCTCGACACCGTCGCGGGCTTCAAGCTCCATTGTGGACAGTTCGGGTTCATCGAGCACGACCTGGATCCGGCGCGCGGCCAGCATTCCCTCGCGAACGCCGCCGAGACCGTAACCGATGCCCAGCAGCCGCGCGCCGAAAGTGGTGCCCAGCACCAGGAACGGGAGCAGCGTCACCGGCTCCATACCGCCGCCGACCACCATCAGCGTGCCGGTGCCGGTGATCAGGAGCAGGAAGGTGGCGGGCCGGGTGGCGAAGTCCAGCATGGTCTTCTTGCCGGTGAACGGGCGCTGCCAGTCGCCGAGGAAACCGAGGTACTCGTCGAGCCGCCGCCGGAACGACGAAGCCGCGGCGCCGCCGAACACGCGGATCACCGGCTGCCCTTCCAGATACGCCCCCGCCTCGCCGGCCATCCGCTCCGCCCAGCGCATCGCCTGGCCGGTCTTGGGTCCCGATTGGACGACCATGATCGACGTGGTGACGAGGTAGACGAGGATCGGGACGAGCAGGACGAGGGCGAGCCGCCAGTCCACCGCGAACAGGTACGCCAGCACCGCGACCGGCGCGACGACGGCCGCCACCGCGTCGGGCACGGCGTGCGTGACCAGGTAGTGGAGTGAGAGCGTGTCGCCCTGCACGAGTTTCGCGACCGTGCCCGAACCCCGCGCGGTGAACCAGCCCAGCGGCAGGCGCGCGAGTTTGCCCAGCAGGCGCTGACGCAGGTCGCGGGCGAACCGCGCGTCGGCCGCGTGCAGCCAGAGCACGACCGCGGACTCCAGCAGGGTGCCGACGCCGAGCAGGATCAGCGTCGAGACACCGAGCGCCCACAACGATTCGCCGCCCGCGAGCATCCGCCGGACCAGTTCCACCAGCAGGACGAAGGGAGCGAGACCGATCAGCGTCACGAAGGCCTGCAGGATCCCGGCGAAGATCAGCGTCCGCCGCACCGGCGCGAGCAGCCGTCCGGCCGCCTGCGTCCGCCATGCCCCCTTCGGCGCCGCTGCGACGGGCTTCGGGACTTCGGCGGCCGTCTCTTCCTTTTCCCCGCGGAAAGCACCCATGGCCCGGCCGTAGTACCAATACGCGCGGCCGTGCACCTCGGACTTGGGGAAGCCGAACGCCTCACGCAAACGCGTCTTCAGGTGTTTGAACGAACCGGCTTCCGTCGCGATCCACGCCTGCCAGTCCGACCAGTCGCGCGTCTCGATCGCCGCGGCCAGCGAAGTCGCGTCCAGGCGCGGCACCCAGTGCACGGTCAGCCGCGGGTGTCCGCCCAGCGGGATCAGCCGGTCGGTCTCGTCGTGCTCTTCGAGGTACAGCTCGATCGGGAGGTCGGCCGGGATCACCTCGAGGATCGCGTTGATCGCCGGGATCGAGGCGGAGTCGCCGATCAGCAGGTACCCGGCGGGAGGCTCGGCGGGGACCGAGAAGGACGAGGAACCCAGTGACATCACCGGCACCTTCGCGCCCGGGCGCGCGTCACGCAGCCAGCGCGACGCCGGACCGGCGGGCTCGTGCAGGACGACGTCGATCGCGAACGTGCCGGCTTCCGGGTCGGCCTCGGTGAGCGTGTACGCGCGCTGGAACTCCGTCGGGCCGCCTTCCGGATCCGGGAACCAGAACCGGAGCCAGGCCGCCGGCTCCACGACGACGTCCTCGAACAACGTCGGTGAAACGAACCGCACCCGCACGAATTTCGGCGTGATCTCTTCCGTCTCGACGACGGTCGCTTCGTGGTCTCTGGCCCCGAAACCGCGCATCACCGCGCCCTGGAATCCGCGCGCCATCACAACCCCTCCCCCGTGGCGGCCAGATCGGCCACCATCTCGGCGACCGGCCTGCCCGGCGGGCAGGACCCGATCAGCCCACGGATCGACGCGGTCAGCAGCAGCCGCACGTACTCGGGCCGCGGCACCTGCGGCAACGCGGCGGACGGTTCGGCGAGCCGGTCGTCGCGGGACAGCCGGTCGCGAACCGCCTCCCGCTCGCGGTCCAGCCCGTCGCCGTCGGCCTCCTCGGCGGCCGCGCTGTTCTCCTCGGACGCGGTCATCGCGATGGTCATCGACGCGACCGCGCCGCTGAGCACGATCGCCGCGCCGGGCTCGTAACCCCGGCGGACGAGGGCGTCGACCTCGATGTTCAGCAAGCGCTGACCGCCGTCGCCGCGCGGAAACAGAAGCTGCAGATAGCCGGCGAGGCCCGGGTGCTCCAGCATGAAGGCCCGCATCTGCAGCGCGAAGGACAACAGGTGTCGTTCGAGGTCGTGCCGCGGATCGTCCCGGAGCCGCAGCTCGGCCAGGATGCTCTCGCCGACCAGCCGCTCAAGCCCCCACCGGCTCTCGACGTGGCGATAGAGGGCGGTCGCGGTCACCCCCAGCCGGACCGCGACCGCCTTGACACTGAGCCCGCGCATCCCGAGCTCGCGACCGACCCGCACGATGTCGTCCACCGCGACCATGGCCGGGCGGCCACCGATGTTCGGCATGTCGCCCCCTCCGGGAAAGTTATAGGGGGAAACTAAGGGTGGGCTTACCTAATGTCAAGTGGCTACGCGTTGGGGACAGTGGGCCGCGGCTGACTCGGTGGGCGCTCGGTGATCGAGGCTCCCAATGTGGCATTGGAGACACTCGACGGCCCCAATGCCACATTGGGCGCACTGAGCCGCGGCTTGCCCAGCCCGACGGCAACCGCCTTCCCGCGTACGGCAAGATCTCGCCAAATACCGGCAAGAGCCCAAGCACGGAACTCCAAACCGCACCAAGCGTTCAGCGCAACAAAGCGGCAGCGATCGCCTTACCCCGAGCAGCCGCATCCGGCGCGTTCTCGCGCACCGCGGTCACGATCGCACCGTCCACGATCAAAACGAGCTGCGCGGCGAGTTCCCCCACATCGGCCCGGCCCGCGTCGGCGAGCAGACCGGCCAGGTACTCGGTCAGCGCCGCCTTGTGCTCGGCCGCCACAGCATGCACGGGGCTCGCCGGATCCGCCGTCTCCACCATGGTGTTGATGAAGGCGCAGCCGCGGAAGTCTCTGCGGGAGAAGCGTTCGAAGAGGGCGTCGAAAACCGCCAGGATCCGGTCCTCCGGAGCGAGACGGTAGCCGTCGACCGTGCTGGAGAGCCAGTGCCGCCAGGTGCGGTCCCGTTCCCGCAGCACCGCTTCGACCAGCGCGTCCTTGCTCGGGAAATGCCGATAGAGCGACGCCTTGCCGACCCCGGACTCCTCGAGGATGCGATCGATGCCGACCGCGCGGATGCCTTCGGCGTAGAACAGCTCTTCGGCCGTGCTCAGCAGCCGCTCGCGCGCTCGGGTTCCCACGGGCGAAACAGTACCACTCTGTACCGAATTGGTTGACCGCATACGGTACAGATCTGTACCGTCCAACTCGGAACAGACCTGTACCGTTTGGAGCGATCGTGCCCCGCATCCCCCAGCTCACCGAGCATCCGTTGCTGACCGACGTCCGTGCCCAGCTCGGCCGGGTGCCCAACCTCTATGCCGCGATGGCCAACGGCCCGGCGGCGCTGAGCGGCTACCTCGCCTTGCGCGACGCCCTCACACGCGGCGAACTGACCGCACGCGAGCGCGAGTTGCTCGCGCTGTTCACCGCACAGCGCAACGAATGCGGCTACTGCCTCGCCGCGCACACCTTCCGCGGCGAGAAGATGCGCATCCCCGCCGAAGAACTGGACAAGGCCCGCGAGGCGGAAAGCCCCGACCCGCACACCCGCGCGGTGCTCCGGCTGGCCGACGCCGTCATGGCCCACCGCGGCCGCGTCCCCGACGAGCGGCTGGCCGAGGCCCGCGCCGACGGCGTCACCGACGCGCAGGTCGCCGAGGTGGTCGCGCATATCGCGCTCAACGTGCTGTCCAACTACTTCAACCACGTGGCCGAGCCCGACCTCGACTTCCCCGAGGTGTCCCAGTGAGACACGCGTCGCCGATCCTGCTGACCGCGGCAGGTGCGGGCGGGGTGGCCGCCGCGGGAATGGGCTCCGGTGTCGGACCGGCGGCCTCGGCACCGCTCGCCGCCAGCCTCGCCCTGGTGCTGGCCAACCCGGCGCTCCTCTCCGCCCGGCCGGTCGCGGTTTTCGGCGGCCACGCGCTCGCCGTGGTGGCCGGGGTCCTCGCCGCGTTCGCGCTGCCGCCCGGACCGGTGGCCGTCGCGGTCGCGGCGGCCACCGGATTCGGCGCCATGCTGCTCTTCCGGGTGGTGCATCCGCCCGCCGTCGCATCCGGCTGCCTGATGGTCCTGCAGCCGTGGCCCACCGGCGTGTTCCTGATCGGTGCGGCGGCCACGCTGGCCGTCGCCTTGCTCCTGCACGCCAGGTTCAGCCGTGGCATCGGCGGGGCCGCCGAAAGCGACCCCGCCGATGGTTCCCTCCCCGCCCCTGCCGGCGAGTCTCAGTGATTTCAGAACGTGACGGTGAACCCGTCGATGCTGCCGGTGTCGAACCGGTAGACGTCCTGGGCGCTCAGCTTCCAGGTGCCGTTGGCCGTTTCACCGGAGGCGTCGACGGTGAAGGTCTGGTGCACACCCCCGGCCGAGCCGACACCGCCCGGGTTCTTGAGGCGGTAGGCCTTGCCGCTCGGCCCGATCAGGTCGAGCACGAGGTCGGCGCTGTAAGTGTGCGAAACGTCCACCTTGACCGACAACGACGCGGAAGCCTTGCCGTCACAGCCTTCCTGGGTCACGGAACTGGTCACGGCCGCCCCGGCGTCCGGAATGGACACCGGCGTGGTGTTCGACTTGGCCCCGCAGTTCGGGCCGGGGCCGCCACTGCCGATGAACGACACGTTCAGCAGCTTGTTCGGCGATCCACTGCCCGCGTTCTTGATGACCCCCGCGGTCGCGCCGTTCACCAGCGCGTCCCGCACCTGCTGCGGAGTGGCGCCGGGGTTGGCCGAGAGATAGAGCGCGGCCGCGCCGACGACGTGCGGCGTCGCCATCGAAGTCCCGCTCATCCCGGCGGAGCCCCCGCTGCTCGGGCTCAGCGACGTGATGTTCGTGCCGGGCGCGAAGATGTCCGTGCAGCTTCCGTAGTTGGAGAACGAAGACCGGTTGTCCGCGGAGTCCGAGGCGTTGACCGTGATCGCCTCGGGCACCCGTGCCGGGCTCGTGTTGCACGCGTCGGTGGAGGCGTTGCCCGCCGCCACCCCGTACACGACGCCCGACGCGATCGACCGCTTCACCGCGTCGTCCCCGACACCGGGGGCGTCCATGGTCAGGCTCATGTTCGCCACAGCGGGCTTCTTCGCGTTGGCCGTCACCCAGTCGACGGCGTCGATGATGCCCGAGTCCGGTCCGGAGTTGTTGCAGCCCAGCACCTTCAGCCCGACGATCTTGACCTTCTTCGCGACGCCGTAGGTCTTACTGCCGATCGTGCCCGCGGTGTGGCTGCCGTGCCCGTGGCAGTCGGAGCCGTCCCCGCCCATGAAGTCCTTGCCGAGGCTGGCGCGGCCTTCGTACTCCGGGTTCGACGGGTTGATGCCGCTGTCGAGGTCGTACGCGGTGACACCCGCTCCGTCGTTGGGGTAGTTGTAGGCCTTGTCGAGCGGAAGGCTCTTCTGGTCGACCCGGTCCAGTCCCCAGGTCGGGTTCTGCTGGGTGCCGGTGCCGCGGGCGGTGCCGTCTTCGTACACCGCCTTGACCGACGGGTCCGCGGCCAGTTTGCGTGCCTCGGCCGCGGTCATGCCCTTGGCCGAGAACCCGCGGAGAGCCGCCGTCCAGACCGAACGGACCTCCCCGCCATATCGTTTGGCCAGATCGGCGGACGCCGTCTGTCCGGCCGCAGCGACGTCGTGAAGGACGACGATGTACTGGTCGCCGTAGTGCTCCTTGGCCGGGATCACCGTGCCTTCGGCTTCGGCGGCGACGGCCGATCCGGCGCCGAGTGCGAGCAGCGGGCTCAGCAGCCCGAGCGCCAGTAGCGTTTTCGTCTTGTCACGCATGGGAAATCACCTCTGTTTCGACGAAGGTCACTGGACGGTGAGGGTGTACGTGGTGGTCGCGGTCTTGCCGCCGCTGCCCTTCGCGGTCACCGTGACCGGGTACGTGCCGGCGCTGTACGGCGCGAAGACCTGCATGGTCGAACTGCCGCCGCTCGAAACGCTCTGCGGCCAGAACATGGGGCTGAGCGGAAGCCCGGGACCACTGGCGGAGAACGTGATCGAGCCGGTGCCGCCGGTCGCGGTGACGGTGGTGCTCACGAGCGTGCCCACGCGGCCCGACCCGGAAGACGGGTTCACGGTCACCTTCAAGTCACCGGTGGGAGGTTCGCCCGCGCCGACGGTGAGCGAGAGCCCCGCGGTGGCCGTGTCGGTGGTCCCCTTGCCGGAAATCGTGACCTGGTAGGCCTTTTCCGGGGTTCCGGCGGCGGTCTCGATGGTCAGCTTGGCGACCTCGCCCGCCTTGATCGTCGCGGGCTGGAAGGTGGCCTTGGCGCCCTCGGGCAATCCGGACGCGGAAAGCGTGATGTCCTCGGCGCCGTTCTTGCCCGGTTTGCTCGTGACGCTCGCCGACACGTACTTGCCCGGCAGGACCTTCACCGACGACGGCGAAGCCGCGAGCGTGAAGGCGTCACCGGGCTGCTCGCCGCCGATCTGTTCGGCGACCCAGTCCCCCATGTCGTTGTTGAGCCTGCTGTAGACGCTGTACCAGCGGAAATCGCTACGGCTCCACGAAGCGAGGCCGGTGACCTTCCCGTTGACGACGAACGGGCCACCGCTGTCACCGGGGAGGATGGTCTTGCGGCCGTCGGAGTAGCCCGCGCAGATCATCGTCTTCGGGTCGACGCCGTTCTCCACGCCGGTGCACTGGCTCGCGTTCACGATCGGCAGGGTCAGCTTGTGCAGCGTGACGTCCTGGGTGGTGTCGTTGATGTCCTTCTTGCCGTAGCCGAGGCTGAACCCGTCCTTGCCGGGTGTCTCCAGACCGGTGTCGGCGGAGGTGGCGACCTTCGCGTAGCCGCCGGGCGGCACCGGGATGTCACCGTCGACGGTGATCACCGCGACGTCGTAGCCGTACCAGGGCTGGGTGAATTTGGGATGTGTCTTGTAGTCGACGGCCTTCAGCTGGGTGCCGCCCGCGCTCTTCAGGTCGTCGAGTCCATAAAGGACACTCTTCTCGCCTGCCAGCTCCTTGCAGTGGGCTGCGACGAGGACCTTCCGCGGCGCGATGACGGAACCGGAACAGCTCTGGCCCTTCGGCCTCGAACCGCCTTCCCGCAGGGCGGCGATGACATACGGGTAGTCCTTGACCGACGCGGGCGAGCCGCCGATGCTCTGGCCGTGGACGCCTCCCGTCGGCAAGGGCGCGGCGTCGGTCGGGGAAATGGCGCGAAGGGTGTCGGCCGGTTCCGCACCGGCGAGACCCGCCGCCGGCGCCAGCGCGGCCAGGGTCAGGGCGACCACGCCTAAGATCCGTTTTCTGCTCACGGTGCTTCCTTTCCGGGAAATCGCGAACTGCCCGACAACCATCGATCGACGGCGGAAGCGGAACAATAGTGGAATACGGACCGCGCCCCACTATTTAAAGAAACCACCTCTGACCTGCGGTTTCCCACCTTGTACCCAGCGAATCGACGAGTACGTGCCCTTAGGGAATGTCGCTGAGCAGATCAGCGGTCAGGACGGTACGCGAAGGCAATCCCAATTTGCGCAGTGCTCGTCCGACGTGGATCTCGACCGTCCTCGGTGAGAGGAACAGCCGCTCCCCGATCTCCCGGTTCGTCAGGTTCTGGGCGGCGAGCCGGGCGACTTCGAGCTCTCTCGGGGACAACGCTTCGCCGTAACCTTTGCGCCCGCGCCGGGGCATCTCCGGATCGCAGCGGCGCAACGAACGACGGCAGCGCAGCGCGTCCACGGCGGCACCGAGGCTCGCGTACGTCGTCTCCGCGGTGGTGAAGGAAGCGACGGCACGCTCCCGCACCCCGGCTTCGGAAAAACATCCGGCGGCGAGTTCGTCGGCGTAGGCGGCGAAATACGGGAGTGGCAAGGCGCTGTAGGCCTGCGCGGCGCCCAGCAGCAGTTCACCGGCGGCCAATGTCTCGCCACGCGCCTGCGTGAGCATGCCCCGGCACAGCAGCGCCGACGCGTTCGCGACCGGCGCGTCCTTGCCGTCGATGCCTTGCCGGTACTCCGCCAGCAGCTCTCGCGCCTCGACGTGCTGCCCCAGCCCGAGCATGGTGCGCACGGCGAACGGCATCAACTCGGCCGCCCAGACCCAGTTGTTCTTGCGGCGCACGGTTTCCAGGCCGAATTCGGCCAGGCGCCGGGCGGCCTGCAGATCCTTGCCCGCCTGATGGACGGCCACCCGCCCCGCGTACGCCGAAGCCTGCACCGGGACACTGCCCGCGGACAGCGCGAACGCCGCGTCGAAATTGCGCAGGGCCGCGGTCGGCCGGTGCTGCCCGTACTCGTACCAGCCGAGCACCAGCAGCGGCTCGGCCGCCAGCGAACTGTCCTTGTCGACCCGCGTCAACATCGCGCGCGCCTTCTCCGCGACGCTCGCCCACTCCCCCATCGCCAGATCCAACCGCAGCTCCGTGCCGTCGGCGAGCGCGTCGAGATAGGGCTGGTGGTCGTCGCGGATCAGCCGCCGCGCGGTCGCGAGGTAGGCCCGCGCGACCGGATAGTGCCCGTTCCACGCCACCGCGTCGGCCAGGTTGATGTAGGTGCGGGCCACCTGACGGCAGACCTCGGCCGACTCCGGGGCCCGCGGCAGATCCGCGATGTCCTCCCAGGCTTCGGGATCGGCGACCTGCATCCGTGCCGAAAGCCGGTTGGCGGCGATCGCGGCGAGCAGCCCGGCGTCGTGTTCCCCCTTGCTGACCTGCTCGGCCTCGTCGAGCCAGCGGAGGTTCTCTTCGACCGGGACGGTCCCGATATGCGGCAGCGCCAACGTCACCAGTCCCCTGGCGAGCAGCGCCTGGCGTCTGCCGAGGTCGGCCGCGCCCAGTTCGATCTCGAGCCTGCCCGCTTCGACCTTGCCCACCTGGTTGATCAGCACCTGTCCGAGGTGGACCCGGATCTCGCCCCGCGCGGCCTTGCTCAGCGGCCATTCGCGCAGGATCTCCCGCAGCAGCCGCACCGTGCCGGCGTGCGCGATACTGCGCGGCAGTTCCCTGCCGAGCCGGACGGCGAACGATTCGCGCGCGTTCCTCGGCAGGTCCGCGTCCCGCAGCGCCGTTTCGAGCAGGCGGCTCGCTTCTTCGGTCCGTCCGTCCTCGATGGCGTTGTCGACCGCGACGCCGGTCCACTGTGTCCACGCGGCGATGTCGCCCGCCAGCCGCGCGTGACGGGCGATGAGCGACGCGAAAGGTTCGGCGTCCGCGGAGAGCCGGGCTGCGGCGCGTGCGTGCATCGCGCAGCGCTGAGGCCCGGGGAGCAACGCGTAGACGGCTTCGGCGATCAGCGGGCTCCCCGAGACATAGCGGCCTCGGCCGAGATCCCGCAGCAGGCCCGCTTCCACGGCTTCGGTTACCGCACCCTCGATCTCCGCGCACGCCGCGACCGCGCCCAGATCCGGCTCCCCGGCGGGCGCGCCCAGCACCGCGGCCGCGCGGACGACATCCCTGGCGGCCGGCCCGATCGCCGCCATCAGCCCGGAAACCCGGCTCCGCACGATCGGCGGCACGGTCGCCGACGCCAGCCGGTCCGCCGAAAGCGCTTCGGCCGTGTCGCCGACGCTCTGAACCAACGCCGTCAGGTCGACGGCGATCCCGGACGTCCGCCGGTGCGCCGCTTCGGCGAAATCCGGCGCGCAGCGGCCGAAGGAGGCGTCCAGCAACGTCCGCACCTGGACGGCGGTGAACGCCGCGAGCGAGAGATGCGCGGCAGTCTCGCGCAACGGCGGGAATCGCCGCGGCCCGCCCGCCGTCGCGCTGACCACCACGCTCAGCGCCGCCGCCGGGGAAGCCGCGAGCCCGCGCAGGAACTCCCAGGTGTCGTCGTCCGCGCAGTGGACGTCGTCGAGTATCAGTACCGCCGGACCGCAGCCGGTCAGCACCTCCCGTACGGCCCGGAACTCCTGCTGCCGGACGGTCTCCGCGTCCGCGTTCTCCGGGAACGGCGGCAGCCACGGCGACCATTCGGGAACGAGCCGCCGCAGGACACCGGTCACCGGGGAGAAGCCGGCCGCGTGGGCGGCGGCCACGGCGCTCTTCTCGAGCAGCGCGTCGACCAACGGCGCCAGGCGGCAAGGCCGGGAGAACGAACCGCAGCGGGCGGACCACACCACACGCGAGGCGAGCACGGGATGGGCGGCCAGTTCTTCGAGCAGCCGGCTCCGGCCCACCCCCGGTTCGCCCTCGACAACGGCGACCGACGGCGGGCGCGAGGCGACGCGCACCAGTTCGGCCAATTCGGTGTCGCGGGCCACGAACACCGGTGCCGTACCGATCGTCGGCATGCTCGGGACCATACCGAGCGGACACCCGCCGAAAGGCGGGAACACGAACAGTGACCACGAGCCGCGCGCTTTCCGCTGGTCCACACCACCGGAGTCACGACTTCACCGCACTGTTAACTCGATCGGGCGACGACGACCTGCGGTGACACCGACCCCCGCATCGGCAATACGGACCCTTAGGTATTGCCGCGAACCTTGCCATGTGACCACCAGAGGGTGAATCTCAGACTGTTCGCAGTGCCCCTCTGTTACCTCGCCACAGCGCAACTCCCCCGCACGCGCCGGTCTGCCACCCAGTCGGGTAGCCGAAGTCCCCACCTGTCCCTTACGGGTGGCCGCCGCGCTTGCTTCGCGTTCGACCATCCAGTTAGGAGTGTTCCGACGGTGAAAACCTCGTTCAGGCGCGGGCTGGCCACGGCCTGCGCCGGTGTCGCCGCGCTGGTCGCCCTGCAGGCGCCCGCCACCGCGGCACCCGCCATCACGGCGGCCACCACGATCCCGATCACCATGCAGGCGCAGGAGAAGAGCAACTGGTGCTGGGACGCCAGTGGCAACACGATCGCCGCCTGGTGGGGTCACTCCCTCACCCAGACCAAGTTCTGCCAGGTCGCGCACAACGAGTCCGGTTCGGACTGCGCGAACAACCAGGGCTACCTGAGCGATCAGCAGCGCGTGTTCCGCTGGCTCGGGTTCAGCAACGTCGGCACCTACAGCTCCTCGGGGCAGACGCTGAGCTTCGCGTCGATCAAGAGCCAGGTCGACGCGCGGCAGCCGATCGGCACGCGGATCGGCTGGCGCAACGGCGGCGGCCACATGCACGTGCTCTACGGCTACGACAACACCAATGGCGCGACGACGGTGTACTACGGCGACCCGTGGGGCTCCAGCCCCCGTTACAACCAGATGAGCTACAACGCCTACCGGTCCAACAACTCGTTCACCTGGACCCACACCGTCTACGGGATCAAGGACTGAAACCATGAAGCGAACCTTCCTCGGCGCCACGATCCTCGCCCTCGGACTGTCGCTGGCGCTCGGCGGCCAGTCCTCCGCGGCCGACGCCCCCAGCGGCGCGCCCACCGCCGCCGACCTCGCCGCGGTGTCCACAGTGGTCACCAGCGACGCGACCACCCAGCGGCTCGCCAAGGCGCAGTTCCCCGGCGCCGTCAAAGCGGACACGGCCCTCGCGGCCAAGACCGCCAAGGCCGATCCGCGGACACCGGTGGCGGTGTACCAGCCGACCGCCGCCTTCATCGCCGGCACCTCCACCGTCCCGGCCGAGCTCGCCTATGTCGCCACCCCGGCGACCCTGGGCAACGGTGACGCCGCGACCGTGTGGTCGCAGCGTGAGGGTTCGGGCTGGTCGGTCTACAACGTCGCCTCGGGTGACGTCGAAAAGCGCCTCGCGGCGCAGGTCGGCAAGGGCTACCTCCTGAGCGAACCTCAGGCGGGTGCCTGGTACGCCGTCGACGGGGACACCGTGACCGTCCTCGACGGCTCGTCGGTGGCGAAGACCGGCGAGAAGATGTCGCTCGCCGCCTACCGCGAAGCCCTGCAGAGCCGCTACGGCGACAAGCTGCCCGGCTCGACGTACGACCGCACCGGTGCCGCCGGTGGTTACGGTGCCGCCCCGGTGGGCGACACCGACGTGCCGTGGTGGCCGTACGCGCTCGGCGCGGTCTTCCTCGCCGCCGCGGGCACGGCCGTCACGCTGCGGCTCCGCAAGCAGTAAGCGCCAGGGGTGCCGGGACCGCGCGGGGTCCCGGCACCCTACGCGAACGTGTAGTCCTCGATGGGGAAGCTCTGCGCCTCCTTGATGGCGTTCAGCGTCGAGGACGGCCGCAGCAGGGTCGCCTCCCCGTGCGGGTTGAAGTAGTAGCTGTTCGCCGGGGCGCAGTTCCCGAGCGTGAAGATCGAGTCGCCGAGGCGTTCGGTCATCCGGTCGAGGAACGCGTCGTTCGCCTCCTGCGTCACCTCGAACTCCGTCGCGCCACGCCGCCGCATCGCGCCGAAGAGCCGGTCCATATGCCGCATCTGCGTCTCGATGGTGGTGAAATAGGACAGTCCCGAGTAGGAATACGGGCTGTTGAGCGAAATGAAGTTGGGGAACTTCGGGATCGCGACGCCCTCGTAGGCCTGGAAACGGTTCTCCCGCCACCACTTCCCGAGATCCCGGCCGTCGCGTCCGATGATCTCGATCGCCGGGAAGTTCGCCTCCCACAGGTCGAATCCGGTCGCCAGCACCAGGACGTCGATGTCCCGCCGCCGCCCGTCCGTGGTCTCGATGCCGCTCTCGTCGATCTTCGCGATCGACGTCGTCTCCAGGTGCACGTGGTCCTTGGTGAAGGCCGGGTAGTACTCGTTGGAGAACGTCGGGCGCTTGCAGCCGAACGAATAACGCGGCGTCAGTTCCGCGCGCAGCCCCGGATCCCGCACCTGACGGCGCAGATGCGCCTGGCACCACAGCTTGCCGAGCCGGTTGGCCATCGGGAGCTGCTTGTAGTGCAGCACACCGGAGACCATCATCAGCTCCAGCAGCGCGGTCCCGGTCAGCCGGGCGGCCCGCTGGGTGAACGGGAGCGCGGCGAACGCGCGCCGGACCGCCTTCGGCACCGGGAAGTCCAGTTTGGGGCTCACCCAGATCGGCGTCCGCTGGTACACGGTGAGGTCCCGCGCGACCTTCGCGATCTCGGGGATCAGCTGGACCGCGGTCGCGCCGGTGCCGATCAGCGCGACGCGTTTGCCCGCGAGGTCGTACTCGTCGTCCCAGGCGGTGGTGTGGATGACCTTGCCGCCGAAGGTGTCAATCCCGGCGATGTCGGGTTTCTTAGGCTGGGAAAGGAATCCCGTCGCGGTGAGGAGATACTTGGCGGTGACCGGTTCGCCGTCGGCGAGCGAGACCTTCCAGTGCGCGTCCGCCTCGTCCCAGACCGCGCCGGTGACCACCGAACCGAACCGCATGTAGCGCCGCAGCCGGTACTTGTCCGCGACGTGCTCGGCGTACCGCTTGAGCTCCGCGCCCGGCGCGAAGAGCCGCGACCAGTGTGGATTCGGTTCGAACGAGTACGAGTAGGTGGCCGACGGGATGTCGACGGCCAGCCCGGGATAGCGGTTCACATGCCAGGTGCCGCCGAGGTCGGACTCGCGTTCGAGGATGAGCAGGTTGTCGTAGCCGAGCCGGTTGAGCTGGATCGCCGCGCCCATCCCGCCGAACCCGGCCCCCACGACGACGGCGTCGTACTGCGTGGTCATGCGTTTTCCTCCCGGTGGGTGTCCTGGTCGAGGCGGGCGCGGTAGCCGTCCCGCTCGGGTGAATCGGGGCGCAGGGCCCGGTCGTCCCGTATCAGCCGCCGGAACGCGTTGAGCGCCGGTTCGGGGGTCACGTTCGCGAGGGTGGCGAGCGCGCCGACGTAACCGGGCACGGCGATCTCCGCGGCCCGGGTGCGGACGGAATCCACCACGGCGTCGGCGATCCGGCCCGGTTTCACCTTCGGGATCGGCCGCATGTCGAGCCCGGACGCGAGCGCGGTGTCGACCGCCGACGGCAGCACGGCCGAGACGCTCACGCCGTGCGGCGCGTACTCCAGCCGGGTCGCCGCGGTCAGCCCGACGACGGCGAACTTGCTGGCGTTGTAGATCGCCAGCCCTTTCACCGGGAACTTCCCGGCCAGCGAAGCGACGTTGACGATGTGCCCGCGCCCGCGTTCCAGCATGCCGGGCAGCGCCAGCCGCATGCCGTGGACGACGCCGAAGACATTGACCTCCATCGTCGCCCGGTTCAGCGCGTCGGAGAGATCGAGGAAGCCGCCGTTCGGCATGATCCCGGCGTTGTTGACGAGCACCGCGAGCGGTCCGTTCGCCTGTTCTGCCTCGCCGAGGAACGTGGCGAACGACGCCGGATCGGCGACGTCCAGATGATGCGCGGTACCGCCGATGTCTCCGGCGGTCCGTTTCGCGGCTTCGAGGTCGAGGTCACCGATCGAGACGCGCGCGCCGAGGGCGGCCATGCGTTCGGCGGTCGCGCGGCCGATGCCCTGCCCCGCGCCGGTGATCGCCACGTGCGCGCGAGCGAGGTCAAGGTCCGGGTATTTGGTCATGCGCGTACTCCTTCTCGTTCGAAGGCTTCGGCGACCAGACCGGGCGCCGTCCTCGACGCCGTGGCGAGCACGTGCTCCCGGCGCCGTCCGTCCATGAAGTTCGCGCCCATGGCGGCGAGATCGGCGGGCCCCGGCTCGATCCGCACCACTCGGACACCGGCCGCGCGCAGTCGTCGCACCTCGTCGTCGACCCGCCTGGTCATCGCCGTCCGCAGCAGCCGTTCCAGCCGGGCCGCACCGCGGGCCGGTGCGCCGCCCTCGCTGCTCATCGGCGCGATCAGCACGACCTCGCCGACGTCGTGACCGAGCAGGAGATCGGCCGAGGTCGGGGAGACCGTGCCGCCGTCGAGCAGCGGCCGTCCGTCCACAACGGACGGCGGGAACCAGCCGGGGATCGCCCACGACGCGGCGATCGCCTCACCGAGCCCGGCGGGCGGCGCGTCCGGGGAGCCGAGCGCGATCCGCTTCCCCGTCAGGTCCGCGGCCATCAGCCAGGTCGCGGGATGCGGGACCCAGCCACCGGGCGCCAGCGCGTCCCCGAGCTCGCGAAGCCAAGTCGCGTCGCCCCGGCCCCGGGGCAGAAGACCCGCGAGACCGGCGAGCGTGTCGACGTCCCGGCGCAGCGCGGCCCGGACCAATCCGGCCGCCGGCCAGCGCGGGGACGGAACCGGCGGAAGCCTGTCCGGCACCCGCCGGACGTGCGCGGCGACGACGGTGTCGCCACCGGGTGTGCCCGCCACCGCGTCGAGGATCGCCTTCGCTGGGATGCCCGCCCCGAGCATGGCCACCGCCTCGGCGCCCGCCGACGTGCCGACCAGGACGTCCGCCTCCCGCGGATCCCAGCCGGCCTCGGCGTGCAGCGCGCCGAGGACCGCGGCCGTCCAAGCGAACCCCAAGGTCCCGCCGCAACCGAGCACCAGCGCTCTCGCGGAATGACGTGTCATTTCCGGAACGGTATGTCATTTGAACGCGTCAGGCAATAAGCTGGCGGAATGACGACGGAGATCCCGGTCAGCAGGGCCGCACGGAAGAAGCAGGAACTACGGCGCGAGATCGTGGAGACCGCGTTCGACTGCTTCGCCGAACGGGGCTACCACGCGACCGGCATCGCCGACATCGCCGCCCGGCTGGGCATCGGGCACGGCACCTTCTACCGGTACTTCCAGAACAAGCGGGACATCGTGGACCACGTCATCACGGACCTGGTCGAGAAGGTGGTCGGTGCGCTGGCAGCGGACAACGCGCCGGACGCGGTCAACAGCCTGGCCGAGTACCGCAAGCAGAGCGCGCGGATCGGCGACGCGCTCGCCCGGATCTTCGGCAGTGACCCGCGGATGGCCCGGTTCCTCCTGCTCGAGGCGGCGGGTATCGACGCCGAGATGCGGGAACGGGTGCTGGACTTCTACGAGACCGCCGCCGGGCTGACCGCGGGCTATCTGCACCACGGCGTCCGCCTCGGGTATCTGCACGAGGACCTGGACGTGGACTCCACCGCCCGCGCGATCAACGGGATGATCCTCGCGTCGGTGCTGTCCGAACTGCGCGATCCTTCACCGGAGCGGCAGGCCGCGATGAGCCGGGCGGTCCGCCGGGTGATGTACGACGGGATCGCGACACACCAGTAAGCGGGGTCTGGGCGATACTGGTGCCACGCTTATGGAACAGGGTCCGGACAGCCGGGTCTAGCGCCTGAAACGCATACCGGCACCGACGAAAACGAACCTTCACGGATTCCGCAGGGTGTGGCTGGGCGGTTCGCCGAACGCCGCACGGTACTGCGCGCTGAACCGGCTTCCGTCCAGGAAACCCCACTTCGCCGCGACACTCGTCACCGTCGTGCCGTCGCCGGGCGCGGCGGCACGGAGGTCCGCTCTGGCCAGGTCGAGCCGGATCCGGCGCAGGTAGGCCATGGGCGTGGTGTCCAGATGTCGCCGGAACGCCAGTTGCAGGGCCCGCACCGAGACCCGGCAGGCGCGCGCGATGTCGGCGACACCGAGGTCGAGGTCCGGATTCGCCTCCAGGAAGGCGACCGCGCGGCGCACCGTGTCCGGGACGGCGTCGCGGCGGTCGCTCGGGCGCTCTTCACCCCTGCCCGTGGTGAAGGTGTCCAGTGCCATGGCGGCCATCAGCCTGCCCGCCGCGCCGAGTACCAGCGGGCCGTTCTCCACGTCCGGATCGGTGAACAAGGCGGTCATGTAGTCGACCGTCCGGCTCCATCGCCGGGCCTTCTCCGGGCACACCGGCTCGTAGCACAACCGCTCCACCACGGGTTCCGGGTCGATTCCGCCGAACAGCGAGAGGTCGATCCCGGTGATCTGCAGCCGCGTGCCGTGCAGCCCCGTCCGGTACTCATGGCCGGGATGCGGGCCGACGAACACGTCTCCCGGGCCGAGCCTGCGGTCGCTGACCCCGTCGTCGAGCTCCTGTTCACCGCCCAGCACCCGCAACAGCACCACCCTGCCCAACGGCTGGACGAGGACCTCCGTGGTCAGCGTGTTGTGCAGGAAGTCGAAATGCACGTCCCCGAGATCACAGCGGTTGTGCTCGAAACGGTAGCTCTCGACGCTGCCGCGGACCCGCAAACGATTGTCCCGGTACGCCTCGGCGAGCAGGGCACACGCCTGTTCCGGATCGGTGGTCGCGAATTCCGTCACCTTCGGTTCGTGCACGCCGACCACGCCTCCTTTCCGTTCGCCCGTAACGAAAAGTCCGCCCGCCGGAACGCTACCGCCACCCGGCGGGCGCTACCAGGGCCGTCGGCGTCGTCCGGTTGGTCGGAATGGCTCACTCGCGCGCTGGAGGATCGCCCTGGGAAGCCTCGGTCATGTGGCTATCATGAGCGGTCGCCGCGCTCGCCTCGAAAACCTGGGGTGGTCACCGGGATCGTCACGGTCGACCTGCTGGAAAGCGCCGCCGAACGGCGTCCGTCCGCTGGTCCGCGAACGGCTCCGGGCGGCTCTGGGAAGACCGAACAGGAGAAGAATGAGCTCGCTCCCCCGCACCGGCCACGCCGTCGCCGCCGACGGCACCCGGCTGGCCTACCAGTGGCACGGCACGGGCCTGCCGCTCGTGCTGCTGGCCGGGCAGGCGAACGACCACACCTGGTGGGACCGCACGCGCGGGGATTTCCCGAGCACGATCACCATGGACTATCGCGGCACCGGCGCCAGTGACGCGCCCGATTCCGCTTACTCCACAACGGGTTTCGCGGACGACGTGATCGCGGTGCTCGACGAGCTCGGGGTCGGCGAGGCCGACGTCTACGGCACCTCGATGGGCGGGCGGGTCGCGCAATGGGTCGCCGCGCGGTATCCCGATCGGGTGCGGCGGCTGGTGCTCGGCTGCACCACGCCGGGCGGCAAGCACGGCGTCGAGCGATCGAACGACGTGCGGCTGGCCCTGGCGCGACGATCCTCGGTGGAGGCTCGCGAGACGCTGACGGACTTGATGTACACGCCCGCCTGGCGCGCGGCGAATCCCGGTCCGTACCGGGTGCTGGGCGCGCACGGTATGCCGCCGCACGCGGTGCGCGGGCATCTCGTCGCGAGCAACAGCCACGACGCCTGGGACGTACTTCCGAAGATCGGCGCGCCCACGCTGATCCTGCACGGCGACGACGACCTGCTCGCGCCCGTGACGAACGCGCCGTTGCTGACGGACCGGATTCCCGACGCGCGGATGCATCTCTTCGCCGGCGCGCGGCACGCGTACTTCGACGAATGCCGCCCTGTATCGAGTGACCTGGTGAGCGACTTCCTCGGGTAGACCGTCGCCTGCGGGGTATGTGCCTATCGCGGCTTTCTCGTCTTCGCGGTGGGTTTCTGGCGGCTGGCTCCTGGGCCTCTACGCGGACGAGTTCGGCCGCCGGGCGGCACACCTTTCCGAGGTCTTTGGCAAGGCCTGGGCGACAGTGGTGGCTGTTGCGGTAGCCGAATTCTGGCAAGGACAGACCGGTGGCGCGGGGCCTTGGGGAGTTGCCATATTTCGGTAACGGGCAGGCGGCAGTGGCGATGCTTGGAGTCCTGTTCGCGCTGGCAAGGGTTGCCGAATTCCGACGACGGCGACCCGACGGCGTCCTCACGAGATGCGCGACCGCGTGTTGAGCTGTAGCCGGATTTCGGCGACAGCGGTCCCGGCCGAAGGAAGCTGCGTGAGGACCTCCTCGGAGTTGAGCCGTGGTCGTTTTCCGGCAACACAACCGTTGGGAATACAACATCGTGGTCGTTTTCCGACCACGGCTCAGAACGGTGGCGGTTCCTCGCCACGGGGTTCGTGCAATGGCGGAGGCGAGCTGTCGTAACTCTGCCCCGTGGGCGTGGTGATCGTCAGAGTCCCGTCAGAAGCCAACCGGTAGTTCCACCCAGGCTCGTCCTTCAACCGATGATCACGGCGGCACAGATCGATCAGCTCGGTATCCGACGTATGGCCGCCGTGTTGCCACGGCAGCGAATGATCGAGGTCGCAGGCCTGGGCCACACGATGACACCCGGGTCTTCGGCATTCTCTGTCTCGCACCCGCACGAACTCGTCGAGCCCGGCGGTGGGTCGGTAGCGGTTCCGGCCGAGGTCGAGGACCTGTCCTGAGAGTGGGTCGGCGATGATCCGCCGCAGCACAGTATTCGAGCCACCAGCGATCTCCCGGGCCAGCGACGCCGGAATGTGCCCATGCCCGGCCATCTCCGCGGGATCATCGTTCAACCCCAAATACGTCTGAAGGTCCATGTAGAGGAACACTTCGGACCGTTCACTCTTCCCGCCCTGACCACCCAGCAGAAGATCAAGGGCGACATCCGCACGCAACTGATCCAGGGTGCGCGTTTCCCCGTCGGCTCGCAGGGCGCGGGCTTCGCGGTCGATGCGGGTGTAGGCGGCGGCCACCTTTTCGACGGGCCCGTCTTCGACTTCGATGGACGCCACGCCGGTGTCGCCCTGTCGCACGGTCAAGCGGCGCCCGCCGCGGTTGCGTTCGGCACGGCGGGAGGCACCGTCACGGTCGGCCATCATCGCCGCATGGTTGGCCGCTTTCCGGATCTGATCGGAGTTCCGATTCGGGATCCGATCCTCCAGGACCGCGTCCACCGCACGGGCGTCCTCATCCGAGAGCCAGGCAGTGGCTGCCGCGACTTTCATCGCCCCATAGCCGCCCACCTTCCCCTGATCGAGCAACCCCAACGTGCGCGGCAGCCGAGTCGTCAACGCCTCAGCCGTCGAGACCAGCCCGGCAGCATGTCCGTCCACAACGGACAGAGCGAACGCGACCTCCTGCACCACGCTGGAGGCACCATCACGATGGCGGCTTAAACGACCTAAAGCACGGAACCGGACAGCCTCCAAGCGTGCGATGCCCTCCGACGCAGCGATGGCGGCATCCACGGCATCCTGATCCCCCAACGAATCCAGCGAAGCATTAACCTCCCGCAAAACTTCCGACGAGGTGATTTCCTTCAATAGCGCCACAGTGGCGTTGACTGTGTCCACACGCAGAACGTACAACCGACCACCGACAGTTTCTGAAACCGTTACACAGCAACACTAATCGACATCAAGCAACCCCTGGGCACCATTCTCCAGCCGCCGAGCGAACTCAACCGATCGCGGCAGCATCGTCGCCTCATAAACCCCGACAGCCTCACCCAAACTGGCCGAGCCGGCCAACGCCAGGGCGAGTTCGCAAGCGTCGAGCATCGCCAAGTTGACCCCGACACCCAGCGGCGGCATCAGGTGAGCGGCATCGCCGAGCAGGGTCACCCACGGCTTGTGCTCCCACGTATGCGGGACCGGCAGCGCGAACAACGGCCGATCGACATATGGCCCGTCGTTGTCGGTGATCATCCGCAGCAACGACGGCGACCAGCCGGAGAACGCTTCGAGTAGCCGACCTCGGACGTCACCACCCGACCCGGCCCAGTCCGCGGGCATCCGCTGGACGATGTAGACCCGGATGTGGTCGCCGCTGTTGCGCTGCGCGAACAGACACCGCTCGCCGTCGGCCGCCATCGCGCTGCCCTGGCCGACGAGTTCGGCGAGTTCGGGATGCGCGTTCCGGACATCGTCGAACCACGCCTCCAGGAAGGTGACCCCGACGTACTCGGGCACGGCCGCCGAAACCGCCGGGCGCACCCGCGACCACGCGCCGTCGGCGCCGATGATCAGGTCCGTCTCGACCGTCTCCCCATCCGTGAATCGAAGAAGCCCAGGAGCCTCGACCCGGTCCAGGGTCCGTCCCCACTGGACAGTGTCCGGCTTCAGCGAGTCGAGAAGCAGACCACGCAACTGACCGCGGTCGATCTCCGGTTTGAACAGCTCCCCCTCGGCCGGGACATGGTGCGCCAAGAGCCGTCCGGCGGGATCCAGTTTGCGCATCTCCTGCCCTTCCGGGCGGGCGAGCGCGAAGAACTCGTCGAGGAGGCCGGCTTCGCGCAGGGCCAACTGCCCGTCGTCCGCGTGCAGGTCGAGGGTGCCGCCCTGGTTGCGAGCTGCGGGATGGGGGTCCCGGTCGTAGACCGTCACGGGAATGCCGTGCTGTTGAAGGATGCGGGCGCAGGTCAGGCCGCCGGGACCCGCTCCGATGATGCTGATCGTCATGCGTCCAGAAAAGCAGAACGAGTTAAAAAGTGCAACGAGTCAACTTAGTGACTGCGACAACCCATGCGATAGAGTGCGCCCATGGAGACACCGGGACGGCGTGAACGCAAGAAGGCGGCCACCCGCCAGGCACTGGCGGACGCCGCGCTGAACCTGTTCCTGGAGCGCGGCTACGACCAGGTCAGCATCCGCGACATCGCCGAGGCGGCCGACGTCTCGACGACGACGCTGTTCAAGCACTTCCCCGGCAAGGAAGCGCTGGTCTTCGACGAGTCGGCAGACCGCGAGGCACGCCTTGTCGCCGCCGTCCGGGAGCGCGAAGAGGGCCAGAGCATCGTCGAGGCGTTGCGCGCCTACGTGCTCGCCACCTGGCTTCCGCTCACGACGCACCCCCAGTACGCCGAGTTCACCGCGCTGGTGAGCGGCACCCCGGCACTGCAGGAGTACGGCGAGCGCATGTGGACCCGGCACGCCGCGGCCCTCGGCGCCGCCATCGCCGAGGAGACCGGCGTGAGCTCCGAAGACATCGCTTGCCGCGCGCTCGCCCGCTTCGTATTGGACATCCCGGCCCTCACCCGAGGCCGAAAGGATCCGCGAGAGGACGTCGAGAGGATCTTCGATCTCCTCGAAGCGGGCTGGCGCTAGTCCTCTTCGGGGCGAGAGCCGCGCAGCGAGCCCGGATGTGCCTTCGCGGACGGGTCTTTGCGGGTCTTGAGCAGGCTCGCCACCGTCACCACCACGAGGATGCCGATGATCACCGCGAGGCTGACCGGCGTCGAGATCTCCGGAACGCTTTCGTCGATGTCCACATGTGCCCAGTGCAGGATCAGCTTGATCCCGATGAACCCGAGGATCACCGCGAGCCCGGCGGACAGGTACACCAGGCGATCGAGCAGGCCCTTCACGAGGAAGTACAGCGCCCGCAGGCCCAGCAGGGCGAACGCGTTGGCCGCGAAGACCAGATACGGCTCGTCGGTGACACCGAAGACCGCGGGGATCGAGTCCAGCGCGAACAGCAGGTCGATCCCGCCGATCGCGAGCAGCACCACGACCAGCGGCGTGCCAACGCGCTTTCCCTCGACCCGGGTGAACAGCTTGCCACCGTCGTACTCGGTCGACAGCGGCAGCAGACGGCGCGCGGTCCGCACCACCACGTTGTTCTCGACGTCCGGGTCCTCGTCGCGATGCCGGAACAGCTGGACACCGGTGTAGATCAGCAGCAGCCCGAACAGCAGGAACATGAAGGAGAACAAGGAAAGCAGCGTCGCGCCGAGGGCGATGAAGATCGCGCGCATGATCAGCGCGACGACGATGCCGAACGTGAGCACCTTGTGCTGGTGTTCCTCGGGGACCGCGAAGGTGCTCATGATGATCACGAAGACGAAGAGGTTGTCGACCGACAGGCTCTTCTCCACGATGTAACCCGCGAAGTACTGCTGCCCGAAGTCACCACCGTGCGCCAGCGTCAGCCAGACACCGAACGCCACCGCGACCAGGATGTAGCCGATCGACCAGGCCACCGCCTCGCCGAAGCCGACCTTGTGCGGCCGCACGGCCGCGAGGATGAGATCGAGCGCCAGGAGCCCGAGCACCAGCCCGATCGTGACGATCCAGGTGAGGGCATCGATCTGGAGCATCCGGACCCTGTCTTTCCTTCGACGGCAGGTGCCCAGATCTTATGTGCGACTCCCCCGCTCCGCATTCGCATGACCCGGGGCCGCGTCCAGCAACGCGGCGAGCACGGTCTTGAGCAACGGATGATCCGCGCTCCCCCGCCGGACGGCGGCGAACACCCGGCGCAGCGGCGGTTCGCCGCGCAACGGGACGGCCACCGCACCGGGAACCGCCGTGAAAGCGTTACGCGGCACCAAGGCCACCCCCTCGCCGGCGGCGACCAGGGTGGTGATCGCGTGGAAATCGTCGGAGACGTGCCGGATCTCCGGGTTGGCGCAGACGATCATCAGCACGTCACGGCAGGGATTCCCGGGTTTCGGCGCGATCCACTCGTCGTCGGCGAGGTCGTCGATGTCCACTTCGGACGCCCCGGCGAGCCGGTGCGCGGTGGGCAGCACGACGTCGAAGGGCTCCACGTACAACGGGAACCGGGTGAGCCTGCTTTCATCCGTCCGTGGCGAGAGCCGGTACTCCTCGGTGATCGCCAGATCGACCTCGCCGTCGAGCAGGAGCGGGATGCTCGCGTGCCCCTCGACGTCCTGCACCTGCATGGTGACCCCGGGCGAACCGGCACGCAGCGAAGCGATCGCGGGCGCCACGACCATCGTGATCGCGGAGGCGAAACTCGCCAGCCGCACCATGCCCTGGACACCGGAATCGAGCGCGGCGAGGGTCGCCTGCGCCCGTTCCAGTTCGGCGGCGACGGCGTTGGCGTGCACCACCATCAATTCACCCGCCGGGGTCAGCGAGACCCGCCTGCCCCGGCGGCGGAGCAGCTGCTGGCCGCACTCGGCTTCGAGGGCGGCCAGCTGCTGGGAGACCGCGGACGGCGTCAGGTGCAGCGCCTGGCCCGCCGCCGTCACGGTGCCGTGGTCGGCGAGGGCCCGCAGCACGCGCAGCCGTCGCGGATCGATCATTCGTCCATCATGGACCTTGCCGTCACGAACGCGTCGACGGCCCGGTTGACGTCGTCGGTCGAATGCGCGGCCGACATCTGCGTGCGGATCCGCGCCTTGCCGTGCGGCACCACCGGGTACGAGAAGCCGATCACGTAGATGCCCTGGTCGAGCAGCAGATCCGCCATCTTGCCCGCCTTGGCGGCGTCACCGATCATCACCGGGATGATGGGGTGCTCACCCGGGAGCAGATCGAAACCGGCCTCGGTCATCCGGCGCCGGAACAGCTCGGTGTTGGCGCGCAGCTTGCCCAGCAGGTCGCTGGAGGAGTCCAGCAGCTCCAGCGTGGCGAGCGCGGCCGCGGTGATCGACGGCGCCAGCGAGTTCGAGAACAGGTACGGCCGTGAACGCTGGCGCAGCATCTCGACGATCTCCGCGCGGCCCGAGGTGTAGCCGCCGCTCGCGCCGCCGAGCGCCTTGCCGAGCGTGCCGGTCAACACGTCGACCTTGTCCTGCACGCCGAACAGCTCGGGCGTACCGCGACCGGTCGGACCGGTGAAGCCGACGGCGTGCGAGTCGTCCACCATCACCAGCGCGTCGTACCGCTCGGCCAGCTCGCAGATCTCGTCGAGCGGGGCGAGGTAGCCGTCCATCGAAAAGACGCCGTCGGTGGCGATCATCCGGTACCGCGCGCCGGACGCCTCCTTCAGCCTGGCCTCCAGATCCGCGACGTCACGGTTGCGGTAGCGCATCCGCTTCGCCTTGCAGAGCCGGACGCCGTCGATGATCGACGCGTGGTTGAGCTCGTCGGAGATGATGACGTCCTGATCGGTCAGCAGCGTCTCGAACAGCCCGGCGTTGGCGTCGAAACAGGAGCTGTAGAGGATCGTGTCCTCGGTGCCGAGGAACTCCGACAGCTTCGCCTCGAGTTCCTTGTGCGGCTGCTGGGTCCCGCAGATGAACCGCACCGACGCCATACCGAAGCCCCAGCGGTCCAGCGCCTCTTGCGCGGCCTTGATCAGCTTGGGGTGGTCGGCGAGACCGAGGTAGTTGTTGGCGCAGAAGTTGAGGACGTCGCCGTCGCCGACGCTGACCGAAGCCCGTTGCGGTCCCTGGATCACCCGCTCGCCCTTGTACAGCCCGGCTTCCCGGATCTCGGCGAGCCCGGCCTTGAGGTCGTCGCGCATCGCGCCGTACATCAGTTCTCCGTCCAGTCCAGAATGACCTTGCCGCAGCGGCCTTCCCTGGCCGTCGCGAACGCCTTCTCGTATTCGGTGTAGCCGAACCGGTGGGTGATCACCGGCGAGATGTCCAGCCCGGCCTGCAGCAGGACGGACATCGAGTACCAGGTCTCGAACATCTCGCGCCCGTAGATCCCCTTGAGCTGGATCATCTTCAGCACCACGGACGCGATGTCGACCGACACGTCGGAAGCGGGAAGGCCGAGCAGCGCGACGCGCCCACCGTGGGACATGTTCGCGATCATGTCGCGCAGCGCTTCGGGCCGCCCGCTCATCTCCATGCCGACGTCGAAGCCCTCGGCCATGCCGAGCTTCTGCTGCGCGTCGGCGATGGTCGCGGAGGAGACGTCCAGCGCGAGGTCGACGCCGACCTTGCGGGCCAGTTCCAGGCGGTGCTCGCTGACGTCGGTGACGACGACGTTGCGCGCGCCCGCGTGCCGCGCGATGGCGGCGGCCATGATGCCGATCGGGCCGGCGCCGGTGACCAGCACGTCCTCGCCGATGACGGGGAAGGACAGCGCGGTGTGCACGGCGTTGCCGAGCGGGTCGAAGATCGCGGCGATGTCGAGGTCGACCTTGGTCCGGTGCACCCAGGCGTTCATCTCGGGCAGCACGGCGTACTGCGCGAAGGCACCGTCGGTGTGCACGCCGAGGCCCTTGGTCCTGGCGCACAGGTGACGCCGCCCGGCCTTGCAGTTGCGGCAGCTTCCGCAGACGAGATGTCCCTCGCCGCTGACCAGGTCGCCCACCTTGACCGTGGTCACCGACCGGCCGATCTCGACCACCTCGCCGACGAACTCGTGCCCGATGACCAGCGGCGCGGCGATGGTGCGCGACGCCCAGTCGTCCCAGGAGTCGATGTGCAGATCGGTACCGCAGATCCCGGCGCGCAGCACGCGGACGGCGACGTCGCCGGGGCCGACCGCGGGGTCCGGAACGTCGGTGAGTTCCAGCCCGGGTGCTCGGTCGGCTTTGACCAATGCCTTCATGGCGCGAAGTCTGGCCCGCCCGTGCTGTTCAGTCCATCGCGAGTTTCTGAAATCCCTCGTTAGCGTGTCTTCACAAGGAGCCCGGGACCCGGACCGACACGAAGTCCGGCCGCGGCACCACCTCGAAACCGATCGATTCGTAGAGCCGGATGGCCGAGGTGTTCGTCGCCGCCGCGTGCATCATCGGGTGTTCGCCGCGGGCGCGGATCCCCGCCGCCACCGCGCGGATGAGGCGGGTCGCCAATCCCTGGCCGCGATACGCCGGGTCGGTGCAGACGGCGCTGATCTCGGTCCAGCCGGGCGGATGCATCCGCTCCCCCGCCATCGCGATCAGCTCGCCGTCGCGCCGGATCCCCAGATATGTCCCCAGTTCGATGGTCCGCTTCCGGAACGGCCCCGGTTTGGTCCGCTCGACGAGGTCGAGCATCTCCGGGACGTCGTCGGGCCCCAGCACGACCGCTTCGGGATCTTCGGCGGCTTCGAGCGCGACGTCGACCAGCCGGACTCCGGCGATCCTGCCGAGGACTTCCCAGTCGGCAGGGACGGGCAGCGCGTTGTGGACCGTGACCGTCTGGCCGGGGCCCGCCAGCGCGGCGACGTCGGCCCACACGCCGTCGTCCGGCTCAGGGGGCAGGGCGAAGAACGGCGCGACGTCGACCTGGTAGCGCAGGACCTGGCCGGAACGCTCCGCGAAATGGGCGTGCGGGCCGGTCAGCGAGGCCCAGGCCGGGTCGTCGAAAGGGGTGACCATGACCGCTCCGACACCGGCGGACCGGCTTTCATTCCCGCTCCCACATCCTGAGCGCTCAGCCACCCGGCACGAGCAGCGGCGAATGCGGGTCGAGTTCGACCCCGCGTTCCCGGAGCGTGTCGTCGATGACCCGCCAGATCCACCGCACCAGCTGGCTCGCGAGCTCCGGGAGCTCGAGGCCGCCCGGATTCTCCAGCCAGCGCGCGGCACTCGTGTCGACGAGGCCGACCAGCCCGAAGGCGAGCGGTTCGGCGATCCGGCCGTCGAGATCGAAGGTGTCGAGGTAGTGCTCGAACAGGATGGAGAGCTGCCGGGCGATCGCCGTTCTGACGTCGGTGATGGCGTCGCCGCCGCGCCGCCCGGCTTGGGAGTGCCTGGCGAGATAGCGGTAGAGGTTCCCGTGTTCGGCGAGCCAGCCGGTGTGTGCGCCCACCGCGATGGTGATCAACTGCATGGGCGTCCCGCTCGGGTCCCACAGCGGGGCCAGTTCGGCGGTGATGAGGCGGACGGCGCGGTCGGCGATCGAACGCTGCAGGTCGGCGGCGTCGTCGAAGTGCTTGTACACCCGGGTTCTGGCCACCCCCGCCTCGTCGGCGATCTGTTCGGTGGAGACCTCCGGACCGTGCTCGGCGATGGCGCGCAGCGCCGCGTCGACGAATTCCCGTCGACGGCGCTCCCGCTGTCCCGCCCAGCGCGCCGCCCGGCCGTCCGGCCGCGGCGCGTCGGCTTCAGGCGTCATCCCCCGGAGTTTATCGGTGGCCGGGTTACCGGTACACTGCCGTACCCGTTACTTCGGGAGACCGCGATGAGGAATGACGTCGACGAGACCACAGCGGACGCCACGCTGCTCGACGCCTTCCGCGCGGGTGACATCGCCGCCGGCGAAACACTTTTCCGGCGCCACGCCGAGCCGCTCCGCCGTATCGCCGCCGGCTGGGTCGCCGACCCCGCCGAACGGGACGACCTCGTGGCCGAAGCCTTCGTGCGGGTTCTGAGCGTCATCCGAGACGGCGGCGGGCCGCGCGAAAACCTCCGCCCCTACCTCGCGGTCACCATCCGGAATCTCGCCGCCAAGTGGAGCCGTCACCACAAACGGGTCGAGCTGTACGGCACCACCCCGGCGGTCGAAGAGGCCACCGGCGTCGTGGGCGCGGAGGAACTCGTCATCCTCCGGTCGAACGCCCGGCTGGCGTGGACCGCGTACTGCGCGCTGCCCGGCCGCTGGCGGACCGTGCTGTGGCGGACCGAAGCCGAGGGCGATTCCCCGAAGGTGGTGGCGCCGCTGCTGGGCGTGTCGCCCAACGGCGCCTCCGTCCTCGCCTTGCGGGCCCGCGAAGGGCTGCGCCAGGCATTCCTCCAGGCGCAGGTCCCCGAGACGGGAACGCCGTGCTGCCAGGAAGCGCGGCGCCGGATGGGCGCGTGGCTGCGCGGCGGCGTGCCGGGCCGCCGCGCGGATCTGATCGCCGAGCATCTGGCGGGCTGCGAACCCTGCCGGACCGTCGCCACCCGGCTCGACGAGGTCAACCGCGAGATGCCGCCGGGCGTCCGCGCCGTCCCCGCCTGAGTCGGCCGGATACCGGAGCGGCCTCCCGCGCGGTCGGCTGAAGTCCTCCGAAGTGATGACGCGGACTCGCGCCACTTCCAAGATCCTGGCCCGGTGACAGAAAAAACCGGCACCCGGCCGGGTGCCGCCTGGGGAATCCTCTTCGGCGGGCTCGCGGTGTTCGTGGCCGCCCCCGCGCTGCTGCTGGCCACCGGGCACGACGCGATCACCCCGTCCGCGGATTCGGCCAAGGAACTTTCCCTCGCGGGCGCCCTGGTCCCCGCACTGGCCGGGATCCTGCTGATCCACGGGATCCCGCTCCACGCGCCGAAACTGCTCCCCGAGGTGACCGACCGGCGAGGACTGGGCAGACAGGCGACGGCCCTGGCGCTCATCGCGTTCCTGTGGCCGCTGGCGTTGTACCTGTTGTCGGAGGCGGGACAGCAAGCGCTGGTCCGCGACATCTGGGCGCTCGCCAAACCGCTGGTTTTCCTGGCGCTGCCGTTGATTCTGCTTCGAGCGCTGCCCGCGCGGGATTCCTTCCGGCTCACGTGGCGGCCCCGGGAGACCTGGCAATGGCTCGCGCCGATCCCGGCGGTGCTCGTGTTCGGCTGGCTCTACGTCCTCGGCCCGCTCGCGCCGCCGCTGCCCACTTCGGAGGACTACCCGGACCCGGTGTACCTGGCGGTCGGCGCGACGCTGACGTTCTTCACCGCGAACGTCCTCGAAGAGGTGTTCTTCCGCGGCATGCTGCAGACCCGGCTGGAGGCGCTTTTCGGGCGGTGGCCCGGAATCCTGCTGTCGGCGCTGCTGTTCGCGTGGCTGCATCTGCCGACGCACGGACAGGGATCACTGCCGCTCACCCTGGGCGCGATCGTCGCCTTCCAAGGGTTCTTCGGCCTGTTCACCGGTTACCTGTGGTCGCGCTACCGCAACCTCTGGGCACCGATCGCCGCGCACACCGCGATGAACACGCTGCCGCTGCTGCTGATGTGACGCGCCGGCGGGTCGTGAGTGGCGATTCGGGTTCTAACCCGAATCGCCACTCACGACCCGCTTGACGTCAGGCGCCGATGGTCGCCGCGTCGATGACGAACCGGTAGCGGACGTCGCTGTTCTCGACCCGGTCGTAGGCCACGTTCACCTGGTCGGCCGAGATCGTCTCGATCTCCGCGCCGATCCCGTGCTCGGCGCAGAAATCGAGCATCTCCTGCGTCTCGGCGATCCCGCCGATCATCGAGCCGGCGAGCACCTTGTTCCCACCCAGCAGCGAGAAGGCGTTGTAGGACAGCGGTTCGCCGGGCGCGCCGACGTTCACCATCGCGCCGCCGACGCGCAGCATGCCGAGGTAGGAGTCGACGGGCAGCGTCGCCGAAACGGTGTTGAGGATCAGGTCGAAGCGGCCGCGCAGCGCCTTGAACGTCGACGCGTCACCCATCGCGAAGTAGTCCTTCGCGCCCAGCTTCAGGCCGTCTTCCTGCTTCTTCAGGCTCTGGCTGAGCACGGTGACCTCGGCACCCATCGCGACCGCGATCTTGACCGCCATATGCCCGAGCCCGCCGAGACCGACGACGGCGACCTTCTTGCCCGGCCCCGCTCCCCAGCGGTTCAGCGGGGAGTAGGTGGTGATGCCCGCGCACAGCAGCGGGGCGGCGACGTCGAGGCCGATGCCTTCCGGGATGCGGCAGACGAAAGCGTCCTTCACGACGATCTGGCGGCTGTACCCGCCGTAGGTGTTCTCGCCGTCGAAACCGACTCCGTTGTAGGTCTGGATGTTGCCCTTGACGCAGAACTGCTCGGTGCCCGCGAGGCAGTACTCGCACTCGCCACAGGAATCGACCATGCAGCCGACCCCGACCCGGTCGCCGACCTGGTACTTCGTCACGTCGGAGCCGACCGCGGCGACGACGCCGGCGATCTCGTGACCGGGCACCATCGGGAAGATCGCGCTGCCCCAGTCCTCCTTCACCTGGTGGATGTCGCTGTGGCAGATCCCCGCGTACGCGATGTCGATCAGCACGTCGTCCGGACGCAGGTCGCGACGCTCGATCGTCGTCGGCGACAGGGCGGCGCCCGGGGACGGCGCGGCGATGGCGTGCGTGGTCGTCGTCATGAAACCCTCCGAGAAACAGTGAGACCATGTAAGAGGTCACTTACAACCAGCGTAAGAGGGCTCTTACATATTCCGCGACCGGGACGGTGTGATCCACGACATGGGCGGCAAGTACCATCACGGCGACCTTCGCGCCGAACTCGTCCGGGTCTCCCTCGACCTGATCGCCGAACAAGGGCTCGGCGCGTTCTCCGTCGCCGAGGTCGCCAGGCGCGCGAAGGTCAGTCCCGGCGCGCCCTATCGGCACTTCCCGGACAAGGAAAGCCTGCTGGCCGCGATCGCCGCCAAGGTCGCCTGCCAGCTGGCGGACAGGGTGCACGACGCCATCGAGGCCGAAAGCGAACCGGTCGCCGCGCTCGCCGCGGCCGCCGGCGCGTACACGGAGTACCTGATCGAACGCCGGGCCGGGATGAACATCATCTACTCGGACGGCCTGCAGGGCCCCGAGCACGCCGCGCTGCACGAGCAGACCCGGCGCCTGACCGACCAGTTCGTCATGCTCTGCCTCACCGTCGCCGACCGGCCGGAGGACGGGCTCGAACTGATGGAGCAGCTGTTCACCCAGGCGCACGGCTACGGCACGTTCTACCTCGACGGAGTGTTCACGAAACAGGGCTATTCCAAGGAGGTCGTCGTCCGGAAGTCGGCCGAGGCCGCCCGCGCCGCGATCGAAGGCCGCACGAAAAGATGAGGTGAACCGCGGTGATCAGTTCCGGGAGCGCTTCACGCGCACGCGCGGGAGTGCTTCCGGACAGCCGCCGTCGCACCGGATGTGCGCCCAGACGATCTTCCCGCCGCGCACCGGCTCCCGCCGGACACCCCATTGCACGGCCACCCCGTCGACGACGAGAAGGCCGCGCCCGCGGGGATCCTCGAACTGCGAGCACCGCGCCCGCGGCTGTTCGACGCTGACATCCGCGACCTCGATGCGGACAGCACAGGGCGACACGCCACGCCACAACTGGATGTGGCGTGCGCCACCCCCGTGCACATAAGCGTTGGCGACGAGCTCCGTCGCCGCCAGCAGGACGTCGTCGCGGTGTCCCTCGCCGAGATCGGGAAGGCATCTGACCACCCAAGCGCGCATGTCCGGCAACGCCCGTGGCGTCGTGGCCCGCAGGTCGAGCACCCAGGTTCCCGGCACCGGATGCTCCGCGATGTTGATCATGGAGCCACCCTTCCCCTCGCGCGCGACCTCCTTGCTGAAGTCGCACAACCGGGTTACCCAGAACGCCCACTGATCAACCCGTGTTGAACGCGACACGGGCGTCAGCGCACCGCGATACCCTCCAGCACCGTCTTGACCACTGCTTTCACCGCGGGCGACGTGGCCACCCGCGGGCCATGCGGGAGCAGCGCGGTGAGCACCGATTCGTGACAGACGCCGACCAGCATCGACGCCGCCGCGTCGACATCGCCGTCCAGCCTGCCGAGTTCCTTCTCCGCGCGCAGATATCCGGCGAGGCGATCGCGCCAGGTCTCCCCGTCCCCGGCCAATTCGCCGAATCGCGCGAGCACGGCGGGGCGGGCGAGCAGTCCGGCGAACGCGGGCAGGATCTCCTTGTGCAGAGCCAACCCGTACGCCAGCTGGGCGCGGAGATTGGCTTCGACCGTGGCCGAACCGGGCGCCGGCAGCTCGCCGAGCCCCGCTTCGACCCGCCGCACGTGTTCCGCCAGCGCGTCGGCCAGCAACTCCTCCTTGTCGGTGAAGTGGTTGTACAGCACGCCGTCGGCGACCCCGGCCGCCCGCGCGATGGCCCGGACCGTGAGTTCCGCGGTGCCGTTGGCGGAGATCAGGTCCGCGGCCGTGCCGATCAGATGCTCGCGCAGGCTCCGGCCGTCTTCGGTGTCGCGCAGTGCCGCCGCTTTCCTCGGTGCCATCAGGATTTCGCCTTGACCAGCCACGCGGCACCGCGCAGCCGCACACCGCCCGGCCCGGCGAAGGGCCGCAGCGCGGCCGAAAGCGCTTCTCGCGCGCCGTTCGCCGCTTCTTCGCCGGCCAGACCGAGGTGGTACCTGACCGGACCCCAGTCCGCGATGAACCCGGCGGCGTCGGCCACGTCGCTCCCCCAGACCTGATCGGCCTCGACGCGAGTGGCCGTGAACTCGCGGAATCCGGCGTCCGTCAGCACCGAACGAGCCCGTTCGGGGTTGGCGAACGCCGTCGGACCGGTACCGTCCTCGCCGGTCGGGGTCGGCAGGAACGGTGACAGCGCGCCGAAAACGGTGCCGAGATCGGTTCCGGCGAGTGCGGTCATGCACAGGAACGCGAGCCTGCCGCCCGGCTTCAGCGCCCTGCGCACGTTCGCGAACGCGGCGACCGGATCCGCGAAGAACGTCACCGCGAACCGGCTGAGCGCGACGTCGAAAACCCCTTCCCCCAGCGGAAAGACCTGGACGTCGCCCTGCTCGAACCGCACGTTCGCCACGCCTTCGGCCTCCGCGCGGGCCCGCGCCGTGGCGAGCATCGGCGCGGACAGGTCGATCCCGGTCGCCTCCCCGAGCGGAGCCCGAACGGCGGCGAGCCGGGTGACCTGGCCGTTTCCACAGCCGATGTCGAGCACCCGGTCCCGCTCGCCGATTCCGGCGGCGTCGAACAGGAAGTCGTTGAACCCGCTGTTCACCGCGTCGTAGCGCCCGTCGTGCTCGGCCCAGTGCCGTCCCTCGTAGCCGTTCCACGCCTCGGACTGCGCGGTGTTGACGATGCCGGACATCGCAGAACCTCCTCCGTTATGAACGCGCGTTCATGAACACGTGTTCATACTGATCGAGGCTCGGTCTCGCCGTCAAGCGGCGACAGTGAATTCGGCGGTGCGGACCTTGCCCTCGTGCTGGAAGTCGAGGAACAGCCGGTAAGTCCCCGCCGTCGGGAACCCGGCGAAGAACGTCACCTCGGGGCCCGCCGCGGTCCGGCCGTCGCCGGGTTCGCCATCGGGGTGGACGTGCAGGTACGCGAGGTCGCCACCGCGCAGCGCGACCAAATGCCCATACGCACCCAGGTACGGCTGGAGATCGGTGACCGCACGGCCGTCCTTGGTGACGGTGAGGGTCACGTTCGACGGCATTCCCGGCGCGAGTTCGCCGTCGAGGTGGACCCGGTAGTCGTCGACCTCCGCGACGCGCGAAGTCCGGTATTCGACAGGGCGGAAGTCCCCGCCGGCGAAGAGATCGACGCCCAAGGTGATCCCCTCGCCGCCGCTGGGCTTGAAATCGGCGAACACGCGGTAGACCCCGGCGTCGGCGATGGTCAGCGGAACCGACCACGTGCCGTCGTCGCCGAGTTCGGGATGGATGTGCTGGAAGCCTGCGGTGTCACGGCGGACGACGATGAGGTGCAGCCGCTTTTCGTGCTCGACGTCGTAGGCGGTCACCGGCTTGCCGTCGGCGCCAAGGATTCGGAAGGTGAAGGGCGCCGTCGTTCCGGGGATGAGCTTCGTGGTGGTGGGCGCCAGGGTGTAGCCACCTTGGGTCGACGCGAGACCGGCGGGTTCGTGGCCATGCGTTCCGTGGTGCATCGTCATGTTCATGAGCTCACCATACATACCCCCTAGGGGTACCAGACCGCGATCCTCGTCACATACCCCTGAGGGGTAGCCGCAGTTCCCGTCCGGGCAAGGACCGCCGCCGGTCCGTCACCAGGATCATCGCCAGGGTCCCGATTCCCAGCCACACCACGAGCTGCACGATGCCCGACGTCAGTCCGTCCGTCCCGGTCAGCAGCGACCGCAGCGCCACCAAGGCGCCGTTGGTCGGCAGGATCCCCAGCACGGTGCCGAAAAAGCCAGGCACGGTCGAGACCAGCGAAGCACCGACTGTGAGCACGAGGATGGCGAGGGCGGCGAAGCGGCCAGGACGTTTGAAGATCGCCACCAGCGCCTGGTTGACGACGGTGAACGTCCCCGCCGCGAGCACGAGCACCACCAGCAGCGTCACCGCCTTGCCGAAGCTCAGGCCGAGGAACGCCCAGAACACGCCGGTCAGGATCAGGGCGGTCAGCACCGCCAGCGTCGCGCCGGGGACGGCTGCGGCGAGGATGATCCGCCAGCTCGGTTCGCGGGTGGTGAGCACGCTCGGCGGCACCGCCCGGATCACCTGGTACGTCGCCAGCGCGCAGCCCCACAGCGCCAGCACCAGGATCAGCGCCACCGCGCCTTCGCCGAACGATCCCGAGCCCGCCGTGTCGGCGATCGCGGGGGTGGCGGCGACCTGTTTGAGGTGGTCGCGTTCGGCCTGGGTGTAGTCGGGCACCTTGCCCCGGCCCTCGTTGAGGCCCTTGGCCAGTTCCGAGGCCCCGGATTCGGCGCGCTCGGCGCCATCGGCGGCGGAACGGGCGCCGGTGGCGAGTTCACCCGCACCGGTGGACAGCGTCGTCGCGCCGCCGGCGAGTTGCCCGGAGCCGTCGGCGAGCTGCCGTGCCCCCGAATCGGCGGCCTTGACCCCGGCGTCGAGTTTCCGCGCGCCGTCGGCCGCCGTGCCGATGCCGCCCGCGAGTTCCTTCGACTTGTCCGCGAGCTGCTTGTTCCCGTCGGCGACCTTCTGCGAGCCCGCCGAAAGGTCTTGCACCGCCTTCTTCGTCTGGACGACGGCGTCGCGGATTTCGGCGCGTTTGCCGTCGAGGATCGCGGCGTCGGCCGTGAGCTTCTCCGAAGCGGCCTTGAGATCGGCGCAGAACTTCGTGTCCTGATCGCATTTCCGGGCCAGTTCCGCGAATTTGCGCGCCGAGTCGCCAGCCGACGGCAGGGCGTCGATGATCCGCACGACCTTGTCCGCCAGCGGCGAGATCTTGTCGGACAGCTGCTTGTTGCCGTTCGCGACCTGCTGTGCCCCGTCGGCCAGTTCCCTGGTCAGCCGGGGCAGCTGCGCGGTGTCCTTCTCCGCCTGCGTCAGCCCCGACGACAACTGACCGGAACCGGTGGCGAGCTGCCCGGTGCCGTTCGCGAGTTTGCGCGCGCCGTCCGCCAGCTGCCCGGCGGCGCCGCTGAGTTTTCCCGCCCCACCGGCGAGTTCTCCCGCGCCCGCGGCCAGTTTCCCGGTCCCGTCGGACAACTGCCGCAGTCCGACCACGAGCTGGTCGCTGCCGTCGGCCGCCTGCACCAGCTGCTGGTGGATAGAGGAGAACCCGACGTACAGATTGTCCACATAGGTCTCGACGATCTGCCGGTTCAGCGCGGTGAGCGTCGCGTTCGCGACCTCGCGGCTCGCCACCGGATCGACCAGACCGGTGCGCTGTGACGTCTCGACGCGCATGATCGCCTGCTTCGCGTCGAGCGGCTTACCCGACGTCGACGTGGCCTGCGCGGAGAAGTCCCGCGGAATCGTCACGACGGCCGAATACGTGCCGTCGGAAATGCCCTCCTTCGCGTCCTCGGCGTCGGTGAGCACCCACGTGTAGGCGGAATCCTCGCCGTGCACGAGGTTTCCGGCCAGTTCCCGGCCGAGCGGGATCAGCTGCCCGTTCACCGTCACCGGCTCGTCGTCGTTGACCACGGCGGCCTTGGCCGCGCCGTGGTTGGCCTCGGGCGACCAGAACGCCCACGCCAGCCCGAGCGCGACGATCACCGGCACGAGCACGATCCCGAGCCAGGTCTTCCAGGTCAGCGGTCCGATGGCGGTCGCGCGGGCGGAACCGGTGAAGAAGCGGGACATCAGCGGACCTCGGCGGGGACGGGGGCGGGTGTCATGGCGAGACCCGCGACGGCGGTGGTGGGCAGCAGATCCCGCACGATGGCGAGGCTCTGGCAGGACACGGCGAAGGTCGCGTCCCGGCTCGCGAACGAGGCTCGCAACCCCGCGCGCTGGGCGGTGTTGACGACGGTGTCCAGGTCGTCGAGGAAGACGAGCGCGACACCGTCGTCGAGCGCGCGACGGACCTCGCCTGCCGGGTCGTCGGTCTCCTTGCAGGCGACGAAGGCGACGTTCCGCCGGACGGCGTGCGCGTGCTGCGGCAGCACCCGGCCGAGGACCTTCAGATCACCGCGGACGTTCGGCACCCGGCCGGCGAGCGCGTAGAGCAGCGCGCTCTTGCCCGCCGGGCCGGAACCGTGCACGGCGAGGATCTCCCCCGGGCCGAGATGCAGTTCGACGTCGCGGAAGATGGTGCGGCCCCGGTCGTCGTCGACCCGGAGACCGGCGGCACTGATCACCTCGGGCGAACCCGGCGCGGGCCAGTCGGCGAGCCGGAGTTCGTGGACGAGGCCGTCGCCCTCGGCGTCGAACACCGGGAGTTTGCGGTCCAGCCTCGGCGGCAGGCCCCAGGCGCGCGGGCCCAGCAGCGCGAGGATCGCCGGCACGAGCGTCATCCGCACCAGGAAGGCGTCCACGAATACCCCGACCGCGAGACTGAACGCGATCGGTTTGATCGTGGCGCTGCCATCGGGCACGAAGGCGGCGAACACGCCCAGCATGATCACCGCCGCCGCGGTCACGACCCTCGACGCGGACACGAAGCCCGTCTCGATCGCCTTGTGCGCGTCGCCGTGATGGACGTAGTCCTCCCTGATCCGGGACACGAGGAACACCTCGTAATCCATGGCCAGTCCGAAAAGGACACCCATCAGGATGATCGGCAGGAAGCTGATCACGCTGCCGGTGCGGGTGACGCCCAGCGCGTCCGCCAGATGTCCCTGCCCGAACACGAACGACGTCGCGCCGAACGCCGCACCGATAGAAAGCAGGTAGCCGAAGGTGGCTTTGAGCGGCACGAGGATCGAGCGGAACACCATCGCCAGCAACACCAGCGAGAGCCCGACGACCAGGATGCCGAACGGCAGCAGCGCGTCACCGAGTTGCGTGGACACGTCGATGCCGACGGCGGTGAACCCGGTGACCGCGGTCTGCACGCCGTACCGGTCCTTGAACTGTCCTTCCATCGACCGCAGCCGTTCGACGAGGTCGTCGGTCGCCTCGTCGAAGGCGCCGGTCGTCGGCACGACCTGGATGATCGCGGTGTCGCCCTTGGGGTTCGGCGTCGCGAGTGGGACGACGGCGACGCCGGGCACCTTGCGGATGTCGTCGGCGATGCCGTTGGTGATCCCGACCGGGTCGGTGGTCGACAGGATGTCCGCGGTGACGACGAGCGGGCCGTTGAAGCCTGGCCCGAAATGCTCGGCGACGGCGTCGTAAGCGACCCGGGCCGGGGTGCCGTCCTCGTCGGTTCCGTTGTCCGGCAAGGCGAGCCGAAGATCCAGCGCGGGAACCGACGCGATCGCGAGCACCCCGACGATCAGCGCGATCGTGACCCACGGGGACTTCGTGGCGAGCCGGACCCAGCGAAGGCTGAACCGCGTCTTCTTCTTGGTCTTCCGTGCCTTTCGCGGCTTCTTGGGCCGCAGCCGTTCGCCGGCGAACGCCAGCAGCGCGGGGATGAGGGTGATGGCCACGATCACCGCGACCGCGACGCCGCCCGCCGCCGCGATACCCATCGTCGTCAGGAACGGGATCCCGGCGACGAACAGGCCCAGCAGCGCGATCACCACGGTGAGCCCGGCGAAGATGACCGCCGATCCGGCGGTGGCGGTCGCCCTGGCGATGGACTCCTCGACCTCGAGTCCTTCGGCGAGCTGATCCCGGTGGCGGGAAAGGAGGAAGAGCGCGTAGTCGATGCCGACGGCCAGCCCGAGCATGACCGCGAGCATCGGCGCCGTGGAGGACACCGTCGCCACCGACGTCGCCGCGTAGACCAGCGCCACCGAGACGCCGACACCGAGGATCGCCGTCAGCAAAGGCATTCCGGCCGCGATGAACGAACCGAACACCATCAGCAGCACGACGAGCGCGATGACGAGGCCGATCCCCTCGGTGGGGCTGAGCTTCGGCACCTTGTCCGAGAACGCGTCGCCGCCGGTGAGCACCTCGGTGCCGTGGCCGATCCGGTTCTCCAGGTCCTGTGCGATCCCGGCGAGCGCGGTCCGGGTCGACGGCTGGATGTCGGCCAGTCCGACGTCGAGCTGGACGGTGACCAGCGCGGCGCGACCGTCCTTGGACACCGCGTCGTGCACGGCCGGGTCGAAGGGATTGACCACCGTCGAGACCTGCGGGGCACCGGTCAGCTCCGGGACCACGGCGGAGACGGAGTCGCGTACAGCGGCGGAATCGGCCCGCTGCCCTTCGGGGACGAGCACCACCAGCTGCGCCGACGTCCCGCTCACCTGCGGGAAGACGCGCCCGAGGTGATCGAGCGCCTCCTGGGACTCCGAGCCGGGGATCGCGAACGTGTCGTCGGTGCCCTGGCCGAACAGCAGCGCCGCGCCGCCGGAGACGCACAGCACGACCAGCCACAACGCGGTGACCAGTACGCGTCCGCGGGCGGCCAGCCTGCCGAGGCGGTAGAGGAATGACGACACGATCGGCTCCCGGCGCTCGTTGGATACATGGCGTATCGTAATACACGCTGTATCCGATTCACGATGTATCCTGTCCCACAGCCGGGTGAACCGGGCCGATGCGAAAGAATGGCGAGATGACCGAGGAGCGGGGCGCCACCATGACCAGGCGCCGGGCGGACACCCGCCGCCGGCTGATCGACGCGGCGTACGAGGCCTTCTCCGAACGCGGCATCCGGGACACCCCGGTCGAGCTGATCTGCGAACGCGCCGGCTTCACCCGCGGCGCCTTCTACTCCAACTTCAGCTCGAAGGAAGACCTCTTCCTCGCCCTGTTCCAGGAGGAGAACGCGATCCGGCTCGAGCGGTTCCGCGAGGCCACCGAGAGCGTGCTCGGCGACACCGTCGTCGGCGCGCACGAAGACCTCTCCCCCACGCTCGGGCGGATCGCCGAACTGTTCATGGTCGCGCTCAACGCGGACAAGGACTGGTACCTGCTGTGCGCGGAATTCCGCACGCAGGGCCTGCGGCAGCCGGAGCTCCGCGACCGGATCGGCGCCGCGTTCCGGCATTTCCACACCGAACTGGGCGCGATCCTGGTCGGCACCCTGGACCGGATCGGCCGGAAGCTGACGATCTCGGCGGACGACGCGGTGCTCGTCCTCGTCGCCCTGTACGAACAAGGACTGCAGAACTATCTGCTGGCAGGCGGCGAACTCCCCGCCGACGGCCGGTTCGTCAGCGAACTGATCCCGAAGGTGATGGCGTCGCTCATCGTCCCGGCGCACTGACCCGTCAGCACCGGGGCGGAAGCCACCCGGGCGTGGTCACGACGCGCTCGGGCGCCACGGGCATCTGCGCGGTCTTCGGCCCGAAGACGAAGCCGACGAGCCCGCCGGGACAAACACGCACCGCGCCGGGCCCCTCCTGGGTCCCGGATTCGCGCCAGGCGACCGGATCCAGCCCGACCCGCCACACCTTCCAGAACGACGCTCCGTCCCGATGACCGGTGCACGGATCGCCCTCGGGCAGGCCTTCGACGCGGCAGACGTAGCGGGAATCGCCGTACGGCCCCGATCCGTCCCCCAGCCGAACCGCGAGCCCGGAGCGTTCGAGCGCGGTCCGCGCGTCACCGGGCGAGCCGGGCACGCACCGCACGAGCACGCCGACCGCGACGGTCACCCCGTCCGTTCCCTCGCAGGCACCCGTTCGCGCGACGGGGTCCACGGCGGGAAACAGGGCCACCAGGCTGAGGAGCACGGTCAAGATCGACATCTTCGAATACTAAGGGTGTCCACCCGGATGCGCACAGTGGATCTTTACGAAATATAGACGCGGGCCACGCTTGCACATTCTTCAGCACAGGAAAAAGATGTGTTCTTCTCGCGCGCACCACTCCATCGGGTGCGGCTCTTCGAAAGGTTCAGAGCGTGACGCGCAGGCGCCTTGTCGCATTCGTCGTTCCCCTCGCCCTCGCCGGATTCCTGCTCACCGCGGGCGGCACCGCCCACTCACGGCAGCCGTCACAGAGCCCGGTCGACATTTCCCCCGGCGCGATCAGGTTCGACCCGGCCCTGCCGAAACCGGACATCTCCTACGGCCACTCACACCTGGACCTCGAATACATCCGAAAGGACGCGTCGGACGCCAACGGATGCAGTACGAGGAATCACGAAGAAACCGAAGAGGCCATCGTCAAGCCGGGCACCGGGCACGTCACACTCGCCGGGGTCCGCTACGACCTCGAACAGTTCCATTTCCACACGCCGTCCGAACACCGTTTCCTCGGCCGCACCGATCCGCTGGAAATGCATTTCGTGCACCGTAGTGCCGCCGGGAAACTGCTGGTGATCGGCGTGCCGCTGCGCTCGGGCGCCGCCTCGCCGGTGGATCGCGTCCTGGCGAAGCTCGCCCCGGAATGCGGCGAAACGGTGGCGTTGGAGGACTTCGACCTCGCCACGCTCCTGCCCCGCGACCGGAGCACGCTGCGGTACGACGGCTCGCTCACGACGGCCCCGTTCACCGAAGGGGTGCAGTGGTTCCTGATGTCCGAGCAGACCGTTTCGCCGTCGACGATCGCGCGGTTCCAGGGCCTGTTCGGTGCGGGCAACGCCCGCGCGCCGCAGCCGCTCAACGGGCGGCGGCTGACCGTGGTGCCGCAGTTCTAGTGCCACCGGCGTTTCATCGGGATTTCATGGCTCCGCCCTACGGTTCCGGGCACGGATCCGCGACCGCGGACCGGTGGTCCACGAGGAGACGTGCATGAGCCCGGCGAGCCGGACCCCGTACAACATGGTGACGCCCCGGGACGACGCGCCGAACCCCGGGCAACGGGACGGGGTCGCCGGACCGGGCTGGAGCTGGGCGGCGTTCTTCACCCCGTGGGCCGACGGCCGCCCGTCGCCGAGGTACCGCTGGACGCTGTTCGACACCGCCGCCGACGCCGTCGAAGACCTCCGTCGTTGTCTCGACGACGGCGCCGTCGGCCGGCGCGGCGCCCTCTGCTCCTCCGTGCTCCGCAAACGCGGCGCACCAAGGGAATTGGTGCTGTGCGACGCTGCGGAGTGGGCTTACGCCGTCCACGAGGTCCGCGCCGGCGTGCACCTGGCCGACGCCGCCGACACCTACTTCGCGCGCTGGCGGACGAGCATGGCGGGGCACCGGTTCACGATCGTCAACGCCGGAGTACCGACTGTTTGGTGAGCTCCAGCCCCTCCAGCGCGAGAGTGCGCTGAGCGGGATCGCCGTCGGGTCCGATGGTGGTGAGCACCCACTCGAAATGCTCCCTCGCCGCCACCGGGTCACCCGCCGCGAGGTGGGTACGGCCGAGCCGGTTGCGGATCTCGGACTCCATCCCGACGATGGTCTCCTCGGTGACCGCGGTCAGCGCCCGCCGCTGGAGTTCGAACGCGGCGTCGAGGTTCCCCAGTTCCAGTTCCGCGGCGCCCAACCGGGCGAGACTGGTCGCGGTCAGAAGGCCGTCCGTGGTCTCCTCGGCGAGTTCGACGGACCGCCGGAGGTCGAGCGCGGCTTCGGCGAACCTGCCGGTTTCGAGCCGGACGGTGCCGCTGTGGCACAGCACCCTGGCCACCATCCCGGGACTGCCGATCTCCTCCCCCAGCGCCTGGGCGCGGCCGAGGTGGCCGAGCGCCTCTTCGTGCTCCCCTCGCATGTACGCGAGATAACCGAGCGCGGACAGCGATCTCTCGGCGAGCCACCTGTCCCCCACCTCGTCGGCGAGGACCATCACCCGCCGCATGCCGGGGATCGCCAGATCGTGCCGTCCGGCGATCAGATCCACCATGGTCAGCCCGCCCAGTGCCCGCGCCTCCACACCGCGGTCCCCGGAGGCCTGGCCCGCCCGCAGTGCGTCGTCGAACCAGCCGCGCGCCCGGTCCAGCTGCCCTTGCATGGCGTAGGCGTAGCCGAGGCAGAACCGCAGCGACGAGACGAGACGTTCGTCTTCGGCCCGTTCCGCCAGCGGGAGCGCGATCTGCAACGCCGTCCGGCATTCGTGGTACCGCTGCTGACGCGCGAGATAGTCGACCAGTCCCTCGGCGACGGCGCACGCGAGGTCGTCCAGCCCGGCTTCGGCCGCTTGCGACACCACCTCCGGCAGTTCGCCGACGGCGTCGAGCCAGGCGGAAGCGTCACGCTGGCCTGTGAAAGGACCACCCGTCTCCAGCGGGAACCGCGCGACACCCCATTCGCTCGCCCGTCGAGCGGCGCCGAGATACAAGCCGTACACGCGTTTCCGTGCCGCTTCGGCGGCCTCCTCGGGCATCTCGCCTGCGAGCCGCCGGGCGTAGACCGCCACCAGGTCGTGCAGCCGGTAACGGCCGCTCGCCGGCTCCTGCACGAGGCTCGCGTCGACCAGGCTTTCCAGCCGCCGCTCGGCTTCGGCGGGCGAGCAGTCCAGCAGCGCGGAGACCGAGAGCCGGTCGAACTCGGCGGTCGGCGACAGGCCGAGCACGCTGAACGCGTCCTGCTCGGCGGGGCGCAGCTGTTCGTACGACAGGCGCAGCGCCACCTCGACACTGCGGTCCTCGGCGGTCAGTTCGCCGAGCCTGCGCTCGTCGTCCGACATCCGGTCCACCAGATCCTTGAACGTCCACATCGGACGGTTCTGCAGCCGGGCGCCCGCGATCCGCAGCGCGAGCGGCAAACGCCCGCACAGCCCGGCGAGCGCACGCACGGCGAACCGCTCACCCTCCGCCCTCGGCGCCCCGACGATCCGGCCGAGCAGCCGTTCCGCCGCTTCGATACCCAGCGCGCCGAGGGAAACGCGGCGATCGGCGTCCAAACCGGACAGACGGCGACGGCTGGTCACCAGCACCCGGCTGCCCGGCCCGGACGGCAGCAAGGGCCGCACCTGCCCGGCGGACTCGGCGTTGTCGAGCACCAGCAACAACCGCAGTTGCGCGGTCGCCGCCCGCCACGACGCGGAGAGTTCGTCGAGATCGTCGGGCATGAGCCCGTCGTCTACCCCGACCGCGCGCAGCAGCCGACGCAGCGCGCGCTCCGGCGTCACCGGCTCACGACCTTCGGTGTAGCCGTGGAGATCCACGAACAACGCACCGTCCGGATAGGACTCGCGGAGCCCGTGGGCCGCGCGCACCGCGAGCGTGGTCTTCCCCGCGCCCGGGACGCCGTCGACGGTGTCGACCGAAACCGACTCCGGATCGCCGTCCGCCACGAGCAGCGCGAGTTCCCGGTCCCTGCCTACGAGTTCGCCGTTGGTGGCGGGCAATTCGTTGCGGATCCGGCGAGTAGGCTCCCGGCGCGGGGCGACACCGAGCAGCGCTTCGTCCCCGCGCAGCACCGCCTCCTGTACCTGCCGCAGCTCCTCACCCGGCTCGACACCGAGCTGCTCCACCAGCCGCTCGCGGACGTCGGTGAACACCTCCAGCGCCTCCGCCTGCCGCCCGCCGCCGTAGAGCGCCCGCATCAGCAACGCGGCCAGCGGCTCGCTCGGCGGATCGGCGGACACCAGCGCCGAAAGCTCGCCGATCACCTCGTCGAACCGTCCGAGTTTCAGCTGGGCCTTCAGTTTCCGGCGCAGCAACAGCAGTTTGCGTTCCTCCAGCCGTCGCCGCTCACCCTGGACGAACGCGCCGGGCAGTCCCGTCAGCGGCTCGCCGTGGAACAGCCGGAGCGCGTCGGCGAAGGTATCCACCGCGGCGACGAGGTCGCCCGCTTCCTCGGCGGCGGCCGCGACGGCGGCGACCTCTTCCAGCCGGATCACGTCGAGGCGCACCCCACTGCCGGCGAACCGGTAGCCACCGCGGTCGGACACGATCACCGAGTCCCGCGGCTTCGTCCCCGAGGTGTCCAGGCATTGCCGCAGCCGCCGGACGTACACCGGCAGCACGTTCGACTCCGGCGGTTTCTCCCAGAGCCCGTCGGTGAGTTCGTAATGGCTGACGGTCACGTCCGGGCGCAGCAGCAGCGCGGCGAGGACGGCCTGCTGGCGGACCGGCCCGAGGTCCAGCCGGGTCTCGCCGTGCCAGGCCCGCAACGGGCCGAGCACTTCGAACCGCAGTTTCGATTCCGACATGATCCCCCCTTCGTCCCGCACTAGCCCGGCACCACGATCCCGTGATCGAACGCGTACACGATCGCCGCCGCCCGGTCCCGCAACTCGAGTTTGGTGAAGATCCGGCCGATATGGCTTTTCACGGTCACCTCCGAAATCACGAGGGTCGCGGCGATCTCCGCGTTGGTCAGCCCCCGGCCGATCGCCCTGAGCACGTCCTGTTCCCTCGGTGTCAGCAGTTCCGGTGAACGCCCGCCGCTGCCGTTCCCGGCGGCCTGCCGGTAGGCGGCGAGCACCCGCCCGGTGACGCCGGGGTCCAGCCAGGCGTCACCCGCGGCGACCGCCCGCACGGCCCGGATCAGGTCTTCGGCGGGGGAATCCTTGAGCACATAACCCGCCGCGCCCGCCCGCAGCGCGTCGGCCAACAGGTTGTCGTCGTCGAAAGTGGTCAGCGCGAGCACCGGCGGATGCCCGCCGGTCCGCCGCAGCCGCCTCGTGGCCTCGACTCCGCCGACGTTCTTCATCCGCAGGTCCATCACGATGACGTCGACTTCGTGCGCGGCCAGCGCCGCGGGCACCTCCGCGCCGTCACCGCACTCCCCCGCGATGACGAACCCGTCGCGCCGGCGCAGGATGCGCCGCAGCCCGGACCGGACCAGCTCCTGGTCGTCGACCAGCAGCACCTGGATCTCGGCGGCGCTCACGGCTTGACCCCCGGCACGGTGACGCGCACGATCCACTGCCTGCCGCTCGGGCCGGCACTGAGATCGGCACCGAGCTGCGCCGCCCGGACGGCCATCCCGGCCAGTCCCGAGCCGTCCTCGGCCGCGCGGCGGACGGTCGCGGGGAGGGTGTTGCTGACGACGAGGTTCAGCCCGGAGCGGCCGGCGTCCAGCCGGACCTCCGCGGTCGCGCCGGGGGCGTGCTTGACGACGTTGACAAGTGATTCCTGCACGATCCGGTAGAGGCCCAATCCTTCCGAGGCGCCTACCCGGCCGAGGTCGCCTTCCTGTGTATAGCGCACCGCCAGTCCGGCGCTGCGGGTGCGTTCCACCAGCGTCGCGATGTCTTCCACGCCCGGTAGCGGGGCACTGCCCGACGGGGAGTCGGCCAGCAGACCGACCGTGCGGCGGATGTCGGCCATCGCCGCCCGTCCCACCTGCTCGGCTTCGGTCAGCGCTTCGATCGCCTCGTCGACGTCGCGGTCCTGTTGCAGCGCGTGCCGGGCACCGGTCAGGTGCAGCAGGGTGATGCTGAGCGAATGACCGACGACGTCGTGCACCTCACGCGCGATGCGCTGGCGTTCGGCGAGCAGCGCCTTGTCGCGGGAGGCGTCCCGGTTGCCGCGTTCGGCGGCCAGCACCCTGGTGTACCAGCGGGTCATGAGCCCGCCGCTGAGGCCGAGCAGGACCGCGACCATGTACACGGGCCCGCCGATCAGCCCGCCCCAGATCCCCGCCACGGCCAGCACCACCTCGGCGGCGATCGTGACGAGGGCGATCCCCCACGACGTCCGCAGGACACTGCCCGCTTCGGTGGCCGCGACCAGCAACAGCAACGGCGCGAAATCCGGGAGCGCGGGCTCGGCGAGCAAGACGGCGGCGGCGGCGATCAGCGCCGCCACCCGCGCCCAGGGCACGACCCAGCCCGTGAGCGCCCACGCCAGCGGTGTGGCGATCACGAGCAGCCCGCCCAGTGCGATCGGCTGCGGCGGTACCAAGGCGTCCCGCTGCACCACCGCGACCACGGCGAAGACCACGCTCACGAAGGTGGAACTCACCGGAACCCACCAGGGCAGGGCGAGCCCGGCACGGGCGAGACTCACCTGCGCCCGTGCCCGGAACCGGTCCCGCAAGATCTCCAGCACGGACATCAGCCTAGGAAGTCCCGGTGGGCGAGTCATCGTGCGGCGGTCGGCACCCGTCTCCGCCCACGGTAGGAGGCAGAGACCGATGAAATCCCGATGAAACCTCCGATGCTCATTCCTGGCTGAGCGCGACCCAGTTCAGTTTCTCCTGTTCTCGTTTCGGCAGGCCCGCGACGACGAGGTCGTACGAGTCCTCGATCATCTCCCGGACGAAGTCGTCGGTCAGCGAACCGTCCAGTTCGACGGTGTTCCAGTGTCGTTTGTTCAGGTGGTAGCCGGGGATGATCGCCGGATGCTCGGCACGCAACCGGACGGCCAGATCGGGCTCGCATTTGAGGCTGATCCGCAGCGGTTCCGCCTTGAGCGGACCGAGCGCGAACACCTTGCCCACGACCTTGAACACGTTGATGTCCTCGCCGAACGGGAACTCCTCCCGGGCGCCGGGGAAGCCGAGGCAGATCTTCCGGAGGGCGGCTGGCTTCATGGCGTTCAGGCTAATCGCGACCACCGACAGAAACCTGTCCCGTCCGGGCCGTTGACCGCCTGTCGGTGATTCACTGACGATGGGTGGAGCCGACTGGGTGGAGGCGAAACCGACATGCGCGTGAAACAGCTCGCCGTAGCGGGAATCCTGGTGCTGGGTGTGGTGCCCGGGGTCGCCGCGGCGGCCCCGCCGTCCGGAGTGGCAAGTGCCGCCCCGAGCGGCTGGGTGGGCACCTGGGCGGCGGCCCCCGCGGCCGGGGTGGCCGGGACCGACAACGGCTACCCGAACTTCTCGATCCGCAACATCGTGCACACCAGCGTCGGCGGGCACGAGGTGCGTGTGCGGCTGTCCAACGCCTTCGGCCGGACTCCGGTGCTGTTCGGCCGGGTGACCGTCGCGGTCGCCGCCGGCCCGGACACCCCGCAGGCCGTGCCGGGCACGATGCGCACGCTGACCTTCGGCGGGGATCGCGAGGTCACCGTGCCGCCGGGCGCCGACGTCCTCAGCGACGGCGCGGCGCTGACGGTGCCGAGGGACGGCGATCTCCTGGTCACCACGTACACGCCGACGCCGTCGGGTCCGGTCACCTACCACCCGCTGGCGATGCAGAACTCCTACTTCACCCGGAACGGCGACAAGGCGGCCGACGAGTCGGCGGCGGCGTTCCCGGAGAAGACCGCGGTCTGGCACTACGTGTCCGGTGTGGATGTCCGGGGCCGCGGCCTGCGGGGCAGTGTCGTGGCGATCGGCGATTCGATCACCGACGGGGCGAACTCGACCTGGGGCGCGAACCTGCGCTGGCCCGATCAGCTCGCCGACAAGATCAGCGCGCGAACGGGCGTGCTCAACGCCGGGATCAGCGGGAACCGGCTGCTGCTCGACGGCGGCAACTACGGCGTCAACGCGCTGGCCCGGCTGGACCGGGACGTGCTCGGTCAGTCCGGTGTGCGGACGGCGATCGTGTTCGAGGGCATCAACGACATCCAGCAGACCCCGCACCAGGCCGATCCGAACAAGATCATCTCGGCGTTGAAGCAGATCGCCGGCCGGGCGCACGACCGCGGTCTGCGCGTGCTGGGCGCGACGATCACGCCGTGGAAGGGCTGGGGTTCGTACACGCCGCAACTCGAGGAGACCCGGCAGGCGGTGAACCGGTTCATCCGGACGAGCCGGCTCTTCGACGGCTACATCGACTTCGACGCGGTGATCCGCGATCCCGCCGACCCGCAGCGGATGAAACCCGAGTACGACTCCGGTGATCACCTCCACCCCGGCGACAAGGGCTTCACCGCCATGGCGGACGCGGTCCCGCTGCCCGGGCTCCGCTGACCGTCAAGGGCTGCGCCAGGCGGTTCGGTGGGGCACGATGAACTGATGGCGAGCAGCGACAGCGGGATCCGGGAGACGGCGCGGCTGGTCCGGTTCGCCGAACACGAGGCACGTGCCGAAATCCTCCGGGCACGGCTCGCCGATCTCCACGGGACCATCCGGCTGGCGAAGCGGACGTCGAACCTGTTCCGGGCACGGAAGGCGACCAGCACACCGGGGCTGGACGTCTCGGGATTCACGCACGTGCTCGACGTCGATCCCTTGGCGCGCACGGCCGACGTCGAAGGCATGGTCACCTACGAGCAACTGGTGGACGCGACCCTGCCGCACGGGCTGATGCCGTTGGTCGTGCCGCAGCTCAAGACGATCACGCTCGGCGGCGCGGTCACCGGCCTCGGCATCGAGTCGTCCTCGTTCCGCAACGGGCTCGTGCACGAGTCGGTACTGGAGATGGAGATCCTCACCGGCGACGGCAGGATCGTCGTCGCCAGGCCGGACAACGAGCACAGCGATCTGTTCCACGGCTTCCCGAACTCGTACGGGACGCTCGGCTACGCGTTGCGGTTGAAGATCGAGCTGGAGCCGGTCAAGCCGTACGTCCGGCTCGACCATGTGCGGTACGAAGACACCGAGGAGTACTTCGCGGCCCTCGGCGAGGCATGTCGGAGCGGGTCGGCGGACTTCGTGGACGGAACGGTCTTCGGGCCGGGCGAGCAGTATCTGACGCTGGGCACCTTCACCTCCTCGGCACCGGTGACCAGCGATTACACCTGGCTCGACATCTACTACAAGTCGATCCGGTCCCGCGAGACCGACCATCTGAGCGTCCGGGACTACCTGTGGCGCTGGGACACGGACTGGTTCTGGTGCTCGCGGGCGTTCGGCGTGCAGCACCGGCTCCCCCGGTTGTTGCTGGGCAGGCGGTTGCTGCGGTCGTCGGTCTACTGGAAGGTCGTGGCGCTCGACCGCCGGTTCGGGATCGCCGCGAAACTGCTCAAGCTCCGTCGTCTTCCCCCGGAAGAGACCATCGTCCAGGACATCGAAGTGCCGCTCTCGCGGGCCGCGGAGTTCCTGGACTTCTTCCGCCGCGAGATCCCGATCAGCCCGGTGTGGATCTGCCCGCTGAAGCAGCGGCCGGGCGGCGTGAACTCGCCGCTGTACGAAATGGACCCCGGGACGCTGTACGTCAACTTCGGGTTCTGGTCCGCCGTGCCGCTGGACCCCGGCGAGGCGCCGGATACGCACAATCGGCTGATCGAGGCCGAAGTGACCCGGCTCGGCGGGCGGAAATCGCTGTACTCCGACAGTTTCTATGCCGAAGAGGAGTTCTGGCGGCTGTACAACGGCGACGCCTACCGGAAACTGAAGACGGCCTACGACCCCGACGGCCGCCTGCTCGACCTGTACGCGAAATGCGTGCGGCGGCGGTGATCGGGCCAGGGAAGAAGAGAGACGATCATGGCTGAGACGACCACCGTCGGGAAGATCTTCGAGCGGTTGCTCGGCCCGAGCGCCGAAGTGTCCATCACCGCCTACGACGGCAGCACGAGCGGCCCGGCGGACGCGCCGGTGTCGATCCAGGTGCGGTCGCCGTTGGCGCTGACGTACCTGATGTCGTCCCCTGGCGATCTCGGGCTCGCCCGCGCCTACGTCGCCGGCGCGCTCGACGTGGACGGCGATCTCTACTCGGCGTTGCGCGCGCTCGTGGCCCAGGTCGATCAGCTCAGCGCCGCGGACCGGTTGTGGCTGCTGCGCGAACTCGGACCGAAGCATCTGCGCCGAGTCGCCCCGCCCGCCGAAGAACTGCCGAGCCGCGCCAAGCGCGTCTTCGACGGGCTACGGCACTCGAAAGCGCGCGACAGCAACGCGATCTCGAACCACTACGACGTCTCGAACCGGTTCTACGAACTGGTGCTCGGCCCGTCGATGGCCTACACCTGCGCCGCGTATCCGTCCGAAGGCGCGTCGCTGGAAGAGGCGCAGGCGCACAAATTCGACCTGGTGTGCCGGAAACTCGGGCTCCGGCCCGGGATGCGGCTGCTGGACGTCGGCTGCGGCTGGGGCGGGATGGTCGAGCACGCCGTCCAGAACTACGGCGTCGAGGCGCTCGGCGTCACCCTTTCGCGCGAACAGGCGCAATGGGCGCAGAAGGACATCGTGACCAAGGGGCTCGCGGACAAGGCCGAAGTACGGCACCTCGACTACCGCGACGTCACCGAAACGGACTTCGACGCGGTGTCTTCGATCGGGCTCACCGAGCACATCGGCGCGCGCAACCTGCCGTCGTACTTCCGTTTCCTCGCCGGGAAACTGAAGCCGCACGGGCGCCTGCTGAACCACTGCATCACCAACCCGGACACCTCCGTCCCGCACCGGTCACGCGGTTTCATCGACCGGTACGTCTTCCCCGACGGCGAACTGGAATCCGTCGGGGAGATCGCCACCGCGATGCACGACAGCGGGCTGGAGGTGCGGCATTCGGAGAATCTCCGCGAGCATTACGCCACCACCCTCGGCGCCTGGTGCGCCAACCTCGACGCGAACTGGGACGAAGCCGTCGCCGAAGCGGGCGCCGGCCGGAGCCGCGTGTGGGCGCTGTACATGGCCGCGTGCCGCCTCGCCTTCGAACGACGGGAAATCGAACTGCACCAAGTGCTCGGGGTGAAGGTCGGCCCGGACGGCGACGCGGGCATGCCGCTGCGGCCGGACTGGGGCGTTTAGAGGACTCAATGCCGAAAAGCTTCGGCGAGCCACCACGAGCCGCCGTCGTCGGAGATCTTGGCGTCGACGACGAGCGGCGCGTCCCGTGGGCCGTCGAGCCAGTCCTCGACGGCGGAGAGATCCTCGACCGACCGCACGGTGACCCCGGCGCAGCCGAAACCGCGTCCGATCGCCGCGATGTCGGTGTCGGGGAACCGGACCGTCGTCATGTCCGCCGCGCCGAAATGATGGATCTCGGCGCCGTACGCCGCGTCGTTGTAGACGATGACGACGAGCGGGATCCGTAGCCGGACGGCGGTTTCCAGCTCGGAGAGGGCCATGTGGAACCCGCCGTCGCCGACTCCGAGTACCGGCAGGCGCTCCGGCCGGGCCAGCGCCGCGCCGATCGCCGTCCCGAGGCCCAGTCCGATGCTTTGGAACGCCTGGGTGAAGCAGAAGCCGTTTTCGTCGGGGACGGACAGATACGCGCTCGGGTAGCCCATGAAGTTGCCGGAGTCGATCGAGACCACCCGTTCGGCGGGCAGGATCTCGTCGAGACGGCGGCTGAGCGTGCGCGGATCGATCCTCCCGCCGCCGGATAGGTCGTTATACGGGACGTCGTTCCATCGGGTGATTTCGGGAGCTTCGCGGCTCCTGTGGTGGCCACGCCTCACGAGTTCGGCGTGCACGTCCGCGGCCGTACTGGCGACGTCGCCGACGACGCCCAGGTCGACTGTCCGGTGCGCGCCGAGCGCCGCTTGGTCGACGTCGACCTGGACCCGCCGGGCGGCCGGGCCGAGCAGCGTGCCGTGCCGGGTGGTCCACATGTTCAGCGCGCACCCCCAGCCGATCACGAGGTCGGCGTCCCTGATGAGATCCGCCGCGCGCGGCGACGAAAAGCCGCCCGAGATCCCGATCGAGAAAGGATCGTCGTGGAAGAGGCCGTGCGCCACCGCCGAAGTCGCCAGCAGTGCGCCAGAGACCTCCGCGAGCTCTTTCAGAGGTGCGGCGCTCCCCCGTGCGCCGCGGCCGGCGATGAACACCGGCCGCCGCGCTTTGACGAGGAGATCGGCCAGTTTCGCGATCGCGTCGGCACTCGGGCGGATCGACGCCGGGCCGGGGACTTCCGGAACCGTGACCGCTTCGGGCGCTTCCTGCGCTTGGACATCGAGCGGAAGGTTGAGCAGGACGGTCCTTCGCTGCTGCACCGCCGTCCGATAGGCACGGACGGTGTCGGCGACCGCGGTCCGCGCGCCGTGCACACGTTCGGACACCGCGCCGACGGCGCCCGCGAGCGCGTCCTGATCGACCCGGAAGTTCGACAGCACCGCAGACGCCGCGGTATCCCCAGCCAGGACGATCATCGGGGTCCGGCTCTTGGCAGCCTCGGTGATTCCGGTGAGCGCGTTGGTCAGCCCGCAGCCCTGATGGAGACTCAGTATCGAGACCTGGCCACTCATCCGGGCGAACGCGTCGGCCATACTCGCCGCGCCGCCCTCGTGCCGCGCGGCGACGAACCGCACCCCACCGGCCCGCAATCCGTTGGTCGCCTCGAAATTGCCGCTGCCCACCACCCCGAACGCGGCACCCACACCGAGTTCCGCGAGCGTGCGGCCGACCAGCTCGGCGACGTTCATACCCGCTCGACCAGCGCGTAGACCCTGGCTGGGCTGCCGGAGCCGCCGACGATCGGGAGCGGGCTGACGACCAGCAACGAGCCTTTGGCCGGTAGATTCGCCAGGTTCCGCAACTGGGTCAGGCCGTGTTTTCCGGCACCCAGAAGGAGTTCGTGGCATGGGAAGGTCGGTTCGAGCGCGAGAGCCTGTCCCGCGTCGGTGCCGACTGTCTCCACCCCGAACCCGGTGATCGGCGCCTCCTCCGCGAGCCAGCGAGCGCACTCCCCCGAAACACCCGGGGTGTGCGGACCGTTCTCGTCGTTGTTGAGGAAGGCTTCCTGATCGTGCGAGCGAGCGTCCCAGCCCGTGCGGTAGAGCAGCCAGCCGCCATCGGGCAGTGGCCCGTTCACGCGCTCCCACTCACGGATGTCTTCTATGGACAGCAGGTAGTCCGGGTCTTCGGCCGCGCGGGCGGACGCGTCGAGCACCACGGCCGGGGCGACCAGCGTGCGCAACGGCACCTCGGAGACGTCGTGGCCGTCCTTTCCCGACACCCAGTGCACAGGGACGTCGAGATGGGTCCCCGTGTGCTCGCCGGTGTGGATGTTATTCCAGTACCAGCGCGGCCCGCGTTCGTCGTACCGGCTGATCTCCTCCAGGCCGAACGGGATCGTGTTCGCGAACGGCTCCGGCAACTGGAGGATCGGGGTGCTCGCGCTCAGCGGGGCGGTGAGGTCGACGACCTCGATCGCGCCCGTGGTGATCGCGGAGTTCAGCTGGGCCAACAACGACATGCGTGCCTCCCGGGGATGACTGCGGCGTCTCGGCCACCTTAGGCGGATTTCGGGTTTGATGGTTGGCTGGGACGTCGCCGATACGCTGAGGAGGAGATCGATGGTCGAGGTGGCACTGCGGTCGGTCGAGGACCGCGACCTGGACACCTTGTACGAGCTGATGCGTGACCCCGAATCGGTCAGGATGGCCGCGTTCGTCGCGAGGGACCCCGACGATCGCGAGGCGTTCGACCGCCACATGGCGAAGTTGAGGACTTCTCCGGATCTCATCGTGCGTGCGGTGACCGGTGATGGCCGCTTCCTCGGCACCATCGGCAGATTCTTCGTGGAAGGCGACGCTGAAATCACCTACTGGATCGACCGCGCCGTTTGGGGGCAAGGAATCGCGAGCCGAGCCCTCGCTCTGTTCCTGGAGACGATCGAGGTCCGGCCTTTGTACGCCCGCGCCGCCAGCGACAATCTCGGGTCGCTTCGGGTGCTGGAGAAGGCTGGCTTCAGTGTCGTTGGGACCGAAGTCGCCTACGCGGCCGCTCGGGGTGGGGAGATTGAGGAAACCGTTCTGCGCCTTGATCTTTGAATGGTCGGCGGTCTGACGAGGCTTTCGCAACATGCCCTACGAACACTTCTTGAATTAGATTTCGATAAAAGTTTCACATTCGCACACTTGTTCGATATTCGGTATTCTCGTGGGGTGTCCGGACAACGCATCCTCGAACCGCCGCAGGAGTTGTGGCGTGCCGGTGCGCGGGAGCTCGCGCATGGTGTGGTGGAGCGGTTGTCGGTGGCACGGCAGGCGTTCGCGGAGGTCGGGCAGTTCCTGGTCGAGATCGAATCCCGCGGCCCGATGGAGTTGTTCGGGCACGGGTCGACCGCCGGCTGGTTCGCCGAGACCGCGCGGATCAGCCCGAACGAGGCCCGTGACACCGTGACCCGCGCGTTGGCGGTGAACGAGAGCCGGAACCTCGACGGCACTCCCGCCCCGGCGTCCGCCCCCATCGCCGGAGCCGCCGCAGCGGAAGGCGACCTGGGGCATCAGCAGCTGGATCCGATCCTCGCCGTGCTGAAGAAAATCCCGGCCGAGGTGTCGGCCGATGACCGGGCTGGCGCGGAGCAGATCCTGGTGACCTTGGCCCGTCATGCCGGGCCACAGGAGATCGCCAATGTCGGCGCCGACCTCCTGGCCCATCTCGACCCTGACGGGAACGAGCCCAAGGACGAAGATTTGAAACCGCCCTCGCGCGAGGTGCATTTACGGAAGCGTGACGACGGGTGGTGGCGGCTCAACGGGCTCCTCGACCCGGAGTTCGGGGCCCGCGCGAACGCCCTGTTCGAAACGTGGGGGCAGCGAAGATCTGTCGACGAGGACGGCAACCGTGATCCGCGTACTCCGGGCGAGCGCAATGGGGACGCGTTGTTCGACGCGATCCATTACGCGATGACCAACGACAAAGCCCCCACCCTGTCCGGAGACCGGACGACGGTCGTGGTCACGATTCCGCTCGAGACTTTGACGTCCGGGCTGGGGGCGGCCTGCGTGGACGGGGTCGCGCAGATCACCGCCCGGCACGCCCGGATGCTGGCCTGCGACGCGAAAATCATCCCCGCGCTTCTCGGGAGCGAGAGCGAACCTCTCGACATCGGACGCGCCGCCCGCAGCGTCACTCCCGCTCAACGCCGGGCTTTGAATCTGCGCGACCACGGGTGCGCGTTCCCCGGCTGCCGGCGAAGACCGAAGCACTGCGAAGCCCACCATATTTTGCCGTGGGGGCAACTCGGCGACACCGACCTCGACAACCTCTGCCTACTCTGCCGCTATCACCACATGGTCATCCACGGCCAATCCGGCTGGAGAGTCCAGATCACCAACGGACGACCCGAATTCATCCCACCGCAATACCTGGACCCACTCCAAACACCCCGCCGCAACCACCGCTGAACCCGAGGGAGCCCGCCGACCACATGGCGACGGGCCCCTCGGCATGCGCTCGTTCAGTTGAACCAAGTTCCGAACATCGAACTTTGAGACCTGCCTGCCAATCGCTCGCCAAGATCGACCGCTTGCCCTTCAGTGAGCAGACAGATGTAGTCGGTGACAGCTCTGGCACACCGAGCCTCCCTGTTGCCCTTGAAAGTCCCCTTCGCCTCCTTCGGACTGTTCGGCGACTTCTCCAGGCACATGAACAACCGATCGCCGGCCTTCCTGTTGAACGGCCAACGGAGGCCTGTCGATCACGTCGATCTGCTCCCGAAAGCGGTATTCGTTGAAGCCGACGTCCTTCTTCAGCCGACGGTGACCATGCTTGACGCGGATACTTGAGGACCGCGCTCAGCGTCGCGCGGGTCAGGTTGAGTCCCCTGTGTTCCTCCTTCCGGCGGGCGAGTTTCGTCACCACACGGAAGAACTGGGCGTTACCTTCGAAACCTTCCAGCCGGTCGCCGAAAGAAGGCGGCCGGCACCACACGACCGTTAACGGCTCAAGCGAAAGCCCAGGCCATCGGTATTCGTTCGCGACCGAACCGCAACCCCGATCAGTCCACCATCACCAAATCCAGTCCCCGCACCCGTTCCCGGTCCGCGATGACGTCGATCTCGCTGATCTTCCCGTCCACGAAAGCGAACGCGAGCACCACCGCGGGCCGTCCTTCGTCGGCCATCACGAGGCCGATACCGCCGTTCACCAGCGCGAGCTGGGTGACCGCCGCCCGCACCGAAGCGGCCGCCGCGCCGCGGGCCACCACACTGGCGCCGCGCAGGAAGATCGGCTCGCGCGAGGGGCCTGCCGCCTTGTCCGCGCGGAGGACGACGTCGGGGTGCAGGAGTTCGAGGAGCGCGGCGAAGTCGCCACCGCGAGCCGCGGTCAGGTAGGCGTCGACGACCTGGCGCCGTCGCGCGACGTCCGATTCCGTGGCGATGGGACGCCCCTGGACGCGGCGCCGGGCACGGCTCGCGAGTTGCCTCGCGGCGGCCGGGGTGCGGTCGATCAGCGGGGCGATCTCGTCGAACGGGACCGCGAACATGTCGTGCAGGACGAACGCGAGCCGTTCGGCGGGGGCCAGCGTGTCCAGGACCACCAGCATCGCCAGCCCCACCGAGTCGGCGAGCACCGCGTCGGCGGCGGGATCGACCGTGGAGTCGGCGGGCTCGGAGAACGCGGCGTCGAGCGGTTCCTCCCGCCGGTGGTCGCGCGAGCGCAGCACGTTCAGGCACACCCGCGCCACCACCGTGGTCAGCCAGCCGCCGAGGTTCTCGATCTCCGCCGCGTCGGTGCGGTTCAGCCGCAGCCACGTGTCCTGGACGGCGTCTTCGGCCTCGCTGGCCGAGCCCAGCATCCGGTAGGCGACCGCCCGCAGCCTGGTCCGGTGTTCCTCGAAGCGTTCAGTCAGCCGATCCACCGTTCATATCTAACAGCCATCGAGATCGTCACTGAATCGCACGCCCGAAGACCGGTACGACGCGGCCCGGTCGGCGGCGGCCTGCGGCGTCAGCACCTCGTTCTTCGCGTAGTAGACCCAGTCCACCTGTTCGAGGTAGGTGCTCATCCCGCCGCTGTGCTGCGTGAGGTCGATGAACCACTGGTTCACGTTGAGCGACATGTTCTGCCGCGGGTACACGTCGAACGGCCCGCTGCGGTCGTGATCGGCCACCAGGGCACCGTCGATGTAGTCCCGCACATGGCCGTCGGACACCGTCGCGACGACGGAGTGCCAGCCGTCGATGCTGCGGCGCTGGCTGTCGCTCTTGTTCTCGGCGTACCAGGGATCCGGCGTGTAGGTGTGCCAGCTGGTCTGGAAGTTCACCGGCCCCGCCTCGCCCCATCCGCCGTTGGGCAGGTACTCCGAGAAGTCCAGCTCGCTGTAGATCGGGTCGTTGTCGTAGCGGAGCGGGCTGATCGTGAAGAACGTCTGATTGATCCGGTCGCCGTCGGGTCCGGACGCCGGCGCGTCGGAGAAACGGATCCGCGCCGCGTAGGTCCCTTCGAAGAACCGGCGATCGGGCTGCATGATCTCGGTCTGCGTCGTCCCCGCGGGCGTGCCGTCGGTGGTGGAGGCGAGTTGCAGCACCTTGTCCCCGTCCGACGTCGGGAACGTGATGCCCTCGGGCGCCCAGCGCGCACCGCCGACACCGGGGCCGCCCGCACCGGAACGCACCTGCCAGCCGTGCTCGGCGAGGAGACCGTCGGTATGCGAGCCGTAGTGGAAGTCGTCGAACAGCGCGCCGCAAGCGGCCGCTCCCGAAGCGGCGCCCGGCGCCAGAGCCAGTGCGGTGACCGACAAGGCCGCGACGGCGGCGGCGCGGAACTTCCCTGAGGTCGACATCTCGTCTCCTTTACCACTGGTCAGTTTCTTTCCACCGTCGCCCGGTGAAGTGGTAAAGTCAATAGGTCTAGACAACTTGTCCACCAGCCAATTCTCCGTGACCACTGGGTAGGCTGTGGTCATGCGGCGAACAGAGGTCAAGGATCGGCTACGCCAGCTCATCGAGCGGCGGCAGCCGGGTGAGGTTCTGCCTTCCGAACGCGCGCTGAGCACCGAAATCGGCGTCTCGCGCCCCACCTTGCGGGCCGCGATCGATGAATTGGAACGCGACGGCCTCGTGGTCCGCGAGCACGGCCGCGGCACGTTCACCGCGCCGCGCAAGATCTCCCAGGACCTCCTGCCCGCCACCGGCGGCGAGCAGTTCGCCCCGCCCGCCGAGGGCCACTGGACCAGCCGCGTGATCGACTTCGCCACCACACCCGCCGGTGCCCGGCTCGGGAAACGACTCGAGGTCTCCCCCGGCCACACACTGGTGGCCGTCACCCGCGTCCGCGTCGTAGAAGAAGCACCGATGGCGATCGAGCGGATCCTGGTCCCGCGCGATCTCGTGCCCGACATCACGGCCGCGGGTTTCGAATCCGGCTCGTTCTACGAACTGCTCCGCACGCGGTACGAGGTCGTGCCGGCGACGGCCGTACAGATCATCGAGCCGACCGTCACCGACCCCGACGAATCCGGCCTGCTCGGCGTCCCACAGCACTCTCCCGCGCTGCTGTTCGAACGCACCACCCGCGACGACGGCGGCCGCGTGATCGAGTACACCCGCTCGATCTACCGCGGCGACCGTTACCGGATCACCTCACACCTGACGTTCGACCACACCTCGGGCTGACTCCGGCGCGCCGGGACGGTCGCGGCCGGAGTCCATGTAAGACTCCCGGGCGATGTACACCCCGTCCGATCTCGCCGACCTGCTCGAATGCGAGCACCGCAGCCTCCTCAACCAGGCGCTGGCCGCCGGCCTGCCGGGCGCGCCGCGGCCGGGTTCCGGGCCGGATCAGCTCGCGGTCACGCACGGCCGCGCGCACGAGGCCGCGACGCTGGACAAGCTGCGCGGCGAACGGAGCGCAGTCGTCGAGATCGATGAACGAGACCCGGTCGTCGCCGCGAAGGCCACCGAGGAAGCGCTTCGGGCCGGTGCTCCGGTGATCTACCAGGCGGTCTTCCACGACGGCGAGTTCTCCGGCCGGGCCGACTTCCTGATACGCGACGACGAAGGCCGCTACGAGGTCTACGACACGAAGCTGGCCAGGCACGCGAAGCCCGCCGCGGTCGTCCAGCTGACCGCGTACGCCGACGCCCTGCGCCGGGCGGGCTGGCCCGCCGGTCCGCGGATGCACCTGCTGCTCGGCGATCACAGCACGCGTTCGTTCCGCGTCGACGACTTCCTCCCGCTGGTGGACCGGCTCCGCGCTCGGCTGCGGAACCGGCCGCCGACCCTGCCGGTCCAGCTCTGGGCCGACGAGCGGCCCGCGTGCGGCGGCTGCTCCTACGCCGCGCACTGCGCGAGCGCCCGCGAAGCCGACCGAGACCTTTCGCTGGTCGCGGGGATGCGCGGCGATCAGCGGCGCAAACTCGTCGCCGCCGGACTCGGCACCATCGACGCGCTCGCGGCCGCCGCGCCGGAAGACCGTCCGCGCGACATCTCGACGACGTCGTTCACCACGCTGCGCGCCCAGGCCGCGATCCAGGTCCGGCAGGACGAAACCGGGCAGATCGCCTACGAGATCATCGATCCGGACGCGCTGGCCGAACTGCCGCCGCCCGCGCCCGGTGACGTCTTCTTCGACATGGAAGGCGACCCGTACGCGCTGGCGGGCGAAGGGCTGGAATACCTCTTCGGCGCCGTGACAGCCGACGAGGGCACGAAGTTCACCCCGTTCTGGGCGCACAACCGGTCGCAGGAAAAGCGGGCTTTCGAAGAGTTCATCGATTTCGCCACCGCGCGGCTCGCCGAGCATCCCGGCTCGCACGTCTACCACTACGCGCCGTACGAGGTCACCGCGATCAAACGGCTCGCCGCCGTGCACGGAACCCGTGAGGACGCCGTCGACCATCTGCTGCGCAGCGGCGGCCTGGTGGATCTGTATTCCGTGGTACGCAAGGCACTCCGGGTCTCGCAGCGGTCGTACTCGATCAAGTACCTCGAACCGCTCTACATGCCCGAAGCCCGCGACGGCGACGTCAAGACGGCGGTGTCGAGCATCGAGGCCTACGAGGAGTACCTGACGCTCACCGCCTCCGGCGAGACCGAGCACGCGGACGAGGTGCTGCGCGGGATCAGCGACTACAACGAATACGACTGCGTCTCCACGCTGCGGTTGTTCGAGTTCCTCCACAAGATCCGCGTGGACGAAGGGATCGCGCTCGCCGAGCCGCCCGAAGAGTCCGATGTGGACGCTCTGCTCCGCCAGACCGAAGAGGACGTCGCCGCCCAGAAACGCGCCGAACGCGCGGCGCAGCTGGCCGCGCTGGTCGATCCGCTGCTGGACGGGCTGCCCGACGATCCGGCCGAGTTCACCGGCGAGGACCGCGCCCGCGCGCTGCTGGCCGCGTCGGTCGGCTATCACCGCCGCGAGACGAATCCGGCGTGGTGGGAGTACTTCCGCCAGCTGGCCGCCCCGCTCGGTGATCTGGAGACCGACAACGCCTGCACCGTCCCGATCTCGCTGGAAGCCGGGGAATGGGTCCCGCCGTCGGGCCGGGTCCGCAAGGCGAAACGTTCGCTCGTGCTCCGCTGCGACCCGGACCGCCCGCATCCCTTCGCCCCCGGCGACGACGTCCGCCTGCGGTACGGCGCGGCCGCGCGCGACGCCAAGGTCGTCTCGGCCACCGCCGTCGAACTGACCCTCGAAGAGAGCTGCCCGCCGGACGAGACCACCGCCGACCGGCCGGTCGCGGTGCTGCCCGGGAGCCCGGTCCGTCCTTCCCCCAAGGACGACGCCGTCGCGGATCTCGCCCGGCTGGTCGTCGACGGCCTGCCGACGCTGCCAGCCCATCCAGGTGTCGACCTGCTCCGGCGCACGACACCCCGGCTTCGCGACGACAAGCCCCTGCCCGAACCCGGGACCGACCTGGTGAACACGGTGATCGAGGCCGTCGAAGCGCTCGATGGCTCCACGCTCGCCGTCCAAGGCCCGCCGGGCGCGGGCAAGACCTATCTGGCAGGCAGGCTGATCGCGAAACTCGTGCGCGCGGGCAAGACGATCGCCGTCACCTCGACCAGCCACAAGGCCGTGGAGAACGTGCTGTCCGCCGCGCTGAAGAACGCTCCGGACCTGCCGTGCGCGAAACGCGCCAAGCGCACCCCGGATCCGGCCGCGCCGTGGGAGCAGCCGAAGACCAATCCCGCACTGGTGAAATGGCGCGAGGAGCACGACACCGGCCATCTGGTCGGCGGCACCGCCTGGACGTTCGCGAACGCGGCGATCCGGGAAGAGCCGTTCGACCTGCTGATCATCGACGAGGCCGGCCAGTTCGCCCTCGCCGACGCGCTCGCGGTGTCGATGTGCGCCAAGAATCTCCTGCTGCTGGGCGATCCGCAGCAGCTGCCGCAGGTCGTGCAGGGCACGCATCCCGCCGGTGCCGAGGCGTCCGCGCTCGGGCATCTGATCGGCGAGGCGGACATCATCCCCGCCGAACTCGGGTACTTCCTCGACGAGACCCGGCGGATGCATCCCGCCGTCTGCGCGCCGGTGTCACGGCTGTCCTACGCGGGCCGTCTGCACTCGCATCCATCGGCCGCCGAGCGCGCGATCGACGGCGTCGAAGCGGGCCTGTACCTCGCCGAGGTCGACCACCACGGCAACACGACGCGGTCGGTCGAGGAGGCCGAGGCGGTCACCGCCCTCGTCGCCGAACTCCACGGCCGAGCCTGGACCGACCACGGCGAGTCCCGGCCGCTCGGCGACGAGGACATCCTGGTCGTGGCGCCGTACAACCTGCAGGCCAGGGTCGTCGCCCGCGCGCTGGACGAGGCCGGGCATCCCGGTGTGCGGGTGGGCACGGTGGACCGGTTCCAAGGCCAGGAGGCGCCGGTGGTGATCACCACGATGACCTCGTCCTCGGCGGTCGATCTGCCGCGTGGCCTGGACTTCCTGCTCTCCCGGAACCGGCTCAACGTCGCGCTTTCGCGGGCGCAGGCGCTCGCGGTCATGGTCTGCTCGCCGCGGCTGGTCGAGGCCGACATCCGCACGGTCGACCAGATGCGGCTGGTTTCGGGCATGCTCGGGTTGATGACCGAAGCCGTGCCGTGGCACGCAGGACGGAGTGGACGATGACCGAGAAAGACCCGGACAAGGAGATCCTCGACGCCGAGATCGTCGAAGAGTCCCCGACAGCCCCTGTCGAGGTCCCGGAGCCGGATTACAGCGAAGGCGGCGTGCCGTCGTTCGACCACGTGCGGGACCGGATCGAGCAGCGGTACACGACCTCGCTGGGCTCGACCGAGCTCGCCGGCCTCGGCGGCAAGGAAGACGTCGCTTCGCTGGACAAGAAGATCGCCGACCGTGACAAGGCCGCGAAGGACAAGCTGGCCGAGATCCGCCGCGCGATGCGGGAGCAGTGAGCTAACCCAAGTGCGGTGAACCGGCTTTCTCCGCGATGGCCCGTGCCTTCCGGTAGTGCCCGGCCGCTTCCGGCAGACCGAGTGCCGTCGCCAGGTCGCCGAGGTAATGGGCGACCGGGCGAAGGGTGAGCATCCCGCTCCCGGCACCGGCGATCTCGCCCTCGGCGGGCAGAAGCTCGGCGTACAGGCGTTCCATCGCCGCCCGGTCGCCGAGTTCGATCGCGACCACGGCGTGCAGACAGGTGCGGGCCTCGAACAGCAGGTCCCGGGGCGAGTCCGGGATCGGGAGTACCGGACGGCACCAGCTTTCGTAGACGCCGTAGCTCTCTTCGAGCGCTTGCGGTGGCAGGCCGCGCTGGAGCCGGTCGCAGAACAGGGCGAGCGCGAGGATTCCGTTGTCCACTCCGGACATGGCCGTCCCGGCGAGTCCCGCCGCCGCGGCACGATAGGCGGCCGCCCCGCCCGGGCCGGTCATCGCGGTCCGCATCGCGCGGTACCACCGGGTGAACACGCCCACGAGCGGCAGGCCGTATTTCTCGCCGAGTTCGTCGGCCGACGCGGCGTGCCGGTCCGCGGCGGCGAACTCCGCGAGCGCGCTCTTCGCCTGCAGGAGCACGAGATGCCCGAGCACCTCGAAGGTCACCAGCCCGTGCCGCGACGCGAGATCGACCAGTTCGGCGCCGATCGCCGCCCGCTCGGGCGCGAGCCCCGCGCGGTCGAAGGACTGCAGGAACCGGGCGTTGAGCGCGAACGCGAGCAGCGCCGGGTCTTCGAGCCCCCGGGCGAGCGCCTCGGCTTCCCTGGCTGCCTCGCGGGCCCGCCGTCCGCCCGCGTTGCGCAGTTCGACGGCGAGCGTGGCCAGCAGGCGGCACCGCTCGGCCCGCCGTTCCTCCGGTAGCGCGGCGAGAGTCCGCTCGACGGCGCCCGCGATCCGGGAGGCGAGCTCCCTGTCGTCGCTTTCGGTCCAGATGGCGGGAACGTCGAAGGCGCCGATCACCCGCGCGGTCAACAGCGGATCGTCCAGCTTTTCCGCCAGTTCCAGCGCTTCGGCCCGATGCCGCCGCGACCGGCCGAGGCCGCCGGCGACGGCCGACGCACGGGCCATGCCCATGATCAGCTCCAGCCGCTTCTCCGGGTCGGAGCCGCCGGATCGGTCGTACGCGGTGAGCGCCGCCTCCCAGAGCCGAGCCGCTTCCGTTGGGGCGAAACGACTTTCGGCCCGTTCCGCGGCTGCCCGCGCGTAGCGTGCGGCCCGGTCGCCGTGCTCCTCCGACAGCAGGAAATGGTGCGCCAGCGCGTCGACGTCGTCCGGGTGAAGACGTTCCAGCGCCTCGGCGATCCCGCCGTGCTCGCGAGCCCGTCGCGAACGGGAGAGGTCGTGGTAGAGCGTGTCCCGCACGAGCGCGTGCGCGAACCGGAACCGGTTCGGCGCACGCTCGGTCAGGATCCCTTGCCTGGCCGCGACTTCCACCGCGTCGAGCGCGGTTTCCCCCACCAGGGCCTCTAGTACGTCCAGATCGACGTCCGTACCGAGCACCGCCGCGCGCCGCACCACACCGCGGACCTCGTCCGGCAACGCGTCCACCCGGTGCCGGACGACGTCGCGGACTCCGGGCGGCACCGCGGCCAAGGCGGCAGGCCCTTCGGCGGCCAGCAGGCGGGCGAGTTCGCGGACGAAGAACGCGTTCCCGCCACTGCGCCGATGGAGAACCGCGGCGGTCTCCGGCTCGATCTCCTCCCCGGTCGTGGCCCTGACCAGCGCGACGATCTCGGTCTCGGGCAGCCCGCCGAGATAGATCCGCGCCGGCTCGTGGCGTGCGGCCCGGCCGAGGAAGTCCGTCAACCGCGCGGGCGGGTCGGTGCCGCGATAGGTCGCGACGATCAGCACCGGCTCGCTCAGCACCGAGGCCAGCAGCGCCAACGTCTCCTCGCCCGCCCAGTGCAGGTCGTCGAGGACGAGCAGCAAGGGCGCGGCACCGGAGAGGTAGGCGGCGACCGCCCGGTGCCATCGCCAGCGCGCGGCCAGGGGATCCTCGGTCGCCGGATCCGCGGTCGGTGGCGCGCCGTACCCGGCCTCGGCGAGGGTCGCGAAAATCCGGCTCCAGGCGTAGGCGGGCGGCGCACCCTCGTCGTCGGGGTTGCTTCCCCAGGCCGTGGTCCAGCCGCGCGCGGCGAGACGGGCGGAGAACGCCTCGGCGAGCGCGGTCTTCCCCACTCCCGCCTCGCCCGACACGAGTACCAGCCCCGACCCCGCCGAGGCTTCTTCGAGCCTGGCCAATTCCGCGTCCCGCCCGATCAGCGGCCGCTCGGGGATCTCGGGCACGGACTGCTCCAGCCGGGGCGCTTGCGCGAGGATGTCGGCTTCCAGGTCTCGCAGGCCGGCGCCGGGATCGATGCCGAGTTCGTCGGCGAGCCGTTCCCGCGTCGCGCGCAGCACCGCCAAGGCGTCACCTTGCCGTCCGGAGCGGTAGAGCGCCAGCGCCAGCAATCGGGAACCGTTCTCCCGCAAGGGATACTCGCGTACCCGGGGTTCCAGCTCGGGGACCACCTCGGCGGCCCGGCCGAGCGCGAGAAGGGCTTCGGCACGAAGCTCACCCGCCAGCAATCGGAGTTCGGTCAGCCGGGAGACCTCGCCGAGCGCCCAGCCTTCCTCGGCGAACTCGGCATACGCGGGGCCGCGCCACAGCGCGAGCGCGGTGTCCACTTGAGACAGTGCCGCGTCGGCCCGGCGGGCGTCGAGGAGTTCACGGGCCGTGGCGACGGCGGCCTCGAAGTCCCACGCGTCGACGGAATCGGCGCGCAGGGCGTAGCCGCGGGCGACCGTGACGAGCAGCCGCGCGGGCTCACGAGGCGCGCGATCCGGTTCCAGCGCGCGGCGCAGGGCACCGACGAAGGTCTGCACCGCGCCGACCGCGCCCTCGGGCGGACGTTCCCACAGGTCGTCGACCAGCCGTTCCACCGGCACGACCCGGCCGCGGGCGATCAGCAGCCTGGCCAGCACCGCGCGGTGTCGCGGCCCCTTGAGCCCGACCTCGCCGCGCGCGTCCTCGGCCAGGAGCGGGCCGAGCACCCCGAACCGCATCGTCACCTCCTTCACCGACGGTGATCATCGTGCCCCGGCCGCTCGGTCGTCGCTGACCGGGTGCTGATCCGGGCCGGGAACGCTGGCGGTCGTCACGGAACGACCAGGAAGGTACCCATGCGCATCACCGGATTCGACTACCAGCGTGTGCCCGTCGCGGACGGCGTGGCACTGGACGTCGCCGTCGCCGGGACGGGCAGCCCGATCGTGCTGCTCCACGGCTTCCCCCAGACCCACCTCATGTGGCGGCACGTCGCGGCGGATCTGGCGGCCGACCACACCGTCCTCTGCCCTGACCTGCGAGGATACGGCGAAAGCGACAAGCCCGCCGACACCGGCGAGACCTACTCGAAGCGATCGATGGCGGCCGACGTCGTCGCCGTCGCGAAGGCCTTCGGCCACGACCGGTTCGCCCTCGCCGGGCACGACCGGGGCGCGCTGGTGGCCCTGCGGGCCGGGCTCGACCACGCGGACAAGGTCAGCCACCTCGCGATCCTCGACGTGCTGCCGACGCTGGACATGTGGGACGTGCTGCACGGCGCCGGCGCCGCGGTCGGCTTCCACCTCTACCTGATGGCCCAGCCGCCCGGACTGCCGGAACAGCTGATCGCGGGCGCGCCGGACGCGTTCTTCGGTCACTTCCTCGACGCGTGGACGCGCGACGGCGACGCGATCCCCGCCGACGTCCGTGCCGCGTACCTGGAGGCGTCACGGAACGCGGTGCCCTCCATCGTCGCCGACTACCGCGCGTCGGCGGGCATCGACATCGAGCACGACGAAGCGGACCGCGCGGCAGGCAACCGGCTCACGATGCCGCTCACCGTGCTTCAGCAGGACTGGGGCGCCGTGCTCGGGTACGACGCCGTCGCGCTCTGGCAGGCGTGGGCGACCGACCTGGACCATCGGACGGTCACGTCGGGTCACTTCATGGCCGAAGAGTCGCCCGCGGAGGTGGCGAAGGAGCTTCGAGACCTGCTCACGCGTTAGAAAGCGCTGGTCAAGTGAGCGGCGGAGGGGTCGTGACGCCGCACTCACGTGATCGAAGGCGTGACTCGCGTGATCAGAGGCGGAACACCCCGAGTGCGGCCTCCAATCACGCGAGTCACGTTCCTGATCACGCGAGTCACGTCTTTGCTCACGCCGAGCCCTGTGTTCCCGGTCCGCGAAGTGAGCCGAACGGCGCAACCCGCGCCCCCGCTCGCGCCAATCCGACGATCCCTCAGGTTTAACCCGCGACCTGCGGGGTATCGGGAGTCGGCACACCGAACGAGGGGCCCGACATGACACCCACCACCAAACGCGCGCACACCGCCGCACGCGATCTCCTGTCGCTCACCAGATCAGGTGAAGCCGACCGGCTCGCCAGCGCACTGATGTCCATCGCCTCCACCACCCGGAGAGGACCGGCGCTCGACGACGTCGTCGGACGACTGGTCGACACGTTCTCCTTGGCGGCCAAGGATCGCCGCCGTTCACTGCGGATCGGCGAACCGTTCACGCTGCGCCTGCGTGATCACGCGGGCATGACGGTCCGGCCCGACCGTCTCGAGCCGGGAGTGGCGGCGATCGTCCGCGCCATCGCCGCCAGTGTCCGCGACGACCGGGACACCTGCGCCGACCAGATCGGGCAAGCCTGCGAGAACGCGGATCTCGACCAGCGGATCCGCGTGCTCGCGCATTGCGTGGTCTGGACGTCGGATCTGCTCAGCACCGACACCACCGCCTATCCCCCGGTGCTGTCCTGTCTCAAGGTATCGCCGGATAACAGTCCATAGTAGACATTGCGCGGTTCGGATGACTTCCGGCCCGTCGTATGGACATCCCCTGCACGGAACGGCAAGCTGGACAACCGCGCACGAAGTCCCGGCCCCCGATGACGGGCGCACCTTGGCGGCCAGTTCCCCCGAACCAGGAGTGCAGACTTGGACGAGGTAGCGCCCTCGACGGTACCCGCGGACTCCCGTGCCGCCGCCACGGCGGGGCGGCTGCCCAACCCGGACAGCAGATTGGTCCGGGCGGCCGTGGCCGGTGACCCGGACGCGCTCCGGGAGTTGACCCGTTTCCTTTCCCCGCACGTGTTCCGCTACTGCGCGAGCAGGCTCGGGAGCGCCGGCACGGGGGCCTGCGACGCGCAGGACTGCGCGCAGGAGGTGTTGCAGGCGATGCTGATCGCCTTGCCCCGCTACCGGTACCGCCCGGACCGGTTCCTCGCGTTCGTCCTCGGGATCGCCGGGCACAAGGTGGCCGACCAGCACCGGCGCCGTTCCCGCGAACCGGTCGCCTCCGTGCCGGAGATCGGCGACGGGCTGACGGCGTGGGCGCGCCGCGATCCGGACGAGATCGAACGGCTGGAGCACCGGTTGCAGGCCGGCGTCCTGCTGGCTCGGTTGCCGATGCCGCACCGGCAGGTGCTCGCGCTGCGGTTCGTGTTCGGGCTTTCGGCCGAGGAGACGGCGGAACGGCTCGGCCTGCCGAGCGCCGGGGCGGTCCGCGCGGCCCAGTTCAGGGCGCTCACCCGGCTGCGGGTCCTGCTCACCGAGCGGAACGCCCGATACGCGAACGATGTCCCGATCATCGGGCAAATCCCCGAACCGGAGCTCGTCCCGGTATAGAAAAGTCCACTTAGGACGATCGTTTTCTTGTACGGCGCTTGTACGACGTTCCTCCATCCTGGCCCTCTATTCGGGGAAACCACTGGAGGACACAGATGAAGATCCGATCGAGGATCGCCAGAGGCGCCGTGGGCACGATCGCGCTGGCCGGGGCGATCATGCTCGGCGGCGCGGGCGAGGCGCTCGCGGCGACGGGCACGGTGAACACCGACTCCGGGGTGGCGGTGACCGTGCGGTCGAGCCCGAGCACGAGCGCGAGTTCGGTCGGCACCGTCGCGAGCGGCACCGCCGTCACGATCGACTGCCAGACGAACGGCACGACGGTGACCGGGAAGTACGGCACCACCGACATCTGGGACTACGTGCCGTCGAAGGGCGGCTACATCAGCGACGCCTACGTCTACACCGGTTCGGACGGCCGGGTCGCCCCGGACTGCGCCGGCAGCACCCTGTCCTGCTCCACCGCGGGCACCGGCAACCCGAGGACCTGCGCCGAAGCCGTCGCGTGGGCGAAGGCGCACGTGCACACGAACAACGACCCGAACTACTACCGCTGGTGCGACCGGATCAACTCGTGGGCCTACGGCTGGACCGCGAGCGGTTCGGAAACGGCCTACGTGCACTGGACCCAGATCCCGGGTTCGTACAAGCACCCCGGCGACACCCAGGTCCCCGCGGGCGGGCTCGCGTTCTTCAGCAACGGCGGCACGGGACACACCATGATCTCGATCGGCGGCGGCAAGTTCCTGTCGAACGACATCCACGGTCCCGGCAGCTTCACCGAGACCACCATCTCGGAGATCAAGAACGCCTGGAACTACACCTATCTCGGCTGGTCGCAGCCGTGGTTCAAGATCAACCATTGACCGCACGAGTGGCCTCGAAACGCTGCCGGACGAAGGGGGCCCCGTCCGGCAGCGTTTCCTCCGCCCGCCAGGAGAAGCTCGCGGCGGTCAGCTCGGAGAAGATCCACCGGCGCCGGACGCCGTCGGTGTCCGCCTCGATCTCGAAGCCGTCCTCCGTCGGCTTGCCGAGGAACGGGATCACCCAGCCGTTGCCGGGGCCGAGCCAGGTCGACCGGAACGCGTCGATCTTCTCGTCGTAGAAGCGCAGGCTCATCCCCCACTCGCCGTCCACGCCGCCGCTCCTGCTCGCCCGCGCGGGACTGATCCACACGTCGGCCAGCGCACGGCCGTCGAGCGCCCAGCCGAAATGCCATTCGCCGTCGACGGTCCGGACGCTCCCGTCCTCGGCGTGGTTGTGCACCACCAGGTCCCAGCTGCCGATCAGCGGCTCGAACACGCTCAACCGTGCGGCGAGTTCGGGACGCGGTCCGGCGGCGGTGAACACGGCGGCGATCTGCTCGGCGACATCCATGCGGTCAGGATGGGCACTTTGACAGTATGCTGTCAACTATGAGCGAGCTCGTCCACGACTACCGGTTGCTGATCGCCGACGTCTACGAGCTGGCGGGAGTGAGCCGCCGGATCAGCGAACGGGAGGCCGCCGGGCAGGGCACGACCGTCGCCCGCTGGCACGTGCTGAGCGCGGTGTCCGAAGAACCACTGGCCGTCCCCGCCATCGCGCGACGGCTCGGCCAGGTCCGCCAAGCCGTCCAGCGCGTCGTGGACGACCTCACCGAAGCCGGCGAACTGTGCGCACGACCCAATCCCGCCCATCGCCGCTCCGCCTTGTACGCCATCACCCCCGAGGGCGAGCGACTGCTGCAGCGGCTCTGGGACGCGAGCGAAACCCGGCGCGGGGACGTGCTCGACGACAGCGGTGTCACCCTCGATGACCTGCGGCGGGCCCGCGAAACCCTGCGCAGGTTGTCAACCGCGCTCAGCTCGTGAAACCGCCCTTTCGTCGCATCGTGATAAAAAGCGGCCGCTCCATCGGGTTAGAGTTGACGGATGGGCACCGAAGCTCTCGCTACTCCCGCACCCCGGGAGCAGCGTGTGCTCATGCAGGCGATGCTCACCCGGCTGCCCGAGTTCAGTGATCGCCTCGCCCAGCTGCTCAGCGACGAGGACGAGTTCTACCACCAGGTGGACAGCACCGCGCCGGACGAATTGCGCAAGGTCTGCCGGGCGAATCTCGAGCGGGCGCTGACGGCGCTCGTCGAGGGACGGGGGCTGCCGCTCGACGCGGCCCGCAAGACCGGGCTGGCCCAGGCCAGGCAGGGTATCCCGCTGCCGTCCGTGCTCCGCGCGTTCCGGATCGGCGGGATCTTCGTCTACGAACGCCTGCTGGAACTGGCGGGCCCCGGCTTCATCAACCCGGCGCGCACGGTGGAGATCAACTCCAACGTGTGGAAGACCATCGATCTCTATTCCGACGCGCTGACCACCGCGTACAGCGAGGTCGCCGCCGAGCTCTCGCAGGAGAAGCTCGCCCTGCTCGACGGTCTGCTGCAGGGCCGGTTCGCCACCCAGCCGGAGCTCGAGAACGCCGCGAAGGAGCTCGACCTCCCGGCCGCGGGCACGTTCGTCGCCGTCGTGACGGAAGCCGTCGAGCCGGAGGAGCGGCCCGGCGTCGAGGCGCTGCTGCGGGCACGGCGCTGGAAGTCGGCCTGGCGGCCGGGCGCCGAGGTCGGCCTCGTGGTGATCGACCGCGTCGAAGACGTCCGTCGGCTGCGCGACCTGCTGGGCACCCTGCCGCTGGCGGCGGGGATGAGCAGGCCGTTCAACGGATTCCTCGAAGTACCGGACGCCGTCCACCGGGCCCGGATCGCCCGCCGCTCGCTGGCCACCGGCGCCGCCGGTGTCGCCGTGTTCGGCGACTCCCCGGTCACCACGCTGGTCGCGAGCGCGCCGGAGATGTCGCGGGACGTGCTGCGTTCGGTGCTGGCCGGACTGCTGGTGCTGCCCCAAGCCGAGCGGCAGGTCCTGCTCGACACGCTGAACGCGTGGTTCGCCGGGCACGGTTCGGCCAAGGAGGCCGCGGACCGGCTGATCGTCCACCCGAACACGGTCCGCTACCGGCTGCGCCGGGTACAGGAACTGACCCGGCGCGACCTGTCCGACCCGGTCGACGTCGGCGAGCTCTACGTCGCACTGGAAGCGGTCCGGCTGACGGACTCTTAGACCGTTCTTTCCGGCGCCATGTCGGCGTCGATGATCCTCGCGAGGTCCAGCAGCGTGTGCCCGAGACCGGGCCGCGCGGTGAGCCGCACCGCGAGCGTCCGGCCGCGCGCGGTCGTGGCGACCGGCAGGGTCACTTCGGGATTCGCGGATCTCGTCCACTGTGGACGGCGTCCGGCCGCGGACAGGACGATGTCGGGATGCGGCGACCGCCGTCCGGGACGCCACCGTGATCTCCTGGCGTCGAGATCGCGGATCACGTTGCCGTGCAACGAAAGCAGCGCGGCGACGTCGGCGACGGCGTCGCGGAGCTCGACGTCGGTGATGGAATCCGAGTACGCGCCGATGTCCAGCGCGCGGCGATCGTTCGGGTCCTGCGGCACAGAGTTCCTTTCCACGCACCGGAAGTCGTCCGATGGTGGTCCCCATCACGTTGTTCCGGGGAACAAACATGTTTGGCGGACTGCGCCGAATGGCGGCGCCGGTACCACCTTCCGGTCGCACGGCGTGCCTGTGACCGTCGGTCACACCTTTGACGCCGACCGGCGCGCGGGCCAGTATCTGGCGACTGATTACCGATGGGTAATGTGGATGTTTCCGTGGTCTCACCAGGAGGACCCTTGCGTCGAGCGTTGAGCCTGATCTTCTTGGCCCTAGGGGTGTTCTCCGTCGCCGGCGCGGTGTTGCTGCCGACCTACGTGAAACCCGAACTCGCCAAGGTGCCGCTGAACCAGGAATCGACGTCGGTCCTCGAAGGCACCGCGTCGAAGGTGCTCGCGGTGAAGAAGGTGGGCGACAAGACCGTCACGGAGATCCGTGACGACGCCAAACTGAAGGCGACCGCCCACGTGGTGGCGAACTTCGCGCCGCCGGAGATGCAAGAGGGCACGGACGTCGCGGTGTGGCTGATGGCCGTGTCGGTCGTCGACACCAGCGACCAAACCGTGGTCAGCGCGAGCAAACGCCAGGTCTGTTTCGACCGCCGCACCGCGGAAGGCTACGTGCCGCCGGGCGGCGACCAAGAGGCGAAGTGCTCGGCCAACAGCAGCTTCGTCACCAAGCTCAAGGAGAAGGCCGAGAAGGAGAACGAAAAGCCCGAGGAGGTCCAGGAGTACAAGCCGCAGCCCGGCCTGAACTTCAAGTTCCCCTTCGACACCGAAAAGAAGGACTACCAGGTCTACGACGACAACACCGGCCGCGCCGTCCAGGCCCGGTTCAAGGGCGTCGACGAGATCAAGGGTGTCGAGGTCTACAAGTTCGTCCAGGAGATCCCCGACACGAAGATCTCGACGAAGAAGGTGCCGGGCTCGCTCATCGGGGCCGCCGGAGATTCCGTCGAGGCCGGCCAGTTCTACCGAGGCACCATCACGAGCTGGATCGAGCCGGTGACGGGTATCCAGGTCAAGCAGGAACAGCAGTCGCACCAGGAACTGCGGTCGGCCGCCAACCCCACCCCCACGGTGGTCTTCGACGGCAAACTGGAGTTCACCGACGCGACCGTGGACGCGATGGTCAAGCAGGTCGACGAGAACAAGGGCAAGCTGGACTTCATCGGGAGCACCGGGCCGATCGTGCTCGGCGTCACCGGCGCGGCGTTCCTCGCCCTTGGGGTCTTCCTGCTGGCGAAGCGCCGCGCCCCCTCGCGCCACTAACGCTTGCGCAGCACCATCACCAGATTCCACGACGCGATCTCCCGGACTCCCGGGACATGCGCGATCCACTGGGCCCAGGAGGGGTGGTAGCGCGGGTAGACCTCCTGGAGATCGGCGAGCGGCGCGGCCTTCCCCCACCGGATGGCCGCGCCCGCCGAAAAGGCGAAAAGGCTCTCGCCGAATTTGTTCTTCGGCTCCTTTCCGTTCTTTTCGACATAACGCCGCCGGGCATAGTGGCCACCGAGGAAATGCCACGGCGCCGTCTCGTGCCCGCCCCATGGCGAATACCACGGTGTGAACGAGGCGAAAATCGTTCCGCCAGGTTTGGTCACCCGGCACATCTCGGCCAGCATGACCTCGGGTTCGGAAACGTGTTCGAGGACGTTCGACGAATAGCAGACGTCGACGGAAGCGGTGCGTACGGGCAGTTTCGTCCCGCTGCCGCGCACCATGTTCTCCCCGGCCTCGCCGCGCGCCGTCAGCTCTCCGACGTCGGGATCTATGCCGAGATACGTGGCTCCGGCGGCACGGAACGCGTCGGAGAAATAGCCGGGACCGCCGCCGACGTCGACGATGGTTCGGCCGTTCAACGGAGTGTGCTGCGCCAATTGCCGGACCGAGTCCTCGGCGAGCACCGAGTAGAAACCGTCCGGATCCGTCTGTTCGGCGAGAAAAGCCCGGAACAACGTCACCGATCTGCGCAAAGTGGCGCGATGAGGCATCGTTGCTGGGGTCACCGACCGATTACCGACCATCGAACCATCGCTTTCCGAGAATGATTCATCTACCGTGTACGCACCGGTAACCTAGCATTGTCGCTAACAGGTTGGGAGAACCACGATGGAAAGGCCACGTGTGCTGCTCGTCAACTGGCGCGACACCGGGCATCCGGAGGGCGGCGGCTCCGAGCGGTACGTCGAGCGGATGGCCGAAGGGCTCGCCAAGGCCGGATACCGGGTGGAGATCCAGTGCGCGGCGTACCCGGGCGCGAACGCCGGGGAATGGCGCGACGGTGTCCGCTATCGCCGCCGTGGCAACAAGTTCGGCGTCTACCTCCACGCACTCCGGGCGATCCGGAAGGCGCACGCCGACCTCGTCGTCGACGTGCAGAACGGGATGCCGTTCTTCGCCAGGCTCGTCGCGGGCTGCCCGGTCCTCGTGCTGGTGCACCACGTCCACAAGGAACAGTGGATCAGCGCACTCGGCGAGACACTGGGCCGTATCGGCTGGTGGATCGAGTCGAGGCTGGCGCCGTGGCTGTTCCGCCACTGCCGCTACGTCACGGTTTCCGAGATCACCAAGGGCGAACTGGCGGGCCTCGGCATCGAAGGCTCACGCATCACGGTGGTACCCAACGGTTTGGACACTCCCCCGCGCGGCAAGGCCGTCCGGGAGACCGAGCCGACGCTGGTCGCGGTCAGCAGGCTGGTGCCGCACAAGCGGATCGAGCACGCGATCGACGTCGTCGCGGAACTGTCCCGGCGCTGGCCGACGCTGAAGCTGGAGGTCGTGGGCCAGGGCCCGTGGGAAGAGGTCTTGCGCAAGCACGCCCGCGACAGGGGCGTCGAGGACCGTGTGCGGCTGCACGGGTGGGTGGACGAGGACGAGAAACACGAGATCCTGGAACGCTCCTGGCTGCACCTGTGCCCGTCGGTCAAGGAAGGCTGGGGCATCGTCATCATGGAGGCTGCCGCGCACGGCGTGCCGTCGGTGGCCTACCGGGCGGCGGGTGGCGTGGCCGAGTCCATTGTGGAGGGTAAGACGGGTCTGCTGGCCGACGACTTCGCCGACTTCACCGCACAGGTCGACGGGTTGCTCGCCGACCGGGTACGGCGGACCGAGATGGGCCGGGCCGGCGTCACGTGGGCCGGTCTGTTCGACTGGGAGCACAGCGTGAACCGCTTCGAATCACTCGTGCGCGACGTGGCCGGGGTGGCCATCCCCCATCCCAGGGTCCTGACTGCGCAGGGCTTCCACGATCCCGTCGGCCAGATCGGCCGTGGCGGCGTCGTCGAAGTCCTTGCGGCGTGCGCGCACGGTGACGGTGCTCGTCTCGCCGACGGTCACCGCGCCGAACGCCACGCCTGAGCGGCCGCTGGCGGCGGGATAGAACGCGATCGAGGTGACCGCGTCCGCCGCCGAAACGACGCCGAGGTTGGAAACGAGGTAGGTCGAACCGAGCCTGCCTGCCAGCAGCCGGGTGCCCAGCCGGGCGATCCGGCTGCTGCGGGCGGGGAAATCGGGCTCCGGCGGCTGTGTGGCCAGCAGCGCGCCGACTTCGGCGACCGTGGGTTTCCCGCCGAGCCGCAACCGGAAAAACGCGCTGTCGTGCAAGGGTTCCGGGACGGCGCCGCCTCGCCACGACGCGCCGACCGCGGCCACGACGCGGGCGGCTTCCTCGCCATGCCGGGCATTCCACGTCTCGGTCAAATCCGCGGCGGCCGCGGCGAACGCGGAGGACCCGAACCGTGAGCGCGGGAGGATCCTGGCGCTGAATACGTCCCCAGGGCCGCTTTCGGACCTCTCCGGAGTGATTCTCGCCGGGGGCGCGAAAAGCGCTTCAGCGAGCCGCTGGAAGGCGGACACGAGAAAGGATCGGTCCGCCGTGCGGGCACCGATCCCCTTGGCGGCGGACGAAATCGGGACGTCGAGGGCCAGGCCGAGGACGGCGAGCAGGCCGAGACCGTCAAGCGCGCCGTGGTGTGCGGCGATCAGCACGACCGGTTCGTCGGTGCCGACGGCGACCCGGAGCAGCGGGGCGCCGCGTTCGTACGCCGCCTCGGCGAACCGATCGCGGACCGCCGGAAGTTCTTCGCCCCGAACGGCTTCGACGTCCGGAGCGGCGCCCAGCCACGGTCGTTCCCCGACCGCGACCGCCAGCCGCATCCGCGCCTTTTCCGGCGCCAGAACCGAAGACAGCCTCGCTTCCAGGAGGATGCTCCAGGAAACGGTGGGGTCGCCGTAGAGCCCGACGACCCGGCCGGCGTGGTCGGAAGCGAGCTCGGACACCGGCTCAGCGGTTGCCGTAAATGACGTGCTCGGGGCTCGAGTTCGGGTTGAACTGCTCCTTGATCTTCGCCTGCACCTGGGGTGCGGCGTCCGGATCGGCGGAGTTCGTCAGCGCGTAACTCCCCCCTGCGGCCGTTGCGAGCCCGATGATGACGGCGGCGGCCGCGCCGATGAGGGTGCCCAAGACCTACTCCTTCCGCGACAGGGAATTCCTGCGTCGGCTCAATGTACGCACCGGTAACTTGAGGCACAACAGTGCGGCCGCGATCGTCACCAGCGCTACTCCGTTTGCCAGCAGCACGGGGAGCGGTGATCGCGTCCCGGTCACGACGGGCTCACCGGGAGTGCGGTAAAGCGTGAGCCAGTCACCGGACCACACCGGTTCCGCGCCGGTCAGCAACCGAGGATCGACCCGCCCCGGCGTCCCGTGTTCGACGAGGATCCAGCCGATTCCGGCCGCCGACAGGTCTTCCGGCGACTTCGCCGCGCGGACACGGTCCATTCTGGAATCCTCGCCGGCGATCTCCTCGCCGCCGACCCGCAGCGTGTCGTCGACGAGCACGGTCTCGGGGAGTACGCGTGGCGCCGGATCCAGCTGCGTCCGGTGGTGGTTCCAGGCGAAACTCCGGAACGTGGACAGCGGCAGCGCGACGACGTCGCCGGACCGGTCGTCTTCGGCGAGCACCCGGTGGACGGCGTTCCAGTCGTCCGGATAGCGCACCGCTTCGAGCCTTCCCCAGCCGCCCCACGCGAGATCGGGCATGGTGAGCAAGGGAAAGAGCGCGGCGGCCACGACGAGCGCCCCACGCGCCGCGCCGGTCCGCAGACGCGCGGCGGCGGCCTCGACCGCGAGCGCGAACCCGAGCGCGACCGGAAGTGCCCACCAGGCCACCCATTTCTGCGCGTCCCGCAGCAGTCCCGCGCCGGGCACGTGCCCCATCGCCCAGGACAGCACGGGCTCGCCGAACGGCAAGGTCGCCAGCGCGGCGAGCACGACACCGAGAACCCCCAGCAGCAGCAACGCCCTCGCCGGCGGGGTGCCCCACTTCCGCGCCAGCGGGCGGAACCCGGCCAGGGCCACGGCGACCGTGACGAGGATCAGCACCGGCGCCATCGGCGCGCCCCGGCTGCCGGGAACGACGTCGCCGTTCCAGATCCCGCCGAGTCCGAGCACGCTCAGGATGGCCGGGCCCCAGCTTTCCGCGCGGACGCTGAACGCGGCCACCCCGGCGGGATCGGACAGCGTTCCGCCGTCGTGCAGGAGCGTCGGGACGAGCCACGGCAGGTTGAGCACGACGGCGAGACCGAGGGTGTGGACCAGTTTTCGCGGCCCGGCCAGCACGATCGCGGTGAGCGCGGCCAGCACTCCGCCGGGCGGGGTGAGCACCGCGGGGGCGCAGGCGAGGATCAGCCGGGCGAGCGCCCTCGGTTCGTTCCGGCGCAGGGAAAGCGCGGAGCGCACGATCCACGGGAGGCACGCGTAGGTGAGCAGGAGCGGCCAATGCCCGATGAACAACCGCTCCGCGAAATAGGCCGTCCACGCGTAACCGGTGGCGGCGACGACGCGCGTACCGAGTTGCTCCGTCGGGACCAGCCGCGCTGCGCCGTATGCCGCTCCGAAGAGCGCCAGGAACAAGACGATTTTCTGGACGATGTCGCCGGGAACGAGTGTGGTCGCGAGCGCGATCACGGCGTCGGCGGGGACCGATCGCGGCAGCGCGGAACCGAGGCCGAGCGCGTCCGGGATCAGCGACTGACGCTGGGCGAACACCATGTCGTAGCTCAGGACGAAGCCCCGTCCGAGCACCGGCAGGAACACCAGCAGCGCCAGCCCCGCCGACACCGCGGCGAGGACGAGACGTTCGCGCCGTGCGTCCAAGTGCCCTTCCCTTTCCGCCTCGATCGCGGTTATGGTCGCGGAGATTACTCGCCGGTAATGGGAGCTCTGTTGAGCGTAGACGCCGAGGTCGACCAGACCAGGACCGACAAGCGTGTCGCGGCGATCCTCGTCTCGCTCGCGCTGGCCGCGAACAACGCCGGCGCCTACGCGCTGAGCATCGTCGCCGCCCGGCTGCTCGCGCCGAGCGCGTTCGGTGAGCTGAGTTCGCTGCTGGCGGTGCTGGTGATCGGCGTCGTGCCCGCGATGGGGCTGCAAACCGTGGTCGCGCTGCGGGTGGCCCGGCTGCGTTCGTCTAAGGAGTCGCAGGACAGCGGGACGCTGCTCGCGCTCGGCCTCACGACGAGCGCAGTTGTCGCGACCATCGGGCTGATCCTGGCGCCGGTGCTGGTCTTCGTGCTGCACCTGGATTCGGTGGTGCCCGCGCTGCTGCTCGCCGTCACACTCGGACCGCTCACGCTGCTCGGCCTCTTCCACGGTCTGCTGCAGGGCAGCGGCCGGTTCGCGCTGCTGGCCGGGCTCATGTCGCTCGAAGGCGCGGGCAAAGTCGGCGGCTCGCTGCTCGGCCTGCTGATCGGCGGTGACGCCACCGGCGCGCTGGCAGGCACCGCTATCGGCTCTTACCTGGTGATCTTCTGCGGCTGGGTCCTCTGTGGACGGCCGCGGCCCCGCAAGGCGGGCTGGCACGCGGGCGAGGTCCTGCACGCGGCGCAAGCGATGCTGGCGCTGGTCCTGCTGGTGAACCTCGACCTCGTGCTGGCGCGCCACACCCTCCCCCCTGGGGAAGCAGGTGAATACGCGCTCGGCGCGATCGTCACGAAGATCGCGTACTGGCTCCCCCAAGCCGTCGGTGTCCTGGTGCTGCCCCGCTTCGCGAACGGCGACGACCGGCGCCGAATCCTGCCCGCCGCACTGGCCGTCTGCGCCGCCCTGGACGCCTTCGTGCTGTTGGTTTCTTTTGCTTTCGGGTCGCGTCTGCTCTCGTTCATCGGCGGCTCCGGCTACGCCGCCAGCACCATGCCGGTCTGGCCGTTCGCCCTCGCCGGCTCGATGCTCGCGCTGGTGCAGATCCTGCTGTTCTCGCGCCTGGCCGCCGGTGACCGGCGGGTGACCGTGCTGATGTGGACGACCGTGGTGGCGGAGACGGTGCTGGTGACGACTTGGCTGCACGCTTCGGCCGCTCAGGTGGTGACTGTCGCCGCTTGCTGCGCTGGGGGGTTGGGGCTTTCTGGGGCGGTGTTGGAACTGCGGTCGCGGAGGTGAGCCACCGTGTGGATTTTGGGACGTCAGATGTCCCAAAATCCACACGGTCACGCATGAAAGGTCCGGTCACGAAGCCAAGCCGCCGGGTTCTGTCAGTGATCGGCTCCAAGCTGGTCGAGTGCGTAGAGGAGATTGGGCACGCCACCCCTTGATCACCAACGGACCGAAGGTGATCACGGCGAAACAGCTCGAAGCCATCGGCATGCCGCGCCGGACGATCTCGCGAAGGTGCGAGCCCGGCGGGACGTGGCGAATGCTGCTGCCCGGCGTCGTGCTGCTCCAGAACGGCGAGGCCACCGACGAGCACAGGATTCACGCCGCGCTCCTGCATTCCGGCCCCGGCTCGATCCTGACCGGCGTTCGGGCGTTGGAGCGTTACGGACTGCGCTACCTCCCGGACACCGACGAGGTCCACGTGCTCGTCCCCGCGAACCGCTCGGTCGCGAACCGCGGGTTCGTCCACATCGAACGGTCACGACGTCTCCCCCATCCCAGACCGCGATCCGGAATCCCGACGGCTCCGGTGCCCCGCGCGGTGATCGACGCGGCGCGAAGGACACCGCACAAGGACCAGATCACGGCGATGATGGCCGAGTCCGTCCAGCGAGGTTTCTGCCTGCCGCGTTCCCTCGCCGACGAACTCGACGAAGGCCACCGGACAGGCAAGGAACTTCTGCGAAGCGCGCTTCTCCCGATCCTGGGCGGCGCCCGATCGGTCGCCGAGGCCGATGCCTGGCGTCTCTGGCAGCGGTCGGATCTGCCCGAGTGCCGGTGGAACGTCAAGATCTTCGGCGCGGACGGCACCTACATCGCGCAGCCCGACGGCTGGTGCGACGAACTGGGCTTCGCCTGGGAAATCGATTCCCTCGAGCATCACACGGGAGACACCGGCTTTCGCGACACTCTCGCCCGCAACGCCCGATATGCCGCGGCCGGGATCATCGTCGTCCAGACGCTGCCGTCACGACTGCGTTCGGAGCCCGGCAGAGTCGTAGCCGAGCTCCGAGCGGCGCTGGACAGCGCTCGCCTACGACCGCGGCCCGACGTCCGGCTCGGCTGAGCGGCCCGCGAACCAAGGCACACACATCGCCACCATCGCCGCCGCCGCCAGCAGCAGCGAAGCCTGCGTCACCGGCCCATAGGCCCATTCCTGCCCATGCCCCAGCAGCCGCCCCACGACCGCGACGAGCGTTCCCACGACCATCCCGCCGAAAGCGAGGTATCGCGGCGCGCGTTCGCTGAACTGGCGGGCCAGCAGGACGGCGATCAGCAGCACGATCGGCAGCATCCCGCCCAGTACGGCCAGCAGTCCGATCAGGACCACTGGCACCACCGGCCCGGAACCGGCTTCCACCGAAATACGACGACGGCGGACCGGCCACAGCGCCCCGATCAGCACCAGCAGGATCGCGACCGCCCCGATCAGCAGACCCGACCGGTACTTCCAGTCCGGCGTGAACTCCAGTTGCACCACACCCCCGGAACCCGCGGGCAGGATCCACGCCTGCTGCCAGCCGTCGACGCGCGTCTTCACCAGCGGGGTCCCGTTCAGCGAGGCGGTCCAGCCCGCGTTCGCGTTCTCCGGAACGGCCAAAACGGACTCGTCGCCGCCCGCCACGGTGACCGATCGGGACGTCGCGTCCCACGAGTCCACGGTGACGGCGCGATGCGCGGCGGGCGGAACGGCCCGGCCGGCGGGTTTGAGCCAGAGGTCTTGGACCACGAAGGAGTCGGAACGGTCGGTCCGCAGTTCGTGCCCGCCCGCCGCCAGGTCCACGCCGCCCGCCGAATCGGGGCACGCGGACAGCGTCAGCGGCCGGTGCGCGACGAAGTCGGCGAGTGTGCCGCGCACCGAGGTGTCGTAGTCGAAGCCGTCCAGGCGGACGTTCGGACCCGATCCGCAGGGCAGCGCGAATTCCGCGGCCGGAGCGGGAAGTTCCGCCCCGGTCAGGGAAAGACTCCCGATCCCGAGCGAGTTCCGGGTCCGCTGGTCGTCGTCGAGGCCGGCGAACGCGATCTTCAGCTGCGACGTCTCCAGGGGCGGGAAGCTCGCCGCGCCGGAAGCGTCGAGTTCGACGGAACGGCTCGACGTGGGCGTGGTCAGTTCCAAGCGCGCGGGAGCACGCGAGTCGGCGGCGACGCGGATTCCGGAGATCGTCTGCGGTTTCGCCCAGTCCAGCGTCATCGTCGGCCGCAGGTCCGTGATGTCGGGCTGCCAGGCGGTCGCGGGATTCCCGTCCACCGCGGCGAACGCGCTCGCGGACGGATCCCCGCCCAGTTGTGACGTCGCCGAAACCCGCAAGCCCGGAAGCTCCACCGGCACGCGGCCACCGCCCGCCGGCAGCACGGTGCCACCGAACTCGTAGGCACTCGGCGACGTCGTCGAGAACAGCCGCCGGATTCCGTCCGGTTCCTCACCGTCGCGGCCCGCGTTGGGGTCGCAGCGGCCGGGCACGCACGCGTACCTCGGCTGCTGCCCACGGGTGAACGCGAACCCCGGCGGCGTTCCCGCCCCGAGGTCGGCGGGAACTTCCAGCGCGCGTTGCGGTTCGACGCCGGGGATTTTCAGGTCCGAGATCCCGACGTTCCCGTCCTGCCTGCCGACCACGAGCGACAGCAACGTGATCCGCACCTTGCGCGTCACCCCCGCCGGAACCGGATAGGTGTGCGCCCCCGCACCGCGGACGACCTGGTGATCGACGGAGCCGTTGTCCGTGGTGATCCGGATCCTGGTCGGCGGCCAGCCGACGCGGATGTCGTCGACCATCGCGAGATCGACCGAGTTCACCAGCCGCGGGGTGTCGAGTTCGACTTCGAGCCACTCCCCGATCGGGCCGGTGAAGCTCGACGAATGCCAGGCGGTACGCGGATCCCCGTCCAGCGCGGCGAACGGCAGGTGGCTCGGATCCGAGCCGCCGAAGGCGTCCGCGAACGAAGCCGCCGTCGACGCGGTGACCGAGCGGATCCCCCGGTACGCGGCCACGGTCTGGTGCTGCTCACCCGGGAACGGCAGGACGTCCAGCGCGGCTCGTTGCTGGCGCGGGGATTCCCCGGCGGTCAGGGTCTGGCTCAGGTTGTCCCGCACGCCGCCGACGTTGCGTTCGGCGCGGCGCAGCCCGTCGGTGACCAGCCTCGGCCCGGTCGGCGAGCCGCCGTCCCCGGTCAGCACCGTCGGCGTGCCGGGTTCGAGCTGCCCGGAGTTCATCAGCGGCAACAGGTTCTCCGGCCCGCCGCTCACCGTCGGAACGTCCTTCGTGGACGTCGCGGTGACGAGCGGCACCGGACGTTTCACCTCGAAGACCTCCAGCGGCCCGAACTGGGCCGACTTCTCGATCCCCGGCGATCCCGCCAGCCCGGCGCGCAACGTCGTGAAATCGGGCGCGCCGACCTTGGCCCGGTCGACGTCGCCGCGCAGCAGCAGGAACCGGTAGCCCGACCGCGCGAGCAACGCCGCGAGCCCGGGATCCCCTCTGCCGTCGGCCAAGGCCGCGTCGACCGAGTCCATCAGGCGGGTGTTGCCCTCCGAGCCCAACGGCACCTGGTTGCGCACCGCCCACGGGCTGTCCGCGATGGCCTGCGCCGGTTCGTCCACCGTGCGGCCCCAGTCGTACTCGCCGAACCCGGTCGCGGGCAGCAGCAACGTGCGCGCGGTCGCGTCGGTCTTGGCGACGTGGCCCATCGCGTCGTACCAATACCCCGGCACCTCGTCCCAGCCCGGCCCCGGCCGCAACGTCAGCAGCCACACCGGCGCGGCCATCGCCACGACCAGGAGGGCGCCCAATGCGGGCCGCAGATTCCGCCGCAGCGCTGGTGCGTAGCTCGTGATGCCGTGGACGAACGCCAGCATCAACGGCAGCCGCAGCACCGGTTCGAACTTGTGCACGTTCCGCAGCGGCGCGAGCGGGCCGTCAAGCAGATGCCGCACGGGTTCCGCCAGCGGGCTGTCGAGCGTCCCGACGTAGCCGACGGTCAGCAGTGTCAGCCCGGTCAGCACGCCGAGCACCAGGAACCGCCGTTCGGGCAGCCCACGCCGCGCGAGGCCGAACAGCCCGACCGCGGCCACCAGCCCGGTCGCCGCCATCAGCACCGGATTGTCGATCAGCGCCCAGCCCGAAGGCCACCACGGCGTGCCCTGCACGACGTAGGCGACCCACTGGTTCGTGCCGCGCAGCACCTCGAACAACGACATCGGTGCCGTGGTGTTCGTCGCGGACTCGATGTAGTCGAGGAACGGCAGGCTGTACTGGCCGAGCAGCACCAGCGGCAGGAACCACCACAGCACCACGCCGACGACGAAGACGAACCACCAGATGACCAGCGCGACATGCGTGCTCCGCCATTTCCGGGTCAGCAGCCACAATCCCGGGAGCACGAGCGCCATCACGACCATCGCGCCGTTGATCCCGCCCATGCACAACACGGCGAGCGCGGACAGCCCGGCGGCACGGCGCGGCGAGCCGATGCGATCGGCGAGGATCAACGGCAGCAGCACCCACGGCAGCAGGACGGCGGGCAGCATTTCCGAGGACAGCGAACCGATTTCGGTGACCATCCTCGGCGCGAGGGCGTAACCCACTGCTCCGATCAGCCGAGTCCGTTCGTTCCCTATTTTCAGCGCGCGGGCCACGAGCAGGGCGCCGCCGAACGCGACCGAGAGCAGGATCGCGCACCACAGCCGCTGCGCGATCCAGACCGGTAGCCCGACGGCTTGGCACACCGCGAAGAACGGCCCCATCGGGAACAGGTAGCCGTACGCCTGGTTCTGCAGCTCCCCCGCCGTCGCCTGGGGATTCCACAGATGCAGTGCCCGGCCGAGGAAGGCCAGCGGATCCACCGCGAGGTCGAGTTTCGTGTCGAAGGTCGTCCTGCCGGGACGCTGCACAAAGGACAGCACGGTGAGTGCCAGCACGATCCACGTGCTCGGCCTCTTCACGAGCGCGCCGGGGGTTACCATCCGGTAGATACTAGGCGGAAACGTGGCTACTATGCGCCCTATGACAGACGGTTTCGAAGAAGCGTGGTCGCTCGCCGAACCCGTCAAGGGCTGGATGACGCGGGATCAAGGCCTCTCCCTGTGGAACGCCGCGTGCCGGCTGGACAAGGGCGATCTCATCGTGGAGATCGGCAGCCACCAGGGCCGTTCGACGATCGTGCTCGCGAGCGCAGCCCGCACAGTCGGGGCGCGGGTGGTCGCCGTCGACCCGTTCGTCGACGGCCGGTTGTTCGGCGGATCGCCGACACGCCAACGGTTCGAGGCGAACCTGAGAAAGGCAGGCGTCGAGGACGTCGTCGAGCTCGTGGCGGAGTACAGCACGAAGCTCCGCCCACGCTGGGACCGCCCGATCCAGTTGCTCTACATCGACGGCAAACACGACTACTGGACCTACACCGACGACCTGCGCTGGTCGGCGAACCTGGCCGACGGTGGGGAAATCCTGGTCCACGACTGCTTTTCCTCGATCGGTGTCACGCTGGGCACGATCGTGAAAGTCCTCTTCGGACGGCGGTACACGTACCTCGACCGCGCGACGTCACTGGCCCGGTTCCGGCTCACCCCGCCGTCAGCGAAGGACCGGCTGCGCGTGCTCGCGCAGCTGCCCTGGTTCGTACGCAACGTCGGGATCAAGATCCTGCTGCGGCTGCGCCTGGCTCCCGTCGCGAAGATCTTCGGCCACGACAGCCCGTACGACCCCTACTGAGTGAGCGGTCTGCCGACGTCGACCTTGGCGAGGCAGACCGGAGCACCCTTGGCGGACAACTGGAAGCCGACCTTGTCGAACAGGCCCTCGATCGGCAGATACATCGTGTGCAGACCGGGTTGGAACCACACCGGCACTCGGGCTCCGTCGCGATCCACGAACCCTTCGCCACCGTCCGAGGTGAAGTAGTCGATCCGGAGCAGGTACCGGCCGAGAACGGGCGTGTCCAACGGAACCCGGACCAGCTGCTCGCCGACGGTGTAGCCACAGCCCGCCACCGGACCGGGCAGGCCGCGGGAAACCGGTTCCACGCCGGTGATCGTCCTCGCGGTACCCGAATCGTCCAAAAGGGACATCCGGCTGGTCGGCTGATCGAACTGGAAGCCGGGGATCAGGCCGACCACCCGGGAAGCACGGGCGTTCTCACCGAACCAGCCGTGCAGGACGTCGTTCGGTACAGCCGTGTCGAACAGGACGAGGTCGGGGTCCCGTTCGATCGAGGCGCGCGCGTTGGCGAGGAAATCCCTGGAATGTTCGAACCGTAATCCGGGCGCCAGCCGGGTGAAACCCACGGCGGAACTAGCGATCAAGGCGAGACACAACGCCAGGGCGACCGGGCGTTTCGCCGAGGACAGCACGGGATCCGAAGGCCGGTCGAGCGGTTTGGGTTCCAGGAAGGCGAAAGCGAGACACAGCGCGACGACGAGTGCCAGATCGGCGACGTAGCGGGGATCGCTGCCCAGTTCCGGGCCGACCTCGGTGAGCCTGGTGGCCGCCGAAAGCCCGATGTCGGCCACGAACACCAGGCCCAGCAGGATCCACGCCTTCCGGGCCCGGAGTCCGCCGACGCGAATCCCGATGGCCAGCACCGCGACGGCCACGAGCAGCAGCACGATCCGCACCACCACGGGGGAAGCGGCGAACGTCGCGCCGGGGCCCGGCCCCGACCAGGGCCCGCCGACCATCCCGGGGATCAGGGCGTCCCCGAGCATCCGGCCCGTCATGTCCGCGACCGTGCCGACGGTCACCGGACCGCCACCTTGCCCGACCTGGCTCGTGGTCAACGCCAGGAAAACGGCGGCGTAGCCCGCGAGGACGGCGGCGAGGACACCCATCAGGACGAGGTGGCGGCGCAGGGAAATCCCGAGCAGCACGGTGATCCCGGCGATCAGCACCGGGATGAAAACTGCCTTTTCGTAGAAGGCGAGTCCGAAGACGGTCCAGGCCACGGTGGCGATCGCCCAGCGGCCGCCGTCGGCGAGATACCGCACGTGCGCGTGCAGTGCGGCGGTGGCGGCCAGCAGCACGGGAGCGATCTGGATGGCGTACGCCCACCACAACGTCGGGACGAGCAGCAAGGTCGACGTCGTGAACATCGTGAACGGGACGAGAATCCCCCACCGGCGCCCGAAACAGCGCACCAGTACCGCCCACAGCAGCACCGACGCCGCCGCTTGCATCAGGAGGACCGGTGCCATCAGCACGGCGAAGTTCAGCGGTGCCCACGCGGTCAGCACGTCGGCGAGCAGAAATCCGCCGGGCGCGAGATGGCCGTGGTAGTCCTGGAAAAAGTAGCCGAAGTCGAACGGGCCCGCCTTCGCGGCGTGATAAGTGATGACGAAGTCGTCCTGCGCGAGGCTGCCGCGTAGCGCGGCCCACACGTGCAGGACGAACGGGATCACGCCGGCCACGAACGCGGCGAGCGCGACCGGCGAAGGTCTTTTCCCCCGGAGAGCCACGGATCGCCTCAATTCTTGCAGGTCGGCGGCTGGCACATGATCTTGCTCAGCGCCTGGTAGAAGACGTCCGAGATCTTCCTCGGATCGGGAGTGGTGAACGATTCCCCGCCGGTGGCGGTGGAAACCTGCCGCAGTTCGGACGCGTCGATATCCGGCCCGATACCGATCCCGATGACCGGCAACGGTTTCCGCGGATCCTGCAGCTTGCCCAGTTCCTCCAGCAACCGGGGCAGCCCGATCGTCTCGCTGTCCTCGTTGCGCCCGTCGGTGAGCACGACGACGAGGTTGATCCGGCCGGGTTTCCAGTTCTGCCTGGCGTTCTGATACGCGGCGAGGATCGAATCGTAGAGCCCGGTCGCGCCACCGGCTTTCGGCCGCACGGCTTGGAGTTGTGCGACACCACCCGAGGCCTTCTGCTCGGCGATCGTCTTCATCGGCAACAGGACACGGTGGTCCTTGTCACCGTCCAATTTGGTCGAGAACAGCCACAAACCCAGTTCTGTCGTGGGTTTGAACAGGCCGAGCCCCTGCGTCGCGGCCTGCAGGGTGAGGTCCATCCGGCTCTTCCCCGTGCCCGGCACGGCGGCGGCCATCGAACCGGAGACGTCGAGCAGCACCTGGACCCGGGCGCTCAGATTCGTCCCCGCCCAGGCCTGCAGGACGGCGTACAGCTCCGCGACCGGCGGGGCTCCCGGTGGGAGCGGTGCCGGATCGGTCCGGCTGTCCCGCGCCCGCGGCACGGCGAACTGACCGTTGGGCGCCCGGAATCCCGCGTCGGCGAAGATACCGCCGGCGAGCGGGTCGAGCAGCAGCCGCAGGAAGCGTTCCGCCGCGGTCCTCGACGCTTCGGACGCCTTGGGCAGCACGACATACGGGTAGTCGAACCCCTGCACCGGGACTCCCGGGTACGCCGCCACCAGGTTCCGCGCGAGGACGGATTGTTCGGTCGTGGGAAAGGCGGCCGGGAACCGGTCCGGCGCCGGGTTCAGTTTCCGCATGGTGGCGGTGAACGCGGCGGCCGGGTCGGGCTCCTTCTCGGTCAGCTTCCGCAGCGCGAGCAACGTGCCGACGCCGAGCGGATCGCGCGCCGGATCCGGGATGCCGATCGGTGCGCCGTCGAGGATCTCCTGCCACGAGGGGGTTTTCCCCGGCCAGCCGAACCGCCGCGCGGTTTCGTCGGGAAGTCCCAGCACCACCGGGGAATTCGCCACCGACTGACCGGATTCCGGCAGGTTCCACGCGCCGGCGTCCCTGGCCTGCGACAACATCGTGCTCGACTCGGGAATCCAGACGTCGGGCCCGCCGGAGGCGGTGGTGCCGAGCAGATCGGCGGTCTTGGCCGACTCGCTCGCGGTCACGTTGACACTGAAGCATTCTTCCTGCGGCACGGTCTTCGCGAGCCGCGTGAGCACCGGCGCCACGTCGGGCGCCGCGGTGATCTCGACCGGCGTCAGCGCGTCACATCCGTTGCCCGCCAACCGGGCCCGCAGGTAGTCGACGCCCCACCAGGCGCCGAGCGCGATCACCAGCAACAGGCTCAAGACGACGACGGGCGCGTTGAAACGCCCGGCACGCCTCGGGCCGTCCTGCATGTGCGTGCCTCCGAGGTGCGGGGTGAGGACCTGGGATGTTGCCCAATCCGCCCGCGAACGTCAACCCTCGGGTAACTTAGCGCCTCCCGTTGCGGCAAACGGCCTAGCCGAAATACCGTCCAGCGCCGATGTGGGCGCCGACGGACTGCCACCAGCCCGCGTCGCCGGTCGAGTCGATGCCGTCCGCGATCACCGTCACGCCCGCCATGTTCGCGGTGTCGATGAGGTTCCGCAGCGTGCGTTCCGCGAGTGGTTCCGTCCGCCGCTCCACCAGCCGGGGAGCGATCCGGACCGTCCGCACGGGCACGTCGACCAGGCAGACGACGTCGCCGCCCGCGCCGAAGCCCTGCAGTTCCGCGTCCACGCCAATCTCGGCGAGGAGGTGCAGATTGTCGACCGTCTCGCCCACATCCGAGAGCACGGCCTCGGTGGGAAAGCCCAGCCGGAGCCGTGACGGCCCGAGGCCGGTCGCGGCCAGGATGGTCCGCACCGACCCGACGAGATCAGGATCGGCGGCCTGATGCGGGGTCAGCCCCACGACCATCGGGAGCCTGTCGTCCGATTCCTCGCAGGCGGTGCGGATGAGCCATTCGCCGAGCGGCACGATCAGGCCGGTCTCGTCGGCGAAGCGGACGCAGGTGTCGTGCCCGATCCGGCCGTGACGCGGATGGTTCCACGCGAGCCTCGCCTCGATACCCGCCGGCCTGCTGTCCGCGAGCCACGTCAGCGGCCGGAAGCCGACCTCGATCTCACCGGTCTCCCAGGCGCCCGCCATGGAGACGGCGAGGCCGAACTCATGCCGCTCCCGGCTGTCGAGCACCGAATCGGACAGCGCCCATTGCCGGTAGCCGTTGGCCTGCGCCCGCCGCAGCGTCATGTCCGACACGCGCAGCAGTTCGTTCGGCGCGATGTCCCTCGGCGGCCGGTGCACGACGCCGACACAGGCCGAAACCGCGACGCCGCTTCCGCTCTCGAGGTAGACCGGTTCGGACAGCTCCTGGTTGATCATGCCGATGACGGTGGCGACGTCCGGGCTGGTCGCGGTGTTCTGGATGAGGATGCCGAATTCGTCGCCGCCGATCCTGGCGACGAGCGCGTCCTCGCCGCCGACGACGGCCCGCAGCTTCGCGGCGACGTTCTTCAGCAGGTCGTCGCTCTGTTTCTGGCCGAGCCCGCCCGCGATCAGCGAGAACCCGTCCAGATCGAGGTGGTACACCGTGACGCCGAAGGACGGGTCGGCGTGCCGCAACGCCTTCTCCAGGCGGGTGCCGAAGCACTGCCGGTTCGGCAGTCCGGTGAGCGGATCGTGCAGCGCCTGGCGGCTGAGCTGCCGCTGTAGCAACGAGACGTCCGTGTCGCCGTCGACCAGGGTGATCAGCTGCTGGGCCTCACCGGCCGGGTCGCGGATGACGGCGCCGGTGAACGCGGCCCACGGCGGTTCCTCGTCCTCGGTCACGAGTCTTCGCGACATCTCCAGCCGCTGGCTCTCGCCTTCGAGCAGCTTCCGGTAGCCCTCACGCAGGCCGTCGGCGTCGTCCGGGTGCACGAGGTCGTAGAGGTTGAGCCCGCTCAGATCCGCGACGGGCCGGTTCAGCATTTCGGCGAACGCCGGGTTCACCCGCTGGACGCGGCCGTCGACCCTGGTGACGGCCACGCCGGTCGCGGAGCCGGTGAACAGCTGCTCGAAACGCGCCTGGGTCAGCACCAGCTCACGCCGCGTCTCGCGTTCGAGCGTGACCAACGTGCGGCTCAGATCCTCTTGCTGCGTCTGGATGCTCTCGCGCAACGCCTCGCCGTAGCCGGACGCGAGCGCGCCGAGCACCTGCAACACCCGTTCGGGGAGCGACTTCACGCCCCGCAACTCCGGTTCGTGCAACAGCCCCTTGCCGAGTACGTCCATCGTGCGACGCAGGCTGTCCGGCCCGACGCACCTGAGCGCGACGAGCCGCGCGCCGGCCTCGGTGGCCTGCGCGGGCTCGGCGTCGCCGCTCAGCACCGCGTCGAAGACCTCGTCCAGCAGAGCGGCGAAATGCTCTTCGATCTGGGCGTGGGTATACGGAAGGTACGCCGTACCGGTGACCAGGTAGGCCCACTTGCGGGCCAGCGTGGCGCGGGTCGGCGCGGCGTTCTTCCGCTTCGGTGCCGCGGAGGATGAAGTTGGCTTCGGGGCGTCCGGCGATACGGGGAACTCATCGCCGTCCGGAAGTGGGGCAGTCACGTCCGCCGGTCCTGGGGTCGCTTTCGTATTCCGTGGTGGAGGAACATCCTCCACGATTCTGAAGCCGTACTGACGGTTTGACGGTCACCCAATCGGGTGGTGACCCTACGGTACTGCAACACCGACCTTTTCCCTCAGCCAATCGCGGGTGGCGTCCCGATACTGGGACGCGTTGCGATGTAACGCCAGCGAATGTCCGGCACCGGACAGAACATACGTGGAAAGCTCGGCCTCGGGCCGGTAGAACGGCGCTTCCGCCGGACGCAGCGACTCGGCGCTCGAACAGTCGCGTAGCGAGAAAAGGCCGCAGAACAGGATGTCCTCCGACCCGACGGCCTGGAGAACGGGAACCCGGATCGCTTTCGTCGCGGGCAACACGATGCCGAACACGGCGACCGTCCCCATTCCCGGGACCGAAACCTGATCCTTGGTCGCCTCGTCCGCCTCGACGACCTGGGGGTCGGTATTTTCCATCGCGTAGAACAGTCCGGCACGCGCTCCCGGTTTCGTCGTGAAATAGAGCGGATCGCTGCCCAGCGAACCGAGTCGTCCATCGGTGAACGCGGGCTGAAGGCCGAAAAGCACCCCGAACGTCAGAGCGGGAACCGACGGCAGATGCGTCATTCCGGTGAGGATCACGCCGTCGACGTCCTGATACGTCGAGGCCTCGGCCGCGACGATCCCCGAACCGACCGAATGCCCGACGATGACGACCTTCTCGAACGGCGTGCCGCCGACCCGTCCCGCGCGGAGGTGACCGACCACCTCGTGCATCGACCGCGCCAGCACCGGCAGCAGGAGCGGAAGGCTCAACGGTTTGCTGCTCCCGCCCGAACCGAGCTGGTCCGCGGCGAACGTCGCGTAGCCGTGTTTGGCCATGTCCCGCTGGTAGGAATAGCGATCCGGGTCGTAGGGCAGGTCCCAGTAGGCGCTGTTGTAGGTGCCGCCGTGCACCAGCAACTGGACAGCTTCGGGCGCCGGCCCCTCGGGCAGGCAGAACCGGCCGTGCACCGTGGCGGGTTCGCCGAGCGGGCCGGTGACCGGCAGATCCAGATCGGAACAGCGGACGTCGACGGCCTCGGCCGGGGCCGCGACCAGGAAACCGCCGAGGAGCACGCAGCAGGTGGCCACCGCCGTGGCCAGTTTGAGCGGCATTCTCACAGAACCCTCTCCGGAATCGGGACGCTCGGAAGGAGCATGAACCCTACACCTGGTGATCGAACGTTCACCGTCAGCCTCGGGTTCGCGGACGCGCGATCATCGGCAACCGGTTCGGCTGCATCGTCGCTTTGATCTTGGGGAACACCTTCACCCCCGGCACCGGTTCCAGCCGCCATCGCGCGCCGATCGTCGCCGCCACCAACGCGATCTCCGTGGGAGCGAACTGATGTCCGGGGCACAGCCGGGCACCGGCACCGAACGGGATGAACGCGCCCTTCGGCACCTCGGCGGCACGCTCGGGTTCCCAGCGATCCGGGTCGAACCGTTCGGGATCGGGGAACCAGCGCGGATCGCGATGCACCGTGTGCTGACTGACCGCGACCTCGGTACCGGCGGGGATGCGCACGCCGCCGAGTTCGACGTCCTCCCGCGCCCGCCGCATCAGGATCACCGGCGGCGTCCGGCGGACGACCTCGTTGATGATCCGCTGCGTGTAGACCAGCCGCGGCAGGTGTTCGAACCGCGCGGGCCCGCCCGCCAGCACCTCGTCGACCTCGGCGTGGAAGCGGCGCTCGATATCCGGCCTCGCCCCGATCTCGTGGAAGAACCACGCGAGCGCGACGGCCGTGGTCTCGGCGCCGGTGGTGAGGATCGTGATGACCTCGTCCTCCACCTGCCGGTCGGTCATCTTCTCGCCGGTCTCGTCGTCCTCGGCCAGCAACAGCATCGACAGCAGATCGCCCTGATCGCCGCCCTTCTCGCGCGCTTCGATGACGGCGTCGCCGATGACCCGCCGCAGCCGTGCGGCCGCCGCGTCGAACTCGCGGTTCGCCGGGATCGGCAGGCGTTCCACGAACTTCGGCGAGAACGCCCGGACCATCACGTACTTCAACATGATCGGGATCGACCGCTGGATCTCGATGAGCGCGTCGTCGCCGAGTTCGGTGGAGAACAGCGTGCGCCCGGAGATGGTCAGCGCGAGATCCTGCATACGCCGGTCGAATTCGACGACCTCGCCCGGTTTCCACGAGTCGGCAAGGTCTACGGCGAGCTTCGTCATCGTCGTCTCGGCGTAGAGCGCGATCCGGCTCCGTTGGAATGCGGGCAGCATCATCCGTCGTTGCCGCTGGTTGAAGGCACCGTTGGAAGTCGCGAGGCCGTCGCCGAACAACGGCCGCATCTTGTCGAACACGATGCCTTTGTCGAACTTCCCCGCGTCGACGGCGAGCAACCGCCACGCCAGCTCCGGCGTCGTGACCAGATAGACCGGCATCGGACCGAAGTCGAGCCGCACGACGTCGCCGTGCGAACTCAGCGAGGACAACAGTTTGAGCGGGTCTCGGAGCATCGGCACGGTATGCCCCAGTACCGGCCACCGGCCCGGTGCGACGGCGACGTCCGGAGGTGCTGCCATCGTGCTCGTCTCCCGGTGCCTGGACGGTGAACCCGGCCACCTTAGGGCCGCGAGGCCGCGGCGAGGCTTCCGCCGCCGCACATCCACACGATCGGACGATGGCAGCCCGGTCCCGCCAGACCGCTAGACTCCTGTGCCCCCACGGATCCCAACCGAACGGCGGCGACGACGGTGACTTCGAACCTGAGCTGGGTGCCTCCCGAGGTCGACACGACCGTGCCGAATCCCGCCCGGGTCTACGACTACTGGCTCAACGGCGACCACAACTTCCAGGCCGACCGTGAGCTGGGCGAACAGATCCTCAAGATCATGCCGGGTATCCGCGACGCGGCCCGGCTCAACCGCGCCTTCCTGCGGCGTGCCGCGCTGCACATGGTGGAGGCGGGGGTGCGGCAGTTCCTCGACATCGGCTCCGGTATCCCGACCGTCGGCAATCTCCACGAGATCGTCCAGGGGATCGACCCGTCCTGCCGGGTGGTCTACGTCGACCGTGAGTCGGTCGCCGTGGCACACGCCAAACTGCTGCTGCGCGGCAACGACCGGTGCGCGGCGATCCAGGCCGATCTCCGCGACGCCAACGACATCCTCGACGCGCCCGAGACCAGGGAACTGCTCGACCTCGACCAGCCGATCGGCCTGTTCATGTTGCTGCTGCTGCATTTCGTGCCGGATTCGTGGGAGCCGCACGCCATCCTGGCCCGTTATCGGGAGCGGATGGCCTCAGGCAGCTTCCTGGCGATCTCGCACGTCGCCGCCGACGCGAACTCGAGCGGCCTCGACGAGGCCATCGAGGCGTACAAGAGCACCCAGAACGACCCCATCCCGCGGACCCACGACCAGGTGCTTTCGTTCTTCGAGGGGTTCGACGTCATCGAGCCCGGCGTCGTCGGCTGCGCGATGTGGAATCCCCAGGGCGCCGGTGACATGTCCGAAGACCCTGAGATCAACTCGCTGCCGTACGCCGGGGTCGGCCGGAAACCCTGAGCCCAGGATGTCAGGAAAGGGTCGTTCAGGACATATTTCGTCCTGAACGACCCTTTCCTGACGTTTCCCCTCGCCTCCCCCGGCTCAGGGCAGCACGTCGGTCACGGTGTCCTTGATGACCTGCCACTTACCGTGCTCGCGCACCAGCGTCAGGCTGATCGTGTAGTGCCGGTTGATGTTCTGCGACGGCACCTTGTAGTACGCGTCGAGGATCGCGTAGCCCATCTTGCAGTCCTCGACGACGGTGTGGGTCACCGTCCACGGCATGCTCCACTCGTACGGGAGCTTGAACTGCACGTCGACCACCGGCTCCACGTTGGCCTCGTAGCCGATGAACAGCTGCCCCTTGCGCCCGACGGTCACCATGTTCTGGTGGATGATCGCCCGGTAGCGGGCCTCGTCGCGTTTGTTGTAGCTGTCCATGTCCTCCCAGACCGCGCGGTCGAACGAGCGCTGGCACGCCTGCCGCTCCGACTCGGCCTGCTGCTCTCCCGCCGCCGCTGCGGGCACACCGATTCCCGCCGCGGCCACGACCAGCCCGGCCAACGCCGCGTAATAGCGCTTGCGCATGGGATTCTCCTCATCACGTCCCGTAATCCGTCCAAGAGAAGGCTCGCCGGACGGCGCATCACAGCTGCATCACTTCCGCACCGGCCCGGGCGCGTGGCCGGTTAACCTCGCGGAAGGGGGTGCGATGGAGTTCCGGATCTTGGGGCCGGTGCAATGCCGGAACGGGGCACGGCCGGTGAAACTGGCCGGCCCGCGGCAGGAGCGGATCCTCGCCGCGCTGCTGCTCGGCGCCGATCGCGTCGTCTCGGTCTCGCGGCTGGTGGACGTCGTCTGGGACGAGGATCCGCCCGCCACCGCCACCCGCCAGATCCGCAACCTCACCACCGCGTTGAAGCGCACGCTCGTCGCAGAGGGTGCCGCCGACGACGTCCTGACCGCCGAAGGGCCCGGCTTCGTCCTGCGTCCGAGCTCCTTCGATCTGCGCTCGTTCGAGGAGCACATCTCGCGCGGAGAGTTCCGTGAAGCTCTCGCGTGCTGGAGCGGACCGGCTCTGTCCGGTGTGGACAGTGCCGCTTTGCGAGGCGAAGCCGAGGAACTCGACGAGCGTCGTCTGTCCGTTGTGGAACGTTGCCTCGACGAAGAGATCTCCGCCGGGGAAGACTCCGTCGCGGAGCTGACGGCCTTGGTCGCCGAACACCCGCTCCGGGAACCGTTCGCCGGCTTGCTCATGCGCGCGCTGCACCAGCAGGGCCGACAGGCCGACGCGCTGAACGTCTACCGGCAGGCGCGAACGCGACTGGTGGAGGAGCTCGGGATCGATCCGGGCCCGAAGCTGCGCGAGCTCTACGAACGGATCCTGCGCGACGAGCCGGAATACGGCAAGACCCGCTGCTTCCTCCCCTACGACGTCCCGGATTTCACCGGACGCGAGGCCGAGATCCGCCGTCTGCTCGACGCCGTCCGGCTCGGCCGCCCGGTCGTCGTCGACGGGATGGCCGGTGTCGGCAAGACGTCGCTCGCCGTCCACGCCGCGCATCGGCTCGCCGCCGATTTCCCCGACGGGCAGCTGTTCGTGGATCTGCACGGCCACTCCCCCGCCCGCGAACCGCTTCCGCCCGAGGCCGCGCTCGAAGCCCTGCTCGGGCAGCTGGACGTCCCGGCTTCGCGGCTTCCCGGCGGTGTCGACCGGCGGGCCGAGCTGTGGCGGACCAGGACGGCGGGCCGGTCGCTGCTCGTGGTGCTCGACAACGCCGCGAGCGCGGAACAGCTGCGACCGCTGGTGCCGGGTTCGGCGACGGTCGCCCTGCTGGTCACCGGGAGGCGCCGCCTCGCCGCGGTCGACGGCGCCGCGTCGATCAGCCTCGAAGTGCTGCCGGACGAGGAGGCGGGTGCCCTGTTCGCGGCGGCGTCCGGGCGACCGGACACGGGGGTGGCCGCGTTGTGCGGCAACCTTCCGCTGGCGATCCGCATCGCCGCCGCCCGGTTACAGAATCGTCCACAATGGACCGTGCAGACGTTGGCCGAGCGGCTGGGCTCCGAACACGACCGGCTGGCCGAACTGAAGGTCGCCGGACGCGACGTGGCCGCGGCCTTCGCACTGTCCTATCGGGAACTCGATACCGCGCAACAGCGCATGTTCCGTTTGCTGGGGCGCAATCCCGGTGCCGACATCGGAGTGCCCGCAGCCGCCGCGTTGGCCGGCATCGGGGAGCGCGAGGCCGAACACCTGCTGGAGGACCTGCTCGACGCCCACCTGGTCAGGCAGCCGGCACTGGGCCGCTACGCGTTCCACGACCTGATCGCCGAGCACGCCCGCAACGCCGCCCGCGACGAGGAATCCGGCCCTGCCGTGCGCCGGCTCCTCGATCACTACCGCGACGGAGGCGGCCCCGACTGGTACCGGACGGAACGGGCGAACCTCGTCGCGGTGACCCGGCACGCGCTCGACACCGGTCTGGACGAGTACGCCTGGCGGATCGCCGTGGACACCGCGGACCACCTCCGGGAAAGTGGGCATCTCGACGAACTGCTCGCCGTGGCACGGACGGGGATCACCGCCGCCCGCCGGATCGGTGACCCGCGAGCGATCCAGCTGAGCCTGGCGAGCCTCACCCTGGCGTTCTGGGAGAACGGGCGGCTCACCGAGGGAATGGACTGCGCGCTAGAACGGCTGGACGTGGTCCGCGCGTCCGGCGATCGCGAGGCCGAGGCGATCGCGCTGTCCAGGGCGGGCGCGCTGCACGGCATGCTCGGCCGCTACCCCGAGGCGATCCGGTTCTACCGGGACGGCCTGGCCGTCGTCGGCGAGACCGGCGCCGCCACGCTGTGGACCAATCTCAGCAACGCCCAGGAAGTCCTCGGCAGGCTGGATGACGCGCTGGCCTCCGCCCGGCGGGCGGTGGACCTGCGCGAAGACGAGCGCGGCGTGATCCTGAGTTCGGCCCAGCTCGGCCTCGTCCTGTCCCGGCTCGGCCGTTTCGGCGAGGCCTTCGAGGTCATCGAACGATCGATCACCGCCTCGCGGGATCTCGGCTACCTGTTCGGCGAGGCGTGGAGCCGGATCGACCTCGCCGACGCCCTGTTGCTCGCCGATCGCCCTGGCGACGCGCGCGACCAGGCCGAACGCGCGTGCGTGATCCTCACGCGGCTCAATCATCCGTTGCTGCTGGCGATGGCGGCCAACAGCCTGGGCACCGCCTGCCTCGCGCTCGGCGAGACGGAGACGGGCCTCAGGCGGCATCGGCTCGCGCTCGAAACGGCGAAGCGGATCGGCTACCGGTTGCAGGAAGCCCGCGCGCTGGCCGGATTGGGGCAGGCCGCAGCCGCGCGGGAGCACTACGCCGCGATGGGCCTGCCCACGGAACCCACCAGCAGGGAGACCACGGCGAGCGCCGCCGCACTCCACAGCAACAGCACGACACCCGCGCCCTCGACGACCAAGCCGCCGACGAAAGCGCCGAGGGCTATCGAACCGGTGAACACGCCGACGTAGAGACCGGTGACGTGCTCGACGCGATCCGGCGCGAGGGCGGTCATCCACAGTTGCCCGCCGACCGACAGTCCGCCGTAGGCCATCCCCCACAGGGCGATCGCGACCCCGGCGACGAGCGCGGAGGCACCGAAAAGTGCCAGAAGACCGAGCGCGACGGCGATTCCGGCCGCCAGCAGCAGCACGGTCGCCCGCGGCTTGCGCCCGGCCGCGGCTCCGGCCACGAAGTTGCCGATCAGCCCGAAGACGCCGTAGACGAGCAACAGCGACGCGATCACGCCCGCCGGCATCCGCGGCAGTTCTTCGAGGACCGGACGCACGTAGGTGTACGCGGCGAAATGCGCGGTCACCAGCAGAACCACCACGGCGAGACCGGTGACCACGGTGGGGCGCAACAACGAGCGGCGCTGTCCGGCTCCGGTTTCTTCGACGACCGCGGGACGGCGAAGCTCGGGCAAGGCCAGCAGTAAGGCGGGAACGAGCAGCGACGCGCACACCGCGAGCGACCAGAAGGCCGTTCGCCAGCCGAAAGCGTTGCCCACGAACGTGCCCAACGGCACTCCGAGCACCGAGGCGGCGGCGACGCCTCCGACGGTGAACGAAACCGCGAGCGCGCTGTCGCGAGCCGCGACCAGCCTGATGGCCACGGCCGAAGCCATTCCCCAAACGGCGCCCATGCCGACACCGAGCACGATCCGCGCGACCATGAGCAGCCCGAAATCGACGGCGATCGCGGTCAGCCCGTTGCCGACGGCCAGTACCGCCACGGCCGCGGCCAGCACCCTGCGACGGTCGAGATCCCCGAGCAGCCGCGGCACCACGGGAGCGGTGACCGCCGAAACCAGACCCGTGACGGTCAGGCTGAGCCCGGTCGCCCCCGCGGAGATGCCGAGACCGTCCGCCATCGGGGTGAGCATCCCGACCGGCAGCATCTCGGCGGTCACCACCAGGAACGTGCTCAGCGTCAGCACGCCGACGGCGGCCCATCGCGACAGGACCGGATGCGGGTGAGAGACAGAGGAACTCATGCCGTCCAGCCCATCACCGCGCGGCACCCGCGAACAACGACGTCTTCCTCATCGATCGATGAGGAAAGCTCATCGATCCGGTGTTATCTTCCGAGGATGCACCAGGCGCATCTGCAGCAGATCGAATGCCTGCTCACGCTGGCGGAGGAGCTGCATTTCGGGCGTACGGCGGAACGGCTCGGCTACTCGCAATCGCGAGTGAGCCAGCTCATCGCCACGTTGGAGACGAAGGTCGGCGCGCGGCTGGTCGAGCGCACCAGCCGCAAGGTCGGGCTCACCCGCGCCGGCGCGCAGTTCGTCAAAGAGATCCGGCCCGCCTATCGCACGCTGCTCCGCACCTTCGAACGCGCGCGTGAACGGGCGATGCGCGGCGCCGTCGAAGAACTGCGGGTCGGCTTCACCGGCATGGTCTACGAGGAGGTCACTTCGATCTTCCGCGCGCTACGCGAGCGGCACGGCGTGGCCGTGCACACCCACGACGTCCCGCTCGGCTCACCGTTCACCGCCGTACTGGACGGCGAGATCGACGCCGTCATCGCCGAACTCCCGGTCCACGAAAGCGAGCTCACGGTCGGCTTCCGGTTCCCGCCGCAAGACCAGTACGTGATGGTCGGAGCCGACCACCCCGTCGCGGAGCGCGAGTCGATCGATGCGGAAGATCTCGCGAAACTCGACCTGCTCCACCGTGCCGGTGACGGCCCCGGCTACTGGAAGGCCGCGCGCACTCCGCCCGCCACTCCGTCGGGCACGCCGATTCCTTCGACGGCGGGGATCACCACCGTCCAGCAGGGCATGGCGCTGGCGGCGTCCGGGACGCACGCGATGCTGGTGTGCCGTCCGTTGACGGAACAGCACACCCGCACCGATCTGCGTTATGTCCCGGTTCGCGGTCTGGAAGAGTCCAGCCAGCTCGGTCTCGTCTGGCGGACCGGCCACGTCAGCCCCTCGCTGACCGCGCTGGCCGAACTGCTCGAACAGGCCGAGCCCGTCAGCCGAGAAACCCGGTGAGCAGCTCGCGCAAGGTGTCCGGGTGGTGCAGGACGCCGTGGTCCTGACCTGCGACGGTGGCGTAGCGCGCGCCGGGGACCGTGTCGGCGACCGCGCGGGTGCCCGCCCGCATCCAGGCGTCGCTCTCCCCGCCGTCGATGACCAGCGTAGGCACCGAGATCTTGGCCAGCCGGTCCGCGGGCAGCACGTTTCCGGGACCGCAGAGCGCGAGGTCGTAGGGCAGCGTGTGGGCGAGACCGGTGAACCACGCCCAGAACGGGTCGTCCCGCATGCCCTTGACGACCTCTTCCGGCGTCGCCGTCCCCTCGACCAGGAACAGCTCCGCCGCGCCGTCGCGGTCGCCGTCGGCGATCAGGGCACGGACCCGGTCGAAGAGGTCGGCCGCGGGCCTCTCCCGGCTGTCGTCGACGACGTACGGCGGCTCGTACACGGCGAGTTTGGTCATGGCGACGCCTCTGGCGGCCGCCTCCAGCCCCAGGACCGCACCCGACGAATGCCCGAACACGGCCGCCGAACCACCCACGTGCTCGATCAGCGCGGCGAGATCCTCGACCTCGCGCTCCACCGAATAAACCGCGCCGGCACCGCTGTCGCCCCGGCCACGCCGGTCATAGGCGATCACGGTGTGCTCCGGCGCCAACGTCGCGGCCAGGCCGGCGACGGTCGTCCGGTCGTTGAACGCGCCGCCGACCAGGATCACCGGCGTGCCCTCCCCGGTGCGGTCGAAGGCGATCGGGGTGCCGTCGGCCGAAGTCACGGTCTCGAACGAGGTGGTCATCAGGTCCTCCGCAGGGTCGCTTCACTCTAGCTTCGGCACTGGGTCGGAGCCGACGACCACCGCTCGACATCACTTCCGGAGATTTCCGAAGAATTCGCGGAGTTCGGCCACCACGTCGCCCGGCACGGCCATCGCGACCATGTGGCTGGGGCTGTCGTGATCGGCCCAGCGCACGACGTCGTTCTTGCGGGAGGCGATCGTGCGCAACGCGGACGGCCCGCCGTGGGAGACGCCGGTCGGCACCACCGTCTGGTCCATCGGCATCGCGGCCTGCCCCTCGTAGTACGGCCACAGCGAGGTGCCGCCGGTCCCGGTCAGCCAGTACAGCGTCGCGTTGGTGAGGAGCAGGTCGCGGTCGATCGGCTCGGCGGGCGCCGCGCCGCCGGGCCAGCCGTCGAACTCCTTGAACCGTTCCACCAGGTACGCCAGCTGCGCGACCGGCGAATCGAGGAAGCCGAAACTCAGCGTCTGCGGCCTGTTCGTCAGGTACGGCGCGTATCCGCTGCCGCCGGCGAAACGCTCCATCAGGCCTGCCAGCTCGGCCTGTTCCCGTTCGGTGAGCCCCTCGAAATCGGCCGGATCGCCCATCGGCACACCGAGCCCGGACGTGATGTGCGAGCCGATGACGTGCTCGCGCGCGTGGGCCGCGAGACAGGGCGTCACCAGCGCGCCGGCGTCGTTCCCGTGGGCGCCATAACGTTCGTAACCGAGGCGGCTCATCAGCTCGGCCCAGGTCCGCGCCACCCGCGCGATGTCCCACGGACGTTCGTCGGCCGGCTCCGGGAACGGCGAGAAACCGAAGCCCGGCAAGGACGGCGCGACGACGTGGAAGGCGCGCGAGGGGTCGAGACCGTGGGCTCGCGGGTCGGCGAGCGGGCCGATCACGTTCAGGAACTCGGCGATCGAATTGGGCCAGCTGTGCGTCATGATCAGCGGGATCGCGTCCGGTTCCGGCGACCGGACGTGCAGGAAGTGCACGCGCTGGCCGTCGATCTCGGTGACGTACTGCGGGAATTCGTTGAGCTGCTTCTCCCACGCGCGCCAGTCGTAGCCGTCTCGCCAGTATTCGGCCAGATCCTTGAGGTACGCGACCGGGACGCCCCGGCTCCACTCGGCACCGGGCAGCGCCGACGGCCAGCGGGTGCGGGCCAGCCGGTCGGTCAGGTCGTCCAGATCGGACTGCGGGATGTCGATGCGGAACTGCTCGATGTCGGTCATGAGGTGACCGTAAGGGCCATACAGGCCAGATCCTGACCTAAATCTCCCTTCGCATTTAGTCGACTAAACGCAAGCATGTTCGCGTCCGTCCGTGAAGGCCTCCTTCCCTACCCTGAAAGTAGCGAAGGGGCCCTTCACGACGAGGCCGCCGCCGTCCCTGGCGTGCTCCTCGTCAAGACTTGTCGCGAAAGCCACTTTCGCGACATCTGGTGTCCCGAAAGTGGCTTTCGCGACCCAACCCCTGGCGATCGCGGAGGGGCGAAGGGAGCTTTCCCTGCATCCGATGCGACGAAAGTCCCCTTCGCAACACTGTCTTTGGCCCACCGTGGCGATCGCCGCATTCGTCCGTGAAGGCCTCCTTGAGGGACCCAGAGTCCCTCAAGGAGGCCTTCACGGACCGGCCGACTCCTCGCATTTAGTCGACTAAACGCATCCGCATCCGTCCGTCTCCACGCATTTAGTCGGCTAAATGCGGACGGTCTGTGTGGCGCCGAAGGTGTCTTTCACCGGCACCTCGAAGGTCTTCCGCCGCACGGTCACGCGCACGACTTCCTGCCGCTGCGTCGGATCCGAAACCGCCAGCTGCCAACCGTTCCCGGTCCGGCCGAGCGCCACCGACGCCGGACCGGACACCGACACCTCGTCGACCGAGCCGGCGGCGAAGAAGTTCGCCAGCAGGGTCGCGTCCCACAGCCGGACCGCCTGCACGGTCGCGGTGTTGGACCGCACGCGCCACGACCAGGCCGAAGCGATCGTCTGCACCACAGAGGCGGTCGGCAGGACGGCGTACGCGTAGGTCGCGTTCGAGGGCTTCTCGCCGTGCTCGATGACCAGCTTCTGGTAGCGCCGCGTGTACGGCACCGTGGTGCCCTTGGTGTTGGCGCCCTTGTCGATGTCGCGCCAGGTCCCCGTCCGGTCCTCGCGCAGCGCGGTGACCTCGGCGTCGTCGAGCAGGACGTAGCCGCCGACCCGTTCGAGATGCAGCCATCGCTTGCGCCGCAAAGACTCCGAGCCCCCGACGAGGTGCCCGTCGGCCAGCAGGACACCGGTGCCGTTCTCGCCGAGGTTGCGGTTCTCGATCGTGGTCCGGATCCGCTCGCCGGAGGTGTCGGTGATCCCGGCACCGAGGCACACCACACCCGATGGCGTGTAGAACCACGACTTCTTCGCGGTCAGCGTGCCGTCCTGCGAGACGAAGTCGAGGGCGTGCGCGCCGTGCCGCGCGTCCCAGCGGACACCACCACAGTGGTCCTTGCCGGTCAGCGGCACCGACTCCAGTTTGGGGGTCGGACCGCTCTTGGTGGTCGTACCCGGCAGCAGCTGCGGATCGACCGTCGGCCAGTAGGCGTCGGTGAAGTGCCCCTTCGCCTTGGGCAGGAACAGGTACAGCGAGCCGTCACCGACGTACCAGCCGTGCAGGTTCATCGAGTTGATCGACTCGTACCGCGAGATCCGCGTCGAGGCGACGCCGAGCGAGGCCGACCAGCCTTCGGTGATGTGCACCATCCGGTCCTGCTGGCCGAACACGCGATGCGTCGCGACCGTCGGCGTCGCCCGCACCTTGGTCGCCAGCAGCTCCTGCGCGAACTCGATGCCGGGGATGCCGACGAGGTCCGGCCCCGGCGCGAACCGCTCGGGGTCGGGGATCTTGAGATACGGCGCGAAGGTGTCCTCGGTGATCCACTTCGCGGTGAGACCGCCGAGCTCCTCCTTGCGCTTCCCGCTCGCCGACCGGGCCAGCAGGACCACCGCGCCGGTGAGCTGGTGCCCGATGTCGTGCGCGGATTCCCCTTGCCGGGAAAGGAACCGGCCGCGGACCGACTCCATCAGCGCCCCCGCGTACACGAATGGCGCGAACGTGTCGGCGACCAGCGCGTACGCCGCGTCGCGGACGTCGGCGGGCAGTTCGAACTCCGTGCCCTTGGTGACGTGGATGGCGGACGCGACCGCGGTGAGCAGGATGATCCCGTAGTGCCCGGGATAAGGCACCGAATCGTGTTGCAGGAACGAACCGTCGGTGTGGAAACCGTCGCCGCCGGAGCGGTGGAGCTTGGCGATGACACTCGCCGCTCCCCCGCCTTCGACATCGGTGAACGCGCCGACACCGCGCTTGATCCGCTCGGCGTCGCCCAGCATCGCGCCGGAGACGATGGAGATCGTCGACTTGTCCGCGCGGTTGGCGCCGGTTTCGACGACACTCGGGTTGTTGGTGCGGCGGTTCGGGTCGCCGGAGAACTTCAGCACCGGCTTCAGATACTTGGCGAGCTCGTCCTGGGTGAGCTCGTCGGCGACCGTGGCGAGGATGTGCAGCAGGTAGAGCGGGATGCCGATCTCGTAGGTGTACCAGTTGCCGATCTCGGCGGTCTTCTCGCTGTACTGATCGCTGGTGTACAACAGTTCCAGCGCGCCCTTGATCCGGGCGAGCACGGCGGGGTCACCCGCGAGCGCGCCGCCGGGAGTGCCCCAGTTGACCACGATCGCGCGGAGCCGTGCGTACATCGATGTCGTGAAGTCGCTGCCGGGGCCGAGCGGGAGGTCTTTCCACAGTGGACCGTCGCCGACCGTCATGCTGTCGTGGTAGGCCTTCGCGACCCTGTCGAGGTTCGCCAGCGCGGCCGTGCGTTCCGCCGACGGCCGGTTGATACCGGTCTGCAGTTCGCGATAGCCGGTCACGATGGACGACGAGCCCGAAGCGACGGGCTGCGCGGACGAAGTGCCCGCGAGTGCCGAGGTGAGCGCCACCGAAGCGGCCGCTGCCGCGCCTCCCCGCAAGGCCGTCCTCCTGTCGAAGTTACCGAATCCGGGCATGACAGTGCCTCCCAAAGGGTCGTAAGACGGCGATCAAGGGCGGCGGCGGGTGCTGCGGCTCGTGAGTGGCAAGGACGGTTCTAGCCGTCCTTGCCACTCACGAGGTTTACTGGCGCTTCCCGTCGGTCCTGCGGGGCAGGTCCCACGGGTTGTTCTCCTGCAACGGTTCCGGCAGCAGCGCGTCGGGGAAGCCCTGCCAGGCGATCGGTCGCAGGAACCGCTCGATCGCGGCGGTGCCGACCGAGGTACTGGTCGGCGCGGTGGTCGCCGGGTAGGGACCACCGTGTTCCTGTGCCCAGGTGACGGTGACGCCGGTCGGCCAGTCGTTCCACAGCAGACGGCCAGCGACCCTGGTCAGCGACGGGAGGACCGGGCGGATCCAGTCCACATCGGACTCTTCACCCTGGATGGTCGCGGTGAGCCCCGGTTCCATCACCCCCAGCAGGCTGATCAGCTCGGCCTGGTCGGTGTAGGTGACGATCAGCGACGCCGGTCCGAAGCACTCCTCGCGAACCGTGTCGGCGTCGGCTAGGAACGCCTTGGCGGTGGTGGCGAGCAATGTCGCGCCGTGCGAGATCCCTTCCGCGCCACCGGATTCCGACAGCACCTCGACGCCGTCGACGTCGCTGAGCTTCGCCAGTCCGTCGGCGAAGCCCGCCGCGATACGCTCGTTGAGCATCGGCTGCGCCGGGATAGCCGCGACCGCCTCGCGCAGCGTGTCCTCGAGGCCATGACCCTCGGGCAGGAACAGCAGGCCGGGCTTGGTGCAGAACTGCCCGGCACCGAGGGTGAACGAACCCGCGTAACCCTTGGCGATCGCCTCACCGCGCGCGTCGATCGCGCCCTGGGTGACGACGACCGGGTTGACGCTGCCGAGTTCGCCGTAGAACGGGATCGGCGACGGCCGCGAGGTCGCGATGTCGAACAGCGCGCGCCCGCCCGGCACGGAACCGGTGAACGACGCCGCCTGGATCCGCGGGTCCTTCAGCGCCGTGACGCCGTTCTGCTGGCCGTAGATGACCGCGAAGATGCCTTCCGGCGCACCGGCCCCGACCAGCGCGTCGCGCAGGACCTCGCCGGTGCGGGCGGACAGCTCCGGGTGCCCGGAGTGCGCCTTGAGCACGACCGGGCAGCCCGCGGCCAGCGCCGACGCGGTGTCGCCGCCCGCGACGCTGAACGCGAACGGGAAGTTGCTGGCAGCGAACACCAGCACCGGCCCGATCGGGGTGAGCAGACGGCGGATGTCCGGCCGCGGCCCCATCGGCCACGCGGCGTCCGCGTGGTCCACGGTGGCACCGAGGAACTCGCCGTCCGCCAGCACCTCGCCGAACAGGCGAAGCTGGAACGTCGTACGCTTCAGCTCGCCCTGCAGCCGCGGGGAGGCCGGGAGGTGCGTCTCCTGGTTGGCCAGCGCGATCAGCTCTTCGGCCGCCGCGTCGAGGGCGTCCGCGGCCGCGTTCAGCCATCCGGCGCGCTGGGCTGGGGTCGCGGCCGCCGTCGTGCCTGCCGCATCGGCGGCGGCCGCGAGGATCTGTTCGAGCGTGGCGGGATCCGTTGCCTGGCTCATTTTCTTGCGTCTCCTAGAGTTCTTGCGCGGCGCTGACGGCGGCGATGAGATCCGCCCAGCGCCCCGGGCCGGCGAGGCCGAGGTGGTACAGGTGCAGCTCGGTGGCGCCTGCCTTGCCGAGTTCGGTGGTGTAGGCCTCGATGTCGGGCACCGGGCTCGCCGCCACCGCGGTGATGTAGCTGCCGACGGCGACCTTTTCCGGCAGTTTCGCCCGTGCCGCCGCGACCGCGTTCACGCTGGGGTGACCGGGTGCCCAGTTCTGCAGCACCACCGCGTCGACGTCGTCCGGGGCCGACGGCGTCAGCCCCGGAAGCGCGCCGGTGACCCACGGGTCCATCGCGCCGTGCAGCACGATCCGGGGCCCGGACGGGATCTTCTCGAGCACCGCGCGCCGGAGGGCGTCGGTCGCGTTCTGGCGCGTGTCGAGCAGGACCTGCCGCAGCGTCGGCAGGATCTTGTCCTCGGTGGCACGCAGGTCACCGCTGTCGATCAGGCGCCGGACCTCGGCCCGCAGCTTGCCCAACGCCTTCGCCGGATCCTGACCGGCCGCGGCCCAGGCGTCGAGACAGTCGTCGCAGCAGCAGATCGACAGCAGCCGCGCCACCGCCGGTGACCAGACACCGTCGGTCTTCTCGTGCTGGTGCTGGTGCACGGCGCCGAGCGGACCGCAGGCTTCGAGGATGACCGTGGCGAAGTCGAGCCCGGCGAGGCTCTCCGCCGTCACGTTGGCCGCGTACTCGCGGACCGCGGGTACGCCGGGACACAGCGCCCACGGATACCGCTCGCCGAAACAGTTGCGCACGGTGAAATCCGGGAATTCCGTGCCCAGCTGGGAGTTGTGCGTCAGCACGAGCCACGCCGCGGCCGGGATGCCCGCCTCGTTCAGCGCCCGGACGGCGTCGCCCGCGCTGTCGCGGCTTTCCACCCAGTCCGGCTCGGCGGGCTTCAGCTCACCCCACGCCTCGTCGCGCACCGGCCGGTACAGCGCCGCGTGGCGCGCGACGACCGAGGTGCGCTCGGGCGACCAGGGCGTCGCCGCACGGGCGCTGTGGTACGACACGGCGACGGCGACCTCGTCGACGCCGAGTTCCCGTACGCGCTCGACGAAGCCGGGATCGTCGACGACGTCCCAGGGGTAGGCGTATCCGGTGACCTTCACCTCGTCACCACCGTGCCGTGTTCGGTTCGAAGCTTCCCACGAACTTCCGCATATAGGTCACGTCATCCCGTTTGGTCTGTCCACTTCGGACATAGTCTTCATGGGCCCGTGCCAGCGCGTCGGGGTCGAGTTCGACCCCCAGCCCCGGCTTGTCGGGCACCGCGACCGCACCGTCGACGAACTCCAGCGCACCCGGGGCGATGACGTCGGCCGTCTTCCACGGCCAGTGGGTGTCGCAGGCGTAGGTCAGGTGCGGCGTCGCCGCGGCCACGTGCACCATAGCGGCCAGACTGATCCCGAGATGACTGTTCGAATGCATGGAAAGGCCCACGTCGAAGCATTCCGCCGTGGTGGAGAGGGCCTGGGTGTCCCGCAGACCACCCCAGTAATGATGGTCCGAAAGTATGACCCCGACCGCTCGCTGCCGGAACGCGGGCTCGATGTCCGCGAACCGCACGACGCACATGTTCGTGGCCAGCGGCATGTTCGCCTTCTCCGCGACGCGCGCCATGCCCTCGATACCCGGTGTCGGGTCTTCGAGATACTCCAGGACGCCGTCGAGTTCTTCGGCGACCCGGATCCCCGTCTCGACGGTCCACGCCGCGTTCGGGTCGATGCGGAGCGGGTGGTCCGGGAAGGCGTCCGCGAGCGCGCGGATCCCGTCCATCTCCTGGTCGGGGTCGAAGGCGCCGCCCTTGAGCTTGATGGAGCCGAAGCCGTACTCCTCCACCATGCGGCGTGCCTCGCCGACGAGCGCGTCCGGCGTGGTCACCTCGCCCCAGGAGTCCTCCTCGGCGCCGATGTGGGCGCCGAACTTGTAGAACAGGTAGGCGGAGAAGTCGACGGCGTCGCGCGCCTTGCCGCCGAGCAGGTCCACGACCGGCCTGCCGAGGTAGTGGCCCTGCGCGTCGAGCGCGGCCACCTCGAACAGCGAGTACACGCTGGCCACGGTCTTGCTGACGGAGAAACCGCCGGTGAGCCCGTGCGCGTCGGCGAAGACGACCTCGCCCAGCGTGGTCGCGACCTTCCGGCGGAGACCGGGCAGGTCGAACACGTCGTGTCCCTTGAGCTCCGGCAGCACCTTCCGGACCTGTTCGAGGAATGCGAGGTCACCGTAGGACTCGCCCAGGCCGACCACCCCGTCCTCACAGATCAGCTGGACGACCCCGCGCAGCGCGAACGGCTCGTGCACGCCCATCGCGTTGAGCAGCGGAGGGTCGGCGAAGGCGACCGGGGTCAGGACGACGTCGAGAACCTTCATCTTCAGGCACCGGCCTCGACGGACTTGAGGACGGAGAATCCGTCGTCGACGATCTTCTCCAGCCGGGTGATCTGGTCCGCGGTGGGCTCGACCAGCGGCGGGCGCACCGAGCCGACCTTGTCCCCGCGCAGCCGTGCGGCGGCCTTGACCAGCGACACGGCGAAGCCCTGCCCCTCGTCCCGCAACGCGACCAGCGGGAGGTAGAAGCCGGCGAGCAGCGCCTCCATGACGGCGTCGTCGTTCTCCGCGAGCGCGCGGTGGAACCGGGCCGCGATCTCGGGCGCGAAGCAGTGCACGGCCGAGGAGTACCGCGCCACGCCGATCGCGGCGTAGGCGCGCGCGGAGACCTCCGCCGTCGGAAGACCGTTGAAGAATAGGAAATCCTTGGCCCGGTCGGTGCCGACGGAGCGGATCGTGGTGATGATCCGGCTCATGAGTTCGACGTCGCCGAAGCCGTCCTTGATGCCCACCACCGACGGGATGTCGAGCAGTTCCACCGCCGAGCCCGGGGTGAACACGCCGGTGGAACGGTGGTACACGATCACCGGGATCGAGGAATCCCCGACGGCGTACCGGACGTGGTCGACCAGCCCGGACGGCGGGCCGGTGACCAGGTACGGCGGCAGGAGGAGGACGCCGTCCGCGCCGCCCGCCTCCGCCGCCGCGATCCCGGCACGGGCCGAGGCCGCACCGCCGCCGGCGCCGACCCAGACGGGCACACGCCCGGCCACGACCTCACGAGCCTTACGCAGGATCGCTGCGTGCTCGTCCGGGGACAGCGAGCTGAATTCGCCCGTACCGCAGGCGACGAACAGCGCACCGGCTCCGGCGGCCACGTGGCTCTCGACGGTTTCCGCGAACGCGTCGAGGTTGAGTTCCAGCCCCTCGGTGAAGGGGGTCAAGGGGAACGCCAGTAGGCCGTCGAGTTCGATCTTGGGCTGTGCCATGGATTTCTCTTTCGTTCTTTGTGGATGGTCCCGGGTACGGGCCCGGTCAGGCGGGCACGGTGGTGCCGTCCTGCGACTTGCGGGGTAGGACGTCGTCGTCGCGGTCGATCGTGTCGATGATCTCGTCGGTGGAGGCCTTGCGCTCGGGCATGAGGTAGCCGAGCCCGATGAACAGCGCCAGCGAGACCAGGATCGGGGTGGACACGGTGACCGCGAGGGTGGCGTTGTAGCCGTAGTAAGCGATCGCGTAGGCGATGAGACCGCCCGCCCACGAGATCAGGGCCGCGCGGGAGCCGGAGCGGCGGAACGCGGGGAGCATGCCGAGCAGCAGCGGCACCGAGATCGGGCCCATCAGGGCCGCGACCCACAGCACCACGATACCGAGCACACCGCCGAGTTTCTCGGCCTGCGTGGCCACCGCCATGGTGAGCACGACGAAGATCACCGTCGAGATCCGCGCGGCGAGCAGCCCCTGCGATTCGGTGAAGTTGCGGGCCTTCTTCCACAGCACCGGCATCATGTCGCGGGTGATGACCGCGGAGATCGCGTTGGCGTCCGAGGAGACCATCGCCATGGTGTGCGAGAAGATCCCGGCCAGCACCAGCCCGACCAGACCCGGCGGGAGGAACGTCGTGGTCATGATCGCGTAGGCGTTGTTGGGGTTCGAGATGTTCGGGATCAGCAGCGGGGCGGCGAACATCGGGAACATCATCACCAGCGGCCACACCAGGTACAGGATCGAGGAGAGCCGCGCGCCGCGACGGGCCTCGTAGGTGTTCGGCGCGGCCATGTAGCGCTGCGCCAGGTTCCACATACCGCCGTTGTACTCCAGCGTCTTCACCAGCACGTAGACGAGCAACACGATGGTGGTGAACTTCGAAGTGGTCGGGTTCAGGTGGGCGGGCGGGAGGTCCCCCCACACGGTCCACAGCCCGGAAACGCCGCCGAGCTTGTCCAGCACGACCCACAGCATCACGATCGCCGCGATGGCCTGGATGACGAACTGGCCGAAGTCGGTGAGCGCGTCGGCCCAGAGACCGCCGACGGTGCAGTAGATCAGCGTGATCGTGCCGGTGATGATGATGCCCCAGGTGTAGGGCACGCCTGCGAAGACGTTGAGGATCGTCGCGACGGCGAACCACTTGGCCGCGATGTCGAAGATCTTCAGGAGGCTGCCGCTCCAGGCGAGCGCCTGCTGAGTGGGCACGTTGAAGCGCTTCGCCAGGTACTCGAGCGGCGAGGCGACACCGAGCTTCGACCGCAGGCGGTTCCACCGCGAGGCGAACAGCCAGCTGCCGATGCCGACACCGATGCCGATACTGGCCATGCCCCAGAAGTAGACGGTGATGCCGTCCGTGTACGCGACGCCCGCGTACGCGACGAAGAGCACGGCGCTGTAGCCGGACATGTGGTGGGAGATGCCGGCCAGCCACCACGGCATCTTGCCGCCGGCCGTGAAGAAGTCACTGACCGTGTTGACCCGGCTGTGCGACCACAAGCCGATCACCACCATCAGGACGAAGTACGCGGACACCATGATCCAGTCCAGTAAATGCACCGCTGACTCCTTTCCGCGTTCACGAAGGCCCAGCCCGACCTGTTCACATCCATGAACGGAGTCTGTTATAGTGATTATGTTCATCCATAAGAACGCTGTTCGGGACGCTAATATGGCCGGAGTCACAAGTCAACGGCCGGATGGAGGAGCGCGGATGCCGCAGCAGGAAGCCGCTGTCACGGTGGCGAACGGCGCGCCTGAACCCGCGGGGGTGAAGTCCGCCAGGCGCGCGATCGACCTCATCGAGACCTTCGCCGCGAACGACGTGTGGCTTTCGCTGTCCGATCTCCACGCGCGGACCGGTTTCCCCAGGTCGAGCCTGCACGGCCTGCTCCGCACCCTGCTCGAAGCCGGCTGGCTGGAAGTGGACACCAACACCGCCCGCTACCGCCTCGGCGTCCGCGCGCTGATCTGCGGCACGGCTTATCTGGACCGCGACCCGGTCGTCCCGTACGCGACCGAAGCACTGGAGCGGATCCGGGAGAAGACCGGCTACACGGCGCATTTCGCGCGCCGCGAGGGCACTGACGTCGTGTACCTGGAGACGCGCGAGTCCCGGCACTCGACGCATCTCGTGTCCCGCGTCGGCCGCACGCTGCCCACCCACGCGACCGCGCTGGGGAAGGCGTTGCTGGCCGAACTGACGCACGACGAGATCGACGGCCTCCTGACCGGAGAGCTGTCGGCGCTCACCCCGAACACCATCACCACGGCGGACGCGCTGCACGCCGAATGCGCGAAGACCCGCGAACGCGGCTATGCCTCGGAAATCGAGGAAGGCAGCCTCGGCGTCCGCTGCGTCGCGGCCGTGATCCCGTACCGCATCCCCGGCACCGACGCGATCAGTTGCTCCATGCCGGTCACCGAAGTCACCGACGCCGACGCCCAGCGCGTCGGCGAACTCCTCGCCGAAATCACCGCGGAACTCGGCCAGCAACTGCGCCGCGCCGGCATCCGCTGACCTGATTCGTCCTTTCCTTCACTGACAAGGGGTTTCCATGGCAGACCAGCGCGTCCTGATCACCGGCTCGGCGGGTATCGTCGGCACCCTGATGCGGCCGCGGCTGCGCCGTTCCGGCCGGGTGCTGCGCCTGCTCGACCTGGCCGCGCAGCCCGAAGCCTCGGGCGGCGAGGACGTCGAGCTGATCACCGCTTCGGTGACCGACCCGGAAGCGATGGCGAAGGCCTGCGCCGGCGTCGACGCGGTGATCCACCTCGGCGGGCACAGCCGCGAGAACTCGTGGGAAGCCACGCTCGACGTGAACATCAACGGCACCCACACCGTCCTCGAAGCCGCGCGTGCCGCCGGCGTGCCGCGCGTGATCTTGGCTTCCAGCAACCATTCCGTCGGTTTCCGCCGCAACGACGAGGCAGGCCCCGACGGCCTCCCCGCCGACTCGACGCCCCGCCCCGACACCTACTACGGCGTCAGCAAGGCGGCCATCGAAGCGCTCGGCAGCCTGTACCACTCGCGGTTCGGCATGGATGTGATCGTCATCCGGATCGGCTCCTGCTTCGAAAGCCCGCTCGTCCTCGGCCCGCGCGGACTCACGACGTGGCTCTCCCCCGACGACGGCGCCCGGCTGTTCGAGGCCTGCCTGAGCTACCCCTCCCCCGGCTACCGGCTGATCTGGGGCGTCTCCGACAACACGCGCCGGATCTACTCGCTCGCCGAAGCCGAGGAACTGGGCTACAAATCGCTCGACAACGCGGAGACCTACGCCGAGCAACTGGCGGACATGCCCGCGCCGACCGGGGTGGCGGCGGAGTACGTCGGTGGGCCGTTCTGCACCGCGCCGCTGGGGGCGCACAACCCGCTCTGACGTCCTGTCGCGCATGGGCTGAAGGCTCCCTTCACCGCGTCTGATGCGGCGAAAGGAGCCTTCAGCCCCGGCGACACGCGTGTCGTCCATCCAGTCACTCGTGTCGTCCATCCAGTCACGCGTGTCGTCTCCGTAGCACGGTCGAGTGTGGAGGATTCGGGACGTTGAGCGTCCCGATTCCTACATCGTCGAGCAGGCGATCATGCGTTCACCGAGCCGGCGCGCGAGATCGGCCGATTCGTCATCGGGGACGTCCAAGTAGCCACGCGCGGGATCGAACACCGCGGCCTGCTGCCGTTCGTACGGAACGCCGGGCGGCAAGGGCGCGAGGTGCCAGTGGACGTGCCGGTTGGCCTGTTGGCTGCCCAAGGACAAAACGTAGAGCCGTTCGACAGTCAGCAAGCCACTCAATGCGCTGCCCGCAAGGTGCACAACACGCTGGATGGCCAGGTACTCGTCGGCGGTGAAGTCGCCGACGGCGTGCTCTAGATGTTTGATCGGGGCGACCAGAAAATGCCCGAGCACGGACGGGAAACGGCTGGCGAAGACCACCGCGTCGGCATCGCGGTAGGCAATGTGATGCGGGTAATCGGGGTTGCCGTCGAGAAGTTCGCAGACGAAACAGGCTCGGCGGGCGAGATCGAGATAGGCGTCGGCCTGCCATGGAACACGGTCGGTCATGCCACCATGCCTACCCGACCTCACCGCGCACGCCCCTGAACCCGCCCGGCCACCGCCAACACGAGCGGCGCCGCCAGCCAGCACAAGTAAGCCCAAGTGCCCGAAGTAACGAACGAAACAGGAACCGAAACCCCGAACACCGCCGCCAGGCACACACTCCGCACCAGGTTCTGCCGGAACGCCCACGGCGGCGTGTCCGGACGGTAGAGGTGTTCGCGCCGGATCTCCCGGATGATCAGCGCGAACGACGCGGACGCCAGCACCTGCACGATCGCGTACAGGCTGAACCGGGGCGGGAAGGCGCCGTCCGCGGTGATCACCCGGGTCGCGAACGGCGTCAGCACCTGCATGAACAGCCAGGCCAGCGTGAGGCTGATCAGACGGCTGTTCAGCGAGCGGACATGGCCGAAGATCTCGTGGTGGGCGCGCCAATGGGCGGCGATCACCACGAAGCTGACGCCGAACGCCAGATACTCCTTGCCGTGGTCCGCCACCGAACTCAGCATCGCCTCGGTGGTGTCGCCGGCCGGAACGGGGAGTTCCAGCGCCAGCAGGGTGAGCGCGATCGCGATCACCGCGTCGATGAACATGGTGAGCCGCTCAGGAGGGGCTTGAGTCGCCATGATGCGGAAATCTCCCTCTGCGTCAGGCGACGGTCGCCGCGCGGAGCTTCCGGGACCACACGGCCAGGATGATCATCACGGCGGGGATGAGCAGGTCGTTGGCGAGGACGCCGCCGGTGTTGCCGGGACTGTGGACGCCGTTGGCGAACCACTGGTAGACGTGGCCGACCAGGGCTCCCCAGAGGAACATCCCGGCTCCGAGCCCGATGGTGACCCGTTCGCGCGCGGACGCCGAGGCGGCGCGGAATCCCATGACGGCCAGTCCGAGGTTCGCGAAGGCGATCTCGAACAGGAAGGGCGTCCGCTCGAAGCCGATGGCGGTGGCCATGACGTCCGGGAACGCGAGGAACGCGACCGTCATCCACAGGCTGCCGAAGCCCAAAGCGCCGATCGCCCACCAGCGCTGCCAGATCTCCAGCCGTTCCCGGGCCGTCGGGGCGTGGCGGGCCCGCAAGAACGCGCCGACGGCCGGTACCAGCATCCAGACCAGTGGGAAGGCTGATTGGGCGAGGTAAGAGAAGCTGTCCATATCTTCAGTCTTACCTAGTTAATATTAACTCGTCAACAATCAGGTATAGTGATCCTCGTGGATGACGGACTCGCAGACCTGTTGCACCGCGTGGTCATGCTGCTAGGCGAGAACGCCCGGCGGCGCACCGAAGACACCGACGGCTTGACCTACAGCCAGATACGGCTTCTGGGCACGCTCGAGGAGATCGAGCCGGCGACGCAGCATCGGCTCGCGCAGGCGCTTTCGGTGTCCGACCCGGCGATCAGCCGGGCGCTACGACCACTCGAGGCGGACGGCCTGGTACAGATCACCGTCGACCCCGAGCACGCGCGCCGACGGCTCGTCCGGCTCACCGAGGTCGGCCGGAAAGCCTTCCACTCCGCCGGAAAACCGCTTTACGACGAGTTCCGTGCCGGGCTCATCGCGGCGGGCTTCCCCTACGAGCGCTACCTCGAAGACACCCTTCGGCTGGCCGAGATCCTCTCCCCCGATCAGGGAACGCGGCGCTGATCCGGAGCCGCCCACCCGTTGATCACGGCGAGCAGCTCGAGATACCGCTCCCGCCGGGGATCGTCGGCGATGTCCAGCCAGGGCAGATCTCGCCGCGGGGCGGCGTCGTACCCTTCGGCGAGGCGTCGCATGAGAGCCCGGAAATCCGGATCCCTCGTCAGCCCGGCGAGTTCCACCCAGGCGTCGACCTGTTCGACCGCGGGACTTTCGGGTAGTTCGGGTGTCATCGAGCGGGCGATCCCGGCGAACCCGGGATGCTCGAGACCGCCGAAGACGGCGTCGAGGAAGTCGTCGATCAGACGGCGGCGCTCTTCCTCGGTCAGCTTGGCGAGGTCGTGCATGAGAGTGATCTCCTCGGGAGTGGTTCCGCGCCGGGTCACGGCTTTCAGCACCGCGTGGCGGAGGCGCAGCACGTGGATCTGCGCTTCCAGCGCCCGCAGGTGCGCCTCGGCGACGTCGGGAAGAGCGGCTTCGCTTTCGAGGACCTTCCGGATCGTGGCCAGGTCGAGTCCCAGCTCGCGCAGGGTACGCACGAGCTCCAGGCGCGCGAGCGCGTCGACGCCGTAGCGGCGGTGCCCGGACGCGGTGCGCCCGGACGGGGCCAAGATGCCTCGGTCGGAGTAGAAGCGGATGGTCTTGACGGTCAGCCCGGTCCGCCGGGAGAGCTCGCCGATCGAGTACCGGGGATCGTCCATTCGCCTACCCTCGCACCTCCCCTCGGGGGAGATACAAGAGCGATCACGCGCGCGGCGCGGGCCCCGTCAGACAGTGCTGCACGAGCGGGCCGAACGTGGCGACCAGCTCGTCGACGGACGACGACGCGATCGGCTCGATGCGCATGATGTACCGGGCGACAGCGAGCCCCAGGATCTGCACGTTGACCATGCCCGCCCGCACCGCGGCGTCCGGTGTGTCGAGCAGCGCCGCAAGCCTGCCGGTGATCTCCCGGTCGATGAACTCGCGCAGCAGCGCTTCGGCCCGAGAGTCGGTGGGAGCCGACCGCGTCAGCATCATCAGCGGCGTGCGGTCGGATTTGTCGAGGTTCTCCACCAGCGTCCGGACGAGACGCTCGCCGATGCCGTCGAGGCCGCCGTCGAAAAGGGCCTCGACAGCGGGCGGGACGTCGCCGGAGATCTCGATCGCGGCGCTGAACAAGCCTTGTTTCGTGCCGAAGAAGTAAAAGACCATCGCCGGGTCGACCTCGGCGGCGGTGGCGATCATGCGCACGGTCGTGCCGCCGTAACCGTGCTCGTGGAACAGCTCACGAGCGACGCGCAGGATCCGCTGCTTGCTCTCCGCACCGGTCCGCCAGCGCCCGGAGCGGCGGTTGTTCTCGTGTGCCGTCATGACGGCCGAAGCCTAACACCGTTTTCTTCACCACCCGGTGAAGTTTACCGGTACCGTGTTCTTCATCAGGCGGTGAAGAATGGGGTCCGCCGCAACGGTTTCGCGAAGGTGGGCGGATGAGTCTCGACATGCTGACCCGGAAGTCGCTCTCGCTGTTCAGTGCGGTGGGCGGCTGGCGCACGGTCGCCGAAGGTGTCGCGTCACGGGTGGTGTTCCTCGTCGCGTACCTGGCGACCGGGCAGGTGCTGACGTCGGCGCTGATCACGGTCGGCGGCGTGGTCGTGCTGGCCGCGGTGCGGTTGTTCACCGACCGCAAGGTCTGGCAGCCGGCGATCGGGGTGCTCGTGGTCGGTGTGTCGGCGATGCTGGCCGGGAACACCGGGCAAGCGGCCGACTTCTATCTCACCACCGTCTTCGTGCAGGCGGGTGCCACCGCGCTGTTCCTGGTGTCCATCCTGGTGCGCTGGCCGGTGATCGGGCTGGCACTGGGCATGCTGCGGGGCGAGCGCCTCGCCTGGCGGCGTGATCGGCCTCGGCGGCGACGCTATTACTTGTGCACGACGGTGTTCCTGGCGAAGTTCGCGATCGCCACGGCGGCGCTGGTGCCGCTGTACCTGGCGGGGACGGTGATCCCGCTCGGCATCGCCGCCACCCTGCTGGGTGGCGCGCCCGCGGCGGGTGTCTGCCTCTATCTGTGCTGGCGGATCCTGCGCGAAGAACCGCGAACCGCCGCGTGAGACGACGGTTGCCAGGAAAGGTCCTTTCCTGGCAACCGCGGGTTCAGCCCACCGTGATGGACTGGAACTTCACCTCGATCCGGGGCGGGCCCGTCCCGTCTCCGGAACCCTTCTCCGCGTCCACGCCACCGCGCGCGACCTTGTCGAGTGTCTGGAGGCCCTCGTCGGAGATGCTCCCGAACACCGTGTACTCCGGCGGCAGCGGCGCTTCACCGAAGACCATGAAGAACTGGCTGCCACCCGAGTCCGGGTTCTGCGTCTTCGCCATGGCGATGAGCCCGCGGCCGTATTTGAGCTGGGGGAAGATCTCGTCCGGGATCGTGTAACCCGGTCCGCCCATCCCGGTGCCCTCCGGGTCGCCGCACTGGAGCATCTGCAGCCCCGAAACGCCGAGCCGGTGGCACGAGGAGCCGTCGTAGTAGCCCTGTTGCGCCAGCGAAAGGAAGTTCGCCACGGTGCACGGTGCTAGACCTCGGTCCAGTGTCAGTCCGATGTCACCCGCGGTCGTTTTGACCGTGACCGCCGACGTGCCGGACGCCGGAGTCGGCCCCGCCGCCGGCGGGTTCACCTTCTTCGCCGGCTCCTTGGAGGTGTCCGCCGGGTAGGCGCACTCCGTCGGATCCGCGAGCGGCGTCGTGCGTTTCGGCAGTTCGGTGCGGGCGGACGGGATGTCCACTGGGCTCGGCGTCGCCGTGTCCTGGGTGCTGGACGCCGGAGCCGACGAGGACGACGCGACCGCGCTCTCGCCCTTCTTGTCCGACAGGAAGAACCCAGGCGCCACGAACCCGAGGATCGCCACGACGGCGACCACCACGACGAGTCCCAGCACCCCGAGCCCGACCCACAGCGCCGTCTTGTTCGAAGACGGCGGCGGCTGCTGCGGCGCGCCGTACCAGCCTTGTTGCTGGTACGGCTGCTGCGGATAAGGCTGCTGCGGGTACGGCTGCCCCGGCTGAGGGCCTGGGTCGGGCGCCTGGCCTTCGGGCTCGCCCGGCTGCGGCGGCTGGGACATCTGTGCTCCTGTCGTCCGGAGGAAGTACGGGAACACTCTTGCGTATCTCCGTTCAGCAGGTCACGGCATCCCCCACGGTGTGCCGTCCCCGTTCGCCGGGACGGGCCGGATCTCGAAATCCGGCCGGTCGCCCGCACGGTGCACGACGGCCTCTTCACCGCGCCGCAGGTCGATCCGGACGTCCCCGTTCGGCAGCCGTCGCCAGCGTTTCGGCCTTCCCCACCGGTCACGGGCGGTCAGCTCGCCATCGAGATCCGCCCGCAGCACGCACGGCGCCCCGGCCTCGCTGGTGATCTTGACCCACCGCGTCTTCCCGCCCTGCCGCGAGGCGCTGACCAGGAACGCCCCCTCCGTGCGGAAGTCGCGTAGCGCGGCGTCCGCCCATTTCGCGGGCACCGTTGGGAAGAGCCGGATCACGCCGCCCCAGCTCTGCACGAGCATGTCGTGCAGCGACTGCGCGGCCGAAAGCGGCGTCTCGATCACCGGACCGGATTCCTTGTACATCGTGTTCGGCTGGAGGTAGCGCCGCTGGAGTTCGCCGAGGTAGAACTCCGCCTTCTCGCCGCGCAGCATTTGCGCCGACATCGACGCGGCGCCGGTGAACGTGTAGCCCTGCAACGCCCCCTCGAAGCCCACCCAGTGATCGAGCGAGGTCTCGATGATCCGCCGGTGCTCCGGTCGCTCCCAGGTGATCTCGTACAACGGGTAGATCTGCAGCAGATGCGAATAGTGCCGATGCGACTTCGCGAACGGCACACCCGCGCCGATCATGTAGCCGTTGGCATCGACCGGATATGGAACGAGCGTGGCCAGGACCTCCCGCCACCGTCGCGCGAGCGGATCGTCGACGCGCAGTTCCGCCGACGCCGCCAGCAGGGTCTTGCAACCCCAGCGGATCAGTGCGAGGTCGTAGTTGCAGTCAGGCGCGTTGACGCCGTACTCCGGGGAGAACGTCGCCGGAAGGTGCAGCTTCCCGTCCGCGCCGGGCGTCAGGAAATGGAGGTAGTAGTTGATCGCCTTGCGCAGCAACGGGAACAGGGTCTCCCGCAGCAGCCGCCGGTCCATCGTGTGCCGGTAGGACAGCCAGACGTTGTGCAGCGCCCAGGTGAGGTTCCCGACCTCCGGCGTCGGCGTCTCCTTGCCCGGGATCCCGACCGGGAACCCCGCGTTCGTCCCGACCGCGCCGTTGAGCAGGTTCATGTCCGTCGTCCGCGGGATGCCCGCCGAATCGTGCTGGTACGGCTCGGCGACCTGGCTCGTCAGGTTCGCCCGGTACTTGCCGAGCGCGTGGCCGACGGCGTCCAGTTCGAGATGGTTCGACCCGTGGATGAGCCAGTACTCGAGCTGGACGTTGAGGTTCCACCACGTCGCGGGCCACGGGGTCGGCTCCAGCCACGGCCCGCAGGTCGCCATCACCGGAGCTTCCCGGCGCGCGGCGGAAGCGATCTTGTACAGCTGGATCCAGTAGAAGCTCTGGAGCCGGGTGTCCGGAATGGACAGGAAGCCGTGCCGATAGTAGTCGTGCCACCAGCGGCGGTGTCCGGCCGCCAACGCCGAGAACGGCTCGGCCCGGCGGATCGTCTTCAACGCCTCCCGTGCGGCGGTCCGCTTCGGAAACGACCAGGCCACGGACGTGTACAGCGTCCGCTTCGAGCCTTGGGCGACCTCTCGCCACGCCGTGACATGCTCGCCGCCCGCCAGCAGGCTCTGCACGGAAAGCCTGCTGTCACCGCTGCTCTCCAGACTCGCGGGCGGGTTGGCGACATACCCGGCGGGCGGCGGCTTGCCGAACTTCGGATCCGTTCGCGGGCTCACCGCCTCGGCCGGATGGAAGACCCACGCGAAACCGCGCTCCCCCTCGGTCGGTTCGACCTCGACGGCCAGCAGTGACTGTCCGGTGTGGACGATCGCGCGCAGCGAAAGGCGGCCCGCAGCCGTGGTGATCGTGCCCCTGAGTTCGGCGTTCCAGAGGTCCATCCGCCAGTCGATCCCGGTGATGGCGCCGACCGGTTCGAGGGTGAAATACCCGATCGGCAGCCGCGCGAGCCCGAAGAGGGAGCCGAACTCCGGCCGGTGGTCCTGCACCTCGCTGTGCTGGACGTTGAACCGGACGGCGTTCCGGCCGGGTTCGGCGTAGATGCCCGACCCGAGGAAACCGTTGCCCAGGAAGGGGCCTTCGTACCAGGTCTTCGGCATCCGGCGCCAGATCAGGTCGGCCGTGCCGAGGAAACCGGGCCAGTCGAGGCCGCCGAGCGCGAAGTCGTTCTCCACCGCCGACGCGGACGGCGTGAGGCCGGCCGCGGCCACACCCGCCAACGCCCCGCCGAGCACCGTCCTGCGAGTGATGTCCATGCTCAGATCCCCCAAGCCGGAGTTCCACGGTCACCGGGCACGTCCCGCGGTTCCGGTTCCGGACGCGTGCCGCGTCGCGAGACGACGGCCGTCCCGCCACGGCGGAGCGGAATCGAGATCGTGCCAGGACCCGTTCGACGCCAAGGAAGCCGCCTTCCGCGCGCGTCGCGGACCTCGATGTCTCCGGGGATCCCGTGCCGCAGGACGAGCGGCTCCCCCGCCTCGCTGTGGACGCGGACCCATTCGGTCGCGCCGTTCCGCCGCGACGCGTCCACGAGGAACGCCCCCTCCGCGCGCAGGCTTTCGAAGGACGCGTCCGGCCACGTCGACGAGACCGACGGGAAGATCTTGAGCACGCCGTGATCACCCTGCAGAAGCATGTCCACAACGGACTGTGCGGCGGTGATGGGGCTCTCGATCGCGAGGTTCGCCCCTTCGCGGTACATCGTGTTCGGCGTCAGCTGGGTGTTCGCGACGACGGTTCCGTCGAGGAAGATCTTCAGATAGCGCAAGGCTTCCTCGGGCTCGTCCATCACGGAACTCATCGATGACGCCGCCGCGAAGCTGTAGCCGTGCCATTTCTCTTGCGCGCTCGACCAATGCGCGAAGGTCCGGCGCATGATGTCCCGGTCGCCGGGACGGTCCCAGAGTTTCTCGCGCAGCGGGTAGAGCCACAGTAGATGCGAGAAGTGCCGATGCGATTCGGCCAGCGGGACGCCGTCGCCGATCAGCACGCCTTGAGCGGGATCCTGGTGGTACGGAACCAGTTTCTCGCCGATCTCCCGCCACGCCGGCACCCGGGGATCGTCGATCCGCAACTTGGCCGCCGATTCGACGAGCGTACGCGCGGCCCAGCGGATCAACGACAGGTCGTAGGTGCAGTCGGCCGCGTCGGCGTACTCGGGCGACCTCGTCATCGGCAGGTGCAGGGCCCCGTCCGGGCCCGTCGCGAGGAAATGCCGGTAGTAGTTGAGCGCCTTGGCGAGCGTCGGATACAGGACGTCGCGCAGGACCCGGTGGTCCATGCTGTGCCGGTACGCGAGCCAGACGTTGTGGAGGCCCCAGATCAGGTTTCCGGTCTGGTCGTTCTTGGTGGCGGGCCCGGGGATCCCGACCGCGCGGGTGCCGCCGGGCCGCAGCCGCCAGTCGCCCGGATGCGAAAGCGCGTACGTTTCGCCGTCCCGGTAGGCGGGAGGCACCGAGAGTTCGAGGTTGGCGTGGTCACGGCGGAAGGTCGCGGTGACGGCGTCGAGTTCGGGATGGTTGCTGCTGTTGACGATCGGATAGGTGACCTGGACGTTCAGGTTCCACCACACCGCCGTCCAGCTGTTGCCGACCTCCGGGAACCACGGCCCCCATTCGGCGACCACCGGACCGTTCGCGCGGGTGGCGCACGCGGTCTTGTACAGCTGGATCCAGTAGAACCGCTGGATCCGCTTGTCCGGAATGGACACGAAACTGCGCCGGTAGAAGGCGTTCCACCAGCGCCGGTGCCCGGCGACCAGCAGATCCGGGTCCGCCGCCGACGCCCGATCGACCCTCGTGATCGCTTCCGCCGTGTGCGTCGGCTCGGGGAACCCGTACGCGACCGTCGCCGCCAGGAGCCGTCGCGTGCCGATGGTCCGCTCACGCCACGCCGTCGTGTACCCGCCGCCCGCGTGCAGTGGCTGCTCGCAGTACCGGACGGCGCCCGCGCCGCCGAGCTTCGGATCGGGATTGGCCGTGTACTCGGGCGGTTTGCGGATCGTCCGGGTGGTGGCCGACGTGAGCGGCGTGAACCCCCAGTCCGCCGCCGCCTCTCCGGTGAGCGAGACGAGGAGGAGGTCCTGGTCGTTGTGGACCAGCGCGGAGAAGCGCACGGAGCCGCGGGTGGTGGTGATCGTGCCGCCGAGTTCGGCGTTGTACAGGTCGAGGTGCCAGTCCACCGCCGTGATCGCGCCCTCGAAGGTGAGGGTGAGGTAGCCGATCGGGAGCCGCGAGTACCCGATGCCCGCTTCCCATTGCCCGCGCTGGTCCTGGACACGCGAATGGCCGAGCATCACCTTGAGGACGTTCGGCTGCGCCCCCGCGTAGAACTGGACGCCGAGGAAGCCGTTGGCGAGGAACGGGCCCTCTTGCCAGCCCGTCGGCATCCGTTTCCAGACCATGCGCGCGTCGTCGACGATCCGGCGGTGGACGTCTTGTCCGGCGAGCGCCGGTGGCGCCCCCTGAGCCCAGAGGCCACCGAGCGCCGCCGCCCCCGCCGCGACCCTCAGCATCGATCGCCTGGACAGCTCGGCCATGGGTCGCCTCCAGATTCATACTACGTTTACCGCAGATCAAGTCCTGGCGACCGGCATGTTTCCAGAGATGAGCAGGATTTGACCAGAGCGCTCACCCGGAAAGCGGCAGATACATCCGACCTATCGGTCAGCGAGCAAGGTAGGCACGAGTTGCCTCGGGCGAGGCGTGACCGAGCATCTCGGAGGTGGTGCCGAGGTCGGCCCCGGCGCGGAGCAGGTTGACGGCGAAGGTCTTGCGCAGCGTTCGCGCGGAGAGCCCCGGCATGCCGATCAAGGCGCCGAATGTCGCCACGACGTCATTGACCGAACCTGGAGACACTCGGCAGCCGAAAGCGTTGAGGAAATACGCAGTCGCCTCGTCGGCACCCGGCCGCTCGGCACGGACCCGAAGATAGGCGTCGAGCGGCGGCCGGAGCTCGGGTGGCAGCGGAATCGTCCGCCGTCGCCCGCCGCGCACGATGACCGAGCCGGCCGACACGTCCCGCAGATCCAGCGCGGACAGTTCGGTGACCCGAACACCGGTACGCGCCAGGAAGTGCAGGACCGCCACGTCCTTGGTCGACAGAAGATGCGCCGCCGCGGCGAGCATCTCGTCCAGTTCGCCGTCGGCCAGCGGGGACAGCGTTGCCGCCTCGAACGACCGGCGCACCTCGATCCGGTCCAGCTTTCCCCGCACTACCCCGCCCAGCGGGGTGTCGGGCCACTTCCGCCACTGCAGAGGCCGGACCTTCGACAGGTCCTCCTCGGCGGTCGCCGCATGTTCGAGATCCACCGGTCCGCGGGCCGCGGTCAGCATCTGGTGATCGCGGTGCCGGTTCGCCTGGTTCACCCGGCGTTTGTGCCGCGGGAGGTTCTTGCGCGAAGACTTGTCGTTCGCACCGTAATCGTTGCGACGGTCCTTGGCGTAGCTCAGCCGCTTCTTCTCCTGCGGACTCTTCCGTCCCATACTTCTCCCCCCGAGGTCGGCGGAAGGACGATAACGAGACGTCCGAGCCGCCGACCACCGATTTACCGGGGCTTCCGCAGATCATCCAGCGTTGAGCAAACGCGCCTTCAACGTCCTGACCGCCGCATCGGGCACACCACGCTGCCGCGCCCAGCCGGCGAAGCCACCGAAATCGTCCTCGACGCTGTCCAGCAGAGCGTTGATCGTGCTCTCGGTGCACCGGAACAGTTCCTCCGGCAACCGGAGCGCGCGGAAGCGCTCGATCACCCGGGGAAGGCTGTACGCGCTGCGCAGGTAGTCCTGGACGATCATTTCCCGCGACGCCCCGGCGAGACCGAGCGCGAGGGCCGTGACGACCCCGGTCCGGTCCTTGCCCGACGCGCAGTGCACGACGACGGGCCGGGCCAGCAGGACCGCCAGGATCTCGATGGCGACCGGGAGGTCGTCGTCGTGCCGGAGATGGTCGACGTAGATTTCCTCCAGCGCGCTCGACCGTCCGCTTTGGACGGTCCGCAGCGGCACGTTGACGTAGCGGACGCCGGGCAGTTCCGCCCTGCCCTCGCTGAACGTCTCGGCGCTGGAGCGGAGGTCGAGAACGCCTTCGATACCGAACCGGTCGAGCAGGAGTTCTTTGTCCGTCCCGGTCAGGGCCTGCAAGGTGTCGCTGCGGAACAGCCGTCCCCGCCGGATCGGCCCGCCGCCGGCGTCGCGGAAGTTGAACGCGCCGGTGAGCGCGGAAGCGACCGCGGTCACCGGGACTCCTCGCCGAGGGTGATCGTCCCCGCCGAGCCGTCGACGGTGATCATCTGGCCGGTGGTGATGAGCGCGGTCGCGCCGGGAACGCCGACCACGGCCGGGATCCCGTGTTCCCTGGCCACGGTGGTGCCGTGGGAGATCATCCCGCCGGTTTCGGTCACCAGCGCGGCCGCGGTCAGGAACAGCGGTGTCCAGCCGGGGTCCGTCGTCGCGGCGACCAGGATCTCGCCCGGTTCGATCCGTGCCCCGTCGGGATCGTGGATCACCCTCGCCCGGCCGATCGCCACCCCGGCCGCCGCGGCAAGTCCGGTGAGATCACCTTCGCCCGCGACGGCTTCGACGGCAGGTGCGGTGCCGTCGGAAAGCAGGACCGACGGCACCCGCGGCCTGCGCGCCTCCCGCTCCCAGATCTCGCGCCGCCGCGCCACGGTCGCGCGGAAGTCCCTGCTGTCCAAGGCTTCGCGGACTTCGGCGAGGTCGAGGAACATCACGTCATCGGCCCGGTCCAGCCGCTCCGCCCGGACGATCTCCTCGCCGACGAGGAGCAGCTGCTTCCGAAGCGCGGCGAAACCGCGCATCAGGCAGAACTTCGGGAACTCGCGCAGCCCACGCAATCGCCTCGACCTGCGAAGCAGGAAACGCGCCAAGATCGCCCGGTGCGCCTTGGTCGCCGGAAGCCGCCGGGTGAGTTCGACGATCCGCGCCTCGGCCGCCGCGGCCGCGTGTTCGAAGCGGGTTTCCGCGTTCTGCTCCTCGCCCTCCGCACGCAGCAGATTCACCAGCATCGCGAAGACCGGCTCGGGATCGTCGGTCCAGCGGGGAACGCCGAAGTCGATTTCCGAGGTGGCACGGCAGCCGTATTCCGCCAGGAACGCGGCGACACCGTGCTGGATCACGTCCGGCAAGGTCCCCGCGAGCTGTTTCGCGGCCAGTTCGTCGGGGGCGGTGTCCAGCAGCAGCCGGAAGGCTTCGTCGTCACGCCGGATCGCCTCACCCGCGCGCCACAACGCGAGATCCATCTCGGTGGTCGGATTGTGCGGGACACCCCGGAAAACTGTGGCGATCTCCGCCTCGTCCACGTAACCGCGCAGCAACTGCCCGGCCAGCTGCCCACCGGTCCCGCCCGCGGTATTGGCGTCACGCGGGAGGTTCGCTTCGATCTGACAGACATCTCGCCGAACGGATTCCACAAAGGACAACCGCTCTTCCGCCGTCGCCTCGGCCGGGCCCGCGAAAGCGGCGATCCGCCGTTCGGCGTCGCGGACGACCTTGGCGCGGGCCTGATCCGGCCACAGCCACGCGGGGATCATCCGTTCCCATCGGCGGCGGCGTTTCTTCGGGGGGACGTCCTCTCCAGAACCGGGCGACACCGGAGGGAACCTCTGGTCGCGCCCGAGCTGTTCGACGAGCCGGCCCGACGGCGCCGCGAGGCTGTCCACGAACGCGGCCATCTTCGGCCGCTTCGCCGGGCTCCGCACGCCGTCGGTGATGTCCCAGAACAGCCACCCGTCCACATCGGTGATCTCGTCGGAAAAGCCGAGCGCGCTCATGTACACCGCCATGCCGCGCTGGCGCTCCCTGATCATGGACGCGCCCATCGGCGTGAAGGGGCGGCTGATCCCCTGATAGACGTTGACCGACCAGTACGCGCGCGGCGCCCCTTCACTCTCCGGGACCGGGAAGAGGGTGGTGATATGCCGCGACTGGGTCAACCACAACTCACCCTCACCGTTGAACGCCCACTCGACGTCCTGCGGTGCGCCGAAGTGCTTCTCCAGACTCCTGCCGACCGCCGCGAGTTCACCCAATCGTGACGGCGTCAGGCAGCCGTCGCCCGGCCCTTCGACAGTCTCGCCCTCGACGCTCAGCCGGTAGTGGTCCGGAGTCACCGCACCGGAAACCACCGCTTCGCCCAATCCGGGCGCGGCGTCGACGACGATTTCGGACCGTTTGCCCGAAACCGGATTCGCCGTGTACAGCACGCCGGCGCATTCCGCGTCGACCAGACGCTGCACGATCACCGCGATGGCGGGGGCGCGATCGGTGTCGTGCGCCGCCCGGTACCTGGTCGCCCGGTCGGACCACAGCGAGGCCCAGCACCGGCGCACCGCCGCCAGCACCTCGCCCGCACCCTGGACGTCGAGGAAGGTGTCGTACTGCCCGGCGAAACTGGCGTCCGGCAGATCCTCGGCCGTCGACGAGGACCGCACCGCCACCGACACCGGCCCGTCCGCCGAAAGCCGTTCGTACGCCTCGACGATCCCGGTTTCGAGCCGGGCCGGGATCGGCACGGTCAGCACGTGGGCCCGCAGCCGGTCCGCCAGATCGGCCAGCGCCCGCTCGTCACCGGACGGCACCCTGGTCAGCTCGTCGAGCAGCCGCGGGCCGTCACCACCGGCGAGCACCCGCCGGTACGCGGCGGTCGTGACGCAGAAGCCCTCCGGCACGGGGAAACCCGCCGAAGTCATTTCCGCGAGATTCGCCGCCTTGCCACCGACGAGGTCGCGCGGGCAGCCTCCCGCTTCGGCGAGCTCGAGAATCACTTTCGTTACCTCCCAGGGGGTGTTTGCTTAGCCTAAGCTTGCATCCTCAACCTGGGTTGAGTTCAAATACGTTCATGGAATCCGCATCGATCAGGGAAGTCGCCGACCGGTTCGATCTGCCCGTTTCGACCCTGCACTACTGGGAACGCCGCGGGCTGATCAAGCCGCACCGGCGATCCGGCTGGCGCTACTACGACACCGATCAGCTCTACCGGATCGCACTGATCCGGCTGTGGCGGGACACCGGCCAGCTCAGCCTCGACGAGATCGCGACCGTGCTCGCCGGGCGCACCGCCACGCACGACTGGCGGGACACCGTCTCCGCCCGGATCGAAGCCTTGGAGTCGCAGCTCGAAAAACTCGCCACCGCGCGGACCTATCTGCGGCATCTGCTCCGCTGTCCCGAAAACACGCTGGAACGCTGTCCGGAGTTCCGGTCCACAGTGGAGCTTCCGGGCGCTTGACCTCAAGCCGGGTTGAGGGGGCAGGCTACCGGAGCATGACCGCCCGTGGCCTGATCGACACCACCGAGATGTACCTCAAAGCAGCCTACGAGCTGGAAGAGGACGGTGTCGTTCCGTTGCGCGCCAGGATCGCGGACCGGCTCGACCAGAGCGCCCCGACGGTCAGCCAGACCGTGGCCCGGCTCCAGCGTGACGGCCTCCTCCTGGTCGCCGAAGACCGGCGACTGGAGCTTTCGCCGGAGGGACGGCGGATCGCGGTGCGGGTCATGGGCAAGCACCGGCTCGCGGAAACACTTCTCTACCGGGTGATCGGACTCGACTGGGCCCGGCTGCACGAGGAGGCCTGCCGCTGGGAGCACGTGATGTCCGACGCCGCCGCGCGCCGGATCTTCGAACTCTGCGGCGGCCCGCGCTTCAGCCCCTACGGCGGGCCGATCCCCGGGCTCGCCTTCCTCGGCCTGCCGGGGCTTTCCCCGGTGCCGGCCCCGCCGGGGATGCGCCCTGCCACGCACGCCGGGCGGCAGGAGGTCCGGCTGCACCGGATCAGCGAGCGCCTCCAGGAGGATTCCACGTTCCTCGAAACGCTTCTGACCGCGGGCATCACCCCCGGTGCGCGAATGACGCTCGTTCCCGCCGACGGGCGGCGGTTCGAAGCACGTACGGCGACGGCGACCGTGCCCCTCGAGCGGCACCAGGCGTCCATGATGATCGTCTGTGACGCCGCCGCGGCGAATTCCGCCGTGAACACCCGCACCCGGTGCGTGGCCGGTCGCTGAGATCGCTCTTTCGCGCGCCACATATCGTTTTTCGACCGGGCGCGCCCGTCTTGTCCTGGCCAGGCAGTAAGATGTCATATGATCTGCCGATCTGATGTCCGTATCCGGGGGACGAAGGAGGGAGACCGCCATGCCACTTCGAGCGGCCAGCACAGCGAGACTCTCGTCCACTGTGGTCGAACAGTTCGAGGAACTGATCGAGACCGGCGAATGGCCGGTCGGCTCCCGTATCCCGCCGGAACAGGAGCTGGTCGAGCAGCTCGGGGTCGGGCGCAGCACGGTCCGCGAAGCCGTCCGCGCCCTTGAACACGCCGGTCTGCTGGAACCGCGCCGTGGCGACGGAACCTACGTGCGGGCGCGGCACGGCCTGTCCGCGGCCCTGCTGCGGCGCACCCGCGCCGCGAACGTGCTCGAAGTACTGGAAGTCCGCAACAGCATAGAGCGCCAGGCCGCCAGGACGGCGGCCGAACGGCGAAGCCCCGAGGACGTCACCAGGATCACCGAGGCACTCGCCGCCCAGCACGAAGCACGCGACGCCGGCGACGAGGACGCTTTCCTCGCCGCCGACAACGAATTCCACGCCGCGATCATCGCCGCCACCCACAACGCGGTACTGATCGAGCTGTGGGAAGGCCTCAGCTACGCGCTCAGCAGCGGGGTGGCGACGGTGATGGCCGAGCTGCGCCGTGAGCACATCGACTTCCCGGATCACGACACCCTCGCCGAGGCCATCACCGACGGCGACGCCGATCGGGCCGAACGGGCCGTCGCGGTCATCATCGACGCCGCCGTCGCGGTGCTGACCAAGGCACAGAAGAAATCCGCGCCGCGTAAAAGGAAAAGCACGCCGAAACGCCGTTGAGAGCGGTGCTCAGCCGAGGCGTACGGACGGCCGGTAGAGGTCGAACCAATGATGCAGGTCCAGTACCCGGTCGAGCCCGTGCCGCGTCTGGCCGGTCAACGTCGCCGCGTCGGCTTGGACGGCGTCGTACACCCAATCCCGGTTCACCAGCTCGAAAACCGGTGAATCGATGTCCGCCAGCACTTCCTTCGCCTGTGACTGAAGCGCGACCGCGTATCCGATGTCCTGTGTGGACGGATACGGGCTCTTGAGCCGTTCGGTGACCGAGGCAGGCAGAAGATGCTTCGTCGCCTGCCGCAACAGGCTCTTCTCCCGGCCGTCGAAGTTCTTGAACGCCCACGGGGTGTTGTAGACGTACTCGACGAGCCGGTGGTCGCAGAACGGGACCCGTACTTCGAGCCCCACCGCCATCGACATCCGGTCCTTGCGGTCGAGCAGCACCCGGACCCAGCGGGTGAGGTTCTGGTGACAGATCACGCGCATCCGCTGCTCGAAGGCGTCGTCACCGGGCACCTGTTCGACCTCCGCGACCGCCGAGGCGTATTCGTCGGCGGCGTAGGCCGGCACGTCGAGCGCCTCGCGGACGTCACGGCGGAGCAGGTTCTCCCGGTCGCTGGTGACCGCGTTGCGGAACACCAGCCACGGGAACATGTCGGTGGTACGGGACTCCTCTTCGAAGAACCAGCGGTAGCCGCCGAACACCTCGTCAGCGGCCTCGCCCGACAAGGCCACTGTGGACTGCCGCCGGATGGCCTTGAACAGCAGATAGAGCGAGAGGTCGACGTCGCCGAGCCCGGACGGCATGTCCCGCGCGGCGACGCACGCCCGGCGCACGTCGGGATCCGTGAGTTCGGCGGGGTCCAGCACCACGTTCTCGTGCACCGAGCCGACGAGATCGACGACGTCCCGGATGAACGGCGAATCCGGGGCGTCCCGCATCTCGTCCGGGCGGAAGTTCTCTTCCTGCCCCGCGTAGTCGACCGAAAACGTGCGCAGCGGCTCCCCCGTCTCCGCGAGCCGCGCCGCCGCGATCCCGGTGACCGCGCTCGAATCCAGCCCACCCGAGAGCAGCACGCACCTCGGCACGTCCGAGACCAGCTGGCGGTGCACGATGTCGGTCATCAGCTCGCCGACCCTGGCGACCGTCGTGTCCTGGTCGTCGGTGTGCGGAGCGGTCCGCAGGCGCCAGTAGGTGCGCGAACGGATCCCGCGGTCGTCGACGGTGACGATCGACCCCGGCTCGACCTCGTGCATGTCCTTCCACAGCGACCAGCCGGGTTTCTTGGTGAACGCGACCAGTTCGCGCAGACCGTCCGCGTCGACGACACGCGGCGCGCGCGGGTTCGCCAGGATCGCCTTCGGCTCGGAACCGAACAGCACACCGTCGGAGGTCGCCTGGTAATAAAGGGGTTTCACGCCCATGCGATCCCGGATCAGCACCAGTTTCGCGGTGCGGGAGTCCCAGACGGCGAAGGCGTACATACCGTTCAGCCGTTCCGCGACTCCCGCCTCCCATTCCAGGTACCCGCGCAGCACCACCTCGGTGTCACTGTCGGTGTGGAACCGGTGTCCCTTGCCCCGCAGCTCCTCGCGGAGCTCGGTGTAGTTGTAGACCTCGCCGCTGTAGACCAGCGCCACCTCACCGGCCGGGGTCGCCGCCGACATCGGCTGCACACCGCCGGGCAGGTCGATCACCGCGAGCCTGCGATGCCCGAGCGCGGCGTGCCGGTCGAGCCAGGCACCCCCGGCGTCCGGACCGCGGCAGGACATCGTGGCCGTCATCGCGTCGAGGACCGGCCGCCGGTTCCGCAGGTCGTCCTCGAACGACACCCAACCGGTGATTCCGCACATTTCGCCTCCCAGTACCTGTGGTGTCAGCCGAAAACGGGTTCCGCGGTCCGCGCCCGCTTCAGCTCGAAGAAATACTCGAACCCGGTGAGCGCCCGGACGCCGTCGAAGACCCGGCCCGCTGCCTCGCCGCGCGGCACCTGGGCGAGTACCGGCCCGAAGCAGGCACTGCCGTCGATGCGCACGACCGGCGTTCCGAGGTCGGGACCGACCGCGGCGATCGCCTCGTCGTGGCTCGCGCGGATCGTGGCGTCGAGCGTCGTGTCCGTTCCCGCGCCGGCCAGTTCGGACGGCAGTCCGGCCGCTTCGAGAGCGAGACCGGTGACCTCGCGGTAGTCCTCGTTCCCGCCGGGATGGATGCGCGTGCCCATCTCCGTGTACAACGGTTCGACGATCTTCTCGCCGTGGTCACGGGCGGCGGCCGCGACGACCCGCGAGAGATACCAGCCCTCACGCATCATCACTTCGTACTTTTCGGGCAGTTGATGGCCCTCGTTCAGCACGGCGAGGCTCATCAGGTGGAAACGCAGGTCGATCTCGCGCACTTCGGCCGCCTCGAGCAGCCAACGCGAGGTCTGCCACGCCCACGGGCAGATCGGGTCGAACCACAGGTCGGCCCGGACGGTGGTCTCGGTCATCGCTGTCCTCGTTTCTGGTGGTACTCAGGCGAAGGAAGCCGGCGTGTACGCGCCTTCGGTACGCGCGGCCTGGAGCACTTCCGGGTAGATGACCGATTTCGGGCGGTCCCCCGCCACGATGACGATCATCAGGCTCTCCTCCGTGCCGGGAGCGGCCTCCAGGTTCGTGAACCGGCGCTGGAGCCCGGCGGGGAGGGAGATCACGTCGAACGGGCCGAGGTCGACGTACAGATCGTCGTCGTCGTTGCAGCGGAAACGCCACGTGCCGCTCAGCGGGATGAACGTCTCGTTCGTGTCGTGGTTGTGCAGGATCGTGCCGTTCCCCGGCGTGGCCTTGATGTAGGCGAGGTTGAAGCCCTCGGCGATGTCGATCGGCGCGTTGCCCGAGCTCTTCGCGCCGATCGGGGAGATCACCTGGTCGTCCGCGGCGCCGTTCCGCTCCGGCGGGCGGAAGCCGATGACGTTGAACATCACCCGCGCGCAGCCGGCGAGCACCGTGTCCGGGGCACCGCCGTCCGTTCCGACCAGGTCGGTGAACCTGGCGACCCTGGTACGAAGGTCATTCTCGCTGAACCGGATACTGGCCATGAGGTCGTTGGACATTCCCGTCTCCGATCTTCACTGGGGTCTTCCCGTTGCCGCCGGATTCGATGGTGGTGAGCACGAGGCTGTGTGCGGGAACCACGACGCCGTCCCCGATGGTCACGGGGCCGAGCACCGTCGCCTTGGCGCCGACGACCACCCGGTCGCCGATACGCGGATGCCGGGCCTCGCCTTCGGCCCTGGCGTTGTCCCGCCAGAAGCCGATGGCGCCCAGCGTCACCTGCTGATAGAGGGTCACGTCGTCGCCGATGACGGCGGTCTCACCGATCACGACGCCGTGCCCGTGGTCGATGAAGAACCGCCTGCCGATCCGGGCCCCGGGATGGATTTCCACCCCGGTCAGGATCTTCGCCACGTTCGACAGCAGACGGGCGAGGATCCGATGGCCGCCGCGATGCAGCCGGTGCGCGATCCGGTGGCTCCAGACCGCGGGCAACGCGGGATGACAGAGCGCCTCCAGCAAGGAGGTCACCGACGGGTCTTTGTCCATTGTGGTCACGAGATCTTCACGCAACCGGTTGAAGGGCCGTCGCATGTCAGCCCGCCGTCTGCTCGGCCTTGACCCAATCCTCCTCGGGGCCGGCGTCGGCGAACAGGGTCACGACGACCTCGCCGGGGCCGAACCGTTCGGCGACCTTCTTCGCGCTGAGCCACGCGGCCGCGGCGGAGGCGCCGATCGAGGTACCGGTGAGCTTCCGGTACTCCACCATTCCCCGCAGCGATTCGGCGTAGGTGACGTGCAGCTGTTCCGCGCCCGGAAGCTGGGTGTCGACGAACGGCTGACGCAGTCCGTTGCCGAATCCGCCGGCACCGGCGAACCGGGGCTCGGAATGCGGAGCCCGCTCGGTGCCGTACGGCATTTCCGACGGCGTGACCCCGGCGACCACCAGATCCGGCCACCGCGTGCGCAGTGCCCGGTGGACGCCGGCCAGGGTGCCGCCGGTTCCGATCGCGCTGACCCAGGCGGCGGGCCGATGCTCCCCGAGCTGGTCCAGGATCTCTTTGCCGGTACCGAATTCGTGGGCCGCTACGTTGGCCATGTTCCGGTGCTGCACGAGCGGGGTGAGCCCGGGATCGTCGGCGGCGATCTTCTCGCACACCTTGATCATCCCGAGCAGACCGCCTGCCGCGTCGGCGAGTTCGATCTCGGCACCCGTCTTCTCCATCGCGGTCAGCAGGCTCGGCGGGATGACGGACGGGACCACGAGCCGGGTCGGGATCCCCGCCAGTTCGCCGAGTCCGGCCAGCGCGCGGGCCATGTTCCCGGCCGACGCGTCGAGCAGTTTCAGCGGTTCCGGGCCGGTGTGCGCGGCGATCGCCCGGCAGACCAGCGCGAACGCGGTCCGGTCCTTCACCGAACCGAACGGATTGGCGAATTCGTACTTCGCCAGCACTTTCGCCCCGCCCGGCGGGCCGGGAACCTCGACCAGCGGGGTGTCGCCGAGCCTCCCGGCGAACTCCCGCAGCCCGGGATGCCGGTCCAGTGCGATCGCCTGATCCGGTGCCTCGGCGAGCGGTTGCTCCACGGTGAGAGCGATCTCTGGCTGAACGGTGTCGGTCATGCGAGTCCTTCCCCAGGCGCCACTAGAGCAGCGCGACGATCAGCGCGGCGTGGTGTTCGGGTGTGGATCCCCTCGGCGGATCCGGATTCTCCGGTGGCGGAAAACGCTCGTACCGGTGGTCCGCGGGGGCAGGGCCGCGCGCGGAACCGGGTTCAGGCTAGCAAGTAAACACCTGCTCTGTCGAACATCAGACGTTCAGTCATCCGCTTGCCCGATGGACAGCACGATCGGGTGGTCCGGTCAGCCCGAGTTGACCTCAACCCGGGTTGAGGGTCCAAGGTTAGGCTAACCACACCTGATGGATCGGAGGCGGACATCGGCACCACGTCCTTGCGCCCGCGCACCCTCACCGCCACGGCGGCGGCCCTGCGGGACGGCACGGTCACGAGCGTCGGCCTGACCGAGGCGGCGATGGCCGCCGCGGATCGCGGTGACGCGGTCTACGGCGCCTACCTGACCCGTCTCGACGAGACCGCCCTCGCCGCGGCGAGACGGGCGGACACGGAACTCGCGGCCGGGCTGGACCGCGGGCCGCTGCACGGGATCCCGATCGGCGTCAAGGACATCATCGCCACCGCCGAAGCGGCGACGACGGCGCAGAGTCTCGTGCACGACCGCGGCTGGCTGGCGGGGAGGGACGCGACGGTCGCCGCCCGGCTCAGAGCGGCGGGAGCGGTACTGACCGGCAAGACGACCACCATGGAGTTCGCCTGCGGGATGCCGGAACAGGAGCATCCCTTCCCGATCCCCCGCAATCCTTGGCGGACCGGACGCTGGGCGGGCGGATCGAGTTCGGGCGCCGGGATCGGCGTCGCGACCGGCATGTTCCTCGCCGGGATCGGGTCGGACACCGCGGGCAGCATCCGGGTGCCCGCGGCGTTCTGCGGCGTCACCGGTCTCATGCCCGGCTACGGCCGGGTGCCGAGAACCGGCTGCGTTCCGCTGGGCTACAGCCTCGACCGGATCGGCCCGCTGGCCCGGTCCGTCCGGGACTGCGCGGCCGTGCTGGAGGTCCTCGCCGGACCGGATCCGGCCGACCCCGATTCCGCGGCCGGGCCGATGCCCCGTCCCGAATTCCGCGGTGACCTCACCGGGCTGAGAGTCGGGGTCGTCCGTGACCGCCATTTCCCTCCCGGCCGCGATCCCGCGCTGGACGGTGTCTTCGCCGAGGCGCTCGCGGTCCTCGCCGGGCTCGGCGCGCGGCTGAGCTCGATCACGCTGCCGTACCAGACGGAACTGGTGACCGCCGTCCTGGTGACCGTGGCCAGCGAAGCGCTCGCCCACCACCGCGCGGACCTCTGCCACCGATGGCTCGACTTCGGCCGGGGTACCCGCGGGCTCCTGGCCACCGGCGCGCTGGTCACCGGCGCCGATTACGTCCAGGCCCAGCGCGTGCGACAGGTCGCGCAGCGGGCGGTCAGCGCACTGTTCACCGAGGTGGATCTCGTCGTCTGCCCGACGGCGTCCGTCGGCGCGCCCCCGTTCGCCTCGCTGCTGTCCCCCGCCGGGCTACCCGAGAACGAGGAACTCTTCGGCGTGATCAACACCCCGTACTGGAACGGGCTCGCCAATCCGGTGCTGGCGCTGCCCATGGGGTTCACCGCCGACGGACTGCCGCTCTCGCTGCAGCTGGCCGGGCCGGTGCACGGCGAACCGGAACTGCTGGAGGCGGGCGACGCCTTCCAAACGGCCACCGGCTGGCATCTCATGACCCCGCCGGAGCCGTCATGAGCGAACCGGAGATCCGCGTCCTGCTCGGGGCCGCGACCCTGCCCGCCACCGAACCCGAGATCGCCGGGCTGGCCGCACGCTATTCGTGGCAGCGGGCGGCGATCGACGCGCTGTACGACGTCCCCGCGGCCCGCCACGCGCTACCCGTCCTCGGTTTCCGGACGGGCGAAGAAGACGCAGTAGGAACAGGAAAGGTTTCATGAGCACGTCCTCCCCCGCCCGCCGCCGCGACCATCTGGTGCTCGCGCTGGCCTGTCTCGGCTCGTTCGTGGTGGTGCTGGACGCCACGATCGTTTCCGTCGCCCTGCCCCGGATCCGCGCCGATCTCGGGTTCTCCGCCGCGACGCTGCCGTGGGTGGTGAACGCGTACACGCTCGCTTTCGCGGGCTGCCTGCTGCTCGGCGGCCGGTGTGCGGACGTCTTCGGACGACGCCGGATACTGCTGGCCGGGATGGGCCTGTTCGCGGGGGCGAGCCTCCTCGCCGGACTGGCCGCGGATCCGGCGCTCCTGCTGGCGGCACGGGCCGGGCAGGGGGTCGGCGGCGCGCTGCTGATGCCGGCGACGTTGTCCCTGCTGACCGACACCTTCCCGGCCGGGCCGAGGCGCGCCCGCGCGTTGAGCACGTGGAGCGCGATCGGTGCCGTCGGTGCCGCGTCCGGTCCGCTGGCCGGTGGTCTGCTGACCCAGTTCCTGGGCTGGCGCTGGGTGTTCTTCGTCAACGTGCCGCTGGGACTGGTCGCCGTCGCCGGCACGGTGGTCCTGCTGCCCGGCCGATCCCGGTCCGGACCGGCGCACCGGCTGGACGTCGTCGGCGCGGTACTGGCGACGACCGGGCTGACCGGCGTGGTGTACGCGGTCATGGAGTCGGAAGCCGTGGGCTGGGGCTCGTCGGAGGTGATCGGCCCGCTGATCGCGGGAATCCTGCTGTGCGGGCTGTTCCTGCTGCACCAGGCACGCTGGGCGGCGGCCCCGCTGGTCCCGCTCAGCCTGTTCCGGCACCGCGCGGTCCGCGGCGCGAATCTGGTGATGTTCCTGCTGGGCCTGGGTTTCTTCGGTGCACCGGTGCTGATCTCGTTCGCTCTCCAGTACGTGCACGGCGCGGGCCCGCTCGGCGCCGGACTCGGCTTCCTGCCCGCGGGGCTGGCGATGTTCGCCGGCGCCAAGGCGGCAGGCCCGCTCACCATCCGCCTCGGCGCCCGGCGCGCGGCGGCGCTGGGGTGCGCGCTCGGGGCGGCCGGGCTCGCCGGGGTGGCCGCTTCACTCGCCACCGGCGGTTCGTCCGCGGCGATGATCGTGCTGCCGAGCGTGGTGTTCGGTTTCGGGACCGCCTCGGCGTTCACCCCGCTGACGGTGGCGGCGACCAGCGGCGTGCCCACCACCTCGGGCGGGGTGGCCGCGGCCGTGCTCAATACGGTGCGGCAGACCAGCGGCGCCATCGGGCTGGCCGTGCTGACCACGGTCGCCGCCGCGGCAGCCGGCCGTTCTCCGGCGGCGCAAGGACTCGCGCACGGATACGCCGTCGCGTTCGCCGTCTCGGCGGTCTGCGTGGCGGCCGCCGCCGCGGTCGGCGTGGTCGTCCTGCCACCGCGGACCGCGGAACGGCTCGCGGCCGCCACCGGACGGGTCCGCGGACTCGACGGCGATCCCGTGCCCGGCGCGGTGGTACTGCTGGTGAATCCGGACGGCGGCCGTGTCGTCCGCACGGTCACCGACGAGACCGGCTGGTACCACGCGGCCCCGACCGCGCCGGGGCCCCATCTGGTCATCTGCACCGCGCCCAGCCACCAGCCGTCGGTCGGGCGGATCATGGCCGACGACACGCCCGTGCGGCACGACGTCGTCGTCGGGCAGGCGGGGTCGTGAGCCGCGCGTCATCGTGCGGCCTCCGCGAGCCGCGGCACGATCCGCTCCGCGGTGTGGGCGAGCGCGAGGGCGGAAGGGAACGCGAGCGCCTGTGCCTCGGCCTTGTCGATCGCGAGGTAGGCACCCCGGCGCACGGCCGGGAGCCGCGTGAACAACGGTTCGGCCTCGAAGGCCCGCCTCTGCTGAACCGATTCGTAACTGATCAGCACGATGTCCGCGTCGAGCAGGTCGAGCCGCTCGGGGCCGACCGCCGCGACCCCCTTCGTCGTCGTGGACCGCAGCCGGGTGACCTTCTCCGAAAGACGCAAACCGAACTGCGCCAACGAAACCGCGAGCACGTCCTCGGGTGTGTTCTTGGTGTACACCTGTCCCCCGCTGCTCACCGAACTGCAGCTGAACGTCTTCCCGGTGAGTCCGGCGGTGTCCCTGGCCGCGGCGATCTTGGCGAGCGTTCCGGTGATCAGCTGTTCGGCTCGGGACTCCTTTCCGAGCGCCCGGCCGATCCGCCGGGTGGTGTCCTGCCACGGGTCGAGGTTCGGGCCGGTGACGTAGCCCAGCACGGGCGCGATCCCGGTGAGCCGCTGGTACCCGGTTTCGAGGTAGTAGTCACCGACGGCGAGGAACAGATCCGGCCGCAGGGCGGCGAAGCGTTCCAGTGGACGGTCCGGTCCCGCGCGGATCAGCTCGGGACGGGCGGCTCCGAGCAACGGCGCGACCCACGGCTGGATCCGCTCCGGGGTCGACGTTCCCTCCTGCATGGCCACCGGGATGACGCCGAGCGCGACGGCGGCGTCGGCGTCCTGTCCGAAGCCGAGCGCGATCACCCTGGCCGGCAAGCGATCCAACGTCGTGGATCCGAGTTTTCCTTCCAGCTGCACCGAAAACCCGCCCGATGGGGCGGAGTCGTCCGTCTTTCCGGGCGCACAACCGGCGAGCGCGAAACCCGCCGTTCCCACCAGGAAGGCACGCCGGCTCGGTCGGCCGGGTAGGTCCATCTGCTGCATCTACGCACTCCACGAAGTCGGACACGGAAACGGAGGTGCTCCCGGATCACCCCGGCGCGACATCGAGGTGACGGCAGGCGCGACCTACTTAGGTAAGGCTGCCAAAACATCGGTTGTTGCGCCAGTCATACGTCTGCTGTTAGGTTGAATCCTGCCCGCAATTGGGCGTGCTTCCCTTGCGAAAGGCTCACTGTTCGAGCCGATGCAGCGACGGTCGGGTTCCGGGCTTCGGCGGCTGCATGTTTTCGACGTTCGTCATCCACGCACTTGGGGGTGCAAGTGAACGAGGCCGCCGAAAGTACCAAGCCCCGCTATCAGATTCCTTCCGCTCGACGCGGATCCGTCGTCGACGACGAGGATTTCGCCGTGCTCAGAACGGTTCTGCAGAACGATCTCGCGTTGACGGCGGGTCCGTGGCGGGACCGGTTCGAAGCCCAGTTCGCCGCCTACACCGGTTCCCGGTACGCGTTGTCCGTCACCAGTGGCACCGTCGCGCTGGAAATCGCCATCCGGCTGCTCGACCTCCGGCCCGGCGACGAAGTGATCGCGACCACGCAAACGTTCCAAGCATCGATCCAGCCGCTGCTGGCCTCCCCGGCGAGCGTCCGATTCTGTGACGTGGATCCCGAAACGCTCAATCTCGACCCACGTAAGCTCGAAGCGCTGATCACGTCGCGGACCAGGGCGATCATCCTGGTGCACTACGGCGGGAATCCGGCCGACATGGCGGAAATCTGCGCCATCGCGGCCCGGCACGACGTACTGGTGCTCGAAGACTGCGCCCACGCACTGGGCTCGGGCTATCGCGGACGGCGGCCCGGTTCCCTCGGCGACATCGGCACGTTCAGTTTCCATTCCTCGAAGAACATCACCACCCTCGGCGAGGGCGGCATGATCACCTTCGACCGCGACGACTGGGCCGTCCGGGTGGACCGGATCCGGTCGAACGAGGTCGACATGGTCGCCGGACCGGTCAGCGGGATCCTCGGCTCACCACCGGAAACACTGCCCTGGATGAAGTTCTCCGAAGCGGTGTACCGGGAATCGGTCACCGGGATCCACGGCGCCGGGACGAACGCGACCCTGTCCGAGGCCGCCTGCGCCGTCGGCACCGTGCAGATGCGGAAGCTGCCGGCACTGGTCCGGCGACGGCAAGAGATCGCGGCCAAACTCGACGATGTACTCGGCGGGCATCCGCAGATCCGGCTTCCGCTCGTCGATCCCGGCAACGAACATTCGTACCATCTCTACACTTTCTTCGTCACCGGAGGCGACGAAGCCCGGCACGCGCTCGTACGGGCGCTCGACCGGCGCGGCGTCGAGATCCAGTTGCGCTATTTCCCCTTGCATCTCACGCCGGAATGGCAGTCCCGCGGGCACGGCCCCGGAGAATGTCCGGTGGCGGAACGAATCTGGTTCTCCGAGCATATGAACCTCCCGTGCCACCCGAGTCTGACCGACACCCAGGTCGCGCTCCTGTGCTCCGCGCTCCGAAGCAGCCTCAACGAGGTCTTCGGCAGGCGGGCCGTTCTGAGCCACAGCTGACCTGATCCCGCGCGAAAGATCGGAGCGTGCTCCGTCATGCCCTACATCCATGTCCAGATCCTGGAAAACCGGATCACCGAAGAAACCGAGCCGAAACTGATCGCCGCGATCACCGACGCGGTGGTCGGCACCTACGGCGAAGAAATCCGTGAACACGTGTGGGTGGTACTGGACCCGGTACCCGCGCACCGCTGGGGGCTCGGCGGAAAACCCGTCGCACCCCGGCCGTCCTGACCGGCACCCTTCCGAACAGCTGGGAGTACTGGTGAAATTCGGCTTGAACTTCTTCCCCGTCTTCTCCCCCGACCGCAAAACGGCGGGCGACTACTACCGCGAAGTCATCGATCTGGCCGAGCGGGCCGATCGCGCGGGACTCGAACACGTCCAGACCGTCGAACACTACGGATCTCCTTACGGTGGCTACAGTCCCGACCCGGTGACCCTGCTCGCCGCGATCGCCGCCAGGACCGAGCGGATCCGGATCACGACCGGCGCGGTGATCCCCGCCTTCACCCATCCGCTCAAACTGGCGGGCAAACTCGCCATGCTGGACAACCTTTCCGGCGGACGGCTGGACGCCGGTTTCGGCCGCGGCTTCCTCCCGGACGAGTTCGACTGGTTCGGCGTCCCGATGGACGAAAGCCGGCGTCGCTTCGACGAAGGCGTCGATGCCTGCCGTCGACTTCTGTCCGAAGTGGACGTGAAGATCGAGGGCGAGTTCCACAGTTTCGGCCCGGTGACGCTGTTGCCCCGGCCGGTGCAGCGGCCATACCCGCCGTTCTTCGTCGCTTCGGCCTCGAATCCCGAGTCGTGCGCCGCCGCGGGCGCCGCCGGCCATCATCTCCAGGTGGTCCCGTCGATCGTCAGTCAGGAAACGCTGACCGACATGATCCAGGGCTACCGCACGGCGTGGGCGTCCTCGGGACGACGGCCCGAGGACGGCCGCATCCAGATCAAGTACACCTGTTATCTCGCCGAGGACCGGGCGACGGCGCTGGCCTGGGGCGAGAAGTTCGAGAACAACTACATCGAGCAGATGAGCGGCGCGATCGCCTCGTGGGCGTCGACCACGTCGGGCGCGTACCAGGGCTACGAGAAGCTCATCGAGAAGGTCCGCGCGTACGACTTCGAGAAGTCGTTGACACAGAACAAGGTTCTCGCCGGGACTCCCGACGACGTCGCCGGGCAGATCGGCTGGATCGCCGAGAATTTCGGCAGTGACCTCTCGGTCAGTGTCCAGTTGAGCCCCGGCTATCTCGACCACGAGCACGCCATCCGCGCACTCGAGCTGTTCACCACCGACGTGGTGCCCCGCTTCGATGCCTGAGCCGGACACCGACGTCGTCGTGGTCGGGCTGGGCGCCTGGGGCTCGATGGCCCTGTGGCAGCTCGCGGCCCGTGGTGTTCGGGTGATCGGTGTCGAACGCCACGGCCGCGGCCACTCGCTCGGCGCGTCGCACGGCGGCAGCCGGATGTTCCGGGTCACCTGCCTGGAACATCCCGGCCTGGTACCGCTGGCGCGCAGATCCGCCGAGCTGTGGGATCTGCTCGGCCGCCTGACCGGGAAACCGTTGCTGCACCGGTACGGCGGTCTCTTGATCGGCGCGCCGGATTCCGCGGTCGCGGGCGGAACGCTGGCCGCGGCCAGGGAGCACGGCATCGACGTCGAACCGCTCGGCCGCGCCCGGCTCGCCGAACGGTTCCCCCAGCACACCGCGCTGGCCCCGGACGACATCGGCGTCTGGGAACCGTCGGCCGGGCTGCTCCGGCCCGAGGCGTCGATCCGGGCCGCGCTCGGCGCTGCGGAGACCGCGGGGGCGCGGATCTTCACCGGCACCGAGGTCACCGGGATCCAGCCGACCGACGACGGCGTCCTCGTGCACAGCCCGGCGAGGACCTGGCATGCGCGGCGCGTGGTGGTGGCGACCGGATCGTGGCTCCCGTCGATGCCGACGCTGACACCGCTGCCCGGGCTCCGGGTGGTGCGGATGCCGGTCACCTGGTTCGAGCCCGAAGACGGCACGGATCGCTTCCGGCTGGCGGATTTCCCGGTGTTCATGCGGGAACTCGTCGGCGGCACGGTGCTGTGGGGCTGCGGTGCGGATCCGCCTCACGACGTCAAACTCGGCCTGGAGCAGTTCGGCGCCGCCGCGGTCCCGTTCGATCCGCTCGACACCGACCGTTCGGTGACCCCGGCCGACTGGGCACCGTTGCGCGAAGTGCTCGCCGAGCATCTGCCGGGCCTGCGTCCGGAACCCTCGCGGGTGGCGGTCTGCATGCTCACGCTCACGCCGGACGGGCAGTTCGTGCTCGGCTCGCTGCCCGAAGCGCCGAACGTCATCGTCGCCGGTGGCGACAACGCGCACGGGTTCAAACACGCCACCGGGATCGGCGAACTGCTCGCGGATCTGGCCACCGGCCGCGAACCGCGGATCGATTTCTCGTTCATGGACGTCAAGCGCTTCCGTTGACGTGAGCATCTTCTGGAGGGAAAGCCGTGGACCTCGACATCTGCGGGCTCGGCGCCGTCTCGAGTATCGGCGGTGACCCCGAAACGATCCACGACGCGTTGTGCGCCGGGAAAAGCGGTCTCGGACCACTGCGCGTCTACGACACGACTAAGTTCCGATCGGGCACGGCCTACGAGATCGACGACCGGGCGGCCCCGGGCAAGGACGAACCCGGCCGATCGACGAAATGGCTGATCGACGCGATCGCGCAGGCGATCGGTGACGCCGGACTCGCCGAGTTGCCGGAGAACTGCCCGGTGCTGGTCGGCACGACCCACCGCGAACAGCGCTCGATGGAACTGTGGTGGCGCGGTGAAGCGGCGGCGGATTTCGCCGATCTGCATTTCGGCACGGCGATCCGCGACCGGTTCGGCACGGTGGAGACGCACACCTTCGCGAACGCCTGCGCGGCATCGTTGACCGTGCTCGGCCTGGCCGCCGACCTGATCGCGGACGGCGAATGCGACACCGTCGTCGTGGCCGGGACCGACGGCCTGACCGAAGCCACCTTCGGCATCTTCGACCGGGTCCAGAGTGGTGTGCCGGGCGAAGTGCGCCCCTTCGCGAAGGAACGGCACGGGATGATGATGGGCGAAGGCGCTTCGGCGGTCGTACTCCGCCGGCCCGGACACGGCGGGCCGGTCGCGGCCAGGCTCCGGTCCGTCGCGCTCAACTGCGATGCCGACCATCCGACGGTGCCGGAGCCGGGCAGTGTCGCCCGAGTGGTACGGCAGGCGCACGACCGCGCCGGGATCGACGCCGGGCAGATCGACCTGATCGTGTTGCACGGCACCGGAACCGTCCGCAACGACCTGGTGGAGACCGGGATGCTGCACGACGTGTTCGCCGGTGCGAAACCGGCGCTCACCGCGATCAAGGCGTCGACCGGGCACACGCTCGGTGGCTCCGGTCTGCTGAGCCTGATCGTCGCCGCGATCTCGCTCCGCGAACGGCTGGCACCACCGATCCTCGGCCTCGCCGAACCGATGGACGAGGCGGAAGGGCTGGATCTCGTCCGCGACGAACCGCGGTACGGCGAGTTCCGGATCGCCCAGGTGGACGCCTTCGGGCTCAGCGGTATCAACGCCGTGGCGATCCTGGAGGCGGCGTCGTGACCGCCGTCGTCGTGACCGGGGCGGGGATCACCGTCGACGGGCTGCGCGGACCGGCCGACCTGCTGGAGCCGTACCGGCGCCGCGAGGACGGCTTCGACCCGGAGACCGGATTGCGCGGCAGGTGGCTCCGGCACCGTGACCGGGCATCGCGGCTGGCTTCCCACGCTGCCACCGCGGCACTGTGTGACGCGGGCCTGCTCGCCGAGGACGGTTCCTACCGCGGTGACTCACTCCGGACGGCGACCGTGGTCAGCACGAACACCGGGAACCTGGACAGCATCTGCTCGTTCCTGGACACGATCGCCGAAGAGTCCGCGAGCCTGCTGCCGCCGACCGGGCTGCCCAACACCTCCAGCAACGTGTCGGCGGGCTGGGTCGCCATCGATCACGGCCTGCGGGCGCCCAACCTGACCCTCTCGAACGGTCCGACCAGCGGTCTCGACGCCTTGCACTGGGCGCGGCGGCTGATCCGGTACGGCCGGGCGGACGCCGTCGTCGTCACCGGGGTCGAGCCCGACAACCGCTATGTACGCAAGCTTCTCGACGACAACGGTGAGACGCACTGGCCCGACGCCGCCGCGTCGGTCGTCCTCGAATCCGCTGACGTGGCCCGGCGCCGAGGCGCCCGTGTCCGGCTCGTGCTCGGCGGGTACCGGCGGGCGGCCAGTGCGCGGGCGGCGGCCTCCGCCGTCCCGGACGAAGCCGCGGCGACCTTGGCCGAACCGGGAGTCCGGCCAGGCGACGTACTCGACCTTTCGGCTTGGGCGGGACGTCAGTCGGGGGCGCTCGGCGTCCTGCAGTGCGCCGCCGCGAGCGCACGGATCGACGGCGGCGAAGGCACCGCCCTCGCCGTGTCCTGCGGCCTCCCGGGTGCGGCGGCGGCCGCGATGGCGTTCGCCGGGCCGGGCGCCGGACAGACGTGAACGACCGAAATCGGGGACAACGACGAAGGAAGGGGCCTTCATGACCGGGAACAAGCTGATCGAGCCGGAGCTGGAAGACCTGCGGACCCTGGTGGCCCGCGTGCTGGAGGTCGAAGCCGCGGAGGTGACCGACGAGGCGAACCTCGTCGAAGACCTCGGTGTCGACTCGCTGCTGCTGCTCGAAGTCGCGGCGCGGATCCTGCAGCGCTACGGCATCCGGGTCGGCGACGCGGCGATCAGCGAGGTGGAGACGCTCGACGACATCCATCAGCTGGTCCTCGCCGGGCAGAAGGGCTGACCGGGGATGACGCAGGACATGGACCGGTCCGACTGGCCCGGCTGGCCGGACGAGGCCGCCCGCCGGTACCGGGCCGTCGGCCACTGGCAGGGAACGACCTTCGGCGAACAGCTCTCCGGCTGGGCCGTCCGGTACGCCCACCGCGTCGCGCTCGTGGACGGCGACCGCCGGTGGACCTACGCCGCGCTCGACACCGCCGTCCGGCGCCTCATGACCGGACTCATCGGGCTCGGGCTGAAACGCGGCGACAAGGTGATCGTGCAACTGCCGAACCGCGCGGAGTTCGTGCTGCTGTGGTTCGCGCTCACGCGGCTCGGGATCGTGCCGATCCACGCGATGCCCGCCCACCGGCGCAACGAGATCGCCCATCTCACGGCGATGGCCGAGGCCGTCGCGTACGTCATCCCGGACAGGCACGCGCGGTTCGACTATCGCGAACTCGCCTCCCGCGTACGCGCCGAAGCCGGGATCCGCCACGTGATCGTCGCCGGCGATCCCGGCGGGCACGACGGCTTCCTCGCGATGGCGGATCTGCTCGACAACGAACCCGCGCCCGATCCCGCCGATCCGCCGCAGGCGGGTGATCTCGCCCTGCTGCTGCTTTCCGGCGGTACCACCGGCATGCCGAAACTGGTGCCGCGGACGCACGACGACTTCGCCTACAACTCCCGGCGGGCGGCGGAACTCTGCGAGCTGACCGAGGACTCGGTGTACCTCGCCGTGCTGCCCATCGCCTTCAACTACACGATGAGCTGTCCTGGCCTGCTCGGCGTCCTGCAGGCGGGCGGACGGGTCGTGCTCGCCCCGTCCCCCGGGGCGCGGACGGCGTTCGACCTGATCGAACGCGAGGGTGTCACCATCGCGGCCATCAACCCGCCGCTGGTGCCGCACTGGCTCGCCGAATTCGAACAGGGCGACACGGACCTTTCGAGCCTTCGCGTCCTGCAGGTCGGCAGCGCCCGGCTCGCCGACGACCTGGCGGCGGCGGTCACCAAGACCTTCGCTTGCCGTCTGCAGCAGGTGTTCGGCATGGCCGAGGGACTGCTGTGCCTGACCAGGCTCGACGATCCGGACGAGCTCGTGCACACCACGCAGGGCAGGCCGATCTCCGCGGACGACGAGGTCCGCGTGGTCGGTCCGGACGACGTCGAGGTCGCTCCCGGTGAGACCGGCGAACTCCTCACCCGCGGGCCGTACACCCTGCGCGGCTACTTCCGGGCGGCCGAACACAACGCGCGGGCCTTCACGGCCGACGGGTTCTACCGCACCGGAGACCTGGTCCAGCAGCTCCCGACGGGTCATCTCAACGTGGTCGGCCGGGCGAAGGACCAGATCAATCGCGGCGGACAGAAGATCGACGCGACCGAGGTCGAAGGGCATCTCCTCGCCTGCCCGGGCGTGCTCTCCGCCGCCCTGCTGCCCGAAGCGGACACCGTACTCGGCGAACGATCGGTGGCGTTCCTGGTCTGCTCGGGCGAGCCGCCGTCCACGAGCAAGCTCCAGACCTTCTTCCGAGACCGCGGCGTCGCCGCCTACAAGGTGCCGGACCGGGTCGCGGTGGTGGAAGAACTGCCGTCGACCGCGGTCGGCAAGATCGACAAGAAGGCACTCGCCCGCCGGTACCTCGGCTGATCCCGGTAGGAGGAAACGATGTTCTTCCCGTTCTCGGCCGAGTCGTCCGAGCAGCTGGCGGCCGAGGCCGCCGTACTCGCGGACCGGCCCGACCGTCTGCCTGCCCTCGCCGCCGAACTCACCGGACGGCGGCACGGTCCGTGGCGTGCCGTCGTCGTCGGCGAGGACCGGGACTCGGTGACCGGCCGCCTCCGCGCGGTCGCCGCCGGGGAATCCTCCAGCGGCACCGCCGTCGGCGAGGCGGTCTCGGCCGGGAACGCGGTCTGGGTGTTCTCCGGCCACGGTTCGCAGTGGCCGGGGATGGGCAAGGCGCTGCTCGACGGCGAGCGCGCTTTCGCCGAAGAGATCGACCACCTGGCACCGCTGATCAGCGCCGAAGCCGGTTTTTCCCTGTACGACGCGCTTTCCGGGTCGGCGGACGGCATCGAGCAGGTCCAGCCGTCGCTGTTCGCCATGCAGCTGGGCCTGGCGGCGGCCTGGCGGGCACACGGCGCCGAACCGGCCGCCGTGATCGGGCACTCCATGGGCGAGACGGCCGCGGCGGTGGTCGCGGGCGCACTGTCCACAGCGGACGGTGTGGCCGTGATCTGCCGCCGGTCCCGGTTGATGCGGCGCGTCGCGGGCACCGGCGCGATGGCGATGGTCGCCCTGCCGTGGGACACCGTCGAAACGGAACTCGCCGACGTGCCCGAGGTGACCGTCGCCGCGCACTCGGGCCCGACGTCGACGGTCGTCGCCGGTGGACGCGACCGGGTGCGATCCTTGGTGGACCGCTGGGCCGCGAGAGAGCTGATGGCCAAACTGGTCCCCGTCGAGGTCGCGTCGCATTCGCCGCAGGTCGAACCCATCCTGGCCGAGCTCGGTGCCGAGCTGTCCGGACTGCGCCCCGGACGCGCCCGCGTCCCCGTCTACACGACCGTGCTCCCCGATCCGAAAGCCCCGGCCGCTTTCGATGCCGCCTACTGGACCGCGAACCTGCGCCGCCCGGTCCGCTTCAGCGCCGCCGTCCGGGCGGCCCTCGACGACGGACACCGCGCGTTCGTCGAGCTCTCGCCCCATCCGCTGCTCGCGCACGCGCTGCGGGAGAACGCGGGCGACGGGAAGGTGGCGGTGCTCTCCAGCATCCGGCGGGGAGGTGACGCGCTGTTGCGTTTCCGGACGCAGGTCGGGGCTCTGCACTGCGCGGGTGCTCCGGTGCGGTTCTAGCGGCATCGAGCCTCATACGCCTGGCGAAGCTCTCGAGCGACAGCCTCGGGCTCCGACCTGAGACGGCTGGGCAGGGTTTGCAGGACGGCGATCCCCGCCGCGGCGTATCTGGCGTTCCTGTCCAAGGTCTTCGCGTAGTCCTCCTTCGTGAAGTGGAATTCGTAGGAGTCGATCTCCCAAGCGAGCGCGGCTTCCTTGAAGTAGCCGTCGGGTGTCGCGATGTACTCGCCGTTTTCGTCTCGGAGCCGGTGGTTCCAGAGCGGTTCGGGCAGGCCGGAGAGCCGCCAGACGCGCATCGCGTCGATTTCGGCGACCGACCGGGCCCCTTTGAGGACGTCGCGCAGCACCTGGCGTGGCAAAGCGCTACCACGGTCGCTGCCGGCTTCGAGCTCACGGATGAGGACATCTGGTTGCAACCTCGCCCGCTGAACAGCCTCCGTCAGCAAGGCCCGGACCGGGTCTCGCGTAGTGGATCTCCTGCATTCATCGAGGACCGCACGTACGAGCGGCGCCACGAGTATGCCGTTCACGGCGACTGGTCGAGGCATCCGTGTCGTCCGCTCCACGATCACGAACCCGGAGCTGCTGACCTGGCGAGACGAGGGCACCAGCAGGTGGATTCGATCAGTGTCACCTTTCGGCCCCCTGATCCCGTGCAGGCGACAAGCCTGAAGCCCGGTGAGGATCGCCTCCGGCCCGCCATAGAGCAGTGCCCCTTCGATCGCTTGCCGAGGAGTGGGCCGCCCTGAACCGAGCAGCACCACCCCGGGGAGCAACCTCTGCCATGGCCCGCCCGGCACGCAACGCCGGTGACAAGTCCTCTTCGAGACACCGAACGCCACGAGCCGCCCGACGGTGATCACCCCACCACGGCTCTGTTTGTAAAGGGCTTCGTGATCCCGAGCCCACTCAGCTGATCGCACACCGAGATCATCAGCCGACGTAGGCCGACCTCGCCAGCACCGATCCCGCCCGCTGTGGACAACTCGCCACATCAGCCCCACTGTGGATAACTCAGCCAAGCGCCCAATGTGGCATTGGGGACACTCAACGTCCCCAATGCCACATTGGGCGCACCGAGGCGCGTCAGGCGGGAGGAAGCGGAGGCAACGCCAAACCATCCAGCCAAGCATCGAAGAAAGAAGCAAGCGAACGCCCGGCAAAGCGTTCAGCGAGTGCCACGAAACCATCGGTGGTCACCAGACCGTGCCGGTTCTCCACCGCCCAAGCCTTCACCAGCGGGAAGAAGACCTCGTCGCCGACGGTACAACGCAAGGCGTGCAACAAAAGCCCGCCACGTTTGTACACCCGCTCGTCGAACATCCGCGCCACCCCTGGGTCGGCGAGGCGCAGGTCCGCGGGCTTCGCCTTCATACGCGCGTGCCACGTCTTCGCCCACGCGTGCGCGCTCTGTCCGCCGGATTCCTCGGACCAGAGCCATTCCGCGTACGTCGCGAAGCCTTCGTTCAGCCAGATGTGCCGCCAGTCGGCGACGGTCAGGCTGTTGCCGAACCACTGGTGCGCCAGCTCGTGGACGACGAGCCGTTCGTGCGTGCGCCGTCCGTCCACATGGTTGGCGCCGAAGATCGACATACCCTGCGCTTCGATCGGGTCGTCGAGGTCGTCGTCGGTGACGACGATGACGTACTCGCCGAAGGGGTACGGCCCGAACAGCCGCTGCAGCGACTCCATGATCTGGCCCTGCCGCCCGAAATCACGCGAGAAGGCCCGGCGCAGGCGCGGCGGAACGGCGGCCCGCTGCGGGACACCGCCGGAGGCCAGCACGATGTCGTCGTACCGTCCGATTTGGACGCTCATCAGATACGTCGGCGTCGGCTCGGGCCGTTCGAAGACCCACTGAGTGGTGCTCGCGCGCGTGTACCGGGAGACGAGATTCCCGGTCACGGCCACGAGATACGGCGACGACGTCGTGAGTGCGACACGGTACGTCGCCTTGTCCACCGGATGGTCGTTGCACGGGAACCACGATGGCGCCCCGACCGGCTGACTCGCGACGAGCGAGCCGTCGGTCAGTTCGTCCCAGCCGATGTCGCCCCACAGCCCCGGAAGCGGCCGCGGATTCCCGACGTAGTGGACCTCCACCAGGAACTCGCTGCCGAGCGCCAACGACTTCGCCGGCTTCACCTGCAGCTTGTGCGCGCGGCGCGTGTACTTGGCCGGTTTCCCGTTGACCAGCACGCGGTTGATCCGGAACTCGCCGAAGTCGAGCGTGAACCGTGACAGCGCCTGCGTCGCCTCCGCGGTGATGGCCGCGGCGGCCGACAACCGGTTGGGACCGATCTTGTAGTCCAGCTCCAGATCGTAGTGCCGGACCCGGTAACCGCCGTTACCGTGACGGGGCAGATAGGAGTCGCCGGAGGTTTCCGCGCCGGGCGAGGGCTGCACGGATGCCTTCGAAATCACCCGGGAAGAACCCCGCTTTCCATTGTGTCTGTCTGTGAACCCGCGGCCGCGATCGACGTCGGCAGGGCGCTGGTTGGCAGAAGACCGTCACGGTGCGTGGACACGGCGCCCTGCCACCGCGATAGCGGGGCCTTCGGCCGGGGCGGGTTCACCCCTGTGGTCACCATCCGAACGCACCTCAGCTCCGCCAGCCGTTCCTACTTCGTCCAGGCCGAGATGGGATTACCCAGCCAGCGCGAGTCGGCGGGAACCGCGTCGCCCCGGGTCACCAGGGAGCCAGGTCCGACGGTCGTCCGCGCGCCGATGCTCGCGCCAGGCAGCACGATACCGTGCGGCCCGAGCGTCGCTCCCTCGTCCAGGGTCACCGGCGACATCGTCATGATCCGGTCGTGGAACAGGTGCGTCTGCACGACACAGCCGCGGTTGATCGTCGCGCCGTCGCCGAGGCTCACCAGGTCCGACTCGGGCAGCCAGTACGTCTCCAGCCACACGCCGCGCCCGATCTTGACGCCCATGGTCCGCAGCCACGCCGGCAGCAGCGGCGTGCCGCCGAGCGAACCGATCAGCCACGGCACGGCGAGCGCCTCGACGAAGGTGTCGGCGAGTTCGTTGCGCCAGACGAACGAGCTCCACAAGGGATGGTCGACCGCGCGGAACCGGCCGACCAGCAGCCACTTCATCGCGGTGGCGGTCAGCGCGGCGACGGCGCCGGCGGCGAGCAGCAGCGGCCCGCCGAGCAGCACCGCGACCAGGAAGCCGAACGACGACGCGAGCGCGAAGATCCCGGCGGCCACCAGCACGGTCAGCGCGACACCGCACATCACCGGCACGATGCGGCAGAGTTCGACGAGCGCGCGGGCCGCCTTCAGCCGCAGCGGCGGCGTGAAGGTACGGCTCGTGTCGGCCTCGCCGACCGACCGGCGGACCGGCAGCGGCGGCATCCCGAGATACGACGAGCCCTTCTTCGCCTTGAGCGGGGCCGACGACAGCACCCCGACCAGACCGCGTTTCGGCACCGAACGTCCCGGCGCGGCCATCCCCGAGTTGCCGAGGAACGCCTGCTTGCCGATCCGCGCCGGGGCGACGTGCAGCCAGCCGTGGCCGAGTTCGTAGGTGGCGACCATGGTGTCGTCCGCGAGGAACGCGCCACTGTCCACCTGGGTCATCTTCGGCAGCGCGAGCACGGTGGACGCCTCGACGTTGCGGCCGACCTTCGCGCCGAGCATCCGGAGCCACACCGGGGTGAACAGGCTGGCGTACAACGGGAACAGCCCTTCACGCGCCATGCCCATCAGCCGCTCGGTCGCCCAGACCTGCCACGCGACGCGCCCGTGCACCGGGTGATAGCCCTCGACCATGCCGATGCTCAGCGAACGGACGCCGACGAGCACCAGCAGCGCGTACGTCAGGAAGTACGCGACGGTCGCGAGCGGCGTGAACAGCAGCGCCTGGCCGAGCGCGGCGCCCAGCGACGGCGCGCCGGCGATCGCGTAACCCAGCACCGCGACAGCGGGCAGGGCGGCGACGGCGGGCAGCAGGCCCAAGGCGACCGAAGTCGCGCCGTAGACCGAAGCCCAGAACCGCGAGCGCGGCGGGCGGCTCGACGGCCACTTCAGCGCGTCCTTGCTGGCACGCGCGGCGGGCGCACCGGCCCAACGCTGCCCGGCCGGCACGTTGCCACGGACGGTGGACCCGGCCGCGATCTCCGCACCCTTGCCGATCCGGGCGCCGGGGAACAGCGTGCTGCGCGCGCCGATCCGCGCGTCGGCACCGATGCGGATCTTGCCGATGTGCACGAGATCGCCGTCCACCCAGTGCCCGGACAGGTCGACCTCGGGTTCGACGGCGGCACCGCGGCCGAGTTTCAGCATGCCGGTGACCGGCGGCGGGGAATGCAGGTCGACGTCCTTGGCGATCCGCGCGCCGAGGGCCTTGGCGTACGTCGTCATCCAGGAAGCGCCCGCGACGCTGTCCGCGCCGCTGAACTCGGCGAGTTTCTCGGCGGTCCACAGTCGCAGGTGGACACTTCCGCCACGCGGGTAGCTGCCGGGACGGACGCCGCGCAGCAGCAGCCGCGAGCCGGTCGCCGAGATCGCGATCCGGCCGGCGGGGCTGAACAGCGCGATCCACGCGACGGCGATCCACACCCAGTTCAGCGTCGGCGCCCAGGCGAACCCGGCCAGCGAAAGCACGTTCGACAGCGTCGCGGCGATCGTCGTCCAGCGCAGGCCGACGAGACCCATCAGCGGGATCATCAGCAACGACTGGATGATCCCGGCCTTGCGCGGGGTGGGCGCGATGTCGCGGCGTTCGGTCTTCTCGCCGCTCAGCGCGTCCAGCATCGACGCGAGCGCGCCGAGCTTCGGGTTGGCGTAGATGTCGCTCACCGACACCTGCGGGTGCCGGGTGCGGATCCGCGCGATCAGCTGGGCGGCGGTCAGGCTGCCGCCGCCGTTGGTGAAGAAGTCGGCCTTCGGGTTGTCGACCGAGACGCCCAGGATCTCCGCCCAGCCTTCGGCCAGCCAGCTCTCCGTCGGCGACAGACCGGATTTCGCGGCGTCCACCGTGGACAGCGGCCAGGGAAGCGCGTTGCGGTCGACCTTGCCGGAAGTGCGCGTCGGCAGGTCTTCGATCAGGGCAAGCAGCGGGACGAGCGCGGCGGGCAGCTGCTCGCGCAGCCGTGTCGCGGCCTCGTCGTGGTCGAACTCGACGCCCTCGGCGGGCACGACGTATCCGACGAGCACCTGGTTGCCCGCCTTGGTGCGGCGGACCGCGGCGGCGGCACCCTGCACGCCGGGCAGCGCCTGCAGTGCGGCGTCGACCTCGCCGAGTTCGATCCGGCGGCCGCCGAGTTTCACCTGTTCGTCGAGGCGCCCGAGGAACAGCAGGCCCTCGGCCTCCGCGCGGACCATGTCGCCGCTGCGGTACGCGCGGCGCCAGCCCAGCGAAGGCAGCGGCGCGAACTTCTCTGCGTCCTTCTCGGGGTCCAGGTAGCGGGCCAGGCCGACACCGCCGATGACCAGCTCGCCGGTCTCCCCCATCGCGACCGGTTCGCCCGCCTCGTTGACGACGGCGAGCTGCCAGCCCACGAGCGGCAGGCCGATGCGGACCGGACCTTCGCCGGTCATCTGCGCGGCGCAGGCGACGACGGTGGCCTCGGTCGGTCCGTAGGTGTTCCAGACTTCGCGGCCTTCGACGGCGACGCGTTCGGCCAGCTCCGGCGGGCACGCTTCGCCACCGAAGATCAGCAGGCGGACGTCTTCGAGCGCGTCGGCGGGCCACAGCGCGGCCAGCGTAGGCACGGTGGAGACGACGGTGATGCCCTGCGCGACCAGCCACGGGCCGAGGTCGACGCCGGTGCGCACGAGGGAACGCGGCGCCGGGACCAGGCAGGCGCCGTGGCGCCAGGCGAGCCACATCTCTTCGCAGGACGCGTCGAACGCGACGGACAGCCCGGCGAGCACGCGGTCTCCGGGACCGATCGGCTCCTCGGTGAGGAACAGCTGCGCTTCGGCGTCCACGAACGCGGCGGCCGAGGCGTGCGAGACCGCGACGCCCTTCGGCTTCCCGGTCGAACCGGAGGTGAAGATGATCCAGGCGTCGTCGGTCGGCGCGGGCGAGCCCTCGACGCCGCTCGGCGAGCCGAGGACGGTGATCGCGCCGCCATCGGTGACCACCGCGGCGACGTCGGCCTCGCCGAAGACCAGTTCGGCGCGCTCTTCGGGGTCGTCCGCGTCGACCGGCACATAGGCGGCGCCGACGGACAGGATCGCGAGGATGGCGACGTAGAGCTCAGCGGTGCCGGAGGAGATCCGGACGCCGACCCGGTCGCCGACGCCGACACCGTTGGCGGTCAGCTTGCGGCCGTAGGCGTCGATCTCCTCGACGAGCTTGCGGTAGGACAGCGTGGTCTCGCCGTCGTCGATCGCGCCCGCGTTGGGGTGGCGGGCGGCGGTCTCGGCGAGGATGTCGATCAGGGTGCGCTCGCCCGCGCCGAGGCCGGACCAGAACAGGGCGCGGTCGGCGACCGGGGCGGGCGACGGCGCGACGGTGACGTCCGCGACGCAGGCGATCGGTCGCGAGTCGGCGGTCAGGGTCATCGGAAGATCACCACGGGCACGGCAGAACCATGGGCGCGCAAGCCCATCACACACCTTTCGCGAAGTGCGTCATTCGGGCTCGCTCTCCGAATGAGGCGCCCGCTAGCAGACCATCGACTTTACCGCAGGTGAACGACATATCTCGGGAGGGTCTCGGCAGAGTGTCGAAACTCACCGGTGGACACGCCGAAACCCGAGGTCATCGGCGTGTCCACCCAGTGAAATATTCACCTACATCGTGAGAAAATCAGCGCGCTTTTGGCTTACCCTGTGGTTTTCCCGCCGCTTTACCACCGGCCTTGGGCTTTTGCTTCTTTTCCCGCACCCGGACATTCACCCGAACGGGGCTGCCTTCGAAACCGAAACGCTCACGGAACTTCCGTTCGATGAACCGCCGGTAGCCCGCCTCGAGGAAGCCGGTGGTGAACAGGACCAGCGTCGGCGGCCGGATACCCGCCTGGGTCGCGAACAGCACCTTCGGCTGCTTGCCGCCGCGCACCGGCGGCGGGGTCGCGGCGATGAGGTCGGCCAGCCAGCCGTTCAGCTGACCGGTGGGCACCCGCTGGTCCCAGGACTTCAACGCGGTCCGCAGCGCGGGCGCGAGCTTGCGCACCGACCGGCCCGTGAGCGCGGAGATGTTGACCTTGTCCGCCCACGGCACCCGCACCAGGCCGCGGTCCAGCTCACGGACCATGGCGTGACGGCGGTCTTCGTCGACGAGATCCCACTTGTTGAAGGCGAGCACGCAGGCTCGGCCCGCCTCGACGACCATGGTCAGCACCCGCAGGTCCTGCTCCGAAAGCGGCTCGGCCGCGTCCAGCAGCACGATCGCGACCTCGGCCGCGTCGATCGCGGTCTTGGTCCGCAGCGACGCGTAGTACTCGGCACCGTTGGCCGAGTTGACCCGCTTGCGCAGACCGGCCGTGTCGACGAACCGCCAGGTCTCGCCGTCGAGCTCGACCAGCGAGTCGACCGGGTCGACGGTGGTGCCGGCGACCGAGTCCACGACGGACCGTTCCTCGCCGGAGAGCTTGTTCAGCAGACTGGACTTGCCCACGTTCGGCTTGCCGACCAGCGCTACGCGGCGCGGGCCGGTGGTGGCGCGGTCGCCGTCGCGCGGCATCGACGGCAGGGCCTTGACGATGGCGTCGAGCAGGTCGCCGGAGCTGCGCCCGTGCAGCGCGCTGACCGGGTACGGCTCGCCGAGGCCGAGCGACCACAGTGACGCGGTGTCGGCGAGCAGGCGGTCGTCGTCGACCTTGTTGGCGGCGAGCAGCACCGGCTTCTTCGAGCGGCGCAGCACCTTGGAGACGGCCTCGTCGGTGGCCGTCGCGCCGACACTGGCGTCGATGACCAGCAGGACCGCGTCGGCGGTGGCCATCGCCATCTCGGCCTGTGCGGCGACGGAGGCCTGCAGCCCGGTCGCGTCCGGCTCCCAGCCGCCCGTGTCCACCAGCGTGAACCGGCGGCCCGCCCAGAACGCGTCGTAGGCGACGCGGTCCCTGGTCACGCCGGGGACGTCCTGCACGACCGCCTCTCGGCGGCCGAGGATGCGGTTGACCAGGGTCGACTTGCCGACGTTCGGCCTGCCGACGACGGCGAGGACCGGCTGCGCGAGCTGCGCCTCCTCCTCGGCCTCGCCCGCGGCGATCTGCGCGTCGAGCGCGGTGAATTCGGATTCGTCGGACCAGGAGCCGTCGATCTCGCCGACTCCGTCAAGCTCTGTCATTTTCTCAATCCTGTCGCGTGTCTTGGAGCCCGTGCTCCAAGCGCCATTCGTCCAGTGCCTTCACGAGGTCCGCGAGCGCGATGCGAAGCCGCTCGGTTCCCTCCTCCAGCCCTGTCCTTCCCTTCCCGATCTCGGGAGTGAAAGGTTCGCCGACCATGATGTCGACGCGTGGCCGCCAACGCCGTTTGGCGCCGGCGGGTTTGTACGTCCCCCGAGTGGCGACCGGAACCACGGTCGCGTTCCCGGCGCGGACCAGGAAGGCCACGCCGCGCTCGAAGTTTTCGGCGTCACCGAGGCCGCGGGTGCCTTCGGGGAAGATCCCGACGGCGCCCCCTTCCTCGAGCACCTTGACCGCCATCATCAGCGGTTTGCGGTCCACCGCGCCCCGTTTCACCGGGATCTGGCCCAGTTTCGGGAAGAACCAGCCGACGAAGCCCTTGAAGAGCTCCGCCTTGACCAGGAACGCCGTGCGCCGCGACAACATTCCGAACAGCAGCGCCGGTTCCGTCATCGAACTGTGGTTCGCCATGAACACCACCGGCCCGGACGCCGGTACCCGCTCGGCACCGTGCACCCGGACCCGGAACGCGGGCCGGACGAGGAATTTCGAGATCCCCCGGCCGAACGTGTGGATCGGGCCGCTCGCGCCTTCGGGAAGTCCCTTCGCGCTCACCTCGACGCCTCGGCGGGGCAGCCTTCGAGAAGACCACGGTGCAGCGCGAGTTCCGCCAGCGCCACGATCACCTGGTCGATGTTGAGCGCCGAAGTGTCCACCTCGACGGCGTCGTCGGCCGCGCGCAAGGGCGAAGCCGCCCGCGTCGAGTCGAGGCGGTCGCGCCGTTCCACCGCCGCTTTGGCGACATCCACCGTGGACTCCCGGCCGGCGGCGGAATCCTGCGCGCTGCGGCGTGCGGCGCGGACCTCGGCCGACGCGGTGAGGAAGATCTTGAGCGGGGCGTCCGGCGAGACGACGGTGCCGATGTCCCGGCCTTCGACCACGATGCCGCCGACGCGGCCGAGCACCTCGGCGATGATCTCGCGCTGCCGGGCGACCAGCAGTTCGCGGACGGCGGGAACGGCCGAAACCGGCGACACCGCGGTGGTGACGTCCGCGCCGCGGATCTCAGCGGCGACGTCTTCACCCGCCAGGGTCACGGTCGCTTCGTCCGGACTGGTGCCGATGCCGAATTCGGCCTTCCGGGCGACGTCGGCGATCGCGTCCGGGTCGGTCAGGTCGGTCCCGGCGCGCAGGACGGCGAGGGTGACCATGCGGTACATCGCACCGGTGTCGAGGTAACCGGCGCCGAGCTTCGTCGCGAGCTTCCGCGAAACCGTCGATTTCCCGGTTCCGGACGGGCCGTCCATCGCGACCACACCACGCAGGGCTCCCGCCACCGAAACACTCCTCAGCTCATCCGTCGCTCATCTGATCGACGTTCATTCTGCCTGGTGGTACGCGACACGCCTCAGCCGCCCACGGCGAACCGGTCGACGAGCATGCGGATCCGTTCCGCGCGCGCGTCCGCCGGGAGCCGCCTGCTGCGTTCGAGGGTGACCAGGCCGTGCAGGGCGGCCCAGAAGGTCTCGGTGTAGAGGGCGGGGTCGTCTCCACCGGCGACCGGGCCGACGACTTCGAGCAAGGCACCGAACGCGTCCTTCAACGGCTCCGGGCTGTCCGGGCTGGCGAAGCTCAGTTCGCTGGCGAGGGTGAAGATCGCGTCGTAGAGCGCCGGTTTACGGTCGGCGAAGTCGAAGTAGTTGGCGGCCAGCCGCATCAGCGCGTCCCGGGAACCCTCCGCCGCCCCGGCCCCTCTGCGCATGTCGGCGGCCATTTCGGTGCACCCTTCGAGCGCCGCGGCCGCCATGATCGCCCCCTTGCCGGAGAAATGGCTGTAGAGCACGGGCTGGCTGTACTCGATCTTCGCCGCCAGCCGCCGCGTGGTGACCGCGTCCCAGCCCTCTTCCTCGGCGATCTCACGGGCGGTGGTGACGATCAGCTGTTCGCGTTGCGAGCGATCCCGCTCGCGCCGGGGGTTCGTGACCATACGGACATGCTAGCACCGCTAGACAAGCTAGCACTGCTAGCGCTAGTGTCGGCGCCGTTCCTAGCGCTGCTAGCTTTTTGGAGTCGGAGACCATGACCCGTATCAAGATCGCCTACGTCCTGTCCGCCGCCCTCGTGCTCTTCGTCCTCTACTTCGGGAGTGGTTACGTGTTCTTCCCGGCGACCCAGACGGGTGGCTTCGGGCTGCCGGTGATGCCGTCCGAGGGCGATCCGATCCTCGCGGTCAAGGGCGTCCGTGACATCGGCACGGCGCTCGTGGTGCTCGCGCTGCTCCTGTTCCGCAACGCCCGCGCTCTGGGCTGGGCGATGCTCGCGCTGGCGTTCATCCCGTTCGGCGACATGCTGATCGTGTTGACCCACAACGGTTCCGTGGGCGCCGCGCTCGGCATCCACGGCGCGACGTGCGCCCTCATGGTCGTGATCTCGGCGTTGTTCCTGATCCGTCCCGCGCAAAACGGACAGTGAGTTACTGTTGTTCACGTGAACGTCGAAGTGACCCCGCTCCCCGGAATAGGCGTCCGCAAGGACTTCGCCACCCGCAACGGCCGCCGTGTCGGGGTGGTGACCCACCGCGATGGACATGTCGAGCTGATCGTGTCCAAAACGGACGATCCCGACGCCTGCCTGGCGTCGCTTCCGCTCACCACCGACGAGGCGGGCGCGCTGGCGAACCTGCTCGGCGCGCCCCAGCTGGTCGCCCAGCTCACCGAAGAGCACCGGGACCTGCCCGGTATCAACACCAAGCAGCTGCCGATCAAGTCGTCGTCGCCGTTCGACGGGCGGACACTGGGCGACACCGCCATGCGCACGCGGACGAGCGTCTCGGTGGTCGCGGTGATGCGAGCCGGTCAGGTCCACCCCTCCCCCAACCCGGACTTCAACCTCACCGCGGGCGACGTGCTCGTCGCGGTCGGCACCTCCGAGGGTCTCGAGGCCGCCGTCAAGATCTTGAAGTACGGCTGATCGCGGATGGATCACACCGCACTGTCCTTGATCGAACTCGGGGCGGTCTTCTTCGGGCTGGGCGCGTTGGGACGCCTCGCCGGGAAGATCGGGATGTCCCCGATCCCGCTGTACCTGATCGGTGGCCTGTGCTTCGGGCAGGGCGGGCTGATCCCGCTCGGCGACATCGGCGACTTCACCCATCTCGCCAGCGAGATCGGTGTCGTCCTGCTGCTGCTCCTGCTGGGCCTGGAGTACTCGGCGGCCGAGCTGTTCACCGGGCTGAAACGCTCGTGGGTGGCGGGCCTCGTGGACATCGTGCTCAACGCCGCGCCCGGGGCGATCGTCGCGCTCATCCTCGGCTGGGGGCCGATCGGCGCGATCGTGATGGCAGGCGTCACCTACATCTCGTCGTCCGGGATCATCGCGAAGGTGCTCGGCGATCTCGGGCGGCTCGGTAACCGGGAAACCCCGGTGGTGCTGTCGATCCTGGTGTTCGAGGACCTGGTGATGGCGCTGTACCTGCCGATCCTCACCGCGGTGCTCGGCGGGGTCAGCTTCCTCGGCGGGATGAAGGCCGTCGGGATCTCCCTGATGGTCATCACCGTGGTCCTGGTGATCGCGCTGAAATTCGGCCGGTACGTCTCCGCGGCGGTGGACAGCCCGGATCGCGAGGTGTTCCTCCTCAAGGTCCTCGGCGCGGCACTGCTGGTCGCCGGTGTCGCTTCGGCGATGCAGGTTTCGGCCGCGGTCGGCGCGTTCCTGCTCGGCATCGCGATCTCGGGTTCGACGGCGGAGAACGCGACGCACATGCTCGAACCGCTGCGGGACCTCTTCGCCGCCGTGTTCTTCGTGGTGTTCGGGCTCAACACCAACCCCGCTTCGATCCCGCCGGTACTCGGCTGGGCGGTGGTGCTGGCGGTCGCGACCACGCTCACGAAGGTCGGCACCGGCTGGTGGGCCGCGCGGCGGCAGGGCATCGGGAAGATGGGCCGCGCTCGTGCCGGAGCCGCGCTGGTCGCGCGAGGCGAGTTCTCGATCGTCATCGCCGGGCTGGCGGTGGCGGCGGGCGCGGTGACCGGCGAACTCGCGGCCCTCGCGACGGCGTACGTGCTGCTGATGGCGATCCTCGGCCCGACGGCCGCGCGGATCGTCGAACCGGTCGCCCGCGCTCTGCAGCGGAAGCCCTTCGGGTCGAAGAGCCCGGCCTCGCAAACCGGCTGATCCCGCCCCCGTAGCGCTATGAACGGGCCGTTCCTTGCAAATTTTGCAAGGAACGGCCCGTTCATAGCATCCGGCTAGCCGCGCTCAAGCCCCGAAACAGTGGCAGGAGCGATCTGCGCCGGAGCCACCGGCAGCGCCGCCGGCACCGCCGCCGGGCCCGCACCCGCGACGGGCAACGCCAGCGACGTCTTGCCCAGATCCACCGTGATCTTCGGGTACTGCGCCGGTCCCGAGATGAACGAGCCGTCCGTCCCGCCGATGATCAGCGCGAGCTGATGTCCCTGCGGGACGACGTGATCCGTGCTCGCCAGCCGGAACGTCATCGTGTACGGCTGCCCCGGGGTCAGCGGCGACTCCTGGCTCAGCGAACTGTGGTTGGCCAGATCCGCCCAGCCGCGGCTGATGATGTTCAGCCCCACGGAAACCGCGTCGGTGCTCGTGTTCAGGTAGCACGCGTCGTTGCCCGAAGCGCTCGAGCCCCAGCACGACTGGGTCAGCTCGTTCTTGATGCCTTCCTTCGGTCCGGTGTAGTTCCGGATCGTCGCCGGACCGTAGTCCACCAGGATCGCCGAAAGACGCGCAGTGGACGTCGACGGCGTCGCGGTCACCGTCACCTTCGCGGTTCCGGACACGTGAAGGTCCTTCGCCAGCGCGCCGGTGCTGAACAGCACTCGCCCGTTCGAAGTCTCCGTCGGCTTCGCGGCCCAGCTGTTCGAGGACTGACCGGAGGAGTCCGTGAACGACACCGTGCCCGTGCCAGGAGAGCTGCCGAGCGTGCCGACCCCCGGAGTGCTTCCGGACGCGGGGCGCAGGGTGACGGCACTGCCCGCGGGCCACGCCGGCTGATCCACCCAGACATCGGGCTCGCGTTCCACACTCGCGCCCGGGGTCTTCTCGATGCCGTTGTCCACGCCGAGCAGGTAGTGGTCGAACCACTTGTGCAGTGTGTCGACCCAAGCCGAGCGGCGGTAGTCGAACGGGTCGACGTGACCGGCCTGCGTCAGCCAGATCTTGCGTTCGACGTTCAGCGCTTCCCACCACTGCCCGAAGTTGATGGTCTTGACGTTGAGGTCGCCGAGACCGTGCGAAGCGAGCACGCTCGCCTTCACCTTCGATGCGCTCTGCACGTAGTCCCGGTCGAGCCAGAACGCGTTGTAGTCACCGTTCGACGTCGCGCCCGCGGTGAGTTTGCGGTTGGCCGCGCTGCAGTTCTGCCCGCCGTTGCGCTGCGAAACGGTCTGCGCGAGCCCGGCCGGGCTGCCCTGGCGCAGGTTCGCGCCGTCGGAACGGTAGTAGTCGTACCAGGAACTGATCGCGCCGATCGGCACGATGGTCTTGAGCCCCTCGACACCGGTCGCGGCTACGCCGTTGGCCACCGTGCCGTCGTAGGACTTCCCGATCATGCCGACCGCGCCCGTCGACCACGTCGCGTTCGTCCTCGCCGGACCGGTCGCCGTCGTGTAGCCGTTCGCCCGGCCGTTCAGCCAGTCGACCACCTTGCGCGCCGATTCGATGTCCGAGGGGCCGCCGATGTCGGTGCACCCGCGGGATTTGTTGGTACCGGCCAGATCCACCAGGACCACGGCGTACCCGCGAGGGACGAAGAAGTTGTCGTAGTAGAGCGGGAACCCGACCGGCCTGCCCGCCGAATCGTAGGTCTTGAGCTCGCTCTCGTTGCCGCGTCCGCAGCACGAGTAGTACGGGCTCGCGTCCATGATGACCGGAACCTTCTTGCCCTGCGCCGCCGGTTCCTTCGGGCGGATGATGTCGGCGGCGACCCGGTCCGAACGACCGTCGCCGTCCCCGTCGAGCCCGATGTCCACCCAAGCCGTCTCGCGGACGGCCTGGGCGAAGTCGTAGACCGGTTCACTCGCCCGCGGTTTCGCCGCGGCCTGCGGTGCCGCGACCACGGCCGCGGCCACCGCCAAGATCCCTGCCAGCACAACTGTTTTCACGGTTGAGCCCTTCCCCGTCGGCTGAAAGCCCGTCAGAGAGAGCTAAACGCGATGATCACGCGTGCAGTAGAGCGGAAAGTCTTAGAGATCGACGGCGCGGTACAGCGAACCGACCTCGCCGCGGTTCAGCCGCCGGATCGAACCCGACCGCTGGGCGCCGAGCTGGACGTCGCCCAGCGCGGTCCGGACCAGTTTGCGCACCGGGTGCCCGGTGGCCGCCATCAGCCGCCGCACGATGTGCTTGCGTCCCTCGTGGATGACCAGCTCGATCTGGGTGCGCCCGGCCAGCATGTCCTTGACGCGGAACTGGTCGACCTTGACGATGCCGTCCGGCAGCTCGAAACCGGCGCGCAGTTCCTTGCCGAGTCCGCGCGGGACGATGCCCTCGACCTCGGCGAAGTAGGTCTTCAGCACGCGGAACGACGGGTGCATCAGCCGGTGCCCGAGGTCGCCGTCGTTCGTGAGGAGCAGCAGGCCTTCGGTGTTCTCGTCGAGCCTGCCGACGTGCACGATGCCGGGCGTCTCCTCGTACCGGCCGCGCAGGTAGTCGCCGACGCACGGACGGCCGCGGTCGTCGTTCATCGTGCTGTGCACGCCCTTGGGCTTGTTCAGCAGGAGGTACACGAGGTCCTCGCGGACCTGGACGCGGGTGCCGTCGACGTGGATCACGGAGTTGTCCGGATCGACCCGGCGGCCGAGTTCGGTGACCACCTTGCCGTCCACGCTCACGCGACCGCGCACGATCAGGTCCTCGGCCGCGCGCCGCGAGGCCACGCCCGCCTGCGAAAGGACCTTCTGCAGCCGAATGCCGTCGGGATGCGGGTCAGATGTCATCGATGGTGTCCACTTCGGGTAGCAACGGAGCGATGGGCGGAAGGTCGGCCAGGGACGACAGGCCCAGTCGCTCCAGGAACAGCTCGGTCGTCACGTACAGCGTGCCAGTGGTTTCGGGGTCGGTCCCCATCTCCTCGATCAGGCCGCGCGCCAGCAGCGTCCTGATCACCCCGTCCACGTTCACCCCTCGGACGGCGGCGACCCTGGCCCTGGTCACCGGCTGCCGATAGGCGATCACGGCGAGGCTCTCCAGTGCGGCTCGCGTCAGCTTGGAACGCTGGCCGTCGAGCAGAAGCTTCTCCACGAACGGGGCATAGACGTCCCTAGTGTAGAACCGCCACCCTTCGCCGACTCGGCGCAGGTCGATTCCGCTGGTCCGCTCGGTGAACTTCTGCGCCATCGTGCGCAGCGCCACGGTCACCCGCGACACCGGCTGCCCGACCGTCTCGGCGAGCGATTCCTCGCTGATCGGCGAGTCGACGACCAGGAGCAACGCCTCCAGCGCCGCTTCGAGCGCCTCGTCCGAGGTGACGTCGGGATAGTCGCCGTCGCCGGCCGCGACGAGACCTTCGTCGGCGGGCGGCTCCGCTTCGGCGGCAGGAGTCTCCGCCTGGGTGTCTTCGGTCGTCTCTGTCTCTTCGGTGTTCTCCGGGGTCACCCGTACTCCTCGTCCTCGACGGCGGCGCGGTCCTGCTCGGCCGCCACCGACGCCTCCTCCACGGACCCGCCGGTCCAGCGCACGTGCAGTTCGGCGAGCGCCTCCAGCTGCTCGAACTGGACCGAGGACTCCCGGTACAGCTCCAGCAGCGCGAGGAACCGCGCCACGATCTCGACGGTGTGCTCGCAGTCCTCGACCAGTTCGCCGAAGGTCGCTTCGCCTCGTTCCGCGAGCTTGAGCCGCAGCAGCGCGGCGTGCTCGCGCACCGAGACCCGGCCCATGTGGATATGCGCGATCGACACCGTCGGCGGCGGCTTCGGTTTGAAGACCGCGACCGCGATCTCGGAGAACTTCCCGACGTCGACGCCGAGCATCACCTCGGGCAGCAGCCCCATGAACCGGTCTTCGAGCGCGACCGAGCGCGGATACCGCCGCAGCGCGCCGGCCTCCAGCTCGCCGAACAGCGCCGCGACCTGCTTGTACGCCCGGTACTGCAGCACACGCGCGAACAGCAGGTCCCGTGCTTCGAGCAGGGCCAGGTCGTCTTCGCTCTCCACCTCGGCGGCGGGCAGCAGGCGCGCCGCCTTGAGGTCGAGCAGGGTCGCCGCGATGACCAGGAACTCGGTCGTCTCGTCGAGGTTCCACTCCGTGCCGAGCGCACGGGTGTAGGCGATGAAATCGTCCGTGACCCGGTGCAACGCGACTTCGGTGACGTCGAGCTGGTGCTGCGAGATCAGCTGGAGCAGCAGATCGAAGGGGCCCTCGAAGTTCTCCAGGTGCACCTTGAACTTGGACGTGCTCAGCTCTTCACTGGCCAGTCCTTCGGGGACCATCCCGCCGTGCACGGTCTCGTGCACGACGGGGGTCTCGTCTGCCTCTGTCCGCTCGACCGGCTCTGAGCCGCTGGGAGCAGCCGCGGCCGGGTCGTCCATCAGTTCTCGGTCTCTTTCCCGTCCTCGCTGCCCGCCCGCAGGCGTTGGACGAGGACCGAGTCCTCGCCCGCCGCGTCGAAGTCGGCCAGCAGCACGGCCACCGCCTCGCGGACCAGCCTGCCGCGATCGAGCACGAGACCGTGCTTCGCCCGGAGGTTCAGCCTGGCCTGCTCCATCGCCAGCAGTTCGTCGCCGGAGACGTAGACGGTGATCTTCGCGTCGTGCTTGGTCCGCCCGGAACCGCTGCGCGCGGCACGGGTCAGCTGATCCTTGTGCGCGTGCCCCGGCTCGGTCCCGGATCCGTTCCCGTTGCCGTTCCCCTTCGCGGGGGCGGGCTGTTCGGGCGCGGGCGGGAGATCGAGGGCGGGGCTGGAGGTGATCCTGAAGAGTTCGGACGCTCCGGGCAGGGAAGCTCGCCTGCTCACCGAGCGATCACCTCGCGTGCCAGCGCGCGATAAGCCGCCGCGCCCGCTGATTTGGGAGCCCAGGTCGTGATCGGCTCGCCCGCGACCGTCGTCTCGGGGAACCGCACGGTGCGGTTGATCACCGTGTCGAACACGGTGTCGCCGAATGCCTCCACCACTCTCGCCATGACCTCCTTCGAGTGCAGGGTTCTCGGGTCGTACATGGTGGCGAGAATCCCGGTGATGTCCAGTTTGGGGTTGAGGCGTTCCTGCACCTTCTCGATGGTGTCGATCAGGAGCGCTACGCCTCGCAGACTGAAGAACTCGCACTCCAGCGGGATGATCACACCGTCCGCGGCGGTCAGTGCGTTCACCGTCAGCAGGCCTAGCGAGGGCTGGCAGTCGACAAGAACATAGTCGTAGTCGTTCATGACCGGACGAAGGACCCGTAACAAAGTGTGTTCGCGTCCTACCTCTGCGACCAACTGGACCTCGGCCGCGGACAGGTCGATGTTGCTCGGCAGCAGGTCGACGCCGTCCACCCGGGTCTTCCGGATGACGTCGGTGATGCTGACCGAGCGCTCCATGATGACGTTGTAGACCGTCTGGTCCAGCTCGTGCGGCTGAATGCCGAGGCCGACCGAGAGCGCGCCCTGCGGGTCGAAGTCGACCAGCAGCACCCGGCGGCCGCATTCGGCCAGCGCCGCGCCGAGGTTGATGGTCGAGGTGGTCTTGCCGACGCCGCCCTTCTGGTTGCACATGGCCATCACCAGTGCGGGGCCGTGCCGGTCCAGCGGCGGCGGGTCGGGGATCTCGCGATACGGACGGCCGGTGGGCCCGATGCCGTCGTTGTCGCGTTCTTGCTGCTTGGCTTCTTTGGCTTCTTTGGCGCGCTTGGCCTTGCGGCCGCGGGAAGAGATCGTGTCCTCCGACGGTTCGTCGCCGTCGTGTTCGGCGGGGGTTGCGATGGTCACCTGGCTGAGGCTCGCGGCAGCCGAACCGGCGGACGCGGACGGCTTCGCCGGCTCGTTCGGTGTCGACATAACGCGAAAGCTCCTCTTCGGCAGGATCCTCGGCAGCCTATGCGCGATCCGGGAGTCGAGCCAACGAGGCACGCCGGGATCGACCGGGTCGTTTAGGCGCTGTCCTGCGACTCTTGTCCGCGGTCTTCGCGCCCAGGCGGCCCCTGACGGCACGAGCGGTTCACCCGAGTACGACCCGGTACGAGGGAGAACCGCCCGCACCGCCAGGAACCACCTGGATCACGAAGCCCATCGAACAGAGCCGCAGGACAGCGCCTAGCCGAGCGCGCGGGGATGTGCTGTCGCGTAAACCTCGCGGAGCGTGTTGACCGTGACCAGCGTGTACACCTGGGTGGTGGTCACGGAAGCGTGGCCGAGCAGTTCCTGCACGACGCGGACGTCGGCGCCGCCTTCGAGCAGATGCGTGGCGAAGGAATGGCGCAACGTGTGCGGCGAAACGCCCGCCGTGATCCCGGCGGATTCCGCGGTGTCCTTGAGAACCTGCCACGCGCTCTGCCGGGAAAGCCTGGAGCCGCGGGCGTTCAGGAACATCGCCGGCGTCCCCCGGCCGTGGGTGGCGAGGGCGGGCCGCGCGCGAACGAGATAGGCGTGCACCGCTTCCAGCGCGGGACGGCCGATCGGCACGATGCGCTGTTTGCCGCCCTTGCCGTCGAGCAGCACGGTCCGTTCGGCGTCGTCGATGTCGTCGACGTCGAGTCCGACGGCCTCGGAGATCCGCGCGCCGGTGGAGTAGAGCAGTTCCAGCAGCGCCCGGTCCCGCAGCGGCCGTTCGCCCTCGGGCGGTGGGGTTTCCAGCAGTTTCAGCACGTCGCCGACCGGCAGCGCCTTGGGCAGCCGTTTGGCCGCGGCGGGCGGCCGGACCTCGCGGGCCGGGTCGTTCTCGGTGATGCCGTCGGCGTGCGCGAACTTGTGCAGCCCCCGCACCGCGACCAGCGCGCGGGCCGCCGAGGACGCGGCCAACGGGCGATGCTCTTCGTCGCCCTCGCGCAGCGCCGCGCCGAACGAGGTGATGTGCGCGGAGGTGACGTCGGCGAAGCGCTCGACGTCCGCGTCGCCGAGGTACGCGGTGTACCGGCGCAGGTCACGGGAGTAGCTGTCGAGGGTGTTCCTCGCGGTTCCGCGCTCGACCACCAGATGGTCGAGGTACGCGGCGACCACCTGGGCGACTCCGCTACCGCCGGCCCGTGACACACGGACACTCTAGGACCACTCGCGACCCGATCGGGGGTTCGCCGCGCGTACCGCGCCGCGGGTGTGAAACGGGCTACCTTGGGAGCATGTCGCAGCAACCGGACCCGGAGGAGATGCGCGTCGGCACGGCCGAGCGCGAAGAGGCCGCGCGGCTGCTCGGCGACCATTACAGCCAGGGCAGGCTCACGCCGGACGAGTACGAGGGCCGCGTCCTCGCCGCGTACGAGGCCGTGACGCTCGGCGAGCTCCGGCCGCTGTTTCAGGACCTGCCCGCGCCGCACCCGACGTACCTGGCGCCGCGGTTCGACCCACCGCCGTTCGTCCCCGTGTATCAGCGGCCCGCCGCGGTCCTGCCGTACTCGCCGAAGTCGAAGATCGCCGCCGGGGTGCTGCAGATCGTGCTGCCGTTCGGGATCGGGCGGTTCTACACCGGCCACATCGGCCTCGCCCTCGGCCAGCTGGCGGTCGTGCTGGTCACCTGCGGCGTCGGGGTGGTCTGGCCGATGGTCGACGGGATCGTGCTGCTGGCGAACGGCGGCACGGACGCGCAGGGCCGCCGACTCCGCGACTGACCCCGGCTCCCGAATGCAATGAACGGTCCTTTCCTTGCAAAATTTGCAAGGAAAGGACCGTTCCTAGCGCGCGAAGGGACCTAGAGACCGCGCGAAGCGAACTTCGTCGGCCTGTCCTCCCAAGGAGCGTCCGAAGGCCGCGACGAAGCCGCCCCCGAAAGCACCGCGTGCGCGGCGAGCACGCCACCGACGGTCGCCCCGTTCACCAGCTCACCCGCCAGCGCCATCCGGACCGCCTCGGCGAGCGGGAACTTCCGCATGACGAGGTCGGCCTCCTCCTCGCCGAGCATCTCCCTGTCCACTTCGGACAGTTCACGGGCGAGGTAGACGCGGACGACCTCGTCGGTGAAGCCGGGCGACGCCGCGACGTCGACCAGGGTCTCCCAGCGCTCGGCGCTGAGCCCGACTTCTTCGACCAGTTCGCGTTTGGCCGCGCCGACGGGGTCCTCCCCCGCCTTGTCGATCAGCCCGGCGGGCAGTTCCCACAGCCGCCGCCCGATCGGGTGGCGGTACTGGTGGATCAGCGTCACCATGCCGTCCGCGTCCAGCGCGACGACGGCGACCGCGCCGAGGTGCTCGACGACCTCACGGCGGGCGGTGCCGCCGCCGGGCATCACGACCTCGTCGACCCGCAGCCCCACGACGCGTCCGATGTGGACGTCCCTTGTGGACGCGACGGTGAACTCGTGTTTGCCGGGCTCGGTCACCGGGCCACCGTCTGCGGGGCCTCGGGCAGCTCGACCGGCAGCCGCTCGGCGACCTTGCGGTCCACGACGGCCTTCACGAACGCGCTGAACAGCGGGTGCGGCCGGGTCGGACGGCTCTTGAGCTCCGGGTGCGCCTGGGTGCCGACGAAGAACGGGTGCTTGTCGGCGGGCAGCTCCACGAACTCGACCAGGTGGTCGTCGGGCGAGGTGCCCGAGAACACCAGACCGGCGTCGGAAAGGCGCTTGCGGTAGGCGTTGTTGACCTCGTAGCGGTGGCGGTGCCGCTCGGAGACCTCGGTGCTGCCGTACGCCTTCGCGACCTGCGACCCCGGCTTGAGCTTCGCGACGTAGGCGCCCAGACGCATCGTGCCGCCCATGTCGCGCTCACCCGCGACGACGTCGCGCTGGTCGGCCATCGTGGAGATGACCGGGTTCGGTCCGTCCTCGAACTCGGCCGAGTTCGCGTCCTTGATCCCGGCCAAGTTCCGCGCCGCGTCGATCACCATGCACTGCAGGCCGAGGCACAGGCCCAGCAGCGGCAGCCCGTGGGTGCGGGCGTAGGCGATGGCGCCGACCTTGCCCTCGATACCGCGGATGCCGAACCCACCCGGGATCAGCACACCGTCCACATCGGACAGCGCGGCCGCGGCACCGGCCGGGGTCTCGCAGGAGTCCGAGGGGACCCAGGCGATCTGGACCTTGGCGCGGTGGGCGAACCCGCCCGCGCGCAGCGCCTCGGTCACCGACAGGTACGCGTCCGGCAGGTCGATGTACTTGCCGACGACCGCGACCCGCACCGTCTCCGACGGGTTGTGCACGCGGTCGAGCAGGTCGCCCCACACGGTCCAGTCGACGTCGCGGAACGGCAGCCCGAGACGGCGCACCACGTAGGCGTCGAGCGCTTCACGGTGCAGCACCTTCGGGATGTCGTAGATCGACGGCGCGTCGGGGCAGGCGATGACGGCCTCGGTGTCGACGTCGCACATCAGGCCGATCTTGCGCTTGAGGTCCTCCGGCAGCTCGCGGTCGGCGCGGCAGACGAGCGCGTCGGGCTGGATACCGATGTTGCGCAGCGCGGCGACCGAGTGCTGGGTCGGCTTGGTCTTGAGCTCGCCCGACGGGGCGAGGTACGGGACCAGCGAGACGTGGAGGAAGAAGCACTGGTCGCGGCCGACGTCGTGGCGGACCTGACGGCAGGCCTCCAGGAACGGCAGCGACTCGATGTCGCCCACGGTGCCGCCGACCTCGGTGATCACGACGTCCGGGCTGTTCCCGTCCTCGTCGGCACCCGCCGCGGCGGTGATCCTCGCCTTGATCTCGTCGGTGATGTGCGGGATGACCTGCACGGTGTCGCCGAGGTACTCACCGCGGCGCTCCTTGGCGATGACCTCGGAGTACACCTGCCCGGTGGTGACGTTCGCCTTGCCGTCGAGAGCCCGGTCGAGAAAACGCTCGTAGTGCCCGATGTCCAGATCGGTTTCGGCGCCGTCGTCGGTGACGAACACCTCACCGTGCTGGAACGGGTTCATCGTGCCCGGATCGACGTTGAGGTACGGATCCAGCTTCTGCATCGTGACCCGGAGCCCACGTGCGGTAAGGAGCTGACCCAGGCTGGAAGCCGTGAGTCCCTTACCCAGAGAGGAGGCAACGCCTCCGGTGACAAAGACATACTTGGTAGCCCGCGACTGAAGTCCCACGGGCTTCCACCTTATCGCACGCCCGCCGTAGCGCTCATCGGCCACGCCGCAAGCGTCCGATGGAGTGGAAAACCGCTACCCTCGCGGCGTGACAGACGCGCACGACACCTGGACCGCACCGGTCGCGGAAGGCCCGCTCGACGCGGACATCCGCGTCCCCGGTTCGAAGTCGATCACCAACCGGGCCTACGTCCTCGCCGCGCTCGCCAGCGCGCCGACGCGGGTGCGGACCCCGCTCGACTCCCGGGACGCGCGCCTCATGCTCGGCGCCATCTACGCCCTCGGCGCCCACTCGCAGGGCAGCATCGGCGGCTACCTCGTGCACCCGCTCGGCCCCGGCCGCGTCCACCCCGACGAGACCGTCCGGGTGGAACTCGGCAACGCGGGCACGGTCGCCCGGTTCACCCCCGCGCTCGCCGCGCTGGGCACCGGCCCGGCGCTGTTCGACGGCGACGAGGCCATCCGCCGCCGTCCGATCGGGCCGCTGCTGAAGGCGCTGCGCGACCTCGGCGCCCGTATCGACGACGACCGCCGCGAGGCGCCGCCCTTCACCGTGCACGGCGAAGGCGGTCTGCGGGGCGGCCGGGTCGATCTGGACTCCTCGGCGTCGAGCCAGTTCCTGTCCGCGCTGCTGCTCGCCGGGCCGTCGTTCCAGCAGGGTGTCACCGTGCGCCTGGTGGGCGGCCAGGTGCCGAGCGAACCGCATATCGCGATGACGGTCGAGATGCTGCGCCGCTTCGGGGCCACCGTGGACCGTGAGGGCACCGAGTTCCACGTCGCGCCGACACGGCTCTCCTGCCCCGAGTACATCGTCGAGCCGGACCTCTCGACGGCGGCGCCGTTCGTCGCCGCCGCGATCGCGACCGGCGGCACGGTGCGGATCGCGGGCTGGCCGCAGCGGACGACCCAGCCCGGGGACTGGCTGCGGAGCCTGGCGCCCGTTCTGGGCGCCACCGCCGAGCTCGACGCGGGCGGCCTGACGGTCACCGGCGGCGGCACGATCCCCGGCGTCGAACTGGATCTGCACGACGTCGGCGAGCTGACGCCGGTGATCGCGGCGCTGCTGTGCCTCGCCGAAGGGCCGTCGGTCATCTCCGGGGTGGCGCATCTGCGCGGCCACGAGACCGACCGGCTGACCGCGCTCGCCACCGAACTGTCGTCGCTCGGCGCCGACGTGCGCGAGACCGAGGACGGCCTGCGGATCACGCCGGCGCCGCTGCACGGCGGGAAGTTCCACACCTACGACGATCACCGGCTGGTGATGGCGGCCGCGGTGCTCGGGCTGAAGGTCGAGGGCGTCGAGGTGGAGAATCCGGGGACGGTCGGGAAGACCTTCCCCGGATTCGCCGAGGCCTGGACCTCGATGCTCGGCTAACCCTCGAACGGCGAAGCGCGCCACAGATCGATCATCGGCTTCATTCCTTCCACGAGCATCGGCAGCTCGGGCGCCATCGAGAGGCACGCGACCATCTGCAGCCGTCCCGCGGCCTCGATCGTCTTCAGCACGGTTTCGTCGACCTCGCGCAGGCCCAGTTCCTCGGCGGCGGCGTTGTAGGCCGCGATGCCTTCGGGGCCGTTGAAGGCGAGATCGCGTTCGATCGGGCCGCGGTTGACCAGTTCGAAGTCGGAGTACAGCTCGCCTTCGGTGGTGACGATCAGGTTGTAGCCCGGCGCGTCACCGTGCACCGGCTGCACGGTGGCGTTCGGGAACGCCTTGGTGAAGGCCTCCTCCGACTCCAGCAGCGGCCGGAGGACCTCCCATTCGCGGCGGGCGCGGTCGAGGTCGCCCGCGTCGAGCAGGTCCGGCCTGCTTTCGAGCTGGGCGAGACCGTCGGGGATGAACGGGTCGAGGCCGTTCAGGAACGCCAGCTCGCCGGGGTAGTCGCGGAGCGTGGCGTGCAGCTTCGCGACGAGCTTGGCCGAGTACTCCACGGCGAGGTTCGCGTCCTCGACGAACTCGATCAGCTCCCAGAAGGTCATCGAGAAACCGTCGCGCTGAACCGGTTCCGCCGGTACCAGCGGGCTCGGCTTGACGACCGGAAGCCCCTTCTCGCCAAGCCAGGTGGCGACGGCGAGTTCGCGCCGCTGATCGGTCAGCTGTGTCTCCGGTGTCGTCGTGCGCGGCAGAACGGTCGGCACCCGCACGACGACCGGCGAAGGCGCCAGCCGCACGATGACGGAGAAAACGTCGTACAGGACCTCGGGTTCGGTGACGGTGATACCCAGGTCGCGTCCCGCGGAGACCGCGGCGGCCACCGCCCGCGCGGTGCGGGCGGCCCGTTGTTCGTCGGTGATCATGTCCGCGAGTCTGACATGTCCGTTTCAGCCCGCGGAGCGTTCTCCGTCGTCCTCGGGGAACAGCGTCTTCAACGTCACTTCGCGGTTGACCCGCACATGCTCGACGGCATGGGCCCGGGCGCGGTCGGCGTCACCCGAAGCGATCGCGTCGTAGAGGCGGCGGTGCTCGTCGAGCAGTTCGCCCCAATGCTCGTTCTGGCTGGTCAGCCAGCGCAGCCTGCCCTCGAGCGGACGGAGGATCTCGTGCAGCAGGCCGTTGCCCGCGAGAGCGACGATCTGGTCGTGGAAGCGGGTGTTGAGCTGGGTGATCCGGGCCGGGTCGCCGCTCTCGGTCGCGCGGGCGGCGTCGGTGAGCAGCCGTTCGAGCGCGCGAAGCTCGGCCTTGCCCGCCCGTTCGGCGGCCAGACCGGCTGCGAGCCCTTCGAGCGCCTCACGGACGTCGAAGAGCTCTTCGACGTCGGCTCTGGCCAGCTGGCGCACGACGATCCGGCGGGGCGACTGGACGGCGAGGAATCCTTCGGCCTCCAGGCTGCGGATGGCTTCGCGCACCGGCACGCGTGAGACGCCGAGATCCTCGGCGAGTTCGCGTTCGACCAGCCTGTCCCCCGGCTTCAGCCGTCCGGCGAGGATACGTTCACGCAGCTCGTCGCGGACCCGCTGCCGGGTCGCGGCCAGCGGCTGACGCTGTCCTTCCTCGGCCACCTGACCCCCTCTTCAACACCGCCGTAACAGCTCGTAACCCGAGTTTATCGGCAGAAACCTTGACGACGGGCCACCGCGGGGTGATATTTGGGATGCCAAATTTTGGGATACCAAATCGACCGGACTCCCCGTCGATCGGAGGCCCGCATGACCGCCGCCCCAGCAACCCGGTCCGAAGCGCCTACCACCGAGAACACCGATCCCCGGCTCTGGAACGAAGATCTCGCGCCGGCGAAAGAACGCCGCTGGAAGGTCTACGACATCTTCGCGCTGTGGATGTCGGACGTGCACAACCTCGGCAACTACACCTTCGCGGCGGGCCTGTTCGTCCTCGGGCTTTCGGCGTGGCAGGTGTTCACCGCCCTGCTGACCGGTTTCGTGCTCATCTACTTCGGCATGAACCTGATGGGCCGGATCGGTCAGAAGACGGGCGTCCCCTTCCCCGTCGTCGCCCGCATCAGCTTCGGGACCTTCGGCGCGAACCTGCCCGCGCTGATCCGCGCGATCATCGCGATCTTCTGGTACGGCATCCAGACCTATCTCGCTTCCGTGGCCATCACACTGCTCGTGCTCGCGATCGATCCGGGACTGAAACCGTTGACAGAGGTCGGTTTCCTCGGTCTGCACGCGCTCGGCTGGATCTGCTTCATCGCGCTGTGGCTCGCGCAGGCGCTCGTGCTCACCCGCGGCATGGAGGCCGTGCGCAAGTTCCAGGACTGGTGCGGTCCGGGTATCTGGGTGGTGATGATCGCGCTCGCCGTATGGGTGCTGGCCGCCGCCGACTGGAACATCTCGTTGACCAGCAATCCGAAGGCACTGTCCACAGGGGAGCAAGTACGGCAATGGTTCGGCGCCGTGGGCCTGATCCTGTCCATCTACGGCACCCTGATGCTCAACTTCTGCGACTTCTCCCGGTTCGCCCCGAACCAGAAAACGGTGCGGCGCGGCAACTTCTGGGGTCTGCCGATCAACTCGACGGCGTTCGCGCTGCTGTCCGTACTGGTCACGGCGGGCAGTCTCCAGGTGTTCGGTGAGGCCATCACCGACCCCGCCGAACTGCTGGCCCGCATCGACAACACGCCTGTGCTGATCATCGGCGCGCTGACCTTCGCGATCGCCACCATGGGCGTGAACATCGTCGCGAACTTCGTCTCCCCCGCCTACGACCTGGCCAACATCTGGCCGAAACGGATCACCTTCACCGTCGGCGGGATGATCAGCGCGGTCGCGGCGTTGTGCGTGCTGCCGTGGAAGCTGTACTCCTCGCCCGCGGTGGTCAACTACTTCCTCGGCGGCCTCGGGGCCTTCCTCGGCCCGCTGTTCGGCATCATGATCGTGGACTACTACCTGGTGAAACGCGGCCGGATCGACGTCGACAAACTGTTCGTGGCCGGACCCGATTCGCCGTACCACTACAAACGCGGGTTCAACCCGCGGGCGATGGTCACCTTCCTGCCCACGGCGGCGCTGTCCGCGATCATCGCGCTGGTGCCGTTCTTCGCCCCCGCCGCGCCGTACTCGTGGTTCATCGGCACCGCTTCCGCCGCGGCGCTCTATTTCGTGGTGTCACGCAAGCAGCGGGTCGCGTGATGCGGATCCTGGTCACCAACTGCAACACCACCGAGGCGATGACCAAGGAGATCGAGTCGGGCGCCCGCGCCGCCGCGAGTCCCGGCACCGAGATCCTGGCCAGAACACCGCTGTGGGGTCCGGAATCCGCCGAGGGCTGGCTGGACAGCTTCCTGAGCGCCGCGGCCGTCCTCGACCTTCTCAACGGGCTGGACGAGCCCTTCGACGCGCTCGTGATGGCCGGTTTCGGCGAGCACGGACGGGAAGGCGCCAGGGAACTGCTCGACGTCCCGGTCGTCGACATCACCGAGGCCGCCGCGCATCTGGCCTGTCTGCTGGGAAGACGCTACGGCGTCGTGACCACATTGGACCGGACGTGCGGGCTCATCGAGGACAGCCTGCACGCCGCGGGCGTCGCGCAGAACTGTGTCGGCGTCCTCGGTGCGGGGCTCGGCGTCCTCGAACTGACCGACGAGCGCCGGACGGAATCGGCCCTGCTGACCGCCGGACGGCGCGCCAGGGACGCGGGCGCGGAGGTCCTCGTCCTCGGCTGCGCCGGGATGACCGGCCTCGATCGCCGTATCTCGGCGATGCTGGACATCCCGGTGATCGACGGCGTCGCCGCCGCCGTCCGCCTCGCCGAATCCCTTGTGGCCCTGAACCTCAAGACCAGCCGGGCCGGTTCCTACGCCCGCCCACTCCCGAAAACCCGCCTCTGGCCCCGCATTTAGTCCTCTGGATGCGGTCCTTGCACACGCAAGTACCGCATCCAGAGGACTAAATGCGGAAGGGGGTCAGTTGCCGGCGGCGGCGATCCCGGGGGCGGGGGCCTGGGCGTTGCCCGCGATGCCGTAGCGCCCGGCGCCGCCTTCGAGCTGCTCCCGCAGCGCCATGATCGTGGTGACCCGGCCCGCCGCGGTCTCCGCGTTGTCCACAGTGGACAGGATGGACGTCGACGAGGTGTCGGCGCGGACGACGCCGATCGCGCCGGTGCCGTCGGCGGATCCCGCGTCGCCCGCCAGGACGGTGCCCGCACCGGAACGGTCGAGCTGCGCGGCGAACCGCGCGACGGTCGAGGCACGGTCACCGGCGCCGTCGCCGGTGTACTTGGAACCGGTGAGCACGATCGCGAGCTGCGCGGGCTTCACGTCCCCGCCGGTCTTGAGGAAACCGCCGTCGGTGAGCCCGCCGAGCGCGGCCGCCAGCTCCACCGGGGTGGACTGCGGCTGCGCGTTGTCCTTGTTCAGCAACGCCACGGAGCCGATCAGCGCGCCCGCGAGGGTGCCCGGGTCGCCCGCGGTCGGGAACTGGACACCGGCCGGCTGCAGACGCGACACGACGTCACGCAGCTGATCCGACCGCATCGGGTCGGAGAACGCCTCGGTCAGCTGGATCTCACCGGTGACCGAGGCACCGGCCTGACCGACGAGCTGCTTGAGCGCGTCGCGGTCCGCGGGCTTCGCGTCCTCGGTGGTCACCAGCACCACCGAACGCTTGTCCAACTGACCCGCGACGACCTTCGGCCCCATCGCACCGGCGAACGCGTCCGCGTCGCCGAGCCTGGCGTTGAGCGAATTGCGCTGTGCCTCCAGATCCGCGACCTGGGAACCCAGATCCTCCTTCTGGCTGGCGAGACCCGAAAGCAGGGAACCGTTCAGCGCCGTCGACCCGAGCACCACGCCGATGGCGAGCGCCAGGAAGCAGGCGGCGATGGAAACGATGTGGTACCGCAGTGAAATCACGTGAAGAGTCCCTTGCCCCAGGCGATGAACGAGTTCCAGGTGTCGCGGATCCAGTCGAGGTACACCGAACCCACGTCGGACACCAGCAGCGCGGCCGCGACGGCCACCAAGGTCGCGACGACCAGCAGGACGATGGCGCCGATGGACACCCGGCTGCGGTGCAGGGTCGCGACCGCCTTGCCGTCGACCAGTTTCGTGCCGAGCTTGAGCCTGGTGAGGAACGTCGACGGGTTCGACCCGGACCGGCCGTGGTCGAGGAATTCCCGCAGTGTCGCCTGGAATCCGACGGTGACCACCAGGCTCGCCTCGTGCGCGTCGGCCAGCAGCAGCGCCAGATCCTCGGCGTTGCCCGTCGCGGGGAAGGTGACCGCGCCGATCCCGAGGTCCTGGATGCGCTCGACCCCCGGCGCGTGCCCGTCCGGCTGCGCCGGGACCACGACCTCGCCACCGCTGCGCAACGTCTCGGCGCCGATGCCGTGCGGGTCGCCGACGATGACGTCCGGCTGATAACCCTGCGCGCGCAAGGTGTCCGCCCCGGCGTCGACCCCGATCAGCACCGGCCGGTGTTCGGAGATGTACTTCTTCAGCTTCTTGAGGTCTTCGGCGTGCCCGTTGCCGCCCGCGACCACCAAGGCGTGCCGATCCCGCAGCGGGACACGGATCTCCGGGACGCCGACGCCGTCGAGGATGAGACTGCGTTCCCGGCGGAGGAATTCGATCGTGTTCGCGGAGAACGCCTCGAGCTGAGTGGACATCCCGGCCTTGGCCTCGATCATCTGGTCCGCGACGCTTTCCCGCGTCTGCTGGACACCCGAGCCGAGCTGCCGCTCTCCGATGTAGACGACGCCCTCGTGCAGGCGGAGTTTCGTGCCGTCCTTGACCTTGCGCAGCAGTTCGCCGCCGACCGAATCGACCAGCGGGATCCCGGCTTCGAGCAGGATCTCCGGGCCCAGGTTGGGGAACCGGCCGGAGATCGACGGCGAAGCGTTCACCACCGCCGCGACTTCGGCCTCCACCAAGGCATCGGCCGTCGACCGGTCGAGGTCGAGCTGGTCGAGGACGACGATGTCGCCAGGGCTCAGCCGGCGGAGCAGCTCACGCGTACGCCTGTCGACCCTGGCGACGCCGGTGATCCCGGGGAGGGTCTCTTGGTTACGCGAGAGCAAGCCGGTGAGCTTCATGCGACCGATAGTGACAAATCCGCGCGGGCTTCCGTGTCCGCCACGCCGATGGAAACACGCCGATTAACCCACACCGGATCGGGCTACCCGGTCGCGACAGGCACTACTTCGCCTTCTTCCGCTTCCCGCCGCGACGGGCTTTGGGCTTGTCCGGCGCGCTCTTGTCGGCCTCGGCGACGGCGAGCAGTTCTTCCGCGTGCGCCCGGCCGGTTTCGGTGCTCTCCATCCCGGCGAGCATGCGCGCGAGCTCGACGACGCGCTCCGACTGTTCGAGCACGCGCACCCCGCTGCGGGTCACCCCGCCGCTGGTCCCCTTGTCCACCACCAGATGCTGATCGGCGAACGCGGCCACCTGCGGCAGGTGCGTGACCACCAGGACCTGGTGACTGCGCGCCAGCCGCGCGAGCCGCCTGCCGATCTCGACCGCCGCGCGGCCGCCGACACCGGCGTCGACCTCGTCGAACACCAGTGTCTGCACGGTGTCCGCGTGGGCGAGGACGACCTCGATCGCCAGCATCACGCGGGAAAGCTCACCGCCGGAAGCGGCCTTGTGCACCGGGAGCGGCGGGGCACCGTTGTGCGCCCGCAGCAGCAACTCGACGTCGTCGACGCCGTCGGGCCCGGCGTGCACGAGCCTGCCGCCGACCTTCACGGCGTGCGCGTCGCTCTCGTCGACGGTGCGCCGCTCGACGGTGATCTCGATCTCGGCCTGTCCCATGGCGAGCCCGGACATCTCGGCGGTGATCGCCTCGGCGAGCTCGGCGGCGGCCTCGACCCGCGCCTCCGACAGCGTGAGGGCGTGTTCGGCCAGCGTGACGGCGAGTTCGTCGCGGCGCTTGGCCAGTTCGGCCAGCGCCTCCTCGGAGGTGTCCATCGTGGACATCCGGCGACGGGCGTCGTCGGCCCAGGCGAGCACACCGTCCACGTCCGCCGCGTATTTGCGGGTGAGCCGCTTCAGATCGGCCTGGCGCGCCAGCACCTTCTCCAGCAACGCGGGATCGGCGTCGAGCGTTTCGAGATAGCTGCCCAGCTCGGCGCCCACTTCGGACAACAGCACCGAGGCCTCGTCCAGCCGGGGACCGAGCTCACGCAGGACGGCGTCCTCGGAACCGGTCAGGTGGCGGCTCGCCTCACCGATCAGCCCGACCGCGCCGGGCGCGTCCGGGTCGCCGTCGGGCGAACCCGAGACGGCGGCCTGCGCGGCACTCGCCGCGGACCGCAGTTCGTCGACCGCGGCGAGCCGCTTGATCTGCTCGGTGAGCTCGGTGTCCTCGCCGGGTTCCGGCGCGACGGCGTCGATCTCGGCGAGCCCGTGGCGCAACAGGTCGGCCTGCTGGGCCATCTCGCGGGAGCGGGTGGAGCGCTCGGTCAGTTCGGCGACGACGGCGAGCCATTCGTCCCGGACCGCGCGGTACTGCTCGAGCGGCTCGGTGACGGCCTCACCTGCGAACCGGTCGATCACCGCGCGCTGCTCGGCGGGCCGCAGCAGCCGCAGCTGATCGTTCTGCCCGTGGACGGCGATCAGCTGCTCGGACAGGTCGGCCAGCACACCGACCGGCACCGAACGGCCGCCGAGGTGGGCACGGGACCGGCCGTCGACCGAGACCGCGCGCAGCGCGATGACGCTGCCGTCCTCGTCGACCTCCGCCCCGGCGTCGGTGACGATCCGGGTGGCGCCCTCGGCACCGCCCAGCTCGAATCGGCCTTCCACGAAGGCCTTCAGCATTCCCGTCCGCACCTTGGACACTTCGGCTCGGCCGCCGGAGAGCAGGTGCAACCCGCTGACGACCATCGTCTTGCCCGCACCCGTCTCACCGGTGACCACGGTGAAGCCCGCGTGCAGTTCCAGCAGGGCGTCCTCGATGACTCCGAGGCCCTGGATGCGCATCTCGGCCAGCACGACGCCCACCGTAGCGGCCCACCCCGACCATTCCCGCACCCGGCACGTCATGAAAGGGCCGTTCAAGACAGAAATTGTCCTGAACGGCCCTTTCATGACATCCGTCAGCGGGCGTGTCGCTCCCGCCAGCCCTTGATCGGCAACGAGAACTTGTGCACCAGCCGGTCGGTGAACGGGCCTTCCCACAACCGGATCAACCGCACCGGCACCCGGCCGCAGGTGACCCGCACGGCCGCGCCGGCGGGAAGATCGAAGGTCCGCGATCCGTCGCAGGTCAGGACCGCGGGCGAACCGTCGGGATCGATGGCGACGGTGATCTCCGAGTCCCGCGAGACGACCAGCGGCCGCGAGAACATCGCGTGCGCGTTGCTCGGGACCACCAGCAGGGCCTGGACGTCCGGCCAGATGATCGGCCCGCCCGCGGAGAACGCGTACGCCGTCGAGCCGGTCGGAGTGGCGCACAGGACGCCGTCGCAGCCGAAGGAGGACACGGGCCTTCCGTCGACCTCGATGAGCGCGTCCAGCACCCGCTCACGCGAGCTCTTCTCGACGCTGGCCTCGTTGAGCGCCCACGTGTTGACGGTCTCTTCACCGTCGACGGTGACGACGACGTCGACGGTCATCCGCTCTTCGACCTGGTAGTCGCCGTCGACCGCCCGCTGGACGGTGTCGGCGAGCTTGTCCGAATCGGCCTCGGCCAGGAAACCGACGCGGCCGAGGTTCACGCCGAGCACCGGGACGCCGTTCGGCCTGGCCAGTTCCGCGGCCCGCAGCAGCGTGCCGTCCCCGCCGAGCACGAACACCAGCTCGGTGCCGGCGGCCGGATCCTGTTCCGGCGCCATGACCGTGCAGGGCGCGCCGATCCCGCCGTCCGCCTCCAGCATCTCGCGGACGTCCTCGTCGAGTACCCGCAGCCGCACACCGGCCTTGGCGAACCGGGCCGACACCTCGCGTGCCGCGTCCCGGGTCGCGTCCCGGTCCGGGTGCACGACGAGCAGCACCTCGCGATCGCTCATTGGGGTCCCTCCAGGACTGCGGTCCGGACGAGCCGCTCGGCGTCGGTGCCGGCGGTCTCCCCCGCCCCGCGGGTAAGCCAGACGAAGTATTCGACGTTCCCCGACGGCCCGGGAAGCGGGCTCGCGACGACGCCGCGCAGGCTCAGGTCCAGCTTCTCGGCCTCGGCGAGCACGCCGAGCACGGATTCGGCCCGCAGCTCCGGGTCACGGACGACGCCGCCGCTGCCGAGCCGGTCCTTGCCGACCTCGAACTGCGGTTTCACCATCGGCACCAGGTCCGCGCCGTCCCGCGCGCAGGCGGCCAGCGCGGGCAACACGAGTTTGAGTGAGATGAACGAGAGGTCCCCGACCACGAGGTCGACCTGCCCGCCGAGGTCCTCCGGGGTCAGGTTGCGGACGTTCGTCTTGTCGAGGACGACCACGCGGTCGTCGGTGCGCAGCCGCCAGTCCAGCAGGCCGCGGCCGACGTCGGCCGCGATCACCGTGGCGGCGCCGTTGCGCAGCAGGACGTCGGTGAAGCCACCGGTCGACGCGCCCGCGTCGAGGCAGCGCTTTCCTTCGGTGGAAAGACCTTGCGGGGTGAAGGCTTCGAGCGCGCCGAGCAGTTTGTGCGCGCCGCGGGAGGCCCAGCCGGGGTCGTCGTTGTCGCGCACCACGATCGGCGCGCCGGACTCGACCCCGGTCGCGGGTTTGGTGGCCACCATCCCGCGCACGGTGACCTTGCCCTCGGCGATCAGCGCCGACGCCTGCTCCCGGGACCGGGCGAGACCCCGCCGGACGAGCTCCGCGTCCAGGCGGGCGCGTTTGGGCACGCGGTCAGACCTTGTCGATGGTGGACAGCGCCACCGTCAGCTCGGTGTGCACGGCCTCGAAACGGTCGACGTGCTCCGAAAGCGGAAGCGCCGCGAGGTCGTCGAGACCCGCCACGGCTTCGTCGATCCCGGCCCGGGGATCCGTGTCCTGCTGCGCGAACTGGTCCGGCGGCGGTCCCGGCACCGGCGGCGGGCCGGGAACCGGGGGTCGCGGAACGGGGTGGAAGTGGTCTTGCACCCCACCAAGTTAGCAGCGCTGGTCAGCCGAGGCGCAGCTCGCCGAGCGCGGCGCGGGCGGTGTCGCCCACACCACGGACCTCGGTGATCCCCGACTCCCAGGCCGCCGCGCACAGCGCGCGCAACAGGTCGAGGGAGTCGCCTTCACCATCGGCTTCGAGCACGTCACCCTGTGCGGTGACACGCCAGCCGTCCTTGGGCCCGATCTCGAGCAGTTCCGCCCGGCTGCTCAGCCCGGACAGGTCCGCCGCGAGGTAGCGCGGACGCTCCTCGGGCCTCGCCGCGATCAGGGACGCCGCGTCGGCGACGCCGGTCAGGACGCAGAGCGCGTCGATCCCGGCCGCGACCGCGCCCTCGATGTCCGTGTCCAGCCGGTCGCCAACGACGAGGGCACGTTCCGCGCCCGCGTCCCGTGCCGCCGTCGTGAACAGTCCCGGTGCCGGTTTGCCCGCCACCAGCGGTTCGGCGCCGGTGGCATGGCGCAACGCGGCCACCATCGACCCGTTGCCCGGCAGCAGACCGCGTTCGCTCGGCAGGGTCGCGTCGACGTTGGTCGCCACCCAGAGCGCGCCCGCGCGGATGGCGAGGCACGCCTCCGCGAGAGCGGCCCAAGTGTTCTCCGGGGAATGCCCCTGGACCACGGCGGCCACGTCCGGACCGGCTTCCCGGACCGTCTCGAAGCCGACGGACTCGACCTGGGCGGCCAGCGAGTCCGTGCCCACGACGAGGACCACCGCACCCTGAGGCAGTCGCTCACCCAGCAGGGCGGCGGCGGCCTGAGAGCTCGTGTGGACCTCTTCGGGAGTGGCGGGCAGTCCGAGTGCCTCCAGGTGCGCGGAGACCTCCGCGGGCGCCTTGGAGGCGTTGTTGGTCACCCACCGGACGGCCGTGCCGTGGTCCCGGAGCGCCCGAAGCGCTTCCGGCGCGCCCGGGACCACCTTGCTGCCGTGGTAGACCGTGCCGTCGAGGTCGAACAGGACCGCGTCGTACCCAGCCGACAGGGCGTCAGCCATTCGTGAGCTCCGCGGCGCGCTCGGCGGCGTCGGTCTCGTCCTCCTCGTCGGCCTCCGCCGCGTTCAGGAACCAGCGGATCGCCTCGTCCTTGCGGTCGGCCGCGGCGAGGTTGTCGGCGTAGGCGTAGAACAGCCGGGCGCTCCACGGGTCGCGCTTCTCCGCCTTGAGGTCGTCGCTCTGCAGGGAGACGACGGCCGCGTCCAGCTGACCGAGGTCGCGCCGGGCACCCGCGGCGACGATCGCGAGCTCGATCTGGGTCGCCTTGGACAGACGCTCCTTGTCGACCTCCTTCGCGAGGTCGAGCGCCCGCTCCGGGCGGCCGATGGCGCGCTCGGCGTCGGCGATGATCGCGATGTGGTCGTCGGTCCGGGTCATCCGGCGGACGGCCCGCAGCTCCGACAGCGCCTCGGACCAGTTGCCCGCGTGGTAGGCGACCAGGCCGAGCGCCTCACGGACGATCGGGACCCGCGACGCCTTGGCCTTCGCGTACTTGGCGTGCTCCATGGCGGCTTCGGGGTCTTCGTCGACGAGGCCGCCGGCGGCGACCAGGTGCTTGCCGACGGTTTCCGCGAGCGCCTTGGGCAGAGTGCGGAGCTCCCGGCGGACGTCTTCGTCGAGATCGGAGAACTCGATGCCCTCGGGCAGTTCCGGAGCCTCGAGCAGCTCACGCGCCAAGGTCTCGTCGTCGACCGGCCTGTCGTCGGTGCGCGGCGAGGAGCGGAAGTCCTTGCGGCCCTCGGAACGGTCACGCTGGGGACGGTCGCCGCGCCGGTCGTCGTACCGCTTCTCCGGACGGTCGCCGGAAGGGCGACGGTCTCCGCGGTTGTCGCGGTCGCCGTAGGACTTGCGCTCGTAGCCACCACCGCTGGGACGACGGTCGCCCGAGGACGAGCCCGAGCCGCGCCGGTCGCCGTTGTACCCGCCGGAACGGGCACCGCCGCGATCGTCACGGTCGCGGTAGGACGGACGCCGGTCGTCGCCGCCACGATTGTCGCGGTTGCCACGGCTGTCGCGGTCGCCGTAGGACTTGCCCTGGGGGCGTCCTTCGTAGCGGTTGCCGGAGGGGCGGTCGTCGGACCGGCCGCGGTTGTCCGAGCCGTAGCCGGAACGGGCCGGGCGGCTGTCGGAGCGCTTCTCGTAGCGGCCCTCGGAACGGTTGTCCGAGCGGCTGTCCGAACGGTTGTCGTAGCGACGCTCGGGACGGCTGTCGGACGAGCGGTACCCGCCGCGGTCGCCACCCCGGTTGTCGGACCGGTAGCCGCCGCGATCGTCGCCGCCCCGGTTGTCCGAGCGGTACCCGCCGCGGTCGCTGCCGCCCCGGTACCCACCACGGTCGCCGCCGCGGTTGTCCCGGCTGTCGCGGTTGTCCCGGCTGTCGGATCGGTAGCCACCGCGGTCACTGCCACCACGGCTGTCCGAGCGGTAGCCGCCACGGTTGTCACCGCCGCGGTAGCCGCCACGGTTGTCCCGGCCACCCGACCGGTCGTCACGACGGTCGCCGCCACCGGGGCCACGACGGTCGTCGTTGTTGTAGCGCGAGCGGTTGTCGTCGCGGCCCTGGCCGCCGAACCGGCCGCCGGAGCGCTGGTCGCGGGAGCCGTCGCCGCTGCGCGCGGGGTAGCTGCCGGAACCGCGGGCACCGCGGTCGTCACGACGAGGGCGGCCCTGGTAGCCGCCGTCGCGGCCGCCCCGGTCCTGCCTGCCGCCGGCGGAACCGCGCCGGTCACCTCGCTGCGCGTCAGACCGGCCTCCGCGGGGACTGTCGTCCCGGCGACCCGACCGGCCGGACGCGCCATCATCTGAGTCACGTCGACCGAACTCGGACACCTGGCCTCCTGCCACTATTGAAAAGTTTCGACATACGCCCACCACGAGGCGGGCCAACGGACCATTCTAGTCCGTGCCTGGACATGAAAAGAGACAGGGCCCTGACCGGGGAGAACCTGTTGGGGTTCTCGACCCTGGTCAGGACCCTGTCCTGAA